>DAOMQA010000001.1:0-111486 GCA_035445085.1 Kapaibacterium sp. (SeqCode)
CAATTGGGGATTAATTTGGTAATTTAATTTTGTATACTTATTTTAGGACTATTCAAGTTTTTAGTTTTTGGCCTATATTTGCAAACATAGCTAAATTCTTGTTAAGTTGTTATTTTATAATTTAAAAAAGGCTTTTATTTATGTTAAAATATACTGATGTGGAAGGAGTATAAAAGATGGAAAAAGATTTAACGAATTCTGGTTTAGACAGGCAAAATATTCTTAACAATCCTTATGCTATTGCTGAAATTCAAAAGGCTGTAAGTATAAAAGGAATTGTTTTTGAAGGAGTTTATCTGTTTACCAAAGAACAAATTGCTAGTTTTTATGAAGTTGACATAAGAACAATTGAGCGTTACCTTGAATCAAATATAGATGAAATTAGTCAAAATGGTTACGAGGTGTTACGAGGTAACCGATTGAAAGAATTGAAGTTAGCAATTACGAACTCCGATGTTACCGACATTGATGTCGGTAACAAAACGCCTCAATTAGGTGTTTTTAACTTTAAGTCTTTATTAAATATAGGTATGCTGCTGACTGAAAGTAAGCGTGCTGAGTTATTACGTAAAGCAATTTTAGATATAGTAATAGATGTTATTAATCAAAAAACTGGTGGTGGCACTAAGTATATAAACCAACGAGATGAAGATTTTATATATGCTTTGTTTCACGAAGAAAATTACAGACAACAATTTACTGATGCTTTAAAAGATTTTGTGGATATGGGTAATTTTAAATATCCTCTTTACACAAATAAGATCTATGTAAGTATATTTAAAGAAAAGGCAAATGAATATAAAAATATTTTAAAGCTAAATAAACAGGATAAAATCCGAGAGACGCTCTATTCAGAAGTTTTAGATTTAATTTCTTCTTATGAAGCTGGATTTGCAGATATGTTAAGACAATCTTCAGCAGAGGTGGGTAGAAAATTAAATAGTTGGGAAGTTGATAAATTGTTTACAAAATTTGAAAATCAAGCTCATTGGAAGCCATTGATTGAAAGAGCAAGAAATAAAATGGCAAGCAGGGACTTAGCTTTTCGATATGCTTTACATCATCAACTCAAGGAGTATGTTACTCCACTGCAAGCAAGCGAGTTTGAAAGGTTTTTAGGAGAAAAAAGTAAGGAACTTTCCGAAAGATTAGAAGAAGCCAAAGATGTTTTCAAGCGACTTAAGGAGCGGGAATAATGAAATTTGTCTACGCTACCCTTGAAGAGGCAATTAAACTCCACTCGAAAACAGTTGAAGTCAGTGGAGGTGGTATAACTGGCCAAAGAGAAATAGGAATTTTGGATGGAGTTTTAAGTCATATTCAAAATGACGACTACTATCCTACTCTTGAAGAGAAGTTAACACATTTGTTTTTTTCTGCGAATAAATTCCATTGTTTTGAAGATGGCAATAAACGTATCGCAATTACTCTGGGGGCTCATTTCCTCATGATAAATGGGTATGTTTTTATTGTTCCAAAATTTATCAGAGAAATGGAGAACATTAGTTATCATGTAGCTGCAAACAGGATAGATAAAACTCTATTACAAGAAATAATTTCTGAAATATTATATTTAGATGAAATGAGTGAATCTACAAAATTGGGAATATTTAATTCAATAAATTGTGAATTGTGAAGAAATAGTTTTTCCAATAATAGGGTTTGACAAAAAAACGTAACTCTGGAACGATAACGTTTGAAGAATTTAAATTTAGTATATCATTTATAGCATTATTAAAAGAAGTACTTATAACATCAACTAAACCTTGTGTCGATCCGGGGTTAGTAGCTTCAGTATAAGCCCATCCTATTAATCCAATGACTACAGAACCTCCAACGTAAGCTGGTATTACTAAAACCCCAGCATCCTTTCCATCCCAATCCTTAACCCAAATCGGGTTATTCAAACTATACTGATACCCCGTCCATCCTGTATATTTCTCCCAGAGAGGATCCACACTCGTAAACCTTCCTATTTCGTAGTCGTATTTTCTTACTCCACCTGCACTGAGCGAAGTCGAAGTGTGGTCGCCGAAAGGATTATACTGCACATAATCAATAATATTTCCTACAGAGTCCACCTCTACCGCCTTCGAGCCAAGATGAAAATTATTATATTTTGGATGTGCCATATTTTAAAATTTCTTATCTAATCCAGCTTGTTTACAAATTTCATTAGCAGTAATTCTATCAAACTTTGTATGTCTTTTGACTGGTATAATTTTCTTGTCCTTTCCATAGATTGAGTGATTTCCACCTTCGCGAATTAATTGAAAGCCATTGGAAATTAAATATGCTATTAAATCTCTTCTTTTAACCGACATATTCCAAGTCCAAATTCATTGGCTCTGAATAAACTTCTTTAATGGGAATTGAATAACCTAATTGTTTATGAGCTAAAATCATTTCTTCCAAAGCATTTTTCAACATATCTCTGCATTCATCAATTGTTTCCCCTTCAGTAATAACTTCAGGCCATTCTACAATTTGCCCCATAAATCCAGATTCTATTTTAATATAATTTGCTGTAAAATTCATTTCATAACTCCTGGCTATTTTATATAAAAAGATGTTTGATTATTATTTTTATTTTATTCCCACTATACTGATACCCCGTCCATCCTGTATATTTCTCCCAGAGTGGATCCACACTAGTAAACCTTCCTATTTCGTAGTCGTACTTTCTTACGCCACCTGCACTGAGCGAAGTCGAAGTGTGGTCGCCGAAAGGGTTATAGCGATACTGCCATTCCACATCTGTCAGCAACATCTGCGAAATTTCACAAGTATCGGAAGCAAAAACTTCACCCTTTCTATACCGATTCATCAGTCCCCTATAATCATAATCAAACTGCTCAACATTCTGTTTAATATTTGCAAACATAGCTAAATTATTGTTAGAAAAATCATATTTGTATTTACTTCTGAAAATAAATAAAATGAAATGAAATTATATCATTATTTAATTTTGGTCTAAATAATTAATTCATTTCGAATAGATTGTAACAATATATTAAAATCATTTAATACATTGCTATTCTCAAATCCGATACCTATTAAATCAGAAATATAACTATTAATTTCTATCAGGCTCTCTGTATTACCATTCAGAAATTCTATTATTAGGGGAACAAAATCTGTGTATTCATAAATAGCAATTTCTTCTGGTAAATTTAAAATATTCCAGATGGAAACATGTTTATTAACTATGTCAAATGTTTTGTCATTCATTGAAGATTCCCTTAGTTTTTAAATGGAATAAATTGTCCTCCTTCAGCGTCACTCATAACAGTTACAATTTTATTTACATTTCTACCTTCTAGTGCTTTAACGACTTTATTACCACCAAGTTCATATATTACTTGTTTTGTACCATCTCAACACGATACCCATCCTCAAGAAAATTGATTCGAATTTTATTATATCAAAGAAAGCCCTTCCACCCCGAAGGGACTTCCTTTTATCTCTTTTCAACATAAACTAAAATAATCAATAGTATCAGCAATAATTTTCTTAACATAAAATTTTCCTTCTATCCTAACGTTACATTTAATAATTTGTAATTATTAATGGGCTATATTATGAGCGAAATAATATTTGTTGTCGAGGAAGATCCAGAAAGTGGATTTACTGCTCGAGCCTTGAATCATAGCATTTTTACTGATGGCAATTCGATACCAGAGTTAAAAGCTAATATTGAAGATGCTATTACATGCCATTTTGATGATGCAAACCTTCCCAAAATTGTTAGATTGCATTTTGTTCGTGATGAAGTCTTTGCATTATCATGAAAATACCAAGAGATATTAACGGCATCAGATTAGCATTGCTGCTCTCTAAGTATGGCAATCAAATCATTCGACAGACTGGTAGTCATATTAGACTTACAACAAATAGCTTTGGCGAACATCACATTACTATTCCTGCTCATAGTCCTATAAAAATTGGTACTTTATCTGCTATTTTAAAGGATATAGCCAACCATTTAAAGATTTCCAAAGAACAACTTATAAACTCACTTTTTGATTAATCAATGCGAAAACTGAGTGATATAAACACCTAAAACAACATGAAATGGACCCCATAAGCTGTACAAGAATTTAAAATTTATTATTGAAAATTTTTAGGCTCAATTACCTGATATATTCTAATAATATAATAATTAAGCCAAGCAATACCTCTACAAGCATAATTATATCAAAATACATACCCGCTGACCCAACTTTAATTCTTGAATATAATCTACCTAAGCCCGAAAAGCAAACTACGCACCCCATGCAATAAATAAAAGAGCCTAAACTCTCCACATTAATAAGTGAGTAAATAAATAATATCCCTGAACCGAAATATATGCCGCTTAGAAATCTTAGTAAATTATCTAAAACTAATTGTGGTGCGATATCTTTTGGCAAAAAGCCGTTTGCACCTTTCAACATAATATTTAGTCCACCCAAGAAGCAAATCATTGCAACTAAACCTAATACTATTCTTAAAGCTAATATCATAATTTCCAGCATTTTTAAATATTAAAAATTATTTTCTATCACATTTTAATAATTGACTATTTTTAAAAATATAATTTGTATCTCTATTAGCCAATATTGTAATAGGCTTGAATACTCCAAAAATATTTATTAAAATACCCAATAGAACACCAAGTAAATAATCTATTGACGACGCTACCTTACTATCTACAACAATGATAGTAAATATAAATATACAAGGAGCAAACAACAGCCAAGAAGTAATTAGTCCAGCGTTAAATAGTGTTCTGCCCTTAATATTAAATAAAAACGTATGTGCTATAATATTTCCAAGCGAAACCATCATAGAAGCAATACCCAGCCAGACGCCATTTGTACCCACTATAGCCGCCAATAAATACAAAGTCCACCCTATATATACATTGATTATTAAGGAAGTATTAGTATTAAGTGGGAACCTATCAGGTAAATCACTATTAAACATTACTCTATTAATCATTCCGGGAAAAGTTCCAACAATACGATATTCTTCCAATTGATGAAAAAATAAGGATGTTAGGCTCAAATACATAATTATTTGGTAATTGCTTAGATAGGAGCTAAATATATAAACTAGCACCAAAGTAGCAACAGCTAAAATACCTCCAATATCGAACCAGTGTTTTCTGAAAATATCCACAACACACACCTATAATTGCAATCTTAGAAATACAACGTATATTTGTCTGACGAATTTTAATAATCGACTTGCCTTAAAATAACAAATAGGTCCGACAGTTAATACTTTACTATTATTAATGATTCTTTTCGTTACTATTTCAAAAATTCGTAATCATAAACTTTTGGTACAATTTTAGTTGTAAGGCTTTTTAGTGCTTCACGTAAATTACCTATGAGTGTGATATATTTTTCGTCTGTACTTTTTGTATTCATTCTTCCTTTGTCGTTACGCCCTTGGAAATACTCTCGAATATCGTATAAATTAGCGTTTGCTTTTATTGCATTGAAAGAATGATAATATTGCCAGAGTTCACGCCCTGCATCAAAAGCGGCTGTTGCTTCGGCTGAAAATTGTAGCATCTTGTTTGAACCTTGATTGTTATAATTTCCTTGATTATCAAGGCTACTATTATCTGGAGAATTAAATAAATTATCCGAATTATGCTGTAACATTGCAACTTTACCCTTAATAAAATCAGTCATAAAATTACTTTCAAACTTTTCTTTGGCGTTTACTTCTTGCTCGGTAAAGGGGATCCAATGGTTGATACCAAATTTTGATTGTATATTGTTGTTAAAAAGAGTGTAAGCTAAACAATCATTTTGAAATTCACTATCCACTTTCCAGCCATCGTTGGGATATAAAAATTGGTCACGGTCGTTGAGCCAAGTGGCTTCAATTGCTTTGCGAACAGAAAAATAAATTGAAACTGGAATTAAATTATCCGCTGTAATTCTTGTATGTCGCCCACCTCTTTTCCAATTTTCTTTTTCTTCATTATCAATAAAAATCATTCGTTGATTTTGAAAGTCGTTCCCAACGGAGGCCATATGACCAATACAGTTAGTAAAAATCTTTTTTGAATTTATTTCAAGCCAATCGCTTATATATTTTGATGTATACGTTGAAATTCTTTTAGTACCAATAAAATTGGCGTTTTTATCGTAAATGTCTGCAATTATATTTTTAAAAACTTCTTTCTTCCCTGTGTCCCAAATCTTAAAACCAATGGGAAAATTTCCTTTCACATTATCAAAAGTATCTGCTGGTACCAAAAATATTTTTTCGAGCTTTGCTTGATAAAAATCACGAAAATCAGAGAAATTTGGTGCTTGCAAATTTTTCAACTTTGAGAAATTTGCAAGCACACTGTTAGGTATTTCTTGGTATATTCTTATCAAAAATTGGGCAAACAATTCACTGCTTGCCTTTCCCATTATAGTTTGATATTTGCTATGTATATTACTTATGTGCACATTCCTTCTACCAATTCCCCGAACATTGTCACCTTCCGCGTAAGGTGGGTTGATATAAATAATTAATTTTTTACGTTTTTCTTCACTATTAATAATATCTTGCAAGCCTTGTGGCAGTTTAGTAAACTCATCATTCAAAAAATCGAACTGGAAAACGTGGCTTTCCAACAAGTTTGCGCCGTGTTTTATACGATCGTGCATTACGTTGACATCTGCTTGGTCAAGGGTGCTTGCCCAAATATTATATTTATTGGTTAAGCCAGCAAGCAGGTTGCCTGTGCCAGCAGCACAATCCCAAACGTAATATTCGTCTTGCCAATTTTCCCCCAAATAACCAGTAAGGTATTTTTGTGAAAGCTCCACCCATATGCGTGGAGTAAAAAATGCACCCTTTCGTTCTCTAATATCTTGCGGTACCAGTAAATCTCTTCGCTCTATTATATAGCTTTGAAATTCTTTTATAGGGGGGCGTTTGTAGCGTTTCCAAAATTGTTGATACGTTTCTTTAGCTTTTATATTAATAGTCGCATCAAACATTTGTTTTATATTTTCTTTGGCAATTTTATAGCCTTGATTTTGAAAAATAACAAATAGGTTTTCTCTAATACTTAGATCGTCTTCTATTTTCGCCGTATCCTTGTCATCAACAAACAAATCGGCTAAATAAAAATCACTGTCTAAAATATTTGCTTTTTTAAGCTCGCCCCAATTTACATCAATGATTGGCTTTATAAGTTCAAGCCAGCGCAAATAAATTGGTATAAAATTATTTTTATCAATTCTAACTTTGCTTGTTTCTGTAGCTTTAGCAATATTATTATCAATGAAAGCTTTTAAATCTTTTTCATCTTTTATATAATCATAAACATAGCTACTCTGCTCCAAATTAGCTTCAATACGTTCTTTGATTAATTTAAATTCTCTTGTTTCGTGGTTGCTTGGCGTTACATTCCAATTAAAATCGTTTAGGTAAAAAATCTCTTGAACGCTAATATACGGAATAAAGGCAATTTTCCTAAAGTCAAACGCTCCTAAAAAGGCAGGAGGCAAAGTTTTGTCAAAAGCTCGGGCTTTGCCAATTGTCAAAATAAGTTGCACAAACATAGTGGCAATATCAAAGTCCCCCGTTTTAGATTCTGCCCAGAGCAATGGTAACCGACCCAAAATATTATTTTGCTTCGGAAAAACAGTAAAGTCAATATTACCAATTATTGCTGTTGTATCAAATGCCTTAAACCACTCGGCTCCAACTTTATTTTTTAGCTCCTCTTCTCGTATATTTTTGTATTTCATTAATTGCTAATTTCCTACGTATGATGCTATTGTTCTATAATTATTTCTATTCATATATAGAGCAATATAATTTTAATTTTATTTATTAGTATCTCTTAAATAAAATATATAATTAGATTTTGGCGGTTCTATATCCAATTGCCTTAATAATAATGATATTTGGGCGCGGTGGTGAGCTCCGTGAGTAATTATTTGAGTTAAACATTCCAGAACAGTATTTTCGAATGATTCACTTGTTGAAACTTTATATTCTACTGTTTGTTTAAAATCGCTTGGCGATAATACATTAACATAATATAATGATTCTATATAAAGCTGTTGATTAATCTCACTTAGCATTTGATTTGCATGAACATCCCAAAGTTTAAATCTTGAAAATTTCTTTTGCAATCTGCATAACCAAATATTATGAGAATTTAGAACATGCGAGAACAATTTATTAATTTTAGTATTCTCTATGTTATTTTCTATCATCTCTTTAATATATAAATTGTTGGCATATTTATTATACTCGAACATTTCTAAAAAATAGTCATTCATATTTAACCTCATTTAATTATAATAAATTTCCCATATTTGGGCTCTACGTAATATCTGCTTCTTATATATACTACATAGAAATATACGTTTGAAGATAAAGAATTGTTGTAATAATCTTTTAGTTGAAAATTTATATTATTATTTCCAATTTCAATTTTTTGCTTAATAGAATTTACCTTTGTTCCAGTCATATCATAAATATCAATAAAAGCTTCGGCGTCACTATCTGGCGCTTTGTATTTGAGTGCAAACTGAATATTATCAATTGCTGGGTTAGGATATACTATATAATCTAATATTTCGGCATTATACAATGAGGTTCTTGCAGAAGTGTAGATAGTATCCCTATTCATTTCAGCATCATAATAGTAGATTATAATAGAAATATCTTCATATTGCATAGAATCTGGTCTAAATGTAAAAATTGCCTTTAAATTAGTGCCATTATTAATACTTTCAAATTTACTACTCAATGTACGCTGAAATGGGTGCAAGTAGCCATTAACTCTAACTGTTATACAATTTGAGTCTATTATCTGAAGAGGTGAATTGTCGTATAATTCTATTTTAAATTCTGGCAATCTTGTAATATAATCATCTTTTTGATGTAGTTTATTATCTATATATAGTTTAATGCTTGGCTTTGTTGTATCTTTACGCGTAATTAGCTCTAAGCTTGTGTTATTATTGAAATAATATTGTTCTTTAGGGTATTCTTCTTTATTCAAACTTATAAAGATAGGATTTAGCTTCTGTAGGTAGTCAGTTTGGATTATTACTTGGCTACTTTGCTTAGTATCAGATTTTAAGCCGTTAAATTTTACGTTATACTGATAAGGTAATTGTGTGCCATTATCTATAGTCAAATTAGTATTAACAGAGTCTACGTTACTTCGTAAAGATAAATTTCTCACTGCTATATCTATAATAGAAGGTTCTCCACGTAATTGCTCATTATTAATAATCTTACTTTCCGACTTAACAATTGCCAATTCGTCTACAGGGACAAAATCAGTAGTAATTGATGATATACCTAACATTTCACTTTCTATAAGTTTTTTTACAGAGGAATCTTTGGTAATGTATTTACACTCTACTTGAATAAATGGAAACTTGCTTGCGTCGAGGGCGCTTATATCTAAAGGTTCAGTATATATTACTTCTTTAAAAAGTTCTACCTTGTTTGTGGTAGATATACCGTACACTTTAACATTTAAATAATAGTTATCTGTATCAAATTTCCCATTTATATATAGTTTATTCCACTGCCGTGCCTCACCAATTTTTTTAGTAGTAAACTCCCCATTACTATCGAATAAGAATATTTCGCCTTGTGTGGTTGCAGAATCGCCGCTTACGTTTACATCTTCATAAATCGTACCTTGCTTTGCTCCTTTATATCCTATCATAGTAAATGAAGTATTAAAATGCTCGTCATCGTGGTCAATTTTTAGAGTGTCTACAATATAAGAGCCATAACTACGAAGAACGGAGAATAGAGAATCTATTGAGCCATCATTAGGGTTTTCTGCCAAAATTTTAAAATAGACTGGCAAACGAAAGGCGCCATGGCTTGTGCCTAAAACAAGATAATCATTCTCCCCTACTGAATCTCTTAAGAATCGTACTAAATCAACAGATACTGAATCTCTATACCAATTACTAGGTGGGTGGCTTGCATCTTTTCCCCATGTATCATATAGTCTATACTTTGTAGTTATACCATTTGGCGTACTACTGAAAACCCCTACACTAAAACCTCTATCATGGAAACCTTGTACAAAGACGTGTTCCCCTACTTCCATATCAATATATGGTCTAACTATAAATACCATATTAGTATCGTAAATCCCACCAGCAGAAAGCGTTTTAAATGGAATAGAATACCTTTTTAATTTTAATACACTATCTTTAGTATCATATTCAAGATGTTGGCTATTTTCAAAATTGACATTTTCCTTTGTATGTAATTGATAGCTAATTTTATCCTTCGATATATTATCAACTAAATTAATAGGGACTGATATAAATTCACTTTCTTTGCCGTCAATTTTGCTTTTGGAGCGGGCAGAAATAATATAGGATGCTAATTCATACTTAGATAAATCTGGCACCCAATCTACAAAGTCCTCATTAATTATAAATTCGCTTAAATTATCAATAGAATTAGCAGAATAGAGTAAATTATGTGTATCATCAGCTATTGAAAAATAATAATCATATAAAAGATTATTACCCAGTGGATTTAGTATTCTAACTTTCGCACTATTTCGGCTTAAATCCCAATTTGCTTGCGGATCTAAGAAAATAACGCCATCTTTATATACTTCTATTTTGAACGTTAAAGTATTATTATCCCTACTCTCTTCATCTAACAAACTATCGGGGTCAATCAAAATTTCAATATAATGTGTACCGGGCTTATCTTTTATAGCAAATTTAAATTCAAAATCCTTAAAACTACATAAATCCTTAAAATATAGCGAGTTAGTGTCCATATTATCGTTGTAACTTCTAATACATCTTAGCTCAAAGTATGTGTTCATATTATAACCATAATTGAGCAACTTACCCTTTATAGATATTATATTATCTTTATCGGTTGCTTGTTTGGTTGCTCCATCAATAGTAATGTTAATATTATCTTGATTAAGGTATGGGTCGTTTTTTTTAGCAAACCGGAAACGGGTAAGCGGGTCTCCTAATAAGCTGAAATGATATAAAGTAAATAATTGATAGGAATTTTTAGCCATCTTGGTTTTGCCATAATAGAAAATTTCGCCAAGATTCCTCTCTTTTCTAAGTGTATCCCCTATTAATTTAATCATTTCTGATGTAATATAATTATGCTCCCCAACAAATCCTAATGTAGTCGATCCCATCACTCCAATAAAACCTTTATCAGGTACCAATAGATATTCTTCATTTCTACAAGTAATCAAATTGGGTTCAGCAAAGGCGCCCGTATTACATGATATAGTGGATAGTAGTCCATATTTTTGGTTGTTATTTAGACTAAATGCACTCCAACCATCTAATTCAAATATTTCGGAAGCAGCGTGCCCAATATAAATTGTCCAAATATTTCCTTTATTTATTTTTTCTCTTATTTCACTGCCTTGACTAGATGATGTTGGAGTATTTGCGTCTTTACGAACGTAGTCATAGTTATTACAATAAGTAGAATTTGTAATATAATCTTTATAAAAATTGCCAATATAATTATAGAATAAATTTCGTTCACCTGTGTCCATCCCACCGGTTAAAAATAAATATCTTTTCATCCATTCTGATGGTGGTATCGTATCATATTGTATTAATTTATTTACTACGTTATTAGCTTCCTCATTAGATTTAATTGATATTCTACCTACGTATATCTCGGGGTCAAAATCACCTTCTCCATCTAACAAGCCATACCAGAAATCGCTTACTGGGTTACCATACGCTGGCATATAGTTATTACTTATTGAATTTAAAGTTAATTTTCGCGGGTCCCAAGTAGCATCACCTACTAAAGTTAAGTATTTTGGCAAATCCTTATTTGAATTATAATAGTATTGAAGGTAATTTTTAATTGCGTGTGGCGATTCGTTTCCATAATTAAATTGGTTATAAATATCTTCGACATCAATTTGCTTTACTTTAATATTTTGACTTTTTTCTCTATAGCTCTTTAGCTTAGAGATTGCTGAATAAAAATTCTTATGCGTAATATATATAGCTTTAATGCTATCCTCAAGATTATATAAATTTGTTTTTGATACAATCACAGGACTAACATTTTCTGCAGATAGCATATCAGTAGTATAAATTTTTGAATTAGAGCTTGAGTTTGAGCTTAAATTTATTATATAAGAAAAGGTATTAGCTATTGGAGAACTAAAAGATTGAGATAATCTTGCTAAATTATCCGTTTTATATATTTCACTCTTTGTGTTACTACCATATATGTTAGCAAAAATCCAGTTCCCATTTAAGTTAGCTAAATCGGCAGTTGCTCCTAAATTTTGTATAATCTGATTAATACTAGGATTATTTTGTGCTTTCCCAGCATTCGCTACCAACACAACGGAATTTTGTGGCAAATTTTTAAATATATCTATTATTTCATTAAGATTTGTTTTAGAATTATAATAAATAAATTCTTTGTAGTCTGGCGCTTTGTTAATAAAGAAATGGTAAGCCTCTCCATTAGCACTTATAAGGCTATCGTTAATACCTAAAGCTACAAAGTTAGAATTTGTTAGATCTGCTGTCATTCTAACATAAAACGCAGCGCTATCGGAATTAGCAAAGCCAATATTATTATTATCGGGATTAATTACAATCAGTTTATTAGATTTATAATTATGCAGCTTAATGTTTTTACTTTGATTAGCTTCAAGTTCAAAATTTAGTCCACCATTATCAGCGACAGCACGAACATTACCATATATATTAAAATAATCAGCTAATAAACTTGAGTTCGTAGTTGAATACATTTGTTTATGGATAGCTTTAAACAAATTATGCCCTACATACAAATCGCTACTCTTAATATCAATTTCTAGAGAATCTTTACTATAACCTGAAAATTTACTTTCATTACTCTTTTTGCCATTAATATCAAATATTAAATCATAATGCGTAATTCTTTGAGGTAATAAATCAAAAGGATTTAAAGAATCTTGTAAAGATTGATAAAATAATTTAATTTTTAATGGCTCATTTTCTTCAAAAAGTGGATTAATACTTTGGTAAGTTAATAAAAAATCACCTGGCGTAGTATCATTAGGCAAGCCATTTCTTTTAGGTGTTAAAATGCTCCAGAACCAGCCTTCTCCCCATACCGTTCTTGTATCAAAATGATTACTCTTTTCTATTTGATTTATAAAATAATCACTTATAAACTGTGTACCAGTACTATACTTTAAATCCTTT
The DNA here is from genome assembly GCA_035445085.1 of Kapaibacterium sp. (SeqCode). Taxonomy (GTDB): domain Bacteria; phylum Bacteroidota; class Ignavibacteria; order Kapaibacteriales; family UBA2268; genus JBDHXE01. The sequence continues at coordinate 13,218 of DAOMQA010000001.1, forward strand.
TCAATATGCTTATCAATCAATATTTTCTCTGTAATAGCACCTGATTTATAGGAAATATCTATATCGTTTAGCCTTTGCTTAGTTATATTTGTTTCTAAGGTTATAAAAAATGCTTCTTTATTAGTATAGTTTTCAAAATATGTAGTATCCCCATAAGCTCTGCTCCCCATAAATATTATAGTATCATTCTCATTAATTATATTATCTTTATCAATAATATAGATAGGTACTTGCTTGCCTCTTTGATATAATACTAAATCATCAATATTATGATTCTTCCAATTTGGCATAAGCTCAATAATATTTTTCATCAATATTATCGCTGGAGCATCTTTAGTGGTAAATAATTTTAGGTAATCATTCTCAGGTTTGAACCAGGTATTATTCTGTAAGTCATTTATAATTAGCTTCTGCTTTAGCTGCGGTATTTGTTCCTTATTAATAAAATCGTCATAAAAAGCCTCATCGTCAAAGCCTTTTAAGTTTATCTCTTTTTTAAGTAAATTAAGATTAATTCTAAGTTTAAGCTCCGACTTAATCAATTTTATTGAACTTGCTTTTATGGCTATATCTACATAATTTACTTTTCTGATAATTCCATAACTTGTTGTAAAAGAAATTTCTTTGTTAGAAGATTCTATTTTTGGTAATGCTTTATCTACTGCCACTCTAAAGTAATACGAGCTATCAATCGGGTTATATTTATCAGATAGTACATATTTGCCATTTAAATTATTATATAAAATAATATCAACATTATTATTGTTGGTATTAAAATTATATGTCTGTGAAAATAATAGTACTGTAGAACAGAATAACGAAAATATATTTATGAATAATTTCATATTTGCCTTTAATAATCTGATTATTAGACTAAACGAAATAATTCTAATTGTATTAAAGTATGTATATTAGAAAAAAAACCGCTAATTGTATTAATTAACGGTTTTAAATTTATTTGTAATTAAAATTTACTATCTGCCACCATATTGTTTTTGTCTATTTTGGTGATTTTCTTCTTTCAGAGTAAATAATAATTTTTTACTAATTTCATCAGCAATAGCTCTTTGAACTTGGTCGCCTGAAGTCATATATTCTTCAATAGCAGTTTCTACTCTAGTTCTGATAATTTCAGCTGTATTACCTACTAAAGCGTTAGCCAATTGGTGTATATCGACTTGTTGGCTACGCAATGCTTCAAGCTGACTGCGGTTAGCATCTTCCATTTTCTTTAACATTTTGTCCATTCTTTCTTCTTCTTCAGTATACATCAAAGTTAAAGCAAGAAGTGAAAGCATCGTAAATTCAAGTGTAATAGCTAATAAGATAAATGATGGACGAGCAGCAGGAATGAATTTAAGACCACGAATACCAACGGCAACGATAAGTAATGCTGCACCGCCGTAAGCCAAGCCAGTTACAACGTTTGAGTACTTTTCTGTAAAGTGGTGAGCCATGTATAAACGGAATCCTTTCATTGCTTGTAATCTATTTCTTCTCCAGATTAAAGCATTTTTAATATCTTTTATCTCGATAACCACGAAATCAGAGAAAAATTCTTTAATTCTATTGTAAATAGCTTCATTTCTAAAATATAAAATATCTGTATCATCATCAAACATATCATCGAATTTAGCAGATTGGAAAGGCGAAGCAATGTCTTCAGTCATAGTTCTATCCCATACTAATCTGAAAGATGTCCTCACATCAGCAACGTCTTTTTCTTTTAGTTTATCGTCTGGCATAATTAACAATTCAATAATGTCGTCATTGAAGCCAGTTTGAACACGAAGTTTTACTTTTGTATCATCAATTTGTTTATCAAAAAGTACTGCAAGGAATCCTATACTTGAAGGCATAAACATTGTTAATAATATAGCTAGGACAAAAGCAAACACAGCAGACAAGTATGCAAAACCAACATATGGCTCTAATATAATAGCTTCTTCACCTAACACAGGCGCTTTTGCATACCATTCACTTGTAGTTTTAAAATATCCACTCTCTTTTTCGGTTCTACTTTTGAATGTAAAATCAAAAATATACTCCTTATTATTCATTGCTTCGGATATTTCTTTGCCAGTTGCTTGTGCGACATTTTCTTTTGAAGTTGAAGCCCACACCAAGCCATTAAATTTTACGAAACCAAGTTTAGTTTGTAATTCTTGCGATGGTTGAAAAAGTGGAACTACAAATGAAGCAACTAAGTTAGGCATTGCAGAATAGAAAAAGAACCAAAAGAATACAACAAACATACCTACAACCAGTAAAATATGTTGCAGACCCAATTTGTGTTTCTTTGTCTTACTAGAAAAATTTTGTATTGTCATTTGAGCAAACTCCCAAAATTATTAATATATTTTATTATTTAAACTTTATTCAATTTTATACTTTATGATACTTTAAAATTACAAAAAATATTTATAATAATCTTAATTTTTTTTCACAATTCTTAAAAATTAAGCTATTTTGAGAAAATAAAACTACTATTATAATACATATTGCAATTATTACATTTTATTTTCGTAAATTTGACTATGAAAACAAAAGCAATATCGGCAAGTTTATGCAACGTTGGAATTGGCACTATTCGTGGCGGTTCCTTTATTTCATATATTTTGCTCAATCTTACACTCCTTTCCTTTATTTTGTTTTCTAGCCGATTGTCATAAGCATTACAACAAATTTATTAATAATTTTTCATTTTAACAAATAAATAATTATTTTCTTTTATTTTTTTATAACTACTCACTATAAGGAATTTATTTATGAATTCATTAACAGATATTCATTATTCTGCAAATTATGTAGAAAGTAAAGAAGTTCATAACACACTTAGTAAGCATATGCTTGCGGATGGTTATGATTTCGTATTAGATTTAGAAAAGAGTAAGGGCTCAATTTTGCATGATTCAAAAAACAACAAAGATTTCATAGATTTCTTTTCTTTTTTTGCATCTATGCCAATTGGAATGAACCATCCCAAAATGTATAATAATAAAATTATCAATGCCTTAGGCAAAATAGCCGTAAACAAACCTTCAAATTCAGATATATATACTTCTGAAATGGCTACCTTTGTTAAGACGCTATTTAATTTAGCTATTCCTAATTACTTTAGTAAAGCCTTCTTTATTAGTGGTGGAGCTTTAGCAGTAGAAAACGCACTTAAGACAGCATTTGATTGGAAAATTAGAAAGAATTTTAGGAAAGGCTATACTTATGAAAAAGGAACGAAAATAATTCATTTTCAGCAAGCCTTCCATGGAAGAAGTGGATACACAATGTCCCTTACTAATACCGATATAAACAAGGTAAAATACTTTCCAAAATTTGATTGGCCCCGTATATCAAATCCAAAAATTAAATTTCCTCTTGATAACGAGAGTTTAGCAAGCGTTATAGATGCCGAAAATTTAGCAGTAGCACAAATAAAGCAATCTTTTATTGAGCATCGCGATGATATCGCTGCAATTATTATCGAGCCAATACAAGGAGAGGGCGGCGACAATCACTTCCGCAAGGAATTTCACCAAGAATTACGTAAATTAGCCGACGAGAATGAAGCGTTACTAATCTACGATGAAATTCAAACAGGCGTAGGTATGACGGGCAAATGGTGGGCTCATCAACATTATGATATGGCACCCGATATTATTTGCTTTGGTAAGAAAATGCAGGTTTGCGGTATTGCCGTAAATGATAGGATAGAAGATGTACCAGACAATGTATTTCATTTAAGCAGTAGAATCAATTCTACTTGGGGTGGCAACTTGGTAGATATGGTTCGTTCTACAATGTACTTAGAAATAATTGCAGAAGAGAATTTAGTAGAAAATGCGGCAAATATGGGATTATACTTATTAAAGAAAATGAATGAGATTGAGAGTGAATACCCTGAATTTATTTCAAATATACGTGGTAAAGGTCTTTTTGCTGCATTCGATCTGCCAGATGGTAATTTAAGGAAGAAATTTATTTCGGATTGCTATCAAAATGGATTAATGATACTTGCTTGTGGTGAAAGGTCCGTAAGGTTCAGACCAGCCTTAGATATAAATCAAGAAACGATAGATAAAGGTTTTGATATTATCAAACAATCGCTCATAAAGTAACTCATAAATATCAATAATAAAGGAGCTACTAAATGCTTGTAGCTCCTTTTTTATAGTTAATTTTATTAAATAATATTATTTAATCTTAACTCTCAATTCACTTTTATTCTGGATATTAGGCAAAATTTCTCCACTTAAAATTGGACCTTGGCGATTGCCCATTTCTAATGATAGATAGGAATAGCTCATATAGTGAAAATATCTTGTCAACATTTTTTCGTCAGGCAAACCCTTGTAATAAAAGACTGAACATAATTTATCATCGTTTGTTGGGTGGTCTATATTAATTAGAGAAGATACCGTATTTAGAGGGTAGTTTTTATTTTTAATGGTAAGTTTATCGTTATCTAAATTTACATAATTTGCAATTTGTTGTTGCAATTGCTTGATGATATAATTATTCTCAAAATTACCTAATAATATCAATGAATTATTTTTGATTACTTCATTATTAACTTGATTAGCCTCAAATATCTTAAAATCATACCCACTTTCCTTTAGTTTAGCAATAAATTTTTCAGCTACATTATAGTCTGCATCAGTTTTATTTGGTATAATAACTATTGGATTGTTGCTCAATGTTCTATTAAAATTATAAGGTTTTTCCCACTTATAAACGGAGCGTAAACACTCGTAATTAGGGTCAATTTGTATTTCATTGCAATTTTCAGGCAAGTTTAAGCTAATCTTATTTAATGAGTCTTTAATATCAATATATTCTACATTCTTTAAATCACCAGCAATAAACACTATCGGGAGTTTACTTTGTATTACGTTTTTAACTTCAATTATTAAATTCACTTTATTATTTTTAATCTCCGAACTAATTATTTTATACTCAGGAAGCTCTTTGTTTGATAGCCATTGATTAAAGATACTACGAATTGGATATGGGTTATTGGTCTCTTTAGCTTTGCTATTAAATTCATTAGCTAAATTATACCAATATGCTCTTTTACCTTTATACTTGCTTGCAAATACTTTAAGAGCATCAAAGAATGCATCTTTACCAAGGAGTTTCATAGTTTCAATAAATATAAAAGCGCCTTTTTGGTAGCCAATAGAAGCATCAAAAATATCACTCTGGTATTTAAATTCCTTTACAGGATAATTCTTATTATCAGGCAGCGCGTCCAATTCAACCAGTGCTTTTTTTCTCCAATTGATTAAGCCTTGTTCATTGTTCGTTAGAGCGTTATAATAGTAATTTGTTGAAAAAGTAGTTAGAGCTTCACACCAGTTCCCTTTATCATAATCAGTAAACACACTGTTCCCCCACCAATTATGAACAAATTCATGTGCAATAGAGCCAGGCGACAATACTACATTTGGCATCTTTAATAATCTACCAGACAGCAATGTATAAGCAGGCATACCAAACCCTGTAGCAAAGAAATTTTCTACAACCGAAAAGTATTCAAATGGATAATTACCGAATAAATTAGTATATAATTTATGATAATCATTTATAGCATTAAAAAATAGCTCTGGATTAGTTAAATCTTGATATGTATAAATTCTAATATCAAAGTTATCTTTTTGTTGGTTAATAGCCTTTAATTTCCCACCTACTAAAGTAAGGTCGTCAATTGGAAAATCACTAATTAACTCATAAGTAACTTTATTGCCAACTGCATAAGTGCCTTTCTCAAAACTTGTAATTAAAGTAAATTCTGAAGGTAGAGTTATTTTACAATTAAAATCGGCTATATCTTTATCAGTTTTAGGGTAAAAAGATGAACCAGGTAAGTAAATTCCCTCGTCTTCTTTGTCAGAAATAATCCCAATAGAATTAGAATGCCTTTGTATTAGAGTAGTTTCATTAGGCTTATTATATACTTTGCCTTCGTAGAAAATAGTAAGTTCATTAGTTTCTTTTATGCCATTTTCACCGTAAATTCTCGCATAAAATGATGGGTTGTTAAAAATTATTCGATTATAATTATCATTTAACTTTTCTACTTTAAAGTCTAAATCACTATTAGAATACTGTACGTTAGTAATTTTTAAAGTATTAAGCATATCTACACTTGCAATTTTTAATATTGGGTTTTTAAATATCACATTATCTTTACCAATAATCTTAGATTCAGATGGAATAATTTCTAATTCAATATTATGCTTAACAATATAATTTTCTCCAAAGTGAGAGCCAGACCCAAAATCCATTTCTTCTTCAGACCTTTTAGGAGAAGGCACAAAAATAACATAACTAGCTAAGTCCTTATATTCTTCTTTAAACTTAATCTCTTTTTTGTCTTTATAATAGATTGGAGTAATAACAATAGGCTTTGCTTCTGGCAATCGCTCTACAATTTTTTGTGCCGTCCCTAAGAAAGAATTAGAATGGAAGTCTCCATTTAGGTGATAAATTATAGTTTCTGGATTTTCTTTAGAAAATTTGACTATACTTTCAGCCATAGTTTCATCTTTAATTACTTGAGAACCATAATATAAGTATAGTGTATTTTGTTCATTCGGAGGCAAATCATTTACTTTAGTATCTGAACTAAGCATTATGTTAAAGAAATTTTCCATATACTTATCGTCGCGAAGTGTAATATTTTCAGCTATGTTCTCTCTTTCAGGGAATTCAATTTTTTGGATACCGCTAAATCCTTCCCTTACAAATTGGGCAGCATATTTTCGCGGTATATTGGCAGCTAATACACGAAGATGTTTTTCTTTTGCAAAATCTACCATAGGTGCATAAAATTTAGCATAGTCTGGCCATGGTCTTGAGTCTTTGATAAAACTATCATTGTCGATAGCACCATCAATATATTCATTTACTTTGTTTTGTACATCGCGCTCAAACATTTCCATACTTAAAGTAAGATTGTTATTGTACTTATATATTTGCTTAAATAGTTCGTATTGAATATGATGTATTAAGCTATCATCGTGAAATTCACCAAAGAGTATAAACTTATCTTTTGATAATTGCTTTGCCATTGTCTCTAAACTGACTTCTTTTCCAGATTGTGTGTCAAAAATTTTATATTGAGCAAATGCGGAGCTAAAGCTAATGGCGATAAGGAATAGAGCTACTAAAAATTTCATATAATTTAATCAAATTAAAAACTTTATAATTACAAAATTAAGGAATTATAATATGATTAAAAAATCACTTAGGTATATAAAACTACAATATCAGATTAAATAGTCTGATATTGTAGTTTTGTGATTAATTTAGAATGGTGCTTAATAAACAAGTGAGCACTAAATATTATAATGATAATTTCAGAATATTAACCATATCCTCATAATTTATAGATTTGATATTTCCAATGGGTCCTAATTCTATCGAATTTTTAGCTATTGGAATAATACTTTCTTCATCAATATTTAAATCGGCTAAGCTAATTGGAGCTTTCCATTGTCTTAGTTTACTCTGAAATTCGATAATACCTAAGTCGATGCTTTCTTGTTGCCAGATATTTTTTGCCCATCTTTCGAATATTTCTGGTTTTAATTGACTCACGTACTTTATCCAAGCCGGAAATAATACTGACAAGCTTTCGGCGTGTGCTACCTTAGGGAACAAAGCACTAATAGCATGTCCAATCCTATGAACAACCCACTCACCACCTTGCATCGACACCGATGTAAGCCCAGATAGAGCTAATGATGATGACCAAGCAAACTCCGCCCTTGAATTATAATCATTTTTATCAACTTGTAATTTATCGATAGCTTGAATTATAGTTTTCATTATTGCTTCATTGATTGATAAAGTAATCTCTTGGTCTATACCTCCAAAGTAGTTTTCCATAACGTGCGACAATGAATCAACAGCGCCATTAACTGTTTGCCTCCAAGGAAGCGACATTTGAACATAAGGATCAATAATCGATACTTTTGGAAATGTGAACGGTGAACCAAAGTCCCATTTTTGTTGTGTTTTATCATTTGTAAGAACTGCGTACGAGTTCATTTCTGAACCAGTAGCAGAAAGGGTTTGAATTACGAACAATGGCAGAGCTTGAGTAAGTCTATCATCTGTTCCATCAAATAAACTCCAAATTTGATTTTTAAAGTACCCTGCACAAATGGCCTTTGCTTCATCTATCACCGAGCCGCCACCTACGGCTAATACAGCTTCAGCACCAAAATCACGCAATATTTGTAAAGATTTTTCGGAATGACTTAGAACGGGGTTGGGGATTACTCCCCAACTTTCTATCCATTCAATATTGTATTGTTTTAGCGAATTAATAGTAGTTTCGTATACGCTATTTGTTTTAATTGAACCACCACCAGCTAACAATAATACCTTTTTCAAGCCATACTTTGAAATTTCCCTGCCAATTTGCCCAATAGTATTTTTACCAAAAATAATTTTTGTTGGATTATAATATTTAAAATTATCCATCTTATTTATAGCTTAGGTTGAGGTATATTTTCTAATTCTCTAAAATCAATTTCTGACCCCATTGCACTATGTGGAATTAAATATACAGCAATCAATACAACAGCAGCAATTACCGCCCAATATTTAGCGTTTGGGTTTCTACGCATTTGAATATATGCAATTACCCAAGTTGCTATTCCCATTAGGGTTTTATTGTCGGTTAAATCTCCAAATTTCAGCAAATTAAATGAACCATCGGCAAGAGGCCAACCAGTCCATAAAAAGCCAAAAGCATAGTATTGAACCATAGGACCAAACATTAATCCACCGATAGCAAATAAAATCAATGTATATTTTGAATAGCTAAAAGTTGTATCCCATTTATATAGACCACTAATAGCAGCTCTCAAAGAAAAGACCATTGCAGTAAACATAAATATAATATGTGGAATCAATATAAAGTCTGGCACAGAGCCTTTAAATCTAAGTATCACTGGCTCTTTGGTTACCATTACTCTTTCTTTATCTTTTTCTAAAAAGATTTCAAAAATCATCTTACCGGCAGGCGGCAAGTGTGGCAAATATCCTACGAGTTCATTGCCTTCGACTTTCATTTCTTGAATAGTCCATTCGTCATAGCTTTTGTATCTCTTAAAAATCATCTCACCACGTATATTTTTATCTGGAATTGTGATTCTTACATCAGCATCTCCTGGACCGCCAAAAGTTCTTATAATACTATATTTTACATCTACTCCTCCAACGGTTGTTGTGCCACTCTTAGGGTAAGTGGGTCCAGTAGTTCTCTGGTAGATTGCCAAACCAGACATTAGTACAAAAGCAACAATCCAAGCAACGATAGTTTGTGTTTTGTTAGTCATTTTAATAACCATTATTTTTGAACATTAATTCAGCTTTTTCTAAATTTTGCAAAGCCGTCTTAACAAAAATATCATTTTCGAGCATTATCTCATTAGATTCTTTTGCTCCAAACGCAACAAAAGCAATAACAGACTTTAAATTTATTGCTATTTTTGATTTATCTATCTGAAACATTTCATTATTCCATATTTTCTTATTAATACAGAATCCTTTAAAAAGTTCTAATTTTAAATCATCAATTTGGAAAAGCTCTTTATATTTTTCAAAATTTGCAAATTCATCTTTATAATTAGCTTTATTTTGTTGATAATATTCAAACGCCCATTCTAAAAAGAGTCCTTTACTTCTCAAAACATTGGTTAGCGCAGTGCTTGTGTCTTTGTGAACAAAAATATCAGGTAGAATACCCCAAGGACTAAACAATGAGCGACCGCCCTTTGTCTTATAAATCGTTAGTTTATCAACTCCTCCATATCTTTTGAGCATTTCTTCTACTGATTGCTTAGATTGATTACCTAAAATTACATCAGCACTCTCATCTAACTCGCTCCTAATCGAATCAGTTTCTTTTTGTAGCCTTCTACCAAGTGGGGTTCTATATTCGGCGACAGTAAGTTTAAAAGCAGTGCTGTCTACTAAGTTAATCATTCGTTGTGCAGTTGCTTTTCCATAAGTTTGAGTACCAATTATTAATCCTCTATCATAATCTTGTATGGCAGCGGCTAAAATCTCACTCCCTGAAGCAGAAATGCTATCAACCAAAATAATAAGTGGTATTTTTTCGAATTCACCTTTCACTTTTGAATAAAATTTTTCTTTGAACCTATCTGCCTTAGCAATAGTTTCACAAATCAGCAATGAGTCAGGCAAAAATTGATCTGCTACTTCTACTGCTTGTAATAAGTATCCACCTGTATTGCCACGTAAATCAACAATTATACATTTGGGCTTTTTTGATTTAATTTTACTAGCATAATCTGCAAATTCTTTCCCAGTAAGCTCCGAGAATCTATTTATAGCTATATAAGCGATTTTATTATCAAACATAATAGGCGAAGCTACCGAATAGCTTTCGTATAATTTACGTTCAATCGTAATCGGCTTAAAATTATTATTAGCAAACGCTTTGATAATCAAACTCACTTTCGTGGCAGTATCTCCACTAAGATGAGCCATTACTTCGCTTCTATTCATTCTTGAAGTAGGCTCATCGTTTATAAATAAAACTTGGTCGCCTATTTGAAGCCCAGCTTCCTCGGAAGGGCTTTTTTTCGCTACATTTACAATGGTCAAAGTATCGTTGATTGGGAAGACATCAATCCCAATACCTACAGTAACACCTTTATTCCTCTCATTTAGCTTAGCGATTACAGATTTAGGATAGTATTCAGAATTTTTATCAAAGCTATTAAGCAATGAATGAAAAGCTATATCGCTTGATTTAATAATATCAATCGAATCCTTATGGTATTGGGCAGCATTCTCTAACATATATTTAAATTTACTTGCTTGTAAATTTATAACTTTCTGTAAAGAATCTTCTGTAGCATAGGTATTAGATGCTATCAAGAATATGGTAGCAATAATATAAAAGCCTTTTTTTATTAACATTTTATTAATTACACTTAAATTTTAATCTACCTTAAACGTAATAATTGTTGAAAAGTTTTTATCTTTTAAATTTTATTAGTAGTTAATTTTGTATTTTAATTATGAGTGCGTATGAAGAAAGTTTTTTGTATTACTATCATATTACTAAAATGTATATTCTTAAATCAATTATTTGCAAATGATTACCTCTTTGACTCTACTTATGCCTTTAACGGCAACATTAAATCCATTTATTCTCATAACGGAGTAAACTATATTGGAGGTAATTTTACTAAAATATCGTATGTATCTGGCTATGGGACTACTGTAAGTACGTTAGATGGCACCTTTTCTAATAATATGCCTAAAATTAATGGAAGAGTCAATGTAGCTATCCCAGATGGTAATGGGGGTTTTTACATTGGTGGGGAATTTTCCAAAATTTCTAATTACGAAAGATTAGGATTGGCCCACATTGATGCAAATGGTCAGCTGACCTCATTTGCACCTAAAGTTAATATGGGTTTTTATCCATTTGTTAATGATATTATTTTATATTCAAATAAATTATATGTAGCTGGCTCCTTTGAAGGTATCAATAATACCGAAAGAAAATATCTCGCATGCTTAGATTTAAATGGTAATCTTACAAGCTGGAACCCTATTGTAAATGATGAGGTATTTACATTGAGTGCTTATAATAATAATATTTATTTCGGTGGTAACTTTACTTCAGTAAATGGAATAGCTCGTTATTTTGGAGCTTCGGTAAGCGTAAACGGAAGTATCAATGATTGGAATCCACAAGCCAATAATATTATCAATACAATCAAAACTTATAAAGGTAAGATTTATTTGGGTGGTAGCTTTACTAAAATTCAAAATACTACAGCCAATAGATTCGCTATAATGTACCCAGATGGTTCTTTAGAAAATTTAAGCCTATCATTTAATAATGCAGTTGATGCAATTAATTTCTATCAAGAGAAGGTATACGTTGGGGGTAGATTTACAAAAGTCAATAATACCTATAGAAATTATTTAGTAGCTCTTGATACCAACGGTAGTATATCAAATTGGAACCCAAATCCTAATGCTAAAGTGAGCGTGGTAGATTGTGATAGCAATGGTGTTTATATTGGCGGTTCATTTTCATTAGTTGCCAATCAAGTTCGTTCGTCTTTTGCATATATATCTCATTCAGGTAACTTGACAAATTGGAATCCTAATGCTAATAGCACAGGACTAACTATTGCACAAAGCAATTCCAATGTATTTATAGGAGGTATTTTTAATGGTCTTGGTGGATTTGATAGAAACTATTTAGTAGCTATTGATACATTAGGTCAAATTCTCGACTGGAATCCTAATCCTAATAATGAAATATATTCTATTTTTGGCGATAGTAGTTCTGTCTTTATTTCTGGCTCTTTTTCTAAGGTTGGCAATATCAATATATCTAAATTTGCTACAATTAACGGCATAACTGGTGAACTTACTGATTTTAGACCAACCATTAATGGTTACACTTATTCTATGTTATTCTTTAAAGATAGGATAATCCTTGCAGGCTCTTTTTCTAAAATTAATAACCAAAATAGATATAATATAGCTGCATTTGATAGAAACGGTAATTTATTAGACTTTGCTCCAGAATTTAACTCTTCAATATTCGCTATGGATAATGATGGAGCAAATATCTATGTAGGTGGCTTTTTTACTCAAATAAATGGTCAAGATAGAAATATGATAGCTTGTATAGATACTGCTGGTAATTTAGCAGCTTTTAATCCAATCGTAGACAATGCAATAATATCACTAAAATATTTAAAAGATAAGATATATATCGGAGGTTGGTTTAATAATGTAATGGGTAGCCCACGATCTAAATTCGCAGTTATTAATAAAAATGGCACGCTATCACCTTTAGCTCCTAATCCTAATAATACTATTTGGTCTATTTTAACTTTTACTAAGCCGTTTGATGTTGTGTATTTAGGCGGAGACTTTTCTACAATTTTCAATCAACCATTAAAGAATTTAGTAGCAATAGACGCTAACGGAGGTTTGATACCTTGGTACCCTAATCCAGATAAAACAGTATATACTCTTAGTTCGTCTGGCTCTCAAGTGTATGCTGGCGGTCTATTTTCTGCTATCGACAATACTTTAAGCCCGAACTTTGCTATACTACATACCTATTATATTAGCCCTGGGCAGCCGACATTAATCTCCCCTATAGATAATTCTACTAAAGTACAAGTGCTATCCCGCTTTGATTGGACAGCAACAGAATATACTTCAAGTTATAGAGTACAATTTTCTACAAATACTACTTTTACAAACCTTGTATTAGATACAATTATTCCTATCAATTATTTAGCATTTGATAATATTAAATTATTGTATAATACTAAGCATTATTGGAGAGTCAGGTCTCTAAATTCAGAAGGTCAATCGGCTTGGTCTACAGCATGGGCATTTACAACACGTATTGCACCTCCTTTAGCTCCAATTTTATTAACACCATTAAATAGCACTATAGATATAGCTTACGGTCAGCTTTTTAGTTGGGACGCTTCCGCTACTACTGCAGAATCTTTTCAAATTCAATATTCAACAGACAATACTTTTAGCAATATAGTATCGTCTGATTCAGCTATACACCAAAGCTCAATCTCAATACCGGATGATTTATTGCAACCTTTACAGACTTATTGGTGGAGAGTTCGTGGAATTAATGAAAGTGGACCAGGTGAATGGACAAATAGTTGGTATTTTACAACTGCTGAATTTTTTACTCAGAATATAGCTTTAAAAGCAGGCTGGAATTTAATCTCATCTAATATACTACCAGTTAATGATTCGTTAGAAAAGATATTTGAAAATGTTGCAGATAAAATACTTATAATCAAGAATGGGTCGGGTAAGGTATATATACCACAATTTGGTATAAATTCAATAGGAAAATGGAATAAACTTGATGGTTACAGAGTATATAGTTTGGCAGCAACATCATTGAACATTTTAGGGTATATGATTAATCCGAGTACATCTACTTATAGCTTAAAAGCAGGTTGGAATCAAATCTCTTATATTAGAAGTTCCGAAATGATCGCTAACGACGCCTTCCAATCATTGGTAGATATGGACTTATTATCTATAGTTAAGGATGAAAAAGGCAAAACATACATCCCTGAATATGGTATAAATCAAATTGGAAATCTAATACCGGGCAGGTCATATATTATTTATGTCAAAGCTGCTACAAACTTTAATTATCCTGCAAATAATTAAAGTTTCATAATTTTATTCTAAAAATATAAGCATTTTACTTACTTTTATACTTTTGAAAGTATAAATTTTAAGTAAAATGTCTAATTTTGTACATTTGCACAATCATACACACTATTCGATATTAGATGCTCTAACTACTCCACAAGAATTAATAGATGCAGCAGTAAAAGATGGTCATCCAGCTATCGCACTTACCGATCACGGAGTTATGTACGGCGTCTATGAATTTTCTAAATACGCCGAGTCTAAAGGTATTAAACCAATTGTTGGTATGGAAGGGTATTTAGCGAATGGTTCCCGCTTTGATAAGATAGCAACAAATAAAGCTGAAAAAAGAAGAAACTATTTTCATATTTTACTATTAGCAAAGGACGAGCAAGGCTATAATAATCTAATGAAACTATCCTCACTTGGCTATACCGAAGGGTTTTATTATAAACCACGAATAGACAAGGAGCTATTAGAGAAGTATAAAGATGGTATTATATGTACATCGGCTTGTATGGGCAGTATGGTCAATGCATATATTATTGATGGTATGGTAGAGAAGGCTTATTCTGAAGCTAAATATTACCGTGATTTATTTGGCGATGATTTTTATATGGAAATACAGAATCATAATTTACCAAATGATCCATTAATCTTGGAACACGCTCCTAAGATAGCCAAAGACTTAGGTATTAAACTTATAGCAAGTAATGATATACATTATTTATCAAAGGACTTTGCCATCCCACATAATATTCTTCTTTTAATCAGAGATGGCGTAAAAGCAGACGGCAATACTAATATATTTGATTTAAAATATGGTACACCCGAATTTTATTTTAAGACTTACGAACAAATGTCTCAATTATTTCAAAATTACCCAGATGCTCTGAGCAATACTCTTGAGATAGCTGATAAATGTAATTTTAAGTATGAACAAAAGAGGGTATACCCAGAATTTCCAATACCGCAAGAATCTAAATCTGAAACTTTAGATGATTATTTAAGGGAGTTAGTATACAAAGGTTTACATGAAAGGTTTGACGATATTAGTCCAGAAATTTCTGAAAGAATTGAATATGAATTAGATGTAATTATAGGAATGGGGTTTCCGGGCTATTTCCTTATTGTTGCTAATTTTATTGAAGCAGCAAGAAAATTAAAAGTAAGTGTAGGTCCTGGGCGTGGCTCTGCCGTAGGCTCTTTAGTTGCCTATGCTCTTGGTATCACAAACGTAAATCCTTTGCCCTATAATCTTCTTTTTGAAAGGTTTTTAAATCCAGAAAGATTTTCGATGCCCGATATAGATATAGACTTTTCCGATGAAAAAAGGGACTTAGTAATAAATTATGTTAAAGAAAAGTATGGTGAGAACGCAGTCGCCCAAATAATAACATTTGGTAAGCTATCTTCAAGATTAGCTTTAACTGACGTAGGTCGGGTATTAGGAATTAGTTTATCCACGGTTAAAGAAATTACAAAAAATATACCTGTAATTAGAGGCAAAGTCGCTAAAATCAGAGAAGCTATAGAGCTACCTGATTTGAAATGGCTCAAAGATACCAATGATAATTCCTTGAAAGAATTAATAGACTATGCTATCAAATTAGAAGATAGGAATAGGAATGTAGGAACACATGCGGCAGGTATAGTTATTACTCCAGGGGACGTTACAGATTATGTGCCTATCTATAAAACACCTGATAAAGAAGGTAAGCAAAGCGTTGAAGTTGCTACTCAATTTTCTATGAATTATCTTGAAGAAATAGGTTTATTAAAGATGGACTTTCTTGGGTTAAGAACCTTGTCTATAATTGACCATGCTTTAGAAATGATTGAAGAAAATAGTAAAATCAAGATTGACATTGATAAGATTGATTTTGATGATGTAAAGACTTATGATATGATTTCTGCAGGCGATACATTGGCTGTCTTTCAATTTGAATCCGATGGTATGCAAGAATATTTAAAAAGATTAAAGCCAAGTAATTTAGAAGAGCTTACAGCAATGAACGCTCTCTATAGGCCAGGACCTATGGATAATATTCCAGATTTTATCGAGAGGAAAAACGGAAGGCAAAATATTGAATACCTGCACCCCTTAATGGAAAAAGTGCTTAAAACTACCTACGGAATTATAGTTTACCAAGAGCAAGTTATGCAATTGGTGCAAGTAATCGCTGATTTCTCACTTGGTCAAGCAGACATTTTGCGTAGAGCTATGGGTAAAAAACAAATAGCTTATATGGATAAAATGAAACCATTATTTGTACAGGGAGCTTCGCAACATAATATAGATGAAAAACTTGCCTTAGAAATATTCGATTTAATTTATAAATTTGCCGACTATGGTTTCAACAAATCACATTCATTAGCTTATTCTTATTTAGCATTTCAAACAGCATGGCTTAAGGCGCACTATCCGACTGAATTTTTGGCTTCGGTAATGACATCATTATTAAACGACCAAAATCAAATAGTGGCATTAATAGATGAAGCGAAAAAGTTTAATATTAAAGTAGTGCCACCCGACATTAATAAATCTACTGCAAATTTCTTTGGTAGTGGCAAAACAATCTTCTTTGGAATGGCAGGTATTAAAAATGTAGGTGTAGCAGCAGTAAATAAAATAGTTGAAGCACGAAGTAATAAGCCCTTTACCTCAATTTTTGATTTCATCGAAAGAGTAGACGCTAAGGTAGCTAATAGAAGACTTTTAGAAGCATTAATTTGTGCTGGAGCATTTGATAGCATTCATCCTCAACAAAGATCAAAATTATTTGTAAGTATAGATTCAATTCTTGAATACGCCAAATCATTAGTCGAACCAGAAACTAATATGGATAGTTTATTCGGAGCAGAGATTTCTCAACAAGTACGGGTAGAGCCAGTATTAGCAGAGATTCAAGAATGGGAACAGCTTGAGAGATTGTCTAAAGAAAAAGAATACTTAAATTTTTATATTACTGGACACCCTATGCAAAATTATGAATCTATTATTAGAACAATAAACAATAGTAGCATTTATAAATCAGCAACAGATGGTAGGGTAATTAGGTATTGTGGAATGGTAGCTTCAGTTTCTAAGCGGCGAGACAAAAAGAACAACATGATAGCTTTTGCTAATATTGAAGAGTTTAACGGCAAGGCTGAATGTATATTTTGGAGTGATGCATTTGAAAAATACGGACATTTGCTCAAGGAGGGCGAATTAATCATTGTAAGTGGCACTATTCAAGATAATGACGACATTCTCAAAATTGTGGTTAATGAGCTTATAGAAATAGACGATGCAATTAATAGATTTTTCACAGGCTATAAGATTTGGATAAATACTGATGATGAGAAAGCAAAAGAAAAAATCATTCGAATTCATTCTAAGTTTGTTGATGATAAATATATACCACGCAAGATTAGATTTTTCTTAATCAACAATGAAAGAACAAGCAAAAAAACATACTCTACTTTGCATTGCAATATTCAATTAGATTTATTTTCAATTAAACAAATTGGGGATATTGTGGGACAATCTAATTTACAGATGGAGATAAATTAGATTCATCCTTATAGATAAAAAAAGGACTAAATTAATATTGCATTAACTTAGTCCTTTTGCATTATGCAAAATTGCTACCTAATAAAGGGTTATTTTTTCGGAGCAATAGCTTTAGCTGCGGCCATAAACGAATCAATAATTCTTTTATATCTTTCTGCATCTGCACCAGCAATTTTACATCTTTCCATAAAAGTGATAATATTTTGGGCAGTACCGATAGTTAGTGTCATTTCAATATTTGAAGATGTTTGTAATTTCTCCTTAGAAATTTTTTCTAAGTAAGGTTTTAGAGCATCTTTTGATTGAATAAACGCATCAACTTCATTGCCTTTAATTTCGGCACTATTCAATAAGTTCGCAATAAACACTAAATCACCAGCAGTGATTGTTGGTTTAATATTTTGCTGTGCTTGCTCTTGCTGAGCGAACATACTAACAGACAGCATAAAGAAAATCATAATTGCTATTTGAGCAAAGTTTTTCATATAAAATCCTTATAATAATTTATTAATATTCACTGATATACTAAATCTATGTAAATTAGCAGCAGCACCATATCTGGAAAAGCCGTAATCAATATTTATATCTTCTAACAAAATTCCAACTCCACCACTAAAACCAGTTAAACTTTTGTCTACTTCTGCATCTGTAAACGAACGAATTTGATTATCGTAACCAACTCTTAGCATAATAATTTTACCGAGGTAAAATTCGCCTCCAATACTAAAACTTTTGAATTTAGAGAAAAAGTTATCAGCATCGTCCGCTAAGTGGTGAAAAGAAAAATTAAATAACAAAGGTAATCCTCTTAATCTATGGCTGAAACCTGCTCTAACATCAAGAGGTAAGCTCTCACTCTCATGAGATATTTTTGATAGCTGAGTACCTGCATTTAGAATCGAAAAGCCTACTTTAGTTCTATTGTCCGACAATAAATATACTAAGCCCGCATCAAAGGCTACAGCAGATGTATTGACTTCTTCGATACCTGCATAAATATATTTGATAGTAGCACCGTAATATAAATTGGAGTCTAATTCATTTGAATACGATACTCCAAAACTTAAATCACTAGCCGAGAAAGTATTGCCATTTCGATTGCCTACCTTATCGGCATAATCAAACGAACCATAGCTTGTAAAACCAGCAGCAGCAGCAAAACTACCATACTTATTATGGTGAACGTAGACAATATTACCCGAATTAATATCTAAGATATGCTTTAGGAATGTAGCTTGAAGTTGTTTATCTTCAACCGTTGAAATCAAAGCAGGGTTTAAATATAAAGAAGAAATTTCATCTGTAATTGCTATCCCGGCACCCGCCAAAGCTGCATTTCGTGCATTTGATTGATACCTTAGAAAATTAAATGGTGAATCAATAGAATAGGCCGATATTGCCATCAGGAAAATAATTGATTTTGCTATGATAAATCGTTTCATAATAAGTTTATTCCAAAGTATCAATAAAAAAGTAAAATAATTTCATCAATTCTTGTCCTTTAGGCTTTTCATAACATCTATAAAAATCTTTGGAGGCTTTACAGGAACTTGTGTATCACTTTTTACAAAAATATGCGTTGTAAAGCCACTTGTAATTATCGAATCATTCTTTAAAATATTATATTCAAATTTAAGTATTGGACCACTATCATAGTTTAATTTTGCACTAATCGTTAGTAAATCATCATAGTATGCTGGTTTGATATACTTAACATAAGCGTCAATTAATGGTAGTAAATACCCATTTTCTTCTATTTCTTTATAACACATCCCATAGTTGCGCATTAGCTCCGTTCTGCCTACTTCAAAAAAGGCGAGATAATTACCATTATATAGGTAGCCCATTTTATCTGTATCGGCGTATCGCACACGAACCTCATGTGAATTTGTCAGGATAATACTCATTTTTCTATTTTCTCAAATAAGTCAATAATCCGTTCAAAATCTTCTGAGGAATAAAATTGTAATTCTATGGTGCCACTTGATTTGGACTTAGGGTAAATTTTTACATTAGTACCAAAAATTTTCCTTAAATAGTCAGCTTTATCGTTTATCACAGCTAATACTTCTTGTGGAATGGAATTTTCATTCTTATCATTAGAAGCCTTTTTCTTATTATTAGAATTAATTCTTTTAATTAAGGCTTCGGTTTCACGTACAGATAGGTTATTCTTAATGATTTCTTCGGCAATAGCTAATATTTTTGCGTGATCATCAATAGAAACTAATGAGCGTGCATGACCAAAAGATAGCTTTTTGCTTCTTACCATATCTTGAATACTTGCAGGTAAACGCAACAATCTTAAAAAATTAGTAACGGTCGAACGTTCTTTACCTACTCTTTCTGCCACTTGCTCTTGAGTATATTTATACTCTTCAATAAGCCTTTGGTAGCCACTTGCTACTTCCACAGGGTTTAAATCTTCTCTTAATAAATTTTCGATAAGAGCCAATTCGAGCATTTGGACATTTGTATTTACATCTATAACATAGCAAGGTAGTTTATTTAAACCAGCTAAAGTAGACGCTCTTAGTCGGCGTTCACCACTTACTAATTCATATCCATCTTCTATTTTGCGGACAGTAATTGGTTGGATTAAACCATGATTGATAATAGAGTTTTTTAAATCTTCTAAAGCATTATCATCGAAATCTGTTCTAGGCTGATATTGATTAGCTTTTATCTTACTTATTTCGATAAGACTAATAAGACCAGTCTCATCTTTTTCACCCTCCATTCTAAACCCTTCTTCAGGTTTGAACGATACATTAGATATTAATGCGCCTAAGCCTTTACCCAATCCTCTGTTTATTTTAGGTGTTTTTGACATTATTTATTTTTCTCTATTATTTCTTTTGCTAATTCTAAATAGTTTTGTGTACCGGTACACGCAGCATCATAAAGAATAACTGGCAAACCAAAACTTGGCGATTCAGAGAGCCTTACATTACGCGCTATTATTGTATTAAACACTTTTTTACCGAAATGCTTTTTGACTTCTTCAACTACTTGATTAGATAATTTTAATCTTGAGTCGAACATAGTAAGTAATACGCCTTCAATTTCTAATTTATTATTAAGCTGGTATTGCACAATAGAAATAGTATTTAGAAGTTGCCCTAAGCCTTCCAACGCATAATATTCACATTGCACTGGCACAAGCACAGAGTCTGCAGCTGTAAGTGAATTAAGGGTAAGCAATCCTAATGATGGTGGACAATCGATAATAATAAAATCGAAGTTTGCTTTTACTTCATTAATCAATGTTTTTAGAACTAATTCACGCTTATCTATATTCAGCATTTCTATTTCGGCCCCAACTAAATTAATATGCGATGGCACTAACGAAAGAAATGGCATAACAGTATCTATTATAGCATCGCTTAATTTAATTTTTCCAACTAAAGCTTCATAAATAGTCTTGTCTGATAATTTTGCATCGACGCCAACACCAGCTGTAGAATTGGCTTGTGGGTCAATATCAATTAATAAGACCTTCTTTTCTGTAGCAGCGAGCGATGCAGCAAGATTAATAGAAGTAGTAGTTTTTCCTACTCCCCCTTTTTGATTGGCAACTGCTATAACTTTATTCATGATTAGAATCCGAATTTAATTGAAAAGTAATAGAAAGCGGTTAATATCACAGAATGGTTTATAGTGCCGTTCTCTATCATCGATTTAACTTCGCTGAATGTATGTTTATGTATATTAATTATCTCGTGTCTATCTAATTTTTGCTCTATTGAATATTCACAATCAAACCATACGAAACTAAAGCATTGGTTAGATTGGTATGCAGGATTTGGATAGGAAACTCCTGTTTGAATAATATCAGATTTAGAACTATATCCAGTTTCCTCGGTACATTCTCTTTTAGCAGCACTCAAAGGAGCTTCACCATTTTCGATTAGCCCTCCGGGAATTTCTAATGTAATACTATCGGTTCCGTGTCTATACTGCTCAATAAGTATAATTTCTTTATCTTTAGTAATAGGAATAATATTGACCCAATTATTAGATTGAAGTACGGTGAAAGAGCCATACTCATTTGTTACGGGATTTTTACGTTTTTTTATATATGCGTCAAAAATAAACAAGTCTGCAACTTTTTTATTTTCAACTGTTTCCCATTTAGTAATCAAAATTATTCCAATGATTCAAGTTAATGCACAAAAATAATTATATTTATTCGTTTATGAAATACTTTTATTATATAATATAAATAAAATGGGGGTATGAAATAGCCACACGTGTCAAATTAGTCCTCATTCTCAACGGTGGAAGATTTTATAGATTGTAATCTTACACAATTCATTATACAAAAGAAGCTAAAATATTACTTTTAGCTTCTTCTCAAATATAAAGATTAGATTATTTATTCATACTTTGAAAGGTATAGCTTATAAAATTCGCCGATTAATTTGAACGCATCTCTTAATATTTCTTCCTGTGGCAATGTAACAATTCTAAAATGGTTTGTGTTAGGCTTCTGGCCAAAGCCACTACCTGGAACAACTACCACTCCAGTTTCTTGAATTAATTGGCTTACAAAGTGTGAGTCATCTTTAACTTTGATTGTCGGGAAGGCATAAAAAGCACCCTCTGGCTTAACTAGTGATATCCCTTCTATTCCTGACAAAATTTCAAGCATAATGTCGCGTCTAGTTTGTAATTTATTTACTAATACACCCAGATGAGATTGGTCGCCTTGCAGAGCAGGAGCAATAGCGTATTGTTCTGGATGGTTTGCGCTAACGCGCGCACGTAATAATTTATTAATTGCTTCTATATAATCAGCTAATACTTCTATTCTACCGCTTACTACTCCCCAACCAATTCTAAATCCAGGAGCAACATAATTTTTAGATAAGCCCGAAAACGTTATACAAGAGACATCTTGGTTTAAAGATGCTATTGAAACCATTTCTTTTCCATCAAAAATAAGTTTATCATATATTTCATCTGCAATTATAACCAAATTATACTCTAAAGCTAATTCAATTATTTGATTGAGAATTTCGATTTTAGTAACTGAACCAGTAGGATTATTAGGGTTGATTAATACAATAGCACGAGTTTTACTATTTATTTTAGATTTAATATCATCAACATCTGGTTGCCAACCATTTTCTTCCGCTAAGTAGTATGGATTAGGTTCTAACTCTAACTTACTTTCAACAGCTGTATACAGTGGGTAACCTGGTGTAGGCATTAAGAAATTTTCACCCGGATTTAACAATGCAGATAAACACAATTCTATTGCTTCGCTTGCCCCGTTAGTAACAAAGGTATCAAGAATATTATGAATGCCTTTATTGTTAGCATCTACCCTAATTGCCTCTAATGCTGATGGGATACCATTTGAAGGAGCATACCCATTTTTATTTTCCTTCATTGCCTTTATTGTAGCATCAACAACTGTACTTGGCGTAATATGATCATATATATTTGGATCGCCAATATTTAAATAATACATTTTTTTGCCAGTGGCTGCAACTTGGTTAGCTAAGCTAATAATATCTCTGATTGCATATCTAACATTTTCAGTTTTGTGTGCGGGAATAATTTTTTTTAATTCCATAATTAACCTAATATATTAAAATGAAAACTTTTATGTTACAAATATACCAAAATAAATGTTAATTATTTTTAATATATAAACTTAATTCCGTCCACTTCCGGATATATTAACGACTCGCCTAAAAGGATAATCCGTACCTTCAAATGTCGCATTAATCAATATCTTTGCTTTGAAAGATATGGCTGCATTGGGGTTAAATATAATTTTTATGTCGTTGCTATTGCTTTTGGGGTTAATAATAATTGGTAATTGAACATTTGGTTCATTGAGAAAGACATTGTTTTCGTCAATTAAAGTAAATTCCGTTATTGTTGCTTTTTGATTAGAGATATTTTTAAAATTAAAGCTACTTAATTGAAATTCAGATACTTGAGTATCAGAAAATTCAATATCGTCAGCATATAAAGCGGGAATACTTGCTTTTACAATTGTTACTGGGTTTTTATTGTCATCAATAAGTAAGGTGTCGATAAAGTAGCCATACTTGTCTGCTTGTAAACTAAAAGCTAACGCTTTATTATCATTGATATCGCCTTTGGAGTTTAGAATGATAGGTAATATATCAGATAATTTTAATAAGTTGGGATTACTCTTTAATCGTACATTGCTCAATAGTAACTCTTTATTAGTTAAATTTTTAATGGAGCAATTCAAATTAGCTTGCTGACCGAATAAAATCTCTCCAAAATCTAAAATATTTGGTAAAATTTCATATTTTGGAGGTGCTTTGCTTGGATCGTCAATAACTATTTTCTTTCTATCCGCATCCACCGAAGTAGGGTCGGTACAAGAATATAAGACACAAATCAATATAATAGTTACTATATATTTCATTCTATTTATTATAGCCCTATATTGAAGCCAATATTATAAGATAATTTATTAGTAGTAAACCATTTGCTATTGCTCATTGTTCCATTATTAGTATAGAATAACCAACCAGCTTCTAAGCCAGCAGTAACAGCAAAGTAATCATTTGCTACATAGGTAAGCCCAGCCCCCAATTTCACAATAGGTCCTATATTAGTGGTACCAAGTACAGAATTGAAGTTAGGTCTTAAGCCACTTTCGCCTAACATATCCATAGTATAATTATATTGCACAGCTAACCATTGTGCATTATAGCTCTGTTGGTAATTATACAAAATATCATTTTCTATTTTATCAAAACTCATTTGATAATTCTCGAATCCTACAGCTAAGCCAATACTTTGATTATGGTCAAGGTTATAGTTCAAACCTATGCTTATGTTATTAAATATAGTCTCGTTAGAATTATTCAAATCCAAATTAGGATACGAAGTTCCGTCAAATTTCTTTAATGAAAATGAGAAGTTATTTAGCAATCTGCTGTATGCATTATTAAACATGATAGCAGTATTTTTCTTAGTAGGAAATTCGTTATTAAAATATATATTCTTGTACGGATTAGAAAAGTCAATTACATTGACAATCTTATTATTGTCTTCATTGTTTAGAGAATTATATTGTTGCTCTTCTGTATTTTTGACAGGTTTTACATCATCATCTTTTGAAGCAGCAAATAATTTAGACCTTTCTCTTGAATTAAGAACACTTACGTCATTATTTTGAGATAATATGTTGTTTTTGCGATTGTTGATACTTTGATTGTCTATTAATAAATGCTCATCTCTTATCTCTTTTGAATTTACTTCGGGTATATTATTTTTATATATAGGATTAGTTACATTGGTGTTATAAGATTGATCTTTATTTTTCAAAGTATCTATATTGTGGCTATCACTGATTAACCCAAAAGCAATTAGTGCTACCACGCTACCACCGATATAAGTAAGAGAACTTTTGGTCATAAAAAAACTCACTAATAGCGCTACGGCATTAGCTAATTTTTGATAATTTGTTTCTTTATATACCGTTCTTTTTAATACATCAGCTTTTAAATCTAATGGAGCTGTTAGTATAGAATTTTTTAAGGTATTTTTAATAGCTATTAGCTGCCTCAATTCTTCTTGTAATTCAGGGCTTCCTGCTAATTCATAGAATAAATCACCACTTTCTTCAGGTGGCAATTCTCCATCTACAAAGCAGTTTAATTTCTCTGAACAAGTCATATTATTATTGTCATTCATAACATTAGCCTAGTATTTTGTTGTCGGTATAATAAAAATCTTTTAAGTATGGTTCTAATATCTTTCTAAGTTTTTGTTTAGCTCTATAAACTCTTACTCTTATGAGCGATTGCTCTATATCTAATGCCTCTGCAATCTCGGGATAGCTCATATCCATCAATTCTTTCATCACTATCACTTCCTTAAATTCGTCGGGCAATGTATCGATAGCTAAATTAATAATTTCGGATAATTCTTTGCTTTCGCTCGAGTTGTCGTTAAAGCTTATGTCTATTTTATCAATAGAAATAGTATTGAAAGATCTTCGGCCCATTTCATTTAAGCATAAATTCCTTGCAATTCTGATAAGGTAGGCATTTACACTTAAAATCTCATTTTTACCGTTTTTTAAAACTTCATAAAATTTACTAAATGTATCTTGAAAAACATCCTTTACTAATAATGGATTACTAGCTAATACTTTAGAGCAATAAGTAAAAACGTTATTAGCATATCTATCATATAGTGCTTCGAAAGCTTGAGAGGAGTCTTTCTTCCCCTCTCTCACAATCTTTGTTAGCCCTACATCATCAATATTTATAAAACTTTTTTTCATTTTAGCGCATTTAATATACTTAATAGACAAATAAAAAGTTGATTTATAACAGATTAAGTTAAATAAATTTTACCTAATACTCGCTCTCTATTATTTATTCAGCATTTTTTCTAATTCGTCCATATATTCGTTCATCTTATTAATTGTTTTTATAATTGGGTCTGGTGTACTCATATCTACTCCAGCTTTCTTCAATACATTAATCGGATAGTCCGAACTACCTGCAGACAAAAAGCCCAAATATCTATCAATAGCAGGCTTACCCTCTTTAATTATTTGAGTTGCTAACGCATTTGAGGCAGCAAAACCAGTTGCATATTGATACACATAGAAATTATATTCAACTAAATGATGTACCCTTGCCCACGATAAACCTTCCTCATAATCGGTAACCATACTTGGTCCCCAATACTTTTGGTATAAAGATGCAAACAGCTCTGTTAATTTGTCAGCAGACATAATTTCGCCTTTTAATGCGGCTTGATGCGTAAGCATTTCAAATTCAGCAAATCTAGCTTGGCGGAAAAATGTAGTCTGAGCTTGTATGAGGAATTTTTCGATTAAAGCCATTTTTTCATCCTTCGAGCTGGCGTTTTTGATTAAATAGTCTAATAATAGTGCTTCGTTTGCAGTAGAAGCTACTTCGGCAACAAAAATAGAATAATCAGCATAAGTGATATGGCTGACTTTTTTCGGTATAGAATGAGTGCATATTATGCCCTAATTCGTGTGCTAAAGTAAAGACATCATCTAAAGTATTATTCCAATTCAATAGAATAAAAGGGTGCGGTCCACTGCCAGAAGAATTAGAATAAGCACCGCTCCTTTTATTTTTAGTTTCATATACATCGATCCATCTACTTTCAAAGCCATGTATCATTTGCTTAATATAATCATCCCCTAAAGGAGCTAAGGCTTTTTTCATCAATTCCATTGCCTCATCGTAAGTATATGACTTTTGTACACTAGGGAATAATGTTACATAAGTATCGTAAGGGTGTAATTCATCTAACTTTAAATATTTTTTCTTAATGTCGGCCCATCTATGCAATGTTTTAATATTTTTATTTACTGTCTCTATCAAGTTATAATATACATTTTCAGGTATATTATTGGGGTATAGTGCTGCTTGGATTGGATTGTCATATTTACGGATTCTTGCATCAGTAATTCTAGTATTTAATCTTCCGTTGTATAGTGCAGCCATTGTACCTTTTAACATATTGTAAGGAATATATGTTTCTTTATATACATCTTTACGATAATTTCTATCTAAATTATATAAAGCAGCCCTATACCTACCGTGCGATACTTGTACTTCCTTCCCTTCAAATTTTACTTTACCAAACGGTAATTCTGCATCATTTAGGATAGAATAAACATCATTAGGAATTGAGCGAACTACTGAATATTGAGCTAATACATTTTCGACTTCTGTCGATAAAGTATGTTCTTTCATACGATATAAGAATTCTAATTTGAATTTATATGGCTTTAAGATAGGATTGCTTATAAATTCATTAAATTTTTCCTTAGACAAAGACAATAACTCTGGTCCATAAAATGATACTGCCGCAGAAAATTTACTGCTTAACTTTTGTACTTTATCATAATTAGTCTGAAATAATGGATTATCCAACTCTGTATCTTGTGCTAAAGCAGCATAAATATATAATTTAGTTAACCTAGCTTCTAATTTAGACATTTGTTCAACAAAAGAGAGAAGTTCGTTTGGATTTTTAGTAATTTTACCTGAATGTGCTGCCAATTCTGGCAAATGACTTTCAATAGATTTATATTCTTTGTCCCAGTCATTTGTTGTGGGATAAATATCCGATAAATTCCATTTATATTTATCTTGCACTTGCTCTCTTGTCGGCAGAGCATCTGTAGCATAAGTCATAGTATTAATTCCGAAAGTGATAAAAAATAAAAGCAATGCTTTTTGATAAAAATTTAACATAAAAAGACTCCTATATTATAATAAAATCATCATTTAAATATTGTCAATTAATAATAGTAAAAAATCTAAAATAACTAAAACTTTTATAAAATGAGCTTTATTTGTCTTGAACAATGCAATAGCGGGCGGTATTAATATCAAATTTCATCTAAGCAAGAAGTGCCTTATAGTGATTAGCCAGTAACTATAAAAATTAATTAATATAATTATTCGCAACAACAAACAAGAAGGAGCTGTCTTTTTGTAACAACTCCATCTTTTTATTATTAATGCCATATATTGTGTTTAGCTCTCTACAGACCCTTCCGGTAGCTTAGGCTCTACCATAATCACGTCTTCTTTGCTAATAACAACAGCCCCTACATTTGCTCCTTTTGGCTTGCGAACAAACTTTCTAAAGGTATATACAACAGGGACATATTTTGCATTTCTTGCACCAGAATAATATGCAGTAATTTCGGCAGCCTTAGTTAATATATGCTTAGGTAATTTGCTTTCTTTATCTAATCTAACGATTGTATGAGAGCCACTTGAGCCACGTGCATGCATCCACAAGTCGTTCGGTTTAGCAAATTTCATT
The DNA here is from genome assembly GCA_035445085.1 of Kapaibacterium sp. (SeqCode). GTDB lineage: Bacteria > Bacteroidota > Ignavibacteria > Kapaibacteriales > UBA2268 > JBDHXE01. The sequence continues at coordinate 41,833 of DAOMQA010000001.1, forward strand.
GTTAATTCATCATTATTGGCGGCATTTTTCCCTACATATAATTTAAAATTATCGCCTAAATCAAATTCTCTAAATCTATTAGCGTTCGTTTTTTCATTACTTTTAATTTCTGGTGTCATTTCTAATATCCTTCGATTTTGTTCGACGAATCTATCCAATTCCTTTACATTTGTAATACTTTCTAATTCTAATTGTAACTCAATTAGGGTATCAATCTTAGCTTGTTCTATAGGCGTTCTTTTCTTTCTATTATTAATATCTGCTTCGCTATGTTTAGCTTTTTCAAAGAACTTTGTAGCATTTTGCAATAGACTTATCTTAGCATCTAAGTTTATTATAAAACTCTCTCCATTCCAATCTTCAATCTCAATTTTGGCTTCACATCTATCTTTAATATCTTGTTGGGCCATCAGCGCTTCGCCAAACCTCCTATAATTTTTAATTCTCTCCTCTAATGAAGATAAATCAAGCATAAATTTTAATTTCTTTTCGTTCCTTGCAACAATACTTTTTAATTTAGATAATACTTTCTTATAATTGCTATCGAAATTACTATTCAATATTTCTTTTATAACCCTAAATCGAATAGCTTCGGAAATATTATTACTTTTAAAGGCTTGATTTTTTGTTTCATCTTTAATTAAAGATAAAATATATTCATTCCCATCTTCATAAACATAAAATTCATTTGAGTTTAATAAAGCTGTTTTTAAGCTCATGCACTCTTGGTTTATCAAACTAATTTGCTCTTTGTCTACATTTGCTAATAAAGTATTAGTATCAATATTGAGTTTATTGCATATTATATTTGAATAATATTTACCAAACATATATGAAGAGCTTGAAATCGCTTGACTAATCTTTAAATTTGAGTTCATTTCCCAAAATTCTGGTGCTTCTTCGTTTGAGTAATTATAAATTTTACCATAATTTAATTCTGATTGTTTAAAAGCATCAAAAATCTTATTATCAAAATTACTTAGAAAGATATTGCTGTTTTCCCCCCCAAATAATTGAAAATATGCTATTAGATTATTAAATTCAATTTTTACAATTCTATTTTTGCCTACCAAAGCAATATTGCAAATAGTTTCATCATTCAAATCGTGCATTGGCTCCATGGAGTTTTGTTTGGCACGTTTAAATTTATCTGAAATAAAAAGAGAATCTTTTTTGCCGTCTGAATTAAAAATCAAAAATTTTGTATCCCTACCATTACTAATTTCAAGTACTAATTGTCCTTTTTCTTGCGTAAAACAAACTATACTTCTCCAACCTATATATTCCTTTAATTCACTTACCAGATGATGCAATGTATAATAATTTCTAAGCATAACTATTCAATATTTTGGATTTGTTCCCTTATTTTTTCAAGTTCTTCTTTGATATTCACAACTAATTGGGAAATATTAGCATCGTTTGCTTTCGAGCCTATTGTATTAATTTCTCTATGAATTTCTTGTAATAAGAAATTAATTTTTCTGCCCGGTGCATCTTCATTTTTTAATACTTCATTATAGAACTTAAAATGTGACTTTAATCTAACAACTTCTTCGGAAATATCTAATTTGTCTGCCATTAATACCATTTCCATTTGCAAGCGTTGTTCATCATATTCATCATTTTCAAAAAATTGTGCTAACCGTTGCTTCAATTTTTCTCTTTCAGCAGGCACACGCTGTATGCCTAATTTTTCTATTTTATCTACGCTCTCTGTTATATTTCTCATTCTATTGTTAAGGTCTTTAATTAGCTGTTGTCCTTCCTTACGTTTCATAGAATCTAAGTTTTTGAGAGCATGGTTTAGTACTTTCTTTATAAGATGTATTTGTTGTGTTTCGTTCTCGCTTTGTTCTGCTTCAAGCATATATGAAGAAAAACTGAGTACATGTTCTATCTTAATAGTTTCTTTTAACTTCAACTCTTTTTTTATTCCATTCAGTTGCTCATAAATATGATTTGCAATCGTTGAATTTAAATTAAAAGATTTTTTAGCAGAATCCACTTCAATATTAATATTGATGCTAAGCGAACCTCTCGAAACAAACTTTCTCACCATTTCCCTTACTTCATTTTCCTTATGCTGCAAGTTACGTGGCATTTTACAATTAAGTTCTAAGTACTTACCATTTAAACTTTTTATTTCGACAGAGGCAAACATTCCCTCTTCCGAAAATTCGGCTTTACTAAAGCCTGTCATACTTTTTATCATATTCCTCTCTTATTTTATACTGAGATTATTTAAATATTCTGAATATTCTTTTCTATAATTCGCCACATAAGCAATATAATTGCCAGGCGTCTCCATAATTCTTTTTAAATTCGTTTCATCTAATTCTTTTACTACTTTTGCTGGTACGCCTGCAACTAAAGTTCTTGGTGGCACCACAAAGCCCTCTCTTACTACTGAACCCGCAGCAACTAAAGATTGCTCTCCAACTACTGCACCATCAAGCACCATAGCGCCTATTCCAATTAGGCAATAAGATTTTAATGTACAACCATGCAAGGTTGCAGAATGACCTACCGATACGTTATCTTCTAAAGTAAGTGACCATTTTTTATTAGTTACATGTAGCATACTAAGGTCTTGTATGTTAGTATTGGCGCCAATTCTAATATAATTTACATCGCCTCTTATTACAGTATTATACCAAATAGATACATTTTCACCAATTTCAACGTCTCCAATAATTTTGACACCCTCGGCAATAAATGCTGAAGGGTGAATAGATGGAGTAATTCCATGGTGGCTTATTATACTTCCGTTATTTCCGCTTTCAAATTTCATATTTTTTTAATAAGGTATTATTTTTTCTAAAGGTGTTTCGGTTAATTTTAATAAAAATAATGTCTGTGAGCCAAAAAAGTTTAAATCCCGATTATCACTAACAGTAGGAATTAAATATAATGGTGTCTCGTTGCTAAGTGAATGGGTCTTAATTAATTCACCCTTAGAATTGCTCAAAACAAATATGCCGGCACCATTTTCATTAGTTGCTGTTAATACAAAGAAATCTTCACCAATCAACATTGGGGAGCTAATCTTAGCATCTAAATAATTATTCCAAAGTTCCTTGCCATTAGTATCGTAAGTATATATTCCCGTCTTATATTCATTTACTCCAGAAGCAAAACCTCCCGCAAATAAGGTTTTACCATTATGTGATAATTGATTTACTAAGACTGGTACCTCTTTTTTCCATAATATATTTAGTTTGTCATCTAAACAAACTATTTCGGAACTTACTCCATCAATTGTTCTTTTGCCACCTGCAAAATATATTTTACCATCTCTATTAATTATAGGGCTAATAATTCTTAGGTTCTCTGTGGGCTTTCTGATAATTTCTTTACCCAATTTACCAATCTTAATGAGTGTGTCGCTTGTTCCAAATTGATTATTTGATAAGCCAATATATATATTATCTCCTTTATCAGCAGAAAACACTTTAGAAAGAGGCAAAGAGAATTTATTAGACCAAATTAATTTACCATTTGTATCATAGCATAATAAATCGCCGTTATTAGTGCCAATTATAATTTTGTTATTTATAATTAGTGGCTCTGTAATAGTAAACAATTGTAATTTTAGTGGATTAATATTAACGTTAAATCTTTCCTTACCGTTAATATTTACTGAAATGAAATTACCATCTAAATTAACGAAGTATAAATTTTTAGAAGAATCAGCCACAATATCTGCTAATAAGTTTAGATTATTATCTACTTTATAAGACCAAATTATAGTATCAAGTCGGACTAAATTAATCTTTGCATCAATAGTAGGAACTATATAATCATCATCACCTAAATATAAAGGAGTTTGGTAGCAACCAGAAAAATTATTCAATGAAATTTTTGTAGTATTTACAATGGTAAAATTAAAATCACCTATAATAGAAAAGTCATTATTTCTATCAAAGCCCCCATAATGATTATATTGAGCAAATTCCCTTTTATTGCTACAAGAAAAAAGAGATAGTATTAGTATAATGAGTAGAGTATATTTCATTTAATTCTATTTATCTAAGTTTCTTACAACACGGAATCCAATGTTATTATGCACATCGTCGGGTCTTGTTCTATTAGAAGATCTTGCAAAGTATGTCCCTTGGTCAAAAGCTCCACCTCTAATTACCCCTATTTTGCCGTTATTTGGTCCTTTGGGATTTTCTGTTGGTCTATTTTCATAATATTTAGCATCATAATAATCATAACACCATTCCCAAACGTTACCGCTCATATCATACAATCCAAATTGGTTTGGCATTTTTGAGGCGACAGGCTTTATTCTAAACCCTGAGTTATCGCTATACCAAGCAATTGTATTTAAATTATCATTATAAAAATCACCCGATGTACCGGCTCTGCAACTCATCTCCCATTCTGCTTCTGTTGGTAATCTCCAGCCAATCGAATTAGTATCCCATAAAACATCAGCGCCAGAGATACGGTAAGCAGTATCTAAATTTTGCATTTTTGACAATTTATTACAAAAATAAATAGCTTCTATCCACTTAATATTATTAACAGGTAAATTGTCTCCAATTTCTGTTGCAGGATTATACCTCATTACAATTCTATATAATTTTTGAGTAATTTCGGTACTAGTCATTAAAAAAGATTTGGTAATTGATATTTTTTTTACTGGTTTTTCATCTATATTACCAGTTAATGAGCCCATATAAAAGTTAGATGCCGCAATTAGAACACTACTAATTGTTGGTAATGGATTAATTTTAATTTCTTTAATATTACTAGTATCTGATTTAGAGACAACACTAAGATTGCCAGAAGTAGCTGTATCAGGCAAAATAAGCCATATTTCATTATCTTGCCATTTGAAGCAATCTGACGAAAATACTTTGGTAGAATCGAACAGCAAGTAGCTTAGGGGGCTTTTAGTTCCGAAGTTTTTACCTTCTACTTTTAATGTATCTCCAACACTTAGCTCATTATTAACAAGGTTAATGATTTCTGGTCCACTATTATTAGTAATAGGATCATCTATACTACAAGAATTTAAAGCTATTATCGATATTAAAACAATATAAATAAAGATTATCTTCACTACTTTTAAGTTTGATTAATTTTCAAAACTACAAATATACATAATCATTTAGAATGAATAATTAATTAAATTTGTAATTTGCAAATTCGCACAAATGGTAAATTTAAATCTACGTAATATTAAGAAAGTATATAATCAGAATACTTTAGCAGTTGATAACGTTAGCTTTGTAGCAGGACAAGGTCAATTTGTAGTGCTATTAGGTCCATCAGGTTGTGGAAAGTCTTCTCTTTTGAGAATGATAGCTGGATTAGAAGATATTACAAGTGGTGAGTTATATTTTGACGATAAGTTAATGAATGATGTTAGTCCCGATAAGAGAAATATCGGTATGGTATTCCAAAACTATGCTTTATATCCTCATTTAACAGTATATGAGAATATTGCTTTCCCGTTAAAAGTTCTAAAAGTAAAGCCTGTCGCTATTAAAAGCCAAGTTCAGAGCATAGCTCAATTGATTGGTTTAGATGACCTGCTAAAGCGCAAACCTAAAGAATTGTCTGGAGGTCAAAGGCAAAGAGTTGCTTTAGCTCGTGCTTTAATCAGAAAACCTGATTTATTTTTGTTTGATGAGCCTCTTTCTAACTTAGATGCTAAACTAAGGGTACAGATGCGAAGCGAAATAATTAATATACATAAAAAAGCTGGCACGACCTCGATTTATGTAACGCATGACCAAACTGAAGCAATGACTATGGGCGATTTATTGGTTATTTTAAATAATGGTAAATTGCAACAATCTGGCACTCCGGAGCATATATATAAATATCCTACTAATATTTTTGTAGCAGGTTTTATCGGTAGCCCTCAAATGAATTTCTTTGAAGGCAAAATTCAACACAATAATGGACTTATATTTCATTTTAACAACAATAGTGCACACATAGAATTAGATGGCAATATCAGCACTAATATTTTAGATAAAGACATCATTATTGGAGTTAGACCAGAGCACTTAGAAATTGAAAAAATCGAGTCGCCTAATAATATTGTTATAAATAATATTGAGTTTCTTGGATATGAAAATATTATTCATTTTGAAGGCAGTAGTTTTAGTGGGACGGCAAGAGTAAACTCGGAGCATAATCTGAATTTAAACAATAATTTAAAATTAAAATCAACAAGTAATTTAATTCATATTTTTGATTTAGCTGGGCAAAGGATAAACCTATGATTTCTGTTCTTAATTTGACTATAAATTTTGGTGGGCGCTTTCTATTTGACAATATTTCATTTTTAATCAACCCAAGCGATAAAATCGGCTTAATTGGTAGGAATGGAACAGGTAAATCTACAATGATGAAAATTCTTAGTGGCAAAGAAGAAGCAAGTTCTGGTCAAATAATATTCCCAAAATTTTTTAATATTGAATATTTGCCACAAGAATTGGCTATTCAATCGGATAAGACTGTGTATGATGAAGTTTATTCATCTTTAAAAGAAATTGTCTCTTTGGAGGATAGATTAGTATTTATAAATAAAGAAATTAACGTGCGAAATGACTATCAGTCTAAAGAATATATTGATTTAATAGATGAAATGGCACTCTTAAATGAAAGATTGCGAATATTAGGTAGCCATACAATTCAATCTGATATAGAACAAGTTCTTATTGGTTTAGGTTTTAAGAGGAATGACTTTACAAAGCTATACAAGGAGTTTAGTGGAGGCTGGCAGATGCGTATAGAATTAGGCAAAATCTTAATAAAAAAACCTGACTGTATATTACTTGACGAACCTACAAACCACTTAGATATAGAGTCAGTAAGATGGTTAGAGAAATTTCTAAAGAGCTATCCGGGTTCTATCATATTAATTTCCCACGATAGGACATTTCTAGATAATATTACCACAAGGACAATTGAGCTAATAAATGGTAAAATTTACGATATGCCTTACAAATACTCTGACTATATCAATGCAAGAGAAGAGCAAAAAGAATTAGAATTAAATGCTTTCAAGAATCAACAGAAACAAATAGAAAAGACTGAAAAGTTTATTGAGCGTTTTAGGTATAAATCAACTCTATCTACACGGGTTCAATCGCGAATAAAAGCCTTAGAAAGATTAGAACGAATAGTCGTTGAAGACGAGGACGGCAAAAGTGTCAAAATTCGCTTCCCTGACCCGCCGCGTTCTGCACGTGTAGTAGTAGAAGCAAACCATTTAAGCAAATCTTATGGTCAATTATTAGTATTGAATGATATAGATTTTGTCTTAGAAAGAGGCGACAAGGTAGCATTTGTAGGTAGAAACGGAGAAGGAAAATCAACCTTATCTAAAATCATTGCTGGCTTAGAAGATTATAATGGTAACCTAAAAATTGGCAATGGTGTAATTATTTCCTATTTTGCACAGCAACAGACTTCGCATTTAGACCCTAATTCTACTGTTTTCGACACCATCGATAATGCCGCAGTAGGCGAAATTAGATCGCAAGTAAGGACATTACTTGGCGCCTTTCTTTTCAGTGGCGACGATGTATATAAAAAAGTTAAGGTTTTATCTGGTGGCGAAAAGTCAAGATTAGCTTTAACAAAATTAATGCTACAAGCAGCGAATTTACTAATTATGGACGAGCCTACCAATCACTTGGATATGCTGGCAAAAGACGTATTAAAACAAACCTTAATCAATTATGATGGAACTGTAATTGTAGTTTCTCACGACCGTGATTTCTTGGATGGGCTCACTAATAAGACTATTGAATTTAAAGACCATAAGATTACAGAGTATATTGGCGATATTAATGAATATTTAGATAAAACAGACATTGAATCATTAAAAGAATTAGAAATAAAACAACATTCAAACAATACAACTCTTGATAAAGAGAAATCAAGCAAAATACAAAGAGAGCTACAAAAGGCAGGGCAAAAAGAAATAAATAAACAAAAAAAACTTATTGAAAAATTAGAAGCAACAATAAGCGAGTTAGAAATAAAAATCGGTGAAATTGAGATACATTTTTCTGATATGGATATTATGAGCAACCCAGTAAAAAATAAACAATTACAGGTGGAATATAGTAAGTTAAAATCTGATTTAGAATCAATTATGAATGATTGGGAAAGTGAATCAGAAAAGCTTATAGAGATGACGAATTAGCTTTTTATTAAAATTCTTTAATTTTTTTAAAACATCATAAAATACGTTAAAACATTATTCGTTATAACAAACAATGTGATGACAAATATTATTTTTTTAAAAAAAGGGGTTTTTATGGAGAACTTAAAAAGTTTATTCGCTTTGTTAGCAGTATTGTTAGTATTTACTCTATCTGCAAACGCCACAAACTATTCAATTGATACCAAATCAAGTAAATTGAAATGGAAAGGTGAAAAAGTTGTTGGCAAACATTTTGGAACAGTCGAAATTAAAAATGGTTCCGTCACACTTGATAATAATAAAATGACTGGAAATTTTGATATAGATATGACATCGATAGTATCAGAAGACTTAAAAGATAACAAAGATTCACATGGTAAATTGGTTGGTCACTTGAAATCGGATGATTTCTTTTCAGTAGATAAGCACCCAACAGCAAAATTTACGCTTAAGAAAGCCGATAAATATAGCCCAGAAAAGGGTCAGGACTATAATTATATGGTAACAGGTGATTTAACTATTAAGGGTATTACCAATGAAGTTAGATTTCCAGCAAAAATAAATATGAGTGGAAATAATTTTAATGCTTATGCTTCTTTTACAATTGATAGAACTAAATGGAATGTTAAATATAAATCTGGTTCAATCTTTGATGGCTTGGGCGATGCTGCTATTTATGATGATATAAAATTTGAATTACATTTAAATGGAAAATCTAACTAATAATACTATTCCTTTATTATTACCTTACGAAATAGGTGATCTTAAATTAAAAAATAGAATGGTAATGGCTCCTATGACAAGGAGCCGTTCATTTAATAGCGGTATACCTCATCACCTCGCTTCACTTTACTACTCACAAAGAGCTAATGCTGGTTTAATAATTACTGAAGGGGTACAAGTTTCTCCAGAAGGAATAGGATATTTATGGACACCTGGCAATTATACAAAAGAGCAACAAATAGAATGGCGGAAAATAGTTGAAAGCGTACACCAAAAGGACGGAATTATTTTTCAGCAGCTGTGGCATACTGGGCGCATTGCCCATAGTTCACTCCGCCCTAACAAGCAACTTCCTAAAGCTCCATCACCTATAAGAGCAAATGGCAAAATTTATACTAATAATGGTTGGGCTGAATTCGAAACTCCTTTAGAAATGAGTAAAGAAGATATTAAAAATACTATTCAACAATTTAAAGAAGCAGCCAAGAATGCTAAACAAGTCGGCTTTGATGGAGTAGATATTCACGGTGCTTTTGGATATTTAATTGATCAATTTATTTGTGATGGTACTAATCAACGACAAGATGAGTATGGAATAAGCGCCAAGAACAGAATTAGATTCGCATTAGAAGTAATTGAAGCAATTTTAGAAGTATGGGATTCTTTACGCGTAGGCATTAAATTATCACCTGTCAATTTAGTGAATGATATGAGCGATAGTAATCCTAAGGATACTTATTCAGTACTATTAGAGGAGCTGAATAAGTATAATTTAGCGTATGTTATGCTTATGGAACCGCAAAAAGACGTACACCATCTTAAAAATTACCCCATAGAAGTTCTTAAGTATTTTAGACCTTATTATAAAGGTAATTTAATAGCAAATGCAAATATGAATAAAGAGAAAGGAAATGATTTAATTCAATCAGGGTTAGCGCAATTAGTATCTTTTGGAGAACTATTTATTTCTAATCCAGACTTACCGAAGCGTTTTGAGCTTGATGCAACACTCAACCCCGCCAACAGAAAAACATTTTATGGAGGCACCGAAGTTGGATATACCGACTACCCATTCCTTGATTAATAATAAACAATATTATTCATTATTATTCAAATTTCTTCAATGTGTTTTCAGCAATTAATAACTGAAGATGAGATACAGCAAGACGCACTAAGTCATTATGTTGCTTTTTAATTTTATATGTTAGTACATTACTTTCGTTACCGGGTACATTAGCAAAATACTTTAAGCTCTTGGCGGTAATTATAAGCTTTGAAGAAAAGAAGCCTTTTTTAAATTCCACCGATCTAATTCCATCCAATGGAATTTTTATTATTTTAACTCCCGAGCTAACCACCTGTAAAAGAGCATCTTTTGTTTCAAACTCAAATATTAGGAAATTATTTTCAAAATATATTAAGCCTTTTGTTTCAGCAAAACCACCATATATATTATCATTATAAAAAGGAATATTTATATCTTCATTCATTTTTATTCATTATCCTCAATCTTTTCTACACTTTTAATTCCACGAATACCAAGCAATTTTATAAATACTCTATTTAGTTCATCTTCATCAATTACGTATACAGAAATAGCCCCATCAAAAATATTCCCTGAAGTATCTAATTGAATGCGTCTTATATTGGTTTTTCCGATTGCTTCCGTAATATCATATAACATGCGTGCGCGGTCTTCTCCTTTAATAATAAGTCTTGCTTCAAAGTTTTTCTGCCAAATATCGCTTGGTTTATCATCTTTTATGACACTTTTAAAGTATTTATGTAAGCCTGAAATAGCTCTATGAGACACCACCTCTTTTTGCCATTCTTCTTTAGGGAAAGCATTCGGCGATTTAATAATTTCTATTTGGTCGCCTTGTTTTAATTTATAATTCAAATCATGAATAACTCCATTGACTTTTCCAGTAACGCACCTCAATCCAGTTTCTGTAGATAAAGCAAACGCAAAGTCAATTAAATTTGCTCCTTGTGGTAAAGAAATAGAAGTACCTTCTTTTGTATATACATTCAGAGCAGAATCAAAAATATTGACTTTAATAGAATCCCAAATAATTTGAGAAGCCTGTTCGCCAAGGTCAGTAATAATATCCTGCATCCATTCTCCCCAATTATCTATTTCTTTGTCTGTAAAGTTTAATTCCCTGATTCTCCCAGATTTGAACGAATATTTTGCGGCGAACCCTTCTTCGGCAATTTTTTCCATCTCTTCTGTTCTAATTAGTAATTCTATTCTTTTGCCGTCAGGTCCTATCAATTCAGTATAAATTGATTTATACCAATCAATTTTTGAATGAGAGATATAGTCGATAAAGCTAGTAGTATTGAATGCATTAGCCAATACGCCATGTGCGCGGTAACACTCGTGTATATCGTTAGTATTCAAAACTATAACAATTGAATAAAAATTATCAATATCACTTAGAGATTTGCCATCGGAAATCATTTTGTATATCTCATATTCGTGTTTATGAACAATTGTTAAGGTATGTCTCAAATTATTTTGATTAAGACTATCTTGAATTAAATCAGAGAATACACGAATATAATTAATAAAGTCGCGGCGTTTGGTAGTTAAAGCTACTCTTATTGCTTCATAATTTTCTCTATCTATGTAATAAAAAGCTCTATTTTCAAGTTCCATTTTAATTTTATTTAAACCTAAGCGATGGGCAATAGGAACATAAAAATTCAGAGTTTCGTCAGATATACGTTTTTGGCTACTTTCGCTCATATAATGCAATGTACGCATATTATGGAGTCTATCAGCCAATTTAATTAGTATTACTCTAACATCTTTTACTAAGGCAATAAATAATTTGCGATAAGTTAGCCCTTTAAGTAATTCTTTGCTAACGCCTGCTTCCTTTTGTATCTGGTCATGCGATATTTTAGTTACTGCATCTACAATTTCTGCTACGTCATCTCCAAATAAGTCCTCAATTTCGGATTTTAGTAGCCCTTCTACATCTTCTAATGTATCATGTAGCAAGCACGCAATAATTGAATTAGTATCTTGGAATGAAAATTCCCTAACTAATATTAGTGCTACATTTAAAGGGTGTGTATAATAAGGGTAGCCAGATTTTCTTTTTACATCTTTATGCTTTTCTACACAATAGTAAAATGCTGTTTTAATTTTTGTAATATCTAAATTAGAGTTTACTTTCCGTGATGCTTCTAATAGAAACTCACAATCCTTATCTGGGTCTTTTCCAAAAGGACTTTTTTCATCATATTCTAATTCAAAATTAAATAAATACTCCATACTTCTAAAATAATAATATTTTTGATACTATAATAATAATACTTAAATTATAATGTTTTATTTTTACTTAAATTGAAAGTTTAAATAATTAAAATTATGAATAATAGACGAAATTTATTAAAATTAGGTATGGTATTGCCGTTTGCTATGTATGGTTGCTCAAGTATTTCGAATGATACTTCATCAGGTAATTCTGACAAAGTGTTACAAATTATCAAAGCTAAAAGAATAAAGCGAGGTTCAAAAGTTGCTCTTATTGCTCCTGCATCCAATACACCTAATCCCGATGATTTGAATAAAGCAATCGAAGTATTAAATCATTATGAACTACGATATGAAATAGCAGCAAGCATAAATAGTAGTGATGGTTATAAGACCAAAAACCCTATTGAACGAGCAAATGATTTTAATACAATGTTTGCTAATGATGAAATAGAAGCAATATTTTGCGTTAGGGGTGGTTACGGCTCTGCCCAAATACTAAATTTAATAGACTATGATTTAATAAAATCTAAGCCAAAAATATTATTAGGGTATAGCGATATTACTGCTTTGCATAGCGCAATATTTAAACAAACAGGTTTGATTACCTTCCATGGTCCAGTAATGTTATCTAAATTCACTGACTATACAATAAGTAATTTCGATAATATATTTTTTAATGACTCCAGAAATATAATTTTGAAAAACCCAAGCAATAAAATTGGCTTCAGGGAACAGTATCTAACACGCACTATAAACTCTGGGAAGGTACAAGGTAGATTGATTGGTGGTAATTTATCTTTAATATCTTCATTGATAGGCAGTAAATACCAACCAGATTTTACCAACAAAATTGTCTATTTAGAAGATGTAGGCGAAGCGCCATATAGAATTGATAGGATGCTTTTGCAATTGCAAATGGCAGGAATGCTTGATAATATTAAGGGATTTGTATGGGGAAAATGTGAAGAATGTACAGCGGGCTCAACGCAATCTACTTGGGACTTATCTTTAGGAGAAGTATTAGATTATTATATCAAACCATTAAATATACCTTCATTTACTGATTTGATGATAGGACATACAGCAGATCAACTCACTTTGCCAAACGGCTGCATGGTAGAGCTCGATGCTGATTCATCTACAATTAATTTATTAGAAAGTCCATTTATTTAAAATTATATAGGTAGCAAATTTGGAAAGATTAATACAAGGCAATATCTGTGACCCCATTGCAAGAAGAATATACGGAGGCAAAGTATATTTTGCTGATGGTAAAATTACTAAAATTATAGAAACAAGTGAGCAATACGATAGGTATATCCTACCTGGATTAATTGATGCACATATACATATTGAAAGCTCTATGTTAGTGCCTTTAGAATTTGCCAAAGGAGCAGTATCGCATGGCACAGTAGCAACAGTTTCTGACCCCCACGAAATAGCTAACGTATTAGGCATACGAGGAATAGAGTTTATGATAAATAATGGTGCGCAATCGCCATTTAAGTTTTATTTTGGCGCTCCATCGTGCGTACCTGCTACTAATTATGAAAGCTCTGGAGCAATAATTTCGGCAGGAGATATTGATAAGCTATTATCTAATCCTAAGATTAAGTATCTATCGGAAATGATGAATTATCCGGGGGTATTGTCCGAAGTACCAGATGTAATAGATAAATTAAATATTGCCAAAAAGCATAATAAGGTAATAGATGGGCACGCTCCTGGGCTAAGTGGAGAATTAGCTAAAAAATATATTGAACATGGAATATCGACCGATCACGAATGCTTTACTCTTGAAGAAGCATTAGAAAAAATCAAATACGGTATGAAGATTTTAATAAGAGAAGGAACAGCAGCAAAAAATTTTGAAGCATTGCATAGTTTACTTTCATTATATCCAGATAAATGTATGTTTTGTTCGGACGATAAACACCCAGACGATTTATTATTAGGTCATATCAACAAAATTATGGCTTCGGCAATTGAGAAAGGACATAATTTCTTTGATGTGCTATGTGCTGCAACCCTTAATCCTATTAAACATTATAATTTAGAAGTAGGTTTGTTGCAAGAAGGTGATTACGCCGATTTTGTAATAGCAGAAAACCTCAGTCAATTTGAAATATTACAAACTTATATTGATGGAATCTTAGTCTTTGATAATGGAAAAATATTAATTGAAAGCACAGCAATTGAAGAAATTAATAATTTTGATTGTAACTTAAAATCGGTAGATGACTTTAAAGTTGTAGCTAAAAATGAAGTAAACATAAATGTTATAGATGCTTTAGACGGTCAATTAGTTACTTCAAAATCAAAAGCAACCCTTACCCCTATTGATAACAATTTAGTATCTGACATAGAAAGAGATATTTTAAAAATCGCTGTTATTAATAGATATACTAATAATAAGCCGTCTATTGCTTTTATACGCAATTTTGGTTTAAAATATGGAGCTATTGCAAGCTCTGTTGCTCACGATTCTCATAATATTATTGCTATTGGAACAAGCGACGAAGAATTATGCCGAGCTGTGAATACAATAATACAATCAAAGGGAGGCTTATGTGCCACTAATGGAGATACTATCTCGATGGTAGAATTACCCATAGCTGGACTAATGAGTAAAGAAAATATTCAGGAAACTGCCCATAAATATATAGAGATTAATAAGTATACTAAAGCAATGGGGAGCAAATTATATTCCCCCTTTATGACTGCTTCTTTTATGGCATTATTAGTTATCCCGTCAATCAAACTAAGTGATAAGGGTTTATTTAATGCAGAGCAATTTGAATTTATTGATTTAATTATAAATTAACAAAAAAATCGAAAAGATTTACATAAATTAACATATTTTTGTAGAAAATTAATTGAGAAGATAATATGGCAGTTAAAAGGTTATTTTTTGGTGCTTTTATAGATAATTCATTGTTTGATGGTATATACGACGATTTGAAGGAGGCTTTTGAGCCAACTTTCCAAGGGAAGTGGACAGAACAGAATAACTTACATTTTACATATAAATTTTTAGGTAATGTAGAAGAAGATAGAATTGATGAGTTAGTAAGGTATACAAAACGTAGTTTAACTGATATTAATTCTGTGATAAAAATTGCTGGTTTAGGTAGAATACCTTTAACAACAAATCCTCAACTTATATTTGCGCGTATTTCTAACCGCGATAAAAGTGTAATGTATCATTTTAATAATATTGAAAAATCAATGATTAAATTAGGATTTGCTCCAGAGAAAAGAAAATTCTTGCCACATATCACTTTATTGAGAATAAAAAAGATTAATGGCGAATACAATGAGCTAATGGACAAATATAAAGATTTACAATTTGGGTTTATGAAATCATATAGAGTAAATTTAATAGAAAGTACCTTAACTCAAGATGGTCCAATTTATAATATTATCGCATAATGGAACTAATTAAAAAGTATAATCGCCAATTATTAATAGTTGTAATTGGCGTTTTGTTTTTTTTACCTTATCTTGGTAATGTTCATTTATTCGATTGGGATGAGATTAATTTTGCTGAAGCAGCGAGAGAAATGATTGTTACTGGTGATTATTTGAATGTAAGAATTGATTTTGTGCCATTTCATGAGAAGCCTCCGTTATTTATATGGTTACAAGCAACTTCAATGCATATTTTTGGCATTAATGAGTTTGCGGCTCGCCTACCAAATGCAATTATCGGAATTATAAGTTTAATATTCTTATATGAAGCTGGTAAAAGAATATTTGATGAAATGTTTGGTTTATTTTGGGTACTTGTGTATATTGGCTCTATCTTGCCACACTTTTATTTTAAGACCGCTATAATAGACCCTTTATTCAACTTATTTATGTTTTCGGGTATCTATTATATTTTCAGATATTATACAGATAATTTAAATTTAAAACATATAATATTTGCTTCTCTGCTGATAGCTGGAGCTGTTATGACTAAGGGTCCAGTAGGTTTTTTATTACCAACCTTGTCGTGGCTTATATTTATTATTTTACAAAGAAAAATTTACAAATATCCTTTTAAAGAATTTGCTATTTATACTATAATATCATTAGTTCCAGCTAGTATTTGGTATTTATTAATTTTTTTAAACTCCGATAGCGGCTTAATAAGTGATTTTATATCTTATCAAATACGTTTACTGACTACTGGCGACGCAGGTCATAGCGGTCCTATATACTACCATTTTGTTGTTCTCTTAATAGGTTGCTTTCCTGCATCTGTTCTGATATTACGGGCATTTAGAAATATTAATGATGACACTGAAGATAGAAAAACATTTAAATTACTCAATATTATCCTACTTAGTGTAGTATTAGTTATTTTCTCCTTAGTAAAAACAAAGATAGTACACTATTCTTCTTTAGCATATTTTCCAATAACGTATTTAGCAACAATAACACTTTATTACACAGCTACTTCTAAAATCAAATGGAAATTATCATCAACAATCTTATTGGCATTTATTGGTTTAATATTTTCACTCTTACTTTTCTGGTTCCCTATCATCATAATGAATATAGATTTATTTCTTCCAAGAATTGATGATGAATTTACACGTGAAGTTCTAAAATCCAATGTACATTGGAATGGAAATGAATGGGTAATTGGGCTTGTATACTTTATTGGCTTGTTAATATCATTAATTCTTATTAGCAGGGATAAGTTAATACGTGGATTTTTATTTCTTTTCGGCTCTTCTGCCCTATCTATTTTTCTTATTTTACCTATATTAGCTCCTAAAATAGAAGCATACACTCAAAACGCACCTATTGAATTTTATAATAGTTTGCTTGACAAAGATGTATATATACACAATATTGGGTTTAAGAGCTATGCTCCTTACTTTTATGGGCAAAGAAAACTTGAAAATTCGCCAAGCTTTTTAAAAATGAATCCTAATGAATACGAACAGTATTTGTTAGAGGGTGATATCAATAAAGACGTGTATTTGGTAGCTAAATTAGATAAAGGACAAGAGTTATTAGCTACTTATTCAGATTTGGTTCTAATAAGAATTAAGAATGGTTTCGTATTTATGGAACGTAAAAAAAAGTTATTTAAATAATAATTATTTTGTAACCTAATAGCTAATAATATTGTCTACTTATTAGTCGCTAATTATGCAATTTAATTTGTATAATTGCGAAAAAGATAGTAACTTTGCTTTATTGTATAAAGCAATAAATTAGAAATTATTAATATTTGTTTATTTATTATAAGGATTTAATTATGAAAAATATATACTTGGTAATGGCTTTGTTAGTAGCATTACCCCTATGCTTAATCTCTAAGCTAGATTCTAAAGGTATAGTAGCCACACACTCGAATAATAGCTTGATGAAAATGACTAATAACGGTAAAGTTGTTTTAGATAAGCCAAGTAAGGACAAAGAATTCTTACCTATCTCGTTGGGCTCTTTGGGAGTCTTGGACACTACTGTAGATATATTTTGGAACAGCTTGTTGCCGGAAACTATGCCTATAGCTTACGAGCCAATTTCTAATACTATTTTAGTTTTGCAATCTAATAGATTTAATTACACTAAGAACGGAGCTCAAGTATTCCGTGGAGAATTATACTTGTATTATTCTAATGATAATGGAGCTAATTGGACTAAAACTACGGCTTTTGCCGCTGATGAAGAAATTCCAGTATTTCCAACATTAACTGTAATTAATCCTAAAAAGTCAAGTAATCCAAAAGATTTATTAATAACTATCGCTGTTAGAAAATTTAAAGGCGACGGTACTGGTAATTACAATTATGAAGGACACGCATTCTTGTTTAGTAATACTACTGGTTTAAGTACAAGTGATTTTGAACCCTTTGTAGAAAAAGGACCTGCAAATGACAACCCGAGTAATTATAATTGGGGTATAGTAAATGGCTTTGCATATAATACCCCAGAATCTGCTATTGCGTTGTTCTATTCTCAACTTTCACCAGCAAGTGATAACTACCAATATGGTATTTATGGCGTTGGTAATATCGAATTTAGCAACGAAGATGGAACTGTTTTGAGTAATTATTCAGTTATGCCACAAAATAATTGGGGGGTAAGCAATTGGAGACAACCAGCAGGCAAGCCTCAAAATACTTATAATGCTCCTTTAAATGTTGATGCTGATGCCAATGGTACCTTATATGCTGCTGTAAATAATGTATGGGCAGACAGAGAGCTACAAGAAAGAGAATTAAGTATTTCAAAATCTACAGATAACGGCCAAACATGGTCAGACTTTGATAGAACTGCATCAGCCGTTATAAATGCTTATATTGCCCAAGAAGGTTTAGTATATGCATTTGATCCTGCTCCTTATTCTGCAGGTGGCTTTGCTGTAACAGGCGTTGACCAATATAGCTTCGTAATGACTTTTAAAAAAATAAAAAGTGTAACTCCGTCGATTGAAGAAAATGTGTTTGCTGAACTTTCAAAGAAAGATGGTGAATGGAAAATTAGAACAATTGCTCAATGTTATGGATTGAATACTTTTGGTATGCAACCATATTTATTAAGCGACACTAATTCAACTACTGATGTATGGGATGAATTTGATAGGAACCCACGTAGCTTTGAAATTCAATTAGCTAAAACAGCTGATGGACAAAATATATTAGTAAAATATTTAGATATAAATGAAAAAATTGCTGTTTTAAACAATAAACTTAATTTACTAGGAAGCAATTCACTTTTAGATAGTATGTTGTCTACTGATATTTGGGTAGCTTACCGTAATGTTGCAAGCGATGGCGAATGGTCTGCACCAAAAAACATCACAAGCGATGATTGGTTTAATAGGTCAACATGGATACCTAGAATTATTCCAAGTTTAACACAAGTTCCAATCTTAGAGTTTACTACTAAAGAATGGACAAACCCAGAAAGTGCAAGAGTTAAAGCAGGCTATCCTTATTTCCTTCAAAATTATTTCTACGCTAATTTTGTAACAAACAATGTATTATTTTCAAGTTTTGATGCAGTTGCTGGCGAAAACATTAGAAATCCAGTTATCCAAAAACCTACTGGTGTCAATGGTGTTACTTCGGTAGAAGACCAAATGAATATTCAAATAAATTCATTAAATATCTATCCAAACCCAGCAAACGGTAGTACTTCTATTACTTATGATATTGCAAATAATGCAAACGTCAAGATTGAAATTTTCAATACTATGGGACAATTAGTAAAGACAGTTCGCAACTATTCTTTAGCTACTCCTGGTATAACTTCACTCTCTTTTGATGCAAGTGAATTATCAAACGGTGTATATTATGTAACTATGACCGCTAATGGCAATAAGATTACTAAAGTAATGAATGTAGTTAGATAATATTTAAATTTATATTTTAATTAAAAATGGCTAATTCTTATAGAATTAGCCATTTTTTTATTACCTCGATAATCTTCAGCATAAAAAATCGTCTCTACTAATTTAAGAATATGAATATCAATTTTAAAGATATACCCTATTTTTCAAATCTTTTTTTAGATTTTGTAGATAAATCTGATATATTACAAAAATTTCTTCCATCAAATTATGTGCAAGATAATGCTTTGCTCTTTAATTCCCGATTAAGCAAGAGTAATAAAAATAGAATTATAATCAATGAGGCAATAAAAGACAGCTTTATATTTGATTATACAAGCCAACAGCATAAATACTACGAACTAATTAATGAGAAAAATACACTTTTTGTAATTACAGGGCAACAGCCTGCTTTGTTTGGTGGTCCATTATATTCATTATATAAGGCATTTAGTGCTATTGCTCATGCTAAGAAACTAAGTCAAAAATACTCTCAATTTAACTTTGTGCCGATATTTTGGGTAGAAGATAGCGACGATGATATTGATGAAGTCAATAAATATGTTCTAATTGACAATGATAGTGAAATACATAATATGAAATTAGATAATATTGAGAAAAGTAAGATTAGCAATTTTAGCATATATAACACAATTCATAGTATTTATGAGCGAATAAAAGAAGTAAATTTTCAGGATCACACTTCTAATATTTTATATGAATTAAATGCTATTATTGATAATACTCAATATATTTCGGAGCATTTTGCTCAATGTCTTAATCTATTTACTTCGGAGTTTGGCTTATTATTCGTTAAATCATCGGAGGTATATAAGCATAAGATTTTTAATGATATTATTGTAGATGACCTACTGCATCCCAATAAATTAGCTAATCTAATTGAAAGCACCAATTCAAAACTTATTGAGTTAGGATATAAATTGCAGGCAAGCACTTCGGAAATCAATTTCTTTTATAGTAATGATTTGTATAGGCATCGTGTATTATACAATTCGACAGAAAATAGCTATACTATTAATAATATTAATTATTCTCCTCAAGAGCTTAAAGATTTAATATATAGTGGTAAAGGTGAGTTTACTCCTAAAGTATTATTACGCCCCTTATTACAAGACTATTTTTTTCCAACAGCAATGTACGTGGGTGGAGCGGGTGAAATAGCCTACTTGTCTCAAACAAGTAGCCTTTATTCACATTTTAATATTGATATGCCAATAATTGAAGCGCGCCATAGTTGCACAATAAGCAATAATAGTATTAATCGGAATATCGAGAAAGAGCATTTTAGCCTGCAACAACTATTACGAGATTTTAGAATAATCGAAAACGATTTAGCTAATGAATTAATGGATAAAGAATTAGAACTATCATTTGATAAAATAGCAAGGGAAATAAACAATCTCTATCAAAGTATATCAGAACAAATTTTAGTAATTGATAAATCATTAAATAGTAATATAGATATGAATATCAACAAGTCAATTGATTTGTTAAATAATTTAAAGAAAAAAACCTTATCTCAATTAAAAAAGAAAAATGAAACGCGATTTAGTAGATTAATCAAGAGCAATCATTATTTATATCCTAATAGTAATTTACAGGAAAGAGAATTAAATATCTTTAATATTATTAATGATAGCAATAGATCAGAGTTTATTAATCAACTATTATCTATTAGCAATAAAGAAGCAAATACCCATTATATTATTGAATTGTAGAGTACTAAACAAAAAAGTGTTTGAGTAAATACTTGCTCAAACACTTTCAAAATTTAAACTAATTGAGTATTAGTCTTCCATCAGTTCTTTTTCTTTTGCAATCAGAATAGTATCAATGTTTTTGATATATTCATCAGTAATTTTTTGAATTTCTTCTTCAGAGCGTTTTCTATCGTCTTCGTTAATTAGCTTGCTTTTTTCAAGTTTTTTCGCTTCATCGATACTATCACGGCGAACATTTCTAATAGCAACCTTAAAATCTTCAGCATGTTTTTTGCACATTTTAACAAAATCTTTTCTACGTTCTTCAGTTAATGGCGGTACAGGTATTCTAATAACAGTGCCATCATTTTGCGGGTTAAATCCTAAGTCGGCCGCTCTTATAGCTTTTTCAATATCGTTAATAATTGAACGGTCAAAAGGTTGTATCAGTATAGTCCTTGCATCAGGTATAGAAACACTACCAACTTGATTTACAGGAGTTGCAGCACCGTAATAATCAACATTCACCCCATCAATTAATCCAGCCGAAGCTCTTCCAGTTCTCACTTTTGCTAATTGAACTTTAAATGCTTCAACAGATTTCAACATTAATTCTTTAGTTTTTTTATTTATTTCTTGAGTAGACATATTAACCTCTCTATTAGATATTATCTTACAAAAGTACCAATTTGTTCGCCAGTAATCAACCTTTTTAAATTACCTCTTTCGTTGATATTAATCACAGCAATAGGTAAATTATTTTCGGCACATAGAGTAATAGCTGTATGATCCATCACCCTTAGGTCTTTCTGAATAACAGTTTTATAACTAATTTCGTCAAATTTGATTGCGTCAGGATTTTTTTCTGGGTCAGCATCAAATACTCCATCTACTTTTGTAGCTTTAATAATTACTTGTGCCTCAATTTCAATAGCTCTAAGTACAGCAGCAGTATCAGTAGTAAAATATGGATTACCTGTTCCAGCACCAAAAATTACAACGCGATTCTTTTCCAGATGTCTTATAGCTCTTCTTCTAATTAGAGGTTCAGCAATCTCTTCCATTTTTATAGCAGTTTGTAAGCGTGTTTGTACGCCACATTCTTCTAAAGCATTTTGGAAGGCAATAGAATTTATAACAGTGGCTAACATACCCATTTGATCTCCAGATACTTTATGAATACCATGAGCCGCAGATTGTATGCCTCTAAAAATATTCCCACCACCGATTACAATACCTATTTGTACACCTAAGTTGTATACTTCTGCAACTTCAGTGGCAAAGATTTTGAGCACATCTGGATCTATACCAAATTGTCTATCGCCCATAAGAGCTTCGCCACTTAGTTTTAATAATATTCTTTTATAGCTTATCATTTTGATAAATTACGCTTGGGCTTCACCAAGAGCAAATCTTAACATTCTATTGATTTTAACTTCACTACCATTAAGTTCGCCGATTTTCTTAAGAACATCAGCAATTGTAAGAGATGGGTCTTTTACAAATGTTTGCTCTGCAAGGCAATTTTCAGTATAGAATTTTTCTACCCTTCCTTGTGCAATTTTTTCAGCGATATCAGCTTTTTTGCCAGAGTCAAGAGCTTGTTGCTTATATATTTCAAATTCTTTATCTAAAGTAGCTTTGTCTACATCAGCGCTATATACGAACTGAGGGTTCATAGCAGCAACCTGCATAGCAATATCTCTTAATAACGCATAAGATTCATCATTAATATTAGCAACATTTATATCTAACATTATACCAAGTTTATTACCTGCGTGTATATAGCTAGCGATAGTACCTTCAGTATTCCATTTAGCAAATCTTCTAATTTCGATTCTTTCACTAAATTTAGCAAGAATTTCGCTATGCTTACCGTGTACGGTATCATCACCAATATTTAATGCATTTATTTCATCTAAATTTTCTGCATTATTAGCTAAAACTGCGTCAGCAACGCTATTTACGAAAGCATCGAATTCAGCATTACGAGCCACAAAGTCTGTCTCGCACACAATTTCAACTATAGCAGCAGTCTTCTTATCATCAGTAATTTTTGCAGAGATAACGCCTTCGTTAGCTTCTTTATCTGCTCTTTTTGCAGCAGAAGCAGCGCCTTTTTTTCTTAATACATCAATTGCAAGTGCCATATCTCCTTCTGTTTCTACGAGGGCTTTTTTGCAATCAGCCATTCCGGCACCAGTTTTATCTCTTAATTCCTTTACTAATGAAGCACTTATTTCAGCCATTTTCTTTATTCTCTTATTTAATATTTATATTATACTAGAAAAATTAATTTTGCTCATCGTTAGAGCTATTGTTATCATTTGAACCTTCACTTACTACTGAATGTTCATCGTTACTATTTTGGTTAGGTTTTCTTTCGTTACGTCTTGGTCTTCTTTCACGAAATCTTCTTTTATTCTTATCGTCATCAAACTCAGATTCGCTTTCTTTGTCCATACGCTCAGAGTCTGCACCTAATTCAGCCATTTTAACTTTAGCAATAGCACTACCTTCTATGATAGCATCGGCAATGACTGAAGTAATTAACTCAATAGTTTTTACAGAGTCATCATTAGCTGGAATTGGGAAATCAATTAAATCTGGATCTGTATTAGTATCAACCACAGCAATAACAGGAATACCTAATATTTTAGCTTCTTTAATAGCTAAATGTTCTTTTTTAATATCAATAATAAAAATTGCACCCGGAAGGCGTGTCATAGTTTCTATGCCACCAAATACTTTACGTAAACGTTCCCTTTCGCGGTTAATCATTAATCTTTCTTTTTTAGTAATTTTTTCGAAAGTGCCATCTACTTCCATTTTGTCAATAGCATTAAGTCTTTTAATACTTTTACGAATAGTAGAGAAGTTAGTAAGCATACCTCCTAACCATCTTTCGCAAACATAATTGATACCAGCTTTGTTAGCTTGTTCTTCAATAGCTTGTTTTGCTTGTGGTTTAGTACCTACTAAAAGTATATGACGGCCATTAGCAGTAATTTCTGCTGCTGCTTGACGAGCAATTTCAAGCAAGATTTGTGTTTTCCGAAGATCTATAATATGGATGCCATTACGCTCCATAAAAATATATTGTCCCATTTTAGGGTTCCAGCGACGAGTCAAGTGACCAAAGTGAGCGCCAGATTCAAGAAGTGCTTCTAATGAAACTTTAGGTTCCATAATTTAAAACTCCTAATATTTGAATGTTATACATCTGTAGAATTCATCCTTACCATGAAGCAAAGCCACACATAATAAGTCCAACTACATGATTAATTATAAATTTATAAAAATGGTCAGATTACATATTCTGACCGTAAATATTCTAGATACAAATTAACGTTTAGAGAATTGGAAGCGTTTACGCGCTTTCTTTTGTCCATATTTTTTACGTTCTACCATTCTAGGGTCACGTGTAAGGAAACCGCCTTGACGCATTTTAGATTTTAATTCTTCATCAAAATCAACTAATGCTCTAGCGATACCAAGTTGGATAGCACCAGCTTGTCCATTATATCCTCCACCACGCACATTAATAGAAACGTCAAATTTACCTAACATTTCTAAAACATTAAGAGGGCGAGTAGCCTCATTTCTATTTA
This sequence comes from Kapaibacterium sp. (SeqCode), assembly GCA_035445085.1. Lineage (GTDB taxonomy): Bacteria > Bacteroidota > Ignavibacteria > Kapaibacteriales > UBA2268 > JBDHXE01. The sequence continues at coordinate 66,680 of DAOMQA010000001.1, forward strand.
ATTCTACAGGGAAGTAATTTTCTAAATCACGGTCATTGACTTGAATCTTACCAGTACCTGGAGATTGCAATCTTACTTGAGCTATTGAAGTTTTTCTTCTTCCGGTTGCTGAGTATGTTTTCATTTATTCATCAATCCTAATTATTTATATTGTAATTCATAATTTTTGGGTTGTTGAGCAGTATGTGGATGCTCCCCACCGGCATAAACTTTTAATTTTTTTACTATTTGTCTACCTAATCTATTTTTTGGCAACATCCCTTTTACTGAATGTTCAATAATTTTGGCAGGATTTGAATTGATCAAATCTTTAAATTTATCTATTCTTACACCGCCTGGGTATCCTGAATGGCTGAAGTATTCTTTCATATCTACTCTTTTGCCTTCCATTTTCACTTTATCGGCGTTTATCACAATTACAAAATCTCCAGTATCAACGTGAGGAGTAAAAATTGCTTTATGCTTTCCACGCAGAAGTGTTGCTATTTGTGTAGATACGCGCCCTACAGTCATATCTGAGGCATCTACTATCCACCACTCTCTTTGTACATCTTCTTTTCTGAAAGATTTTGTGAATTTAGCTGATGGTTCCACCTAAATCTCCATTAATTAATCTTTTACAATAAATACAGTCTGCAAAAATAGTAGTTTTTTTTTTATTTGCCAAATATTTATTACAATGATTTATATTTTTTATTTCGTATATTTGCTTTTTGTCATTTCTACTTTGCAGAGGAGGTGATATTTATGGGAACAGATAAGAAGTATTCCCCACAAGAGATTCTGATTAAAGGTTAGGGAGGGAGGGCAGATTTCTATATATGCTTTTTTTAGGAGAGCTTGCGGCTCTATTAACTTCATTTTTATGGTCTAATTCTTCTTTTATTTTTACAGCTGCATCTATGAGAATTGGTTCTATCCAATTAAATGTAGATAGAATGCTAGTATCTTTATTATATCTCATCCTCACTATCATTATATTTCATATAAATTTAGGTCTTAACTATAATCAAGTTTTATTATTATCCTTGTCTGGCTTAATTGGCTTGATAATTGGAGACACTGCTTTATTTAAGTCATTTGCAGAAATTGGACCATTTTATTCAATGCTACTATATTCAACAAATCCCGGTATTGCAGCGGTATTTAGTTTTCTAATCTTAGGCGAAACATTAGGTATATTTACTATTATAGGTATAACAATCACCATATTAGGTATTTTTGTAGTATCGTTAGATAAGAAAAACGCCAATAAAAAGTTTCGATTAACTACAAGAGGAATTATTTTAGGAATAATAGCTGCCTTAGGTCAGGGCATTGGATTAATATTTGCTAAGATGGCTTTTAATTATGGTGATTTAAACAGTTTCGTTGCCACCTTTGTCAGAATCGGTGCTGCGTTTATCGTGATGCTTATACTTGCAATAATACTTAGGCGTTACCACAATCCAGTTAAATTATATCGTCGGGATATAAAGTCTTTAAAATTAGTGGCATTAGGGTCCTTCATAGGACCATACATTGGCATAACTTTAAGTTTTATAGCATTAGAAAATACAAGTGTAGGCATAGCTGCTACATTAATGTCTACATCGCCGATAATGATAATACCAATTTCGAGAATCGTATATAAAGAGCAAACAAGTTTTAGTTCTATTTTAGGTGCTTGTATAGCTGTGCTTGGCATAGCAATCTTATTTTTATTTTAATTTTAGTAGGTTTTATTATGAGAACATTATTTTTACTATTAATATTCTTTGCAATTAATGTAAACGCAAGAATACCAAATTATTTGCTACAAGACAAACCTCAAGTTTGTAAGCATAATACAAATGACTGCAGTAGCTTGACTAAAGTACGAACGGCAAAAAGCAATAAGCTATTAAGTAAGCAAGCATTAGATACTAATTTAAATGTTGAGAAATATGATTTATTCCTTGATTGGTCTTCATTGTTTGAGGGTGATGAAACAAAGCTATCATCTAAAATCTTTACTGGTATCCAAAATATATCATTCATGCTCGAAAATAATGCTAATTCTATCAAGTTGAACGCTGCAAATTTAATTATAGATAGTATTGTTTTTGCCGATAGCAAACTTACAAACTTCACATTACAAGAAAACATTTTAGATATACAATTTCCTAAGACTTTAATAAGTAACAACGCATATAATGTACTAATTTATTACCATAATAATGGGGTATTAGATAATGGTTTTTATTTATATCCAAAAGGAGAAATTCAATCAGAGGAGCATATTGATACTAATTTACACAAAATAGCGTATACTAATTCAGAACCAGAGTTGGCAAGAAACTGGATGCCTTGTAATGATGTTCCGAATGATAAGTCGTTAATAAAAACAAGTGTTAAAGTCCCAGCAGGATATCAAGTAGCTTCAAATGGAACATTAATAGAAGAAATAAAAGAAAATATTGGTAATACTGATTATATAACTTACGTTTGGGAGAGTAAACATACAACCTCTACATACATAATGGCAGTTTTTGCTTCCAAGTATTCAATAATTAAAGATTTTTATTATAGAGAAATTATTGGTGATACTATTCCAATATTGAATTATGTGTGGCAGGAAGATTCTTTAGGAAATTTTGCTAACGGTGATAGCTATGATGCAAAAAGTTCATTAAAACAAGCTCCTGAGATGTTGAAAGCCTACTCCCAGTTATTTGGTATTGAATATCCATATGAAAAGTACGGGCATGCCGCAGTACAACCATACGAGTTTGGAGGTATGGAGAACCAAACTATGACCGCTATACATAGAGAGTGGCTACAAGGAAAAGCTGAATTAGGAGTGGCTCACGAAATTGCTCATCATTGGTTAGGCAATTTAATAACATGCGATACTTGGCAGGACATTTGGATAAATGAAGGGGGAGCTACTTGGAGCGAGTATCTTTGGCTATATTATAAGAATAGAAATCTTGGTGAAGCAGCAGCAAAAGAGATATATAATACCACGATAACAGGTCTAAACTGGCTATATCTAAGTAAGAAAGATTTGTTCGATAAGATTATGAACGCCCTACCTACAGATTTAATGTTTGTTTATGATGATATTACATATACAAAAGCATCGTGGGTGTACCATATGCTTTACCGTAGATTGGAAAATAAGTTCCTTTCTTTTCTAAACGTATTCATAAATAAGCATAGGGATAAAAACGTATCTTCAAAAGATTTTGAACTAGATTTAGCTGAATTTGTAAAACAAAACAACATTGATTTTGATGCGAGTGATTTTTTTAATCAAATAGTATATACTTCTGGACACCCATATTACAATATTACAATGCACACAGAAGAGAAAGATAATAATAAAAATAATTATAAAATGACTATTGAGCAAGTTCAGTCTGGCAAAGGCTTTAAAGATGTGTATAATTATGAATTATTAATTAACTGTTATAAAAACGGAGCATTGGATACTAATTTTAAAGTATTTAATAATCAGAGAGTGCAGACGTACGATATTATGTTAAATAATGCAATTGACTCTGTGAATATCGATATTTCTTATACATTATGCAACCTTCAATCTCATATAGTATCTGTAAAAGATGTAAATTTTGATATAAGTGAGTTAAAAATTAGCCCAAACCCAGCGATAGCAGGAACGAATGTTTCTATAGACATCCCACAAGGTTTAGGTAATGATTTAGATATAGAAATATATGATTTAATGGGACACCTACAGTTTCAAGATAATAATATATACCAACGAAATTCATCATTTATTTACACTTTAAATAGTCAGAGCTTTGTTAGTGGCACTTATATATTATTGATTAGAAGTGAGAATGGAGTGTATAGCAAGAAATTTATAGTAATAAAAAATTAGGTTTTTTTAACTTATTTTTTACAAAGTGATTTTTTTTTAGTAAATTAGATATTAGCTTAAGTCATTTTTAATTTTTTTATGGAGTTCTATGTTAAAAGGTCACCCACAAGGGCTGTTAGCAGCCGCATTAGCGAATATGGGCGAGCGTTTTGGTTTTTATACAATGATGGCAATCTTGACACTATTTTTGATGTCAAAGTTTAATATCTCTGGTACCGAAGCAGGCACATTATATTCAATTTTTTATGGAGCGATATACATATTAGCCTTAGTTGGAGGTATAATTGCGGATAGGTTACAAAATTATAAAGGAACTATAATAGCAGGTTTAGTTATAATGGCAGCAGGGTATATATTTCTTGCTATGCCCGCATTAATTACATCAGAATATATAGCCTTAGCCGCACTATTAATAATCGCCTTTGGTAATGGATTATTTAAAGGTAACTTACAAGCTTTGGTTGGTCAGATGTATGACAACGATGAATTCCGCAATAAAAGAGATTCTGGTTTCCAGATTTTCTATATGTTTATCAATATTGGTGCTATGTTTGCTCCATTTTTAGCAACTTGGGTACGCAATACGTTTGTAGAGATGCAAGGTTTTGCTTACAACTCTGATTTACCAGGCTTGTGCCATCAATTTTTAGATGGGAAAATGTCGCAAGAGGTAATATCTGGTAGATTTACTGAGTTAGCCACCTTAGTTTCTAATGGTAGTGCGCCAACTGATTTTTCTTTATTTGCTACTAACTACCTTAATGCGTTTAATACTGGCTTTCATTATGCGTTCTTAACCGCTGTAGTAGCAATGTTGATTTCTTTAGTAATATTTATTACAACTAAGAAAATATTACCTAATCCTAAGGCAAAACCAGCAAAGAATAGCGTTGTTTCTCATGACGAAATCAAGCAAGATGCCAAAGAGATTAAACAACGCATTTATGCGCTTTTAGCCGTGTTTGGTATAGTTATTTTCTTTTGGTTTTCGTTCCATCAAAACGGTCTAACCTTAACAATGTTTGCTAAGGATTATACTTTATTAGGTGGATTATTTACATCAGTGGAGATATTTCAATCTGTAAACCCTATTTTAGTAGTGCTTTTAACGCCAATCATCATTGGATTTTTCTCTACTTTAGCAAAAAAAGGAAAAGAACCATCTACTCCTAAGAAAATTGCAATCGGTATGGGAATCGCCACCTTAGCATTTGTAGTTATGGCATTGGGCTCTTTAGGATTACCATTATACCAAGATGTAGTAGCGCAAGGCGGTCTGCCAGATGCAGCAAGAGTAACTCCTTGGCTATTATTTTTTGTATATTTTATTTTGACTGTTGCAGAATTATTTATATCGCCATTAGGTCTTTCATTCGTTTCTAAAGTCGCACCCGCTCATATGCAAGGTCTTATGCAAGGTGGTTGGCTAACAGCTACTGCTTTAGGCAACTTTTCTCTATTCTTGGGTGCCATGATGTACGAAAATATTTCTATATCAGTTACTTGGTCTGTATTTGTGGTGGTATGCTTAATTTCAATGTTTGTGATGCTATTTATGGTTAAATGGTTAGAGCGAGTAGCAAAATAGTTTATTATTATAATATAATTTAAGTATAAAATAAAAGAGGCAAATATCCAAAAATTGCCTCTTTCTTTTTATAATATATTTAATATTGCAGTCCTACTCTTGTTGTCAAAAATATTCATACTCTCCGATTTATTGCCCTATATATACATTATTTTTTTAACTCTGATATATCTTCCCTTAAATCATTTGCTATTGACCGCCCTACTTCATTAGCAGCATTCGTAATGGCATTTCTAATCTCGCCATCAGATAAGGAAGCTAAAGAAGAAATTTGGCTAATATTTTTTAATAATTTAGAGTCAGCACCATAAGTTGAATTACTTCTTAGCTTAACGGATTCGGTTTCTGTTTCCTGCCATACAATCTTGCCATCTTTACGCGAAGTAATAGTACACATTGCTCTGGCAGAAATATATACTCCATTTGTTCCAGACCTAAGAGACAACTCCTCTAAGGTTGTTGTAACTATAAAGTCATAGTCTCCATTAATATTGTTTTCTGCGCTTATATTTAAATACTGCACTAACGTCTTTTCTATTCCTGAAGATATAGCATCTATAACCATTTTAGGATTTGAATTTTTATCTAATTTGTCTCTAACATCGCTTTCTGTAAGAGCCTTGCCAATACTCGTTCCAATAGAGCCAATAGCATCTAATACTTTTTCAGTACTATTTTTATTATCACTTTTATTATTATCATAATTCGGCTCTTCTTCAATCCTTACGGTATTGGCGTCCTTACCAACTATTTCATCGAAGTATATTTTTTTTCCGTGTAAGTCGTAATTCTTTAAATTATTAACACTTGAGCATGATGCCAATATAATTACTGATAGAAATAGTGTCAAATAAAATTTCAAATGCATAAATTCTCCGTCAATTATAAATAAGTAAATAGTTATATCGTTTTTAAATTTAAAATGTTTCAAATATAAGATGTTATTAGAAAGATTTCCAAACGAAATTGTAAAGAGCAAGGTTGAAAATATACCAAGTAAACCCGGTGTATACCAATATAAGAATTCTACTGGTACTATTATATATGTTGGAAAGGCAAAAAATTTAAGAAATAGAGTTCGCTCATATTTTCAACAAGGTAGAATAGTAGACGCTAAAACCAAAGCCTTAATATCTCACATTGTAGATTTAGAGTTTATTGTAGTAGATTCAGAAAGTGAAGCTTTATTACTTGAAGATACCTTAATAAAAAAATTACAACCCAAATATAACGTTCTCTTAAGGGATGACAAGACATATCCATATATCAAAGTAACTAATGAAGAATTTCCCAAAATCTTTGCTACGCGGAAAGTAATAAAAGACGGTTCTAAATATTTTGGTCCGTATACCGATGGTCGGAACTTAAAACAAATCTTAAAACTAATTAGGACAGTATTTTTAATTAGAAGTTGCGATTTGCCTTTAAATGAAAAGGGTATTCAAGATGGAAAGTACAAAGTTTGCCTTGATTTTTTTATAGGTAAGTGTGAAGCTCCGTGCGTAGGCTATATTAGCAAAGAAGCTTATAGGAAGAATATAGATAAAGCTATGATGATTCTTAGTGGCAAAAGCAAGGAAATAGAAAAGCAACTTGAAGAAGAAATGTTTAAATTATCAGATGAATTAAAGTTTGAGAAAGCCAATATCTTAAAGAATAGAATAATAGCTTTGCAAGAATTTGATGCTAAGCAGAAAATCGTTTCTAAGGACTTTGCTGATAGAGATGTATTTGGTTACTTTAAACAAGATGACTACGCTTGTAGTGTAGTGCTTAAGATACGCGACGGCAAATTAATCGGTAAAAGGCATTATATTATTAAGAATGCGCTGCGATTGCGTGATGAGGACATAGTAAGAAGGACAATTGAGCAATGGTATCAAGAAAGTGATTTTATTCCGCGAGAAATTTGCTTACCTTTAGAAATAGATGAAATGGAAATGCTAAGCGATTGGCTTACCGAACAGCGACAACGCACAATAGATATACATATCCCTAAACTTGGCGATAAGCGAAAAATGGTTGAAATGGCAAACACAAACGCTGAATATTCATTAAAAGAATACCTTATTGCTTATGATAAACGCGAGCAAGTCCTACCACGGGCAGTATTATCTTTGCAAAGGGATTTAAGAATGAGCAAAGCTCCTAGATGGATAGAGTGCTTCGATAATTCACATATTCAAGGGACCGACTTAGTTTCATCACTTGTAGTATTCCAAGACGGGAAGCCTAAAAAATCCGCCTACCGTAAATTTAAAGCAAGAGGTGAAAGTAAAAATGATGACTTTGGCACTATGAAAGATACTGTATATAGGCGTTATAAAAGAATGCTTGACGAGAAACAACCATTACCTGACTTAGTGATTATTGATGGTGGCAAAGGACAATTATCTTCTGCAATGCTATCTATTGATGAGTTAGGTCTTAGAAATAAATTTATGGTAATAGGATTAGCAAAGAGATTAGAAGAAGTGTTCTTTGTTGATGAAGAAGAATCAATGCTCTTGCCACGTACATCAAGTAGTTTAAGATTAGTTCAACAAGTGCGTGATGAAGCCCATCGGTTTGCTATTACTTTTCATAGGCAATTACGAGATAAGAGAACTTTGACGTCTGAATTGACAGAGTTAAAAGGTATAGGTAAAATAACTTCACAAAAATTATTAACTAAGTATGGTTCATTAGCTAATATACTAAAGCAAAGCGATGCAGAGTTAAGTAAATTAGTCAATAAAAATATAATAAACGCTCTCCGGGCTTATGATACAAATACCAATGAGTAATTAAATTTTGTTTTTTTATTGGCTTTACTATATATAAATTATCCTCACCCTACAAATAAGCACTGAAGGGTGAGGAACGAAAAATATACTATTACATCTTCACAAATCGTTCTAATCTATTGCCAACTTTCAGTAGATAACAACCTATAGGTAAGTCATTAATATCTATCTTGACGCGTCCGCTATTTGCTAAATTAGAAACAATTGGCATTGATTTGACTAATACTCCCATTAAATTATAGATTTCTATTTGCTGATAGTCTGATAATGAGTTAATTGCTGCATAACTCATAGTAGTCTTGTCTATTTTATTAAAATCTAAAGTTATATAAGAAAATGCTGGATTAGGATATAAAATACTCTTATTCTGAATATCTCTATAAGATATATCTGTTTCCAAATCAAATGAAAATTTTAGTACTACTGGCTCCGAAGTAATGATACCTAAAAACTGATGGTTATTTAGAAAACCAAAATCGGACAGCCAACCAAAAAATGGATATTCACCCGAAATATCGTCATCGTAATACTCTTTAATGTATTTCCAATTTTTCCCTCCATCTGTAGTTCTGATTATTTTACACAAATCTCCTATTACTACGCCGTTTAAAGAATCATTGAATCTTATATCACCATATTTTAAAGTGGCATTAGGTAGAATTGAATCAAACTGTTTGACCCAAGAATTACCACCATCAGTCGTTTTATGAATCATATTATGAGAATATATACCCTCTTCAGTTGTTGAAGTATACCAGCCAGTTTTATTATCCATGAAATATATATAATCCACCCATACTTCGGGATCTTCCTCCTTAATAACTTGCCAAGTATCCCCACCATCAGTCGTTTTAATAATATTTGTTGTAAATTCACCTATTTCATAACCTAAAAAGCATTTTACCATTATCTCTGAACTTGATATAAGTTGCCAGCAATCAAAGCTAGATATGATTAAGGAGTCAGGGAATTTGTATTTCTTAACTATGTCCCAATTATAGCCTCCATCGCTTGATTTGATATAATATCCCTCATTTGTTATGCCTTCTAATAAGCTATCGGTAATTGGCTTCATACACTCTATGTAACCAGGTAAGTCTAATTTGATTTTTTTTAAGCTATCTAGAGAACCTTGCGAGAACCAATAGTAGCCATCGCCACATTGCATAATTAGCTTAGTTGGGCTTATAAAATATATAAGACCAACATATGAAGGTTCTATGTATCGCGTTTTTCCAGTAGCGCTATCGGTATGAAAATAGCCAGCTTCTAAAATACGTGATGTCCAGGATTCTCCTCCATTATTAGTGTATCTTATTTCGACATTTTGTTCCCAGTTTTTTCCTAATAAAAGAATATGATTTGAATCCAAAACTTTAATGTGTGTCCAAGTTATTGTTTTGCTTGTACCATAGGGATAATACTCATCTATTACTTCCCAAGTATAATCACGTGAGTTCATAATAAGAGTACTTGATATTACTAAAATACAGCTTATTACTACCTTATTTAATAAATTTACCATTATATACTACCCTCCCATTTTCTTTAATTATTACAAATAAATACTTAATATTATTGATGTTTTCTAAGAAATATAGTTTTTTATTATTAGTAATATCTTCACGATGAATTAAATTACCGTTAATATCATAAATTTCAATAGTTTGATTAGTTGATTTTATGTTTTTATTCACATCTTTTTGTAACATAATACGTTCTTTATCTATAGTTACCTGATAATTATATTCGTTTATTTCTTCTATATTTTTTATAATATTTAGTGGCGCATCTCCACATAGAAAATAACAAGGATGTGGCAAAACGTATTTATTACAATTTACAGAATCAACTGGAATACTGGTTCCAATCTGTTCAGACCTATAAACTACAGGATCCGTATCACTAGCGCATACTTTATAAAGTCTAAAGCAACAATTAAACTCATCTGAACATTCTTCTACAGTTCTATATCCCCATAATTCATGGTCGAACCAACAGGTATTGGTGTAAAACCTATAATTTATCTCACATTGACTGCTTTTTGGCTTAGGTACATCTTCGGATTTGGTTAGCAATGCGTCGATAACAGCATCGAATAAAATATCCATATCTACTGAACAACTATCATTACAACTTGTATTGTAATCAATCTTTTTGATTGTAAAATCATAATACTCACCTGGTAAGCATCCTTTTGTTTCTCTCATATCATATGTTACAGTAAAGCAACAGTTAATACAGTCACCCGATATTAGATTACAAAAAATTTCAGTTTTATTATTAACAATTCTACTCTTATCCCAAGTTGTGCAATTTTGTGGTAATTTGCATTTATATTGATCTTTCCTATCGTAAACTGGGTCATTACATACTGATACGCAATGGAGTGTATCACACAGCCCATGATATTGATTGGAATTTTCATATACAAGTATTGAGTTGCCTGGTATATAATTTGTTATATTATCTATTATTCCCGAATTAGTATATGTAGTAACCCAGTGAGTTTTTCTACAACAGTAAAACTTTGTTGTATCACACTCTACTCGAAAGCCACTCATATCTTTTAATATCTCCCCATTACTATCTTTTTGATAACAAGCACCTGAAACATAAAAATCAAAAGTAAATGAAGTCTGAGAATTAAGATAACACGAATCTTGTTCATTATCTTTTGTTGTCTTAAATTTTACCCAAAAACCAGGTTGTGCAATAGATTTTGATTTAAACAATTTATTCTCAAAAACTAAAAGTATTTCATCCATACTCATATTACAAGGGCAACCAGCTCCATGCCATAATACACCTACGACATTAGATTCATAGAATTTATAAATCGCGTCAGGAACATATCTTTCATAATACACAATTGTTAAACAACAATTTGAACAAGTTAATTTTAAATCTTCATCGCACAGATCTATTTCAAATGGACCTTTCCATTTTATTTCTTGATGACCGCTCCAATTACAAGGTGATGGTAAATCTATTCCTAATAAAGATGGTTCTTGTGAATATGTTTTAAATACGTTTGTCATTAGTAGTATCCCAATAAATATTATTAAAATATAATATTGGTGTATTGGTGTATTGGTGTATTGGTGTATTGGAAACACTACGATTGTGCAAATTTAAAAGCACAAATACTTTATCAAGTAAACACTTCATAAAAACTCCTACAATTAATTTAAGAATGATTATTATTTCTAATTTAGAAATAATTTAAAAATCAAATTACTTATACTAAATGAACGTATTAAATATTGGCTATTTTTTAATACTTATTACAACTTAGGATACTTCTGTTATTTAAATCTATAATACTAACACTAAATATTCAGATTAGTTACAAAATTAATTTAGATTTATACAGTAAATAAACATTATTTTAATTTTTCGACAGGAGTTGTTGTGGGCTTACCAATTATTAATATTTTTTTTGATTGGTCTTTTAGCTTTGAACTTAGTATACACTATTCTCACCCATCAGCATTAGCTTTTAGGTGAGAATAGTGTAATTAATGTTTGATTTATTATCTAATTATACCCATTGCATATTGTAGTTGCTTTTGAGCTAAAATATAATCATAAAACCCAGATACTCTGTTTATTTGAGCTATAATATATTGATTATTTGCTAATGTAAGCTCCGTAATGGTGGCTGCTCCAACATTATATCTTTCTTTCATACTTGTATAGTTTAGCTCAGCAGATTTTACGCTTCTTTTAGAAATATCTATTTGCTTTTCTGCAGATTCTAAACTTAAGAAAGCAGTTTGGACATCAGTCTTTATTTGTTGCTCCAATTTTTTATTTTCAATATCAGCTTGAATTAATGATAACTTAGCATTTTCTACATTTAAATCAGTGTTAAAATTACTAAAAATTGGTATACTTAAATTCATAGAAATAAATGAACGACCATATTGACTAAACTCATCAAACTGATTATGACTCCAATTCCAACCTCCCGAAGCGCTTACAGTTGGCATATAGCCACCTTTAGCCCTATCTATTCCATCTTCGGCAGAGGAATATGAAAAGTGAGCAGACTTAAGGTCATTTCTATTATCAAAAGCAGCTTGTACAGCAACGTTGAGGCTATTGATACTGTTCCTGAACAATTTAATATCTTCGTCAGAAATAAAATTTGGAATACTATTAATATCAAATTCTACATTAGAAGTGGGATTCAATCCCATTGTTGTTAATAATTGTGCTTTGGCAGTAGCCATAGTATTTTCTGCCTTTACTAAATCTATTTCTTTCTGGCCAATTGACGCTTCTTGCGAATATACTTCGGTTATTGCTGAAGCGCCGGCATCAAATTGAGCCTTTATTCTATCTAATTCTTGACTGGCAATGGCTAAGTCTTCGCGCCTAATTTTCACTATTTGTGAGGCTTTTATTACCTCAATATATTCGCTATAAATTTGTTTCAAGACACTTTTTGAGATAAATTTGGAATTTTCTACGGTAGCTTCAAGATTATTTTGGATAGCAGAATAACTTGCTTCTCGCGAAAAGCCATCAAATATATTCCAATTAGCTTGAGCTTGCATAGAATATGTATTTGGATTTTGAGCAGGTGTAGGAATAATAACACCACCAACGTTTACAGAGCCTGCAGAGCTTGGGTTTAGGGTCCTTGAATATCCCATATTAAAGCCAATAGAAGGTAAATACGTCCCGAATGCTTGAACTAATTGATAACTTGCATTGCTATTACGAGCTTCACTTAACTTTATATCATAATTTTGTTGTGAGGCAATTTTAATGCAATCTTCTAATGAATACAACTTCATTGTATTGGGTTGAGAATATGCAGTAAACCCACAAATTAATATCAAAATAAATACTTTTTTCATTATCTTACCAAAATTCTATAATATTATTACGTGTTTTATTTGTACTTAGTTTCATAACTTAACTATTTATTGTTTTGGATATACCACCACTTCACTTTTCATGCTATTTTCTGCTACTGCCCTAATTTTGAAGTTAAAAGGCTTTGATGGATCTTTTGGAATAATCTCAAATACTTGTTTATAAAGTAAATTTTTATTGTCAGGAGCTTGCTGGGCGCCAATTATTTCGCGAATCTTTGCGTTACCTTCTATTAGCTCTATATATTTTATATAGTTCGGTGCATTATTAAAATGACCATACGAATTAGTGTATATACGAATTTGATTTAGAGATAGCTCTGACATCCTATATATTTCGGGTTTAGGAAATGATGATACCTTTATAAAGTATTTTTGACCGAACAAATTATCAGATAAGTAACGTTCTAATACAAATGTTTTCCCAGTATCAGTAATCTGTGGAGTGAAAACAATCTCTGCACTATTTTGACTTCTTGCAATCATCTTGCCTTCATTATTTGCTAAGATAGAATAAGCATTTCTATCTGAAGTTATTGGCATCTTTGGATTTATTCTATAAGTAATCAACGGAAATAATTTTGCAGGTATTTCTGGTTCATCTAACAATTGTGGGATTACTTTAAATTCCTTTATAGCTTCTAAGCCATCACTATGCCTTATAAGCTTTAGTTTAACGGTCATAGTTCCGTAGCCAGGAGCTTCCCCCTTTATTATTATAGCATTATTTCGGTAGCCAGCAATTTTGGCATTACCACCAATTTTATCATTTGGCTGCCTTGAAATTATTAAAGTTGGCTGAGACCTTAGGTCAGTTTCTGGATTAATACCAAATAAAGATATTTCATTTTCCCAATCAGAATAAGCAATTGTCTGTATTGTCTCTTCTCTTGGTAACAATAATACTTTGCCTATACTCTGAATAATTGGGTTAATAACTTCGTCTTTCTTAAGCATAGTTGTTGTATCAATATTAGTAGATATTAATTGCATAGAACTACTATGATCATAGTTCAAATTAATATTAAATTTAATTTTGTCTTCGACTACTTTTCCATAAGTTACACTATCTAATGAAATAGCACTTGCTATCACAGTTACAATAAAATTCTTGCCTAACCTCGATAAATTATTTGGCCTCCATGTAAACCTTACAGATTTACCGCTATCTAAATAATTAAAACTGAATACTTGATATAAAGTATCTCCTATATTATCTAAGCTAACGTTTTGCTTTGATTGTAAATCCTCAATAGTAAATTTGTATTCAACGTCTTTAACATTTCCAGTATAATAAATATTATTTATTGAGTCGATATATCTTATTTTAATACCGACAGAGTCAATAAAATATAAAGCGCTTAATGATTGTTTTTCGAGTTTAATAGAAAACGGAATTTGTAATATATTACTATTGTTGCTATTGCTTATTTCTTCTTTGTGGCTTGGTATGAGCAATATCAAGGCAGCTAAATAGAGAACAAAATATATTTCAATAATTCGTTTCTTTCTTTTATATTGTTTATTTGTCATCAATTAATTTTTCCGATAACATCTTTTCTAACTCTTTGCGAACCGCCCTTTCAATCTCCTCCCTTTTTAGTTCAGCTAATTGCTCATTTAAATTAGAAAAACTATCTTTTAGCTTCTTGATTTCAATGTTAGTTTCTCGCATAGCTTCTAGCATTTCTAAATTTGGTTTAATCGTCTGTTGAACATCATTGATATATAAATCATTTTTTTTTAATAACTCTTTTTGTAATTTGAGCATTTCATCATATTTTGAACTTAGTTCTTCTAATTTATTGGTACTAAGCGAAAAATCAGTTGCAATTTCCCCAATTTCATCTAACAATTCTTGATTTTGGTCTTTCTCATTAATATTATTAACATCATCTTCAGGCGAGAACAGCATTACAACAAACATTAACAGCAACATACATGCTTCAAAGATTACTCCACCTATTACAATTTCGTCAGTTAGATGTGCACTAAAACGTCGCAAGCCGATTAACACTAATAATACGGCAGCACCTAAATATACAAAGGAATTGATAGTAGAAAAATAATATCTATTTACTATTTCTTCCATCCACAGACTAGCACCTCTGATAAGCCCTAAATTGTGTTCTATATTAATTTTTAAATTAGAGTATTTATTTAAATCATTCTCAATAGTACAAATTCTCAACAGAGTAAATAAAACATACAAGCTATTATTTTGCTTTTTATATTTTAATTCAAAAAATAATTCCTTTAATACTTCCCTACCTTCTATCGAAGATAATATATCTATTGTTCTCATAATATTATGTTCTAGTCCTCAAAATTGTAATGATACCAATAATTAAAAATATAATATTTGCTATCCAGCCAGCTAAGATAGGATCTATCCCATAAGCAAAGCTAATAGTTTGACTGACTTTCGTAAAAATCATATATGTAAATGATACTACCATTGCTGCCCCTATTTGTATAGCAATACCTCCCTTTCTTTTAATAGAAGCAAAAGGCACGCCAAAAAGTATCACTATAATATTAGCGAAAGGAAATGCCCATTTACCATAGTAATCAATGAGTAAGAGACGTACGTCTTTGCCTCCTTGACTCAACAAATTTATATAATCTTTTAGCGCATTAAAATCCATTTCATCGGTTGAGTTTTGTAATTTCTCTATTTGATTATATGACACACTAATTTTTATTGGGGCTTTAGTTAATCTTTCGGTATATATTCTTGTGCTATCATACTCTCTTATGATTACATTATTCATTATCCATTGATTATTGAGCGAATCCCAACGCATATCAGAGCAATCAATTCTCTTTTTTAGTCTTGGTTTAAACTCTTCTGTGTAATATTCAATTGATACCCTATTGCCTGTCTTGCTTGGTGCATCATAATATTGCATTAAAATATTAGTAGTGGGGCTATCTCTAAAGTATAGATTGTAAATTGGACCTGACGCTCTATTTATATTTAAATATTTTAATTCAATTTTATTTTTTGCTTTATTAGCAGCTGGAACCAGCCAGCCATTGAAATAAAGATGCCCACAGCTAATCATTACAGATATAATAACTACAGGTAGCATAAACCTATATAAGCTTACCCCTCCGCTCTTCATAGCTATAATTTCATTTAAAGTAGACATTCTTCCAAAAGTAAAAAGAGTAGCAAGTAGAGATGCTAAGGGTAGCAATATTTGAATGATAGCAGGTAAGAAATTAACATAATACTTAACAATTATATAAATTCCTGCATTTTGATCTAAAAAATCATCTAATCTCTCTAATAAGTTTACTATTATAAATATAATACATAATGCAATTATCGAAAATGATAACGTCATTAAAAAACTTTTTACTATATATCTATCAATTAATTTCATTTAGTACTTCAATTTTCCAATTAATATTTTTTGCATTTGTTTTAGCAATCATCATTTTAGTTTTGATTATTTCTCCGTAATAGGGCGACACATTTACTTCAATAATTTCTAAATCACAATTCTCAAAAGTAAATTTAATTTTAGAGTTATTGAGCATTGTCAAGATTGAATTATCATTTTTTTCAACAATTAATACATGTTGCGATAAAATATTTCTTATTGTCTTCATTTTATCTGAATCACATACTTCGTTAAAATAAATATAGTTATCTCCAAATTCTAATTTCCTTTGGTAATCCACCTCAAAGAAATTATGTTTT
Organism: Kapaibacterium sp. (SeqCode); assembly: GCA_035445085.1. GTDB lineage: Bacteria > Bacteroidota > Ignavibacteria > Kapaibacteriales > UBA2268 > JBDHXE01. The sequence goes on from DAOMQA010000001.1 coordinate 83,523, forward strand.
CCTTTAATCATATCCATATCATAACTTTCAATAAACGAACTACCCGCCTCTAAAAGCCAAAATAGCAAATCAGGATTATTATATAAAATGTTATGTTGTTCCCAATTAGTTAATTGTAATACATTATGGCTAATAATACTTCTAAATTGATTTCTAATCTCTGGTAAGGCAGTATAATTATATGTACCACTATCTATTATGAAATCCTCCCCACTCACTTGCATCGTATATGAAAGCACGTCATTATGTTGGTGGGCTCCACGTGTTAGCTTGCTAAATTCGCTACTAAAGAAATTTACTTTATATTTTTCTCTTATAAAATTATATACACCAAAATTTGGGAAGTAATTTTCGTTTGATAGTGAAATATCTAATTTAGAGCGAACGTGTGTTATTATAGAAAGTAATTCAGAATAGTTATTTAAGTTAAATTGAATTTCATTATTATTTAAAGTATAAGGCGGATTAAACCTAAAGAAGTATCCACTATCGCAATCTCCAAAACTTTGCGTCCTATATATATTTAGGTTATTTGTAGTAAAAGAATAGATTTTTTGAAGTTTATTTTTTATCTCATTAGTAAATTGCTTAACCAATTGGTTTTGGTATTCTGAATTTATGAGTAACAGCAATGTTACGGATAGCATTTCAACAACGAAAAAATGATAAGGTAATGATATTTCAAAATTACCACCATCATTTAAAAATTGATAGTGAATTTCATTTTTAAATTGATTTAGAAAATATTCAAAATCTGCGTTTAAGGTGTCATCGTTTAAAAACAATATTAGTATTAGTAGCGCGGTAATATTAGAAAAATAATGATTGCCACGTATACCACTGCCCCACTCTAAATTATTTTTGATAAAATAATAATGTGTATAAATTGAATTTATCATTATATTTTTAAATTGCTCATCGAATGCATAATTATTTGATACAAATAAACTAAAACATATAGCCCAATTTACTGCTCTAATTGATGGGTCCATTGCAATTTTCCACTGAATTCCGAACTCTGGTGGATTTGTAGCAATAAAATCTAAAATCTGGTTTTGAAATTCTATGGCAAAACTATTATCTTCCCTTAGCTTCCATTGGTGATATAATACTATTAAGTGTTGCATCCTACCAAGCTCCCAAGTGTGTTTTACATCTACCCCCTTAGTATTGCCATAAATATTATCAATAGATAATAATTTGCTGTCCCAACGAAAGCCACTTCTAAAATCTCTCTGCCAGTCTATTAATTCATAATCATTAGGCAAGAGTTGTAGAATTTTTAACGAGTAGCTTCTATTTTGCTTATTTATATAATTTCTGTTATAAGATTCTTTACTGCACTGGAGTTTAATATCGAAGTAGGCGTCATTAAAGCCTCTATAATTACCATCTAACGAAATTTTCACCCAATCAGAACCTAATAGTTTAAAATAATGTTCCTTGTAATGAAGTGAAAGATTCTGTATGCTCTCTGAAGCTTGATTGATATTGGTATTAATATCTAATTCATTATAAATATCATTAATTATTCCGATAAATGAATCATTATGCTTATAGACATTGCTATTAATATATGTCGGCAATATTTGGTATTTAATTCTCTTAAACTGATATAGAAATAATAATTTTACTTTTCTGGTAACCTTATTTACCAGAATAGGAATTGAGAATGTTTTTAATATTATCTGAATTTTATTCAATTGTACCTTTAATAATTTATAAAAATAAAATTTATTTAGTGATTTTTCGTAAAAGAATTTTATTTCTATTTATAATAAAAAATTAGGTATTGAAAATGGCTTATTCAATTTCAAATAGCACAAACGTAAACGATTATGAGATATTAATTCGTAAAAGAGGCGACTCTGAATATGCTTCCTATTGCCCGCAGTTAAATTTAATGCTTACTGGAACATTTCACGAAGAGGTAGAAAATCTAATGTACGAAAGAATTAAACTACATATTGAAACCTTAAAGACTGCAACTACAGATCATAGCAACAACTAAATATGCTTAAATCAACATCGGCTTTTTTGCCGTTACTTAAGCCAATTTTATTTCTATTCATTCTGTTTTCTCTAAATATGACACTCCAAAGGCTATTACCTTTGGAGTTCATTGCTATCAACATAGAATATTTAATATCATCTATACTTTCAAGCATAGCTATCAGCTATCTTTATGATAAGAGAGTATCCCCAATATTTTGCACAGTAGATAAATTTAGTATTAGAAATTCTATGATAACTATAGCTTTAGTTGTTATAATGATTGCATTGATATTTGTTCTTAAGTCTCTAATATTTGACTTGTCGATTAATCATAATTTCCAAGTAATAGATGCAGTAACTTTCATAACTTCAATGCTGTGTATATCAATATATGAAGAGTTATCTTTTAGGGGTATTATTTTTGAGTGGCTCACCGAAAAATTAGGTATAAATTTGTCTATTCTACTAAGCTCTATAATCTTTTCATTATTTCATATTACAAACAATGGATTTGATTTCTTATCCTTTCTTAATGTTTTTTTGGCAGGAGTATTTTTATCTTTTTTAATTTTTAAGAGCGGTTCAATAATACCATCAATCTTATTTCATTTCCTCTGGAATATAAGTTTGCCGACGTTTGTAGACTCATCAGTTAGTGGCTTTATGTATTCTAATTTGATAGAATTTGATAGTAGCTCAGATATTTATTTTCAATTATTTTTTGGTGATAAATTCGGAATTGAATCTGGATTAGTAGTTACATTATTATTAATATTAGGGATTATTGTGATTGCCAAGTACATTAAATTATCACCTTACTCGGAAGCCGTTCGGTTAAAAAAATTGTATAATACATATAACTAATAGAAATTAACTTCGTCATTAATAATGATTAACGAAAAAGTCTTAAAATGAAAAAGATTATTATTTTAATTTTGTTGTTTATTGGATATCAATCTGCTAATTCACAGTGGGCTATCTTAAGGCAGGATGCTGATAGCTTAGTAAAAGTAGGCTCTGATTATATATATGATGTTCAATTTGATAAAGCAGAACAAACATTTAACGAATTAATAAAAAGATACCCTTCACACCCAGCAGGCTACTTCTTAGATGCAATGGTGGCTTGGTGGAAAATTACATTATTCCGCAACACTAATTATTATGATAAATCCTTTGAAGATAAAATCCAAAGAGTTATTGATATTTGCGATGATTTATTAGACAAAAACCCTAAGGATATAAATGCTTTATTTTTTAAAGCGGGCGCAAAGGGATATCGAGGAAGATATTATGCACAAAAACAAGAATGGGTAAGTGCCGCTTCAGATGGTAGTTCGGCTTATAGTTTAATGATTGATTGCCAAAAGATGGCTCCGGGTAATCATGATATTATGTTAGGTATAGGCTTGTATAACTATTTCTCTCAAGCAATACCAGAGATGTATCCAATCACTAAACCTTTGTTGGCTTTTTTACCTAAAGGTGACAAACAATTAGGTTTATATCAATTGCGAGCAGCTTCAAGGATGGCTCGTTATGCAGCAGTAGAAGCAAGGGTAATTTTATTACAAATATATTATTCATTTGAAAAAGATAACGATTTGGCAGAGAGTTCAGCGGAAGAATTATTTACCAAATATCCTAATAATGCTTATTTTCATAGATATTTGGCAAGAATATTGGTAAGGAAAGGCAAATATGATGAATTTGAACAAATGTGGCGTGATATATTAGTCAGAGTAATGGACAAAAAGATTGGCTATGATAATTTAACGGCACGTGAGGCAATGTACTATATAGGAACGGCTCTTTATCGTAAAAATGATTTTAATAATGCCTTAAGATATTTATTAAAAGCTGAAGAAGGTAGTAAAATTTTAGATAAAGACGAAGAATCTGGGTTCTTTGTTAATCTGATGATATATATTGCTAATATTTATGAAAAGCAAAATAATAAAAAACTTGCAGCCTCATACTATAAAAAGTGTCTAAGTATGAAGGAGTATGATAATTCTCATAGAAAAGCTAACGAAGGTTTGAGTAGAGTAAAGCAATAGAAAATGAAATTTTGGATCATATTAATTTTAGTTTTGTCTTATCTTAATGTAATTGCAGATATAAATACAAATACTATTTTACAAAAAGAAGCCACTGTCAAATTAGGTATTGATGTTTTAGCAGATAGCAACTTTTCCCAAATAAGTGGCAAAAGAATAGCCGTCTTAGCTAATTACACCGCAAGAAATTCTAAAGGCATAGAAACTATTAAAATATTAAAATCAAACAAGAATATTGATTTTAAGTATATTCTGACGCCTGAGCATGGTTATTTTACAAATGTGCCTGCTGGGTTAGCTGTTAGCAATGACTCAATATATGGGATACCTATATATTCTTTGTATGGCAATGAAAAGAAGCCTACTCAATCTTTAATGAATGATATTGACGCAATTGTAATCGATATACAAGATATAGGGGTGCGCTCTTATACTTATATCAGTACAATATATAAAACTATGCAACAAGCAGCACAATTTAATAAATCTGTTATAATCCTTGACCGCCCAAACCCTATCGGAGGTTTAATAGTAGATGGCAACGTATTAGATATAAAATACAAGTCATTTGTTGGTATTGTTCCTATACCATATATACACGGACTAACTATAGGTGAATTAGCTAAAATGATTAATGAGGAAGGCTGGTTAGAAGCAAATGAAACAAGATTTTCTAAGTGTAAGCTAACAATTATTAGAATGGAAAATTGGCAAAGATGGATGAGTTGGGAAGATACTGGCTTGCAATGGTACCCCACTTCGCCACATGTTCCATCAATGGAGGCAGTACGAGGTATTGCCACTATTGGAATTTTTGGTGAATTAGGCTTTCTAAGTATTGGTATTGGCACAACCTCCCCCTTTCAATATATAGGTCATAATATATTTGAAGCCAATACCCTGCAAGAGATAGCTAATAAGCTTAGTTTTAATGGCATAAATATTAATATCACCAAATACAGACCATTTTATGGGTTTAGTAGTGGCAAAGACTTATGGGGGTTTTATTTAAACTTTCCATTGAATAATGAATTTAAACCATATTCAACGGGTATAAAAATATTTAATGAAATCAAGAAGTATTATCCCAAATTATTTTTGGATACTTCTATAAGCGCAAAACAGATTGAAATGTTCAATAAAGTAACTGGGGGCGATGAGTTATTCAAATTAATCTTTAGCAAGAAAGATAATAGCGAGCAAATTGACAAGTTATTAAATAGAGGTTTAAATAATTTTTTAATATTGAGAACTAAATATCTTTTATATGATTAGTATTCAATTTCCTGTTTATAAAAATAAGCATCTTTAAAGCTTCTCAACGATGTTTTTATGTTGTCTAAAGATTTAGATTTGGTTAAATATTTAAATAAATATAAAATTGGTCTAATAATTCTAACTATTTTGTTAGAATATAAAATATCTAATATTATTATATTTCTAAATGCATAATACTCTTTCCAAGTAAATTGAATTTCACTATTAGGGGCATCTAATTGTCTATTCATTCGTGATTTTGTAGATAGATAAGTAATATGATTGTATTTTCTAGCTCGCAGGAAATACTCACCATCGTCTCCAAAGATGAAAAAATATTTATCTGGTAGCCCTATCTTCTTAATGATATTAACTGGAATAAGAGGTCCTTCAAATGTGGGTCCTTCAATTTCTATCAGTTCTTGATTGCAATCTTCTTTGCTTATAATTGTTTTCCATAAAGATTTAAAAGGATTTGAGAAGTTATATTGTTTTGTTTCATTTAAGAATATTTTGCCATCTTTATCAAATCTTAGTGGTGCTATTATTGTATTTTCATTATAGTGCTGTAATAGAATTTCTAAACAATCTAATTCTGGTAAAACATCATCGTCCATAGCCCATAGAGCGTCATAATTATTTTCTTTAGCAAATTTAAAAGCGGTATTTTGTCCACCTGCACTACCTGTATTGGCTTGATTGATTATAATTAAATCGCTCTGCTTTGATAGCCATTCGGTAGTGCCATCTGTTGATGAATTATTAACCACCAATATATCGTTAGCTACAAATGTTTGATTACGTAATGAATTCAATAATTTCATTAATAAGTCTAGTCTATTAAAAGTAACGACTGAAATTAGTAATTTCATACAGTATATAAATATAAATGATGGTTAGTATTATCTAAGCAGAACTGTTTAAAGTACTTTGTCCCCTCTATATGTGATGGTAAGGGCAGTGCTTTTAATATTTGCTCATATGTTAGCCACTGATAATCGGAATGCTCATCAGATAAAATGACATTATATTTTTTATCTACCAACATTCCAAAAACTGGTATAAATGATACTCTATCTCTTTTAGTATCAAAGAATGACGCCACATAGGGAATAGTCCATATTTTTATAGGTTTTAATGCTGTTTCTTCATATACTTCTCTCAGGGCACTTGTAATTGACGTTTCCTCTGCTCTACAAGTACCTGTAACAGTTTGCCATAGATTTGGATATATTAATTCCTTTTCTGAACGTTTAAGAATTAAAAACTGGTGGTGGTCATCTATTATACGCGCTATATGAATCTGAACAGTATTAGCTTTAAAATCTGCCATTTAGTTTAATTATCCCAAACGCCCATATTATAGAACTTCTCGCGTCTCTCTTTAATAATGAGATTAGTATCCTTTAGTTCGAAATGAGCTAGTTCTTCAATTAAAATATTTTTTACAATATCTAACATCTCACTCTGATTATTATGAGCTCCGCCAAGCGGTTCTTCAATAATTCTATCTATCACGGAAATTTCTTTCAAATCTACTGCTGTTAATTTGAGAGCTTCTGCAGCCTTTTCTTTATTATCCCAGTTGCGCCATAATATTGATGAGCAACTTTCTGGTGAAATCACGGAATACCATGAATTTTCTAACATTAATATTCTATCGCCAATCCCAATGCCAATAGCCCCACCAGAGGCCCCCTCTCCAATAATTACGATTATAATTGGCGTCTTAAGCCCAGCCATTAATAATAAATTAGCGGCGATAGCTTCGGCTTGCCCTCTCTCTTCTGCTTCAAGACCTGGATAAGCGCCGGGTGTATCAAGAAATGTAATTATTGGCTTATTAAATTTTTCAGCTAATTTAAATAAGCGTGCAGCTTTTCTATAACCTTCAGGGTTTGGCATACCAAAATTTCTATATAGATTTGATTTAGTATCTTTTCCTTTTTGATGCCCTACTACCATCACACTTTTTCCATTCAATGTAGCCATGCCTCCAATTATCGATGGATCGTCTTTGAATTTTCTGTCGCCATGTAATTCAATAAAGTCATCAAAAATACCATTTATATAATCTGAAGTCTGCGGTCTATCAGGGTGTCTTGCAATTTGTACTCTTTGCCATCTATTAACATTCTTATAAATATCTCTCTTTAAATCATCTACTTTAAACCTTAAGTCTTCAATTTCTTTTGAAATGTCAATTTGATTACTTAATGCCTTCATTTCAAGAATTTTCTGTTCTAATTCATAGATTGGCTTTTCAAACTCTAATATCATTTTTGCCATTATTTACCTAATATCTTTCTTAGTAAAATATCAAAATCTAAAGATAATGAATAATTTTTCAAATAAAACTCATTCAATTTATCAATAGTCTGATTATCGTAAATTTTATTTTTATTTAAATTTTTAAAATTAATTAAACTATGCTTAAAATTCTCTTTATATTTTGCTTCAGGGATAATACCTATGATAGTTTTTCTACCTTTAAACACTTGGTATAGCTCTTTAGTAAACTTATTTGCAGATGTCAAAAATAGTGAGAACGGTAGTAAAATTATGAGTAACAACAAGCTAATTACTATATCAAATAATCGTTTAATAATTCTATACCTTAGTAATGTATAGCGGTAAGAATTATTGTTAATAGTATTATTTAGAATATCATTTATTATTTGAGAAGCTAAAAAATCAGAATATTGGCTTGCAAAGTGGTATTTTACCCGTAAAGCTCCTCCACTATTCAATGTTTGCTTAATACTATCAATATTCCAAGTTTTGTCGGCAATAATTATATTATTTATTAAATTATCTTTAATTATAGATTCTAATTGCTCTGGTTTTCCTAACCATGAATTAGTAGTATTTCCAGTAGGAGGTCTTTCATTGACGTAACCAAATATTTGAAATGAGCCCGGGTTTAATAGCCCAAACTCCCTAATAAACGTGTTGTAATTCTGCTCATCTCCTACAATTAATATATTGCTTATTTTGTTATTTCCTTGATACTTATCATATAGTTGCAAGATAATTCTCGAAATACTCGCACTAATTATCCCTAATATCGTAGTAAATAAAACTATCCCCCTACTAAACCTAAAATCTGGGAAAAAGTAAGTTAGTGTAGAGAGTGTCATAAACAAAATTGTCATCCCAAAAAAGCTTTTAGAAATTCTATGATCATTTTCAAAATACTCTCCAATTAATATCATAATTGAAATTAATATTATTGGAGGCAAAATAAATACGATAGGGTAAGCATAGCTTGGGAATGCAAAAAAACTACCAAATACAATATATGTACCAATGATTACCGCAATAATAATAGTAAGTGCATCGGCTACTATTAATGCAAAATCTCTTTTGTAACGTAGCAGATAGGAAAACACAGACCGCAAGAAGATACCTAATTTAAGAAAGCTCAAGAAAAAGAATGATTTGGAGTAATGTTTTGTTACAAAAATCTGCATAGCATCAAAGAAAATTTTAATATCATTAGCATTACTTCTCTTTGTACTTTCCCCTTTGTAGTGAATTGTAGAAGTTTCTGGTAAAAACATTATTTTTTGATGTAATTTTTTTACGCGATAACATATATCTAAATCTTCACCATACATAAAGAAATCTTCATCAAAACCACCAATTTGCTTTAGTATTTTAGAACGAAAAAACATAAAAGACCCTGAAATGGCCTCTACCTCATTAATCTCATTATCATTTAAGTATGAAAGGTTGTATTTACCAAAAACTTTAGAATTTGGGAATATTTTCTGCAAGCCAAACAATTTACTAAAAGCAGCCATAGGGGTAGGAAAACCACGCCTACACGCTTGTTGAAATGTGCCATCTCCGTTTAATATTTTGCATGTTGATATAGCTACATCAGAATTTTCTTCCATATACTTAAATAAATACGACAGAGTATTATCTGATAATAATGTATCGGGATTCAGAAGAAGTGTATATTTTCCATTAGATTTATTAATGCCAATGTTGTTGGCTTTACCAAATCCTAAATTTTCATTTAATTGTATAAAATTTACTTTATCAAACTTTGGCTCAAGCAACGCAATAGAATTATCACTACTATTATTATCTACTACAATGATTTCTATTTTTAAATCATTCTTAGAATTTAATATAGAATTAAGACATTGGAATAAATAGTCTTTAACATTATAATTGACAATAACAATAGATATATCAAACATTTGATTATTGTTTACTTTTTCTTTTTATTCAAAAGCCATGGGAAAAATTTAAGTTTCCATACCATAAAAACAGCCTCATAAATTATACTTTTATTCATTTTAGAAACGCCGTTTCTTCTATCTATGAAAATTATAGGTACTTCTTTTATTCGGGCGCCTTTTTTCCACATTCTAAAGTTCATTTCTATTTGGAAACCATACCCATTAGACTTTATAGTGTCTAAGTCTATCTCCCTTAGTTTATTAGCTCTAAAGCACTTAAACCCACCAGTAGCGTCATTAATTGGCATACCAGTTATTATTTTAGTATAAATATTTGCTCCATAGCTAAGAAGTAGTCTTGATAATGGCCAATTAATTACATTGACGCCTTTTATATAGCGTGAACCGATAATCAAATCATAATCAGGAAACTCTCTAAAAAAAGTATTAAGTTCGTTAGGGTCGTGTGAAAAATCGGCATCCATTTCACAAATAGCATCATAGCCTTGTGATAAAGCCCACTTAAAACCTGCACAATATGCCGTTCCCAAGCCCATCTTACCAGCACGTACAATTAAATGAATACGAGTATCATTCTTTTGCATCTCTTCCACTATTGTTGCCGTTTTATCTGGAGAATTGTCATCAACAACCAAAATATGTGTATCTGGTACTACTTCGTTTAATTTATAAATCAATGATTTAATATTATCAGCTTCATTATATGTAGGTATTACTACAATAGATTTCATTTAGTTCTCCAATTATGCTTGTCCATGTCCAGTTATTACACACCACACAGTTCTAACTACAATTTCAATATCTAATTTGATTGACATATTTTCTATGTAATAGAAATCATCTTTTAGTCTATATTTTATTTCATCTAAATTTAACTGGTACTTTTGCGATTTAATTTGCCACCACCCAGTGATACCCGGTCTGACTTTTAATCTTCTTTTATAATGAGGTATTGCCTTTGTAAACTCTTGTACAAAGTTAGGCTGTTCGGGGCGAGGTCCCACCACACTCATATCACCAATAAATACATTCCAGAATTGTGGTATTTCGTCTAAATGGGTTTTTCGGATAAACTTCCCAAACTTCGTAACACGCGGGTCGTTATCAACTGTCCACGATTCTTTCTTTTGAACTGGTTCAAACTTCATTGAACGAAATTTGAATATTTTGAATATACGACCATTTTTCCCTACTCTCGGTTGCGTATAAAAGAAAGGTCCTGGTGAATCAATTTTGACTAATATTGCCACTAAGACCCAAATAGGCAAGCCCAATAATATAACTAAGGTACTGAACACTATATCAAATATACGCTTTAATATTTCTTGCCAAGGTTTAAGCAATTGTGTACTTATTTCAATTAATGGAATGCCATATAAATTTTGTGTTTTAGCTTGTCCTGTAAAAATATCGTATAAATCGGTTTCTATCTTAACTTTTAGACTTTTGTCCGAACTTATACTAACTATATCAAGTAATAATTGATGTTCCGTTTTGTCGCTAGCTATTATAATTTCTTCTGGCTTGTATTTATCTATTATAGAATCTAAATCCTCGAAGGAACCTGAGAGAAGATTATTAAAGTCTGGATTATTCTGATTAATGACATAATCATTTTTGTCAAGCAGTATCATAGCAATAGTCTTATACCCCCAAGCAGTAGATAGTTCTGTTTGATGATAAAACTCTAAAACTCTTTTTGGAGTACCTATAATAATAGCAGGAATGACAAGTTTCCGCTCTTTCCTTAGTTTTTTTTCTATATTACGTGCAATAGTCCTACCAATAAGTACGGTGAACGAAATAAGGAAAGCATATATGACAAATAGCTTACGTGGCGAGGATTGGCTATCAAAAAGTACCGCAAAAATTAGAATAGCGCAACCAATAAGAGTTACTTTAAAAATAGCCCATATTTCGTCGAAGGGTGATCGTTCATACCAATTCTTATATAGTCCAAAGAAGAAAAATATTGACACCCAAAAACAAACAAAAAAGATAGCTGCCGACATAATCTCAAATGAACCGGGTTTTATTACAGATTTAAATAATCCTGATTCGAATCTTATAATAAAAAAGAGAGTATAGCTTAAGAATATTGCTAATAAATCAGCAACGATTTGTATTAGTATCTGCGAATGCCTGCTATTAGAATAACTAATAGGCTTATTTACCAGTTTAGTATTCTTCATCTTTACATCAAATATAGTTTCTGCCACGATTTAAATCTTCATATTTCAAAATATTGGTTTAAATTACTCAATCTCCACTAAACCCTATTCTATCCCAAATTGCATTTTGACTTTTTTTCAAGTATCTTATTGTACCTAATAATGAGCTATAGTTCATCGATATAACAAATAGACATATTTTAGCAAATTTTATATTTATATTAAGCCTATCTGCTATCCAACCTAATAGAGCAACAAAATAAAATAATAATTGCCCATAAAATAAAACAAGCCACAAATAAGAACTATTCCAAAATGTAAATGTAAGAAAAATCAGCAACATAATAAAGAAAGGAGAGAGCCATCTAAAAACTTTATGGGAAATTAAAAAGAATGAGACAATACCATATTTAAAAATATTGGCTAAATGACTGAATTCAACCATTGTAGCAATACCGCCAGCAACGGCGCGGACTCTTCTATGGAGTTCATTAGAAAATGATTTTTTACGAATCTCCTTAGCTTGTGCATTTTTCTCAAAAATTACTCTTTTCTTATATTCAATGATAGAATAAACATTATGCAAATCATCACAAACAAAATCGTTTGGAATAGGCTTTAAATAAATCTTTTTTACAGCGTATAAATATCCTAAACTATTAACATTAGAGTGTATATTGCTCTCTAACTCTCTGATAACCTGCTCATATCTATGGTAAGCAGTATCCCCTAATTTTCCAGCATTATTATCATTATTTTCGGATTCAACTGATTGGCTTGCAATGACGCAAGCAATGTTGTCATCAAAGAAATTAGCTACCATTTCGGAAATCGTATTACTGCTAACTCTGCAATCAGCATCCATAAATAGTACTATATCGGTATCAGACTTTGGTAGCAAATCATTCAGCACCTTGTTTTTACCGGAGCGTGTATACTTAAAATATTGTAATTTACCGTTAAGCATTTGTTGATATTCTTCTAAAATATCATCAGTTCTATCAGTGGAACCATCAGAGCCTACAAGTATTTTGATTTTATCTTGTGTATAATCAGATGCTAATATAGAGTTAATAGCACCCCCAATTAGCTCTTCTTCGTTATGTGCTGCAATTATAAAAGTGATATTAGGTTTGAAGTTATAATCTTTAGAATAAGGGTTTTTAATAATCTTATTTAGAGCAATTAATAATATAGGATAAACAATATAGTTATAGGCTATAAGAAATATGGAGCATATTAGTATGATATCGCTAATTAACAAAATTACACCTTAAAAATTATCAAACTTTAGAATGAAACGGATATAATGATTTATATTGCTGTTCGTAGAAACAGCATTATATAGAACATTAACAGTAAAATTGCGAATAAATTCGTATGCGTACGAAATTTTCAAATTATTAGCAAATTCTCCGTCTCCATCTAAAAAAACAACTGATTCGCTATCTATTTCCCTTTTTGTCCAATATGGGTCTCCACCTACATTTTTAATAATGTTTCCAAGGCTATCAATTATATTTTTACCGTGCCTTGTATAACTATATTCAATATCTATTGGGTGTTTAGAACCGAACCAATAATTTACGCCTATACTAATTCTATCGGAGTTAGGATTTAGGTACGAGCTAATCATATAGCCATCGTTAATTAATGAATTTTGGCGATTAAAGTGCGAAAAAGTGTATGGCTCTACCCTTGCATATTCTATTCTTAGATCGATATTATTCAATAGATTAGTAGCAACACCTAAGTTCCAAGCAGATTTATTACCCCAATATCCGTTTCCAATTTCTTCAAATTTCACATCATCCATAAAATAAGTACCTTTTATCTGCACTAAATCAGTCTTGATATTAAAATCAAATCCTATACCTGCATTATCTCTATCTCGCAAGGAATGTTCCAATGATTTGAAAAATGATATTGGATTCAAATATGCTAAATCCATTTGCCTATCTGAGTATATAATTTGCTCAAACAAGGACAATTCTCCCCATTCTCCATTAATGCTGAACCTATGCATAGCCATATATTTTGAAGGTATGGATATATGAAATCCTGTTTCCCAGCCTCCAACTTTATTAACAAAGCCTAATAAAGAGGCATGCATAAATTGATATTTAAAGTTTGAGAACTCTGCACCTAAAGTAATTGCATCGAAAGAGGGTGAATTATCAGAAACTATAAATCGATTAAAATAACCTGCACCGATTAATCTATATTCTCTTCCAAGTGAAGCATTAAACCAATCTTTACTGAATCGTAAGTGCGATTCAGTAAAATCTATATCATCTTTATAATAAATAAATTTAATATTTTTACTATAATGGTTATCGTAGCTTGCTACCTTACGCTCACCGCCAAAAAGGACGCCATTTGTTGCTTGAACGGAATACCCGAAAAAATCATCTATACTACCACTAAATCTTACTCCCAGATTTCCAATAATAGAATAACCTGTTTTGTCGCTTTCTTTATTACTAAGGGTAATAATATCAAGCGAACCTAATGGTTTTAGTGCCGTAAAATATGAGCTATCTTTATATAAATATAAATATTTCTGTTTATTACCATAAATTTCGCTGCTTAATATACTTAATGAGTCAGTTTTAGATGGAATTAAAATAGTAGCCTCCACCCTATGATTATCGAACTCATTCATATACTCTTCTATTAAATCTCTATCATTTGCAGATATATTGGAATATTCTTTTGCAATAGACAGAATTTCTAATATGCGGGATTTAGAAAGTGGTAGGTCATTGAGATTATATTTTCCAATAGCATTCTGGTTTTCTAATTTTTGCAAAAATGTATAAACTGGATGCGCTATTGTAATATGTTCAACTTGAGCATATGCTTTTATTGAACACAATAATATAGCAATAATAATTAGCCGATACATCATTTTAGTATTCATTCACTTACTTATTGAAGAATGGAGTTAAGAAATTAAGCAAGCCTAAAAACGTTGTAAATATAGATACATATACAATGTATCTTTGCAATCTAACCGTTGTTGGCTCATCTGGCACCCTTGGAACATATATTTTATCACCCGCATTTACAATAATATTTTCGCTACCTTCTATCCAAGCGTTTGTTCGCCCTTTTATTATTCTTGCTCTAAAGTCTTCAGAGCCTTCCGCAAAGCCTCCAGCACGGTTGATGTACCAAAGCATATTTTTACCTTCTACAAATTCGACGATACCAGGGTTTTTCACTTGCCCCATTACTTCAATATAACCGGGTGTAGACGGTATAGAAATAATATCTCCATCTTGTAAAACAGCATTGTCCTTATCCGAATTATTGTTGTATAGTTGCTCAAAGTCTACTGCTACTATAGGTTTTTTATATTGAATATCTATAAAAAATCTTGTAGTATCTTCTGATTTTAAATCAGAATATTGAAAAGTTTCAAAAATCTCTTTCCTAGGATCAATTAGAGTAGAATTAATTTCTTGCCGTCTGTATACCCTAGCTAATGGTAAATAAGCATCTTCTAAAAACCCTCCTGCTTGCTCAACTATTTCCTTTATTTTTGTTTTATTTAGTTCAATAAGATAAGTGCCTGGATTTTTTATATACCCTTGAATTGATACCGTTCCAAACTTTGGCTGGTGATATTCACGCTTAACTCCTACTATTATCTTAGAGCCTGCCTCTAATTGAAAATCTTCGCTTAGCAAAGTATTATTTTTATCAACTTCTAATTTTATTCTTTTACCGCTAATAGGCAATAATAAATATATATTATCTAAGTCAGCTTCATCAGCGAACCCATAACCATATTTTAGTAGCTCCGACGTTTTGTCTCCCTCTTTAAATGGTAAGATAATTGGTCTTGTTACCGCTCCACTTATAGAAATCACAGGATATACTTCTTTATCATAAGGAACTATAATAACATCACCTTCCCTGATATAAGGGTCTAATGATGGCTCATTATTAATTACAGCTTTTTCTAAGTCAATAATCTGCGATGTACCGTCATTTCGCAATAATTGCACATTTCTCCTCCAATATTCGCTACTCATAGCTAAGCCAGAATTGGAAAACAGCTTCTCATTATCTTTTTTCTTTTCCCTAATTTTTAGAACAGATTCCATATACACTAAAGATGTATTTCCATCTTTGGTGGAGAATCTATTTGCAAATGAGATTGCAGTAGATACCTGATATGCAGCTGGCAGGGTATAAATAGTCGGTGAGAATACATTTCCTTTTATATTCACAAGGCAACGCCGAGTATCACGCAAAGTAATGAATACCTGGGCATTCGGATTATTTTTCGTAATAATTTTATTTATTGTATCTTTTGCTTGCGATAAAGTCATACCCTTAATATTTAGTACTCCCATTCGTGGAATTAATATAGAGCCATCTGGCGATACATAAATTAATTTTGGGTTTGGTATTGAAGGCAAGACTTGCATACTTAGAATATCATCGGGTCCGATATAATAATAATCTGGATTAATCATATTCCCAATAGGCATAGCGTCATTTTTTAATAAACGGTCATTATCAATTTGACTACTCAAATCCATTTGTAGAAGGTCTTTTGTATCTATTATATTTCCGCCTGCAACTTGGGCGTTCAGACTAAAGCAATTTATAAAAAATATAAATAATATTATTCTTTTTATCATTTTTTCTATCCTTTAATATTTTAAAGATTCGTCTCGACCGCTTAAGTATATGACTGCCGTGGCTAACGAAGCGAAGGAATCAGAATAAGTGGATATTAGCAAATCATATTCTAATTCATTTTTTAAATATGGGCTACCGAATAAAATTATTATTCGTTTTTTCCCTTTAGACAATTTATTCATTGATGTTTTAAGATTTTCTTCAATAGCAACCGAGCCATGATAAGAATGAGATTTTATAAATATAGGAAAGATTACATATTCTGCGTCTTTTGTAGCACTTACAAACTCATCAACGTCCTCATTACTTATCTCATTATTGATAAAGGCAAAATCACAGTCATTTTCAAGTGCTTGAGCTAACATAGTAAAAAATCTATTTGCTGCTTGTAAATCGGTATCTTTCTGCAAAATAGCAAAACTAGCAAAATTTACTTTCTCTTTAATTGGAATTAAACTTTTATCACCTACTACACTTGCTGCTTTATAGGCAATTTCAAGTGCTAGTTTAAGATGTGTATTGAAAATTTGTGTATTTTTATCTAAAATGGCATATTGTGGGATTAAGCCACATTTTCTTTTTACCTTATATAGTTTATCTGCAGACTTTTCTAACTGATACCTAAAATTATTATCATTCTCTAATTTTTGAATAATAAAATTAGCTGATAGTTCTGGGTTTGTAGGAATAAGTGCAATATCATTCCCAGCTAATAAAGCATAATAAGCGGCTTGGTTCTCGTCAATATAATGAGTTATAGCCTTCATATCTAATGCATCTGTCAATATTAGCCCATCGTACTTAAGTTCATCTTTTAGGTATGATATTACATTTTTCGACAAAGAAGCTGGTATTGTATCTGCATCAAATGCTTTCACATATATATGGGCAATCATCATCGACCATACATCATTTTCGATAGCACTTATAAAAGGCTTTAATTCATTAGATAACAAACTATCTAACGAACTTTCGATGATTGGTAATGAAATATGTGAATCGGTAGCAGTATCACCATGTCCAGGAAAGTGCTTAGCACAAGCAATAATATTGTTCTCTTGACTTCCCTTAATATAGCGAACAGCATTATGACTTACCACATCGCTATCTTCGCCAAAAGCTCTAATATTAATAATTGGATTATTTGGGTTGGAATTAATATCACAGACTGGTGCAAAATTCCAATTAATACCAATTGATTGACATTCCTTAGCTATAGCAGAAGCAATTTTGTATGAGTTCTCATAATCGTTAGATTTACCAATTGCCATAGCATGAGGAAAAGCTGTTCCTTCGGTCAATCGCATTGGTAAACCATTCTCAAAATCAGCAGCAAATATTAGAGGAATTGTAGCTATTGCTTGTAGTTGTTCTACTAATTTGGGCACATTATCAGTATTGCCGTCAAAAATACAAAAACCGCCTATACCGTTTTTAACTAAATCAATAATATTAGCTCTATATTGGGTGTCTTCAAAATAGTTATCTACGCTTAAGCGTGCAATAATAAGCTGGTATACTAACTTTTGCTTACTCCAAGTTGATGATATACCCATTATTTCACCATATTTTCTAAATTTATTCCTTCAAATACCATTAATTTATTGCTTAAGTCTTCTGGTATAGTTGCTGGTTTATTATCTTTAATATCTACATTCACAAGAGTTGAGTTTAACTTTATAACTACTCTGCCACTTTCATCTAAGATAATATTATCAAGATTTATTGAGGAATGTCCTATCTTTGAACAACGGGTATAAGTATAATAAGTATCACTCAGCATAAGTGAATGAAAATAGTCCATTTCATGATGCACTGTCATCAATGGAGTATGCTGTGTAAATGTTTTTTTATTAAACTCTACGCCACAATTTTCTAAATATTTTGTTCTTGCCCATTCACAAAAATAAAAATATTGAATATTGTGCACTACACGAAACGAATCTACTTCGTGAAATTTCACTTGACCTTCAATTTTGTGTTTAAATTTTTTTAATTCTAATAAAATATCTTCTTCAGAATATTTTTTCAATTTATAGTTCCTTTATAATACTTTCAATAATATCAATAGACGAATACATATTATCATCACTTATATTTAAATGAAATACGACACGGATATTTTGCTCGCCAACAGCACTAAGCAATAAGCCTTTTTGTTTACATTTTGCTACAAAACTTGAGGGTGAAATTGTATTGTGCAAAGCAAAAATAACTATATTTGTTTGTACTCTATCAATATCGCAGTCAATTCTATCGATTTTGCTTATTAGATTAGCAAACTGCTTTGCATTTTGGTGGTCGTTTATTAATTTATCATAATTATTATCGATAGCATATATTCCAGCTGCTGCCAAGATACCTGCTTGTCTCATTCCGCCACCAAAAATTTTGCGCCATTTAATAGCTTTCTTAATATTTTCTTTTGTAGACATAAGCAATGAACCAACTGGTGCACCCATTCCTTTTGACAAACAAACAGATAATGTATCAAAGTACTTGGCATATTCCATTAAAGGCACTCCAGAGGCTACCGTAGCGTTCCATATTCTTGCACCGTCTAAATGCATCATCAAATCATATTTATCTGCTATTCGCCTTACGTCTTTGATGTAATTTAAATCTAAAATTGCTCCCCCATGTCTATTATGAGTATTTTCTAATGCAATTACTTTAGTAGTCGGGAAGTAATAATCATTAGGTCTTATTGCTTTTTCAATCTCTTCTAAGGGTATCATTCCGTTATACGAAGGTATAGTTCTAATTTGTATATTCGATAAAATAGACGGGGCTGCCGTTTCATAATAAAAAATATGTGCTTCTTTTTCAGCAATCACCTCATCACCTGGATTAGTAAGAATCTTTAATGCAATTTGATTGCTCATTGTTCCAGATGGCACAAATAAAGCATCATCTTTAGCAAATAATTCCGCCACTTTTGATTGTAGTAGATTTACTGTTGGGTCTTCAGCATATACATCGTCGCCAAGCTCTGCACCCATCATATAATTCAGCATATTTTGAGACGGTTTAGTAACTGTATCGCTTCTAAGGTCAATAATTTCCATTTTAAGATAATACTATATTATAAAGATACAAAAATACGTAATTATGGGTAATTAACCGTTTACATCATAAATAAGTTTAAGAAACTAGTATGAAAGATATTCCAAGCAAGCATATTTATAAGGCTCATAGTAGTACCGACAGCAAGTGGTATAGCTAAATTATCGTCTAATCTTATCCGTGTGGATACTAATTCAGCTATCCCACCCATAAAAGCACCAATATAACCAGCTATATAAAACCACATATCTGCATTAAATATCGCCCCCATAATCCATACTACAAAAATACCAGAAATAATAAAAGCCGATGTACCTTCATAAGATTTATCTAATATTTTATGTTTACCAAACCTTCTACCTATCAAGGCAGCAGATATATCTGAAATTATCAATATCATAAATGAAATAACAGCTATTACCTTAGGGAATATTATGATAGTAATTAATGCGGCAATCAATACCCAAGAAGCACCATTTAATATAAATAATTCGCCATTTTTTTCGTGCTGTCTCAGCATTTTTTCAAAATAGAAGTATAAGTATTTTTTAACAAAGTTATCGTATTTGCCTAATATGTCTATTAGTATAGTCAGAAAGGTTATAGGTATCAGAAGCCATAGGGCAAACTCTTTAGTAACAAAAATATATGCAATTGGTATACTTAGGGAAGCTAAATGAATACTTTTTCTTAATAGTTCTTGTTCATAACTTATATTTTCTAAATTCTTTGTCTTTTCAGAATTAGATATTACTTTTGCATCTGTGATATTATTATTTTCTGAATTATAATTCACTATTTTCCAATTATTTTTAAAAAAATGTATAATAAAAAGTTTAAATTTATAAAAAAAACTGCAAATGCTAAAATAAATTTCGGTTTGCAAGTTCTAAATAAGCGTACTGACGGTTATCATAATATAAATACTATATTTTATCCTATATTTTTATCAGACACAATTGAATTTGCCTTAGCAGATGATTTTTATTTTAATGAGGAGCATCCTACTGGTATACCTATTAATGATAATTTAATATATAAAGTTTGGGAAATAATGCAATCTAACTACGATATTTCTGGAATATCTGTGCAGTTGAATAAGATGATACCCTTAGGAGCAGGTTTAGGTGGTGGTAGTTCTGATGCAGCAAAGACAATCATAGCTATAAATGAATTATATGATTTGCACCTATCCCAATATGATATGTTGCAAATTGCATTAAAATGTGGCTCGGATATACCATACTTTTTTAATTCCTTGTACCCTGCAACAGCTGGGTCGCGTGGCGAACAATTAGAGTACTTTACCTCGATGAAAAGATACCATTTAGTCTTAATCAACCCAGGCATTCATGTATCCACTCCCTTTGCTTATTCTTCTCTAAATAGAAACCTTAGTGATAATATTGAAAAAGTTGATTTTAAAGATATAATTTTAAATAGTAAGAAAGAAGATTTTAAAAAGCTCATTTTTAACGACTTTGAAGAAGTCTTTTCTAAAGACCACCCTGAAGTAAATAGAATAAAACAAGTAATGTATGAAAATGGCTCATTTTTTGCTCTAATGTCTGGCAGTGGTTCGAGTGTATTCGGATTATTTGAAGAAAAAATAGATAAGGAAGTATTTAAAAGTACATTTCCTGATTATTTCATATATACAGAATAATAATAAATAATTGTAGGGTAAAATGAATATATTATTAGCGTCGGCAGAAGTTGCACCATTTGCTAAGGCAGGTGGTTTAGCTGATATGACTGCTTCTTTACCAATAGAATGGCACAAATACGGACAAAATCCAATTGTAGTTATGCCCAAGTATGGCTTTATTGATACCTATAAATTCGATATTCACCCTACTGATATAACTCTGATAGTACCAATGGGCTTTTGGACAGAGTATGCCCGCCTATGGGAAGGTAGATTACCTAATTCAGAAGTACCTATATATCTTGTTGAGCATAATGTATATTTTGATAGACGTGGTATTTATGGAGACCCGAACGAGTATCCCGATAATGATAGACGGTTTATTTTCTTTAGTAGAGCCGTTATGGAAACGGCAAAGGCTCTAAATTTTGCACCAGATATTATCAATGCTCATGACTTTCATGCCGCCTTTTCGTTAGCTTTTTTAAAATCACATTATAAAAATGATCCCATCTTTGCTAATTGTGCTGGAGTTTATACTATACATAATTTAGCATACCAAGGGAAATTTAATCCATATTCAGCGTTAGAATACTCTGGATTTGGTATGAAAGAATTTTACCCTGGCTCGTGGTTTGAACATCAGGGTTCGGTAAATGCAATGAAAACTGGGATTATGTTTGCCGATAAAATTACAACTGTTAGCCCAACGTATGCAAAGGAAATTAGATACCCGTATTATTCAGAGGGCTTACAAGATATACTTAATCTCCGTGGTGCAGATTTAATTGGCATACTAAACGGAGTATATTATAATGAATGGAATCCTTTAAGCGACGATTTATTATACCAGAATTATAATTTAGACAGCTTAAGCAACAAGAATATAAATAAATTAAAACTACTTGAAGAACTGGGAATAAGCAAAGACGATAACCCAGAGCTACCATTAGTTGGAATGGTTACACGTTTAGCAGAGCAAAAAGGTATTGATTTATTAATGCTAAAATTAGAGGAGTATTTAGCTAATTCACAACTTAGGTTTATACTTTTAGGTAGTGGCGAAAGTAAGTATGTAGATTACTTTAATTATTTAAAGTGGAAATACCCTAAGCTTGCGTTAATCAATGTCGGCTACAAAAATGATCTATCACACAAGATATTTGCAGGTGCTGATTATTTATTAGTTCCTTCACGGTTTGAGCCTTGCGGGCTTACTCAGATGTATGCTTTGAGCTATGGCACAGTCCCAATCGTTAGGATGACTGGTGGTTTAGCTGATACGGTAAAAGAATACAATATGGCTACGGCTGATGGTTACGGCTTCTTATTTTGGCAATATAACGCCGATGATTTAGCTTTTGCGATTAGAAGAGCTTTGACAGTATACAACAATGAACCACATTGGGATATAATTAGAAAAAATGCTATGCAATGTAATTATTCTTCCTCTAATACGGCATTAGAGTACTTAAAAGTATTTAAGTGGGCTACTGAAAAAATGAGGAATCAATGATAAATATTAGAGCCGCAGAAGCAAAAGATACAGGCATAATACTTAGTTTGATAAAAGAATTAGCCGAATATGAAAATCTATCTGATAGTGTAGTTGCTACCGAAGAAAGTATTTTAAAATATGCTTTTGTACCTAATCCATTAATACACATTTTGATTGCAGAGTATAACAATGAAATAGCAGGTTTTGCTTTATATTATTATAATTTTTCGACATTTGTAGGCAAACCGGGCATTTACTTAGAGGATGTATTTATAAAAGAAGTATTTCGTGGTTATGGAATTGGTAAATTACTCTTGCAACGAATTGCTCAAATTACAATAGAATCTAATTTTGGACGATTTGAATGGAGTGTTTTGAATTGGAATCCTGCAAGAAAGTTTTATGAGCATCTTGGAGCAAAGGCTTTGGAAGAATGGAAGACATATAGAATAGATGGGAATGAATTAAGAAAGTTAGCAGAAAATAAATGATAGCTTGTTTAGTTTGATTTGATTAAAATATAATAAAGAATTATAAGCAAAGAATGGCAAAGAAAAAAATAGTTAATATAGAGAAAAACAAAGAACAAGACAATAAAGTAGCTCTATTAGAAAATGCTCAAATTGATAAGATGGAAGCAAAAGAAGCATCTAATTCATTAGATGTTCCTAACAAAGAAGTAAAGTCAAAAGATACGAAACAAATAAACAAGAAAAAGCAAAATAAACATAAAAAAATTGACCAAACTATATCTGAAAATATAAATATTGTAGTACAAGAAAAACAGCTATCTCAACCAACAAATGAGCTTAATAAAGTCCAAGTAGTATCTGAAGGTTCGCTTGCTAAGAAAGAAACTACAAATAAAAATAAGGAAGTTATTTCAAAACCTCTAAAAACATCTAAAGTAGAAGAGAGTGGAGCCGTTGATATAAAAACAAATGAAGAAAAAATTACTCAAGCCAAAAATGATACTTTACTTAATGAAAGTAAAGTAATGAGTCCAGAGCAAAACACTAAAAAAGTTGCTACACCAAAACCTGGATTAAATAAACTAAATAAACATAAAAAAGTAAATAAAGCAATAAAACAAAGCGAATCTGACAGGGGCAAAGTAGATAAAGCTCAACTTGAGAATAATACAACGGATCCTAGTGCGATTGGTGTAGATATAGTTATATCAGAAAAAAGTACAACTACTTATAGCCCTGATGACAACAATAAACAAGTCATACCTCAAGGTATACAACAAAACGATAATCAAATAAATCTCAAAGAGGTAAAGAGGCACAAGCAAAAGCGAGGTAAAGACAAAGATAGAAGCAAGAAACAACATAGTGTGCTTTTAAATGTAGCTAATGAACAAGATAAAGCTAACGATGAGATTAGTGATAAAAATATTATTATGTTAGATTTAAGTAATTTGGCGAAAAATCAAAATACTAAGGATAACTATACTGAAGTTAAGCAAGGCAACAAACAAGAATTAGGAAACGATAAACAAAATAAACATAAGAAAGCCATTAATAACAAAGCGATCAAGCAAAATGAACAAGATAAGCAGAATACTAAGAATGAAAATGCTACTAAGGTCGATTTAAGTAATTTGGCGAAAAATCAAAATACTAAGGATAACTATACTGAAGTTAAGCAAGGCAACAAACAAGAATTAGGAAACGATAAACAAAATAAACATAAGAAAGCCATTAATAACAAAGCGATCAAGCAAAATGAACAAGGCAATACAAGTTCACTTAAAGCATCTCCAATTGCTGAAAAACCTTTAAAAATTGAGCCTCCAAAGAAAGTAAAGCAAATAGTTCCTGAAATTGTAATAACAATTAACCCAAAGAAGCAACTTACAAAAGAGCAAGAAAAAAATCCTCTTATACAAAATTTCTTCCAGAAATTAGAACACTTTCTTAGAATGGAAGTTCAGATAGAGAAGGGCCAGAGGTTACTGGTAGCAATGAGTGGGGGCGTAGATTCTTCAGTGCTTTTTGATGCTTTATCAGTTCTATCTATGAAGATGAAATTTGTTATTTATGTATTGCATTTCAACCATAAACTTAGAGGTTTATCTTCAGAAAGAGATGAAAAATTGGTCAATCAGCTTTCCAAAGATTATAATGTTCAATACTTTAATGCTTCAGGCAATGTAAAGCAATATGCTGAAAAAAATTCACTTAGTATAGAATATGCAGCGCGACAATTAAGATATAATTTCTTTGAAAAAGTAGCGCGTACTTTAAGTGCTAACTTTGTTGCTACCGCACACACTGCCGATGATAACGCCGAAACATTTTTCTTAAATTTATTTAGGGGCTCTGGTTTAACAGGATTATCTGGTATACCTTCAAAAAGGAACTTAGTAAAAAATGTGATGATGATACGCCCTTTAATTAGCTTTCGCAAAAAAGACTTAATTGAATATGCCAAATTAAGAAAGCTACGTTGGTTTGAAGATGAAACTAATTCGCTATTAAACTATACTCGAAATAAAATCAGACTTTCACTAATTCCAAGATTGGAAGAAGAATTTAATCCTTCTATTACCGATATAATTAATCAGACAACGCGCCTAATGAGCGGCGCCGATAGATTGATTAGAGATATAGTTAAGAAAAATTACCCATTAGTAGTAGAAGAAGCATCGCAAGAAAAATTTACTATAAAAATACCTATGTTAATGGCTAATGAAGAATTTATTCAAGGGGAGATTATTCAACATCTTTGGCTAAAATATTTTAGACTTCAACCATTACCTATGCAAACAATAATGAGGATACTTAATTTACACAATAGCCAAAGTGGCGCAATATGTGAAATTAATTCCTTATACTTTGTTCTTAGGGATAGAAATAATTTAATATTTTCTAAGAGGCAATACGAGGAGAACATAAAACTCTTAATAAATGTGCCGGGTAAATTCTTTATAGGCAGATATAGAATTGAGTTTAGTGAAATAGATAGGACCGATATAGTTTTTGATGACAATCCTAATATTGAATACTTTGATATATCAATTAAAGATTCATTTTTAGAGGTTAGGAATTGGCTTTTAGGCGACTCCTTCCAGCCATTGGGTATGAAGGGAGAGATGAAAATTAGTGATTTTCTTATTAATGAGAAGATACCAGTAACTGAAAAAGCCAGCGTTATTGTTTTAACAAATAAAACGGAAATAATATGGGTTGTTGGTAAGAGAATATCTGATAAATTTAAAATTAAAAAGAATGCTAACAAGGTAGTAAAGGCTGTTCTGATAAAAAACGACAAGAGGTAAAACAATAAAATATCTGAATGGCAAAAGAAATAATTAATATCAAAGATAAATCATTTAAAATATTTATTGAAGAAGCTAAAATCAAAGTAAAAGTTAAAGAATTAGCAGAAAGAATAAATAAAGACTATGAAGGTAAAAGCCCCATAATATTGGTAGTATTACGTGGGGCTTTAATCTTTGGAGCTGATTTATTTAAAGAATTAAATTATCAATTTAAACTTTCTATTATAAGTGCTAAAAGCTATCACGGAGAATTAGAAAGCAGTGGTGAAGTCAAAGTTCATTTTTTTGATAGTACGTTTGAGAACAAAGATATAATCATTGTTGAAGATATTGTAGATACAGGTCAAACTATCTTTGAATTAGTTCATAAATTAAAATTATTCAACCCTAATTCTATCGAAGTAGCTTCTTTTCTATCCAAACCAAACTCCCGCAAAAAGGACGTAAATATTAAATATTTGGGTTACGAAATACCAAATTATTTTGTAATTGGGTATGGTTTAGATTATGATGAACAAGGTCGTGGACTGAAAGATATATATAGTTTAGATACAAATAAGTAATTCTAAGCCTACGGCGTAAATTGTTCTTTTGTTGGCGTCGCACCTTTATCAGATTTCATTAAGCCTTTGCTGTTATTAAAAAATATCTAAGTATCTTATGCGGTTGAT
The DNA here is from genome assembly GCA_035445085.1 of Kapaibacterium sp. (SeqCode). Classification (GTDB taxonomy): domain Bacteria; phylum Bacteroidota; class Ignavibacteria; order Kapaibacteriales; family UBA2268; genus JBDHXE01. The sequence goes on from DAOMQA010000001.1 coordinate 110,054, forward strand.
TTTGTAATATCATTTAGTCATTTGTTGCAAAGATATTTTTGTATTCTATGCTTAGTAATAACATTATATAAAGTGAATGTGAAATGATAAGGGGACTCTTTCAATCAAATAAGCCCCCTTAGCTTATGAAGTAAATTAGCACTAATTATTAGCTGTAATAAACTTGGTATGTACCAAATTAGTACTTGGCGATAAATATTCAAATCCAACTAACTGATTATTTCTATCAATGTCTCTAATTTCTTTGAGATAAGATATTGAATTGCTAAATATTTGCTTGTATGATAATTCTTGTTGTAGATAATTTGATGCAAAGTCATCTTTGGTATCTAATGATATTAGATACGATAAGGTAACTTTGAAGCCTTCCGGGTTAAATACGAGGTTATTAGAACCATAAATGTAAGCAATAGCCTGGTTAAGTCCGGGCACTCTTAGTTCAACTAAAAATTCATTTTTACCATTTAATGAATCGCGATTCTTAAACAATAAGTGTATTTGCAAACCACTAAGTGGATAGTATATCGAATCGTATTTAACAAAATGAAATGGTGCAAAAAATTCCTTTTGTATATTATAGTCAGTAATGTCATCAACTGTAGAGTTGCAATAAAACGAAAAAACATGAGTATATTTCAGTGAGTCCGCTTGGTCGCCTGAAATAAAGGCAAAATTATCATAGTGCAACGTAACGTCGGAAGTATCGCAGTTGCCCATAATATTAATATAAGACTGAGACCAAGAATATTGACTAACTACAATTAGCAATACTAAAACTAAATTCCTTAGATTTTTCATATAAAGGCTCCCTTAATTGTTAATTAAAACTTTTTTATTAAATACTATTCTTCTATCCTGCTGTAAGATAATAATATAAACACCGCTATGATTTATTTTATTTAAATCATATTTAAAATTTCGTTGATAAACATCCATATCATCTATTTTATTGCCAAGTAAATTCCAAATAGTTAAATTTAATTTATTCGGATAATTGTCATTTAACTGTTCTATGAATAAATTTCCACTTTTAACTTGAATATCAATATCGTTGTTGCTAATCAAAGTATTTTCTACAATCTGCTTTGTTTCCCAAAAGCACTTCTTATAGACTAGTTTGCCGTCATAGTAACCCCATATACAGTCCCATCCTCCATTGCCATTTGTATCTACATAATACTTTACAACTGTCTTCCCATTTATTACACCAACTACCTTTTTAATTACTTTTGGTTTTGAGTACAATGATATATATGATGCAAATGATAAAAATAATACAACTATTATAATTCTTAAAAAACTCATTTATTATCTCTCCTATTTATTAAAAAATATTATTAAATTCATTCTGTAATATATTTTTAATTTAAATTGTGGGACAACGAGGTTTAATAGTGTATTCAAGTATATATTTGCGTATATGGTTATAGATG
>DAOMQA010000001.1:111586-362875 GCA_035445085.1 Kapaibacterium sp. (SeqCode)
TATTTGTGTATTTGTGTATTTGTGTATTTGTGTATTTGTGTATTTGTGTATTTGTGTATTTGTCATAAAAGTACACAAAGTATTTTTCTCTACTATATTAAAAATTAGAGCTTTAAGATTTCTTTTAATATTTTCTAAATCAATTTTATTCATATTATAAAATATAACTTATACAATCGTAAAATTACGTTTTTTTTACAATATTTCAAAATATTATTTTAAGATTTTATTAAATTTATTTTCAATCCAAATTTATGATGTATCTCCTTCTAAATTCGTTATTTACATATTCTTGAATAAAATATATACCACGAGATAAATTACTCGGATTTTTGTCTATTGTACCTACGAATACCTCCGAGCCATCTAAATCGAATATTCTGAACACGATGTTACTATTACTTGAGTTCTTATTTAAATAATCTTTTAAATCTTGTTTAATAATCAATCGCAATTCTACTTCACACTTACTATTTATATCATTTAAATTATCCTTTATATAGTACTTCAAATCAGAGCTGTATGTACGATTACACAAGTCTTTAATAATAAGCTTATCGGCAATATAATTAAAATAAGTAGTAGAATACACACAAAAAGGTATCGTAGTGTCTTTCTTAGCTTCCAAAGTAATATAATAGAAAGATGGTGGAATAGATATTTTACTATTATCTTCAAAATATAATGAAAAGTTACTTGTGTATTTACTTCGATTTGTTATCTGTATCGAGTCACATATATTTTGCAAGTAATAAATAGTATCGTGGGAAGATTTTAGAGTAAAAGATAGATCAAAACCTTGCAACAGCATAGTATCTACTCTTTGGTAGCCTTTTATATCCTTAGTGTAAATTATTGCAAAGCCATCTTTCTTCTCATCTTTTAATTCGACTTTAATTTTAATTAACTTTTCACCTTTCATAAATGGGTTAATACTTACGTTTGCATTATTAGATTCTATGATTTCTACAGTATCTATACCTGAATCATACTCTTTGTTGTCTGTAATTTCAAGTTGAGTAGAGCAGTCTTCAACTGTATTTAATTGTGGTTGATTCGAATCCATAATCTTTTCTAACATACGTATTGCATTAGTGCCACCTGAATAACCATATCCTATTATAGTACCGTATCCATATACATTTAAAGAAAATGTATTATTCGAATTTATCTTATGAAATCCACTTGAAACCCTAATAGATGCCCACCATAAATTAGAGTTAGGTATTTGATTAAATGTTGCTTGATTAATATTTTGACCATCTAGCGATAGACTCTCTAACCCTTCATAAGGTATGATAATATCAACCCAATGTTCTGTAAATTCATCGAGTTCGTAATTATAAAATGAATACTTATTTCGCCATTGCTCTTTTGGAGTATTGTAAATTAAAAATGGGTCTCCTTTGCTATTAGTAAGCCTTGCAGATTTACCATATTGAGCGAATAAAACTGGCTTATTAGCTATTGCTTGAAATGGAACATTACTTTTGTATTCTATATATTCAGATTTATTTATTATTGTATCAATATGAGCGATTTTTAATACTGTAGAATCAAATGCACTAACTACTCTAACTAATACTGAGCTTTTCTCGTAAGGGAATTGGGCTGGCGTAAAGTAACACTCTTGTCCTAATAGACTTGTCGGTATAGCTTGCTCTATAATATAGTCTAGATAGCCCGATGTAATTGGTATCGACGTTCTTTGATGTGAGGCAAAAACAGATACGGGGTAATTAGAAGAAATTAAAGAACCCGTAAAATCAGAGTTTATAACTTCGTTTGCCGATAAGATTAAGACCTCACCTTTATCCAAATATATATTTTGATTATTTAATAATCCAATAATTGAATCTTGTAATTTTACTTTTGTATTAATATGAATCTTTGTGCTGTCGTGTATTCCTACAATGGATAATTGGGCTAAATTTAATGTATCTCTATTACTAATATTTGCAACTATGTAATTAGTATCCATCATATCAATAGGCAAAGCGAGATAAGCTTCTGTAGAAAACTTTGTTTTTGACAATGCAATAACTGATATGTTAATATTAGAGCTAATTAGTATCGAATTTTGTTCAATTCCATTGTTAGTACTAAGTTCATATTTAGGGTCTATTTTTACATTGATAGCTTGCTTAGCTGGTATACCAATTTGTATAGTTTTTCCATCAATATAAGTATAAATCTGTGCAGATGCAACTGAATCATTATCATTAATCAACGATAGATTTAAAAATGCCCCCACTTTTTCGGAATCATCGTTTTTAGGAAAGCATATAGCAAATTCTTTCCCCTCATTATTCATCTGTGAAAATATTGGTATTGTAATTAGAGCTTCAACAAGTAACAATCCCAAAAAGAACTGTATTAATTTCATATATTTATCTTGATATAACTATTGATGATTTAATTAATTTACCATCGTTTAATTTTATCAAAACAAAGTAATTGCCAATATTAAAGTTAGTTGTATTAATATCAAATAAGGAACTGGATATTGAACCAGAATCATACACCTTTTCCCCGATGTAATTATATATATCAATATTATCAATCAAATTAAAATTATCGTTATCAAGTAAAAAGCTAATTTTCTCATTAGCTGGATTTGGAAATATCTTAATTGGATTACGAACTTCTATATCTTGCCTAATATCAGTATTTTTTAATATATTAATGCTTACGTCTACACATCTGGTAAGTGTCTCACCATTAAATTTGCGAAAATCTACACAAATTTGAGCTTCTCTTGCCCCTTCTGATGCTGCTTTGAATAATATTTCAAAATTATTAATTTCATCCTTGCTTAGATTAATAGGGAATTTATATATGCTCGTATCTAAACTTAACTCTTCAAAATTTTGTTCTTGCTTGAAATACACAGAATCAATTATATAATCCTGCATAGCGCAAGTCATCACTTGTAAACGCCTTTTGCTAACATCTTGGGGGTACATAATAAACATCCTATCAAAAAGTACAACTCTCCCTTCTTCATCTAAAGGTCTATAATGTACAATAGTAGAGTCTTCGGCAGTAAAATTTGTATTTTTACCATCAAGTGTTGTCGCAAAAAACTTTACTTTTGCTAAAGATCTCTCAAACTTTTTAAAATCAAATTTAAAATAATATCGAATAAATGAATTTTGTTCTACTATATCTGTACTATTACCATTATCATCAAGCAATCCAATTTCTGTTAAATTTTCGCCATCTATATCAACATTTACAGAATCAATCCTCACTTTAGAGCTTGTATTATTAATCAAAGTTACTGCATATTCATCGCTCAAATATTTAGAGCCAGCAGGGCAGAAATAAAAATCATATTTGAAGCCAAAAGCCTCGAGCCCCACACTTTCTACAGAACGTGCGTATAATAATATCGAATCTTCTATGACTGTTTTTTCATTAGCTTTACGATAAAAAATGATTAGAGTTTTACTAAGTTTCTTTCCACTTTTGCTTGTACTATCGACATAGTATGAATCATAAGCCAAACTAAAATTAAATGATTTATTTGCTGTAATTGGTAAAGGTCCATTAACGTATTTATAAGCATAACCTGTAACTAAAGAAATATTATTCGCAATTGAATTTGGGTAGTTATTACGTGCAATCATGTGCTCTATGACATAGTCTTCGTTACTATTATTAATAAATTGTAAGTTGAGCATTTTGATATATGGCATAGAACTATTGCCAACAGGGACATCCCCAAAATCAAAAGATTTTGGAAAGCTAATATCATCCGCATAACAAAAAAGGTTGGTAGTTAATATTAACAATATACCACATATATTTTTCATAAGGCATTCCTTTTACTATCAACATTAGTAAGATAATATACTGAACTGAACTGAACTGAACTGAACTGAACTGAACTGAACTGAACTGAACTGATACGGTTTTTTCATTTGATTAATCCTATAAATTTAAAAAAAATAAGCACAAGGTTAAACTGCTTGTTTGCAAAATAATGAATTATTCAAATAAAAAAAATAATTTTTAGATATTTATTTAATCTGTAATATAATTTTCATTCTTAAGAATACAACACTTTTTTATTGATTTAAATATATTTTTTTTACACTTAATATTGTTTACTTCATTTAAATAGTAACAAAATTTAGCAAAAGTTAAAACGTCTGCATTAGCTAAGTAAAAGACAATTTGTATTTAAGGAGAATTTTAATGGCAGAAACGCCAAATAACAAAAAAGATCCATTTAATGAATTTAGAAAATTAGGAGAAGGGAAAATGCCACCCGGTAACTTTTCGAAGAATTTGATGCTTTGGTTAGTAATAGCTTCAGGCATTTTTATTGTATATATGTTTTTACAAGGCTCTCAACGACATGAATGGCCAGTTACTTATACTCAATATCAAAGATTTTTGAATGAAAATTTAATAGAAGATGCTGTAATTAGTAAATCTCAATTAAATGATTATGAATTTAGAGGCACATTAAAGCAAGCTGTTACATTGAACATTGAGGGTCAAGATAGATCAGTTACTAAGTTTACTACTAAATTAGGTGTTTTGGATTCTGAAACTGAAAAAGTTTGGTCAGAAAAAGGCATTGCTTGGACTTATGAAAAAAGTAGTGATGAATTTTGGAACATAGTTCTAACTTACTTGCCTTGGATATTATTAATAGGCGTATATGTATTTTTCTTGCGTCGCATGAGTGGAGGCGGAGGCAACAATAAAGGTATTTTTTCTTTTGGTAAATCAAAAGCTAAGATGCTCAACGAAGGTAATTCAAAGGTTACATTTAATGATGTTGCGGGTGCCGACGAAGCTAAGTATGAACTACAAGAAGTCATTGAATTTTTAAGAGAACCCTCAAAGTTTCAAAAGCTTGGAGGTAAGATTCCAAGAGGAGCTTTATTATTAGGACCTCCGGGGACTGGTAAGACTTTATTAGCTAGAGCTGTTGCTGGCGAAGCCAATGTTCCTTTCTTTAGTATTTCTGGTGCAGATTTTGTTGAAATGTTTGTAGGTGTGGGAGCAAGTAGAGTAAGAGATTTATTTGAACAAGCAAAGAAAAACGCTCCTTGTATTATTTTTATAGACGAAATCGACGCTGTAGGAAGGCATAGAGGTGCTGGCTTAGGTGGCGGACACGATGAAAGAGAACAAACTTTAAATCAATTGTTGGTTGAGATGGATGGTTTTGAACAAAATAGCGGCGTAATAGTTATTGCAGCAACAAATAGACCAGACGTATTAGACCCCGCACTTTTAAGACCGGGTAGATTTGATAGGCAAGTCGTTGTAGACAGACCAGACATAAAAGGCAGAGAGGGTATATTTAAAGTACATACGAGTAGAGTTCCATTAGGTTCTGATGTAGATATTCTATTATTGGCTAAGGGTACACCTGGATTAAGTGGAGCCGATATAGCTAATATTGTAAATGAAGCAGCCTTATTAGCGGCAAGGCGTAATAGCGACAAAGTTACTATGTATGATTTTGAAAATGCTAAGGACAAAGTAATAATGGGGGTTGAACGCAAAAGTATGGTTATTAGTGATAAGGAAAAGGAAATGACTGCTTATCATGAGATGGGACATGCTCTTGCTGGAAAATTTTTAACCTATGCAGACCCCGTACACAAAGTAACAATTATACCACGTGGCAGAGCATTAGGGCTTACTTGGCATTTACCAAGTGAGGAATTTTATTCTAAATCACGAGAATACTTTGATGACCAATTAGTAGTTTTGATGGCTGGTAGAGCGGCAGAAAGGCTAATATTCAATGTAATGAGCACAGGAGCTTCTAATGATTTGATGCGTGCTACGCAAATTGCCCGCAAGATGGTATGCGAATGGGGTATGAGTGATGTTGTAGGTCCGGTTACCTTTAATTCAGAACAAAATGAAGTATTTTTGGGACGAGACTTTAGTAAAACAAGAGACCACAGTGAAGAAACAGCTCAAATAATAGATACAGAAGTAAGAAGAATCTTAACTAAAGCAATGGAAAGAGCTGAAGAATTATTGACAGAAAATATTGATTTGCTGCACAAAACTTCAAAATTACTTTTAGAAAGAGAAATTTTAGATGGTGAAGAATTAGACCAAATAGTAAAAGGTATAGAACTTCCACCTATTAGCAAACAAGCATACAATGCATTAAAAGCAATGAAAGACAATACTAATATAGATAAAACTATTAACAATTAAATTTTTGGAATTTTTTAACAATTTATAGGGACTTTTAGAGTATGGAACAAGTTTATAATACAAATAACGAACATCCGGTAACACCTCAAACAGGTGATAACTTATCGCAGTATGATTCTCAAGCTAAATATGACGAAGCATTCAAGGTCATAAACGACGAAATAAATCAGAATATTTCATTTGCAAACGAAAGTAATGATTGGCGTGAAATACGGAACCGTTTAAATATATCAAAAGATAAATTAAAAGGTATCTTTCTAAAAGATGAAGATAACACTAAGATGCTTGACTTGATAAATTCAGGAATTGAAAGTGTGAATAAAAGGCAAGCTGAGGAAATTGAAAAAATCGAAAAGGAAAGCTTTGATAACTATAATAATGTAATAGACAAAGTAAAAGATTCTGTAGAAAAATCCAAAGAATTGAAAGATTTCAAGCAAGCGCGCGAAGCCTTAATGAGTGCTCAAGATTTATTCAAACACTTACGACTAAGAAGGTCGCATAAAGATGAGTTAATCAAAATCATCAATGATGCTTTTGATAGCTTGACAAATCGCCAAATTGAAGAAAGAGAAAATTATGAAATGGAGTGTATTGAGAATTACCATAATTTAAAAGGATTAGTTGAGCACGCTGTTGGATTTTCAAAAAATTCCCCAATTTATGCTAAATCCCGTGAAGCTTTAATAAAAGTTCAAAATGAAATAAAAGGTAAAAAACTTAAAAGAGACCAAAGAGAAGAATTATTTCAATCAATTAGAACAGCTTTCGAAGCAGTTAATTCTAAACAAGATGAAGAAAGAAATAGTTTTGATGGCGAAACAAGTGATAATTTCAATAAATTAAAGAAAATTGTAGATGAAGCTATTGCTTTTGCCCAAAATACAGAAGAATTTTCTGTTGCGAGAGAACAACTTATTAATGCTCAAAGTGCTATAAAAGGTGTAAAACTCAAAAGAGAGCAACGCGATGATTTATACGCTCAAATCAGAACAGTATTTGATGAACTTAATTCTAAACAGTCCGTAGATAGAACTGAATATGAATCCGAATGCAATGAAAATTACGCAAAGCTTACTCAAAAAGTTGATGATTGTTTTGCTTTAGTATTAGGTGTTACTGATTTCAAGTTAATTAGAGAATCTATGATAACAGTTCAAAGTGAAGTCAAAATTGCCAAATTAAAGAAAGAACAACGATCTGAATTATTCTCAAGAATTAGAGAAGCTTTTAGCCAATTTGACAAAAAGAAAGATGAGTTCTTTTCCAAAAGAAGAGAAGAACGTAAATCTAAATTAGGCGAAATAAAAGATAATTTAGTAGAAAAATTAAATAGATTTCAAGAATTATTAAATAAAGATATAGAGCAATTAGAAGTATTTAAAAAGAAAATAGAGGAAGCAAACGACAACGAAGTTTTAGTTAATGATTTGAACAATAGAATTACTGCTATGAATGCCAGAATAAACGACAAAAATAAAAATATAGAAGATACCAATGCAAGAATTCAAGATATAGATAAAGAAATAGCAGAAAATCAATAGTTTTTTTAAATAATAAAAGTAATTTAGGGTTGTCTATGTAATTTTATGTAGCAACCCTTTTTTATGGAAAAAATAGCAATATATCCCGGTACATTCGACCCAATAACATTAGGTCATATCGACGTAATAGAAAGAGCATCAAAGATATTTGATAAGATAGTAGTAGTCATAGCACGTAACTCAAAGAAAATAACACTATTTGATGAAAATGAACGCTTTGATATGGTATCAAATTCTATTAGCCATCTATTAAATGTTCATACTTTATTGCATACAAAATTAACTGTAGAATCTGCTATTGAGTCTAATGCTATCGCAATAATTAGAGGTGTGCGAGCCGTGTCTGATTTTGAATTTGAGTTTCAACTCGCACTTATGAACAGAAAGTTAGCACCCGATATCCATACAATTTTGATGATGCCACATGAAAAATATACCTATTTAAATTCCTCTATAGTTAGAGAATTAGCACGTTATGGGCAAGATATTTCTGAGTTTGTCCCTAAATATGTGGCGCAGAAATTGATAGCTAAATTTAATGAAATATAAAAAGTGAACTTAAAATATGAATGCAGTAAAATTAGCACTTGTAGGAGTAGGAGAAGTAGCACAAAATTTCCACCTACCTATATACTCAAAACTAAACAACGTATCATTAGAAGGTGTTTATGATAAAATTACATCTAAAGCGAGAGCTATCGCTGACAAGTATGAAATAAGAAATGTTTATTCAAGTTTTGAAGACTTATTGAAAAATGAAGAAATATCAACTATTGATATATGCACTAGCACCGATAAACATTTTGAATATGCAATACAAGCAATTGAAAATAATAAAAATGTCATTATTGAGAAGCCAATCGCAAAGAACTATCAAGAAGCAAAATTGATACTAGAAGCATCAGAAAAGTATGGTACCAAAGTTATGGTTGCGAGTAACCATAGATTTAGATATGATGCTATGGTATTGAAAAATTTTGTTCAGACTGGTGAATTAGGAGATATTTATTATATTAGAGGAACGTGGAACCAGCATAGATACGGCAATGAGTGGCGTCAGCAAAAGGAAACCTCTGGTGGTGGTGTTTTAATGGACTTAGGTGTATCGTTAATCGATTCGCTACTGTGGATAAGTAACTTCCCACAAGTAATTTCAGCAAGTGCATCTATGTTCAAGCAAAATACAAGCGAAGTAGAGGATATTTGTATAGCCAACATTAAGTTTGACAATGGCATGATGGTGAACTTAGAAATTAGTTGGTCCTTATTAAGCGTTCATAATACATTCGGCTTTGATATATATGGTAGTAATGGCGTTGCTAAAATTAATCCTTTACAATTGTTCAAAAATGATGGTAATATTTTAACACCGATTACATCAATTGATACTCTTTCCAATATTGCAACACATAAGAAGTCGTTTGAAAGTCAGTTAAAACATTTCATCAATGGTATTTTAGGATTGCATCCTATTATTTCGTCTCCATATGAGGCAATACAAACAATGAAGATAATAGATATGCTATACCGTTCGGCAAGCGAAAATAAGCCAATCTTGAGCAATGAATAATTGTTAAAAATAGCACTATTCCCATTGAGGGATATATTAAACTTAATGATTTCTCAAGTAATAAAATATATACCTTGAGTAGTTTTGAACAAAGCATAATTTAAATATAGGGCGACTTGATAACTAAGCATAAAATAGTAAATGGCGATAGCCGGCTGATGTCCGAAGTGTCCGACAATTCAGTTCATTTGGCTATTACTTCTCCACCCTATTGGCAGTTGAAGGACTATGGAAACGACCATCAAATTGGCTTCCACGATAGTTATGAAAATTATATCAACAACCTGAATTTGGTTTGGAAAGAGTGTTACCGTACTCTACATAACGGTTGTAGGCTGTGCGTAAACATTGGCGACCAATTTGCACGTGCGGTTTATTATGGTCGCTATAAAGTTATTCCTATACGTGAGGAAATAATTAAGTTCTGTGAGAACATTGGCTTTGACTATATGGGCGCTACCATTTGGCAAAAAATTACCACCTCTAATACTACAGGGGGAGGTGTTCAAATGGGTTCGTATCCATATCCAAGAAATGGGATTTTGAAATTGGACTATGAATTTATTCTTGTTTTCAAAAAATTAGGTAACGCACCAAAACCCACAAGAGAACAGAAAGAACTTTCAAAAATGACCGCAGAAGAATGGAATACATTTTTTGCAGGTCATTGGAATTTTGCGGGTGCAAGGCAGAGCGGGCATATTGCAATGTTTCCCGAAGAATTACCGAGGCGTTTAATTAAAATGTTTTCTTTTGTGGGGGAAACAGTCCTCGACCCATTCGCTGGAAGCGGAACAACTGCGCTAGCTGCACGTAACTTGGACCGCAATTCGATTGGGTATGAAATCAACCCGGAATTTATCCCACTTATTAAAATGAAATTGGAAGTTCAGCAAAAAGATTTGAATGGAACAAGCTATGAGTTTGTAGAACAAAAGCCCATCAAAACTGACTTTGATAAAAAAATCAAGGAGCAACCTTATATATTTAAAGACCCCCATACACTTAACAAAAAAATTGACGTAAAGAAGTTGCAATTTGGCTCTAAGATTGACAAAGATAGCCCAAGTGAGCGGGAAGAATTGTTTACTGTTAAAGAAGTGATTAGTGTTGGGAAAATTCGTTTAAGCAATGATTTAATTATAAAACTTATTGGTATAAAAGAAGACCCCGTTGCCAATAGCAGAGCAATAAAATTTATCATTGATAAAACGAAGGGGAAACGGGTTTTCATGAAATATGACAAGGTCAAACATGATAGCGAAAATAATTTACTATGCTATCTTTATCTAGCAAACAAAACATTTATCAATGCTCATCTAATTAAAAATGGTTTGGCACAGGTAGACAGCGATACGGATTTTAAATACAAGGAGAAATTTCTAAACTTTTTGCAGGAACACAATGGATAAAGATTATATATCAAGCTCAGACGGCTACAATCTAAAATTTAAGCGGGAAACACTTTTAAATTACGGGATGAATCGTTGGGGATTAAATAAAGCTTATAGTGTTGGCGCAACTTCCGAGTTAATTAGAGCTTGCGCACCTACAACATATGATGAATGGGAGCAGTTTTATTTTACGCAGGCAAAGCAGAAGAAAAAAGATGGGCTTCAGATTACAAGGGAATATATTACAAATCTTGGGCAAACGCTTTACGTCAAGCTTTCGGAAGTTGTTCAATATGAACTTGAACAAATAACAGATGAAGAATGTATTGACTACGCTTACAACTTAGTTTTAAATCGGACCTATGAAGGTTACCGCACAGAAATTGAGACTATTTATGGACAACTTGAAGATGCTATTGGTTATAAAATCGAGCCTGCACCTGATAATTGGGACAGAACATACAGTGTTGATTTTTTTGTAAAAATCAACACCAAAAGCATTGGTATCCAGATAAAGCCAATTACATCAGGACAGTCACTTAACCACTACCAATGGGCTGAAATACACCGTAAAAATCACGAAAATTTTGAAAAAGAATTTGGCGGTAAAGTGTTTTTCGTATTTTCTAACAAGAGTTCAAGCGGGAACAAGAAAATCTACAACATAGAAGTAATTGAGCAAATTCGAAATGAAGTACAACGATTGTTGCAATAGTTCTCCAATCATTATATATAAAACTAAGGGTATAGTTTTTTTAAATGAGTTATGGCAAGCTCTAACATAATTTTGAGAATATCTAAGTTAATGTCTTCGATTTTTTTAATATATAAACAAGATTTCCCCATTTTATATTTGCCAATTTGAGCTAAATATTCTTCAAATTTATCGAATCCAGACATCATATATATTGTAATATTTTGCTTCCTTGGCGCTATTCCTATATAGAACCAATCTCCTTCCCTACCAGACTCGTATTTGTATGTATAATCACCAAAGCCTATTATCGATTCACCCCACATTTTAGGCTCGCACTTAGATACATCTTTCATTATATCAATCAATAAATTACAATCTTCTATTTTCTTACTGTCCCCTAAAGAATCAATGTATTGCGCTACATCACGATTAGTTTTTATAGTTTTATTATCAGCTTTCATTTGACTTAGTCTATTTTAATAATTTTTTTGAAATAATACGAATCATTTATCATTAAGTGAATATAATACGTTCCATTTGGCAGACATTTTATATTAATCTTTTGATTATTGCTTTGTAATACCAATTTATTATCGATATTATATATTTTGCATTCAAAATTATTGATAACTGATTTTGAATGTACGCTAATGTAATCAGAGCTTGGATTTGGACTTATTCTTATTTGCTCGTCTTCTACTATATTATTAATTCTTAATTTATATATTTGATTATTTTTAAATCCGTTAAAGCTTTCTGCCCCAAACACCACTTCCAAATCGACAATATCTAAATCTTTTATAAATTGCCCATTCTTGTCATATAATTTAACTATAAAATTATCACCAATATTTAAATAATTGTTATAATTTGCAACTTCATCATTAGCAAATATTGTAATTGTAGACAATCCATTTACAATTCTACCAGAACCAACTAAATTATTTTGATTACCGAACACTGCAAGCTCATAATCATTTAGCTCTGAATTTGTTTCTATTATTAATGTTGAATTATTTAGGTTATTTATTTCAACTTTACTTAAATTTTTTGGTATATAATCATTTATATCTTCAGTTGTAGACTTGGATACAAGATTGTCTGGATATGTTAGCGTATCTAAGGTGGTCAAATACACTTGATATGCCTTACCTTGTACCATATTACCTATAGAATTAATACCATAGGCTGGAATATATGTTTTCCCTGATGAGTTTTTAGCAATCACTAATTTACCTTTATTAACAATGCTTGATAAAGCGGTAGCAATATTCATTGATGAATTTCTTAAATAAGCCAGATATGACCAGCCAGCTTTAACAATAATAGCCTCATTTTCTGGCTTTATGCTCTCCCCTATTATTTTTAGTATACAAGTATTTTTTGCGTATACTTGATAGCCCTGATGCAAATTCCAATTTCCTATTGTATTAATGCCATAAGCTGGAATATATGTTTTCCCTATAGAATTTTTAACAATTGAAATATCGTCAGATATGTCCATAAATATACTATCAAGTTTTATACTTCTTGGTAGTACATTACTTGATATTAAATTCCAGCCTGCATTTAAGTTAATTTGCAGAGTATCATAGTAAAATGGAAATTTTGATATTATCGATTGCGAACTATCTATAAATTTTGATGGTCCTGAAGAATATTTAACATTGACGATGCTTTCTATTCCAGATGTAGCTTTCCAAGTCTTAACAACATAATTCTCGTTATCTGCCATGCCGTCTTTTACAAGTGTAGAGCTATTATCTCCCCATATAGTAATATGTAAATCACTATTATCCCAAACTCCATATCCAGCACAATATAAATTTGAGTTCCTATAATAAAATATACCTACTGCATCTCCAATTTCGATAGCTTGCATATTTATTGTAGGGTTAATGGCTTTTGGTAAAATTATTTCCGAACTTTTACCAGTATTAGTAATTGGTTTCCATTTATTATAAATTGGTTCGATACCAAAGAAAGCAAGATAAATATTATCATTCTGATTCCACCTTTCATTGAGATTAAAACCAGCAATAGTGATATTATATTGGAAATTACCAGTTAGTACAAAATTATTATTCTTCAAGAATAGTAAATTCATAGGTGTTGAATTGAATGAGTTATTTTCTGCATATGAATTTATTATTGCACCATTCTTATCTAAAATTGTAATTAAAGATGAGTTATTACCATTATTTGTATAAATTTTACCGTTAATATTTATTAGATTTTTAAAAGAAGATGTTAAATAAATATTATCATTTTTGAAATTGAGGGAATAAGGTATATCCGAAGATGTACCCCCAATATTCTTCTTCCATATCCAATTACCAGAATTAGTGATTTTACCTAAGAATATATCATTATCACCATTATGCAAGATATAATCGCCTTCAACTTCCATCAGTGCTTTAAAATTGCCTGCTACATATATATTACCATTATTATCTAATGTAAGGCAATTCGCCGATTCTACATAATTACTAGTGCCAATAGATTTAGCCCATTGCCATACGCCAGAAGAATTAATTTTTGCAATATACATATCATCTCCTCCGTTAGAAGTGAGAGATATTTCGGCAAAATTAACTATATCTTCGTAGCTACCAGCAATATACAAATCATTATTAGTATCAGCGATTATTTTTGCAACATTATCGGTAGAATTACCACCCGCCTTTACAACCCAATTTTTCACTAAAGATAAATTTGAAGATAATACAAAAATATCGTCATATATTCCAGCATTGAAGTTTGTACCATCAAAGTTTATTGAGTTACTAAATGTTCCTGTAATAGCTATATTATTTGCATATATAGCAAGAGAATTGCAATTATCATCAGCAATTCCGCCATAAGTTTTTATTAAACTCATATTTCCATTACTATCAAACTTAGCCACCAATATGTCTTTCATGCCAGCACTTGGGTAATTTTGATTTAATACATTGATAGTATCAGAATAATAACCAGCCACATAATAATTATTCGATGAGTCAATCACAACGGAACGAAATTCATCGTCAGCAATGCTACCAATAGATTTAGCCCACAAAAACCCATTTTCAAGGTTATACTTAGCAATAAAAGCATCTTTCTTACCGACACTTTGCAAGGTAGTATTAGCAAAAGCAACATTGCCATAATAATAACCGCATAGAATTATATCTTTATTCTTATCAACGTCAGACGCCAGCAATTTTATTATACCTTTAAAGCCATAGTTAATTTTATAATTTGTGATACTGCCTAATGAATCGATACTAACAGTGAAAATATCTGAATCACCCTTAGAGGCTATTGTATCGTTCTTTAAAATTATTTTCTCATTAAATGCTCCTACCAGAACTACATTGCTATCAATATTTGTAGTAATAGCAAAGGCATCTATATTGGCATTTCCACGAATTGACTTAAGATATTGAAAATTTCCATTCTTATCAATTTTAGCATAAAAGGCATTCCTCAAATTCCAAGAACGAACTGTATCAATACCATTGCTAATACTTTGTTCAAAGCCACCACTTAAATGTAAAGCATTATTAAAATAGCTAATAGAATAAATTAGTTCATCATTAGGTCCTTTTAGTGTTTTAGCCCATTTCCAATTACCATTACTATCTAATTTTGCAATCCAAATATCTCTATTTGTTGGAATAGCTAAATTTGTAGTGTCAATTTTAAAAGTTTTAGAATAAAAACCCGCAACAAAAATATCATTATTATCATCAACAACAGAGGTGCTTATTTCATCGCTATTAGAACTCCCTGTTCGTTTAGCCCATATCCAATTACCGTTGGTGTCAATCTTTGCTACATAAGGGTCTCTACTCCCAGCTGACGTAAGGCTAATTAAGCCGAAAGTAGCCGTAGAACTAAAATATCCAGTTATTATTAGCTTCTGTTTATTTGCATCAAAATTTATATTATATGAGTCGTCCGTGGAAGAGCTTCCTGCGGATTTAGCCCATTTCCAATTTCCATTCTTATCTATTTTTGCTACAAAAATATCTTTTGAGCCTTGTGAAGTTAAAGTAGTATTGGCAAATGTTATTGAGGATTCATAATTCCCACTTATATAGCAATAATTATTGTCAGCAGTAATAGAATTAGCACGATCGAAGCCATCTCCATCTGCATTTTTTACCCACAGCCAATTGCCATTGCTATCAAGTTTAGCTACAAATATATCAGAATTACCAAAAGATGTAATTTGGTAGTTGCCAAAATATGCTTTAGCAAAGAAATAACCCGTCAGGAACACTTCACCATTTTGGTTTATTGCTATATCTTTTCCATAATCTGATAATTGACTACCAGCAGATTTTGCCCATTTATATTGCCCTTCTTTATTGAGTTTAGCTACAAATATATCTCTGCCCCCGTTACTTACTAATGTATCGTTGCCAAATACAATAATTCCTTCAAAATAGCCAGTGTGATAAATATTTCCTTGCATATCAGATTTTACTGATATTGATTGATCGTAAGTTGAATATCCAGAGCCATCATTCAAAAGATTGGGTTTATCTAATTTAAACCAATTTTGAGAAATAACTTTACTATTTGGCAATAATAGTAGAGCAAATAAAATAATATATAATTTCACTTTAAGATATTCTACAAATCCACTTGAATTCTTCATTTTTAAATATTTACCAAATTTAACTAATCAATAATATGAAATCGCTCAAAAAATATGCCACTTATGATAGTATTTTTGTACTTTGAATTTTCCATATTTCATTAGCGTATTGGTTTATCGTTCTATCAGAAGAAAATCTACCTGCTCTTGCTGTATTTAGTATTGATTTGCTTAGCCATTTTTTCCTATCCAAGTAAAGATTTGCAACGACCTTATGCATATCGGCATAGCTTTGGAAATCGGCTAACACACAGAATCTATCTTTGTATACCAAATCGTTAAAAACCATATCGAATATACCTTGCTCTAATGAATTAAAGAAATTAGATTTTAATAAGTCTAAGGTGGCTTTCAGTTCAGCATTAGATTCATAAATAGCAGTAGGATTATAATTATTATTTAGTGCATGAGCTATTTCGTCTGCATTCATACCAAAAATAAATATATTATCTTCACCAACTTCCTCTAACATTTCGATATTCGCCCCATCGAGTGTGCCAAGTGTAATAGCACCATTTAGCATAAATTTCATATTTCCTGTACCTGACGCTTCAAAACCAGCCGTAGAAATTTGTTCTGATACATCTGTTGCAGGTATAATTAATTCTGCCAATGATACCGAATAGTTTTTCATAAATAAGACCTTTAACTTACCATTAATTTCAGGATCATTATTTATCACATTAGAAATAGAATTGATTAGTTTTATCGTTCTTTTAGCCATTAAATAACCGGGGGCGGCTTTCCCAGCAAAAATTACTGTACGCGGCAAAAATGGCATATCTGGATTTTCTTTTAATTTAATGTAAGTATGAATTAATTCAATCGCATTTAACATTTGCCTTTTGTATTCATGAATTCTTTTAATTTGAACATCAACAACAGATTCATAGTTCATTTTAATATTATAGTTTTCTTCGATATGCTTAAACAGTTTATTTTTATTTTCTCTTTTTGATTCTTCCCAACGTTTTTGAAATTCACTGTCATTTGCAAATGGCTCAATTTTCTTTAGTTCATACAAATCAGTTACCCACTTATCCCCTATTGCAGATGTAATTAGATTAGATAGTGAAGTATTAGCTTTTTTAAGCCAACGGCGTTGTGTTATTCCGTTAGTTTTATTATTGAACTTTTCAGGGAAAAGCTGATAAAAATCATTAAAAATCTTTTCTTTTAGTATTTTGGTATGTAGCTCTGCTACACCATTAACAGAAAAAGAGCCTACAATAGCTAAGTGCGCCATTCTTATCATTTTTTCATTACCCTCTTCAATCAATGACATACGCCTAATTTTATCAATATCATTATAGAATTTCATTCTTACAATATCTAAAAATTTAGCATTTATATCATAAATAATTTGAAGGTGACGGGGTAATAGTCTCTCAAATAAGTCCACAGACCACTTTTCAAGCGCTTCTGTAAGCACAGTATGGTTGGTATATGCAAAAGTCTTCGTAGTAATCTGCCAAGCATAATCCCAATCTAATTTTTCTTCATCAATAAAAATTCTCATAAGCTCTACAATAGCTATAGCTGGATGAGTATCATTTAATTGAATAGTATTTTTATCGGCAAAATTCTGTATATTTTTATGTTTAACTTTGAACCTTCTAATAATGTCTTGGAGCGATGCCGACACAAAAAAATATTGTTGTTTTAAGCGTAATTCCTTGCCTGCAACTGTATTATCATTAGGATACAGCACTTTTGATATATTTTCGGTTTCAAACCTATTTTCTACTGCTTTAATGTAGTCGCCTTGATTAAAGAAATCAAAATTAAAATCTTGAGATGCTTTGGCTTCCCATAATCTAAGATTATTACAAGTCTTATTATTGTAGCCGGGTATAGGAATATCATAAGCAAGCGCTAATACTTCATCGGTATCAACCCATTCATAATTTGTTTTACCCCATTGATTAGAATGACTAATGATATGACCATTAAATTTTACTTTGTAAGTATACTCAGGGCGTATAATTTCCCAAGGAGAACCATAACCAAGCCAATTATCAGGTTTTTCTATTTGCCAACCATTCACAATTTCTTGCTTGAATATACCGTATTCATATCTAATCCCATAGCCAAAGGCAGGCAATTCCAGAGTAGCCATACTATCAAGAAAGCAAGCAGCTAATCTACCTAAACCACCGTTGCCTAATCCCATATCGTGTTCTAATTCTTTTATTTCTTCTAAGTCAAAACCCATTTCTTTTAAAATATTAGCAGATTCTTCGTAAGCACCCAAATTAGTCAATGCGTTACCAAGTAGCCTGCCCATCAAAAATTCCATAGATAGATAATAGACTCTTTTAACATCTTGCTTATAATAATGATGTTGAGTTCTAAGCCAATTTCTAATTAATCTATCGCGCACAGACAGAGCCATTGCTCTATATGAATCTTCTGAAGTTAAAGTTATTTTATCTTTTACTAATCGAAATTCTAAGTTTTCAAACATTTGGTTTCTTAACGAGTAAGAACCCGGCTTTTGCTCATCGGTAAAGAAAATAGAATCTGTTTTGATTACGTTATCCATTATATACTCTTTTAAAATACACTATGATAAAAATATAAAAATTTATAACGAACTAATTAATAATTTAATTGAGTTTATATTTAGTGCAATGAAAATTCTACCCTTCTATTTTTTGACTTTGATTCGTCGGAATTATTATCCATTACAGGTCTGGTATCTCCCCATCCCTTCACTTCTATACGGGAACTGTCAATCCCAGATTTAATTAAAAAATCAGCAATTGATTGGGCTCTCTTCTTAGATAATTCCATATTATACGCTTTTGTGCCTACATTATCTGTATGCCCTTCTATAAGGATTATTTTTTTATTCGGCTTTAGAAACTCTATTAGCCTATTTAATTCTGGCAATGACTCTGGCTTTATATCTGATTTGTCATAATCAAAAAAGATATTATTTATAGTTATTTTATGATTGCCATCGTTAATTTCTTTAAGGCTAATTAGTTCTATATCTGCATAAAAATCTCCTACTTTATTATAATTACGTAAATCTAAGTTTTTAGAGCTAGGGTAGTAATTTTTCTTTTCTGCAAAATAACCGTATAACTTATCTGGGCTTAAACTTATAAAATACGAGCCATCTTTTGGATCACTCTTTACAAAACCTAAATCTTCACCAGTATTTAAATCTTCCCATCGGATAACAGCAGCTAAGGGCTGTCCTAAGGAATTGGTAACCTTCCCTCTAACTGTTATGACTGAATTTGGTTTCGCTTCTTTAGGTAATTTAATAGAATATATATCCCAAGCTCCATATCCATCTGGTTGGCTATGTTTAGCGAATAATGCGCTATCGCCTTTGACATCTATTGAATACCCCCAATCATCGCTTTCTCCGTTGATTTCTTTACCTAAATTCACTGGTTCTGACCAATTTAGCCATGTATCGTCTAAGCGAGTAGATTTGAATACATCTAAGCCACCTAAGCCCGTATGCCCATTAGAGCTAAAATATAATGTTTTGTTATCAGGGTGCAAAAATACTGCCCTTTCAGCATAAGGAGTATTGATTATGTTTCCCATATTTATCGGGGCAGTCCAACCAGTATCTCGGTTGAATGAAATATATAGATCCATATTACCCATTAGTGAACCGTGGTAGTATTGGGCATTCATTTCTACAAAAGGTCCTACTCCTCCCGGTCTATCGCTTGTAAATATTAAGACTTTTCCATCAGAGCTAATGTTTGCCGACTCTTCGTGATAAATAGAATTAATCGGTTTATTAATGTGCAACAGTCTATTCCACCCAAGTGAATCCTTTTCCGCAAGAAAAATATCAAATTTACCAAAAGTCCCCGGAAATTCACCAGATAAAAACAATATAGTCCCATCAACGCTTACATTATCTACTGTTTCTTCTTCTCTTTTATTTATTTTGCTTCCTATATTTTTAGCTTGAGTCCATTGGCCGTTTATATTTTCTGAGTACCAAATATCAGCTTTGCCATAGCCTCCCTTTCTATCTGAAGAAAAGTATAAATACCTACCATCAGGGGTAAGCGTTGGATCCCATTCACTGTACGGTGTGTTAATTATCTTGCCTAAATTTCTAACTATGAGCCCTTGGTTCTTAGCTCTGAGTATATTTATAATTGTATCGAATTTATTTTTTTTACTTGAAAATAATGGTAAATATGATTGGTATATTTTGATTGCTTCTTCATATTTATGCTGCTGTATAAAATTATCAGTTAGCCGTTGAATAGCAACAAAAGAATCATCAGATGGAGCATTGGATTTTATATAATCATCATAAATTGCAACCATTGTAGAATCAGGCGTTTGCGCCAGCATTGCTCTTTCGGAGTTCAATATTTGTGCATTAATCATAGATTTATAGCCAGGGAATAAGGGCTTATATACTTCAAGAATATATTTGGCAACGGCAGCTCTTGCCGCTATAAACTGACGATCTGTCCATTGTAACATTAGGTTATATGCACTATCGGCTGGTGCATACTGCCTTATAAACTGATCATAGATTTTAACTTTTTCGGGTGTTATTCGTTCATAAGGGTGTATTCTTGTTTGTGAGCGTAAAATAGAACAATAAAATACAATAAAAAGTATGAGAACTATTATTTTTGCTATTATTTTTGTCATTATTTTTAAATATATACTATAAATATTATTATTAAACGGATAAACTATGAAAAAAGTAACTCAATCTTATGTTTTTATATTATCATTCCTATGTCTCTCATTGCCATTATTCTCTACTCAAATTTTAGTACAAGGTAAAATAATAGATTCTCAATCTAAGCAAGCAATAGGAGTAAATATTGAATTTAAAGATACTAATGGCAAGAAAATTAAAACTCAATCTAACTCGCAGACAGGAGAATTTCAGCAAATATTGGAGTCTAATACTATCTACAATGTCGTTCTAATGAGTAATGATATATTGAGAAAAGAAGTTAAGTTTCATACTTTGGATACCAATAGTTACGCAGAACAAAAAGTAAATTTTAACGTCATCAAGCCTATTGTGGGTAGCATAATTTTAGACGATAACCTATTCGAGAATAATTCTAATACTTTGAGCAATGACAGCAAAGATAAACTTGAAGAATTGCAATTATTATTAAGATTTAATAGAAATTTAAATGTAGATATTAAGGTCTCGAGTAAAAACAAAGATTTAATGGCTTCACGTTTAGAAGTATTGAAAAATTATATTAATAATTGGAAGAGGGAAAATCCCAGAATTACTATAAATGTAGGCAATACAAATTCAGACAATATTTTAGTGCAAATCAGTACTATTAAAGATTTCTTAAAGGAGTAGTTTTTCAAAATATCTTTCTTAATCAATTGTGTATACTCTTCTCCAAAATTGAGAGCTAAATTTTGGGTCTATATATTTAGTAAATTCCTGAATATTAGGGTAAGATTTAATAAAGTCCGAAGATTTCATTCTTGCATCTTTAGCAGGGTAAATCCTACCACCAGCGCCAAATACAATTTCATCACATCGTTTGAGCAACTCAAATAGCTTTACGCCGTGCATCTTAAAGTCGATAGCTAAGGTAATACCTTCCATTGGAAAAGACATTAATCCTGGTGAGCTAATATTCCCAAATGATTTTAAAACCGTCAAAAATGATGGGTATCCAGAATCAGCAATCATTTTAAATATTTTCTTTAAATTATCAATAGCATTTGAATTAGGGATTACAAATTGGTATTGCAAAAAGCCATCTTTGCCGTAAGCTCTATTCCAATTATTAATTTTATCCAAAGGATAAAAAAAGGTATTATAGTCAATAATACTTCTTCTTTGCTTACCAATTTGTTTATTAAAATATAAAAAGTTAAAGACTTTGGTACTTAAATTATTAATAAATGAGTATTCAAAAGGAAAATTGATTGCTTGCTTTTCGTTGGCTACATATTCAATCTGATTTTGTTCATCTGCAAAATTTCCACGTGAAAATATACCATAGCCAAGCTTATTTGTGCTTACCCAAGATACGGTATAATCATAATTTAAAGATTCATTATTAATAGCAAAAAATTCCTCAAAAGAATAAAACTTTATATTCTCGCAATCTATTAATGGTCCATTTACTTTAATTAACTGTATTTCTGCACTAAGAATAAGACCAGTTAAGCCAAGCCCTCCGATAGTAGCTTTAAACATCTCTACGTTCTCATTTTGTGAACAATGGTATATATTTCCATCACTTCTTAATAAATCGAAAGAAATAACATAATTACCAAAAGTTCCATATTTATGATGATTTTTCCCATGAACATCGTTAGCTATTGCGCCGCCTAAGGTAATATATTTGGTACCCGGAGTAATAGGTAAGAAATATTTTTGTGGTAAGAAAACATCAATTATTTCCTGCAAAGTAACGCCTGCTTGAGCCTTGACTACGGCAGTATTATTGTCGAATGATATAAATTTATTTATTGTACTACAATCTATTAATATATTATCAGAATTTAAACAAGAGTCCCCATAACTTTTGCTGAGTCCACGTGGCAAATAGTATTTATTATCGTTAAATTTGATATTTTTTGAATCAGCATTGATTATACATTGATTTGATGGTATTGGATATGCGCCAAAAGAATAGTATTTGCTCATCATAACAATCCCATAATCATAATGACAGCAACCATCAAAATACAAATATAACTTACTTTATCTTTCACAGCAAACGCAATAGGATCATCATTCATTTGTTTCCTATCAGCTAAGAGCCACAGCCTTGAGCACCAATATAAAAAAACTGGCACAATTAAATACAAAACTTTAGGATGTTGATATAGTTGCATTACGTTAGGACTATTAATATAAAATACAATTATAAGAATAGCAATCATACTTGAGCTAATACCAGTAACTTGTATGATATGTATATCTTCGGCTATATACCCCCTACCAGACAATACTTTTTCTTTATAATTTTTTAATTCAGCAAACCTTTTTAATGCTCCCATTGAGAAAAAGAAAAATAAAGCAAACACTATCAGCCATTCGGATATTACGTTATCTGAAACTACTGCACCAGCTTCAAGACGCAAAATATATAGTAGTGCCAAAGTAATAATATCAATTAAATATAATCCCTTAAGAATACTTGTATATAAGAATGTCGTAATAGAATATATTATTAATACAAGGGTAAAATGATAGCTTAAATTTAAACTGATAGTAAAACCAATGATAATAAGCAAGAACGAATAAAGCAATGCATTGCTTATCTTAAAATTACCAGCGGCTAAAGGTCTGTATTTTTTTGTAAAATGCAATCTATCGCTCTTCAAGTCCATCAAATCATTAAAGATATAAATAGACGATGCTATGCAACTAAAAGATAAGAAAGCAATGATTAAATCTATATATGTATTAAAATTTGTGTTATGAGCTAATAGTGAAGGCGTAAAAATTAACAAATTTTTAACCCACTGAAATACCCTAAATTGCTGTATTAATATTGATATAGTAGAAGTACTGCTATTGTCAAATACCTTTGTAACCTTGCTAATCTTTTTGGCTTGCTCTACCAATTTATTATCATTACTAACAATTAAAGCATTATTGCTATGCTTCCATACAGCTAAATCTTTGTAAGTATCTCCAACATAGTCATAGCCTTTCTCTCCAAATCTATTTACAAGGTAATTTGCCTTTGAAGTAGATGTTAAGTTAATTCCATAACCCGAACCTATAGCGTCGTCAAAGAATTTAAACCTTTTTTGAAATACATCTGCATACTCTTGGACGGCGGCTGTCACAAGGTAAATTATCCTCCCTTGTTTTTTCTCTTCAATCAAATAATTTCTAACTTCTTCATTTATAGGTATAGTATCAAAATCAATTTGTACTCTTTTTGACAATTGTTCCTTTAAAAACAATCTTCCTTTGAAAGCCCAACATATAATGAACAATATGTATATTGGATTTTGCTTTAAAAGCAAGGGTATTGCCTCGAGCATTAAATCCGTTTTAATCAAAGTACCGTCAAGGTCAACGCATAATGGCATATCATTATTCATCGTAGTTTTGCTATCCTTTTTTCAAAAATTTGCAATGCAACACCAACAATTTGGTCCATATTATAATATTTATAATCTGCTAAACGCCCGCAGAAAATGACTTTGTCTGCTATCTTATCTACTTCAATCTTATATTTTTGGAAAAGTTCATTATTCTCTGCTTTTGGAATTGGATAATACGGTTCGTTAGTTAGTTTATCGTATTGCTGTGGAAATTCATAAGCAATTGTAGTCTTGCTATGTTTTTGCTTTGTTAAATGCTTAAATTCAGTAATGCGGGTATAATCAAAGTTATTTGGATAGTTAATTTGTGCAAGTTCTTGAAAATTATCAAAATCGAATGTTTGAAAATCAAATTTTAAGCTTCTATATGGTAATTCCCCATACATATAATCAAAATAAGTGTCGATAGGTCCAGTATAAATTAGTTTATCATATTGGATGCCGCTTTTAATATCTTCAAAATCTGCATTAAGTAATATATGGATATTCTTGTGATTTAAGATGTTATTAAACATAGCTGTATAGCCATTTTGTGGTATCCCCTGATATGTATCTTGGAAATATCTATCATCTCGACTAATATAAACCGGAACACGGGCAGAAACAGAGCTATCTAATTCTTCAGGCTTCATTCCCCATTGTTTTAGAGTATAGCCATGAAAAACATTTTTATAAATATAATTTGCTAAGAAGTTTAAATCGCTGTCTTTAGTCTCTAACATTTTGAGAATAGGAATTTTAAGCCCAAAGCCATAATTTTCAATTAATTTATTTTGTAGTTTTTCTGCATAAGCTTTTGGAAAAACTTGGTCGATACTATTTAAGTTAAATGGTACAGGTATAGCCTTACCTTCTACAATAGCTTTAACGTGGTGGATATGCCTATTCCATTTGGTAAAAATTGAAAGATAGTCCCAAACTTTCTTTGACAAAGTATGAAAAATATGAGGTCCAAACTTATGCACTAAAATTCCATTCTCATCATAATAGTCGAAAGCATTACCAGCTATATGGCTTCTTTTATCTATAATTAGGCATTTTTTGTCTAATTGCGTTGCAATCCTTTCGGCTAACACTGAGCCAGCATACCCAGCTCCTACTATCAAATAATCGTATTTCATCGTTTAATTAATGATTTGAGTTCACTTATACTTAAAACTTTTAAAGCAAGAGACATACCAAAATATAAAACAGTACTACTAATAATTCTTAATATCGGGCTTAAGTAATCGCTTACAAAATAGATAGGAAGAAATGAAAGCATTAATATTGGAACAAATTGTACTATTTCTTTCAAGTATATTTTAGCATGTACTTTTTTAAAGATTATAATTATGCTTACTAATACTCCAAATTCACAAAGTATAGTTGCAAAGGCAGAACCATACATTCCATATTTCGGTATTAAAACAATATTTAATATTATATTTAATATAAGTCCTATTAAATTCGCAAATACCACTTTCTTTTCTTGCTTCCACGAAATTAATGGCGCAAAATAGATTGATATTAAAAACTGAATAAGAATAGTAAATGATAATACTTTTAATATCGAATCGGTATTGGTATATTTATCGCCTAATAATACAACTACATAATCAGCCATAAAAAACAAATACCCAAAAACTAAGAAGGCTGTTAATGATTGTAATTTAGTATATTTAGATATTATATTATCTCGTTCTTGGAATGTTTCTTTTTGAGATATTTGTGGAAAAAATGCACTTTGCAGTATGAGCGATGGCAAAATGGCGAAAAATATTACTTGATGAGCGGCTCCATAGATTCCTGTTTCAAAGTCTCCTCTAAACATTCCAAGTAATGTAATATCAATATTATTATATAATGTTGATATTAAAAAAATTAGACCAATTGAAAAAGCTTCACGGGATACATTAGCCCATTCTTTCAGATTGAAATTAAAAGAAAATGAATTGTATTTTTTCAAATAATAGATTAACATTATTATAGCATTTATGCACATTGAGGCACTAATAATAACAACTGCCAAAGTTAGGTCATTGCTACTTTTAATTAACACTATAATACAAATAAAATTAAGTAAGTATACACCTATGGTGCGAATAGCAATTACTTCCATTTGTTCTATTGCCTGAAAGTACCAGTTCAGCATTATAGCGTTAGTAAATAATGTGATACCATATATATACACTAAGTGTTGATTTTGGGATAATTCTGGCTTATTAAGAATTAATATTTGAACAACAATAACAAGCGCCAAAAAAGATACAAAAGCTATAAATAATCTTATACTAACTATTAAATCAACAAATTTCTTGCTTAGTAATCTATCTTTGGCTATTTCTCTGATTCCTACTTGATCGTAGCCTAAAGCAACTAGTATAAGGAAGTATTGTACTAATGATTTTGTGAAGTTAAGTATTCCATTACTCTCTGGACCAATTACTTTTATCAAATATATAGTATAAATAATGGCAAGTCCTTTACTCGCCATTTCTGCTATTGATAAAGAAAATATATTTTTTAATAATTTTGTTTTAGAGTCCATTTTATTTAAGAATATACTTCCTTCCAATCGTTTAGGTCCAATTCTGGAAATATAGAATTTCTTTTTTCGGTCTCTTCCAAATACTTTAGGTCATTTTGTGGCAAAACTTGCTTGTCCATATATTTTTCTAAGGAATCACATAATCTATTAAAATCAGAATGATGGTTTGCAAACCTCATCTCTGCATAATCTTTGGCTGACTCTGTATAAATTAAGAACTGCCAATCTGATGATTGTAATAATAAAAGCTCTTTTAATATTTGTAAAAGAATTCTTTTTCCTTGAGCATCAATGTTTTCATTAAAGTATTGTCGATATAGATTATCAAACCTTAATTCATCATTATAAATACTCTCCCAAGTCCACTTATTTTCCTCATTACTCCATACTGTATGGTCATTATTAACTCCCCATGAACCTTCAGGAATAGAAATAATTTCTTTAGGATTTATTATTCTATATTGTTCTTCAGCGGTTACCATATTAACATAGGGCGACTGGTGAAGTCCTTTAATTACAGAACGTAAAAATTCTGGACCCTCGAACCACCAATGACCAAATAATTCAGTATCAAATGGTGTAGTAACTGTAGATAATTTGCCAGACTGTGCATTATAATAATTTGAGGCATTTTCTAAATTATGAATAAAATGATTTGACTGTTTATCAATTTTATCCTTAGTCCAATCTGGATGATATAATGTTTTATACATCATATCAGCTTTGCTATCAGTAACTCTCCAATATCTATGCATAGATGGGAAATGTTTTTTATGAAAATCTAAATAATCTGGCTCGGCAGGGTAGCCAATTTGCCCGCTCCACACTTGCATAGATAAATCGTGATGTCTTGTAAAAATTGCGGCTGTACCATATTCTATTTTTTCTGATGAAGCAACCTCATAAATCCTTAGTGGATTTTTGTCGAATTCCCAATTTTTATGAATAAAGTTAGGTGAATTAAATGGAACAAATCCTTCCTTATTATTTGCCGTAAATTCTCCTATTGGACTCATTCTTTTGAGTAAATCCTCATCTGTTACAAAATATTTTATACCGTGTGTAGCTAAAATTTGCTCAACCCCAGTTCTTAATTTTTTTGAATTAAAGGGAGTAATTGGTAAGTAGGTTTGCCATTCATACGACGGTCTATAGGCGCATTCTGGCAACCATATTCCTTTAGGCTCTCTCCCAAAGTATTTTTTATAGTTTTTAACGGCTGTAGCTACTTGTAGATTTATGCTTTTATCAAATCCTAATAAAGGGAAATACCCATGCGTGGCGCCACACGTCATAATTTCGATAGCATTTTGGTCTTGAAGCTGTTTAAGTCCATTTATTATAGATGAGTCATATTTCTTAATGTAATCTTCTTTTTTATTTGTGTACCACTCTTCCCAAAAATTGGTTAGCCAAATATGGTGTTCGTCATAGCCCCAATTTTTAAAGTTTTGCCTATCTTCTTGAGCAGATTTGATTTTTTGCTCACAGTATTCGATAAAAATTTTCTTAAAGTCTTTATGCTCTAATTGCTCGCATAAAATAGGCGATATATCTAATGTAACTTTAGGAACTATCCCTTCACTTAAGCAATCATTAAAAACGTTTAACAAAGGGATGTAGCATTCGGCAACTGCTTCGCTAAGCCAATCTACCCCGTGGGGCCAATTGCCATGATGCAGTACCCAAGGCAAGTGAGTATGTAATATTAAAACATAATTTCCAGAGTGCATTATACCCCCATATTTCCTAATAAGAAAATCCTTTAAGTTTCAAAAATACTTATTTTCATCACTAATTTCAAATAATGTCAATATATAAATTAGTAGCTATATTAATTTGGTTTAATCAACTTCTCTATACACTCTTTTTTTACACTTCTATTGAAAAAATAAATCTGAAATAATTATTATATAATATTAGAAATATTTTTGCTAATTTAGAATTGGTTTAATTATCAATACGGTCTAATAATTATTATGCAAGAAGATGAATTATTTTATCAAAAAAAAGTATTTAACTCTATATCCGACCCTAGCAGTCTATTTACCACTACAAGTGGCAAAAGATTGCAGTTTTTATCGCCAGGTAAAATCAAAAGAACTGGACCTGACTTTGAAGATATTGCTATTTTGATAAACGGCTTTTTAGTTGTTGGCGATTGTGAATTTCATATAAATAGTTCAGATTGGGTAGGACATCGGCACGAGGACAACGATAAGTATAAAACGGTTATCTTGCATATAGTGTTGAATAATGATACACAAATCAAAGGTGCTTTTGAGACATTAGTTTTAAGCAAAGAATTATTGCAAGATAGCTCTGACACTAATACTGAAGAATCGACCCCAGAAGTAGAAGAAATACAAAATTTTGCCTTATTAAGGCTTTTAAGAAAAACATCTGTGGCAAAAAATCTCTTAAATCATCATTCTTTACAAGATACCTTACAAATCTTGTCGCAAGAATTTATTCATCAATATGAATCAAAGCTACATCGCCCTAAATATAAACAAGCAAATTTAAGTAATTTAATTGACTCTATTTCTGATTCGGAACTATACAACTTTGTAGTAGCAATATCAGAAAATAAGAGTATTTCTATTCCTGACAAACTACAATCATTAGTAAGAACAAAACTTTTGAACGAAGGTCCACACCTAAGACGAGAATTAATACTAAACGCTGTTATCCCCTTAGTTTTATCTTTAGCTAACGACGAAAATCGTATAAATATTTTTGTATGGTATTGGTCTACCCCAGCTCTAAATTCCTATGGCATATTGAATAGAAAATTTCCTAATAAACCACAAAACTTCCTATGGCAACAGCAAGGAATGTTAGAATATTTACGCGAATATGGCAAACGTACAAATATTATAGCAGAATCATTTAGACGCTATGACTTCTTTGAAGTTCTTAGCTTCTACAAGCATGGTAGATTACCTTTAGAGTTATTAGAAAATTAGCCAATAATTTTAACAATTTCTTCGGCAACCCTTAGTGCTTCGGATGCTTCGTTAGCATTCACTGCAATAGGTATATTATCTTGTATTGCTGCAACAAAAGCGTTTTGCTCTTCAGCTATTGCATTAATTTTGTCTATGTGTGGTTTTTCAAAGTATATATTTCTATTATTAGAACCAGTATCAATAGACCCCAACATCATAGCAGGTACCCCATCAGTAGAATTTAGCCCTTCATCATATATTTTATATATTTCTACATTCTGCTCTTGAAAATCTAAAGAAATATAAGCATCTTTCTGGAATATACGCATTTTTCGCATAGGATTTGCTGATATTCTGGAGGCTGTAATATTTGCTGTAAGACCATTCTCAAATTTTAACCTAGCGTTGGCTATATCTATACTATCGCTTAATACAGAAACTCCATTAGCATCAATATTAGTTATTTTTGATTTTGCAAGCCAGAGGATAATGTCTATATCGTGTATCATTAAATCATGAATAACAGACACATCTAAAGCTCGAGGTTTGAATTGACTCAATCTATGTGCTTCAATAAAAAGCGGATTGATATTATATGCCTTAATTGCTTTAATTGCGGGATTAAACCTTTCTACATGCCCTACTTGAATTAGTACTTTATTTTTTTTAGCACTTTCAATTAAATCGATAGATTCTTGATAAGTATTTGTAATTGGTTTTTCAATTAAGCAATGTTTACCACTTTGTATACATTGCTTAGCTACTTCCCAATGATAAATCGTAGGAACAGCAATAGTTGTAGCATCAGAATTTTCAATTACCTCCTCAATAGAATTGAAATTTGTGCAATTATAATCATTAGATATTTTATTTGATTTTTCTTTATCTACATCAAAAATACCAACCAATTCGACATTAGGGTTTAGCGACCATAATTTAGTATGAATACTGCCAAGGTGGCCAGCTCCAACTACAGATACCTTCAGTTTTGACATTTTTTAACTTTTAGTTTAAATTATAAATAAGCATCGTTACATGGACGAATGATTAAGATTTTGGATGTGCTTTTTTATATTGCTCTTTTAATCTTTCAATTGATAGATGCGTGTAAATCTGTGTTGTATTAAGCGATGAGTGCCCCAGCATTTCGCCTACACTTCTAATATCAGCCCCATTATCTAATAAGTGTGTTGCAAATGTATGCCTTAAGGTATGCGGGCTTTTTTTGCTTACTTCGGTTTTACCTTGCATTCGACTCTTAATTATCTTATAAGCCATTGCTGGACTTAGCCTTTTTCCTTTCTTATCAATAAACAATGGGCATTCATAGTTAGACTTAGTTAAAGCAAGTAATGTTTTTTTATAATCATAATATAAGTTAATAAATGTATGAGTTATTGGCACTACTCTTTCTTTGTTGCCCTTCCCTACAACTCTAATTATTGCCTCACTTGCATTAATACTATCTATATTAAGCTGCAATGCCTCGCTTATACGTAAACCAGAGCCATATAATAATTCGATTAAAGTTCTATCGCGAATATCCCAAATATTATCAAGTTCAATATCATTTATGATGTTGAGTATCTCACTCTTTTGAATGTATTGTGGTAGCCTTTTGGCTTTTTTGGGAGATAGCACTGCTTGAGCAGGGTTATGTACTATTATTTCTTTCTTCTTAAGATACTTAAAAAATGATTTTACAGCTGAAATGCGTTGCTTTAAAGTAGCACGCTTATAGCCTTTATCATCTAACCAACCAAGGTATGGTTTGATATCTTCACTTTCTATACACTCAATTTGTGGTGATGCTTCATAAAATTCTTTAAAGAAAGAAATGAACTCTTCTAATCCATATTTATAAGAAATAATTGTGTTGTGCGAATAAGATTTCTCGCTTTGGCAATACACCAAAAATTTTATAATCAATTGTTCAATGTTCATAATCCAAATACAACAAAAAGTAAGCCAAAAATAATTCTTTAAAAATTGAAATATGCTTGAAAAAATACAATAATATAATGTATATTTATTCATTACTAAATTGATTAAACGATTTATTTGTTTGTGGTGTATATGAAATATATTTACATTTTGTGTATCTTAATATTATCTTCAATTATCGATATTTTAGCGCAGCCAGCAATTTCTTATATTACGCCCGATATAGGCGCTCCTGGAATGGCAGTATACGTAGAATTTATAGGACCACATAATAAGAAAAATAACTTTGGAATAGATGGCGTATATATTGCCAAATCTCAAGATACGGAGATAATTCTATCTGACAACTCAGATATAGGTAAGGTAAAATTAGGACCTCTCGTAGTCAGTTGGGAGGGTAGAATGATTTCTACTATAATCTATATAAATGATAATTTAAATCCAGATAAATATGACGCCTTATCAGCAAACCCTAATTATCAAATAGAATTACAAGTAAAAGTAAATGGACAAGTTTCTAATTCACAAACATTTTATATCGTAAAATCAAGACCATTTATTGACTTAACAAGTGCAGCATATTCAAAGGATTCGGTTTTTGGTGCTAATAATTTAGGCAAGCGTTCTCCACGTGGCGTCTTGATATTTGATTCTATCAAATTAGCTCCACGTAAATATTGGGTAAGCTCTGAAGATTGCGATCCTAATGTTGCTGGTAACCAAGCCTTTTTACCTTTTAACTTATTAGTTAAAGGGAAAATTTACGGTACTGCAAATGCTTCTATAATTAGTGTTAATGGTGGCGAAGTTCTTGAAAATGGCAAATTAAACAATATAGTTCAAGATGCTCCTGCTGGTGGTGGTGCTGGTGGTGGAAGTTTTGCCGATATATTTGGTATGGGCATTAGAGGCGGGAACGGTTTTACTGGCGGTGGCGCCGGTGGAAGAAATAAAAGCGGTAATCCTTTTTCAAGTGATAAATTTACTGACCCCTCGGATGGTTCAGGTCCAAGATTAGACAATAACTATGGTGGTTATAGCTTAAACGGTGTGCCCGGTCCTAAACAAGCTGCTTATGAAGCTGCTGCTGGTGGCACAGGGCACCCCTTTGGTCGCTCTGGTGAAGGATGTGGCGATGGTGGAGCTTGTGAACCGACAGGTAGAGAAGGTGGAGGTAGTGGCTGGAAGCAAAACTCACCCGGAGGTAGTGGCGGCTATGCAACGGAAGGTAGTAGTACTACAATCGATAGTATTAACGGCGGTAAGCCTTATGGAAATATAATGGTCGTACCTATTGCAGGCGGTTCTGGAGGTGCTGGAGGCAACCCTCAATGTTTTCCATCTGGCACTAGTGCTGCTGGTGGCGGAGGTGGAGGAGCTATCAGACTAAGCGCCTTATCTATTGAAGGAATAAACTTTGAAGCAAGAGGAGCTAATGGAGCTACAAATGCTTGCGATAATAGCTTAGGTGGCAGTGGCTCTGGAGGGCATATTGGTATTCAATCTAAGCTAAAAATTAATAAATTAAGAATTAATGTAGATGGTGGTAATAATAGTGTTACTTTTGGTGGTAGTGGAAGGGTAAGGTTCGACTATCCATCTGCTTTAGATTTAAACCTATCTACTGCTAATGCAAGCTCATATAGAGGACCAACAACAGATACTTCCCATATTATTATGTCAAATCATATTTTGACAGGCACTCAAGCTAACGGCAAAACTTCACATTTATACATAAGTAAAGATAGTGATGACTGGAGATTATTAGCAACTCTGACCGATGAAAATTGGTCTTATGATCTAACAAGTTTTTTGAATAAGAGGTCTGGTATATATTATGTAGCGGTTGCTACTATTGTCAATAATCCTGTAATAACAGAATATGCAGCCGAACCTCACGAAGTATTATCTGCGGCGGCAACCAATATCCTAAAATTAGATTTAAGACCATTTGTAAATGGAATTAAGAATGTAGAAGCAAGAAAAATATATTGTGTCGGCGAGACAATGGTATTATCGGCAAAAATATGGAATCAAGCAAACGCAGAAGCAAATTTAGAATTACAGTTTTCTGATGCTAATTGGTTGATGGGAAATAATGGGTTTAAAATATTAGGTCCTGAAACAAACGGTATTTATGGTATCAAACCAGGTGATACATCGGAAATTTTAGTAGAATATACTATGCCTGTAGGAGCAGACCCAAGTCAAAAAGCTACAAATACATTAATAATACCTTCAAACGATCCTGAATATCCATTAGGAACAGATTGGAGAATAGTATTTACAATCGATGAGGCGTTTACTCCTAAACTAACTTATGTTGGAACGCCCAATTTAAGTTTTATAGATACGAGGGTTGGCGATTCTAATACATTATCATACTCTATGAAAAATACTGGCGATGCAAACTTATATCTATCTTATATTCAAAGTATTCCTGCGCCATATTCATTAGTGTCCACAGCTCCAGTATTACCTACTCTTTTAAAAGTTGGCGACGAAATCCAAGTAAACCTAAAATTCTCACCTAAAACAAAGGGTGATTTTTCAAGTATAATTACTCTAATTGCCGCAGGAACCGATACGACTTGCCAATTAGAACAACACACTGAAGTGAAAGGCAAAGCCGTTGTTACTGATATTGATGTACCCTTACAAATTAATTTAGGTTTAATACCTTATTGTCAGGATAGTGTTATTTTTGCAATTCCAGTAAAAAACGAGTCTTCAGCTACATTTAAAATAACTTCAAAGTCAAAACTGATAGGTCAAGATGCAGATTTATTTACAGTAGTAAGCGATCAACAAGATGAATTAATAGTACAACCTGGCGAGGGTACTATATACAAAATTAAATTTAACCCTGTAAAATCAAGAAAAGGACCTATAAGTGCTCAATTCTTCTTTACAACCGATGACACAAATTTTGATACAATATATGTAGATATAACGGCAGAAATAGTTGGCTTTGAAGCTAAAGCAAACCCAAGCACTATTAATTTAGGTAATGTAGCAGTCGGCTTTGAAATTAATTCAAGTTTCGACATCAATAATAGTGCTAAGCTCAACAATAAAATTGCATTAATAAGCTCACAATCAAATTTTGCACAAATACAAGCATTAGCTGATAGTACGCTTTTAGCAGTAAATGGTGGTAAGACTATTGATTTTTCGTTATATCCCCAAAAAGCTGGTCTTATAGATGACTCAATCACTGTGTATTTTAATGAACCTTGCTTTGATTCTTTAGTTGTTTATATCAAGGGTAATGCTATTTTGTCAAAACCGTTAGTATATTTTGATAGTGATATTATAATAAAAGATACTAACAATACTGACACACGGGAAACCTCATTCGGATATTTTTCAGTTTGTGAATCTCAAAAGTTTAGAAAATTAACAGAGTATATCAACTCGTCCGAAGCGCCGTATATAGTCTTAAAAGAGGAATTGATAAATGATGCTGGCGGTAGATACAAGCTCTTAAGTAGTTCTTTAGTTCTTCCAGATACTATTTCCCCAAGCGGTAGCACTAAATTCCCCGGAGCTATAATTGAATTTAATCCAACTGGAGCGTCGGTTGGCGATATTGTAGGCATTTATAGAATTACGATTTATATCAATGGTACGATTAAAGAGTATGATATTACCTTGAGATCAAGGATATATAGTGGTAAATTTACGATTAGTGAAAATCCTATTAGCATCTTAGGCGTTGTAGGAACAAATACTCAGAAGAATTTTACAATTACTAATAATGGTCCTGAAGCTTTAATTATTAACAATCATATAGCACCTTTTAATTCAAGCGTATTTATAATTACTCCAAATCCAGATGGTTTAATTATACCAATGGGGCAAAGCCAAGTTTTCCAAATTAGCTTTAACCCAACGTTAATTACAACATACTTAGATAGTATTACATTTATAGGTACAAACTCAAATTGTGATACGACCTTCGTTGTACTATTAAATGGTAAAGGCGAGCCTTCCAAAGAATTACTTGTATATATACCAGCAATAACAAGCAACCCATCAAGTAGGAACTTTAAATTACCTATATATGGCAAATTCAAAAAAGCTACCGATAGTATGGATAATATGAATATATTTTTCAAGTTGAGACTAAATAGGAGCCTTTATTATCCTGAAAACATTGAAGGTGGAATTATTGATAATAATCAAATTGATGGACGTGATAGAGTTTTAGATTTAGAATTTAATAATATTAAGGTAAGCCCAAGCGATACGCTAATTGGCAACTTGATTGGAACAACTATGCTTGGAGATAGTAAATTTACGGATTTGATAATTTCGGATTTAGATATATTAGAACGCAACTTAGTTAGCACAATTGAGGGAGTAAACGGTAAATTAACAATTGAAATTTGTGAAGAGGGTGATAGCCGC
The DNA here is from genome assembly GCA_035445085.1 of Kapaibacterium sp. (SeqCode). GTDB lineage: Bacteria > Bacteroidota > Ignavibacteria > Kapaibacteriales > UBA2268 > JBDHXE01. The sequence goes on from DAOMQA010000001.1 coordinate 147,549, forward strand.
TTATTAGAGCATAATTTAAACCCATTTAGAACCATAATAAATCCAAATCCAGCTCAAGATGTTGTCAATATTACCATAAATACCTTAGAGAGAGGCAAACATATTGCTGTAATAAGTGATTTGTCTGGTAGAGAATTATTTAAGATAGATTGGAATCCGATAAATAGTGGCGAAGAAAAGCAATTCCTATTAGATGTTAGCAACTTTGATTCTGGCATTTATTTTATCCAAGTATATTCGCCTAATGATGTAATTTATTCAAAAATTAATATAATAAAATAATTAAGGTACCAATGAAATTTATATTAGCTCTTTTAAGTTGTATAATTTTATTCAATTTTAAGTTATTATCTCAAGATTCATTAATTGTAGAGCCAAAAATTCCAGTTTTCTATATTGGTGCATTTTTGGGCTTAAATTTTAACATACATAATGCAGATTTTGGTAAACTACCTGGTTATCCAAGCTGTTGCCCACAATTTACTGGTGGCAGCGGTATGGGCTATGCGATAGGTATTGCTACAGATTATCCATTATCTGATAAATTTTCGCTAGATACAAGATTTGCATTCACTTCTTTGAACGGTCTTATGACCAAACAGCAAGTAATAGGTAACACTGAAATTAGGGACGCTAACCCACCTTATGAAACCAGTGCAATCACAGATGCTATATCAGAATACGAAATAGATGCTTCTATTCAAGCAATTGGCTTAGAAACAGCAATAAAATATGAATTTAATCAAGGCTTTTCAGTTTTAACGGGACTCCGATTTGGCTTTTTACATTCATCGACATTTAATCAAAAAGAAAAGCTAATTAGCCCTAACAATGTTGTATTTAAAGAAAATTATACTTTAGTCCGCAATGAATTCAAACTTAAGGATATACCAGAAACGAATACTTTGCAGCTCCATTATTTAATTGGGCTATCTTATAAGACCAAATTTAAAAATTCTATTACCATAGAACCAAATTTTAGATACTATATGCCTTTCACCAATATTTCAAGTGTAAACTGGAGCGTATCTCAATTACAGCTATCAGTAGCTGCAATGTTCCCATTATATAAGCCAATCGAAGTTAGGACCATTCGTGAAGAGATATTTAATAGGGATACGTCAGTAATTTATATAGTTGGATTAAATGAACAAACAGTAAACTTAGTGTCTACTAATGAAGAACTAAAAAGCAATAAAATAAGTGAATCTACAATATTAGAGCAAAAGATAATTAATGAGAAATATGAATTAAGAATGCCTAAAGAATCTATTTTATTAGCTAATATACAAGCAATAGGTATCAATGAAGATGGTAGCGAAACTCCTAACCCCAAAATTGTGATAGAAGAAACTGAGATTTACGAAACATTCCCTTTACTGCCGTATATATTTTTTAGCGAAAATGATGCTAATTTAGTAAATACAGCTCAAAAATTACTTAAAAATTATCAAACAAAAGATTTTAAAGAATCAAGCATAGAACAAAACACCTATGAGGTATATTATAATCTTTTGAATGTAATTGGCTCTAGAATGTTGGACAATCCGCACAGCAAAATTACTATTGTAGGTACCAATAACAATAGCGGTGCAGAAAAACGTAATATAAAACTTTCAAAAGAAAGAGCGGAAGTTGTAAAAGATTATTTAGTTAATATTTGGAACATCGATGCTCGTCGCATATCTTTAGATAGTAGGAATTTACCTAAAAAGCACGCAAATAATGATTATAAAGAAGGTTTAGAAGAAAATAGAAGGGCAGAAATTTACTCGGATGATTTTGAACTATTAAAGCCTATAACAATATTAGAATTAGAAAAATCCGCTACCCCGCCGCAAATAAAGCTAATTCCTAATATAACATCTGATCTCGGAATTAAGAAATGGGATATAGGTATTTATCAAGACAAACAAGTAATTAGGAAGTTCACTGACAAAGATGACAAGCTAATTTGGGATATAGAAAATGGTATCATCCCTGCTTTAGAAAAACCTATCGACATAGAATTGACAGTAGAAGATGTGTCGGGCAAGAAAGAAAGCGTAGTAAAATCGCTCGAAATCAAACAGCTAACTATTAAGAAAAAACGCGATGAATTTGTAGATGACAAAAGAATTGAAAAATTTGCCCTCATATTATTTGATTATGACAGAGCAGAATTGAAACAAGAGCATAAACAAATTTTGCAAGATATTAGAGCGAGAATAAAGCCTGAAAGTATAGTAACAATTTCTGGCTATGCAGATGGAACAGGCGAGAAAGAGTATAATAAAGATTTGTCATCGCGAAGAACAAAAAATGTACTTAAAGAGTTAAACTTACCCGAAGATAAAGCTATTATTAAGAATATTGGCTCGGACCAACTATTATTTGATAACTCTACAAGCTACGGTAGAAGTTTCTGCCGTACAGTAACTATCTTGATAGAAACACCAATTAAAGCAAAATAAGGTAACAAAAAGAAAGTTTTCACGTTATAATTTTAGGTATAATCAAAAGGATTCATAAAAATGCGTAATATTTTTATAATATTATCCTTGTTTCTATTTACTTCTATCTTAGAAGCTCAAGAAACAAGACTATTGCGATATCCCAATACTTCAGCTGATGAGATCACCTTTGTTTATGGTGGTGATATTTATACAGTGGGGATAAAAGGAGGAATAGCACGACGACTTACAAGTTCTGAAGGATATGAACAATATCCACGATATTCTCCAGACGGTTCTACAATTGCTTTTGTAGGCGAATATGATGGTAATATGGAGATATATACTATGCCCTCCATTGGCGGCACGCCTAAAAGAATCACCTATTCTTATGTGCAACCAAATGTAGCAGACAGGCAAGGACCAGATAAGATAATAATGCAATGGACAAAGGACGGTAACGATATTCTATTTCGTTCAAGAGAAAAGAGCTGGAATATATTAGTAGGTCATTTACAATTAGTCAATAAGGATGGTGGTTTACCTACTCCAATAGAGGTTGCTCGCGGTGGTTTTGCATCTTTTAGCCCAGATGGCAAAAAGATGGCTTATAATAGAATTTTTAGAGAATATAGAACTTGGAAAAGATATAGTGGCGGTCAAGCAGACGATATTTATATTTTTGATTTTGCTACCAAAAAGTTAGAAAACATCTCTAATACTAAATTTCAGGATATTATCCCTATGTGGTCTGGTGATAAAATTTATTACCTATCTGATAGAGACTTTACGATGAATATTTTTTGTTATGATTTAAAAACTAAGCAAACAAAAAAAATCACTAATTTTGATAATTATGATGTAAAATTCCCTTCATTAGGAAAGCACCATATAGCCTTTGAGAATGGTGGTTATATTTATTTACTTGATTTAGCTACTGACGAATTTAAAAAAATACCTATAACGGTGCAAGAAGATTTCCCTGATATGAGGCCTAGCTTAGTAAAAGTAAGCAATAGAATCATAAATGGAGATATTGCTCCTAATGGCAAAAGAGCTATTTTTACAGCAAGAGGCGATATTTTTAATTTCCCAGCGGAGAACGGTAACGTTCTAAATTTAACTAATTCTAATGATGTTCATGATAGAAATGCAGTTTGGTCGCCAGATGGCAAATACATTGCTTTTATCAGCGATAGAAGTGGCACAGATGAAATTTATTTGATGGATCAGGATGGCAAGAATATAAGTCAATTAACAAATAATGGGAAATTTTATCGTTATTCTTTAAAATGGTCGCCAAATAGTAAGTATTTATTAACACACGATAATACAAGAAATTTTTATTATATAGATATAGCAAGTAAGAAGCAAGTAGAGATTACTAAATCAAAGAGTTGGAATATAAGCGATTATACTTGGTCTAGCGATAGCAAATGGATAGCTTACACGGGCTTTGCAAACCCTAAGATAGGACAAATTATCTTATATTCTCTCGATAAGTCTGAAAACTACCCAGTTACAGATGGATTTTATTCCGCATATAGTCCAGAATTTTCTGCTGACAACAAATTTTTATATTACGTTGCTGACAAAACCTTTAACCCTTCGTTTGGTAATTTTGAGTATAACTTCCAATATAATAATATGAGTAGTATTTTTGGTGTTACACTTCAAGATACTATATTGCAACCATTTGCAATATATAAAAATGATGTAGTTGAAAGCCAATTAGATGTAAAGGATAAAAAAGATACAGATAAAAAAATAAATAAAGATAAAGATAATTTAGATTTAAATCTTAGAATAGATTTAAATGGTATCAAAGATAGAGAATTTGAATTACCAATAACAGCGTCTAATTATGGTTCGCTATATTCGGCAAAGGGAAATAGATTATACTATTCAAGAATGCAACGCGGCAGTGGAAGTAAGCTATATTATTATGATTTTGATAACTTAGAAGAAAAAGAAGTTGGTGATGTTTCATCTTATACTATTTCGTTTGATGGAAAAACAATACTATATACTAATAGAGGCGAATACTATATTACTAAATTAGGTGATAAATTAAACGGGAAAGACGGCAAAATCGATGTCAATAAAATGGAAGTGATGTTGGATAAGCGATTAGAATGGAAGCAAGTTTATAATGAATCTTGGCGTCACTTTAGAGATTTCTTTTATGATCCTAATATGCACGGTTATGACTGGAATCAGTTAAGGGATAAATATGCTGAATTATTGCCTTATGTAGTTCATCGTAGCGATCTAACTTATATTATTGGTGAATTAATTGGAGAATTAGATGCTGGGCATGCTTATGTAACAGGTGGCGATATGCCAAAAGTTAAGGCTATGCCAATAGCGTCATTAGCTGCTGATTACGAATATGATACTAAGAGTGGATATTATAAGATTACTAAAATATATGAAGGAATGAATTGGGAAACAGATATGCGTTCTCCATTCACCGAACCCGGCATGAATGTAAAAGTTGGCGATTATATTATCAAAATAGACGGCGTACCATTAACGCAATCTTTAACCCCTTCATCTCAATTAATTAATAAAGCTGATAAGTTTATTAGTATAACTATTAACAATAAGCCTTCTTTAGATGGCGCAAGGGAAATATTTGTAAAGCCAATCAAATCAGATATTGATATTAGATATTATAATTGGGTAGAACATAATAGAAAGTATGTTGATTCGGTAACTAATGGTAGAGTAGCATATGTGCATATCCCAGATATGATGCCTAATAATGGTTTAAATTGGTTTGCACGATATTTCTATCCGCAAATTGATAAGGAAGCTTTGATTGTGGACGATAGATATAATGGAGGAGGTAATGTCTCGCCTATGGTAATAGAAAGGCTAAGAAGAGAATTGGTAATTGCTAAATATGCAAGGAATTCGGAGACAATAACTACAAATCCAGATGCTGTAATGACTGGACCGATGGTTTGCTTGATTAATGAACAATCAATGTCTGATGGTGATTTATTCCCTTATCAATTTCATACATTAGGTTTGGGTCCACTTATCGGTAAAAGAACTTGGGGAGGAGTTGTAGGTATTTATGGCTCATTACCATTGTTAGATGGTTCATCGGTAAATCGCCCAGAAGTAGCTAACTTTGGAGCTGATGGTAATTGGGTATTAGAAGATGTTGGTATGAAGCCAGATATTGATGTGGACAACGATCCATATTTAGAATTTATTGGACAAGATCAACAATTAGATAGAGGTATTGAAGAAGTACTTAAATTGATTAAAACAAGTAAGAAAACTAAATTACCGCAAAGACCACCGTTTCCTGATAAAAAACGTGATTTTGGTAAATAAACAAAAAAGAGAAGTAGTTCACATATGGACTACTTCTCTGCTTTTATATCTAAATGAGCAATTAAATGTTTGGGCCTAACATATCTTCAGGTCGCACCTTCTCATCAAATTCTTCTGCTGTTAATAATCCCAAATCTATTGTAGCTTGCTTTAATGTTAGATGGTCTTTGTGAGCATGCTTAGCAATTTTAGCCGCATTATCATATCCTATGTGTGGATTTAAAGCAGTAACTAACATTAAAGTATCATCAACATAATGTTGTATTTTTGTTGGAATCGGCTCAATACCTTCGGCGCAATGTTCTTCGAACATTAGCATACTATCAGCAAGTAAGCGAGCCGATTGTAGGAAATTATAAATCATAACAGGTTTGAATACATTTAATTCAAAATTACCTTGTGTGCCTGCAAAGTTAATAGCAGCATCATTACCCATAACTTGTACAACAACCATCGTCATTGCTTCTGATTGAGTAGGGTTTACTTTCCCCGGCATAATAGACGAACCCGGTTCATTTTCTGGGATAGATATTTCACCTAATCCACAGCGAGGACCAGAAGCTAACCAACGAACATCATTTGCAATTTTCATTAATGATGCAGCTAATGTCTTTAGAGCGCCGTGAGCAAATACAATAGCATCGTGGGCTGCTAACGCTTCAAATTTGTTTGGGGCAGATACAAAAGGTAAATTAGCTAATTCTGAAATAACTTTTGCAGATTTAACGGCAAATTCTGGATGTGTATTTAGTCCTGTACCTACAGCAGTACCACCTAAGGCTAACTCGTATAGTCCGGGTAAAACAACATTTATTCTAACAATCGCATTATCTAACTGCTGCACATAAGCAGACATTTCCTGACCTAATGTTAGTGGTACTGCGTCCATTAAGTGAGTTCTACCTACTTTAATAATCTTATCAAACTGTTTTGCTTTGCTATCTAATGTATTACGTAATTTAGTAATAGCTGGTATAACTTTATTCTTAAGTATATCTGCTGCCGCAATATGCATAGCAGTTGGGAAGGTATCGTTAGAACTTTGTGATTTATTTACATCGTCATTTGGGTGAATAGGTTTTTTAGAACCTAACTCTCCACCAGCAATTTCAATAGCACGATTTGAAATTACTTCATTTGTATTCATATTCGATTGCGTACCTGAACCAGTTTGCCATACTGATAAAGGAAAATGGCTATCTAACTTACCTTCAATGACTTCGTCAGCTGCCTGCGTAATAAGTTTTGCTTTGTCTGAAGCTAACACTCCAAGCTCTGCATTAGTTATTGCTGCCGCCTTTTTTAAAATCCCCATAGCTCTTATTAACTCACGTGGCATCCTTTCGTCGCCAATCTTAAAGTGTATTAAAGAGCGTGCTGATTGAGCGCCATAATATACATTATTGGGTACTTCAATTTCACCCATTGTATCTTTTTCAATTCTAAAATTCTGTTCCATTATTGTCTATCTTATTTAATTATTTAAAAAAGTTGAGTTTACATTATTATTTTTTTCTATAGGGGATTTCATAAATCCTGCTTTTTCAATTATTGTATTTCCAAAAGCTACTAATTCTTCTCTTTTAAACTTGAATTCATATATCCAAGCACTATCGTTACAATTAGGTTTTGCCAATCTTGTTAATAAAAGTTTGCATTGAAATTCATCTTGTTCCGGAAATAGATAACTCATTATATAAGCATATACCTGCATCTGAAGATTATAGTGAGAAGCTATATCAGATGGCGTGTTAACTTTATTTGTTTTCCAATCACAAATCACTACCTTATTATTTTCAATCATCAAAAAGTCAATTGTAGTAAGTAAAATATCATTATTCACTGGCATTGAGTACGTAACCTCAAACTTAGCTTTCTTAATTAGTTCATAGTTGCTTTTTATGAATTTAGTCTGAGCCACATTAGTACATTCCTTAATTATTCGCTCTTTAATACCATTATCTATTTTCGACGAAAATATCGGCTCTAAATTATCTATTAAGCTGTTTAATAATTTAAAGTCCATATTATCTACCTCTGGTAACCAAGATAGGATATGCTGCAGTATATGATGTATATATGAACCGGCAAGACTGCCTGCAATCTGATCTTCATCTTTTTCGGTATCCGCAAATTGCATTTCTATTTTAGAATCTGAATCGGGAGCAAAACCAAAAAAATATTTATAATCATACTCTAAGCCATCAGTAAAGAAAGATGTTATTTTGGTAGCCGACAAAACGTCATTGATTTCAAAACTTTGTATAACATCATCTTTTATTACTTTCTTTGTATATTCCTCTACTTCATTTTGGATATTTTGGACGTAAAATTTAGAAATAATCGGTATATTCAGATTTAATTCAATATCTGTTTGCTTACCATTATAGTAGATTGGAAAATTATTATTGACAATTGAAATATTCATTATATTGCCATCTAATATCGTTCTCAAACTTTCATTATAATCAGCATCTTTAAAACTTTCAAATTGCTCTAATATTACTTTAAAGAAATTACGTGGCTGATGAAAACCATTCTTACCTTCTTTAATACTTGCGCTAATAATTAAATGGTCCTTAGCTCGCGATAGAGCTACATATAATAAACGTAAGTTTTCTGCATCATTAGCCAAATTTTGATTTATTTTGATTAAGTTATGCGCTATTGTAGTTATAACATTTTCAGTAATACCGTCTTCTGGTGCAGCAAATTTAATATTTACCCCTAAGTCTTTTTCAATAATTTCTACTCTATTGCTATCCTGATAATTAGCATCTGCTAATATAACAATTGGAAATTCTAAGCCTTTACTTGCGTGAATAGTTAAAATTTTCACTGAATTTTCATCCGAAAATACACCTGCTTCTGGTTCAGAAGAGCTTGCCATTAACGTATTTATCTGCTGAGTTAAATCACTAATATTTCTAAAACCTTTAGCAGTAAACTCTCTCACATAATCTATAAATCTATTAATATTTGCTTTTATTTGCTTGGCTCTATGCGAGTCCGTAATTGCAACAAGTAAGGATGTTCTCTCTACAAGAAGACTTAAAAATGTATCTAATGGTAATTTATCAGCTAACTCTTTAAATTCAATAATAATATCATAAGCTCTTTTGATAAGGAAATTATTTTTATCCTTTTCATAATACTTTACAAATTTATTCCAAAAATTTTCTTTATTACTCATTAACGAAATATTCAATATATCTATGTCTTTCAAATTAAACATATTAGATTTTAGAAGGCCTATCAAATCTATATCATTATTATCTGCAAAGAATTTCAAAGCGCTTGTTAATTCTATAATTTCCATCGTTTGGAAGAAGCCAGAGCCCGCAGAAATCTCATAGGGTATACTTCTTTTTAATAATTCGTTACCTAAAGAAGGAAATTGAGTTCTTTTACGCATTATTATAGCAATATCAGAATAATTTGGTGCTACTTTCGCATCACCTTTAATTAAATCAAACTGGTTATTTTCATTTTGAACTATATAATTGATGTAGTCAGCTATATTTTGAATTTCGGCTTGTTCTACTTGTTCGTTATCACTTTCATTATCCTCACTCTCTACTATATCAGTATTTTCAGCAATACTATTATCTTGCCCTTGGTCCATTGTTATAAAACTAAGTAGTATTCTAATGCTGCCCACATGCTCTAATTCTTTATTATTCAGGCTTACCCTTCCATTTACAAATTCTTTGTAGTCTACATCAAATTTAGATATATCGCTTTTCATTGAGTTTTGTAAAATATAATTAATAAACCCAGTTATCGAAGGTAGCATTCTAAAACTTTCTTTTAGGCTAATAATTCCATTATCTTCTAATTCTTTGAAGTGTTCCTTATTATGTTTTTCAATATTTTTTTTGAGTTCGTTAAATACCCTTACATCTGCCGACCTAAAGCCATATATACTTTGCTTGTCATCGCCTACAATAAAAAGAATAGTTTTGGCTGTATATGAGTTTGATTGGCTATCTTCTACTATATTTTTAATTATTTCATATTGTATTTGATTTGTATCTTGAAACTCATCAACCATTAAGTACTTAATTTTACTTCTAATTTTCTCTCTTACATTATGGCTATTATTTTGTAGTAATTCTAAAGTTTTAAGGAGTATGTCGTCAAAAGTAAGAGCCGGTAATTTTAATTTTAGATTACTAAAATGTTCATTAATCTGCTGTGTTAAATCTACTAATTTTTTAACGTGTGATGTATATTTTATGCATAATTTTTCGAGATTATCTATTTCATTATTAATATTATTAAGCTCGTTCTTCTTTAGTTTATCAATTGATAGCGGTGTACCAACAAATAATTTATCTAAATTCTTCATATGTTTAGATAATATTGGGTAGCTTTTAGTAATCATTGAAACTAAATAAGATCTTCCAACTTTTGTATGCAATGCTTTCAGTAATTTAATATATAGCCTTATTAAATCTTTAAATTCTGTAGTATCTGTTATATTTATATTTAAAACCTCGTTGTATACCATTACCTCGCTTTCTTTAAATTCTTTACTTGCCTCCTTGTTAGATTGTTCTACAATATTTTGTATCTGCATAAGTGTATTTTTAAGTTGAGCTGTAAAACTATCTAAATAAAAATTTACAATGTCCTCTTCGCTCTTCTCGTAAAACTGATAAATTAGTCTTGCATTTTCATTACTTACAAGTAGGTTAAATATAAACTCCCTAATAGATGTATAGCCAAAAACTGCTACTATTTCCATATAAAAAGTACGTTTGTCAAGAGATGCAAAGTCATCGTCGATTATTTTCCCAAAAATCTCATCAATTGATTGCTCAATTAATATATTCCTATCATAATCATCTAAATCTTGATAATTATACGCTACTCCTGCCTCGATAGGATATTCTTTTAAAAGTTGCCCGCAAAATGAATGTATGGTAGATATCCGTGCATAAATCATATTATTGCGTATGTGTTCTAATTTGTATCGCTTATCATTATCTTCTACCCTATTTATTTCATTATTTAATTCTTTTATGATTCTCATTCGCATTTCGGCAGCAGCTTTCTTAGTAAACGTTATAGCTACTATATCTTCAATCTTTGCTCTATTATTAATGACCTCTTCATAAATGATTCTTAGGTATCTTTCCACTAATATTCTAGTTTTTCCAGAGCCAGCATTGGCAGTTACAGCTTGATGATGTTTATAATCAAGACATTTCTTTTGGTCTATTGTAAATTTTTCCATAATCTATTTTTTTTATTCAAAAATAATACTTACTTTTGTAATACAAACATCGCGGGATGGAGCAAATGGTAGCTCGTCGGGCTCATAACCCGAAGGTTCTAGGTTCGAGTCCTAGTCCCGCTACAAAATAAAGGTCTTTTGCAAGTCGGCAAAAGACTTTTTTTATTTTAATATCTAAAATAACAGAAATTATGAGTATTTTTGAAATTTCTAATTAGTAATTAATAAAGAAATTGAAATGAAATTTCATCTTAATGACAAAAACGTAATGTTAAGCTCGCCCGATACTGATAAAGCACGTCCAAATTGCGCCGTCGTTGGAGTTTATGGGCATCCAGAAGCCGCTGTATATGTTTTTTATGCTTTACACTCATTGCAACATAGAGGTCAAGAAGCAAGTGGTATCACTAGTGTATATTTTGATGAAAAGAAAAATAAAAAAAAGTATGCCTACCATAAAGGGGAAGGCTTGGTTATGGATGTATTTAATAAAGGAAATATCCTAACCGATGTATTAAAAGGTGATATGGCAATAGGTCATAATCGGTATTCTACTACTGGTTCGTCATCATCATTAAATATACAGCCTTTTAATATGATATATAATAAAGGCTTATTAACTTTAGCGCATAATGGTAATCTTACTAATACCAAAACATTACGTAATCAGTTGATAAATGAAGGTTCTATATTCCAAACTACTACCGATAGCGAATTATTTTTACATTTAGTAGCAAAAAGTAAAGAAGAAAAAGTTATAGATAAGATTTTATATGCTTTACGCACTGCACGTGGCGCATATTCTTTAACAATGCTAACAGATAACGAAATGTATGCTGCCAGAGACCCGCACGGTGTACGTCCACTCAATATCGGTAGAATCAAAGTAAATGGAAAATATGCCTATATTGCTGCTTCTGAATCTGCGGCATTTGACATAATTTCGGCTGAATATATACGAAGTGTTCATCATAATGAATTAGTTGTAATAGATAGAAATACAATAGAAACGGGTGAAATAAAATCTTATAAGATTCAAGAACAGACTCCCGAAGCCAAGCATTGTATATTTGAATATGTGTATTTTGCTAGACCTGACAGTAAAATTTTTGGTCATTCCGTAGATAAAGTTCGCAGGAAATTAGGCAAATTATTAGCTGAAGAAAGCCCTGTTATTGACGATGATAAAATAAGAGCCATTCCAGTGCCAGATAGTGCTAATACTGCTACAATCGGCTTTGCGCGTATGAATAATCAACTTAATTCGCCAACAGTTTTTGAATTAGGTTTAATACGCTCTCATTATGTTGGCAGAACATTTATTTCGCCTGGACAAAGCTCCAGAGAACTTAAGGTTAAAACAAAATTTAATACTGTTAAAGGTGTAATCCAAAATAGAATAGTAGTTCTTATAGATGATTCGATAGTACGTGGCACAACTTCAAAATCATTAGTAAAGTTAGTACGCGATGCTGGACCAGCAAAAATCCATATGAGAATTACTTCACCTCCCGTAAAATATCCTTGCTATTATGGGATGGATTTCCCTAGCGCTGAAGAATTAATAGCCAATCACTATACAACTGAAGACGAGATAGGAAAAGCAATTGGAGTAGATTCACTAAAATATTTATCTCCCGAAAGTTTATTGGCAGCAGTGCCAAAAGATGAAGGCATAGGCTATTGTACAGCTTGTTTTACTGGTAAATACCCTATTCCAATTGAGGATAGTAGTTTGAATGCGAATACAAACGACTGACATAACAAGAAAGATTGGCTTTGAATTTGAACAAGAGGCAGTAGAATTTCTCTTAAGTAAAGGTTATGAAATTATTAAAACAAACTTTGTTTATGGACGAGTAGGCGAAATAGATATAATAGCAAAAGATAAAGACTATTTAGTATTTGTAGAAGTTAGGTTTCGTAAAGACAATAGTTATGGAGGGGCAGAATATTCAATTACCCCCTCTAAAATTAAAAAGATAAGAATAGCAGCAGAAGCGTTTTTATATATAAATAAAATACAAAACCAAAATTGTCGGTTTGATTTTATTGGAATTTCAAAGGTAGATAGCAAGCTAATTTTTAATCATTTAATAAATGCTTTTTAAGTTAATTCTAAAATAAAATTAATCTTAATACTTTAAAATAATGATATATATACAATTTTTATAAATAATTGAAATTTAATAAAATATTATAGGATATTAAAATGAGCGTATTAGTTGGAAAAGATACACGATTGATAGTACAAGGGATAACAGGCTCTGAAGGTACTTTTCATACTTCACAGATGATAGAATATGGAACGAATGTAGTAGGTGGCGTTACACCTGGAAAGGGTGGACAAACCTATGAAGGCAAAGCTAATGTTACATTTTTAAAACCAATACCTGTATTCAATACTGTAAAAGATGCTGTAAAAGAAACTCAAGCAAATGCTAGTGTAATTTTTGTGCCTCCTGCAGGTGCAGCAGATGCTATATTAGAAGCAATTGATGCTGGAATAGCAGTAATTATGTGTATTACCGAAGGCATACCTGTAAAAGATATGATACCCGTAAAAGAAGCCTTAAAACGAAGCAAATCAGTATTAATAGGTCCTAATTGCCCTGGTGTTATTACCCCTGGCGAAGCTAAAATAGGAATTATGCCTGGCTTTATTCACCAAAAAGGGAATGTTGGCGTTGTTTCACGTTCAGGCACTTTAACGTACGAAGCTGTAAAGCAATTATCTGATTTAGGCATTGGGCAATCAACTTGTATCGGTATCGGCGGGGACCCAATTATTGGCACTCAACACATTGACGCAATTAAATTATTCAATGAAGACCCCGACACGGAAGCAATCGTAATGATTGGAGAAATTGGTGGTAGCGCAGAAGAAGAAGCTGCCGCTTATATAAAAGAGCACGTTACAAAACCAGTTGTTTCCTTTATAGCAGGAAGAACAGCACCTCCTGGCAGAAGAATGGGGCATGCTGGTGCTATCATCTCTGGTGGTAAAGGAACTGCCGAAGATAAAATCAAGGCTTTGAAAGAAGCTGGAATTTATGTAGTTGATACGCCTGCTTTAATAGGCAAAACTGTAGCTGAAGCAATGAAAGCAGGGAAAAAAACAACAAAAAAGGTAGTAGCTAAGAAAGCTACAAAATAATTATATAATCATATTCATTTTAAGGAAAAAAAATGTCAAATAAGACTTTAGCAATTATTAAACCAGATGCAGTAGCAAAAAATGCGGCAGGTGCAATTATTAGCAAAATTCAAGAAGCTGGATTTAAAGTATTAGCAATGAAATTAACTAAAATTACTGAACCTATAGCTAAAGAATTTTACGCTATTCATAAAGAAAGACCATTCTTTGGCGATTTAGTAAAATATATGACTAGTGGACCTGTTGTTCCTATAGCTTTAGAAAATGACAATGCAGTAGAGGAATTTAGAAAACTAATCGGTGCTACAGATCCATTAAAAGCAGAAGCTGGAACAATTAGAGCTTTGTTTGGCACTAACATTGAAGCAAATGCAATTCACGGCTCTGATTCTGATGAAAATGCTAATAGAGAAATTGCATTCTTTTTTAGTGAAAGCGAAGTTGTATCAATTAATAATTAATGAAGAAAAAGTATAGTCAAATATCAAGTAATATTTTGGCAACTAATCCTTATTGGGTTTATAAGAAGGATAGATATACTTTACCTGATTTTACTGAAGGGGATTATCATTATATCGAAACGACAGGTTCGGTAATAATTATTCCCCTTTTATCTTATGATACGATTATAATGGTAAAGCAATTTAGATACTTAAATCAAAAGGTTAGTTTAGAATTTCCGGGTGGTAGCAATAAAATAAGTTTATCATCAGAAAATAATGCAAAAAGAGAGTTAGCAGAAGAAATTGGATATTATCCAAACAAGTTAATAAAAATAGGTACTTTTAATCCATTTATAGGTGTAACAAATGAATTTTGTAACGTCTATGTTGGTTTGGAGCTAATTAGTAAAAAGTTAGAAGCTGACAAAAGCGAAGAATTTGAAATTGTGAATTTAAATATAAATTCTATTGATGATAAAATTCAAGAATGTGAAATTTGGAGCGGAATGACTTTGGCTACTTGGGCTTTGTTTAAAAATTCTATATATTATAAAAGGGGTTATTAGAATGTATAAAATCATAATTGTTCTTATTCTTTGCGGTCTTAGTGTTTCATTCGCTCAAGAAAAAACAACGATTAAGCCATCTAAAAATATTGTTAAATATACTTTAAAGAGTAATTTTCCAGTTAATGTTCAGCATTTATATGAATTAATTGACACAAGCAAAACTACGCGCATATTTAGCGATAGCACTAGCCAAACTTATGATAGGGTAGTAAAATATTATTTCTCCGTCTGGGCGTCGAGCGCTCCAAGCTCTGATAAAGTTCAAGAGGTATCCGTAAGCGTTGATTCATTAGAATATACTATGTATTCTGGAGGGGCTACAGTTTTTTATAACTCTCAATCGGACGATATAAGACCACCTAAAATAGATGATTTTAATAATTACGTAGCAACATTAGGTTTGGAATTTGACCTTGCGTATTCAGCTTATGACGAAGTTGGAGATATAAAAGGATCATTATACGAAAGTAAGATTAATATGCTAAAAGATCCTAAGACTATGATATCAGACTCAATTTTATCATTTGTTTGGAATGATAAATTAGGTAAAGCTTCGCTTACTACTTATTTTGACGTAGTAAAAAATATTTATCCGCAAAATAAAGTTGCAATTGATTCTACTTGGATAAAAAATATAAACTATGATTTGGAAGGAGCAACAATTTCGGACTCAGTTCAATTTGTCCTCAAAAATTTTAATATGAAAAACTATATTATTGAAGGTAGTACTATAAATGCTCATTCCCTAGCAAATGATCAAGCAGTCTTAGGTTCGATTCGTAGTATAGCACACGTAATCGGCGCTAATGGGCATTCTAATTATAATATCAAACTTAGCTTAAGAGGAAACGTAGAAGAATTAAATATTATTTCTGATTTTGATATTGATTATAAAATTAGGAATGACTCTATTAAACAAAAAGTTCATTCAAGTCGTACTTGGAAACTATTTGGAATGTATAAGATATAAAATATTAAAAAAAGTTTTTAATCTAAAATAAAATAGTTATATTAGTTACTTATTGTAGTGTAATTACTTTATTTTTTTACAGGGGGCGAAATTTGATGCAATTTCAGTAGCAGGAGGTATTTAGCTACTTAGAAAATCATTTAAATTTCATAAAAATATATGGCAAAAAGTAATTTTAATATAAAAAACTTTTTTAATGCAGGCGATATACTTGCAGTTGTTGTAATTATCGCTGGTGTATCAATAGCAGTATTCGTGGAAGATATTGCTGTAAAAATGATAGGTGTAAGTATTGGTTTGCTTGGCACAATCGCTTTATTTATGTTTATATCACGAAGATTGAGTGATATTGTTGATACTAATGCAATTAAAAAGAAACCCACAACAAAACAATACGAAGTAACAACAGTTCAGGATTCGAATGCAACAAGAACAACTTTTGAGAATTTTGATATTAAATTTGGCGACAACGATTTAATACCATTCACTCCTATCAGTATTCAAGAAAATCCTATACAAACGCCACAGAATGTTAATGAAGAAATTTTACAAGATACTAATACAGATCAAGATTCTTTTACTATTAAAGGTAAATCAAAGACTGATATTATTAATTCAACAACTAATGAAGTTATTAACGAAATTCCAAAGCCAGACATACCATTGGTGGACAAGCAATACCAATTTGGTGATAGTATTTCGTCTGTTAAAATCATCGGAAAAATCAAGCGAAAAGCTGTTGATTCAGAAATAAATAACGAACAAATTAAATTTGATAGCCCAAGTGGTGTATCAGGAGCAATTAACAAAAGTGACAGAGTTACTACTATAAACAAGCAAATTGACAAGCAAGTAACAAAAGAAAGCCAAGATATAAATACTAATATAGTAAATGACCCTGCACAGGTTGCAATCGCTAGTTCGAATACAGAATTAACAAGCACTGAAGCGAATAAAAACAAGAATACATTTCCCACCCATTTCTTTTTTGAATCTGATATATTAATAGGTGATGAACCCAAGCAGGAGTTTGAATATTTTGTATCAAGGATACTATTAATAATAAAATCAGTAACTGACAGTTGTTCGGTGTTATTAGTTTTAGTAGATAATAATGTCGAAAATTTTTCAATTGAAGCCTTTACTACAGATAAAGAACTTAATATTGAATCGAAGAAAAAAATTCCAATTTCAAATGATATTATCTCTCAAATAATTAAAAATTCTAAACCAGAAATTTTATCTGAAATTAATCCATCTGCCGTAAAAGACCTAATCCCATATTATGCTGAAGAAGTTGAAATTAAATCATTTATTGGTATCCCTATTATTTGGAATGATATAGTAATTGGGGTAATGTGTGCAGATTCTATAAACTTAGACTGTTTTGATTCTGCTACTGTGTCCTTTATGGGTCAATTCTCAAAATTAATATCTGGATTAGTTAAAAGCTATACTCATAAAATCGATTTAATCGAAGCAGCCAAAACATTAGATACGATTAATAAATTCCAAAATATGGTATTAAGTGAAAACCTCACTAAAGAATCATTATACTCATCTATCGTAAGCGAAGTCAAGCGAATGTATGGTGCTTATACTGTTGGAATTGCAACCTATAATTATGATACTGAAAGCTGGGCTATCAATATATACGATAACGGTATAGAACAATTTTTTGATATGGAAATTGATTTTAATGGTTCTTTGCTTGGTAAATGTATAGTTGATGGCGAAACAATTTATTTGTCTGGGATAGAGATAGTTAATATCAAACGTGTTAATAATAAGGAAACAAAATTCTTATCTGGAGAATTTTTAGCTACTCCTTTACGTACTCATAATGGGGTGTATGGAGCCATATTCATCGAAAGCTCACCTAAAGAGCGTTTAAGTGATTTTAATATTTCTATTCTACAAGTATTGAGTAATCATATCGCAGTTAGCTTAGAACGATTTAATTTAATCAATTTATATAGAACTTCTTGTATAGTAGATAGAAGTTCAGGATTATACAATTATACAGCTTTCTACAAAAGATTAAACGAAGAAATTGATAGATTTGAGACAAGTGAAAACTCCAATTTGGCTTTATGTATGTTCCGTATAGATAAATACGCTTCTTTAGACCCTAACTTATATGCAGACAGATTAGATATGGCAGTAAGTAACGCTATAGAATTATCAAAGAACTATGCCAAATCTTATGAAATTATAGGAAGAATAGACAGTGAGACTTTTGCAATCATATTTATTAATCATAAGAACAGTGATTTAAAATTGATTGCAGAGCGTTTTAGGAATGAGGTTGCTAATTCAATTATTGAGTTTGACAATACTAAATTTAGTGTTACTATTAGTATAGGGCTTGCCTCCTACCAAAAGAGATTGGGTATAAACGCCTTAGTGTCTAATTCAATAACTGCATTAACAAGATCTATGCAATATACAAATCATGTGCAGGTATATAATTAAATAATATGGTAAAATCTGAAATCATAAATGCATTGCTACATTTGTTTAGCTCTGGGGATGTATTGCAACTGCAGGATATATCAAAAGAGTTAAAAATAAAATCTGATAGCGATGAATATAATTTACTAAAAGAAGTTTTAAATGAAGCGGTACAGTCTGGTGTATTAGAAAAATCGAGCAGAAGAAGATATAGTCGCCCTTTATCTTTTAGCGAAAATTCTATTACTGGTATTTTGAGAATAGAACATAATAAAGGTATCATCGAAACAAATCACGCAGAATTACCCTTAATTAGTATCAATTTGGATAGGTTAAATACGGCATTAGATGGCGATTTAGTAAAAGTTCAATTGCTTGCACAAAGGAAAGGACGGCGAGCTCACGGTGAAGTATTGGAAATATTAGAGAGAAGTAACACTCCTATATCTGGTACTTTAGATTACAATGGTTACTTTTATTTTATTATACCTGATGACGAAAAGTATTACGTAGATTTCTTAATCCCAGAGAAGAAACTTAATAAGGCACGGATTGGCGAGAAGGTTTTTGCTAAATTACTTCAATGGAACGACCCTAATCAAAATCCGACAGCCGAAATTGTTGATATAATTGGAAAAGCTGGTTTGCCAGCTGTTGAATACGATTCTATAATAAAGGAGTTTAACTTAAGTACCGAATTTCCAAAAGATGTAATTAAATACGCTAAAGCCAAGAAAGCACCTACATCGCGAGTACCAAAGGGTCGCTTAGATTTAAGAGACAAATTAATCATTACAATTGATCCAGTAGATGCTAAGGATTTTGACGATGCTTTATCGTTAGATTTTTTGGACAATGGCAATAGAGTATTAGGTGTTCATATTGCCGACGTAAGTCATTATGTCGTAGAAAACTCTGAACTAGATATAGAAGCCAGATTTAGAGGTAATAGTGTATATTTGGTAGATAGAGTTATTCCTATGTTGCCCGAAGAATTATCGAATGAAATATGCTCATTACAGCCGAATAAAATTAGATTTGCCTTTTCGATATTTATAGAAATAAACGCACAAGGCAAAGTTGGATCTTATAAATTAAATGAATCGTCTATAAAAAGCAAACGTAGATATACGTATGAAGAAGCGTTAGAAATAATAGAAAGTGGTAATGGTGAGAATAGCGAATTATTATTGAATTTATATAATTTATCTACACAACTCAAGGCAAATAGATTTAAGAAAGGCGGTATAAACTTTGACACTGTTGAATATAGATTTACTTTAGATGATAATAAATTTCCTGTTGATGTGTATCAAAAGTCATCGACAAAATCAACATCTCTGGTAGAAGAATGTATGCTTTTGGCAAACGAATGTGTAGCAGAATTTATTTCTAAGAAGTCTTTAGAATATAAGCAGCGAGCAATACTACCTTTTCTGTACCGAATTCACGAAGCTCCTGATAATAAAAAGATGCGAGAAGTACTTAATTTTATTAGTGGTTTTAATTATAAACAATTCAAAAAAATTAACTCCTCTCAAGATATAAATAAGATATTGGCATTTTTTGAAGATAAACCAGAGAAGACTATAGTTAATCAAGTCTTAATTAGAGCTATGGCGAAAGCAATATATTCGCATAATAATTTAGGACATTATGGTTTAGGCTTTAACTTTTATTCACACTTTACTTCACCTATTCGTAGGTACCCAGATTTAGTAATTCATAGGGTATTAAAAGAATATATAAGTAATCTACCAAATAATGAGCGTTTATCTTACTTAAGACAGTTTATGAAAGATGTGGGTGTACACACGTCAAACACAGAAAGGTTGGCTATGGAAGCAGAGCGTGCCTCTGTAAAGTTTACTCATACGGTAATGGCTCAGCAGTATGTAGGTGAGGATTTTACTGGTACAATAACTGGTGTAACAAGCTTTGGTTTATTTGTACAATTAGACAAAATTTACGCTGAAGGTTTGCTACATATTAGAGATATCGATGATGATTATTATGTATTTGATGAACCTAACTATTGCCTGATTGGACGAAGCACGAAGAAAAAATATTCTATAGGTCAAGCATTGAACGTTAGGATAGTGCGTGTAAACTTAGAGAAAAGAAATATAGATTTAATTTTACTTAATAAAAAAAGAAAATAACAATGTTTACGGGTCTAATTGAAGAGCTTGGTACAATTGAAAGTATCATTCAAATTGGCAAATCACGAAAAATACAGATTAAAGCAAGTAAAATAATGTCTGATATAAGTATTGATGATTCAATTTCTATTGATGGTGTCTGCCAGACAGTTATAGCATACGAGCAAAATTACTTTATAGTTGAAGCTGTAGAAGAAACTATGGAGAAAACAAATTTTAAATTGCTTAGACCAAACAAAGTAGTAAACCTTGAACGAGCAGCTAAATTTGGTGGTAAAATTGGTGGGCACATAGTTCAGGGACATGTTGATTGCACGGGTAAATTAATTTCTATAGAAAAGCAATCGTTAGGCTATCTTTTAAGTATTGAATTTCCCTATAAATATAGGAAATACATCGTAGAGCATGGTTCAGTTTGTATTAATGGGATTAGCTTGACAGTAGCACGACTTAATGAATCAACTTTAACTGTAGCTATCATTCCCCATACTTGGGATATGACCAATCTAAAATATAATTCTATTGGAACCCTTCTAAACTTAGAATTTGACTTATTCGCAAAGTATGTAGAGAATATGATGAAATATAGGGATAATACTCACAGTACACTCAATAAATATATAGAACAACCCAATATATAAAGATAGAACATTTGCTTTTATATACATGAAGCTTTATACTTGGCATTGAGTTTTTTTACTAGTGACTTTAGGTTTTGCGAATTCTGGCGTGAACTTTTGTCGAAACTGTTTAGCAAGGCTTATTTCTTTTTTGTCAGCCACCCCATATAAATTGAAGATTGGAAAAAACGAAGAGGTTTTTCAAATCCAGCATCTTGTAACAGTTCCGAAAGTCGTTCCTCTGAAACAGCATAAAGTTCATTTTCTATTCGGTTTTGACGATAGTTAATTTGTTCTTCATCTAAACCATCTGGCAAAAGAAGTTTGAGAATTTGTAAATTTTGTTTGATTTGATCTTTGCCACCAGTTATGTCCAGAAGTACAAATACTGCTCCTGAAATTAATCGGTCGGCAATGTCTTTCAGTAAATTTAGTTTACTACCATTATCATCAAGAAAATGCAAAACCAATAAAAGCGTCGCAACATTATATTTTTTCTCAATGTCAAGATCAGATACTAAACCATTAATTATATTTACGTTGTCAAATTTTTGAAACTTGTCGTTAGCTTGTTTAATCATTTCAGGTGAAGGGTCAATACCTGTTATTGCCCAATTTTCAGGCTCAGATGTACCTATAAATCTTTCAATTTCGTTTCCAGTCCCACAACCAACTACTAACAATTCCTTTTTACCTTTTTTGTCTAAGAGTTTAGGTAAATGGTCTAAAAAATAGTGATAGTTAGGTATCCATATTTTTACAAACTTATCATAAGCTGCAGCTCTTTCATTTTCAAATATTTCTACTTTTTTCATTCCCTCTGCCGTTTGCATAATGTCGATTTAAATTAAATATCTACCCATTTATCTACATACTCTCAATAAATGATATACAACACCACAAAAGTACTATTTTAAAACAAAATCATTACTGTAATACTTGTCAAAGCAGTCCAAACCTTTTCTTTATTTACATTTATTTCAATATTTGTTGTTTTTATTAGTTCTTTATTAATTTTTATGTTGTTTGTTTCGCTATTTTCAAAAGCTCATTTGTGGTTTTCCAATTTCTTGTTGTTGCACCTACTTTTAACTTTGCTTCCAAGAAATTATTGCTCAATTTTGATTTTCCATATCCGTTTGGACAATACAAGTAAGCAACGTTATCGACAAAAAATATCTCCTCTCCGTTTAATTTTTTCTCTTCTATTACTTTTAAGTCAATTTTTTGCGATTGTGAAAATAGAAAAGTAATATGTACAAAAGCAGTATCCTTATCGCTATCTTTTATAAATGGATTATTCTCAATTACTTGCTTTAAGTTATCAACAGTCAAAACAATTACGGGAACGTTAAAGCCAAAATCCTTTTCTATTTGCTGGGTTATTATTTGTGATAGCTCATCAGGTTGTGCTTTGTTTCCCATGAAAATGACGTTCCCACTTTGCACATAAGTTGTAACGCTACGAAAACCTAAATTATCATACAATTTCCGTAAAGCATCCATTTTTATGGGCTTCTGCCCACTTACATTAATACCCCTTAGTAGTGAAATATATGTTGTCATTATTGCCTCGATTGCTTATAATAGTTTTGATATTGCCAAAGACTTATCTATTTTTCAGTTTCATTCTATTGTATATCTATCTATAAATTTGTTTATTAGCGTATTCTAATGTCCGTAAAAGATATAAGGGACTATACCCAAAAGATAGTCCCTTATTTATTTCTTATAATTTATATGTAAAGACATATATTATATACTTATTCTTTAGTTTTTGGCTTTCTGTTTTTATAATCTAACTCTACCTTTCTTAAGCGAATATTTTGCGGAGTAACTTCCATTAGTTCGTCATCTGCAATAAATTCTATTGCTTGATCTAATGTCATCAAACGTGGTGGCTTTAATGTTACAGTAGAATCAGACCCTGAGGCTCTCATATTTGTTAATTTCTTTTCTCTCGTTATATTTATATCTAAATCGCCATTTTTATTTCTTTCGCCTACAATCATTCCCATATAAACCATAGTCCCAACGGGAGTAAATAATTCTCCTCTATCTTCCATACCTTCGCAAGCATAAGCAGTAACTCTACCTGTTCTATCAGCAACTAAAGCACCGCTATTACGTTGCGGAATATTTCCAAACCAAGGCTCATACCCATAAAAATTAGTGTTTAATATGCCAGAACCACGCGTATCGGTCATAAATTGCGAACGAAATCCAATTAAACCTCTTGATGGAATTTTAAATTCAATGTCTACTCGACCATGCCCATTATTGAGCATATTAGTCATTAAACCTTTGCGGGAAGATAATTTTTCTGTTGCAACCCCAACATATTCTTCTGGAACGTCAATAAATACGTGTTCTACTGGTTCACATATTTGTCCTTCTATTTCCTTTGTAATAACTTGTGGCTTAGAAACCATAAATTCAAAACCTTCTCTTCTCATTGTTTCAATTAAGATTGACATCTGTAGTTCGCCCCTACCTCTAACTTCAAAAGCGTCAGCTCTATCTGTAGGCAACACCTGTATAGATACATTCCTTAAAAGCTCTTTGTCAAGTCTTGCTTTAATATGACGAGTAGTCAAAAATTGCCCTTCAGTGCCTGCAAATGGGCTATTATTTACATAGAATACCATTGCTACTGTTGGGTCATCTACAACAATTCTTGGTAATGGTGCAGGGTCATCGTTAGCAGAAATTGTATCCCCAATTTTTGCACTTTCTATACCTGCAATTGCTATAATGTCTCCTGATTCGATGGTATTTACCATTTTCTTACTAAGCCCCGAGAAAGTATAGAGGGCTGAGAACTTTTTGTTATTTAAAATTCCTTCAGAAGTACAAAGAGCATAGTTTTTATTCATCTCAAGTATACCGTTAGATAGGCGACCGATCAAAATCTGCCCAACATAAGAATCATAATCTAAACTTGATACTAAAAACTGTGGGGTAGCATCGTTGCTAGCAATAGGACCGGGTATAAAATTAATAATTTCATCAAATAAAATTTGAAAATCTCCGGCCTCTCCATCTAATTCTTTAAAGCACTTTCCTTCTTTTGCAATAGTATACAATATTGGGAATTCAATTTGCTCATCATTTGCATCCAGATCTATAAATAAATCATAAATTTCATTTATTACTTCTTGAACCCTTGCATCGTGCCTGTCTATTTTGTTGATAACTACTATGATAGGGAGATTTTTAGCTAACGCTTTTTTTACAACAAATCGCGTTTGCGGTAAAGGACCTTCACTTGCATCTACCAATAATATAGCTCCATCAACAATACTTAATGAACGTTCTACCTCTCCACCAAAATCGGCGTGACCAGGTGTGTCCATTATGTTGATTTTTATATCATGGTAAAAGATAGCTGTGTTTTTTGCAGTAATAGTAATTCCACGTTCTCTTTCTAAGTCCATAGAATCCATTACGCGTTCGTCTACTTGTTGATTTTCTCTAAATGTTCCGCTTTGTCGTAACATCTGATCAACTAAAGTAGTTTTACCATGATCAACGTGTGCAATAATGGCAATATTTCTGAAGTTGTTTTTTCTCATTTACTTATAATATCAATTTAAAAAGAAGGTTATGACGTATATATTTTAAAATAAATATATTTTTTATTAATAAACAGATATTTGTAAAATAAAAATATAATATATTTGTTTCTATAACTTAAATTTTGTTTACTTAAATATTAGAGGTTATTTATGAAATATTTAATTCAATTTTGTATTGTTTTAATTACTTTCAACTATCTGTGGGCTCAACCAACTATCACTAATAAGATGACCCCACAAATAGGTGAGAAGTATGCTTACTCTTATTACGATACTGTAGGGGTAAAGCAAGGAAATGCTGGAGCAAATGTATTGTGGGATTTTTCAACATTGGTCAAACTACAAGGAAGCGAACAAACTGTAAACTTTGAAATAGTATCTCCAAATACTACTCCATATGCTAATACTTTTGCAGGCGCTAACTATGCTTATAAGCAAAAAGATGCAGAGAATCAAACTGATTCTTATGTATATTACAAATCTTCGTCAGATAGGATTGAAAGATTAGGGGTTGGATTTGCAGAAGGTGCCGAAATATTATCTGATTGGGAACTTGTCCAAAAATTTCCTTTTACTTATGAAGATTCTTTTAGTGATGCGTTCAAAGGTACTATCGATGTAGTTGCAGAAGGGCAATCTTTTAATCTGAAAAGAGGAGGAAGTATAGCTATTACTGCCGATGCTTACGGCACTTTAAAACTACCGTCAGGTACATTTAGCAATGTATTGAGATTAAAAGTTATCCAAAGTATATCTGACACATTGCCTCCACCAATACCTGGAATGTCTGGTGGAATGATGAACACCAATACAGAATCCTATATATGGGTATCAAACGATTTTAAATTTGCAATTTTATCAATCTCTCAAGTACAGTCAGAAGTAATTATAAGCGGTATGCCAACTAATAAAGTTAAGGCAGCAAATGTACAAGTATACGACTTTACGCCTCCTACTACATCTACTCTGTCTACTCCTAAAATTTTAGCTCCTGAAAATGGTCAAAGTGGATTACAGATACCAGTTAAGTTAGAATGGGAAGCATCAAACCTAAGTAAAACTACAAAGAATAGTGATGAAATTCAGGAATCACCTCTATATACTGTATATGTTGCTGATAACGAAGATTTTACTGATAATGATCAACTTCAAATATTTGAAGGTTTAACAGCAACAACAATAGAAGTTGATAATTTAGTAGAAGGAACAAAATATTATTGGAAAGTAAAAGCGTATATCGGTGATACCGAAAGCGAATGGTCTGATATTAATAATTTTACAACAAAGCTACCTAAACCACAAGCTGCCGTTTTAATTAGCCCAGAAAATGGTGCAAGTAATGTTGCATTCAATGGTTTAACTCTAAAATGGAAGTCAAATAATTTAGTTGCTGCTACTAGGATTGTTCTTAATGGTCCAAGTAAGATAGAAGAAATATTGAATAATGAATCTACTTATAATATTTCTGGCTTAGAGCCAAACAGCACTTATACTTGGAAAGTAATGTTTTATAATGAAGAGGGAGATAGCTCGGATTGGTCTGATGAATGGACCTTTGTTACTTCTCCAGAAACAAGCGTTGATGATAATAGCGGATCTAATTCATTTATTATAAAAAATAATATATTAAATAATTCTATTTCTATAGATTATACATCTCAATATTTCTTTAATTCTACGATTTCTATTTTTGATTTAAATGGTAACGTAACTTTTAATACGAATGTAGAAGTTAAACATGGTAACAATCATTTTGATATAAATTTACCAAAGATTAGTGCTGGAGTATATTTATTACAAATGAATACTAATAATAGCATATTAAGAAAATCAATAATTATTGAATAATAAAAATTAGCTTAATAAAATAACTAAAAAGGACTTACCTTGAATTGAAGGTAAGTCCTTTTTTAATTAAATTGCTTAAAAGTATATTAGCCGTTAGCTTTTGCTGCTGCTTCCGCTTTAGCTTTTGCTTCTTTACGTTTAGCTCTTAATTGCTTTCTTCTGTCGTATCTTTTTGCTACAACGTCTTTATGCTTAACAACTGCTTCTTCTATTTCAGCTGAAGACTTACCTTTAATAGCAAGGTGCTTTCTTAAAAGTACACCTTCGTAGCTTAATAAATGATTTAAAGTAGGAGTAGCTTGAGCACCTACATTTAACCAATACAAAGCACGTTCGTGATTTAATACAATAGTATTTGGGTGGTTGTTAGGATTATAATATCCTAATCTTTCCAAATATGAACCATCACGGCGAGCGCGGTCAGATACAGCTACAATATCATATACTGGATAGTGTGCTCTACCTTTTCTTCTTAATCTTAATTTAACCATTTTAAAAAACCTATATATTATAATTGAGAAAAAATTAAATTTGTCATCCTTCAATATTCAGGTTAGAACCTATGGAATGCCCAAATCTCATTTATTTATTTTTTACTTTTTCATACCTGGCATCTTAGGCATAAATCTACTTTTCTTGCCTAAGGCTACACTTTTCATTAATTTTTGCATCTCTTCAAATTGCTTTAGTAATCTATTTACATCTTGAATATTAGAGCCACTACCTTTAGCAATTCTCATTCTACGAGAGCCATTTATCAATTTTGGATTCTTTCTTTCTTGCTTGGTCATAGAATATATTATTGCTTCAACTTTTTTGAAGGCAGTATCATCAATATTAACATTCTTAAGTTGCTTATCCATGCCCGGAATCATACCTAACAAATCACGTAAAGAGCCCATTTTTTGAATCATTTTTAATTGGTCCAAGAAATCGTCAAACGTAAATTGATTTTTCTTTATTTTTTCTTCTAATTCTTGCGCCTGTTTCTGGTCGAACTGTTGTTCTGCTTTTTCAACTAAAGTAAGAACATCCCCCATGCCTAATATACGTGAAGCTATACGCTCAGGGTGGAAAGGCTCTAAGTTATCTAACTTTTCGCCAGTACTTACATACTTAATTGGCTTCCCAACTACTTCAAGGACAGATAAAGCAGCACCGCCACGAGTATCACCGTCTAATTTAGTAAGCACTACACCAGTTAAATTCAGGGCTTCATGAAATGCTTTAGCAGTCGTTACGGCATCTTGTCCAATCATTGCATCGCAAACAAACAATACTTCAGTTGGCTTAACAGATGAAGCAATGTTTTTTACTTCATTCATCATCTCTTCGTCTATTGTTAATCGGCCCGCTGTATCTATAATTACTATATCTCTACCAAATTTTTTGGCGTACGATACTGCATTGTTTGAGATTGCAACAGCATCTTTTATGTCTTCAGAGAAAACAGGTATTTTAATTTGCTCTGCTAATTGCTTTAATTGCAAAATAGCCGCTGGGCGATAAATATCAGCAGCAACTAATAACGGCTGACGCCCTTTCTTTCTTAAACTTTTAGCTAACTTAGCACAAAATGTAGTCTTACCCGACCCTTGTAAACCAGCTACCATTATGACCGTTGGAGCTTGAGAAGAAAAGGTCAAATCTGACATCTTTTTTCCCATCAATTCAATCAAGCCATCATGAACGATTTTAACAATCAATTGCTCAGGCAACAACTTACCTTTTACTTCCTGCCCAATAGCCTTTTGCTTAATATCTTCTACAAATTTTTTAACAACATTGAAATTAACATCTGCTTCTAATAAAGCTTTCCTAATTTCAACTAAGGCTTCAGCAATATTTTCTTCACTTATCACTGCTTGGCCGCGGAACTTTTTGACCGCTAACTCAAGCTTCTCTTGCAAACTCTCAAACATTTTATTTTATTTACATTTTTTCAAGGACTACAAATATAATATTTTTTAATGAATTATTGCAAATTAAAATGGTGCATCTTCATATTCATTATCGTCGTTATCCCAATTATTATTCATATCAGGGGGTAATTCTTCGTAACCCATCTCTAAATTATCAAATCGAGCGCAACTTTTATCAAAAGCTACCCTGACAATCCCCGTAGGTCCGTTTCTTTGTTTGCCAATGATTAGCTCACCAGTTCCTTCGGTAGGAGTGCCGTCCTCATAAGTCATCATATTGTATTGTTCGGGACGATTTACAAACATAACAACATCGGCGTCTTGTTCTATAGAACCAGATTCCCTCAAATCAGACAATAAAGGTCGCTTGTCTTTGCCAGGTCTTGTTTCTATCGAACGGTTTAATTGAGCTAAGGCTACAACTGGAATATTTAATTCTTTTGCTATCTGTTTTAATGATGAAGAAATAAAAGAAATTTCACGTTCTCTACTTTCTGATTTTGGAGCTGTCATTAATTGCAAATAATCCACAAATACGCATTCTACTTTATGCTCAGCAACTAGTCGTCTACATTTAGCTCGCAATTCCATTACAGAAAGCATTGGACTGTCGTCAATAAAAATTGGTGAATCTGAAAGCCGCCCAACTGAACGGATAATTAAATCATTTTCTGTATGGTTAATTCTACCTGTTCTTATTTTATGCTGATCTAACTTAGCATCTGAAGAGATTAACCTCGTTACTATCTGTATACCAGCCATTTCTATCGAGAATAAAGCCACAGGTACTCTTTCCCGAACACCCATATTACGTAAAAAAGATAAAGCTAAAGCTGTTTTGCCCATAGATGGACGCGCTGCTATTATAATTAAGTCAGATCTTTGAAAGCCGCCAAGCATATCATCTAATCGAGCAAAACCCGTTGTTATACCAGTTAAGCCCGTTTTGTCTTGCTCTGCCATTTTACTAATTATTTTATAGGTATCTTTTGCTAATTTATTGATTGGAGTAAATGATTTTTTTAATCTTTTTTCTGCTATTTCAAAGATATGTTTTTCTGCTTTATCTATTTCTTCAATGGCATCGCTTGAGTCATCGTAACAGCCTTCTATTATATTGGTAGAAGTGGTAATCAATAGCCTTTTTAAATATTTTTCTTGAACAATACGTGCATATTGCTCTATGTTTGCACTTGTTGGAGTTATATCTAATAATTCAGTGAGATATGATACCCCCCCAACGGCTTCTAATTTACCTTGGGAATTTAGTTCTTCTCTTACAGTTAAAATATCTGGTGCAAACCCTCTATCGCTTATACTTATAATGGCATGATATATATCTTGGTGTCTGTTATGATAAAAACTATCTTGG
The DNA here is from genome assembly GCA_035445085.1 of Kapaibacterium sp. (SeqCode). Taxonomy (GTDB): domain Bacteria; phylum Bacteroidota; class Ignavibacteria; order Kapaibacteriales; family UBA2268; genus JBDHXE01. Next base: position 177,669 of record DAOMQA010000001.1, read on the forward strand.
CTTAGAATTTCAACTGTCTTAGAAATTGCTAACCTATCAAGCATCATGGCACAAAGCACGCCTTGCTCTGCCTCGTTAGAATGAGGTGGAATACGGTTAGAAATTACTTCTACTCTCTTACTTTTAATCTTTTCTTTCTTTTCAGCCATAGCTATAATGTTCTTGTAAATATTATGAACGTAATAAGACTATTTTGTATAATAATATTTTACTTTATTAATGAATATTATAAATTGCACTACAATCACTTTAAGCAGATATAACTATACAATAACAACTCAAGTTGTTGCCATTACAATCAGAGTATGCAAAAAAGTTGCCCTAACTCCCAAAGTGCTTAATAGCAGCTCCCAAATAAGATTTTACGATAATATGCAAGAAAAATATATTATAGTAGATGCTAACAAACTGCACAATAGAAGACAAAGGCAATTATTATACGATAATATTAACATATATAAATTAATTTTAATCGAAGTATTTAAAAAAAACAGATTGAATATACTCATTCACTCTGTTTTTTAAGCTTATATTAATTTATATTTACTACTCTAAAGAGCCAATCTCATTTTCTACAGCGTCTAATATTTTGCAAGATTTTACTAATTCTTTCATAGTATTATGATCTTTAAATAATGGGCGGTCAATATCAAGAAATTCTATATGTTCGCGTATAATATTATGGGCTGCCGATGTTCCTTTTCCTGTAGTATAATCGCGTAAATCAAGGGCTTGGGCTGCTGCCATAAATTCAATACCAAGAATGCCGTAAGCATTGTCAATAATTTGTTGATTTTTCCATATAGTATTCATTCCCATAGATACAAAATCCTCTTGGTCTGCCGCCGCCGGAATAGATTGTACATAAGCAGGATTTGATAATAGTCTTTGTTCTACAATTAATGTATCGGCAGTATATTGGCTTAGCATCATACCAGAGAACATTCCCGCTCCTTTTGTTAAAAAGGCTGGCAAACCTTGGCTAAGAGCTGGGTTTAAGAGTCTATTTAGTCTACGTTCCGATAGCACACATACCATAGTAAGTGAAGCACCTGCCGCATCAACGGGCAAAGATACCGGCGTTCCTTGGAAATTAGCACCTGTGAGAGTTTCATTTGTATCAGGTAAAAATATTGGATTATCAGCAACGCCATTCAATTCTATTTCGACTTGCGAACGTGCATAACTAAGCATATCGTGCGCCGCACCTATAATTTGCGGAGTGGAACGCAATGAATAGGCGTCTTGTACCTTTGTTTTTATCTTGCCACTTACCAAATCGCTACCGCTAATTATATTTTTAATTGACTTGGCTGAACGAACAGCACCGCCAAAGCCGCGAATTTGATGAAGGCGCTCATCATAAGGCTTCATATTTGCCATCAATGCTTCGATAGACATTGCGGCGGCTATTTCAGCCATTTTCAAAATTTTATTTATATCATAAATTTGCAAGGAGGCAATAGCTGTAATGAAATTTGAACCATTTATAGAGGCTAAACCATCGCGTGCTTGTAGTCCGGGTATATCTATACCTGCTTTTTCCATAGCAATTCTAGTAGGCATTCTTGCTCCTTGATAGAATGATTCGCCTTCGCCCATTAAAGATAAGGCTATTTGCGACATTGGCGCTAAATCACCAGAGGCACCGACTGACCCCTTTTGACATACTATTGGAGTTACACCTTTATTGAGCATTTCAACATAAGTTTGTGTAATTTCTGGTCTGCAACCAGAATTGCCATGAGCATGTACGTTGATCCTCGAAGCCATTGCACCACGAACGAAAGGTATAGGCATAGGGTCGCCAATACCAGCAGCATGGTTATATATAAGGTATTTTTGAAATTCCTTGATTTGTTCATCATTTAAAACTATTTCTGAAAATTCACCAATACCAGTATTTACGCCATACATTATTTCTTGTTTTGCTATCTTATCTTCTAATACTTTCCTACATTTTTTAATTAAATCTAATGATTCTAAGGATAGTTCTATACTTTCATTGTTGCGAGAAATATCAACTATTTTTTCTATTGTAAGATTATAACCATCTAATATTATTGCCATTTTACCCTCTATTTTTGTATTTAAGTATTTCGCAAAAATAGCATTTTTTTTATTACTATATAAGTGAATGGTTAATTTTTAGCAATGAATTGTAAGCTATTTATGTTAAATTGCAGATTGGAAGTGAGTAATTTTTAATTTTAAAATCGTCTGAACTAAGATTCGCAGGATGAAAAAGATGAACACAATCGTCTAAACCAGGATTCGCAGGATGAACAAGATAAACAGGATGTAAAAAAGAATACAAACAATCATGCTAATCCTAAAATCAAGTAAATCATGATTCTGACAAAAAAAATAAATGAAAGGTTATATGTACATATTGGAATGTAGCAATGGTAGTTATTATACCGGAAGTACCATTGATTTACAACGGCGTTTTGAACAACATCAAAATGGCGAAGGGGCTAATCATACCAAAAAGTATTTGCCAGTTAAATTAGTCTATTACGAAGAATTTCAACGAATAGATGAAGCATTTAATCGCGAGAAACAAGTACAAGGCTGGAGTAGAAAAAAGAAAGAAGCACTGATTAATGGAACATCGGAATTATTACCAAAATTAGCTATTGCGTATCGAGACAAAAACGGTGGTTTCGAGGACCTCAACCACCAGCGAGAACCAATGTCGCCTGAGGTTCTCGAAGGCAAGGCTATCGAAGGCAAGGCTATCGAAGGCGAAAACGGTGGTTTCGAGGACCTCAACCACCGGACAGACGAGAGCCTCAACCACCAACACGAGCCGCCGACGCCTGAGGTTCTCGAAGGCAAGGCTATCGAAGGCGAAGTAACAACAATTAAAAAGAATACACAATGAACAATATACAAAAATTACTGGGGGCTGAGGTTCTCGAAGGCAAAAACGGTGGTTTCGAGAACCTCAACCACCGGAAGCAAGACATCGACGAGGACCTCAACCACCAGCGAGAACCAATGTCGCCTGAGGTTCTCGAAGGCGAGGTTCTCGAAGGCGAGGTTCTCGAAGGCGAGGTTCTCGAAGGCAAGGCTATCGAAGGCAAGGCTATCGAAGCCCCAAATAACGTGCAATGGAAAACGCTGGGGGAAGTGGTTTCAACAGTTACGGCATCAACAAAATTAAAAAAAGAAGCTTATCGGGAAAAAGGTAAAATTCCAATTATTGACCAAGGAATTGAATTTATTGCTGGTTATACTGATGGTTTGTTAACTACAGTTCAGAAAGGAGAATATGTTATTTTTGGTGACCATTCAGAGCATATTAAATATGTTGATTTCGAATTCATTCAGGGAGCTGATGGATTGAAAATATTAAAATCAAATTCAAATTCAAATGAAACAAAGTATATCTATTATGCATTTCTAAATTTCTATCGAAAAGAATTAAATTATAAACGTCATTGGTCAACAGCAAAAGAAATAAAAATCCCCATCCCCCCGATCGCCGTCCAACAAGAAATTGTACGCATATTGGATAAATTTACAGAGCTAACAGCGGAGCTAACAGCGGAGCTAACAGCGGAGCTAACAGCCAGAAAAAAACAGTATCAGTATTATCGTGAGAAATTATTGTCGCCTGAGGTTCTCGAAGGCAAAAACGGTGGTTTCGAGAGCCTCAACCACCGGAAGCAAGACGAGAACCTCAACCACCAGCACAAGACGCCGACGCCTGAGGTTCTCGAAGGCGAGGCTCTCGAAGGCGAGGTTCTCGAAGCCCAAAATAAGGTACAATGGAAAACGCTGGGAGAGGTGGCTTTACAAACTTCAAATATTCGTTGGCGTGATACAGAAAATTCATATAGATATATTGACCTAACTTCTGTTTGTCGAGAAACAAATACAATTATTGAGACAACCGAAATTTCTAAAGAAAATGCACCAAGTAGAGCACAAAAAATAGTACTTAAAAATGATGTAATTTTCGCAACAACAAGACCTACACAAATGAGATTATGTTTAATCGATGATGAATATTCTGGACAAATCGCAAGTACAGGTTATTGCGTTTTGAGACCTAAAAAAGAAGAAGTTTTATCAAAATGGATATATTTTAATCTAACCAAATCAGATTTTAGAAGCTATCTTGAAGAAAATCAAAGTGGTTCTGCGTATCCAGCTATTTCAGATTCAAAACTTAAAGAATTCAAAATCCCCATCCCTCCCCTTGCAGAGCAAGAACGCATTGTGCGGATATTGGATAAATTTGATACCTTAGTTAATTCCATCAGCGAGGGTTTGCCTAAGGAGATAGAGCTAAGGCAAAAGCAGTATGAATATTATCGGGATAAATTATTAAATTTTAATGCTTAATTGTTGATGATGAGTATATTTAATAACTTTAACCCTGAATTATATTTTTTATAATCAGGGTTGTATATAAATATTATATTATCTTGAAAACTTTATGGAGTTTTTCTAATTCTTAGCTATAAAATATCGTATGTATTCTTGCTTGTTGTTGCTACAATAATACTTAATACCTACTACTTTCCCATTATTTATAATTTCGTATAAATAGTTAAAATTAGCGTCTGTAAATACGTGATTAAAACTTATTTCATTTTCACTATACTGGCTTGCTATTGTATCTGGTAATGATAGGTCAATAAAATACGAGTAAGCTGACTTAACTATTTGATTTTGTATGGTAGTATCTTGTACATCAGTAGAGCCGTATTCTAAGGCTATTGTGCTTTGAGTGCCAGCTGGTTTACGTACTTCAACGATATATTTATGTAGATTAACTGTAGGGTTATATTGATAAAAAGGTCTGCAAATATTACAAGAATCTAATGGTATTTGCCCACCTTCTTGTAAATATATCATTTTTATGTGTGGTGCCAAATTTCTTGCTTCTAATTTATCTCCAAATAAATGAAGCCCCCAAGAATAACTTTGTCTATCATCTTCCATCATATAATTTATTCCGAAACCTGCTGATGAGCCGCAGATATTTACATCTTTCTCCAACATTTTTACCGCCATTAGCTTACCTGAGATACTTATCATTATAATTAATGATAAAATAATTCTATAAAACATAAAAAGCTCCTATTTTTGGATTAATAATTTATAAATTAAGCTATTATTATCTGTTTGTATAATTAAGTAGAAAACTCCATTCTTGAATTGCGATACATTAAATACAATGTTGTCTTTATTTATGCTTGAAATCGGTAAATTCATTTCTTGAAAACTTGCATTGTAAAAATTCAATTCCTATTAATTAATATTTAAAATCATTTTTTAAATTGTTCAATTGCTAGTATTTATGAATTGATTGTTGGGCTTCTGGCTCTATGTATGAATTGTAGCTTATATTTGAGTTTATTGTAGGAACAAAATATCCTTGCATTTTGGAGTACTGGAGTACTGGAGTACTGGAGTACTTCTTGAGTATAACTTTATGTGTTTTATAATTATATTTAACATTTTTGAAAAATTATAAAAGAATACTCTGCAACATACAAATAAAATGTTATTCCACAAAATACTTTTTTGTACTTTTTTATACTTTTTTCAAAATTATTTTTGATTATTATAGATAAGTTAGAGCAAATTCTGAATCGTTGAAAAGCCTTCTACTGCTATTCCAATAATCTAATATCGATAGATAATCCATAAAAAATATAAGTCCAATCAAAAGACTTAGATAAAGAGCTGTGGTAGCCTAAGTTTAATCCCGGACTTATAACAACTCCCGACCTAAAAGCAATATCAGCACCAAATGCCAAGCTATTTATAAGTGGTAGCGTTAATTTATCAGTTTGGGACCTTACTACATTTCTTACCCTAGTTTTTGTATCTTCAAATACTCCCCTATCAGTTGGATATACTATTTCTTCCTTTTGCGTATAATTATTCTTTAAATACAAGTCTGCAGCAAGTCTATATTTTATGAACAAAGAATTAAAATTATATTTAAAATTAATTTCTGGACTTAATGAATAGCTTGCAAAGTCGATAGAATGTCTTATCTTGCCATTAAAAGGTTCGCCATCTACGTTTATTGCTAAGTTTTCATCATAATAGATTATTGCGGTATAATAATCAATACTCGCTCCAAAGCTAACACTTAGATTTTCTTCACCAAATACATTAAATATACTATAATACAGTCCGCCATAAACTGACGTACCTTCACCATTCATAAACTTAGGGCAACAAGTGCTTAGGTTACTAATGTTTATAATATCTGATGCGTCTATTGTTTCAAAAATTCCTAATGATAAAGTATAAGGTTTGTAATTTTGAGCAGGTCCTTCAATTATCATAATAATCAAAAGGAGTATAATCAAACTATTAAATTTTTTCATCCCTTACTTCTCCTAAGCATTTCTCATCCCACTCATTATTTAAAATTTTATTATATCATTCAATGTTATTAATAAAAATAGTTCATCTTCATTAGTTGAAAATGAACTATTACTTTTATTTTTCAATAGTTTAATAAGCCTAAAGCTCTATGAGCTATAATCCTAATCCAGCTAATGCCGTATTTTTATCATCCGATAAAGTGATAATTTTATCAATTTTCACTAACCTTAAACTATCTCCTATATATGATTTTGGTCTCCATAAAGCAATCTTGCCTTTATGGTCTGCTAATACATTATAACCATAAACTAAAGCACCTATTGTATTTGATGCAAAAAAATCGACATTTCTCAAATCTACCAATACTTTGAAATGATTATCTTTTATTAATTCATCGAACTTTTGTTTAATTACATCGCTTATTTCTGGGCTACCTCCCGGAATAAACCTTCCGTCTAAGACCATTATTGTATAATTTTCTTCAAAAATTATATCTATTTTCGGTTCCATACTTCTCCTAACAAAAAAAATATTATTTTAGCCATATTAATTATTTAAAATTAATCAAAATATTTAGATTATAAAAATGAATTTAAAAGAAAAAGAAATTTTAGATAAAATTATCAATAATAGTGTGAGTATATCGGAGCAGAGGTCTGCACTCATCTTTTTAAGTATAATTTTTATGTTAGGTTGGGCAAGTGGTATTGTTGATTATTCAAATTTTTATTCTGATATACCTGCCCTGATTCAATTAGCAATTTTTGCTATTATTATCCTCTTACCTTTTTATACAATTATTCTCTCTTCCAAATATGCTAATAACACCAAAAGTATTAGTTTCTTAGCTACGTTTATATTTCTGAGCAGTTATACTATAAAGAGATTACTTGTCTCCTTTGCCTTTTTAATTATTATTTATGTTGCTTCTTATACCGTATTAAAAGAATTTTACGATATAGTTTTGTATGAAGTTCAATATTATTTTTCTACGGGAATAATATTATTTTGCGTATTATTGTATCATCAGAGAATAATAAAGTACATAAAATACATTTATAGAGGGTAAAAATGAATAATTATATAGCGTTCGACATTGAAACCGCAAGTTTAGACTTTGAAACCTTATCACATTCGCAACAAGAATATTTATTGCGCGGAGCTACTAGCGAAGAAGAAATTGCTAAGAAAAAATACGAAATGGGCTTATCACCTTTCACGGCTCAAGTAGTGTGTATAGGCTTAATGAAAATAGAAGTAGATAATGATAAAAACGAAGTAATCACCAAATTAGCTCTTTCTTGCGACAATGCTATGAATGATGATGAAAAGAACGAAATTGAATTATCTCATGGTGATAGGTGTATCATCACAAATGAAAAGATGTTACTAAAAAAATTTTGGTCTATATTAAGCAAGAATAACACTCATACTTTACTTTCCTTTAATGGCAGGAATTTTGATGCTCCTTTTCTTATGCTACGAAGTGCTCTCAAAGAAGTTCGCCCATCTAAGAATTTAATGCAGGGTACTAAATTCAATTATGCTGGGCATATTGATTTAATTGATGAACTAACTTATTATAATGGTTCGCAGACGGGTGCTACTCGTCGATTTAATTTTGATTATTATACTCAAGCGTTTGGCATTAAATCGCCTAAGAGCGAAGGCGTGGACGGTTCTATGGTTAGCACGATGTTTTACGATGGTAATATTGCCGCTATCTCGGATTATTGTTTGCGGGATATTACTGCCACTTGGGAATTATATAAAAAATGGGATATGTATTTAAGGTTTTAGTAATAAAATAATCACAAACACATAATAAAAAATAAGGTATATGGCGCAAGATAAGAAGGAAAGACTAATTTTCATAGATATTTTACGCGGTCTGGCAGTTATATGGATGATTCAGACTCACACTTTGTCATTAATGGCAAATGAATTTAAGACAGGACTTTTTTACTCATTATTAAATATATCAAATGGTTTTGTAGCTGTTACTTTTCTTTTTTGTGCTGGAGCTGGTTTCTGGCTTGCAGCAGAAAAAAAGGTAAGCTCATACAAAAGATTTGAGAAGCCTTTATGGCTTTATCTTAAGCGCTTAGGCTTTATTTTAATGCTTGCATATTTTTTGCACTCCCCTATTTTTAGCTTATCAAAACTAAGCACTCTCACAGACAAACAAATAATGACTTTTTTCCAGATAGATGTATTGCAAACGATTGTATATTCATCTCTGCTTGCGCTCTTACTCTTGCTGCTCACTCCCAAAAATATATATATAAAGTATATCTCTTTAATTTTGACGGCTGTATTTTTTATAGTCGCTCAATTTACTTGGTATAGCAATCCATTTGAATACCTACCATTTCCATTTGCGTTTTTCTTAGCAGCTCCCCCTATCTCAAAGTTTCCACTATTTCCTTGGGCGGGGTATTTCTTTGCTGGCGTTGGTTTTACGGCATTTTTTATGGATTCATCAAACAGAGAACGATTAGCACGCATCTTTTTAGCCCTAAGTATTATTGTGCCTACTCTTATATTTACGTTAAAGTATTTTGGTTTTGAATATTTGCAAGGTTCTCAATTTTGGATTACTAACCCATTTCATGCTACATTTAGAACTTTTGGTTCTATTTTTGGCTTTACTCTTTTATTTCTTACAGAAAAATATTATAAATCTAATAAACATGTTAATTTATTATTAATACCAGGGCGTGAATCATTATTTTTATATATCAGCCATTTACTTATTGTGTACGGTTCAGTTATGAATGTAGGCATCAAATATTTTGGTCTGATGAACTTAACTCCATTGGGCACTTTTCTTATGATTACAGCAATTATTTCTTTATGTGTATCGTGCTCCATTGGCTGGCATTATTTAAAAATGAATTACCCAAGGCAAGCCACTAATTCCATCTATGCTATTTTGTTTTTTATGTTCGTATTCTTTATTTTAAACTAAATAGACAACTGGCAAATTCTGTATGACAATAATCAATAAACAACATTATATATATTTAGAAAGAAGTGCCGACAGATAGAGAAAGAAACACGCCACCGAAGTTTTGTATAGGCAACCCTAATACACTTTCTAACCCTTTATCTCCAAATGGGACGTAATAATATTTAATATTTACACCTAATATATTACCTTTAAACGAACCAAAGTAAGAACCTACTCCAATGTAAGCGCCTAATTTAGTATAAAAATCTGCATACGAAAATGACTTAAACCACCCCATTATTTCGCCATTTGGCATCCTATTATATGTATATGGAGCTGAAAGTATAAAAGTAGGACCTCCGCCAAGTGCTACATATGGCTGAAATGACTCAGAAATTTCATCTTGGAACATAAAATATTGCAAGCTAACCATTAAAGGAAATTTATACAGTCTATTTATTTTATTTTTTACCTGCCACACATAGAAGCCTTCTTTATCTACCATTAGTTCTTCAAATTCGTCGCTGTTCCTAGCTCCAGATAAATATAGACTAGTATGTAAAAGTAAACTCTTTGATAAAAAAGTATGTATAAATAATCCTGCACCAAAGCCACTATCGCTTAATGTAATTTCTGCCCCCCACCCTCCTGGAGGCGATTGTAAATTATCTTGAGAAGATATTAATGGGCGAGGTGATTCAAATATAATAACGCTATCCGGAGAAAAAGGAGTCGCTCCCCCCTTTTCCTGAGCATATATCAAAGTACAAGAAAAAAACAAGTAGATGATTAATAATTTCATAGATAAATTCAAATTTATTTCCATCTTATAACGTAATGTTAAACTATTAAATTGTATTAAAGTTACATATTTCGTATTTTTACATCTTAGTTTGTTTCATAGTTTGAAAATAAAATGAAATTATCGCAATTGGAAAGAACGCTGAACGAGTTATTTCCTCATAAATATGCACTTAAAAACGATAAAGTTGGTATGCAAGTTAATTGTGGAGATATTGAAGTATCTTCAATACATATAGCTTACGAATTAAACAACTTAGTTATTGATGAATGTATAGCGATGAACTCTAGTGTTTTATTGATTTTTCACCCATTGATATATAGCCCCCTGCAATCTATCAACATAAATGATAGAGTAGGTGGTTTATTGATTAGACTTATCAAGAATGGTATTTCGCTTTACTGTGTTCATACCATATTTGATACTAATCCTAAAGGAACAAACTATTTAATTGCTAATAAATTAGGACTCAATAAAGTCAATAATTTAATTGACTTATTTGCTGAAGATGAAATTGGTATGGGCTATATTGGGGAGTTTCAAACTGAAGTTAGTATTGATGAGCTATTACAGCGCTGTAATAGTATATTTAAGTCGCCAATAAAATTTACAAAAGGAAATTCCGATAATATCAAAAGGGTTGCTATAATTGGTGGGAGCGGTTCATCTTTTGCCGATGCAATTTTTCAAAATAATATCGATGCCTTTATTACTGCCGATAATTCGTATCATACTTTTCATAGATTTAGAGATAATATAACTTTGATTGATCCGGGTCATTACGAAATGGAACAGTTTGTAATCGATGGAATGTATGATTTTATTTCAGATAGCGCCTTATTAGATAGTATTAAAATTAGTAAATCTCTTATTAATACTAATCCAGTGTCTTATTACTATGACAGAAAATTTTAAATTAATTTAAGTGAGGAAAAATGGAATCCCAAATCTATACCATTGCTCAAATTGCAACAATAGATGAACGCCTTGAAGAGCTACATGAAGATTATGGTAGTTTGCCCGAGCAAATAAAGATTAAAGAAGCTAACTATTCGGAAAAGAAAAATTTAGTTGATGATACACAACATATAATTGATGAAATTGTATCTTTTGTTGCAAAAGCAAAGGTTACATTAGTTGAACTAAAGGATAAGGAAGAAAAACTAACACAGCAGCAATTTCAAGTAAGAAATAATAAAGAGTTCGATGCTATTAGTAATGAAATTAATCATTTAAAATCTGAACATGAACACTTATCGAATGAATTAAGAACAAGTGGCGTTAAGCAAGAAAATTTGAAGGCTATAATTGAAAGCCAAACAAAAGATTTAAATATAGCCCAAGCTGATTTAGATGATATATATGCTGAAGAAAAGAAAATCGTTGGCGATCAAGAAGAAGAAATTGCTAAATTACGTAATATTAGGAATAATTATGTAAAAGATATAAAAGCAAAGTTCTTAAAAGATTACGATAGGATTAGAACTTCTCACACTGATGCTGCCGTTAGAATAAAGAAAAATAGCTGCTCTGGTTGCTTTTCGTTCTTGCCTGCACAACTAATAGTAGAGGTGCGTAACAACCCTAATACAATTTATAATTGTGAAAACTGTGGCAGAATTTTAATTCCTGAAGACTTATATTTAGAAGATATTGATTAATTTTAAGGCGAGAAAGATGGGCAATTGCGCTAAAATATTTTAGTGAGGAAAGTCCGAACTCCAAGGAACAGCGTGCTTCGTAACACGAAGGCAGTAATATTTTAGCTTGCTCTTTATTATTGACGGAAAGTGCAACAGAAAGTATACTATCGATCCGGTCTTTTTTAGATGACAAGGAGGTATAGGTGAAATGATAGAGTAAAAATCTATCTATATATTTGGCAACAAATATATACGGTAAACCCCACGCGGAGCAAGATCAAATATAGATACTCTCATCAGTGCGTTCCCACTGTTTACCCTTTTAGGGTATGGGTATCAGGGTAGATTGCTTGAGGTTTATAGTGATATAAATCCCAGATAAATAATTGCCTCCGGCTAATTACCGAAGACAGAATTCGGCTTATAATCTTTCTCGCGTTTTTTAAGTAATTGTTGTATATATTTGTATTTTGGAGTATATAATTATGAAATTACCTGAAGATCCATTTATTTTAGAGTTGCTCCCTGAATTTATTGATTCGTGGCTCGATGAGCTTACCAACAAGTTCCCGGATTTAATGAAAACTCGTAATGATACTGAATTATATAGAATGGCTCATACAATGAAAGGGTCGTGCTATCAATTTGGACTCAATGAAATTGGCGATATAGGAGTAGAGCTAATGAACATGATTAAAAATAAAGAATGGGATAATGTTGAGAGTAAGTGTAACTATGTGCTTTCCGAATTCGTCAAGTATCATGAATATCTGCAAAAGAATTCATAATAGATTTTACTAATTATTTTGAGGAACAAATATATGAAAATAACATACTTATTAGTATTTGCAGTTGGAGTATTATTATCGGCTGCTTCTAATTTAAGTTCGCAACAGCGAATTGCTGTATTGCCTTTCAAAAATCTTAATGGCAATCTGGACTACAATGTATGGTGTTATAACCTTCAAGATTCTCTTTCAAAATCGTTGCGTGCCACAGATATTGAAGAAACAAAATACCGTATTGTGCCAATTGATTCTGTGGAAATGGCATTAGCTGAGTTTAATTTAAATCCAGATAATCCTCAATATTTTACTGATTTGTGGAAAGCAGTAAAGAAATTAAATGTTAAAAGAGTAGTTTCTGGTGAATTTAATATTCAAGGGGAGACAATTATTATCAATGCTAAAATATATGATGTAAAGCTAAAATTACCTTTACCCAATCATCAAGCACGAGATATATTTAGGAAGGTAGATCAAACCTATGATGCCGTACCAGAAATTAGTGCTACCTTGTCGGAAGGTTTATAATTAGCAAGTATTCGTAATTTTCATCTAAGCCCTCTAACAATAATTAAAGAAAATTGGCAATAGGTTACAAATCACCTATTGCCAATAAATATATAATCCTTATTTTCTCTTTCTCTTATAGAGAATTATTTGTAGCCGTACGACTTCCTAATTCATTATCTAACATAAATAATCCTTGAGTATTATTTCCTACAAGGTTTAATTTATCCACTATCATCGATGTATTGTCTTCTTCTTCAACTTGCTCATTAACAAACCATTGGAGCATAGCGTTAGTAGCATGATCTTTTTCATTAATTGCCAAATCTACAAGTTCATTTATCCAATTAGTAACTTTACGTTCGTGGTTAAGTGCATCTTCGAATGCTTCTAAGGGAGAGCCCCATGAGATTTGTGGAGCGTCAATTGCTCCAATGACAGGATTTGCATTCCTTGCTAATAAATAATCGAAGAATTTCAAAGCATGAGTCATTTCTTCTTGAGCTTGGATACGCATCCAGCTTGCAAATCCATTTAAACTTTGCGAAGCAAAGTATGCAGCCATAGATAAATATAAATTAGAAGAGAATACCTCTCTTACTATCTGGCTATTAATTGCGTCTTGAACAGATTGTTTAATCATCTTTTTCCCATAATAAATACCTTACAATTAAGTATATAAACGGTACTTTTTATCATTTATTACTTAATTAATCCATCTTCTTAATTATAAAACTATATAAAATGACTTTGATTTAAATTTTATATAAAAATCAATGTAATATAGTTTTTTTTACACTCTAATCTAAAAAATAAACTTTTACTTCAAGAAAATAAAATTGTTATCGTCATACTTATAAAATATCTTAATTAAAACTAATTACGAGATTACTATGACAAAAAGAGAGTTTTTAGGTGCAGCCTCAATTTTAAGTGCTAGCGCAATGATGCCAAACATTACATTAGCAAATCAAAAAATGAGATTATTCGGATTAGACAAAACTATTGTAAATGGAGAATATATATTACCTCAATTACCCTATGGATATAGCTCTTTGGAGCCGCATATAGATGCGAAAACTATGGAATTACATTATTCTAAGCATCACCAAGGTTATGTAAATGGGCTAAATAATGCTCATAAAAAAATCAAAGAGGCAATTGAAAAAAGTGATTATGCTTTAATCAAACATTGGGAAAGAGAATTAGCTTTCAACGGTGGTGGTCACTTTTTACATACAATCTTCTGGAATGTAATGGGACCAAAACAAGGAACAAGATCAAAAACTTTAGATGATTATATTAATAAATCTTTTGGCTCATTTGACAATTTCAAAAAATTGTTTACAGCTGCAGCTAATGCCGTTGAAGGTTCTGGCTGGGGCATAATGCACTATGAGCCAGTTTCTGACCGTTTAGTTGTTATGCAAGCAGAAAGACAAGGTAATTTAACGCAATGGATTACGGTGCCAATACTCCCAATCGATGTATGGGAACACGCATATTATTTAAAGTACCAAAACAAGAGAACTGATTATATTGAAGCATTCTTCAAAGTGATAAATTGGGAGTATGTTTCTTCTCAATTTGACGCCGTTTTATCTATGTACAAATAGTATTTCATAAAATTCTACGCCTTAAAATAAAAAGAGCTTGCTACGCGCAAGCTCTTTTTATATATAAAGTATTTAGTATCAATATCCTACTAATATATTCTAATCTATATATTCTAATTTTGCCGTAAAATGACGTAAAAACTCTGCTTCAAAGGTAAGTTTCATCCCTCTTAATGATTTTTTATGAGCAAAAGTTTCTATACAAGCTTCAGCAATATAATCTATATGTGATTTAGTATATACTCTCCTAGGGATTGCTAATCTTACTAATTCCATAGGTGGCGCAATATGATTGCCATCGCTATCGTTCTTACCAAACATTAAAGAACCTATCTCTACAGCTCTGATACCACCAACTAAATATAGTTCGCTAAGAACACTCTGTCCCGGGAAATGTTCTGGTTTAATATGAGGTGCAAATCTTTTAGCATCTAAGTATACCGCATGTCCCCCTGTCGGCACTAATATAGGTACTCCAGCTTCAATTAACTTATCACCTAAATATTTTACTTGGCCTACACGATAGTTTAAATAATTTTCGTCCATTACCTCTACAAAACCTTGGGCTAATGCTTCTAAGTCTCTTCTGGTCATACCACCATAGGTAATAAAACCTTCTGTAATTATTAACAATTCTTTTGCTTTTTGTGCAAGCCCTTCATCATTAACTGCCAGAAAACCTCCAGTATTAGATAAGCCGTCTTTTTTAGCACTCATTGTAGAGCCATCGCAGTATGAAAACATTTCTTGAGAAATCTGCTTAATCGTTTTATTCTCGTAGCCGGGCTCACGCTGCTTTATAAAATAAGCGTTTTCAGCAAATCGACAACTATCCAAGAACATTGGTATCTCGTATTTTTTACAGATTTCCTTTGCTTTTCTTATATTCAACATTGATACTGGCTGACCGCCACCGCTATTATTAGTGATAGTTATTATTACTAAAGGAATATTTTCTTTGCCTATGCGGTTGATTGTTTTTTCTAATTTATCTAAATCAATATTACCTTTGAACGGCGCTTCTACTTCGGGCTTAGTTCCAACTTCAGAAGGTAAATCTATTCCTGCTGCGCCAGAAAATTCAATATTACCACGAGTAGTATCAAATAACGTATTAGATAAAATAGTCTTACCTTTACCGCCTATAATAGTAAACAGAATTTTTTCGGCTGCCCTTCCTTGGTGTGTAGGAATTACATATTTTAACCCAGTAATATCTTTTACGGCATCTTCAAATTTATAATAACTTCTACTTCCAGCATACGCTTCATCGCCGTCCATAAGTGCAGCCCATTGCTTAGCACTCATGGCAGTAGTACCGCTATCAGTTAGTAAATCGATTGTTATATGCTCTGATTTTAGAAAGAATGGATTATAAAATGCTTCTTTTAAGTAGTTTTCTCGTTGTGCCTTTGTAGTGATTGGTATCTCTTCCACTGCTTTTATTTTAAATGGCTCAATAAGAGTTTTCATTTTTCTTTGCCTTGTTTACTTACACAATTTTTACAAAAATACATAATTATTTATGATATATCAATCCCTTAATTTAATATTATTCACTAATTAAGGCATGTTTTCAATTAATAAATTGCTATTTTTGTAAGAAAATAAGGAAATACAATGGGCAAATTAGTATCTATTATGTTCATTGCACTATTTATACTTTCGTGCAATGAAGACAGCAAAGTAAATGATTTAAATACTATAAAATTTTGGCATTTTTGGAGTGAACCGTATCAGGTTAAAGTTATTGATAGCTTAGTTAAAAAGTTTGAAGAGAAATATAATGTAAAAGTTGAAATGACTGAACTAAGCTGGAATGATGGCAAGACTAAATTATTTGCCGCATTTAGCTCCAATACTGCACCAGATGTATTAGAACTTGGTAGTGATTGGGTGGCACAATTTTCATCTGCTGGTGTATTAGATGAATTTACCACAAAAGATATTGATATGAATAAATATATTGATTTTGCTACTGCACCTTCTTATTACCAGAACAAAGTATATGCTTTGCCTTGGATAGTAGATACTCGCGTTCTATTTTATAATGAACAACTGCTATACAAAGTCAATGGTAAAGTAGAGCCTCCACACAGCTTCGATTCACTATTAATATTATCAGAGCGCATAAATAACATTGAAAATATGTATGGTTTCGGTGCCAATGGTTCGGACAAACATAGGTTATATAAAAAAATTGTTTCAATGTTTTGGTCTTATGGAGGTGATATCCTCAATAGCAAGGGTGAACCTGTTGTAAATTCGCCCGAAAATATTAAAGCAATGAATATGTATTTAGATCTGTCTCGAAATGGGATAATAGAAACGCAAAGACAATTAGACGCTGTTTTTACTGAAGGTAAATTAGGCTTTTTGATATCGGGTGGCTGGTTAATTGAAAAAATTAAAAACGAGAACCCAAATTTGAGTTATCATGTTACTCCTATACCTAATAGTACTGATAAAAATGGTGTTTCGTTTGCTGGCGGCGAATACTTAGCAATTAGTGCTAAATCTACAAATAAACAATTAGCTAAGGATTTTGCTAAATATATGACCGATGGCATCAATTCTATCGAATTCTGCAAAAGAATTGTCGAAGCAGGATTTCCAGCAGACAAGAACTATTTTAATGATGAATTTTATAAGTCTGCACCGCGTAGAATGGTATTTGCTGAACAATTAAAAAATGCCAAAATGACACCTGTTCATCCAAAATGGTTAGATATTGAAAATATAATAGAAGAAGCTACTGTCGAGGTGCTTTATGGTAAGAAAAATGCAACAGTAGCCCTTAATGATGCTCAAAATAGTATCGTAAATTTATTGAAAAGTAATTAAGTTTAGAGGTTAATCAATATGAACTATGTACCAACAAATATTTCGAGGCCTAATCCTGGTTTATTGCAAGCAAATTGGGATGATGGATATACTGCTATAATTAAATTAGAAACTTTAAGAAAGGCGTGCCCATGTGCTGATTGTTTAGAGAAGTCTAGGCATAAACCTCTTAAAAATAAATTTATCATGCCAACAATGAGGCGAGGGCAATTTGATTTGAAAGCTCTTACACCAACAGGCAATTACGCTGTTAGTACAAGATGGGGCGACGGACATAGTGCTGGCATTTATACATGGGACTACTTCCGCTCTGTATTTGAGCAGTTTAAAATGTCTGATGAAGAAATTAAGATATATTTAGCAAACTTAGAGAAAGAAACAAATAACCGACCAGAATCACAAGTACGGAGCAATGGATAATGAGAACTGTAAAAGCTATTAAAGGCACAAACCTAAATTGTAAAAATTGGCAAATAGAAGCCGCTTATAGAATGATACACCATAATTTAGACCCAGAAAACGCCGAAAGACCAGAAGAATTGATTGTATATGGAGGGCTTGGCAAAGCAGCACGCAACTGGGAATCATTCGATGCTATAGTTGATACACTTAAAAATATGGATGAAGATGAGACTCTATTAGTTCAATCTGGAAAGCCAGTTGGCGTTGTACAAACATATTCAGCTGCTCCGCGCGTTATTATAGCTAATTCAAATTTAGTTCCCAAATGGGCTACATGGGAAGAATTTAGAAAATTAGATAAATTAGGTTTAATAATGTATGGGCAAATGACGGCTGGGTCTTGGATATATATAGGTACTCAGGGGATTGTTCAGGGCACCTACGAAACATTTGCAGAATGTGGCAGACAGCATTTTGGAGGTGATCTTTATGGGCGTTTTGTGCTAACAGCTGGAATGGGCGGTATGGGTGGAGCTCAGCCTTTAGCTGCTAAATTTGCTGGTGCAGCCTCGATTACTATCGAAATAGATGAATCACGTATTGATAAAAGAATTAATGATGGGTATTGTGATATTAAAGTATACAGATTAAACGAGGCTTTAGAGATAATTAAAACTAATAAGGATAATAAAACGGCTATCTCCGTTGGCTTAGTTGGTAACGCTTCGGAAATACTACCTGAAATTTTAAAAATGGGAGTAGTCCCAGATGTAGTTACAGACCAAACATCAGCACATGACCCACTAAACGGCTACTACCCTGCTGGCTACACAAAAGAACAAGCAGATAAGTTAAGGCTCGATGCTCCAGATGAATATCTAAAAGCAAGTTATGAATCTATTGGCAACCATGTAAGAGCTATGTTAGAATTTCAAAAGGCTGGCTCAATTTTATTCGATTATGGTAACAACATACGTGGAATAGCAAGAGATTATGGTAATGTGCCTAATGCTTTTGATTTTAATGGTTTTGTACCTGAATATATTAGACCCTTATTTTGCGATGGGAAAGGTCCTTTTAGGTGGTTGGCTTTAAGCGGCGACCCTAATGACATCAAAGTTACCGATTATGCAATAAAAGAGTTGTTTCCAGACAATATGGCACTACATCGTTGGATAGATAATGCTAGTTCTACAATTAAGTACCAAGCTTTGCCTGCAAGAATTTGCTGGCTGGGTTATGGAGATAGAAAAAAAGCAGGTTTAAAGTTTAATGAACTTGTTAAATCTGGCAAAATTTCTGCACCTATTGTGATAGGTAGAGATCATTTAGATTGTGGCTCTGTTGCCTCGCCTTATCGTGAGACAGAAGCGATGTTAGACGGTAGCGACGCAATTGCCGATTGGGTGTATTTTAATTTTGCTTTAAATGCTATTGGCGGAGCAAGCTGGGTATCATTTCATCATGGTGGCGGTGTTGGTATGGGATTATCATTACATGCTGGGATGGTTGTAGTTGCTGATGGTAGTAAAGAAGCAGAAGGAAGGCTCTCCCGAGTGCTTACTTACGACCCGATGATGGGCATTCTTAGACATAGTGATGCAGGCTATGAAAAGGCTAAGGATAATGCAAAAAAATTTGGCATAAAAATCCCAATGTTAAAGTAGCTTTATAAATTACTTAATAATTTGTAAATTTGACATTAAGAGATGAAAAGATGACAGTAAATATGACAGGTTTGTTTTGCTACGGCAAGAATGTCATAATATTGCAATGAAGACGAAAAAAATATGTAAAAAAAATAGATTATTCGATAAATAATTATATATTTGTAAAATATTTTTAACAAAGGTTGAAACCTTTTTGAGTTTGTTTTGTCTATATAATTAGAGCTTGTTTTAATTGAGTAATAAATCTTTTTCGGAGGAAGATGTCTAAATTTCTACAGAGTAGTTATATAATTGAATAGTAGCAGAAAAATAACAATTGCTATGGTATAATGAAGAAGAATTTAAAGATAAATAATGGAGTGGATATGGATTTAGCATTGCAAATAGAAAATCTTTTCCGTACTGATAGGAAAAAGTTCCTTGGGTTCATCCGACAACGCGTGCGTAGTCAAGAAGAAGCTGAAGATATCTTACAAGATGTCTTTACAAATGTGCTTGCTGCTTCGGCTAATGTTCAGAAACCAATTGAAAATATTGCTTCGTGGGTATTTACGGCTGTTAGAAACAGAATTATTGATTCTTATAGAAAAAAGCGTGCAGAAACATTTTCTGACATGCAAACACCTGGACAAGCAGAAGATGGTGTAGATACATTTGAAAACTTTTTGGGAGATTTTTCAAGTAGTCCCGAAACAGACTTAATTAGAAAGACTATTTGGGAAGCTGTTCAGGAAGGATTAGCAGAATTACCATTAGAACAACGTGAAGTATTCATTAAAAATGAATTTGAAGGTATTTCTTTCAGAGAAATGTCTGAAGATACTGGAGTGAATATTAATACTTTATTGGCTCGCAAAAGATATGCCGTTTTGCATCTTCGCAAAAAGTTGAAAGAATTATATAAGTCTATTAGCGACGTTTAAGCTAACTATATAATTTAAAATTCAAACTAAAAGTCATAATTTCCTAATTATGACTTTTTCTATTTATAAATCTGCCAAGCCCATAAAAATAATACATCTTACATTTCGTTTTTATGTATAGTTGTATATGATGTTCATTTATGAAAGCTTTAAAATATAATGCACTTAAATCTCTTGTCTATATCCTGATATTTGCAGGCTTACTTAAACTAAGTGGTATGCTGTTAGCTTGGATATGGAATAGTTATATTGTGTATAATTATAGAGTCGAACCAATTACTTTTTTAGAAGCTACTGGACTGCTTGCTTTCTTTTACCTAATCTATGCTGGTGTAAAGTTTGGTTTTGATAATATTACTTCATTTAATTTTTTTCATAATAAAGGGAAAAATTCTGTCGCAGTACAGAATGAGTGTGAACATTTAAGCAAATATGAGAACTCTTTTCTGATGAGAAGTAAATTTATGAGTGAAGAAGAAAAGGAACGCCTAAGAGAAGAGTTAGCAAAATGTTGCGGTATAGAACACCCTACAAATAAACAATTTAGCTCTCAAGGAATTAATACAAAACACATCGAAAAAGAGAAAACCTAAGCTCACAATCCAAATTAAATACCATAAAATTCATATATTTTTCGTACTTTTACAAAGCAGCATAATTTACTTTTGGGGGCTGCCATAATAAAAAAAAGAAAGGTATTATGGTAAGAAAAATAATATTTATGGTGAGTATGGGCTTTATTTTTAATACAGCTCACTCTCAATTTGTTGATTATAATATTGATTATGGTTCGTTAAAATACGTTCAATCCAATATTGATTTTGACGATGGTTTAATTAAAAAATCTGAAAATGAAATTTTTGAGTTATTACAACAATTCCCAGAAAACCCTTCTCGGGATAAATCACTTATACTAAAAGCTAAAATCGATTACTCTCAAGGTAATTTAAATGTAGCTTTTCATCAGCTTAGTAATTTTATTAAGACACGCTCCAATTCTCCTTTTATTCCTTTTGCAGAATTGATGCGAGGTCTTATAGCTTACGAACAGGAGAAATATAATGATGCAGAAGTATTCTTTGAAGCTGCTGTTATTTATGCTGAATCAGATATAGAAGAAAGAGATAGAGCTACATATAGCCAAATAGCTCACCTAGCAAATTTCTGGTATGCTGTTAATATGACAAAACAAGGTAGAACAATTGACGCAATTCCTCCTTTTGTTGCAGCTGCCATTAATTATCCTAATGGTGAATATGCTGACGAAGCTCTGTATAATGTAGGTCGGATTTATGAATTAAATATGAAGCATGATTCTGCAATCTCATATTTTAGATTAAACTATAGAACATATCCATATAGAAATACATATCTAAACTCCTTAGTCTCGGAGGCAAGTAATCTTTTAGAATTACGGCAAGCAACAGGAGCACTATTAGCACTGAATCAAGCAGAAACTCTCTTAGACCATTTGATATTGAAAGATTCTGTATCAACATTATATCAAGAACAAACATCCGCTAATAATATAAGAGAGATTATATTATACTTAAAGGGCGAAGCTTATAATATAGCTGGAAATTATGAAGAAGCTGCAAAGGTATTTGAATTTTTCTTACAAACCTATATCGACTCCGAATATATAGACTTAATTAGGTTAGGGTACGGTTGGTCGTTACTAAATTTAAATAAAAATAAAGAAGCATTAGTCCAATACAATAAAATAATTGAAAAGAATGAAGATAATTTATCAAAAATTCTTACTACTGCTCAACTATATAAAGTGATTGCTCTAAAAAGAGATGGTCAAAAAGATACTGCCAAGAAAGAATTATTGGCTTTGTCATCCCAACCCGCATATCCACTTCTCGGAAATGTACTATTAGAATTAGGGCAAGTATATTATGAAGAAGAGGATTATGATGTTGCCATTAAAACCTTAGAAAGAGCATCGCTCGAATCGCAAGATGGCAGAATATTAGTTAGAATAAACTTATTATTAGCTTCTGCTTATATGGAAAAAGGTTTGTGGGATAGAGCTACTAAAGAATATAAAAAGGCAATTAAATTAGCCGAAA
Organism: Kapaibacterium sp. (SeqCode); assembly: GCA_035445085.1. GTDB lineage: Bacteria > Bacteroidota > Ignavibacteria > Kapaibacteriales > UBA2268 > JBDHXE01. The sequence goes on from DAOMQA010000001.1 coordinate 200,255, forward strand.
GCTCAAATGAAGTAATTATGCCACGAAAAAAATGGTATATTTCTGAAGCTAACCTAAAATTGGGTATATCATTGATCAATTCAATGCGCAGTGCAGAAGCTATTCCACACTTACAATATTTTATTGCACACAGCAAAGACGACGCCAGAATGGACGAAGCGATATTTTGGATTGCAGAAGCCTTTTATAAGAACGATTTAATGAAAAATGCTATTGATAATTATGAGAAAATTATTAATTACTTCCCTGCTTCAGTAAGAAGAGAAGAATCGTTATATGGCGCTGGTTGGTCATATTTTCGTATGAAGCAATTTGAACAATCATCAAAATATTTTAACGACTTGGTAAGCGAATTCCCTAAATCTAAGTTTGCCGTTGAAGTGCTGACACGTCAGGGCGATGGCTATTACCTACAAAAAAGTTTTAAAAACGCAGCCGAATTTTATCAAAGAGCAAGTAAGTTGTCGCCTGGGTCGGACGAAGGGCAATACGCTACATATCAATTAGCTAATGCACAATATAGAATGGGGGCTAACGAACAAGCAATTTCATCACTTTTAAAATTTGTACAATTGTATAATAAAGCTAAAGTTGCACCTAATGCACTTTATTTGGTTGGCTGGATAAGATTTCAAGAGAATAAGTACAAAGAAGCAATAGATAATTTCCATTTTATGATTAATGCGTATTCTCAAAGCACTTTAGTACCAAGAGCCTATTACGCAATTGGAGATTGCTATTATAATATGGGCGATTACGAAAATGCGATTACAAATTATAAGACCGTAATAGAGTCGTACCCAGGCAGTGATTTAGCACCTGAAGCTATAAAAAGCATTCAATTTTGCTTAATAGCCTTAGGTAGAGAAAGTGAAGCGATAGATATAGCTAATAAATATGTAGAAACCAATCCCGAAAGTCCATTTGCACCTGTATTTCAAAAGAAAATTGGCGAAATGTTTTATCAAGGGCAAAAATATAATGATGCTATAAGCGAATTTTCAAAATTTGTCGAGAAGCATCCGCAAGATGAAAGCACTCCCGAGGTACTTTATATGATGGCAAAAAGCTATGTAAATCTTAATAATTACGAAAAAGCTAAAGATATATATAAGAAAGTTCAATTATATTACCCTAAGAGCGAATGGGCAGCTACTTCTTTATTAGAAAGTGGATTATTGAGCTTAGAAATGGCCAATGTAAACGAAGCAGATTCTTTATTAGCATCTATCGAAGTGCAATACCCTAATACTGATTTTGCGGCGCAAGGTGCTTTTGAGAGAGCTCTCATCAAGTATAAGCAAGGCGATACAGTTTCTGCTTTAAATTTATTCTTAAATGTACATAATAAATATAAAGATTATGATTGGGGTGACCAATCTATTTATAGAATAGCTATGCACTACCGTGCCAATGGTCAATATGATTCTGCAAGAACCTATTTTAATATTATTTCAGATATTAAAGATAATCCAAAAATATCATCGGAAGCTCGTTATAGAATTGGGGAATTATATTTTAGAGATAAAGATTATGAAAATGCCATCAAAAACTTCATTATTGTGAAAGATAATTATGAAGGGTTTGAAGATTGGTATTCATTAGCACTAATTAATTTAGGCGAATCCTATGAAAAAACCAATAACATTGACTCTGCTAAAGAAATATATAATACATTAGAAATTATTAGACCAAACGATGATTTTGGGAAAACTGCTAAAAGTCGTTTAAAACGATTAAAGAAAAATTAGGAGCATAGAAATGAAATTAGCTTTAAAATGTATATTTATCCTATTAATTAATTCTTTGGTATTTGCACAAACGAGTAATAAAAATGAACAGGAATTGCAAGCAAAATCCGAACCATTAGAATTGCCAAGCTTTATAATTCAAGGTAACTTAAAAGTAGATGTTGCAACTGGTGTAAAGCAAGACCCTAAAAAGCCTAACGCCCTTACTTCTAATATATTAGATTCTATAAATTCTTTAGATAAGCAGCCATCAATTTTACTTGTTTCAGACGAGATGATACCAACTTCATTAAAACAAACTCCTATTAATGCTTATTTAGGTGTTGATATTGGTAGATTTACCACAGGCGATGTTTATGGCTTTTATCAGACAAATGTAGGAGGCTACTCTCTTGCTTTCAAAGGAAATTATGATTTTGGTGCTGGGCATATCGATAAAGCAGAGTTTAATAAGCTAAATTTAGGAGTTAGTTCTGATTTTATTGCACCTATGAAATTCTTTATTTTTGGTGGTAGTAGAACACGAACATCAATTGAATATAATAATTATTCATATAATCTATATTCAAACCTTATCTTGCCTTCCCATAGAAGCATGAATCATTTTAAAGCTACTGTTGATGTAGAGGGTAATTCAGGCGGAATTCAATTCAATACTGGGCTTGGATTTAACGGCTTTCAGTTAAAAACTGAACCTGTCGAACTTGCTGATAATAATTTTAGTACTTATCTTAGAATGAAAAAGCGCTGGGATAAATTTTTGATTGGAGCTAATGCCATTATAGATTTGCATTCATTAGCAGGAAACAACGCTAATTTTATACAATTGGGTGGTGAACTCTCATTTATTGCGGGTGATTTATCTATCGGTGGCGAGGCTGCTTTCCAGATAGCAAGTACTCCTAATGATATAGATAGAGGAGGTTTGTTGATAAACGGTAATTTAGAATATCGTTTAAATAAATTCTTTACGATAAAAGGAAACGTGAGAAGTGGTTTATCTAAACAAACATTTATTGAAAATTACTACCAAAATCCATATATTTCAAATTTCTCTAATTATGACTTTTCTTACGACATTATTAATTTTAATGGAATTATAGAATTTCATCCTTACCAAGAATTATCTGTTTCGACTTTATTTAATTTTGCCCACAAAGATAGAATACCTGTCTTTATTGATGATAGTTTCATCCAATTAGGTACTTTCAATTTATCTTATCAAACGGGCACTATTATTAAATCAGTATTTGAGGCAAATTGGAAGATTGAAAGTACTGGAAATATAGTTGCTAATTTAACAGCAATACAATCATCTTTAAGTGACTATTCATCAAGTTCAATACCTTATTACCCAAATATATCTATTGGCGTAGAATATATTAAGCAATGGAATCATAAATTTGGCACAAAAATTGGTTTAGATTACGTTGGTGAGAGATATGTAGATTTAATTAATTCAAAGAAGTTAGATGCATATCTAAATATAAAATTAGGAGCAGATTACAAAATATTGGATAATATGAAGTTATTTGTAAATTTTGAAAATTTAATTAACTCAGATATTTATATCTGGAATGGCTACAAAGAAAGAGGTATATTTGCCTCAATTGGAGCAAGGTATAATTTTTAATATGGCTAAATTTTTGGATAATAATCTTAAATCAGAGGAATCGTTTGCTGGCTATAACGTTGGCGAGCCTGATGATGATATATTCAAAATTAAAGATAATGACTATCCAGATAATATCGCTGATTATATTTATAACGAACCAGCGAAAATTGAAGAGCCGATAGCAATTGAAAACTCAATAGAAGCAACACAAGTAAATATTGCTGAAGAAACAATTACTGAGCCTTTAGAGGAAGTTCCAAGTATTGAAGAGCAAAACACTCCAGATGCAACTACACTTTCTGAACAAATTAGTGAGAGTGATAATATTTGGGATACTTTTGATAACAACCCAGATATAGAAGAAGACGCTGATTATCAAAATTTTGCTTCATCCGAAAGTAATTTGCCACAAGAACAAGTAGAACAGAATATAGCTCCAGACCAAGAAGAAGTAGCCGAGCCTGATGATACTATTACTTTGGACGATGACTTTAAACGGCAGCTTAGTGAGCAATTAGCAGCAAAAAAAATGAAGAAAGTTGCACCTATCGCTAACGAAGATGAAATTTCTGAAACTACTAAGCAAGACTTTACTCCAATCGATGAAGTGTCGGGCGCCTCTTATTATGACTTGTCTAATTTTGGAGAAGATAGGGCTAGCGAAAGAATTGAAGACCGCAAGCAACCGCACCTTATTGAAAATATAGAAGCAGCAAAAGATACAAATGATGAAATAAAAGAGAAGAAAAAAAGGAAAGTGCCAGTTTTAGCTTTACTAATGGTTGCTTCAGTTATTACTCTCATTGGTTTGGCATACTTAATTATGTATTATTTTATACCTCATTTCTACAATAAGGAAGTTAATATAACTAAGGATTCTATTACTAAAAAAGAAAATCAAATTGTTAAGGAACTACCTAAAGACACTTTAAATACGAAAGATACATTAAGTGTTAGCAAATATTCAAATAAAGAATTTATAAAAGATACGACTTCTGATGTTAAAAAAGAATCTAAAAAAGAATCTGATACTAAGATAATTGAAGAGATTAAAAGAGATTTAGCTAAAGAGATTGCAAAAACTAAGAAACAAACTCAATTGAACAAGGAAGCAAAAGAAGAAACTAAGAATATAACACAAAATAAGGTTAAAGAAATAAAACCTTCTAAAGAAAATAAAGTTCAAGAAAAAAAGAAAGAGATAAATACAAATAAAAAACAGGATATAGTTAAATTAGACAATACCAAAATTGAACCTAAGAAAGAGGAAAGGAAGCTTGATGAGGTTTACACTATACAAGTATATTCGTCTCCCTCAAAGGAGGATGCAAATGATTGGGTTATTAAACTGAAGAGTAAAAGTTTAAATCCTTCTATCAGTGAGCAAATGATTCGAGATGTAAAGTGGTATAGGGTTCGTTTTGGTAATTTTAAAACACGCGAAGAAGCAAAAGCTGTTGCTCTGAGGTATGGTTTTTCCCAAACTTGGATTGACAGGATAAAATAGATTAATAATTGAGGGGAAATAGTTATGATTAAGCAAACTACTTACGATGATGATAAATCGTTAAGTATTAAATTACCATGGGATAGAAATACCGCCCGTGGTTTTGGTATTGCTTTACTCATCACAGTTCTATTTTTGGTGCTTACGCCCCTAGTGCATATAGCACCTCCTATTAGTAGACAAGTTCAATATAATACCGTTCCACTAACATCGCTTAATTTTGGCGATGGCGATGGTACAGGCAAAAGTGCAGGTAATTTGTCCGAGTCTGGAGTGAAAATGGCTGGAGCAGATAGATCTAATTTCTTAGAAGATGCAAATATTGCCACTAAGACAAAACATAATAATTTAAGCTCGCAAACAGATTTACTTTCAGATAAAATTAAAGGTGTAAACGAGCTTACCTCTGATTCTAAAAATAAATCCGAATCTGAAGTCGGCAAAGGCACTAAAGATATAGGCGCTTCAGACGGGTTAAGTGATGGGACAGGCTTAGGATCGCGTGGAACTGGCAAGGGTGCTGGATACGGTTTTGGAGATATAGAATGGGGCGGTGGCGGAAATAGAATCGTTTTACATAAGCCTTTACCAAGGTTTCCAAGCGGAGTAAATACAAGTGCTACTTTAAAATTTAAATTTGTAGTTATGCCAGATGGTACTGTAGGAAGGATTATACCTCTTCAGAAGGCAGACCCCAAATTAGAGCATGCAGCCTTAGAGGCGTTACGCCAATGGAGATTTAATGCTCTACAAGGAAATACAGTAATGGAAGGTGTCATCCCTTTAACTTTTGTCCTTAAATGATAGAAAATTTAATAACATATATATTTGCCCTTCCATTATATGGAAAGGTCTTTGTATTTGCTTTAGGTATTGGCTTTATTTTATCAATAATAAAAAAATTGCTTAAAATAGCCATTTTAATGGCAGTACTTATCATATTAGTTCTTTTTATTATAAGACTGCTATAAGTATAAGCCTTTCTCATAATAGTTTATTTAGATTATTTACTTCAACTGGTGGTAGAATTGACCAACCGACCATGGCAATAATTGGAGATGGCTCACGCTTGGGAGGCAGAAACCGAGAATGGATTTTCAACGATTCTCAATTGATTGCCACTGTTCAAATGGCAGGTGCAAATTCAAATTCTATGCTAATTGCTAAACTTGACCGAGTAGAAAAATTACTTGCCTCCCAAGAATTGAAAACAACTCTGAGAGGCAGTGATATTGATATAGCGTTGGGGAGGGAATAAAATATCAAAATGTATTAAGGCAAAAATAAAACAAATTATTTATTTTTGTTTATCATTATTTATTTTTTGGTTTATGAGGAACTTCCTCACCTAGCCATACCTTTGTTGTCAACCATTTTTCATAAAAATAAAGCCAAGTTGATATCCAAGGAACTATTATTTTAGCGATACTGCAACTATGAGACCATTGAAAATTATCAGGATGGTATAAACACAGTGACCCATCCGAATACATATGGATAGGTCTTTCTATTATGGGGTTCAAAATAAAAACTTGTGGTATTTTTTTTCTTGAATTTTTATAATATTTGTATTCTATTTTAATTTTATACAAATTTGAATTTTCTGATGGTTTTAGATTTCCAACAAATGAATAATTTAACCCATGACCACAAATTTTAAATTGTGGGAAATATTTTTGCATTTCCTTAATTTGCTTTAAATCATGAATATATGCTTTGTCAAATTGCATTTGAACCATAAAATTTTGTACTTGAAACTTTTACATTCGATTCATTATTTGATAGAACACCTGAAGGTAAAACACTTATTTTGTTTTGTTTGATATTTTCATTCATCTTGGTACCTTCAATGAATTCTTTTGTTATACTTGAAAACTTGTCTCCAAAAATATTGTTCCATAAATTAGCTGATTCTTCAATATCTTCTGTCTCTAATGCTTCATTACTTTTTTTCAAAAATCCTTTTAATCTTTCTAAAAAGTATTCTTTGTTCGTATCGCTATACCCTTTAAACAAATCTTCATCAGTAGGGATGGTTGGTCTGAAACAAGAAAAGTCTTCTGAAAGCGAACAAAAAATAGAATTTAAAGTTTGATAGAATGAAATATCATCTCTCTCATCTTTATGATAGTTGTAAGCGGCTAAGACAGTAAGAATAATTCCTGAAGGCATGGAACCATTTAAATTTCTAGCCCACCATTTAAAATTTCTTGTTATTCTAATTAACTGGTTTTTAGTTTCTTTATTCATGTCATTGAACCAATCGACAAATTGTAAGGGATCACTTTCTTTCCAACCAAGAGATGAAGCCAACTTAGGAGTTTCTTCTTTTTTTTGCCAATAAACCGGTATGTCGATGTGATAAGTAGGTAAATCACTACTAACAGCATAAGCAACTCTTATACAATTCTTCTTATTTGATACATTTTTAGTATGATTTTCTAAAACATTAAAAATCCAACTTTTTAAAGTAGAAGGCTTAATTTCAGGTTCAATATCTGATAAAAAATAAACTCCATGATCAATATCGTAAGAATCATCAGAATTAATTGGATTAATAATAGTGTCCATTTCAAATGATCCCTGTGGTCTAAAATCTATGATATAATCTGAGGATTCATATTCATCAGAATTTTTAATTTTATTTTCTATGATAATTCTTGCATTACTAAGTTTATCTCGTTTAGATTGACTTAGGCTAATACCTTTATCATCACTATTATATGCTAGTAACAATTTATGACAATCTGCCATTTAATTCTCCTTATGTTTGAAAAACTTCAAAAACTCTTTATTTTTTGAAAATCTGGAACCTACATCTTTCCCTAACGTCTCAATTAATTGAAGCGAATTTAATGGAGCAAAATCTAATTTAATTTGTTGCTCCTGTTTACAGGACAAATTTTCAAATGAGGGAAGTCTCTTGTATTGCATTTGTTTATCTCCTAAATTTTGTAGAAAATAGTCAGTGAAATGACTTTGGGAATTCATAGGCAATTCGAATAACTTATTGCTCCAAAATAAAATTGACCTATGTCTGATTTTACTTCTTTCCCATCCTGATTTAGTTGTAATACTTGACACTGATAATAATTCAATCTTATCGAAACCATCTTCATCATTCAGGAAATATTTTTTAGCTTCTATATATCCACAAAGAGCTGGATTATTAGCCCAAACACCGCCATCTACAAAATATTGATTATCAAAATCAGCAATTGGAAAATATGTTGGAGCAGCAGAGGTTGCAAGGGCAACATTCACCATGCTGTAGTTATTATCGAGATTTAAATTATGATGATCTTTTTTAAAAACTCTAGGTCTACCTAAGTTTAAATTATAACTTGGTATGCATAAGAAAGTTTCTGAATCTTGAATTCTATAACTGCCGAAAACATCATTAAGAGCTAAATATAAACCTTTATCATTATATTTCCCACCAATTAACAATTGTTTAAAGAAGAAACTCAAAAAATAGCTTAATTTATTTTTACATGGGAATATAATTTCCCCATATTTTTTATAAAAATTTACTATTTCACTTGCGGACTTTCCAATTGATAAAGCTAATGCAATTATTCCGCCTGTTGATGTTCCACAAATCATATTAAAGCAGTCTTTAACTTTCAAACCAGAAATTTCTTCGAATTCCTGAAGAATTCTGGCTGAATATAAACCCTTGATACCACCACCATCAATAGATAAAATTTTAAAGGTTTTTCCCATTATAATTTCCCTTGTTCTACAAAATATCTTAGGGGGATTTTACTATTTATTTCTTCTGTAAATTTATGTAAATGAGCATAGGAAATTGTTTTTTTATGAGCTAAAGCCCCAATAATAATACCTTGATGAATATTCAATATTTCTGAACACTCTTGAATCTGTGCTTTTGTTATGTATTTTATGTCTTCGTTAAAGAAATTGAAAATATCTTTGTGCTTTAAAATCAATGAAGCAAATTCATCAGCTTCATTTTCAATCTTATTTCTTTCTTTATTTAGTTCTGCATCATCAATAAATCCTGTTGAACCCGGTTGCAAATGCTTCAAAATATGCCCTAATTCGTGTGCGATAGTAAACCAAAAATGGTCAATCCTGTTAAATCGGCTTGTATAAACTACTACAGGATTACTATTGTCAAAAAAAGTTGCACCATCTATATAAGTTTTAGGTAAGTGCTTTAGTAATAAAAATTTCACTCCTACTTTCTCCAGTTCTTTCAAAAAATCTTCTACTCCATTTTTTGACGTTGTGTAATTATGTAGATTATTTGAAAGTATCTCCAATTGAGGTTTATTAAATTCAGGGACTTTGAATGTTTGAGAATAGCTTTTTGCCATTTGTAACCAAGTTAAAGCATAGTACAAGTTAAATGAATCAAAAACATCGGATTTTCTTAATGCGAAAGAACTATAAAGACTTTGAAAAAACGCCTCGTCCACGGTGTCATTCTCCCAAAATTCTTTAATACTGTCCAAAAGGATCGTCGCTTCCTTAGTTTTGTTTATCCATCCCCTTTTCATCATTTCTGATATAGGCATGAACTTATATAGTATTGTTCTAATTTCTACATCACTTTCTTCTTTGGATAGCTTTGATAATTTTAACTTATAATCAGTATCAAGATTAATCCAAAATTGAGTAGAATGACCAAAGGCTTTTGACAATAATTTAGCTACCTCAAAAGTGATAGGTTGTTTATTCTGAACTATACTATTCAAGTGTTTTAAAGATATTCCAATAACAGATGCCAAATCCTCTTGTTTCCAGTTAAGAGTTTCCATAAGCTCTTTTATATATTCACCAGGACCCAAAATTAAATGCGGTTTAATATTTCTTAATAGTGCCATTTTTCTCTTCTTATTTATGTTTCTAAAATTTATTCATAGTGAGTGTTAATATCAACTATTTTAAATATGCCAATAGTATGTTCCTTATTTTCCCAATCAACTTCAAGCTCAATCCTATATTTTATATTTAATCTCATTGAATATCGATTTTTACCTGAAAGTTTTTCAAATTTAGCAGCAGGATCTTTCCATAAATCATATATATCTTTTGCTGCAAATATTAAATTTATTCTCAAAAAAAATTTCTCAATTACATCTTTGGGCAATTTTATTTTTTTTGAATTGCCAGTCTCATAAAGTTTTAATATATCTTTGTCGTCAATTTCAACTTCCATACTATTTCTTGACCCTTATCCTTCAAAGATTTCAAATATTAAACGAACAACCACTAAGATTGTTTTGCAAAAATAGTAATAAAAGGTTACATTAAAAAATATATTTTAACATGAAAGGTGAAAAAGAATAAATTAACTTTTATTTTTTTCTTTTTTGTCTGAATTAATAAAGCAGGAGTTTATTGAATGAAGAAAATTAAAATTAGAGTGATAACATTTCTAAGCCAATCTTGAAGAATTTAGGACACTAAATTCACTTCTAAACACAAAACCCCGACACAGTCAGGGTTTTCAGGTTTCGTTTGTGGAGATGGCGGGAGTCGAACCCGCGTCCGAAGAGCATATTTCTTTGCCTCTACATATTTAGTTTATCTATTAAATTTCATATTAAAATTTGCCGATAAGCAGGCATTTCTAATACTATTGATGTAAATATCTGAATTTTGCCCACCAAATTCAAAATTCATTACCTATTTATTTTCGTCACCTTTTAGCAAACCAACAGGCAAATTCGTTAAAAAGTGTAGCTGTAATTATTAATTAAGCAGCTAAAGCGTAATTATCGTTTGCATTTATTATGCATATCAGTTTTATTAACGTGCACCACCGATAACAGCACGATATGCCACAGAAGACGTCTGTCACCCCGTCGAATCCGTTACATCCCCATATTTTGAGGTTACAACGTATCTTGAGACCTTTTATTTTCTTTTATAAATTCTGAAGCAGTCATTTGTATCAATTAAATGAAAATTATTTAAGAAATAATCATTGTATTTGCTATCTGACAGCAATTGAAATGAAGATTTTGTATGACCAGTTAGAATCGGATGAATATCATTTGTTTGGACTGCAACAATCTTTGCTGATTCTAACTCACGCTCAAATTCTTCCTGCCATCTTTGTACTTTAAAATTGCCAAAATAAAAAAGCGACTGGCTGAATTTTGAATATTTGGCATCTTTAAAGAAATAATTGATTTGATTACCGCCAATTGCTATAATTAAACCAAGAGATTTGTCCGTAATTTCATAATTAATCTTTTTAGCTGTTTTAAGATATGTCTCCCTGATATTTTGAGCATCATTTCTTTGATAAAAATGATTGTACTTATCTTTGTTTAAAAAATACTGTGCCGTGGGTATGTAATTATTTACCAGTCTCGGAACTGGACTGAGTAATAAGATAAATATCAAAGCAATTGACATCATAATTTTATTAATTGCTGAAGTTTTAAATACTTTCTGAATATTATTATAATAAATTGAAGCTCCGAATCCTACAATAATTGACAATAAAGCATACATTCTTGAAAAATGATAGATTGAGAACTTCCTCTCGGCTGCAATTGATATAAAAAGTGCAATCAAAATAAGAAGAATCAAAGAAAAATTATCAAAAGAACCTTTAGATTTGAATTTATTATAAACAGAAAAACCAAGAGTCAGAAATATAATTAATGCAATCGAATAATTATCCCCAAAAAATATACCGATATTTTTAATGGATTCTTTTATAAATTCTGCATTTATTGGCGGCTGAGATGAATGAAACTTCAAATATTCCATAACAAGATTAAAATTATTCCAGGATTCATGATTTATTATTGGAATAAAACTCAAAGCAAAAATCACAAGAAATCCTGTTAATAAAATAATTGTATTTATAAATACACCCTTTTTTTCAATTTTCTTGATGAATAAATCAAAAAAAATAATACAAAATGGTACGGTTGCCATAGTAAATTTCATACTCGCCATAAAGCCAAGCAGAACTCCGATTATGAAATATTTAAGTAATGTATTTATTGAATTTTTGTTTATCAAAAACAATACATACATAATTATCAACCCAACAAAACTTTCAGGATCAAGAGTCTGACTGTAACTCAAAGTTGAATAAGAAAGTGAATATGCAATAGCTGAAAAGATGGCAGCATTTTTATTTTCAAAATAATCTTTTACAAATCTAAATATCAGAATTGCAGTAAACATTTGAAGAATAACATCAAACAATCTTAAAGCTATTTCTGAAATTCCGATTATCTTATACAGAAATGCATAAATAATAAATATCATCGGAGGTTTTAAATCAAGATAATCAGCGTATATATTGCCACCCTGAGCAATAGTTTTCCCTCCAAGAGCAAAGATTGAAATATCAGAGGAAATTGGAAAGAATATTATTGGAAATAGAATTACTATTAATAAAAAGTAAAAATATAAGCTACTGCTAACTATTCTTTTCATAAATTTCAATTTATTTTTTTGTATATTATAAAAGGCTCTATAATTGTATCTTGTACAAAATTGCTCTTAATATAATTATAATTACTTGTATCTAACTGTAAACTCTCATAGCTTGTTCTATCAAGTCCCGTTAATATAGGGTGATTATCTTTAAAACTCACAATTATCCAATTAGATTTATGTATCTCATCAGTATGTAATCGCTTCCATCTTTCAGGCAAATCGTATTTTGCATAATAAAAGCAAGAGTGCGGGAATATAGATTTCCGAAAATCATCACTTAGAAAATAATTGATAAGGTTATTACCAAAGGCAATTACCTTAATAAAATCGCCTTTCTTTGCTTTATAGTTTAAATAGCCCACAATTTCAAAGTAAGTTGTTCGGATACCTGTATTATCACCGCTTGTAGTGTAACTGTCATTAAACCTATTTTTATCTGTAAAATAATACACTATATGCTCAAATTCTTTGGCATACCGTGTAAGTGGTGAAAAAAATACAAACAAGGGTATCAAACTGATAATCAAGAATCTCTTAATCAAGTTATATTTGCTCCATTCCAAAGAAATCGATAGTTTATATAATCCAATCGAACTAAGGATAGAAAAAGGTAGTAATAGCCTTGTATAATGGAATCCGGTAATTTTACGTTCTATTACAATGGTAAAAACTAAAAATAATGAAATAAGTAACAATCCATCAATTAGCTTATTTTGTTTGTATTTATCTTCAGCAATTGCAAAATAAGCCCCTAAGGCAAACAGAATAAAAAATGACAATGAATAATAGTAAGTGAACATTTCTAAGAAAGATAATAGCAGAAACTTTATATAACTTATACCAAAAGCTGGGATTGAGGCATACCCCTTAAGAAATAAGCTAACATCTTTGAACCCCTGTAAAATTTCAGGGTCAAGGAGTGGTATCATGCTAACGATAAATATCAGGAGGCTACCTAAAGTTATAAGTAACGAGTATTGTAAAAAGCTCTTTTTATAATAAGTATAATTAAGAGCATAAAATACAAATAAAGTTACTCCAAATGTATATTTAAAGCTAATAGCTATACCTAACATTATGCCTACTAAAAATAGCTTTAATTTACTCGGTAGATAATAAAAATATAATGCACTTATAAAAAATAGTCCTAAAAATGCTTCAGGTGTAATATTTGACCCCATGCCAGATACAGTAAATACCATGCTATAGATTATTACAGAAATATTGGCAATTCTATTATCACCTAAATACTGCTTAATTACAATGTTCATGATAAATATAGTTACTACTTGCCACAGGAAACCAAAAAATCGTACTCCCATTTCCCCATAACCAAAAATCTTGTATATAATAGCAAAAAAATAAAAAAAGCCCGGTGGCTTTATATCAATATAGTCAAAATAGATTTTCTTACCGTTAGCAATTATTTTGCCCGCCTCAAGAAATATAGCTATATCTCCAAACATTGGGAAAAATAATACGGGTAACATTATAACAATTGATAGACAAATGCACAAATATCTATTCTCTAATATTTTACTAAAAAATTGGGCAATCATACAATTTCTTTTAATTTTTGTAATATTTTTTGACCAGAAACTTTCCAATTTAGGTTAGTTCGATATTCATTTAAGGAACTAAGAGCCAATTCAATATAATCTTTTTTTTCACTTAATAATCCAATAATATTTTTATTTATAGTATCAAGGCTATATTCAATATTATTATAATCAACCGAAAATCCATTAATACTATCTTTTACAATGTGTTGCAAGCCGCCAGTTTTAGCACCCAAAGCAGGTAACCCCATAGAGTTTGCTTCACAAATAACTACACCAAATTGTTCGAAACGGGACGGCATAGTAAAGAAATGTGCGTTTAAATAAAGATTTTTTAACTTACTATATTCTTCGGGTATACTTTTTTTTAAGTAACCAAAATTTTCGATATAGTCTAAGTTTGTTTCGATTGGTGGCTGGCAACCAACTACCTGTAAGTGTGCATTGACACCGTTTGCTCGCAATTTTTCAATTAATTTTAACACAATATCGCCACCCTTTCTGTACCAATCCACACCAACAAATAAAAAATTAATCTTATCAAATTTTTTTGATTGTATTCTTTGCTTTATATCATCGTAATTAGGCTCTTCCTTTATATTTGCTCCGAATGGGAGCGAAAATATTTTCGCTGGGTCTGAATTATAGTAATCAATACTATCTTGCCTTGACCAATCAGTAGCAAAAAACTGTAATCTTGACTTTTGCAATGAGAGTCTTTCTAAGTAATCCCCACTCTCAAGAGTTTCCTTTGCCAGATTGGAATATTCGGGATAATAATCTACGATATTATGAAAAGTAGCATCAGACCAAAATGTCAGTGGTACATTTGTGTCAATATGCGCCAATTCCAGCGAACCGCTACTAAAAATTATATCTGGCTTTATATTTTTTATTTGCTTCTCGGCTTTTCTCGCCACTTTTTTATTAATGGAAATCTCTCTCAATCTATGGTAATTCTTACCAAGTTGTTTATAATATAGCGTTTTAAATTTATACAAATAGTCTATTTTAGAATCTAATTGGTGTATTGGTAAGACATTGGTACTCTCATCTTCTAATGAACGCTTCATAAAGTATATACAACCAGACCAGTAATTTATAGAATCGACATCAAAATATGATAGGTAGGCGATTTTTATTTTACTCTTCATAATAATAATATTTAAGTATATTAATTTCTTCGTTAGATAGTATTTTTCTTCTTCTTGCCATCATTATTCTTGCGGTCTCTATTGCTTCATCTAAAGTATATTTCTTAGCTTGGTTTTTGCCACCATAAGAAAACGATGGAATTGTAGTTAGAAGAAATCCACTATCAAATAATATTGAGGAAATACCCACAACAGTTCCAGTATTAAACTGTGTATTTATTGCACTTTTAGAATGATCGCCACACATCAACCCTAACATTAAGAGACCAGAATTTACCGTTTTATGAGGCAATCTCATTTTAATATTCGAATAAGTATTCTTCAAGTCTGAATTATTTGTATCAGCACCTAAATTAACCCATTCACCGATATAGGAATGCCCTAGGAAGCCTTCATGCTGTTTATTAGAATAAGCGTGTATAATTGTATTTTCTACTTCTCCCCCAACCTTGCACCATTCACCAATTAAATTATTCTCATAGATTTTGGCGCCCATTTTTATTAGTGAATTATTACCAATATAAGTTGGCCCAATAATACCCGCTAAGCCCATAATTTCAACATTATCACCTAATACAATAGGTCCTTTGCGAGAGTCAAGATAAACAGATGGGGCAATTTTGACGTTATCACCTAAGTATATATTATTAGGGTCAGTTGCATTTACATTATGGTACGCTGCTGGATAGAATAGATTGTGCTTTTTTGAAATTTTTATATCTTCACTAATAAACTTTGATACATGAGCTAAAGTATCCCATAAGAAATTAGCACTAACAACATTTTCTATATCAATTGATATAAAATTATTAGTAAAATTATGTTCTAATTCTTGCTTGAAGTTAGTAAAATTGATATTTTCAAAATCAATCCTTTGTAAATAATATGCAAAATCAACGCCTGAACTTCTAAAAATAATATTTTCATTGCTATCAAGGTGTTCCTTAATCTCATTGAAAATATCATTCGTTAATGATACAGAGCCATCAATCATCAGAACATTATTTAGTACTGTTGCTTGATTGGCAACTTCAAACCTTGTCAAAAAAGATTTTAATTGCAATTCCCTTCCAATAAAGTAGCAATTTTTAATAGAAGCAAGTTTCATTATTCTACTAAAATTTTGATATATGCCTGTTTTTAATTCCCACGAACAATGCATTAAATTAAAAGGATAGAGGTCATCTATCCTTTCGTTTTCAAATAAAATCAAATTACTAAGCATTATTTTACTTCTAACAACTGTACTTCAAAAACTAATGTAGAATTTGCCGGTATCTTTCCTGCCGACCTAGAGCCGTAAGCTAAATTCGCTGGAATAATTAATTTCCTTTTGCCTCCAACTTTCATTGTCATTACGCCTTCATCCCAACCTTTGATTACTTGCCCTACGCCAATTTTAAATTCAAATGGTTTATTGCGTTCAACTGAACTATCAAAGACAGTTCCATCTAACAAAGTACCATGATAATGCACTTTACAAGTTTGCCCTTCTTTAGGCGAAACACCAGTTCCTACAATCATATCTACGTATTGTAATCCTGATGGTAAAGTTACTAATTCTCCTTCTTTGCTTTCTTTGGAAGCTTCTTGCGTACTACTACAAGAGGATAAAGTAATCATTGCTATCATTGCTAAAATTCCAATCAATATTTTCATAAATTCTTGCCTATATATTATAATTATTTAATTTTGTTATTTTTATAATTTAAAGATGCTTTAATAAAATTAATAAATAAAGGATGTCCTGTTACTGCTCTTGATTTTAATTCAGGGTGAAATTGAACACCTACAAACCAAGGATGATCTTTTAATTCAATAATTTCTATTAAACTACCATCAGGAGATGAACCACTCAATATCAATCCTTTTTCGGTTAGAATATCACGATATTTATTGTTAAATTCATAACGGTGGCGATGGCGCTCAGAAATTTCACTTGTTTTATATGCTGCTTCAGCTTTCGAGCCTTTTTGTAGAACACAAGGGTATGCACCTAGTCGCATTGTTCCACCCTTTTCTTTTACCTTCTTTTGTTCGTCCATCAAATCAATTACGCTATGATCATTCTTCTCGAATTCAGATGAATTGGCTTCGCTAATTCCGCATACGTTTCGAGCAAATTCGATTACAGCGCACTGCATACCAAGGCAAATTCCAAAATAAGGTATTTGATTCTCTCTTAAGTAATTAATTGCAGATATTTTACCTTCTATCCCCCTATTACCAAAGCCTGGCCCAATCAATACGCCATCAATATTTTTAAGCAATTCAATACAATTTTCACTACTTAAATCCTCTGAATTAATAAGTTCTACATTGACTTTTGCATTATTTATTGAACCAGCATGAATAAAGGCTTCTAAAATTGACTTATAAGAATCTCTATACTTTGTATATTTTCCTACTAACGCAATATTTACTTCGTGGATAGGTTTTTTAATACGATTTACAAACCTTTGCCACTCCTCTAGATCTGGAGTACGAACGTCTAAGCCCATTCTTTTTAATATTGTTTGGGTGAACTCTCTTTTTGCAAACATAAGTGGAACTTCATAGATTGTATGGTCTACATCTACTACATCAAATACATTTTCTTCGCTCACATTACAAAATAGAGCTATTTTGCTTCTTACGTCCTTTGGTAATTTACTTTCACTTCTACAAAGTAAAACTTCTGGCTTAATACCATATTCCATTAAAGTTTTTACAGAGTGTTGGGTTGGCTTTGTTTTTACTTCCCCCGCAGATTTGATATACGGAACATATGTTAGGTGTATATTTAAAGACCTATCTGTACCTAATTCAAAATTAAGTTGCCTTTGTGTTTCTAAGAAAGGTAACGATTCGATATCACCTACTGTGCCACCAATTTCGACGATAACAAAATCATATTCACCATCGAATGATTTTACTCTTTTCTTGATTTCATCAGTAATGTGCGGTATTACCTGTACAGTCTTGCCTAAATAATGTCCCTTTCGTTCTTTGCTAATTACTTCAAAGTAAACTTGGCCAGTTGTAGTATTATTTCTTTTGTCTAATGAATGGCTCAAGAACCTTTCGTAATGACCTAAATCTAAATCTGTTTCTGCTCCATCATCGGTAACAAATACTTCCCCATGCTGATATGGGTTCATTGTGCCCGGATCAACATTTATATATGGGTCTAATTTCATTATTGTTACTGAATAAGAGCTTTGTTTGAGTAATAGACCGATTGAAGACGAGGCTATTCCTTTACCTAAGGAAGATAATACTCCTCCTGTTATGAAAATATACCTTGTCTTAGTTTTACTTTCAATATTGTCAGACATTTTTCTTTTTATTTTGTTTTAAATAAAGAGCAAAGATAAAATAAATTAATAACTTAAAAAAATTGAACGGCTTATTTTAAATGTTTTTTTATAAATTATTTGATATTAGTTTAGAATACAATACTTGTAATAACTGGTGATTCTTCAATATTAATCATAGAATTCACTATTTTACAATATTCAAATTTATCTATATCGCTCAACTTGATTATTTGCGTCTCAATTACACCTTGTTGTAATAAAAGACTTCGTTTAGTTCCTTCTAATAATGGATGAAGTGGTGTAAAATACTCTTCGTTTCTAATAAATAACAAATTCGAGAAAGAGGTATCGCTTAACTCATTATTTTTTAGAATAATTATATCATCGCACTCCTCTTTTTTAGATAAGCATCGCTCTAAGCTCGTCCTATCTAAATATTTCATAGAATAATCTATACGATTATCTTCTATTACTTTTAGTGAATTTATTTTTTTGGGTGTATATTTTACGAACTCTATCTTCTCAATAGTATTAGAATAGATTATTCTTAGTTTAAATGTTCCCCCTAAACACGACTCTGGTATTATTACCTTGCTTAAATCAAAGCTATTATACTTACATATCGCTGTCGATTTATCTATTCTTTTCTGATGGTTTTCTATGTTTAGCATAGTACCATTTTTGATACATATAGTTTCAAGCAATTGGCACATATATCTTATCTATCATTTCTTGATATTCTGATTGAGCATTGCTATGAATTGTAATCCCACCCCCGCTCTTAAAATATAATTCTTCGTTGTGGCTTTCTATAAATCTAATAGCAACGGCAGATTTTATAATTCCATCTTTATAAATTCCAAAAACTCCAGTATAAAAATTTCTATTATAATCTTCTACTTCCTTTATTATTTCGAGGGTTTTCTTTTTAGGAGCTCCCGTTACCGAGCCTGCTGGCAATAATTGACTAAATATATCACCAATATGCTCTCTATAATCTTCAGATAATTCGCCTGTAATTTCACTACTTAATTGAATTAATTCATAATCTTTAGTCTTAATATAACTGGGATATCTAAAGTTTGTTACCTTGACATTTTCAGCAACTATAGACAAATCATTCCTTAATAAATCGACTATTGTATTATGCTCTGCTCTTTCTTTTTCATCGTCCATTAATACATTGAGAGCATTATGTACATTAGTCGAAATTGTGCCTTTCATTGGGTAAGTCGAAATAATACCATTATCTATATTCACAAAGCATTCTGGAGAGAAGCATATGTATCTATTTTTAAAATATAATTTATACTTAGCCTTTGAGGCTAAAAAAATATCTAATAGTGTTGCTTCCGTGCTAATTTTTGTTTGACAAGTTAAATTAGTAAGATAAGAATTCCCATATTTTAATTCTCTTAATACTTTGTTGAACTTTTCAAGATAAACTTCATATTCTTCAGGATATTTATTTATTAAAACTTGATTTATTTCATAATCAGAGCTATAATTGGAATCGCCGTCGATACTAAATAATATTTCTGTACCTTGAATTTCATCAAGTTTAAGCACAATACCTTCACTATTGTCATAATTAATAACAAATAAAAACGGCAGATTATCTCTGCCGTATTCATTCATTAAATTTATATAATTTGATTTTATCATCTTTTGATAATCAATTGTTTGTTCATAGATCTCTTATTGTTACCAACTAATTGAATAAAATAAGAACCGTTTGCTAATTCTTTTGTGTCTAAGGTTATATACTTAGATGAATTTGCTACTTCATAATCGAATACTTTATCTCCAGTTATACTATACACTTCAAGATGAGGAGTAGCTTCATTATCATTGTATTGCAACTCTAATCTTGTAGAGCCATTAGCTGGATTAGGAAATATATTTGTGATGCCAAAATTATTTACAATTGGCTCATCATTTATTCCAGTTGTTTCCTTGACATTGAATGTTACATCATAAGAGAATATATCATTAGATTCATCAGCTACATTAGCAAAATATACTCTAATTTTAGTTACGCCAGCAGCAGGACCAACGTACATAATAGGGTCGTCGGAAATTTTTCTAAATGGATAGCAATAGATCTTATAAAAATCGCCGGTTTGTTCACTTGTTTCGCCAGGACCTAATTTATAGGTACGTGGAACTTGATAATCATTGTTAACAACGTCGAAGCATTGGTTATAGCATATTGATAAAGCATGCTCTGGGGCAATTTCAAGTACATCAAATCTAATTTTGAACTCTACTTCTTTATCTGTCATATTTTTGACTATACCATGAGAAATAATGTCTTCTTGAGTTTTTATACCAGAAACTTCTTGTTCTGGCAAAAGTACTTTTATAGATTGAGCAGAAAGGCTCAAACATAATGTAAAAGACATCATTGCAATAAGAGTTACTAATTTCTTCATTTGTTTTTTCCAAATTAATTTTACATTTTTGTTATTATTACGTTATAAAATAAAAGAAATTTTAATCAATTATTAAAAAATTGGACTGTTATGAAAAAATGCCTTATTTTGTTGGTTTTATTATTAGTTGCTGGTAATTTGATAGCTGCTGATAAATCGCTTCCTTCCGTTACTATTAAAGATATGCATGGTAAATCTTTTAATACTTCAAGTATATCAAATGATGGAAAACCTATTGTAGTAAACTTCTGGGCTACTTGGTGCAAGCCTTGTATTCAAGAATTAGCTAACATTAATGACGAGTACGTAAAGTGGCAAAAAGAAACAGGAGTAAAAATGTATGTTGTTGCTTTAGATGATAGCCGTAGTAGCAAAAAAGTTAAACCATTCATTAAAGGGCGTGATTGGAAATTTGAAGTACTTTTAGATGAAAATGGTGATTTCAAACGCGCTATGAATGTTAATAACCCACCCCATACTTTTCTTATAGATGGAAAAGGAAAAGTTGTATATGAGCACAATGGTTATGCTCCAGGCGACGAACACAAGCTATTTAAAAAGATTCAAGAGCTTTCAAAGTAGCAAATATACTTTTTGATTAAATAAATAAAGGATGATTGAAAGATAGCTCTTAATAATTCAATCATCCTTTAATATTTTAGCCAACAAAAGATTATGCGGTTTTCTTTTTGCTTTTTGCTGCACCTTCAATCATTTTGGTACCTTGCTCTGATATGATAATTTTATCTAGATGCTCTTTGTCTGGTGCTTCATACATTATAGGCAGCATAATATCTTCAATAATAGATCGCAAAGCTCTAGCTCCAGTTTTTCTTTTCTTAGCTTTTTGAACTACTTCCTTTAGTATTTCCTCCGAAAATACTAAATCAACGCCATCAATTTCTAATAGTTTTTGGTATTGCTTTATAATTGAATTTTTAGGTTCTGTCAAAATTTGTAGCATTGCTTCGTCAGAAAGCTCTTCTAAGGCAGTAATAATAGGCAATCTACCAGTTAATTCTGGGATAAAACCATAATGAATTAGGTCATCGGGTTCTATATTCTTTAGAAGTTCGTTCGTAGCATCTACATTTATAGAAGTTTCTGCAGTAAAGCCTATTGTAGACTTTTTCATTCTTTTGGCAATAATTTTGTCGATACCTTCGAAAGCACCACCACAAATAAATAAGATATTGGTAGTATCTAAGTATATTAATGGTTGCTCTGGGTGCTTTCTGCCCCCCTTTGGAGGTACTCCAGAACGTGTCCCTTCCAATATTTTTAATAATGCTTGTTGAACACCTTCTCCCGATACGTCGCGTGTTATGCTTGATGATTCGCCTTTTCTTGAAATCTTATCTATTTCATCTATATAAATAATTCCATTTTGGGCTCTTTCAACGTTATAATCCGCACTCTGCAATAAACTCAATAATACAGATTCTACATCATCGCCAACATAACCTGCTTCCGTAATTGTAGTAGCATCAGCAATGGCAAAAGGTACATTGAGCATCCTTGCTAAGGTTTTAGCTAATAATGTTTTGCCAGTACCAGTTGAACCTATTAATAAGACATTGCTTTTTTCTAACTCTATACCATCGTTATTTTTTTCAAATCGGTTATATATTCTCTTATAATGATTATATACAGCTACAGACAAAATTTTCTTAGCTTGGTCTTGCCCAATAACATATTGGTCTAAATGCTTTTTAATTTCAGTAGGTTTTGGCAAGTGTCTTTCTTGGCTTGGCAAAGCACTCTTATCCTTCATTTCTTGAATCATCTTAGCTGCTTCGCTAATACAATTATCGCAAATAAAGACATTGTTTTGCCCTTGTATTAGTACAAAGGCATCCTTGTCTGCTTTGCCACAAAAAGAGCATTTATTGTTATAATGTTTAGCCATTATTTTCTTTGCTACCCTCTGAGTCTGTTTCAGATTCAGATACTTTTTCTAAAATCTTATCCACCAAACCGTACTCTAAGGCTTGTTGTGCGCTCATATAATTATCTCTATCTGCATCTTTCAATATTTGTTCTAATTCTTTGCCTGTATGCTTTGCAATTATAGTATAAAGAACATCCCTCATTCTAATAATTTCTTTAGTATAAATTTCAATATCCGAAGATTGACCTTGCGTGCCTCCAGATGGCTGGTGCATCATTATCCTAGAATGTGGGAGGGCATATCTTTTGCCCTTTGCGCCAGCACAAAGAAGAACTTGAGCCATAGAAGCACCAAGCCCAACACAGATAGTAGAAACATCAGGTTTTATAAACTGCATTGTATCATAAATAGCTAAACCAGCAGTAACGCTACCTCCAGGGGAATTAATATATAAATGAATATCTTTTGAGGGGTCTTCGCTTGCTAAATGCAATAATTGTGCTATAACTAAACTTGCTACATAATCATCTATCGGTGACCCAATAAATATAATCCTATCTTTTAATAATCGTGAATATATATCGTAAGAACGTTCGCCTCTACTTGTTTGCTCTATTACTATGGGTATTAATTGATTGTTCATTTAATTTCCTTATTTACTTAATTAAAAAACCATCCTAAAAACGAATTTAGGATGGTAATATTCTATCTAATTTTATATTTACTTATTTATCTTCTTCTTCTTCTTCTTCTTCGTCCTCGTCGTCGAACTCATCGAAGTCTGCTTCTTCATATTCTTCTTCGTCCTCGTCGTAATCGTCTTCGAATTCGTCGCCATGCTCTTCATCCAAGTCTGCTTCTTCAAACTCTTCGTCAAATTCGTCGTCTAAGTCCTCATCTTCTTCATATGAATCAAAATTATAATTTAAATCGCCAGAAAACTGTACTTCGTTTGTTACTGTAAAATCAAGTAAAAAGTCCATTGCTTTTTTCACCAATAATGAATTAATAAAATCTTTATCTTCTAATAATTTTGCTTTAATTATTTCTTTGTCAATTTTATATTGCTCGGCAAATTTTGATACTTCACTATCAATATCATAATCTTCAATTTTCAAGTTTTCTTTCTTGATAATCTTATCTAAGATAATTTGCCAACGTGCTATTTTTTCTGCCCTTTCGGTGTAAGAATTATTATAAAGTTTCTTACGGTTTTGTTCGTTATCTTCTAACTTATGCTTATGTAAATCTTCTTTTAACAAGTTATCTGCAATAACT
Source organism: Kapaibacterium sp. (SeqCode) (assembly GCA_035445085.1). Taxonomy (GTDB): domain Bacteria; phylum Bacteroidota; class Ignavibacteria; order Kapaibacteriales; family UBA2268; genus JBDHXE01. The sequence continues at coordinate 224,184 of DAOMQA010000001.1, forward strand.
TGAACTAAGAATTTTGGAATATCGAATTGTGGTTGAGTTTCTAACAATCTATTTACTAAATTATTTTCTAACTCTCTTTTGCTAATCTTGTCCCATTCCTCTTGTAATTGAAAACCTAAGTCTTCTTTGAAGTCATCTACGTTAGTAAATCTATCATTTGAGAATTTCTGTAAAAATTCTTCAGTTGCTTCGGCTAAAATAAGCTTTTGTATTTCTAAAACTTCTAATTCTATAGTTTTTGCTGGTATGCCGTTATATTCTGGTAAATCAACTTTAACAATATCGCCACCTTTTGTGTTCAAAAGTGACTCTTTTATTTGTGGAAATATCCCTTGTTGATTTAAATATAAGAACTCTTTTATTGCTTCTTTGCCTTCAGGGCGATTACCGTTTTCGTCTAATTCAAAAATATTTACACCAACAATATGGTAATAGTCACTTACGGTTTCTGCTACTTCATTTGTGCCATTAGACGCTAATAGCTCTTCAAATTTAGTATCAATTTCTTCTTGAGTAACTTGGTGTACAGGCTCATCAACTACTAAATCTCTATACTCAGCTAACTCAAATTCAGGTTCTACTTGAATATGTAAAGAGAATTTTAGGAACTCATCAGTATGTTCGAATTGATGAAGATGTGGCTGTCCATAGTAGCCCATATCATAATCTTTTAAAAACTTATTGAATACATCATTGATTATGCCATCGGCTGCATCTCTTTCAATAGATTTACCAAATCTTTGTTTTAAAATTTGTGGGGGTACCTTCCCTGGGCGAAACCCTTGGACTTTTAAGTTTTTCTGAGCATCACGATATGCTTTTTCGTAATAGGGATTTAATTCACTTCTATCTAATGTGAAAAATATTTCTTTTTCACATTGGCTTAAGGTTTCAATACGAGTTTCCAATTTCGCTTCACCAATATTATTTGAAGTGCGGACGGAGAGACTCGAACTCTCACACCTCTCGATACTAGATCCTAAGTCTAGCGCGTCTGCCAATTCCGCCACGTCCGCATTTATAGAATTGCAAAAGTAATAATTTTTTTATTCTAAATAAAAAATATATTTTCATTTTTATGTAATTTTGATAGAAATTTTATTATTTACTACTGTTTTTTTACAATTCTAATAAATATCTTTGCTCATTTCTTATATTAGCAAGCTATATTTGTAGATAAAAAGTAGTATGTAGTGTTTTTATTGTGCCATTCAGGTGTTTGATTGCCTATATAAAGGCGATAATACTTACTTATTCTTCTTAGCTGCTAAGCACGTAAATTCACTACGAGCAATATACTTTACCAATAATTAATTAAATTGCTAAAACGTCTATAATGTTAGAAAATATTTAGGAGTATATTATGGAACAACTTTTTTCAAAGGATACTACTGCAAAAAGACTTGGAGAAATTGAGTCAGAAATTACTAACTTAAAAAATCAGTATGCCGACCTACGAGAAAAATGGGAGCAAGAAAAGCTCATAATTAAGCAAATTCAAACGAGTAAAGCCAGTATTGAGCACCTTAAAGCTGAGGCTGAACAGTTCGAAAAGTCTGGAGATTTAGCAAAAGTCGCTGAAATAAGATATGGAAAAATTTTAGATGAAGAACATAAAGTAAAAGCCGCTAACGAGAAGCTAATACAAATACAAAAAAGCGGTAAATTATTAAATGAAGAAGTGAATGCCGAAGATATAGCCGAAATAGTTTCTAAATGGACAGGTATACCAATTAGTAGAATGCTTGAAACGGAGAGAATGAAGTTAATTAAAATGGAAGATAGAATTCATCAGCGAGTCATTAGCCAAGAAGAAGCCGTCGCAGCAGTTGCTAACGCTATCCGCCGTTCGCGAGCTGGCTTGCAAGACGAAAACAGACCTATTGGCTCATTTATTTTCTTAGGTTCTACTGGAGTTGGTAAAACTGAATTGGCTCGTGCTTTAGCAGAGTTTCTTTTTGATGATGAACATTCTGTAATTAGAATAGATATGAGTGAGTATATGGAAAAATTTAGCGTTTCAAGATTAATTGGAGCGCCACCCGGTTATGTAGGCTATGAAGAAGGTGGACAATTAACCGAAGCAGTGAGACGCAAGCCTTATTCTGTTGTTTTGCTCGATGAATTTGAAAAGGCTCACCCAGATGTATTTAATATCTTATTACAAGTATTAGACGATGGCAGGCTTACCGATAGCAAATCAAGGACGGTTGATTTCAAGAATACAATAATTATTATGACCTCTAATTTAGGAACGGACCTCATCAACGATGCTTTAATCAATGTAAACGACCAAAATAGAGATGAGATATTCAGAGGTCTAAAATTTAGAGTTACTGATATGCTCCGTAAGAAATTAAGACCAGAATTTTTAAATCGTATAGACGAGATAGTTTTATTCAAACCATTAACTTCTAAAGAAATTAGAAAAATTGCCGAACTACAAATAGATAAGTTGAAAATTCGCCTAAAAAATAGTAATATCTACTTAGAAGTTAGTAACGACGCTTTGGATTGGATAGCTAAATTAGGCTACGATACTCAATTTGGTGCTAGACCATTAAAGAGGGCTATTCAAAAGCATATAGCTGATCCATTAGCTCTTAAGATATTAGCTTCTGAATTTATATCGGGAGATAGTATCAAGGTAGATTGTAGCGATTCTGGGCAGTTTATGTTTATAAAAAATCAATAATAAATAATGAAAAATATTATATATTACATTTGTTATAAGTACAGTTTTGGCAAGGAGTATTAATGAAGACTTTTATTCTTACTATGTTATGTGTTATTTTTTGCTTTTCGTGCGCTTCTGTAAAAGATGAGCCAATAAAAGTCGTGGCATTTAATGGCTTCTCGGAAATAAAGCAACATGAAAAAGCAAAATTAAATTGGGAATTTAAGAACGCTGAAAAAGTAAGAATAGAAAATATTAAAAGAAACTTTAATCCATTAGATAGCACAGACTATGAAGTGAATAGCACCTCATCTATTGATTTTACTATTATGAACTCCAACGATACTATAAAGCTCAAATGGAAGGTTGTAGTAATAGATGAAACTGATAGCAATATTAGCACAGGTCCCGATAACTCTCTAATAGATTTTGAAAAGCCATCGTATATAGATAATGAATACTTAAATTCTAGTATTCCTCTTAAGCTAAATCCAATTATTAGAAATTTGAAAATTAGCTCTTATCATTATAATAGAGATAACGATACTTTATCACTAAGTTTGTTGATTATGGATGATTTTGGTAATTTAGTTCGGAATTTATCTGATAATTCTTCGAAAAGCCAATTTGCAACGATAGATGCTAAATGTGAAAAAGGTGAAGTTTTTAATAATAAATACTTATTAACTGAGAGTAAATTTAATTTAGATAAATCTTTAGATTTAGCATTATGCATAGATAATAGCGCAATTGCTAATGATTATTATCCAATTTTTAAGCAGATTCAATCATTTACTTATAATATTAATTCAAATGACCGATTCTTATTAAGAACTTTTAATCAAAACCTACAAACTAATTTATCCCTACAACCTATAAAAGATTTTAATAATATATTAAAATCTACCAAAATTGAAAAGGCAAGTGGACTTAGTTCAATATATAAAAATTTGTATAAGACTTTAAATTATATGAATACTATGAAAGCAGAAAACGAACAAGCTATTATCTTGATAGCGTATAGTTCGGATAACTCTTCAATTGTATATGATAGGAATGATGTTATTGAACTTGCTGCAAATTATAATATTCCAATATATGTTATCGGAATAGGTAGTGCTGTGGACTCTTATTCCTTTAAATATATTACTGAAATGACTGGCGGTAAATATTATCAGATAGAAGAGAAAGATTTAAATTATGTGTACTCAATACTTACCGAGATTGATCTTGCCAAAAAGGCAAATTATCAAACTAAAATTTATTTTCCGAAAGAAAATTACAATGAATGCGGATTGCTGAATTTAGGGGTTCAACTTAAAATTAATAATACTGACTTATTGGATAGTATTCGTATTAGGACAATGAAAGAAAGGCAATACTTTAACTACCAAGCAATTACTAGTTTTGATTATAAAGATACTATTATTAGCGAACAACATTACGAAACAATCAAATCTTTATCGATGATTTTGCAGAACAATCCGGATAAAATCATCGAATTAATTGGCAATGCTAGTATAGAAGGTTCTCAAGATGAAGTTTTTAATTTGTCGCTTAGACGAGCACAAAGCGTTAGAAATAAACTAATTAGCAATGGCGTAGCTCCATCACAAATTAGAGTAAGAGCAGACGGAGCAAATAATCCAATTTATTATTTTCAGGACAATGATTGGCAACAATACTATAACAGAAGGGTAGAATTAAAGTGGCTAAGCCCAGAGCTAATGCCTTATGAATTAATCTTAAATGCTTTTGAAAGTGAAAGCCAAGCACTTGATGAGGTCCAGAAATGGGAAAGTAAGAGCTATAGGGTATATTATGAAAGATATTTACAGAATAATATCCCTATATATAGAGTAAAAATTTGGGGTTATCAAACATTAGAAGATGCCCAAAGAGCTAAAAACTCAATTGAAAGAAGATACCAGGTGAAATTAGTGCTTCAATAAGTATTTAAAGTGTTGTCAATCACTAAAAATTTCTATTTCTTACTTCGTTAATAAGTTGTTTTAGGAGTGATTTATAATCATTATCTTGCAAGGCAGTAAAATAACTAAGTGCATCGTCTATTAATGAATTTATCATCTGCTCTGTTTGCATGTAAATACCATATTTCTTAAATAAATTATCCATTATCGGAATATCTTGTTCCTTTAAACCATTATTTGCATAAAATGAATTTACAAAAGCTATATCTTGCTGGTCTTTTGCTGCATCTTTCAATTTTATTATAAGAAAAGTCTTTTTGCCTTCTAACAAATCATTACCAATTTTTTTCCCTAATTTAGACTGCTCGGCAGTCATATCTAATAAATCATCTTGTATCTGAAAAGCTAAACCTAATAACTTGGTAATTTTTCTTAAAGCATATATTTCATCGTCGCTACCATAACCTATATTGGCACCAATTGCAGCAGATGTTTCAATTAGGCGTGCTGTTTTTTTATCTATCATATTAATATATTGCTCTAAGGTTATATCTTTTCTTTCGTTGAAATCAATATCTAATACTTGACCTTCACACACTTCAATCAATTCATTAGTGAATAAATTGAATATTTCATCTGCCCTTGTATGCTCAGCTTTGTTTGGTAACAGTCTATAAGCATACCCTATCATAACGTCCCCCGTTAATATTGCAATGGCATTATTCCATTTAGTATGGACGGTAGGTTGGCTACGCCTAATTAATGAATTATCCATTATATCATCATGAACAAGCGTGAAATTATGAAGAAATTCTAAAGCAACACTACTATTCAAAGCATTTTCAATTGTACCATTTACAACGCCACAGCAAATTAAACATAGGACAGGTCTAATTCTCTTGCCGCCTAAATTCATAATGTATGAAAAAGGCTCATATAAATTCTTAGGCTCACCTTGAGGTAGTTTTTCTTGAATGCTACCTTCTACCATTTTTAATAATTGCTTATATGTTTCTGAAAATTCCATAATTTACAAATGTGTCCTTAAATAATATTTACCCGGCAATTGCTTTATATGACCTTTAAATTCTAACATTAATAATGCGCTACTTAAGTCTGAAAAATCTATATCTAATAGTTCAGTTATACTATCAATATGTAAAGGTTCAAAGTTCAATATATTGTATAATTTTGCTTCAGCTTCATCATCAAATCTAATATTAGAGCTATTACTGTTATTTTTTTCTGTGATTAATTTATTTATTCCTAATTCTTCTAATACACTTTCTGGCGATATAGCTATTATAGCTAAATTGTCCTTTATTAATTTATTTGTTCCATCGCTCTTTGAAGAATTTATATTCCCTGGCACAGCAAAGACTTCTCTTGACTCGCTATTTGCAATCTTTGCAGTAATCAAAGCGCCGCTCTTTAATCCACATTCTACAACTATTGTGGCTAAGCTTACACCTGCAATAATTCTATTCCGTTGTGGGAATGACCCTAAATTGGCTGGCACTCCAAACCTGTATTCGGAAATTAAAGCTCCACCGCTCTCTACAATCTTTTCTGCATATTTTTTAGATGTGCTTGGGCTTATAGTATCTATTGATGACGGTAATACAGCATAGGTTATCCCCCCTGCTCTAACTGCAGATAAATGAGAAATTGTATCAACTCCATAAGCTAAACCGCTTATAACAACAATATTATTTGCTACTAAATATTCTGCAAACCTTTCACTTGTTAATCTACCATAAGCTGTTGCTTTTCTCGTACCGACAATTGCAATTGCATGCCTATCATTGTATATTTTACCTTTTACAAATATCATTGGTGGTGGAGAGCTGGTTTGCCTTAATAGCTGCGGATACTCTTCGTCCCAAATACTAATTAATCGGGAATCATTATCTATCATTTTCTGCAATTGAATGTCTGCTAACTCATTTAATTTTGATAGACTATCTTTATTGGAGTCTTGAAAAATTTGCTTGCTGAGTTCAGAATTATTAAATTCGGTAAAGCTATCGTATTTTTCTACAATTTGCCTAAACAGCAAGCTTTTAAAATTCTTTAAAATACTTAATTGAATTAAATCCTTATTAGTCCATCTCTTGTTCATACGCTATTATATATATGGTTGAATACTATTGCTGAGCTTATATTTACATTTAGTGAGTCTATGTTATGGGAAATAGGTATTTCAATGATACTATCCACATAATCTAATACATTCTTTTCGATACCACGTGCTTCGCTACCAAAAACTAACGCGGATTTTTCTGGAAATTGATATTTATTTAAAGGTATAGATTGTTCATCTAATTCTAAAGCAATTATTCGATAACCTATATTTCTTAACTGTTCCAAACACTCTATTAAATCATTACAAATATGATAATCAATATTAAATGCGGCACCCATAGATACTCTAACGCTTTTTCTATTAAAAGGATGGCAACTTCTACTATCAAACATATATGAATGAAAGCCAAAACCAACACCACTTCTAATAATTGAGCCAATATTTTCAGCTTTTTCTATATTATTAGTTACAACAATATTATTGCCGAATGTATTTATATCAGTTTCCTTAGGAATTTCTATTAGTGCCATTACACCAGTATGCAATTGAAAACCAACTATTTGGCTTAATATTTCCTTGTCAGAATAGAAGATATTTTTATCAGCAATTTTATCTTGAAGTATATTATAATTCTGTTCAATAAATTCTTTCTTTGCTAATATTTTTAATATATTTAAATTAGAATTTACAGCTTTGCTTACAACTTTGTCTCCATCTGCAATACATTGATTAATATAAAATCCTTCCACAGTTAATTTTTTCATCTGGTGGAACTCTGCAACTCTTATATCATTAACGTCGCTTATATAATTCATCTAATTAAGTTCAGAAAGTGTTTCATTTAATTTATTAATAAATATATCAATCTCTGCTAAGCTAATAGTTAAAGGTGGCACTATTCTTAATACATAACCAGATGCTGCATTGGTAATTACTTTTTTATCAAATAGTTTATCTACAATTATCTTTGATTCATAATTCATTAGCAAGCCTAACATTAATCCAATTCCTCTAATTTCCTTTATCTGCTCAGGGTATTTTGTTTGTAAGTCTTCTAATTTTAATTTTAAATAAGTACCTTTTTCTACTACTTCCTTTAATAGACCGTTTTCTAATTCATTAATAACAGCCATACCTGTTACACAAGCCAAAGCATTACCTCCATAAGTAGTACCATGATTACCTTTTTGCCATACTTGACTTAATTCCTCGCTTACTATAATAGAACCAAGTGGCAACCCGCCGCCCATACCTTTAGCAGTTGTAATAATATCAGGCTTCACTCCAAAGTTTTCAAATCCAAAGTATTTACCAGTTCTGCCTGTACCACATTGTACTTCATCAGCAATGATTAAAAAGTTATGAATATGTTTCAATTCTAATAGCACGTCGATAAACTCTTTGTCTGGTGTGGCTATTCCGCCTTCACCTTGAACAAATTCCAAAATAATTGCAGCCGTTTGTGAATTGATATTCTCATATAGGTACTCAATTTGATTGAGTGGTAATACCTTAAAGTTATCTAAATATGGTCCCATGTCAATTTTATAATTTGGTTTATCCATTACAGATAAGGCTCCATAACTACGTCCATGGAAACCACCAGCAAAGCCATATATATTTAACTTCCCTTGCTTATGCCCCCATTTTCGCGATAACTTAATAGCTCCTTCTGTGGCTTCAGTACCAGAATTGCATAAAAATACCTTCGACATACCACTTAGCTCGATTAACTTCTCAGCTAATAGTATCTGAGGTTCTTGATAAAAATAATTAGAAATATGGAGGTATTTTTGAGACTGCTCATTGATAGCTTTTAAAATTGCTGGATGAGAGTGCCCTAAAGCGTTTACAGCTATTCCTGCTAAACAATCTAAATACTCATTTCCTTGATTATCATATAAATATGAACCTAAAGCTCTTTCTACAACTAAAGGAAATCGTTGGTATGTTTGGTATATTACCTCATGTTCTCTTTCAATTAAATCTTTCATATATAATTATTGCTTGTATTTAGTTTTAAACTATTGTATATGTGTATACGACGGATAAATATAATACATACTTCAAAATTTCTTTATTTCACTCTTTTAGTGATTGCAAATAAATTATTTACTAATAGTAGGCTAACGATTAGATTTACATCGCTATTGAGCCTCAAATTACTATCAATATACAAGTTACATACTATTAAGCAAACAATTGTATGAACAACTATCGCATAGTGATTCACCTAAGAATAAAGATAGATTATATTCATAATATCTTTTAGTACTAAACATTCCGAATTATAATTTTATATAGCACTAAGGCGAAAATAATCAATTTCATACTATTTATTTATAATTTTAATTTTTTTAATTATTAATATTTTAGTAAATTTGCCGTTTATCTATTATCTGATGGGAGTTTTATGAAAAAAATAGCTTTACTGTTTGTTTTGACTATTGCAATTTGCTTAGTATCTTGTGGTGAAAAAGTTGATGAGATAAAAAATACAGCCGAAGTAATTCAAAATATGTCTGAGGCAGGCGAAAAGGTTCAAGAAGCAAATGATTTAGTTGAAAAGAAAATTCAAGAACGCAAAAGTAAGGGCGACACCTTAGCTATGAATTTTAATGACTTAATGAAGTATTTACCATCTACTATAGATGGCTACACTGCTAGTGAGCCAGAGGGTAGCTCTACAAATGCTATGGGATTTTCATTTTCGCAAGTATCGAGAAGTTTTAGTAAGACTTCAGGAGATAATACACAAGATATTAGAATAGAATTAATCGATTATAATGCTAGTTATGCATATTTGTCGGGTTTAGCTTATTGGACAAATATGAACATTTCTACTGAAAGTACTAATGGTTTTGAAAGAACAGTAAAAACAGATATAGATAATGTTTTTGCTTATGAAAAATATCAAAAAGATTCAAAGACTGCAAGCATTATGTATGTCGTTGCTTATAGATTTATTCTGAATATTGAAGGCAATGGTATTGATAATATTGAAGTTCTCAAGTCTGTTGTAAATAAAATTGATTTAAAAAAATTAGCATCTCTGTAATTTAATGAATATAATAGAAGCAATTATCTTAGGAATAATACAAGGATTATCTGAATTTATTCCTATTTCAAGTACTGCCCACCTTACTATTGCTGGGCAAATGATGAATTTAATAGATCCAATGCACCCTGAAAGATGGACGTCTTTTATAGCTATCATTCAATTAGGTACATTAATAGCCGTATTGGTCTATTTTAAAAATGAAATAATATCTTATCCAAAGGCTTTTATAAATGAAAATTTAGTTAATAGGAAGAAATTTTCAGAACAAAGCATTGAATCTCGTCTTTCATGGTTTATTGGTTTAGGTACCTTACCAATTGTAGTAATTGGATTGCTATTTAAAGACTTTATAGAAGGTTCTTTTACAAAAGAATTAAATGTAATAGCTATTAGCTTAATAGTATTAGCAATCATACTATATATTTCAGAAAAAATAGCATCTTTAAACAAAGATTTAAATAAAATTTCACTTAAAGATGCTATTATTATTGGATTTGCTCAAGCAGTAGCCTTAATACCGGGTTCATCAAGGAGTGGAACGACTATAACAGCTGGGCTATTTGTAGGACTAAATCGAGAAACTGCAGCTCGTTTTTCATTTTTATTATCTATACCCGCTATTTTAGCAAGTGGCTTATTAAGCGCTTATCAAGCAATTGATTATATAAATTCGCAAGATATGATAAATATTCTGGTAGCAACAACTACCGCTGCTATTAGTGGCTATTTTGCCATTGCATTTTTAATTAATTATTTAAAGAAAAATAGTACTCTATTGTTCATTATTTATAGAATTGCTTTAGGCATTATCATTTTACTATTTTTTATAAAATAGAATAAAATTAATTTCGTATATTCGCAGTATGAGAAACAATATAAAATATATAATATCATTATTACTATTGATTGTTATTGCAGTAACTTCTTTTGGGATTACTATACATAACCATATTTGTGGGCATACTGGTACTACTTATTCTTCTATTGTCGAAAATAATCCTTGCGATGAATTACACTCTAATAGTATTACGCAAAGTGAGGATTGCCAAAATGATATGCCTTGTTGCTCTCACGAGCCTAGTCATCAAGACAAATCAAGCAATAAACCTGAATCTTGTTTAAGTAATATTTCTTGTTGTTCTGAAACCTATGATCATAAATTATTAGATGTTGATTATTTATTAAATAATCAAGTTATTGACTTTATCGTTATAGAAAGTAACGATTTTCTAAAGAGTATCGAGGCTTCTATTATTTCCTATAAAAATTTATTCCTTTGTAAAATAAAGCATTTGGAACAAAAACTAAGGAATATCACTACTATTTCAATACAAATCATAAACGTATTCAATAATATCACCCATGGCGATAACCCTGATAATTTACAAACTGCTTAAAAATCTCTCATGTTTTTTTAAGTTTTTTGTTAAATTTATTAGGATTATTTAAATGAAAAAAATAGTATTTTTAGTATTAATTATATTCAACATTAATTATCTATTAGCAGAAACTATTACGGGAAGTATAGTTGGAATAGATAAAGATGAAAAAATACCTCTAAGCAAGGTAACGGTAAGAATTTTAGGCACAGATAAGGGAACTTATTCAGATGCTAATGGTAAGTTTAAAATTGAAATACCAAATAAAAACAGTAAACTGATTGTATCATATATAGGGTATAAAACTGATACCGTACTTGCGAGCAAAGATATTGTAATCGAACTAAAATCAGACCTTACACTCGAAGGAATTACGGTAACTGGGAAAGCCGAGCAATTCCAAATTTCTCAATCTAATATAGTAAATTCGTTCACTATTACAGAGCGTGGTTTACGTAAAGCCGCTTGCTGTAACCTTGCCGAATCTTTCGTAACCAATGCAGCTGCTGACGTAGAATATACCGACGCTGTTTCTGGTGCAAGGCAAATCAGATTGTTAGGTTTAGATGGTACTTATACGCAACTGCTAACCGAAAATGTCCCATCTATGCGAGGATTATCCGCAATTTATGGGCTTGGATATATTCCCGGTCCTTGGATGAAGTCCATTGCCATATCCAAAGGCACCGCCTCAGTTGTAAATGGATTTGAGGGCATTACTGGGCAAATAAATATAGAATATAAAAAGCCAGAAGATGATAAGCCTTTGTTCTTGAACTTCTTTGGCGATCAATTTGGTAGAATGGAAGTTAATGCCGACTTATCACAAAGAATTAATGAAAAATTATCTACAATGACTTTGTTGCATGCTAACGTTAATCAATTTGCTCATGATGAAAATGGCGATTCTTTTTCGGACCACCCCATTCTTTCACAAATAAATTTATTAAATAGATGGAACTATGCTGGCGATGATATGGAGTCTGTTTCTGCGATTAATTTCCTATATGAAGATAGAAAAGCAGGTCAAATGGATTTTTTGAATAACAACAACGATAAAGAATATGGCATAAATGTAGCTACTACAAGATTACAGGCGTTTACTAAGAATGGCTTCTTTGTTGGTGACGCTAATTCAAGTATTGGAACAATTGCATCTTTTACATATCATAATCATGACTCAAAATATGGAAAGAACCCATTTAAAGCAAATCAATTATCTTTTTATGCAAATGCTTTTTATGATACATATTTTAGTAGAGAAAAAGAAACTCATGACCATTCCCAAGACCATGATCATGACGGCGATGGTGTCCAAGATCATCCTAGCAGCCACGATAGTGAACATTCCGTTGCGGTAGAAACTGAAGATATTCATAACCTTAAGATGGGGGCAAGTTTTCAAGCCGATTTATATGACCAAAGCTTTGAAAAATATAATCAAGATATACAAGAGTATATACCTGGTATATTTACTGAATATACTTTTACTGGTATTAAAGACTTATCTATGACTTTTGGCTTAAGGGGCGATTGGCATAATAAATATAGCTGGTTCTTTACTCCAAGAATGCACTTTAAGTACAATATTGATGAGCTAAATACTTTGAGGCTTTCTCTTGGCAAAGGTAGCCGCACATCGTATGTTTTATCCGATTACTCATCTGTATTGGCAAGTTCACGAGAAATTATTATCTCAAATGATTTGAAGAGAGAAGAAGCATATAATTTAGGGTTGAATTATGTATCTGAATTTATTTTCTTAGGTGTTCCAATTACTATGAATATGGATTTTTTCCATACTCAGTTTGAAAATCAAATTGTGGCTGATTATGATGTTTCGTACGATAAAATTATTTTCTCTAATTTAGATGGTAAATCTTATTCTAATAGTTTTCAAATAGATTTTATATCTGAACCTTTTGACTTCTTAACATTAACTACTGCCTATAGATATAACGATGTTAAGATAACTTACCATAACGAATTAATGGAAAAACCTTTAATCAGTCCACACAAAGTATTTGCTAATTTTGCCTTTTCTACAAGGAATGATGTATGGATGATAGATTTTACAATCAATTATAATAGTTCTGGTAGGTTGCCGTTTATACCTTCACTAAGTAATAGTGAAGGTAAGGTCCCAACAGAATTTGATGGTTATCTTACATTTTATACTCATATTACACGTAAGTTTAGCGGCTGGGAAATATACTTAGGGGCGGAAAATCTAGGCGGATTTGTGCAAAACAACCCTATTATTGGTTATAATGACCCGTTTAGCAAGAATTTTGATAGCTCTGTAATTTGGGGTCCAACAATGGGTAGAGTTGTTTATCTTGGTGTGCGTATTTCTAACGATATTTATTAATCATTTTTTAAGGAGTATTTATTATGAAGACATTAATTTTAGTTTTATTAATATTGTCAGCTTCGGTAGCTTTTGCAGCAGATACGCTTAAAGTTGAAAAAATAAAAACATCTGCTGTTTGCGATGACTGTAAAGATAGAATTGAAAGCAATTTATCAAAAATTGACGGTATTAAGAGCGCTGTATTAAATTTGGATAGTAATTTGATTACTGTACAATTTGATGAGAGTGTAATAAGCAAAGAAATAATTAAAGAAAAAATAAACGATATTGGCTATGATGCTGATGACTACCAACGTAGCAAAAAAGCATTTAAGAAGTTGCCAAGGTGTTGTCGTTTAGAAGAGAAACACTAAATATATATTGCCAAATATAATATTCATCAACCCCATTCAAATATGAGTGGGGTTTTTAGTTTTAAAGCAAAAAAGCTCCTAAAAGCATATATCGGCTTATATATTTTTGTTAGTAATAGATATATTTTGTATATTAAAGTAACCAAGTTTCCAATAAACAAAAATATACGTTACAGTTACTAATAATTTCACAATAAGTAGGGTGTCTATTTATAATCAATAGCATAAGAAAAACTCTAAATTAGAACTTGTTATTTTTATACTTATATTTCTTTTCGTTTTATTAACTATGAGGTATACCATGAAGCTTTTTAATATTTCTGCGTTCCTGCTATCTATCCTTTTATTTACTTATACAAACAGTATGAGCCAAGATACAAGCTGTGCAGAATATGAGCAAGAATGCAACAAAACGCCACCATTGCCTTGGCTATCATCCTACAAAGATGTTGTCCTCCCACAATTCCCGCTATGTACTGTTAGGGTATATTATCAGCATAGAGAGTGTGGCAACCCGCCATGCCATTCTACCCAATGGACTATTACATCAATACAATATTTAGACACAAATTGCAATACAATTGATTTGTGGCTTACGAACAATGGAATGGGTATTACTTCTGAAAAAGTAAGAGATTTGAAAATAATGCTCATCCAGGCAGGCAATCACATCAATAAACTTTGAAGATTGGTATAATAATGCTCCTGAGCATATCAAAGCTCAAGTAGACTGTGAAGGTAGCTGTGGACATTTTAAATCTGTATATTTTCAAAAAACTTGCAACAAGGTATGTTATGCTACTTTCGATGAAAATGGTATTGTAACACATACATTAACAGAAGTTCCATGCTTAGATTATAACGAATGCTGTGGTATTACTTACAAATATTGCAAAGATAAGCATGGCAACACAATTGTAAGCCATGAAGTAACAGGACATTTCCCTAATTGTTATGTTAGTCCTTATTTTGATACGACTGGTTGCCCAGAAAATGCGACAGATATGCAGATAATATGGTGTAAAGATAACTGTTTTAATGAATAATAGGCGATATAATGAAAAATATTAATTTTGTAAATATAAATTCTAAAGGCACTAAATCTCGTTTACTACTTGTACATAGTTTTTTTAAATTTATTTATATTTTTACTCTAATTTTCATAGTGGTAATTGATAAACCAATTATCGCTCAAGGACTAATAGAAACACAAAGTATATATTTAAAACAAACCGATAGAGGAGCTCTTGAAACGGTAATGCCATTAGGACTATATCATAATGAAGGCTCTGATTTCCTTTACATGGAAATATTTGAATATGTAGCTAAGCCAACTAGTGCAGATATTGATTCTACTTACCCTTATATCATAAAATATGATATGAAAAATAATAATGTAGTATGGAAGAAAGTCATTAAGGGTAATTATTACTTGAGTGAACCTAAGATTTATCTTAATAAAGATGATGAAGTGGTAATGTCAGTTAAAGCATGTATGAGAGGTACACAGCCGATGCAAGTATATCTACATGATTGCGCTCCTACCATAATACGTTTAGATAAAGATGGAAATGTTAAAAGTATGGTAACAGATACGAATTCAATTAAAGTTGATGGAATGTATGATAGCGGCTTTAATTTGAAAGGTGATAAAATAATGTTCTGGAAATTGGATTCAGCAACAAATAATTTAAGATATTTGTTAGATAGTACAGATTTTACAGTTACAAAATGTGACTCCGTTTATGTGGTAGACGAATTAGGTACTACCTATTTTTACATAAACGACATTAGTATTTCAGAGAATACCGATCTTTTATCTATTTCTTACGTCAAGAAGCAAAAAGTTCATTATGAAGTCCATCAAATGAACTTAAATACAGGCAAAGCTTCAGAATTTTATATGGAAGGGTTCGATAATAATTTTGCAGTATTTTGTTATGATAGTAGCAATAATAATCTTTTATTGCGACATGGGTATTCAAGAACAGCTCTATTTAATACCAATTCTATGAAGGTAACGAATATGTTCCAATTTAAAGATGGAGAGAAACAATTATATATAAAAGACGCTATATTTATTAATGACAATATTTGTTGTTTCTTTGTATATGATAGATTTAGCAAGTTCGTTAATGGTAAGGAAGGGCTCAATAGTCTAATTTTTACAAGTTTAGATGGTACAGTTTTAAAGAAAATCGATAGCGTAGCATTTGATTGGGACGTAACACCACTATTGCAACATTCTAATAATAAATTATATTTGGTATACAAATCCTATGAAGAAATGCAGGATAATAACAAAGAAAAACTAAAAACGCAAGATTCATTATATATTGCTATTTATGATATTAATGACCTTGTTTCAGTCGAAAGTTTTGATCGCTCTTATAATTTAGAAGTTGTACCAAATATAGTTAATGATTTGCTATATATACGTAATATAAATAGCGAAATGCTAAGTACAAATGACAATATTCAAATTTACAATATATTGGGTATTTTAAATAAAACTCTGCCACTTCCAATAGATGCTATTAATAATCACAATTCTAATATCAATGTAAATGATTTAAGTCCGGGCGTATACTTTATAAAAATAGCAAATAAAATAGCAAAGTTTATTAAAATTTAATACTACACTCTATATAAATTAAGAGGTATGGCTTAATTAAGCTCATACCTCTTAAAATAAGAACTAATCTGACTTCTTTACTTCTTTTTGCTATGTCTTTTGCGTAAATCAAAAAATCTTCGCAATCTAATACTTGCAGCATAATTAATAAAATACAAAGCTGGCACAATAATCAAAGTCATAAATGTAGCAAAGCCTAAACCAAAAACAATTGTCCATGCAAGTGAGCTCCACAATTGAGTACTATCGCCACCAATATATATATTTGGTTCAAAACTTTCAAAGAGCGTAATAAAGTTGATATTAAACCCTATTGCTAAAGGCACTAGTCCGAGCATAGTAGCACTTGCAGTAAGAACAACAGGATTAAACCTTGTAACACCACCCAACACTATAGCCTTCCTTATGCTGCCCTTAACCTCGCTATGGTATTCTTCAATAAAATCAATTAATACAATACCATTTCGCACTACGATACCAGCCAAGGCGACGATACCAATACCAGTAAACACGATAGACATACTTTGCCTTGTGATAGTAAACCCTAATAATACGCCAATAGTACTTAAGACTACTTGCGAAATAATTATAATAGGCTTAGAAATAGAGTTAAATTGTGTAACTAATATTATCATAATTAGGAATAGCGAAACAATAAAAGATTGCCCTAAGAAAGCAGTAGTTTCTTGCTGGTTTTCTTGTTCACCAGTAAAATTAATAGTATAACCTTCTTCAATATCCATTCTTTTAGCAATGGACTGTAGCTGAGCATTGATCTCTGTAGCCGTATAACCTTCTAATACGTTAGAAGATAAAGTCAATGTTCTCTTTTGATTTTTTCTATTAATAGAAGCAAAAGAATTAATATATGACACTTTGACTACAGATGATAGTGGAATTTGCACGCTCCCATTATTTGCAGGTACAACCAGAGTCATATTCAATACTGAACTAATATCATCTCTATAAGATTTAGATAAGCGTACTTGCACAGGGTAGTCATCTTTATCGTCTTTGAATTTTGATGCTTCTTTGCCATATACAGCATTTCGTACCATCATACCAATATATGCAGAAGATATACCAAGAGAGTTAGCTTTATCTTTATCTACTTCTAATAGTATTTCTGGTTTGTTTGCCACTAAGTCTGAACTTAACTTTTCAATACCTTGTATATTATCTTTATTTATTAGATCTCTAAATTGCTTTTCTATTTTTAATAATTCATCAAAGTTATCACCAGAAATTTCAACATTAACTGGCTTACCTGTTGGTGGACCATTGCGTTCTTTGTCGATAGTAATTTTAATACCCGGTAAATCCTTTATTTCATCTCTCAATACACTTAAATATGAACTTGTAGATTTACCTTTTCTTTTATGAAATTCAACAAAGTTAATAGTAATCTTTGCTTTGTGTGGCATAACTGCTCTATCTGGATTATTAGGATCGCCAGCACCAATACCGACATTGGTAATTACAGAACTAACATCCGGATTATTATCACCAATAATTCTATATACTTTCTTTTCAATTTCTTTAGATACCGAATCTGTTGCAATAGCATTCGTACCTATAGGCATTTCTATATAAGCGTATATTTGATTTGGATCGCTCTCCACAAAGAAAGATACCTTAGGAGGAAACATACCAAAAATGACAAATGACACAATCAACAATAGGAAAGCAGCAATAGTAAAGTAATATGCATTTTTACCTCTAATCGCAACTTCTAAGATTTTGCGATACGCATTCATCATAACGGGCTGAATACGATTTTGGAAGCCCTTAATCAAATATGGAGTAATAATAAACCTATTTAAATACGCTATTATGACTAAGAAAAATATTAAATTACCTAAGAATGGGTTTGATGCTAAATGTGCAATAATACCAATCAAAATCATAACCACAGAAATCTTATGCATATTATTTATGTTTCCACTACCTTCTTTAATATGCATAAATTGCGATGCTAATACAGAATTGAAGAGATACGCAACTAATAAAGAAGCAGATAAAGTAATAATTAAAATCGCAGGTAAATAATAAATAAATTCACCCATTATACCTGGGAAGAACAATAATGGTACGAATGGTGCTAATGTAGTCAGAGTACCCGCAAGTACAGGCACAAACACTTCTCCTGCTCCTATCCTTGCAGCTTCTTTTATTTCTATCCCAAATTTATTATGAATTCTGTGAGTGTTTTCTATAACCACTATGGCATCATCAACAATGATACCAAGCGATAGTAGGAATGCAAATGTTACGACCACGTTGAATGAATATCCAAGTGTAGGCATAATAACAAAAGCTAAAAATGAAGCAATAGGAACAGACAAACCTACAAATATAGAATCTCTTACTCCTAAGAAAAACATAAGTACTAATACGACTAACACGAAACCAATAACAACGCTATTAATTAAGTCAGCTAAATTAGTACGCGTAGCGATAGACATATCGCCTGTAATTTCTATCTTGACACCTTTAGGTAATCTATTTTGATCATAATCTTTTACTATTTCATTAATCTTATCGGCAGCATTTATTAAGTTTTCACCCGCTCTCTTAATAACATTTAAGCTTATTACTTGCTTTTTATTTAATCGTGCAAAGTTTAATTGTTCTTTAAAATCATCTTTAATATCGGCAATATCTTTCAGAGCTAAGTAAGAACTACCCACTTTGATTTTAATTTCTTGAATATCTTTAACTGATTTAAATTGAGATATTAAGCGAATATTTCTCCTATAATTTCCAACTACTACCTCACCCCCAGAAATATTCACATTTTCAGCAGCAATTGCGTTTTCTACTTGATTGAAAGATACTCCAGCAGCGTTCATCTTATATAAATCTAAATCTACTTGAAATTCTCTTTCTAAGGCACCAACAATATCTACTCGTGTTATTTCTTTTAATCCTTCGATTTTGTCTTGTAACTCGTCAGCATAGTTTTTGAGTAATTGTGGTTCTACATCGCCATATATATTAACATACATTATAGGAAATTCTGAAAAGTTCACTTCTTGAACTTGAGGTTCCATATCCAAATCTGTAGGTAAATCAGAGCGAGCTTTATCTACTGCATCAGCTACTCTTTGCTTTGCAATATTTTGGTCTACTTTAGTGTTAAATTCAACAACCACAACCGAAACATCTGCTAAGGAGCTACTTGATACTTTCTTTATACCATTAACCCCTTTTAGTTGCTTTTCAATAGGTCTTGTTATTAAATTTTCTATATCTCCAGGCGAATTACCAGGGTAAACAGTTTGAACAATAATTGTAGGTATAACAATATCGGGGAACTGTTCTTTAGGCAACTGTATGTATGAAAATAAACCGATTACAATTATAGCAACAGTAATAAAATACACTGGTATTTTATGGTCTATTGCCCAATTTGTCGGTTTAAAGTATTTTGCTTTTAATTCACTCATATTCTTTCACCAGAGATTTACTGTTTAATAATAAGCTGTTGACCATCAGAAACATCTAGGACACCATCATTAATTATTTGGTCATTAAATTCAAGTCCAGAACTAATTAAAGCATAACTATCAGCTACATTAGCAACGGTTACAAACTTCTTTTTAGCAACTGGTTTGCTACCACCTTCCACTACATATAAATAATAACCTTCACTCGATTTTTGAAGTGCAGATAAAGGTACTACTTTACTATCTGCTATGCTAATATCATTAAATTTAATATTACATAGCATATTAGGTCTTGAAGTAGCAGGCAATCCACCAGAAACTAATTCTACTCTAAAAGTTCTATTCCCATTATCTATTGCTTTTGATATAACCGATATTTTAGTGTTAAATTCAGCGTTTAACTCTGGCATAGTAACCAAAGCAGGCGTTCCCACTTTAAATGAATTAATATATGTTTCAGAAACATTCGCTATTAGTTTTAGCGAACCTCCACCTGATAACTGAACTAAAGGTAAGCCCGGTGAAGCTAATTCGCCAAGTTTAGGCATTATTCTATCGATTGTACCATCAAAAGGAGCTACAATCTTAGTATCGGCAAGCTGCCTCTTAACAGTTTCGATCTTTAATTCTAATGATTCTTTGTTATTTTTTGCTTCTAAGTATTGAACTTCTGATATAGCTTTTTGTTCATATAAGTTACTTTGCTTTTGATAAATTTTCTTTACAAACTCATAAGAGTTTTCTAATTCATTTAAAGATTTTCTCAATATATCAGATTCTATTTCTAAAATAACAGTACCTTTTTTTACGTAAGCACCGTCAGTCGAATTAATTTTAACAATTTTGCCACCCATTGTCGTAGATAGCATAGCTAATTTCTCCGACTCTACTTTACCTTGCACATTTAGGAAGCGTCTAAATGTTTCAGGTTTTATTGTTTCAGTAGTAACATTTACGGGTAAATCTTCACCGTTCGAATCACCTACTTCTTTTTCTAACGCTTTAATCTTCTGGTCTAATTCAGAAAATTTTATCTTTAATTCATTAAGTGCTTTCTTTTTTTCTTCAATTGTTTTGGGTTCCTTATCGCAAGAATATAGAAACATTGAAAGAGCAAAAATAAAAATTAATCCACTTGTTTTAAATTGACTCATAAGTAATTTCCTTATATTAATTTAATTTATTTTCGTAATTTTTTAAATATTCGGGGTTTAATATCCCCATTAAGTTATCTAAATCGAACTTTGCACTAAGTGCGTCGGTAATAGCCTTATATTTATTTAATATTGCTTCTCTTTTAGCAGATTCAGCATTTAATAAATCAATCTGTGTGCCTGTTCCTTCTTTAAGTCTAATTTCGGCAAGTTGATAAGCTCTTTCCGATAGCTTAACGTTATCTTCAGTAGATTTAATATTCTCATTTAATCTTCTTAAGTCTAAGATTTTAGATTTAATGCTAATAGCAATACCATCTTTAATTGTGCTTAATTGTTCATTCGTTTTTTCTACTTCAATTAATTTCTGCTCTACTTTTCTATCAGTTTTGAAGCCATTAAATAGATTTATAGTAAAACTAAGTCCAATCATCGATGATCTATAATTTTGAAAATCAAAGCTATCACTAGCACCAGAGAATGAAGCATTTGCAAAAGCTGCTAAAGTAGGGTAAAATTCGGATTTATCAATATCTACAAAAGCCTCATCTACTTTTTTCTTATACTCTAATGACATTATATCTAAATTATTTAATAAACCGTTAGATACAGCAGATTCTATTTCTGGAATATCAAAAGTTTTACCTTCATAAGTACCAGCAACATCGATTTCTTCAGCTTTATCCATAGACAAAGCTAACTTTAGAGCATCAACTGTCATTCTATGTGCATTTTCAGCTTCAATAACTTTTGGTTTGAAGTTTTCTAATTGTACCTTTAATTGAAGATAATCAAATTCTGAAACCATACCTTGATTGTATAACTTTTCAACATTATTGACTGTTGCTTCAAATGTTTTATAGCTTTGTTCGATAACTGATTTCATTTCTTTTGTAAGCAAAGCCGTGTAGAAAGCTTTTTGTACATTGACTACCGATTTACTTATTTGATTTTTCAATAGTATTTGTGATGTTTTTAAGTATGTTCCTGCCGAACCAATACCCGTAAATACAGCAGAGTTAAACAATACTTGTGTCAGACTAAACTTAGTCTCATAGTTATTGCTTAAAGCAAAAGATTGCAATTCCATATCCATCGGTAAAAACTTATTTTTATCCTCTGGAATTATGTTTTCTTTGAATAATACTCCATACGTAGCGTTATTCAACATAGCTCCAAAACTTGGAAAAGGCATCTTCGATTTTTCAAGAAAATGAGACAAGCTTGCACTCATATCGAGAGTCGGTAAGGCATAGCCGTAAGCTTCGCTAACAGCAGCATGTGCCTTATTTACTTCTAATACAGCGATTTTTATATCCCTATTATTCTTTAAGGCATAATCAATTGCAGCATTTAAATCAAAAGTTTTTGTTTGTGAATTAGCAACTGACATGTTCATCAATAGTATCAGTGCTAATATTAGAAACTTAAGATTCATTACTTGTTTAAATAAAGTCATAGGTAATCCCATTAGTTAATAATTTCTTTAGTTAATTTCTGTTTAAATTCTTGTTTAAATTCTGGAGTCATTGCACCAGTAAAAATAATTTTCAACACCTGTTTTATTGCGTCTTCTACTTTTAGCGATATATTTAGCAAGTGTTCGTTACGGAGTATATAACTCAATGAATAATGAAGAGTCATAAAAATTATATCAGTATCAAATTCCGTTTTAAAATAACCTTTACTTTTACCAAGTTCAATTACATTTCTAAAGTTTTCGTACCTCTTTCTATCGTAGCTTCTACATGATTGGTAAAACTTCGGAAGATGCAATCTCAGTTCATTAGTAAAGTTTTCACTAAATAAGGTGGTATGCATGGTAGCTAATTTTAGAACCTCAAATAAATTATCAAAAAATGTTGTCATATCATTTCTAATAATTTTTTTAGCAATTTCATCTAAATCCTCTTGGAATTGACTAATCTTTACTAATATAGATTCAACTATCATCTCATCTTTTGATGGGAATAGTTCATATAAAGTTCGCTTGCTCACACTCAAGCTACGAGCAATTATATCCATATTTATAGATTTATAACCACTATTATTAAAAGTATCAAGCACTAATGCTAATACCTTATCTTTTAATTCTTCTTTTTTATCTAACATTACCTAACATTTTAGAAAACTAATAAAACTATTTGCGTTTTCACGTTTTTAAAAACATTATATTTTTAAAATATTCGGTTTTTTTCTAAAAAAGTTTCAAAAAATTCAAAATAATGACACAAACTTCACATAATTCAAATATTGTGTAGCTAATTTTGCAAATTAGCTACACAATATTATTGCGAAATAAGTTATAAATACAGCAGATATTATTAGGGTCGGTGTTGAATTAGATTTGCAAAATGAGTATATGTAAATGTAAATTTATATTATAATAAAAATAAAAGAGGCAGTCTCTTTTATAAAACTGCCTCTACATTAATGGATTATCAAATTTTATTATTTGATATGCATAACTTCTTTCACAAGATTAAACATACCAACATTAATTCTAACCATATACATACCAGCTGCTAAATTATCACCTTTAATGGTAATAATATTTTCACCAGCATTAAACATTTGATTATTAGCTAATGTAGCAACAATTTGACCATTCATATCGTATAAAGATATAGTTACTACTTCACTTTGTGGTATAGAGAACTTAACGTTAGCTTCAAAACGGAATGGATTTGGAGTTACGCTATTGATAGAGTATCCGTGTAAAGCAGGATCTTCAACATCAACAGCACCAGAGATTTCAAATTCACCAGAGCGGCTATATTCTAATTCTGGGTCGCCATTATAGATTGCTCTAATTACCGCATTTTTAGTATTAGCATTTACTACCATCCAGTCATATGACTTAGGTGCTGCTTTTACATCAGAGTTAATTGGTTGCCAATCTTTACCGCCATTTAAGCTTAATTGTAAGTCAAATGTATTTACGTTATTATAATTCCAACGAACAGCTTTCTTAGTTCCAACTTTTAATTTTTCGCCTTCACGTGGACTAGTAATAGATAATGAGCCAGCTAAAATTCTGAATGGAGAAGAAGATGCAATTACTTCGCCAGTTTGAGCATTAACCATTCTAACAACAGCATTCTTAGTATTAACTGTAGGTAATATCCAATTTACTTCTAATTTATTAGACTGAATAATATTAGATACTTGTTTCCAATTAGAAACGCCATTATCAGAGAATTCGAATTTAACAGCTACATTTTCTTCGATATCCCATCTAATAAAGTCTGAAGAGCCACCAGTATACACAGGGTCTTTAGCGCTTGGACGAGTAATCATTGCAGGTGCAGAAGTTAAAGCAAATACGTTATCGCTCTTATCGATTAATTTACCGTTCGTAGCATCGATGATAGCAATTAAGCAATTGTTAGAATTAATTCTAGGAGTATTCCAGTTATAAGAACCACTCTTTAATTCTACAGCAGAACTTGTAATTCTTTCCCAAGTATTACCAGCATCTTTAGAAAAATCAATATAAACTAATTTGCTAACTGGAGAATTAGTCCAAGTAATTGAATAAGGACGGCCAGCCATTAGTTGTTCACCACCATTAGGGAATATCAAGCTAACAGGTGCATCTAAATTTACTGTAGGTATAGTAATAAACTTACCATCAGCAGTAACGTTGTTACCATCAACAGTATACACTACAGTAGCATTATTCCATTTGAAATTAAAGTTAGTTGCATTGTCAATTATCCTAAACCTTAAAGTACCTAAGTAAGTATCATTAGTTGGCAAACCAATACCAGGTTTATTTGCTAATGGATAGTTATCAAAGTTGATATCGATAGTTCTTAAGTTTGCTTGTGCATTTTCTCTACCAATTACTGGTGAAGTAAATGTTGGGAAGTAACCTAAATTATCATCTTTATCAAATAATACTTTAGCAGTTTTTATCATTTCAACGAATTGTAATCTATCAGTTTCAAAAGTAATACCAAAAGTAGAATTACCTAAACCAAAGTCGCCACCAGTGTTTTTAGCAAACATAGGTATATCAATATATTCACCGTTTACAGTTGGCATAGCTTTTACTTCATAAGAGATGCCACCAGCCATTAATTTTGGAGCGTGTTGTACGTTCTTATTATTTTTAACTCTAATATATGATTTTTCTGCTTCTAAGTATTTGTGTAATTCTTCATTATTTACATTAGCAACGATTGTAGAAACTTCGCCAGGTATTGCTACTGGTGCAATAGAACCTGCAGGCAATAATGGGTCAGCTTCTTTACCATTGTTTCTATAAACAATTTGTCTGTCTGTAGCGTTTACAACAGTAGAACCACCTTTTACTTGAGAACGTGGATTAGTAGTACCATTATCTGCTTCAACAAGAGCACGGTCAAGAGCGTTAATACGACCATCGTGTACGACGTCACCACCAACCATAGCTGCAATTTGATTAGATGTTGTAGTTCCATTTCTACCATCATTATACATTAAGCTAGTTAATGGATAATTTGGATTTGAAGTATTTCTAGCAACATTACCATAAGCAGAATAAGAAGTTCCCATAGTTGGAGGATCTAATAATGCATTGCTTGATGTAATTACGTCTGTTGAATCACCATTCCATCTTTCAAAGTCCCAACCTGATTCTACAGCCCAAGTAGTAGCAGTATCGCCACTGAATAAGAAAGGAGCTGCATATCTTGACATAATTGGTAAGTGATTAATATGAGTTACTTTAACAAAATAACGTCCATCTGTAATAGTATCGAATACAAAAGGTACATTCGCAAAGCTGTTATCACCTGCGTTTCTATTAGCAACATCAAATGCAGTAGTATTGTTTACATAACCGTTTGAAGTCATTGATGACACTAGATCACCTGGTGTATTAGATACGTTTTTGTATAAATCAATTACTAAAGCGTTTCCTTCTGGATAAGCTAAGCTACCAACGTTAGATTTAATACCTGCTACACTACCTTCATGATAACCTTCAAGTAATACTCTTACAGTGAAGTTCGATAAAGGAGTAATTGAGAATAATTTACTTTCAGGTCTTAAATTATTTACGTACCCGTATTCGCCACTTGTACCATTGATATGGAATAAAGTGTAACCATTAATAGTAGAGCGAGCATTTAATCTCAAACGTGCATTACTATTAGCAGATGCTAATTCACCTTGGTCAGAGAATGTACTGTCATTATTCATATCTGGGTCAGTCATACTTACATTTAAGTAAGCAGCAAATTGAGATCTAGCAGAAGTACCAGGGAATTCATAAACAGAATTCAAAGTAGGTAACTGTAAAGCATTAGTAAATGCAGGGTTATATTTTTGACTTGCTGCAAACTGATATGGTTGAATTAATTGACCGCCACCGCCTTCTACTGAAAATTCAACAGATGCATCGTTAGTCATATTAGAACCATTTAAGAATGAAGTAACATCATTTCTATTATAAGCAAAACCTACCCAACGTACTTTTATATTTGTAGAAGTATTAGCAACTTTTTGTCTAAATGTAGGATTAACCACTTTTAAGTAAGGTTTAACAGCAGTATAAGCATATCCAGTACCAGTAATTTTAGCATTCAAATCATCATTAGCAGGATATACAGCAATAGATTTTTCAATTCCATTATTAACCCAGCTACCGCCATCAAGTTGATAAGCAGAAACTAAATTATCAGCAAAATCATTACCATTAAATACGCCTAACTCTTCAGCTTTCACAGATTGAGCACCTTGCACAAAGTAAGTTAAGTTTGAAGTATTACCATCAGCAGCAGTAGTTTGATTAGCTGGGTAGCCGTTCCATACTCTTACTTCTTTAATATCACCTAAGAAAGTAGTAAAGTCATCAGCAGCTAAACCAGGTTCATGACCAATAAAGAATGGATATAAATTATTTCTATCAACAGTGATATTATCACCTAATTGGCCTGTTTGACCGCTAGTAAATTGTGGTGTACCATCAATATAAAATATAACTGAAGAAGCACCAGCACTACCTGGATTAACAAATACAGCAACATGAGTCCAAGCAGTATCGTTTTCGATTACGTTTGGAATAGTTACTAAAGAATCGTTATCAGCGCTTGATGTAGCAGTTCTTAATAATAATCCAGTAGATGATTGCAATTCAAATTGTAATTGACCTGTAGGCAATAATCTGAAAGCATAAGCTAAATTACCAGAATTATCATCAGCTTTTTTAGAGACAATAGGGAAACTACCTTCTTCTACTGTAGGGAATCTATGAGGACGAATCCATGCTTCTAACATAAAAGGAGAAGACGAAGTAATATTTTGATTAATATTACCAGCAACTTTTACTACTGCAGTAGCAGTATTTCTATAAGCAAAATACGGTGCTACAACAAAAGAAGCAGATGTATCAGATATAGCATCTTGATTGTTTGTATCAGTTCCACTAATCTTTAATAAAACATTCTTAGAATAGTTATTAGGAACATCGATAATACCTTGTAAGTCATCATTTTGACCAAAGAAAGTAGCATTATTGTAAGGTTCCCAATTTGCTTCGCCATCTTCTACTTCAACTTGATCTAAAGGTAATGATGGAATATCATTATCAATAGCATCAAACCAAGTAAGACCACCATCACGGCTTAATTGAATCATTAAGTCTTTAGAGGCTGGAGAAGTAGAACCTAAACCATAAGCAACCCAACGAACTTTAAATACTTCATCTTTAAGATTAACAACGCCTTCATTTCCAGTAGGTGAAGTTAAGCTAATATGTGGTCTATCTGGGCGATAGTTGATAGAAGCATTAGCATTAGTTGCAGTAACACTTGGGTTATTATAAAAACTTAACCAAGTTACATCATTTTGATAGTATTCTTCAGAAGCACGATCTGAACGGAAACCTTGCAATGGATAGTAAAGTTCTAATTTTACTCTTTCATTAGTAAGGTCGCTAATGTCAGTTGGATTGTAAATACCCGCAATATGTTCACGGATTTGGTCTTGATCTAAAGCAGAACGCCAAACTTGAACATCTTTAATACCAGCATGAACATAATCAGTAGCATCAACAGTTCCATTCGGATTCAAACCAACCCAAATTGGGTGATTAGAAGTCATCATTCTGATATTTACAGCTTGATTGTTTGTATAACGATCAACTTCTTCACCGTTTACATATAATTTAACAACATTATTATCAACAACGGCAGCTAAATGCACCCAATTAGAAGAGTGTGCATTTGAAATTGGAGAAGCATCGCTAGTAGTAGAAAGTGCAGTAGAAGATACTACTGTACCAATATAACCACCAGGTCCTCTACCTTCAATTTCTCTAACTCTAAATGCAGGGTATCTGCCATCTTTCAAATAAAGCATCCAAGCACCTTCTTGAGGAGAAATAGAACCTGCAGAAGAAGCTACAACAGCTGGTTCAGAACCAACTGCTTGCATTGAATTTAAATTAACCCAAGCAGCAACAGTTAAGACAGTTGAATTACTAAAAGTTCTGTCAGTTTTTAAATAAGTTGAAGAGCCATCTAATTGAACAAAAAACAATCTACCTAATACAAACGAATAATTATTAATATCCCAACGGTTTGTAGTAGTAGTTGAATAAGCATCTCTATTAACAATCGTTGCTGCTAATGTAGAAGCACTTGTATCTATTTGCACAACTCTTAATCTTGCTTGTTCTGAACGGTAAGCAAAATTTTGGTCTGCTTTCCAAATTGTTCTTAATAAAGCACCACTATTATTTGTAGATAGTAATGAGTTATCATAAGTAGTTAAGTATCTTGGAGTAACAGCAGATTTAGTGTCAATATCTCCAGTAACATAATATGATGTATTTAATAAAACATCAGCATTATATTCAGCTACTTTACCTATTTCGCTCCATGTAGAACCATTATCTAAAGAATACTCGATTTTGTAAGCAACTTTATTTGTAGAATAATCACTTAAATTACCAGCCAAGCCAGAGCGTTCAAAATACAATGGGTAGCCTAAGTTAGGCGATAATGATGGATAAGCCGCATCTGGATAACGATTGACTGCTTGGTTAGGATAATTAGGGTTTAATACCGTAATACCACGAATCGTAAAACTAGCAGGATCGGTAAATGTAGATACGCTTGTTACATCGTTACCATTAACATCTGTAATAGCTTTTACAGCTAACCAGTTAGCATTATTAAACGCTATACCTGTATTAGCGCCTTCAGTTAAGTTTGTGTTGTCAGAGATATAGAATTTAAGCATACCTACATAAGAACCTTTACCAGTAGATGCAGGTGTAAAGCCAGTTGGTGAACCTGCTACAGTTTTTACATCTAAGATAAAAGCATATAAGGTAGAAGCACCATTAGTGCCAGTAATTGCTTGACCAGCTAAACTAGTAAAACCATAAAGAGCGTCTGCATAAGGGCTATTTATAGTTTGATATGGTTGAGCTAATTCCATATCATAGCTAATAGAATCAGTCCACGAACGTGGATTAGTAGCTCCTAAGTTGGCAGGAGTGAGATAAGTATGGTCATATACTATAGGAATAGACATATCACCTAAACTAGCAGCAGTGCCATTTAGGGATTTTACCCATACTTCTACACCAATGGTATCGCCCATACGGCGTTGATTTAACGTGAACTCATAATTTTGAGCGGACAATTCCGACACGGCAATAAATATAAAGGCAAGTAAAAATATTCCACTCCAAATCTTCGGTAGCACCTTTCCTACTGCTTTTTTCATTATATTATTCATAACATTTTCCTTATTTAATTATACATTTTATAAATATTGAATTATTCCGTTACACTATAGATTTCTGTTCCATCTGTAGTCAACTGTAATGTATAGTAGTTAGAAGCATCGAAAGCACCGCTTACACCAACAACTCTTACCAAGAATGTTCCCGGAGTTAAGTCGTTAATGACTTGATTTTCTGTACTATTGCTTAAACGTGTTCCACGGCGAATTCTTCTTCCATCAGCATTGTATAATTCAACATTGTAATTACCTAAGGCAGCAGACAATGTAAGACGTGCTCTTAGATTTGGTGAGCTATTAGTAATAGTAAAACTAAACCAATCTTCATCAGTAGCACTCTTAATAGTGCCTTTTATTGGTGAATTAGCACCGATTGGTTTTGCTGTTTCTTTTGTATTGTTTGATCCATAGTCAATATCATCATCATTATTAGATGTGCCACTTGTAGTAAAGCTCTTAGGATTGTTTGCAGCAGCAAAAGTTAAATACTTTTCAGTTCCAGCAGTTACAGCACTACCGAAAGAAAAACCACGGAAATAATAAGTAGTATTTGGAGCTAATCCATTAACAGTAATTGCTGATGCAGGGTCTGTGCCTTTATAAACTACTACAGCGCCACCAATTTTAGAGCCTTCTCCAAAATTATTTGATGCAAAGTAAGTTTGCCCATCAACAGGGAAGTCATCGCTAGTAATTGCTGAACCAGCTTTAGCTAAAATTACACCGTTATCAGTTGTTAAAGTAAAGTCTAAGCTAGTTGATGTAGTGCCACCGCCTAAAACTATACTATTAACTTGATTGCTTGGTAAGCCACCAATAACATTAATAAGTGGCGATACACCTGGAGTTGGTAGACTTGAAGGACCAGAACCAGTAACTTTAAATTGGTTACCTGCACTTGCCGAAGCATAAGAGAAGCCACCAATTGTTACAGAACTTGAACCAACTGGAATAACCGCAGCTGGGTAAGTAGCAGTACCTAATAAATCAGCAAAAGCTAAAGTAAGGGCAACTGAACCAGTAACATTTGTAGCATTACCGTATTGATCTTGTAATTCTATTGTAGCAGTAAAAGGTACACCAGCTTCTACAGTTGCAGGAGTAATATTTTTTACTACTAATTTATTGTTAGTAACATTTATGGCAGCATCTTTAGCTACATCTGTAGCAGCGCTTGCTACAAATATTGCCCAATCGCCTGCTAAAACATTAGCATTAACTGGGAAGTTAGCAGCAATAGGAGTTAATTCGGCATTAGCTGCAAAATTAGCACTTGCTGTTGTAGCATATCCCGTTCTATAATCTGCCCAAGAAGAAGTATTCCAACGAGCTGGGAATGTAGTTGTAGCGCCAACTGCTAAGCCATTATCATGGTCTGTACCCCAACCAAAGTCAATAGCAACTGTATCTGCAGGAGCTGTTCCTACTGGAGTAATTGTCCAATTAGATAAAATAGCTCTTGAAGGATCGCCACCGTTACCATATACTGGGTTTTCTTTAGCTGAAGACACCATAACAACTTGAGAGCTACCAGCATTAGCAAATTGTAATGAAATAGGTCTAAATGCAGTTGCTCCACCACCACCAATAGGAAATGCAGTAGCTGTGTTTGTTACAGTTCTTTTTAAATTACCAACAACATGAGTCCCAGCAACATAAGCAGGCAAAGTAGCACTTGGTCCAAATGTTAAGATATTATTATTTGTAGTAATTTGGAATACACCAGTTAGAGTACCATTAACAGTTAGATCGCCAGCTAAGGTAGTAGCAGCGGCAATAGTTAAATTATTTACAGTATTATTTTTAAATAGATTAGCTGGTATAGTAGTGTGAGAAGCGTGAGTACCTAAGATTACCGAGCCATCTTCTGCATCTATACCACCTGATACTCTTTGTAATACTGTAGTATTATTTAATGTTAATGTATAAGTAGATAGATCTAAGAATTGAGTAGAGTTATTTAACTTTAATACGTTACCTGCTATTAAAGTTAAAGCACCAGTAAGAGTTTCACCTCTTTCTAAAGTAATAGAAGGAGTTGCTCCAAAAAGAGCATTTTGTAAGTCATCACAAGTACCAGTACCAGTAAGTTTTAATATAGAACTAGTAGCATTAGCACCAACAAATGTACCTGCTGCAGTTGTTACAACATTACCTTTTATTTCTAATGTTTGGCTTGCTGGTATTGTAAATGCAACAGCTCCTGTGAAATTGAAATTATTATTGACTGTTAAATTACCTGCACCCATTGTATGAGCTACTAAGTCAGTCAAATTGTATAATGTAGGCGTGCCATCTATTGTAAAGAAAGCATCTATTAATCCAGTTGCATTATGGCCTGTAGAAATAACATAAGTACCAGTAGAACCATTAATAGCGCCTGTACCTTGAGTTGGCAATACGTTCGCACCAACAGTAAGCGTATACGATGATAAGTCTAATATACCATCTGTTAGTGTAATAGTTGAAGTAGCAGTATTCGCTACTGCAACGTTATCACCTAAGGTAACTTTGTCATTGCCCGAAGTACCAGTCTTATTAACTACTAATACATCGAAAGTAGCTACTGGATCTTGATTAGTAGAGCCACCAATAACAGAGTTTGCAGTACCATTAAATGTAACAGTAGACCCAGCACCACTTGTATAAGAAGCACCTGCATTATTCAAAGTTAAATTACCTTTAATTTGAACAAATTGAGCAGCAGCATCTGTAACAGCAGCGCCATCAACAGTAATATTATTAAAAATTAAATCACCGTTTGTACCAGCAGTTAAAACACACGCAGCGGTAAATGTAATTGTGCCGTCAGTTGCTTCAAACTTTTCAGCTCCATTATTTGTTACTGTAAAGACTGTTCCTTTTACTTTAAAATTATCGGCAGTATTTACAACTGTAATTTCAGTTGCACCAACAATTACATCATAAAATTCTAAATTAGCATTATCAGCTACAACAATGTCGATAGTTGCAGTCGCTTCATCTAAATGAGCTTCACCAGCTGTAAATGTCAATTCTGAAGCTGAGTTTAGTGTAAGGTCACTTTTTATAGTAACATTATTAGCACAAGTTACATCAGAAGAGGCAGCAATAGCAAGCCCCCAGAACATCATCTCAGTTTCAGTATTATTAGTGTTAGTAATTGTTTTTTGTGTTGCATTATTAAAAGTAATTGTACCAGCTGTTGCACTAAATACACCAGCAGCAGCATTAGTAAAATTACCTTTGATAGTAAAGTCTGATGCAGTAGTAGTAGCAGTACCTGTAGCAGCATTTGTTAAGTTATTGAATTCAAGAGTGCCAGAGTTAGATATTGTAGCACTATTTGATACTATCGAAACTGTACCAGTTTGGCAGATAAAAGAAGCTGAACTAGCTACCGACAAAGCTGCTGCTGTAGCTACAGTTCCTGGATCACCAATAGTAAAATCAGATGATGTAGTCAGTTTTGAGCCAGCTGAGACAGCTAAGTTCACAAATGAGTTTGTACCACCAACTAATTGCATTGTTTTACCTGATAAATTAGTATTGGTGAAGGTAACTGTTCCAGCAGTAGGAGCAAAATTAGAAGCACCAATTTTAGTAAGATCGCCTTTTATCACAACACTTGTTGCAGGAGTACCATTATTCGATAAATTCAATATTACATCATTGAAAGTAATAGCTCCAGTTGCTGCCCATAATACAGAGGCAACAGCAGGATTAAAAGTAACAGTACCAGCAGATGCAGTAAAAGCCCCTGCAGTAGTAGTTAAAATGTCTTTTAGTGTAAAACTCGATGCAGTTGTTACACCAGCGCCATTAATAGTTAGGTCGCCAAATTCACAATATGAATCGTCAGCCACGCTAATTGCTTGCGTAGAAGCGCCAGTCATACTTACAACAGACCCATCATCTGCTGCAGTAAGAGCGCTAGTGCCCACTAAGCTTAAATCACCATTAATATCTAAGGTTGTTCCTGTTGCAATCAACATTGTAGCATCTGTAATAATTACGTTATTACACGTAATACTACCTGCTGGATTGAGTGCAGCGCCACTATTCACTAGCAAAGCTCCGTTTATTGTTAAACTGCCGCCTGACGTAGGTGCACAAGATGCTTGAACTGAAACAACACCATTTACTGTAACCGCCGCAGTAACGTGGTTGCCAGTAGATTGGATAAATAGGGTATCGAATGTAGTTGCAGCAAAAGTAAGAACATCTGTTCCTTCTACAACATACTTATCAGTATTCACCCAAGCACCTAAGGCGGAGCCGGTACCATCTGATGCACTATTCCAGTTTCCGATGGCTCCTAAGGTAACGGCACCCTGAGAATACCACGTAGCA
This sequence comes from Kapaibacterium sp. (SeqCode), assembly GCA_035445085.1. Lineage (GTDB taxonomy): Bacteria > Bacteroidota > Ignavibacteria > Kapaibacteriales > UBA2268 > JBDHXE01. Next base: position 258,360 of record DAOMQA010000001.1, read on the forward strand.
GCTGTGGCATTCTGTCCGAGACCTAAATAGACTAAACAAACAACAAGTATGCTCAGCCATATATTATGTTTTTTATTATTCATAATTAAACCTATATGTAAGTTTAAAAAAATTATTAATTATTAATTGCTTCTTCTTCATTGCGTAATACCTCCATACTTATAGAGGTTAATATTATTTTTATACCAAATTGGTATAGACTTGTTCAGTTTTTCAACTGATATTGAGTATTTACTCATAAAACCATCCTTGTTATAATTGAAAAATCCATTAATTATAAAAACAGTAAAAATATCTTTAATTCTATTACTTTTCTAATCACTTAAATATTTATATTTATATTTCAAGGCTGCTAAAGGCATTGACCCATTCAGCATTATTCTAATTTTCAAAGAACTTCTTATATATTTTCAATTACAATATTAATAAATATTTTTGATATACTTTTTATAAAATCTAATACTTATTAATTTATATATCGTAATTTTTTTCTAAAACTTTAATTTTTATTCAATAGGTTAATATTAAAATTCAAATTGTACAATATTAACCATCCCATTTAATTACTTCTTTATTTTTCAACTACTTAGATATAGCCCTCCAATTCTTATGCCAATTACGTAGAAGTACTTATAAAGAATAAATAAGTAAATATTTTAAAGTTTAGATAGAACTAAATTAGCTAATTAAAAACTTAATATTTTTATTTTAAGGTTTGTATCAATACATAAAATTCAATATAAATCACATTTTATGTTATGATAATTTCAAAATATTGTTACATTAGTATCAAGCAAATAATTCATTTGTCAGAATTATTTATTAAATTTTAAAACTAAAAAGGAGTAAGATGGCAAAAATAAAGGTAATAATTGTCGGGGCAGCTGGCAGAGATTTTCATAATTTTAATGTAATTTATAGGAATAATCCACTATTTGAAGTAGTGGCATTTACCGCTGCACAGATTCCAGATATAGATGACCGGAAATATCCAGCATCGTTATCTGGCGAACTATACCCTGATGGTATTCCGATTTATGCACAAGATGAATTAGAGTCTTTGATACAAGAACACCAAGTAGACGAGTGTGTTCTATCATATTCTGACCTTTCATACAGCACAGTTATGCACCTTGGCTCAATAATAATGGCAGCAGGTGCTAAATTTTCAATGTTAGGCTCATACCCTACTATGCTTAAATCAAGTAAACCTATTATTTCAGTATGCGCTGTTAGAACGGGTTGTGGTAAGTCTCAAACAACACGAGCAATTGTAAAGGAGCTGATAAGCCAAGGTAAAAAGGTAGTATCGGTAAGGCATCCAATGCCTTATGGTGATTTAGAGGCACAGAAGATACAACGTTTTGCGGAATTGGGCGATTTACAAAAGCATAATTGTACAATTGAAGAAATGGAAGAATATGAGCCACATATTGCTATGGGTAGCATTATCTATGCGGGAGTAGATTACGAAGCAATCTTGAGAGAAGCAGAAAAAGAAGCTGATATAATTATTTGGGACGGTGGTAATAATGATATGCCATTTTATAAGCCAGATTTAAGCTTTGTAGTTGTAGATCCATTGCGTCCGGGTCATGAAATTTCGTATTATCCGGGTGAAGTAAATTTGCGTATGGCTGATGTTATAGTTATTAACAAAATTGATTCTGCCTATCCAGAAGATGTAGAATATATTTTAGAAAATATCCGTAACTATAATCCTACGGCTAAGGTAATATTTGCAGCATCGGCAATTTTGGTAGACAACCCAGATTTAATTAATGGCAAGAACGTATTAGTAATTGAAGATGGACCAACCTTGACTCACGGTGAAATGAAAATAGGCGCTGGAACAGTTGCTGCGAATAGGTTTGGGGCTGGAAATATCATAGACCCGCGTCCTTATGCAGTAGGAAAATTAGCAGAGACATTCGCAATTTATCCAGAAATCGGCACATTATTGCCTGCTATGGGGTATGGAGACCAACAAATGAAAGACTTGGAAAACACAATTAATAATACAGATTGTGACTCTGTTGTCATAGCTACTCCTATCGATTTAGCTAGATTTATTAATATAAAGAAACCTAACACAAGAGTGTATTATGAGCTTACAGAAATTGGCTTACCGAATGTTAAGTCTATCATAAATTCATTCTTTAATTAATATCTTTTATATTTAAGTAATTAGGGACTAATTCAATAAACTGATTTAGCCCCTTTATTTTAAAGAAAAATTATAATTAATTATTTTTTCTTATTAGGTTTATTATTATTTTTATTATTTAGTTTAGCCCCTGGCACTGCACGCCCTTGAGATTCGGCAATTTTTTGAGCTTCAGACATTTTCTTTTGCAACCAACTTTCTTTTTTAGGTGCTTTTCTAAGGTCTTCTAAAGTGGGCCTGTTAGCGGCATATTTATTCATCCACACTTGGTGCCCAATAGATAGCACATTAAACATAAAATAGTACAAATTAAGACCTGCAGGAAAATTAGAAAACATTAATGTAAACATTACTGGCATAACATAAACCATAGCTTGCTGACGTGGATCGGTTACCGTCATTTTTTGTTGAAAAAACATAGTTACACCCATCGCTAAGGCAAGCCCAGAAATATGAGATATTCCTAAGATAGAAAAACCAAATGTCAGAATAGAGTCAGGTACACTTAGGTCTGTAATCCACCAGAAAAATTGAGATTGGCGTAAATCAATAGAAGCGCTAAGCAATTGCCACAAAGCTATAAGTATAGGCATTTGCAATATCATTGGTAAGCAACCTCCAGCTGGATTAATGCCATACTCGCTATATAGCTTCATTATTTCTTGCTGTTGTTTCATATTATCGTCTTTGTACTTTTCGCGTATTTTATGCATTTCTGGAGTAAGCAACTGCATCTTTTGAGTTGACCTCATTTGCTGAATAGAAAGAGGATAAAGAAGTAATTTCATCAATATAGAAAAAATAATGATAGCAATACCATAATTTAAAATAAACTTATGTATAAACTTCAAGATTGGCATCATAAAGAATTCGGCTATTTGTCTAATTCCATACTTAAATCCCAAGTTTACCATTTGGTTTATGCCATATTGGCTCACAATATCATAATCTAATGGTCCGAGGTATACTTTAAAACTTTTAATGTCGGTTCCTTCTTTAAATGGCAATCTAAAATTCATTGAGTAAATTTCCATATTACCACTATTTTTCAAATTCTTCTTTTTGCCATACAAATCAATCGTCCCATCAAATGATTGCCAAGGTTGTGGAATAATAGCCACACCGAAGTATTTAGTCTTAATGCCAGCAAAGTCAATAATACCAGTTTCTTGCGATTCTACGGGTTCGTCTTTATCAGCATTCAATTCTGCTAAACTACCATTAAGCAAAGCCATAGCATGAGCATCAGCGCTTTCATTTACTGAATTTTCTTCTTGGTAAGATAGTCCGCTATTCCATACTAAATTATAACCTCTATTAGCGGGGATAATTTGTTCCATATTTTGAGTAGCGATATCAGTATCAAAGATATACTTATCACCAGAGAATTTAAATCTTCTGATAATCTTTTTGCCGGGTTCAGGTTCAATTACATATTCTAATTGAAACGTTTTTGTACCATCTAAATAAATGCTATCTTTATCAATCGTAGAAGAAAAGTAAAGATCACGCGTATCTATTTTAGCACCATCATAAGTTAAAAAAGATATCGCAAGTTCCCCTTTCAAATCTCTTATTAATTGTGTGGGTACTTTATCCCACTTCTTAAACTTTTTTAACTGCCATTTTAATATCGATGGTCCTTTATTTGATATTTTTGCAATAAACAGTTCATTTTCAATAGTAGTTATTCGCTCATTACCTTCAGAAAATTTTGAAAAGAATTTTCCAAATTTATTATTAGCTATAAGTGAGTCGCTTGCAGAACTTATTTTACTTGTAGAGTTTAAGTTAGCTACATTATTTGAATCACTTTTGTTCTTACTCGTTAATTCCGTTTCATTTTTAGCTTTTGGTTTAGTGGGTTTGGTTTGACTTTGTTCCCAGAACATCCAACCAACCACAATAGCAAAAATTAGGACAAATCCAATAATCGATCTTTTATCCATTTACTTTTCTTTATTAGTTATTATTTCAATATTATTATTATTTTTTTTAGGCACAGGATCGAAACCACCTTGATGAAAAGGGTGGCATTTTGCAATTCTTTTAATAGCCATAATCGTACCTTTGAACGCTCCATACTCATCAATAGCTTCATATCCATAATGAGAACAAGTAGGATAAAATCTACAATTAGATCCTAATAGCGGTGAAAGTAGTTTCTGATACAATCTGATTAATATTAGAAGAGGGTATTTCATTTTAGTGCTTGTGCTTGTTTTTGTTGATATTCAACAGCCTTATTTAGAACGGACTCCACAAGTGGTAATACGTCGTTCAATCCTATCTCATTAACAAACGAAATACGCTTATTCAACATAAAAATAGAGTATTTTATACTTTTATATTTATCTTTATCTGTCATAATTACTTGCTTAATTGCAACTCTTAATAACCTTTTTATTCTATTTCGATACACTGCACTTTTATTTGTTTTTTTTGAGCAAGCAACGCCAAAATATATTAAGTCAGTATTGTTCGACTTTAAGATACTCAGTTTTTGGTTTTCAAAAACAAAATAAGACGTCAATTCTTTACTTTTGATTTTTTTTCCATTTTGGATAACTTTATAAAAACAATTGTAGCCTTTTAGAGGTTTAAGCGATTTATTTGTCATTTTAATAAAAAAGGGCTATCCCAAATATTATTTCGGGTACAGCCCTTTTAAACATTATTTAAATACTATTCATCGCTGACAGTTAATTTATGACGGCCTTTAGCTCTGCGAGAAGCAAGAACTTTGCGACCGTTTTTAGTTGCCATTCTAGAGCGAAAACCGTGCTTATTTCTTCTTTTACGGCGGCTTGGCTGATACGTACGCTTCATATTCTATACCTATAATTTATATTTATATATAATTTTCATAATTTAGAACTACAAAGATAACATTTTTTTCTTAATTAGCGAAAATAAATATTATATTGCATATTGTGATACATAATTTTTATAAAAGGATTACTATGAAGGTTACTATGATTCTTGTTGCTTTACTATTTTCATCAGTATTAGCAACATTTTCGCAAAGCAATTACCCCTTAGCTGTGGGAGTAGAAGTAGGCTATAAAGCTGGTATTAATGCGGCAGACGTGCCGACAGGCACTAAGAATGCCGTAGGTTTTGCTAATACTCCAGATATTGGACTGCAATTGTATATTCCATTTAAAGGTCAAGATAACATGGGTGTATTAGCAAATTTAGGCTACTATACATTTCCATATAATTTTACATTTGAAGGAGTTTCTGGTGCTGATGCTAAATATAATGCAAGTTATATAGGGTTAGGAGCTGACTTTTTTGTTTCAAATTTTACGGTAGGTGTTAATTATGGTATTCCAGCTTCTGCAAAACTTAATGATTTTGACTTAAATACAGAAACTATGGCAGGTGCTTTAGAGTTCAGACTTGGCGGTCATATCCCAATGATGGTTACTTCTTCTGGCAGATTGAACCTCAATATACGAGCTTCTTACTTTCTGACTGGACAGTTTCAAGAGAATAAGTTGATTGGTGGAAAGAATACTAATCCAGCATCTATAAGCTTTGGCCTATCTTACTTATTTAACTTAAATTCAAGTATTGAAGAATAAAAAAGCCGGCTGAGTTTTTATACTCATACCGGTTATTTATGGAGTTGCTATAGAGATATATACGGGGATTTTTCTAATTAGTTTCAATAGACGAAATATTCCCGTCTTTTAAAAATATAATCTTATCCGTGCTTTTTGCTATTTCAATGCTATGCGTTGCCATCAACATTGTAATATTATAATCTTCAATAACTTTATGTAAAAGCTCAACTACAATGTTAGCATTATATGAATCTAAATTACCAGTAGGTTCGTCAGCTAAAATAATTTTAGGCTTATTAATTAAGGCTCGAGAAATCGCTATTCTTTGCTGTTCTCCTCCTGATAACTCATTTGGCTTACTATTTATTTTATTTAATAGCCCAACTTTTTCAATTAATTCTAAAGCTAAAGCCTTAGCTTCTTTGACCTTTATACCTGCTATCAGAGCTGGTAACATTACATTTTCTATAGCGTTAAATTCAGGCAAAAGATGATAAAATTGAAAGATAAAACCAATTTCTTTATTTCTAAAATTTGACAGTCTTTTATCTGAAAAGGCAGTTGGTTTAATAATCTCATCGTTAATATAATAAGTTATACTCCCCGAATCTGCTTTATCTAACATTCCAAGTATATATAATAGCGTAGATTTGCCTGCTCCAGATGGGCCCATTAGAGTAATAAATTTATTTTTTTCAATCTCTAAGTTTAAACCTTTCAATACTAAAGTCTTCTGGGCAGACTTACTTTCAAATGATTTGTATAGGTTATCAACATTAATAATATTATTCATATAAAAAAAGACTTGCTTTTCGGCTATAACAATAAACCAAAAAGCAAGTAAAATAATTTAAGAAGTAAAATTAATCTTTTTTATCTTCTGGTGCTTCTATATTATCATTAGAATTATCAGAATTAACTTCATCATTAGTATCTTCAAAAACTAAAGTTTCTGATGCAGTAGCCTCAACTTGTTCAGAAGCTGTTTCTACAGCTTGTTCTTGTTCTACTTCAGATTGTTGATCAATAATAGCCTTTTCTTCAACTGCTTCTACAACTGGTTTAGTAGTAGTTGTATTGGTTTGACTTTCTACTTTCTTAGTTTGTTTCTTTTTTCTTTTAGTGCTTGAAGCTCCATCTTGTTGGGCAGCAAAATCAACTAATTCAATAATAGCTGTTCTAGCATTATCACCTCTACGAACTCCAGTTTTGATAACACGAGTAAAACCACCATTACGAGATTCTACAGCAGGTGCAATTGAATCAAAGAGTTCTTGAAGAACTGCTTTATTTCTAATAACTCTACCAACTTGTCTTCTATTATGAATATCAATAGTCTGACCAGTAGGTAACTCACCTTGTTTTTCTCTAATCAAAGCATGTTTTGCTTTAGAAATTAATTTTTCAGCAAAAGATCTTAGTTCTTTAGCTTTAGCTTCTGTGGTATGAACTTTTTTATGTTCAAATAATTGTGTTGCTAGGTTATTTAATAAAGCCTTACGGTGGCTATGTGTTCTTTTTAATTTTCTGCCTGCTACTTGGTGTCTCATAATTAAAACTCTATCTTAACATTAATTAATAACAATATTCTATTCAGCAATAATTGCTTTATCTTCTTTAATATATAGGTCTACATTCATTCCGAAATCAAGTCCGTAGCTAGCCACAACTTCTTGCAATTCGGTAAGCGATTTCCTACCAAAATTTCTAAATTTCAATAATTCAGCTTCTTCTAACATAACTAACTCAGAAAGAGTTTTAATATTAGCTATCTTTAGGCAGTTGTGAGCTCTAACCGACAATTCAAGTTCATCAACTGGAGTAAGAAGTATTTTCCTGATACGATTCTTTTCAGCGTTCTTTGCTTCATCTTCAGGATTTTCAACCGGTATTGGTTCTTCATCATCAATTATATCTAAACTAATAAAATACTTAACATGTTCGTTTAGAATTTTAGCAGATTGATGAACTGCTTCTTGTGCAGTAATAGAGCCATCGGTTCTAACATCTAATATCAGTCTTTCGTAATCTGTTTTTTGACCGACACGATACGGTTCTATACTATATACAACGTTCTTAATAGGGGTATATATAGCATCGATAGGTAGCATACCTACTGGAAAATCATTAATTATTTGTTCTTCGGAAGGTATATAACCTTTTCCACGACCAATTCTAAGTTCAACATCAAATTCAGCATCTTCGGAAAGAGTTGCAATATAATGATTTGGGTCTGTAACTTCTATTAATGATGAGGCATCTTGAATATCTTTAGAAGTCCATACATGTGGACCTTTTAATGAAAAATTAATTTTAGTCAATTTTTTGTCTGATAATTTAAATCTCACTTCTTTAAGATTTAGAATAATATCAGTAACATCTTCAACAACTCCATTAATAGATTGGAATTCATGAAGTACGTCGCTAATTTTCACTCCAACAATAGCAGTCCCATAGATTGATGACAATAGTACTCTTCTCATAGAGTTCCCTAAAGTAACACCAAACCCTGGCTCTAATGGCGACAAAATAAAACGACTGTGAAAATCCGATGCGGATTCTTCAATAATGACCCTATCGGGCATTTGCATTTGAATATTCATATTTAACTTTCTTGGTTTATTATTTAGTTAATAAATTAACCCAACAAATTATACTCTTCTCTTCTTTGGTGGACGGCATCCATTATGAGGAATAGGAGTTTTATCAATAATAGAATGAACCTCTAAACCTGCCTGCGCTAAAGCTCTTATTGCTGCCTCACGTCCAGAACCTGGTCCTTTAACTAATACGTCAACTTTTCTTAAGCCCATATCAAACGCATCTTTAGCAGACTTTTCAGCCGATACTTGTGCTGCGTAAGGTGTGTTCTTTTTTGAACCTTTAAATCCGTTTTTACCTGCCGATGACCATGCAAGTGTATTACCATACAAATCTGTAATAGTAACTTGAACGTTATTAAATGTAGCTCTAATAAATGCTTTACCGTGTATATCGGTAACCATTTTTTTCTTGACTTTCTTCTTAGCCACTTTACTTTACCTATAATTTATATAATTATTTCTTATTTAACTGCTTTCTTTTTACCAGCAACTGTCTTCTTACGACCTTTACGAGTACGTGAGTTAGTACGTGTTCTTTGTCCACGAACAGGCAATCCTCTTCTGTGGCGAAGCCCTCTATAGCAACCGATGTCCATAAGTCGTTTAATATTCATTTGAATTTCTGAACGTAATTGACCTTCGGTCTTTACTTCTTCAATCACTAAACGAATACGTGCTACTTCATCATCGCTCCATTCAGCGACTTTTTTATTTATATCAATACCGGCTTCATTAAGAATTCTCTCAGATGTGGTTCTACCAACACCAAAGATATAGGTCAAACCGATAAGTCCTCTTTTATTTTTTGGTAAATCTATACCAGCAATACGAGCCACAATATTCTCCTTTTATTAACCTTGTCTTTGTTTAAATCGTGAATTTTTTTTATTTATTATATATACTCTTCCTTTACGACGAACGATTTTATCGTCTGGATTACGTTTTTTTACTGATGCTTGTACTTTCATTTTTATACCAATTTATTTATATCTATAAACTATTCTACCTTTACTTAAATCATACGGTGATAATTCAACTGTTACTTTATCACCTTGTAATATCTTGATAAAGTTCATTCTCATCTTTCCGCTAATATGAGCAAGAATCTGGTGTCCATTCTCTAACTTTACAAGGAACTGTGTATTTGGAAGAGTTTCTTCAATCACACCATCTACTCTTATTAAATCTTGTTTTGCCATTTTAATTTTCTTTCGTTAATATTAACGGTTTATTATCAACTATTACAATTGTATGCTCAAAATGAGCTGCTTTTGAACCATCTTTTGTTACTACTGTCCATCTATCCGAAAGGACACTAATTTCTTTGTTGCCCATATGTACCATTGGTTCTATTGCAATTACCATACTATTAAAGAACTTTACATTAGGAAAATCTTGTCTTCTCAAAAGAGGAGGTACAAAATTTGGCACTGATGGAAATTCGTGTAAGGACTTTCCGAGCCCATGCCCACAATATTCTCTAGTTAATGAAAAACCATTTGCTTCTACATAACTTTGGATTGCTTTGGATAAATCATATATACAATTCCCTACTTTAGCTTGCTCGATTCCTAAGTACAGAGACTTCTCGGTAACCTCTAAGAGTTTCAAAACTTCACTATCAACGTTACCAACAGGATAGCTTATAGCACCATCGCCATAATAGCCATTCTTAAGCACCCCACAATCTAAAGAAACGATATCACCCTCTTTAAGAGTTCTATTACTTGGTATACCATGAATAACTTCCTCATTTACAGAAATACATAGGGAGTTAGGAAATACTAATTTACCAACTTGATAGCCTTTGAAAGCAGGTATTGCTTCTCTACTTAATATATAATCTTCCGCAATTTTATCTAACTCTAAAGTCGATACTCCAGGCGTTACATATTTTTTTAAAAGAACTAATGTTTCTGCCACTATTCTACAGGATTCTTCGATGAGTTTAATTTCATCGTTTGTCTTATATGCTGACTTAGGTATCCTGATATTAGTCATAAATTAAAATCCACCTATTCCTGCTCTGCCTTTCATTTTACCACTTTTCATGAAACCATCATAGTGTCTCATTAATAAATGTGATTCAATTTGTTGCAATGTATCTAAAGCAACGCCCACCATAATTAGCAATGATGTACCGCCAAAAAATGAAGCAAAGAAATGATCTACGCTAAAGAAATTAGTCATAAATGTAGGCAACACAGCTATAATACCTAAGAATAAAGATCCAGGGAAAGTTATTCTTGTCAAAATAGCTTCAATATATTCTGATGTATGATTACCTGGTCTAATACCGGGAATAAATCCACCTTGTTTTTTCATATTATCAGCAATTTCTTGCGGATTAAATATAATTGCTGTATAAAAATAAGTAAAGAAAACTATCATAACAAAGTAAGTGAAAGCATAGAACCAAGAAGTAAAATCAAACATTCTTGCTACGCTTGTAAAGAAAGCACTTTCTGGGAAGAAACTTGCAATTGTCCCAGGAATAAACATTAATGACTGAGCAAAAATGATTGGCATCACGCCTGCTGTATTTACTCTTAAAGGAATATATTGAGTTGTACCACCAAAAACTTTTTTCCCAACTTGTCTTTTTGCATACTGAACAGGAATTCTTCTTGCGCCTTGAGTTACTAGAACAATAGAAGCGATAATAACTACTAATAATATCATTATCACTAATTCAATAGGCCACAATCTAGCGCCAGTCCACATTAAATTAAATTCATTAAATAATGCAACAGGTAGCCTTGCAACTATACCTAACATTATTATTAATGAAATTCCATTTCCAATACCTCTATCAGTAATTTGTTCACCTAACCACATCATAAACACTGTTCCTGCACCTAGCATAAACATAGTAGACAATGTAAACATAATACCCGCATCTGGCACAACAGGCAAACCGCCTGCAGCTTGTTGGTTAGCTAATTTAATAGCTACGCCCCAACCTTGTAATGCAGATATAAGTACAGTAGCTACACGAGTATATTGGTTAATCTTTCTTCGTCCTTCTTCACCTTCTTTCTGCATCTTTTGAATTTCAGGAATAACTACACCAGCAAGTTGGAATATGATAGAAGCAGTAATATAGGGCATAATACCAAGTGCAAATATAGCAGCATTAGAAAATGCACCACCTACAAATAAATCAAACAACCCAAATAAAGTATTTGAGTCTTGATTAGCCATTGATAGTTGCAAAGCATTAACATCTACACCAGGTAGAGTAATATGTGCTCCTATTCTTATTACAATTATAATACCGAGAGTAAAGAGAATTCTATCTCTTAACTCTTCGATTTTATAAATATTCTGTAAAGTTTGAATAAATTTATTCATTGACTGTTACTTTCCCTCCGGCTGATTCAATTTTATCTTTAGCAGATTTAGAAAACAAATGAGCAGAAATATCAAGAGCTTTATTTAATTCGCCTTCACCTAATATTTTTACTGGAACATCAATTTTCTTAATTACTCCGTTGGAGAACAAAATTTCCGGATTCACAACTGAATCAATAATATTATTATCAATCAGCTCTTGTAATTTACTTAAATTTACGATTTGAATATCTTTTCTAAATCTGTTAGTAAAGCCGAATTTAGGAAGACGTCTATTAATAGGCATTTGCCCACCTTCGAATCCTATTCTTACTTTAGCACCTGAACGAGATTTTTGACCTTTATGTCCACGCGTAGATGTTCCACCGTGTCCACTACCTGGTCCGCGGGCAATTCTTTTTTTGTTTTTCTTTGCGCCGTCTGCGTATTTAATATTACCTATATGCTTCATATTAGCAACTTCTTATTTATTCTGAAACTTCTTCTACTTTAACTAAATGCTTTACTACATTAATCATACCACGAATTTGTGGATTATCAGGATGAATTTTGAAGTAGTTTGGTCTTCCCAAACCTAATGCTTCAATAGTTTTCTTCTGATTGCTCAATGTTTTTATAACACTTGTTGTTTGTGTAATTTTTAATTTAGCCATAATTTTCACCTTAATTATATTATTGCATATAATTATGCGTTCACAACTTTTTCAACTGAAATACCTCTACGTTCAGCAACTGATGTTGCGTCTTCAAGTTGTAATAATCCTTGTACCGCAGCTTTCACTGAGTTATGAGGATTAGACGAGCCAAGGCTCTTTGTTAATACGTCTTTTATTCCCGCTAATTCCAATACGGCACGAACACCGCCTGATGCAATCACACCAGTACCTGGAGTAGCAGGTTTAATAATAATTTTTGCTGCTCCAAAGCGACCAAAGACCTGATGTGGAATAGTATGTTTAGATAATCTAACCTTTACTATGCTTTTTTTAGCAGCTTCCGTAGCTTTGCTAACAGCATCAACTACTTCACTTGCTTTACCAAGCCCATATCCAATATGCCCATTACCGTCCCCTACTACTACAATAGCAGAGAAGTTAAATCTACGTCCACCTTTAACTACTTTAGCAGTTCTGCCAACATATACTAGTTTATCTTTTAAGTCTAATTCAGATACTTTAATATGAGTCACTTAATTTTCTCCTAATAAAATTTTATTTGTTAAAATTGAAGTCCGCCTTCGCGAGCTCCATCCGCAAGAGCCTTCACTCTTCCGTGGTAGATATAGCCATTTCTATCGAAAGCCACATTAGAAATATTTGCTTCTTTTGCTCTTTTAGCAATTAATTTACCAACAAGAACACTTTTGTCAGACTTTTTCATATCCGAAGTAATTTGAGATTTAACTTCTTTATCAATAGTAGAAGCAGACACTAAAGTCTTCTGTTCTTTATCATCTATAATTTGGGCATAAATATGATTGAGACTTTTGAAGACAGTAAGTCTTAGTCTATCACCCTTGAAGGTCATTGACTTAATAATATGTCTTTTACGTCTTAATTTACGCTTTGCTTTTAATACAAGTACTTTCATTTTTTTACCGTTATTTTATCATTTACTATTTTGATGAAGTCTTACCTGCTTTACGGCGGATATATTCGCCTTCATATCTAACACCTTTGCCTTTATACGGTTCTGGTGGTCTTAAATCTCTAATTTTAGCAGCAACAAGTCCTATTAATTGTTTATCTACACCTTTAATAGTAACATTGTTAGCATTAGTTAGTTCAAAACTAATTCCAGCAGGTGGAATTACAAGAATAGGGTGAGAAAATCCCAGCGAAAGGAAAAGTTTAGTGCCTTTCATTTCGGCTTTAAACCCAACACCTTCGATAATAAGTTTTTTCTCAAAACCTTTTGATACACCATCAACCATATTAGCAGTTAATGATCTAGATAGACCGTGTAAAGCTCTAACATGTTTTTCATCTGATTGACGTGCAAATGTGATTTTACCGTCTTCCATTTTCATTTGAATTTCATCATGAAGACGGTAGCTCAATTCACCAAGAGGACCTTTTACCCTGATTATGTTTTCCGTAAAGGTTACATTAACACCTTTAGGGATTTCAATCAGTTTTTTTCCAATACGTGACACTTTGTATTACTCCTTAGGGGTTTTATTACCAAACTGTACAAATTACTTCTCCACCAATATTTATTTGACGGGCTTTTTTGCCAGTCATAATACCGTGTGAAGTTGAAATTATAGCAATACCCAAGCCATTATTTACTCTTGGGAGCTTATCAGCAGGGACATATACTCTACGTCCCGGTTTACTAATTCTAACAATATCTTTAATTACCGGTTTACGCTTAAAATACTTTAAGTGGACTCTTATAGCCCCTTGAACTCCATCTTCGATTTTTTCAAAGTCGTTAATGAAACCTTGTTCTTTTAATAGGGCTGCGATGCTTGCTTTAACTTTAGAAGCTGGAGCATCTACTGTTTTATGTCCTGCCTGACCGGCATTTCTGATTCTTGTAATAAAATCAGCTATTGAATCTGTTACTGGCATACTATTTTAACCATTAAATTTACCAACTTGCTTTACGGACACCCGGCAACTTGCCTTCGAGTGCCATTAAACGGAACACATTTCTGCATAAACCGTATTTTTTATAAACACCTCTACCTCTTCCAGTAAGCGTACATCTACTTCTTAATCTAGTAGGAGCGCTATTGCGAGGTAATTTTTGCAAACCTTCAATATCGCCTGCTTCTTTGAGTGCTTTGCGTTTTTCAGCATATTTTTCGACTAATCTTTGTCTTTTTAAATTTCTTGCTACGACTGATTTTCTTGCCATCTTAAACTATCACTTTTATTGAATTTTCTTTTTAAATGGAAAACCAAATTCACTTAATAATGAATATGATTCTTCGTCTGACATTGACTTCATAACGAAAGAAATATCCATTCCGTTTATTTTATTTATTTTATCTACATCAAGCTCAGGAAATATAATTTGTTCTTTAATACCGATAGTATAATTACCTCTTCCATCAAAACTCTTATCAGGGAAACCACGGAAGTCTCTGATACGTGGAGAAGCAATATTTATAAATCTATCAAGGAATTCGAACATTCTTGGACCACGTAAAGTAACCATACAAGCAATAGGCATGCCTTGACGTAACTTGAAGTTAGATATTGCTTTTTTAGCTTTTTTAACAACTGGTCTTTGCCCAGTAATTAATTCTAACTCATTTACAGCACTTTGTAGTTGCTTAAGGTCTTGCGTTGCGCTACCAACCCCGATATTAATACAAATTTTTTCTAATTTAGGTACTTGCATAACTGATTTGTAGTTATATTTCTTCATTAACGAAGGAACCACATTGTTTCTATAAAACTCAATCAGTCTTGCTTTAGGTATATTAGTATCTTTAACATCTTCTAATCTTTTACCTTCAGGCACAAATTCGCCTTTTTTTGCTGCAGACTTACCTTGTTGTGGAGCAGATTTTTTTGACATCTTTATTCACTCAGTTAAATTAAATTATTTTACCATTAGTTTTTGCAATACGAGTAACATTTGATTTGCCACCCTTATTTTCTCTTTTTATAGAG
Organism: Kapaibacterium sp. (SeqCode); assembly: GCA_035445085.1. Taxonomy (GTDB): domain Bacteria; phylum Bacteroidota; class Ignavibacteria; order Kapaibacteriales; family UBA2268; genus JBDHXE01. The sequence continues at coordinate 273,685 of DAOMQA010000001.1, forward strand.
ATTTTAGTTGCTTTTTTGTCTGAATCAACCAACGATACATTAGAATAATGAATAGGAAATTCCATTTCTATACGGCCACCTTGTTGATTTTGTTGATTTGGTCTTTGGTGTTTAATATGCTTATTAACCCCTTCAACCAAAATTCTAGTATTTTTAGTATCAATATCAAGGACTCTACCGATCTTTCCTTTATCATCGCCAGAAATTACAATAACTTGATCGTTCTTTTTAATTTTAAATTTCATATCTCCACCAACAATTATAACACTTCGGGTGCTAATGAAACAATTTTCATATAATTTTTTTCACGTAGTTCACGAGCAACAGGTCCAAAAATACGTGTTCCTCTTGGATCGCCCTTGTCATTAAGAATCACAGCTGCATTATCGTCAAATCTAATATAAGAGCCATCTTTGCGTCCTACTTCTTTGGCAGTCCTAACAATCACGGCTTTTACAACTTGACCTTTTTTTACGCTACCATTTGGTATAGCAGACTTAACACTAACAACAACTAAGTCACCTAAAGAGGCATAACGACGACCATGTCCTCCAAGTACTCTAATTACTCTTACTTTTTTTGCGCCAGAATTATCGGCAACAGTTAGATTAGTTTCTTCTTGTACCATTTTGTCTCCTTATTTAGCTCTTTCTACTACATCAATCAATGTCCATCTTTTTCTAGCACTTAATGGACGACATTCTTTAATTTTTACTACATCACCAATATGGCAAGTATTTTCTTCATCATGAGCCATTACTTTTTTAGTTCTTTTGAAGTACTTTTTATATAATGGGTGAATCACTTGTCTTTCAATAGCTACAATAATAGTTTTATTAGGTTTATTACTTGTAACTTTACCAACGAGAATTCTTTTTCTTGATTTTTTTTCTGCATCTGAATTACCAGTAGCATTATTATTTACATTTTGAACATTATTCATTTTTTACACCGCTAGTGAACGTTCTTTTATAATAGTTTGAATACGGGCAATATCTCTTCTCAATACTTTTAAGTAAGTAGTGTCATGCAATTGTTTTAAAGCATGTTGAAAAGTTTGAGTAGCCAACGTTTCTCTTGATTCTGTGAGTAGATTTTGTAACTCATCATTAGTTAAATCTTTTAAGTCTTTTGCTTTACGTTCTTTCATATTACACCAGATCTATACGTTTTACAAATTTAGTTTTAATAGGAAGTTTATGTGAAGCAAGTCTTAAAGCTTCTACAGCGGCTTCTTCAGTTACACCGTCCACTTCAAATAAGATTCTTCCGGGTTTAATTACAGCTACCCAGCCTTCTGGGCTACCTTTACCGCTACCCATACGCACTTCTAACGGCTTTTTGGTATACGGTTTGTCTGGAAATATTCTAATCCAAACCTTACCGTCACGTTTCAAATAGCGATTAATTGCGATACGAGCTGCTTCGATTTGACGATTAGTAAGCCAATGTGGCTCTAAAGCTTTCAAACCGAACGAACCGAATGATATTTGGGAGCCACGATAGGCTTTACCAGTCATTCTGCCTCGCATCGTCTTACGGTATTTTACTCTCTTTGGTGATAACATTTTATTATATCCTGTTTATTTTATTGTTGTTTACCAATTATTTCGCCTTTACAAATCCAAACTTTGATACCAATAATACCATAAACAGTTTGTGCTTCGCAAGTTCCATAATCAATATCGGCTCTAAGAGTATGCAAAGGGATACGTCCTTCTTTATATTGTTCGGTACGTGCCATTTCGGCACCGCCAAGACGTCCAGAACACATAATACGAATACCTTGTGCTCCCATTCTCATTGTTGTACTAACCGATTGTTTCATAGCTCTACGGAAAGAAATTCTACCTTCAAGCTGTTGTGCAATATTTTCGGCAACTAAGTAAGCATCTAATTCAGGTCTTTTAATTTCACTAATTAGAATTTTTACTTCTTTGCCTGTTAATTTTTTCAATTCTTCCTCAAGTAAAGTAATATCTTTACCAGAGCGACCGATAATCATTCCGGGACGAGACGTATTGATAGTAATGCGTAATTGCTTAGCAGTTCTTTCTACCAAAATACGAGATATGCCAGATTTTTTCTTTCTACTACGGATATAATTTCTTACTTTGATATCTTCAGCAATTTTTTCTGCTACGTTTCTATCATCAAACCAATTAGCATCCCAATTTCTGATTATACCTAATCTAAGTCCGATAGGATTGGTCTTTTGTCCCAAAATTTTACTCCTTAATTAAATTATTTTCTTCAGTTTCTGGTGTTGCAACTATTATAGTTAAGTGATTAGATCTTTTCTTCATTCTGAAGGCACGACCCATAGGTGCTGGTAATATTCTTTTCATAGAAGCACCCTGATCTACAAAAACTTCTTTTACGTAGATTTCATCATCATTTATTGAAATTTCGCTAATTTCTGCTTTTTTAGTAAGATTAGCAATAGCTGAGCGTAATACTAATTCGGCATCTTTTGCTGCCATCTTAGGGGTAAATCTTAAAATATTTAAGGCATCATTTGCTTTTTTGCCTCTTATTTGATCAACCACAATTCTCATTTTCAATGGAGATGATGGTATATATCTTTTTAATGCTTTTCCTTCCATTTATCTATTCCTATTTATTACTTTTTACCAGCAGAACGTTGTTCTTTTCTATGGCCAGCATGACCTCTATAATGTCTTGTTGGAGCAAACTCACCAAATTTATGTCCGACCATATTCTCTGAAACATACACAGGGATAAAGTTTTTCCCGTTATGAACAGCAATAGTATGACCAACAAAATCGGGTGTAATAGTAGAAGATCTTGACCAAGTTTTAATTACTTGTTTCTTCTTTGTTTCATTAAGTTGTTCTACTTTTTTGAGTAGTTTAAAACTAATGTATATTCCTTTTTTGAGAGAGCGTGACATTAATTATTCCTTGACTATTTAGATTTTCTGTTTCTTACAATATATTGATCAGATTGTTTACCTTTTTTACGGGTTTTCAATCCCTTAGCATATTTGCCCCATGGAGATCTAGGATGAAGTCTACCACCACCAGATTTAGAAGCACCTTCACCACCACCCATTGGGTGATCGATTGGGTTCATCGCCATACCTCTAGTTTGTGGCCTAACACCTTTCCAGCGAAGTCTACCCGCTTTACCCCAAAGAATGTTTTCGAAGTCAGCATTACCAACGGAACCTAATGTAGCATAGCATTCATTTAGTACCATTCTAATTTCGCCTGATGGCAATTTAACTTGTGCGTATCTGCCGTCATTAGCAACTAACTGAGCAGATGCTCCAGCTGTTCTAGCTAATTGTGCGCCTTTTCCAGGTTTTAATTCAATATTATGAATAAACAAACCAATAGGAATATTTTTAAGAGGAAGTGCATTACCATCTTTGTAGTCAATACCCGGTCCGCTTTCGATAGTATCTCCAACTTTAAGTTTGTTCGGAGCAATAATATATCTATACTCGCCATCTTGATATTTTACAAGGGCAATTCTAGCGTTTCTATTCGGATCATACTCTATTGTTTCAACTACTGCTGGAATTCCAGTTTTATTTCTTTTAAAATCAATGATTCTATATCTTCTTTTATGACCACCGCCTCTATGACGAGAAGTTATTCTACCTGTATTATTACGTCCACCTGATTTTTTAAGTGAAGTAGTTAAAGCTTTGAAAGGCTTATCTGTAGTAATTTCATTGAAAGCACTAACTGAGTAAAACCTTGTTCCAGGTGTAATTGGTTTTAATGTTCTTATAGCCATTTTTTAGTCATCGTTTTATTAATAATTTATTATTCTGTGTCTCCACCGACACCTGAAACTAACTCAATTGATTGTCCTTCTTTCAAAGTAATGTATGCTTTTTTCTTAAGAGCAGTTTTTCCTCGCATTAAACCTCTTTTGGTAAAACGTGATTTGTTTTTACCTTTAATTCTCACAGTTCTAACGCTTGTAATATTTACTTCGAACACTTTTTCGAGAGCTTCTTTAATTTGAATCTTATTTGCATCAGGGTGCACTTCAAATACGTACTGTCTTTGCGAAGCAAGATTCATTGCTTTTTCTGTAATTAATGGTCTTTTAATTATTTGTATCATTTTCAAGGTCCTAATTACTAAATGTTTTTTCAATTACATTAACTGCACCACGAACTAAAATAATTTTTTTATGATTTAATACATCATAGGTAGATATTTTATCTGCTGCTTGCACTGTTAAATTTTTAATATTTCTACCTGATAAATATATATTACTATCAGTTTCTGGTAGAAGTAATAAAGCTTTTTCTTTAGTAATCTTTAAATTTTTAAGAATATCAGCTACTTGTTTAGTTTTAATTGAATTCAATTTAAAATCTTCAAGAACTAACAAGTTAGATTCTTGTGTTCTTAATGAGAAAGCTGATTTTCTAGCTAATCTACTTAATTTTTTAGGTAACTTATAAACATAATCATGTGGTTTAGGTCCATGAACAGTGCCACCGCCAACCCAAACTGGCGAACGGCTAGAACCTGAACGAGCAGTACCACGGCCTTTTTGCTTCCATGGTTTTTTACCACCACCAGATACTTCAGAGCGAATTTTTGTTTTAGCTGTCCCTTGTCTTTGATGAGCTAAATAAGCAACAACCGCCTGATGCATTGCATTATCATTTGGTTCGATAGCAAATATATCATTATTTAAATCTACTTGTCCGCTTACTTGACCTTCTTTTGTATATACATCAACTAACATTATTTTGCCTATAACTTTACTATTTCTAATAATGAATTATTTGCTCCAGGTACGTTACCTTTTATAAGAATTAAATTCTTTTCAGGCATAACCTCTAATATCTGGAGGTTTCTTGTTGTTATTTGTTTGCCGCCCATACGTCCAGCCATCTTTAATCCTTTGAATACTCTTGAAGGATAAGAAGAAGAACCAATTGAACCTGGGTGTCTTTGTCTATCACTTTGTCCGTGTGTTTGCATACCAACACCACCAAAATGGTGACGTTTAATAACACCTTGGAAACCTTTACCTTTACTTTTGCCAACTACTTTAACTTTATCGCCAGCTTGAAATTGTTCTACAGTTACATTTTCACCAATTTTCAAGTTAGCTTCTAAATCTCTAAATTCTTTTAGATATTTAACTGGGTTAATACCTTGTTTTTTGAAATATCCTAATACAGGCTTATTAACTTTAGTTTCTTTGACTGGTAACCAACCTAATTGAATAGCATTATAGCCATTTTGTTCGCCTGTTCTGATATTTACAACAGGACATGGTCCTGCTTCGATAACAGTACAAGGCACTTGAACGCCTTTGTCATCAAAGATACTTGTCATACCAATTTTTTTTCCTAATATCGCCGATTTCATTAGTTATCGCTCTCCTTTACACTTTTACTTCTACATCAACACCGGCAGGAAGTTCGAGGCGCATAAGAGCATCAATTGTTTTTTGTGTTGAACTAAAAATATCAATTAAACGCTTATGAATTCTAGTCTCGAATTGTTCGCGGGATTTTTTATCAACATGTGGCGAACGATTAACTGTAAAAATCGTGCGTCTGGTTGGCAACGGGATTGGTCCACTTACTACCGCACCCGTTTGCTTTACAGTTCGAACAATTCGCTCTGATGACTTATCAATTAAATTATGGTCATAAGACTTTAGTTTTATTCTTATTCTTTGTGTTGCCACTTTGTTTTCCTTAACTTATCAAAGCAATTTGCTTTTAATTTTTAAATATTATTCAATAATTTTTACTACAACGCCTGCACCAACGGTTCTTCCGCCTTCACGGATAGCGAATCTTAATCCGTTTTCCATAGCCACAGGAGTAATCATTTCTACTTCGATATTATCTAAGTTGTCGCCAGGCATAACCATTTCTACACCTGCAGGCAAGTGCAAAGAACCAGTTACGTCAGTTGTTCTAAAATAAAATTGAGGGCGGTATCCATTGAAAAATGGAGTATGACGTCCACCTTCTTCTTTTTTCAACACATATATTTGAGCTGTAAATTTGAAGTGAGGTTTAATTGTGCCCGGTTTAGCGATAACCATACCACGTTCTAATTCATTTTTATCAACACCACGTAATAATAAACCTACGTTATCACCAGCTTGACCTTCATCAAGAAGTTTACGGAACATTTCGATACCAGTACAAGTAGTTTTCTTTTGAAGACCAAAACCAACGATTTCAATTTCTTCGTTTACTTTTACGATACCACGTTCAATTCTACCAGTACCAACAGTACCACGACCAGTAATTGAGAACACGTCTTCAACTGGCATTAAGAATGGTTTGTCAGTATCACGAATTGGAGTTGGGATATAATTATCTACTGCGTCCATTAATTTCCAGATACATTCAAATCTAGGATCATCGAATGGTGCGTTTTCAGTACCAGCGTCTAAGGCTTGTAAAGCAGAACCTGGGATAATAGGAATTTCATCGCCTGGGAAGTTGTAAGAAGATAAAAGATCACGCAATTCCATTTCAACTAATTCAATTAATTCTGGATCAGCGATATCAACTTTATTCATAAATACAACAATACGAGGTACACCTACTTGACGAGCAAGCAATATGTGTTCACGTGTTTGAGGCATTGGACCATCAGTAGCAGCACAAACTAATATAGCACCATCCATTTGAGCAGCACCAGTGATCATATTTTTAACATAATCGGCGTGACCTGGACAGTCTACGTGTGCGTAGTGACGATTTTCAGTTTCGTATTCTACGTGTGAAGTTGCAATTGTAATACCACGTTGTTTTTCTTCAGGAGCATTATCGATAGAATCAAATGATCTTTGTACACCACCGAATTTACGTCCTAAAGCAGTTGCGATAGCAGCTGTTAATGTTGTTTTACCATGGTCAACGTGACCGATAGTACCCACGTTTACGTGAGGTTTATTTCTTTCAAATTTCTCTTTAGCCATTGTAGACTCCAAAATTAAATAAATAAGTTCTTAATATCTATTTTTAACTAATGCTGGTTCGTAATGTGAGAATGCCATAATATAGACGGCTCTTCCTTGCGACATTGAACGCAATTGTGTAACGTAACCAAACATTTCCGAGAGCGGTGCAGTTCCTTTAATAACTTGCATCACACCATTTTGCTCTATTGCTTCTACCCTACCTCTACGAGAGTTTAGGTCAGCAATAATATCTCCTACATAATCTTCAGGTGATGTAACTTCAACTTTAAAGACGGGTTCGAGCAATACCGGTCCTGCATTTCTGCATGCCTCTTTCGTGGCGGTTGAAGCAGCGATCTTACAAGCAATCTCTGTTGTAACATCTTGTATATAATTAGACTCTAAAATTATAGCCCTTACATCCATCATTGGATAGCCTTGAGGTCCTATGTTCAAAGCTTCCCGGACACCTTGCTCCATCGCAGTAACAAGATTTTCGGGAATCTTCGACTTTCTTAAATTATTTTCAACAATAATTCCATCGTTCTGTCTAGCGGGTCTTACTTCAACCTTTACATTACCATATTGATTTTTGTTAGCCATTTGACGTTCAAAAGTATATTCGTCTATACTAACATTGCCAATAGTTTCTCTAAATGATACTTGAGGTTTGCCAACTTTTGCTGGCACTTTAAATTCACGGTTTAATCTATCAACCATAATCTCAAGATGCAATTCACCAACACCACTAATAATAGTTTGTCCACTCTCATCACTATAGGAGAATTTGAAAGTTGGATCTTCTTCACTCATCTTAGTTAATGCTTCATTCATTTTATCTTGATCAGCTAAAGTTTTAGCTTCGATTGACTGATTTATAACGGGTTCTAAGAATTCAATCTTTTCATACACTATTTGATTGTTAATATCGCTTAAAGTATCCCCAGTTCTTGTAAATTTCAAGCTAGGAATAGCAATAATATCTCCAGCATAGGCTTCTTGAATCTCTTCTCTTTTACTTGCATAAATCTTCATTAGTTTAAGAATCTTTTCTTTCTTTTCTGATGAAGTATTTTGCACCGATTGCCCTACTTTGACAGTACCGGAATATATTCTGACAAAAGTCAGTCTACCGATGTAAGGATCTGTCAATATTTTGAATGCTAAACATGAAAAACTCTCATTATCAGACGGTCTTCTTTGAAGAATTTTATCATTATCTTCAACATCGTAACCATTGGTAAACTTTATATCATTGGGAGAAGGTAAATAGTCCAAGACGGCATCCATAAGTAACTGTACGCCAATATTTTTTAGCGACGAGCCACAAAATAACGGAACTAATTTTAAGTTTAATGTTGCGATTCTTAAAGTACTAATTATCTCATCATTTGATAAAACATCACCATTAAGGTATTTTTCTAATAATCTGTCATCATGTTCGGCAACTTTCTCTAAAAGTTCATCTTTATACTTATTAGCTAATTCTAAATATTGTTGTGGTATATCTCTTTCTTCATAATTTAAGCCTATTGTATTAATATCAAAATAATAGGATTTCATTTTAATTAAGTCGATAATACCTTCAAATTTATCTTCAGCTCCCATAGGTATTTGAACGGGTATAGGGTTAGCTTTTAATTTTTCTTTCATCATATCAACAACCCTTTGGAAATTAGCTCCAACACGGTCCATTTTATTAATGAAAGCAATTTTGGGTACACTATACTGTTCTGCTTGGTACCATACGGTTTCGGTCTGTGGTTGCACACCACCGACAGCACAAAGAACGGCTACTGCGCCATCTAGAACTCTTAAAGATCTCTGCACTTCTGCGGTAAAATCAACATGCCCAGGAGTATCGATTATATTAATTTGACAATCTTTCCAATAGCATGTTGTCGCAGCTGACATTATTGTAATGCCACGTTCTTTTTCTTGGTCCATATAATCCATAAAAGCAGTACCGTCATCAACAGCACCTAATTTATGCAAGTATCCTGAATAAAACAACATTCTTTCGGTAGTTGTTGTTTTACCAGCATCTATATGGGCCATAATCCCGATATTTCTTAAATTTGATATATCTATATTACGTGACATACGTGGTTTCCAATTGCCAAAGAACTAAAAAACAATTACTTTCTTACCATTTAAAATGAGCGAAAGCTTTGTTAGCTTCGGCCATTCTATGGGTATCTTCTTTTTTCTTAACGCTAGAGCCTTCGCCTTTTGCTGCAGCCATTAATTCAGCAGCAATTTTTTGTGACATAGATTTATCGCGACGTTGTTTAGCGTAAGTTTTTATCCAACGAATAGCCAAAGCTATTCTACGATCTTCGCGAACATCAACAGGAACTTGATAAGTAGCACCGCCAACTCTACGTGAACGTACTTCAACAAGTGGAGCTACATTAGCCATAGCTTTTCTAAACACATCAAGAGGATTTTCTTTAGTCTTTTCTGCCATAGTAGTAAAAGCACTATAAATGATATTTCTTGCTGTATTTTTCTTACCTTGAATCATAATATTATTAACAAATCTTGATACAACGATATCGTTATATCTTGGATCTGGTAACATCTTTCTTTTTTCTGCTCTTTTCTTTCTCATAATATTATCTTATACGCTTAAATTTATTTTTTACCTTTTCCTGCTGGACCTTTAACTGGTTGCCCTGGTTTTGGCCTCTTAGCACCATACTTAGATCTACCTTGACGGCGACCATCAACACCCTGTGTATCTGCAGTTCCTCTTACGATATGATAACGAACACCCGGAAGATCTTTTACTCTACCACCTCTTACAAACACGATTGAGTGTTCTTGTAAGTTATGTCCTTCTCCTGGTATGTAAGCAGAAACCTCAAAACCAGATGTTAAACGAACACGTGCAACTTTTCTTAAAGCAGAATTAGGCTTCTTTGGAGTAGTTGTATATACTCTTGTACAAACGCCACGTCTTTGTGGGCAAGACTTCAAAGCTGCAGACTTACTTTTATATGTTACTTTTGTTCTACCTTTTCTTACTAACTGCGCTATAGTTGGCACAATCATTCTCCAAATTATACTAAAAAATCATCTCTTGTAGATACAGAGCTTACAAAAATATAGAATAGTGTTTAAATTACCAAATTATTTTTAAGAAAATATAAATATTTTTTTTGAACTATTCGTAATAACGAAAAAACAAGGTGTAGTCTTAATTTCAATTACAAATGATACTTATAACTTTTTTAATATTTCAATAAAATCGTTTTGAATCTCATTTGTATTATCTTTGTTATACCACAACTGAATTTCATTAATCATTTCCTCTTTTACAAAGTTAGGCTTCTTTTTATATTCCTCTACAAAACTCATTAAGCTCTTTGGGCGAGGACCCCAAGTGAGTATCTTATTTAAATTATCATCTAATATAATCAACTTCGGAATAGATTTAGTACCATTCGTTAAATTATCACTAATAACTTCTGGGTTTTCATCTCTAAATAAAATATGTAATTCCAAATGTGAATTTAATTCTGTTATTTTTGAGATTACTGGCAGGATTTGCGCTGCATCTCCGCACCATGCCTCACTTAAAACAACCCAATGATAACTTTTAGTTATATTTTTTAAAACATCTAATAAATCCTGTTTAAGGACAGTTGTTTTTTCTAATCTATTCATTCTATGGATATTCATATTAGAATATTCTATCAATTCTTGTGATTGATCATCACCACTAGTTTTGCCTTCAGAATGTAATTGTTGCAATATTCTTTTATATTCCGAATAAGCTAAAGATTGATTTATATGAGATTGATTAATAACATTACTCATAATACCTCCATAAATAATAATGAGCTGGAAATAAAAAAATATTCACAGCTCATAAACATTCAATATAATACTAAATTAGCTCTTCAGCTGTTTGATAGTCTGCCATTTCTTGATTAATTGCTTCTTCAATTTTAGTATTTTTAACTTCTTTTTTAGTATAAGTCTTATTATCAAAAATATTACCTACATCTGAACTTACAGTCATATCTTGATAATGTCTTAGTCCCGTACCTGCTGGCACTAACTGACCTAATATAATATTTTCTTTCAAACCAATTAGATTATCAACTTTTGCGGCTACCGACGCATCAGAAAGTACTTTTGTAGTCTCTTGGAATGAGGCAGCAGAAAGCCAACTTTCTGTAGTAATAGACGCTTGAGTGATACCTAATAAAATTGGTTCAGCTATTGCTGGCTCTGCAGGGTTAAACTCTGCTGGTGCTAAATTCTTTTTAGCAAGTTCATTGTTAGCGTCGCGGACTTTACGTTTAGTAATAATTTGATTTTCATTAAATCTTGAATCACCTTTATCAGAAATAACAACCATGCTCTTTAATTCAAGATTTTCATCCATAAATCTTTGTCTATCAACATTGTCATTTTCTAAAAATGAAGAGTCGCCAGAATCAATAATCCTAACCTTTTGAAGCATTTGTCTTACAATTACTTCTATATGCTTATCATTAATCTTAACGCCTTGCATACGGTATACTTCTTGAATTTCATTTACTAAATACTCTTGTACAGCATTAGCGCCTTTAATTCTAAGAATATCGTGAGGATTAATTGAACCTTCGGTCATTCTGTCGCCAGAACGCACCATATCTTCCTCTTGCACTAAGATATACTTACCTATTGGCACACTATACTCTAATCGCGTTTGACCATCCAATGATGTTACGGCTATAACTCTTTGACCTCTTTTTTGCTTATCAAATTTTACGATACCATCTATATCTGAAACTACGGCTGGGTTTTGCGGTGAACGCGCCTCAAACAATTCAGTTACACGTGGCAAACCACCAGTGATATCTCTTGTACGACCTAAGTTTCTAGGCATCTTTACAAGTGGAGTACCAACGCCTACAAAATCACCATCATCCACTCTCAACTGTGCTCTAGAAGGAATATTATAGGTTCTTCTTACTTCACCATCATCACCAATTATTTCAATAGCAGGCGATTTAGTTTTATCTTTAGAGTCGATTACGATTTTAGCAATGTGCCCTGTTTGTTCATCATTTACTTCACGGTAAGTAATATTAAGCTGTAAATCTTTATATCTAATGCGTCCAGCAAACTCTGTAACAATAGTAGAATTATATGGGTCCCATTCATAAATAATAGCACCTTTCTTAATTGGCTCGCCATCAACAACTTTTAATTGCGCTCCATAAGTCAAGTCATACTTCGTTAACACTCTATTGCTGTCAGGTTCAACGATATTAATGATACCAGAACCAGAAATGGCTAAAGTTACTTGAGCAGTATCTTCTTCATAAGTAATAGTTTTAACTTTCTCAAATTGAACAATACCATCAAACTTAGAAGCCACCGTAGATTGAGACGCTACTAAAGATGCAGTACCCCCAGTGTGGAATGTTCTAAGAGTAAGCTGCGTACCTGGCTCGCCGATTGACTGAGAAGCAATAGTACCTACGGCTTCGCCCACGTCTACCATTTTGCCAGTTGCTAAGTTTCTTCCGTAACATTTAACGCACACTCCATGACGCGATTCGCATGTTAATACAGATCTAATAAGAACAGATTCTATTGATGTACTTTCAATTTTATTAGCTAATTCTTCATCGATTGTTTCTCCAGCTTTTAAAATCACTTCTTCAGTTAAAGGGTCAACTATATCTTTCAAAGCTACTCTACCAATAATTCTTTCAGATAGTTTTTCTTTGATTTCTTCACCTTCTTTGATAGCTGCTAACTCAACACCACGTATAGTGCCACAATCAATCTTTGTAATAATAACATCTTGAGCAACATCATGAAGTCTTCTTGTTAAGTAACCCGCATCGGCTGTCTTCAAGGCAGTATCGGCAAGACCTTTTCTAGCACCGTGAGTAGAAATAAAATATTCAAGAATAGACAAACCTTCTTTAAAATTCGCTATGATAGGGTTTTCGATTAATTCACCTGTTGAGCCTGATAATGATTTTTTAGGTTTTGCCATAAGCCCTCTCATACCCGCAAGCTGTCTAATTTGTTCTTTAGAACCTCTTGCCTTTGAATCAAGCATCATCCAAAATGTATTAAAACCTTGCTTATCTTGGCGCATTTCAGCATATAACTTATCAGCTACTGTATTAGTTGCACCAGACCAAATATCAATAATTTTATTATATCTTTCGCCCGCACTAATCACACCATTTATATAGGCATCTTCAATTTTGTCTACTTTAGCTTGAGCATTAATGATAATATTACGCTTAACGTCGGGTATCACTACATCGTGGATAGACACAGATAAACCACCTTTCGTAGCATATTTGAAGCCTAAATCTTTTAGATTGTCTAAGAAATTTACGGTATCATTTAATCCCGCCGTTCTAAAGCATATACCAATGATTTCACGTAAACGATTTTTAGTTAATAATTCATTTAAGAAGCCAAGTTTTTCTGGAACTATTTGATTAAATATTACTCTACCAATTGTAGTTTCAATTTTGGTGCCTTTATATCTATACTTAATCTTAGCATGTAAATCAACTGCCCCTGAATTGAATGCAATAAGCACATCATCAATAGAACCAAAAACTTTGCCTTCGCCTTTGGCACCAGGTTTCTGTTTAGTTAAATAATACACACCAAGTACCATGTCTTGAGAAGGCACTGCAATTGGCTCACCGTTTTGAGTGTGTACGATATTATGAGGAGCTAAAATTAATAACATAGCTTCTAATTGAGCTTCATAGCTTATTGGTACGTGGACTGCCATTTGGTCACCGTCAAAGTCAGCGTTAAACGCTGTACATACTAATGGGTGTAATTGTATAGCTTTGCCCTCAATCAAACGAGGTTGGAAAGCTTGAATACCTAATCTATGAAGAGTAGGAGCACGGTTAAGCATTACTGGATGCCCGTCAATTACTTTTTCAAGGATATCATATACCTCATTAGTTTTACGTTCAACCATCTTCTTTGCACTTTTAACAGTCTTTACGTATCCTCTTTCAATAAGCTTACGAATTATAAATGGCTTAAACAATTCAACAGCCATTTCCTTCGGTAAACCACATTCAAAGATTCTTAATTCAGGACCAACAACGATAACAGAACGACCAGAATAATCTACTCTCTTACCTAATAAATTTTGACGGAAACGCCCTGATTTACCTTTTAAAGTATCTGCTAAAGATTTTAAAGCACGTTGTGATTCACTTCTTACAGCACGACGGCTATTATCAAAAAGTGCATCTACAGCTTCTTGAAGCATTCTCTTTTCATTTCTTAAAATTACTTCTGGCGCTTTAATATCAATTAATCTTTTTAGACGATTATTACGTATAATCACTCTTCTATAAAGATCGTTCAAATCTGAAGTAGCAAACCTACCGCCTTCCAAAGGAACAAGTGGGCGTAAGTCTGGAGGTGTAACAGGAATTACATCTAAAACCATCCAACTAGGTTCGTTGCTAAATTCAGTGCTTTTGCTATTTTTAAAGGCATCTAAAATTCTCAATCTCTTTAATAAATCTGCTTTCTTTTGTTGAGAAGTTTCTGTTTTTAAATTACCTTTTAGTCGATAATAATCTTTTTCAGGCTCTACTCTTTTTAAAAGCTCTTTTACTGCTTCTCCACCAATTAAAGCTATAAACTTATTAGGGTCTTCATCATCTAAATGATGGTCTTCTTTAGGTAACGAATCTAACACATCTAAATATTGCTCTTCTGTAAGAAGATCCTTAGATTGTAAACCTGTTCTGCCTGGTTGCACAACCACATAAGATTCATAATAAACAATACGCTCTATATCTTTTGTAGGCATACCTAATACGCCACTAATTTTGCTAGGCAATGATCTTAAAAACCAAATATGAACAACTGGCACAGCTAACATAACATGTCCCATACGTTCACGGCGTACAGATTTTTGTGTAACTTCTACGCCACATCTATCGCACACGATACCTTTGTAACGTATTCTTTTATATTTTCCGCAAGCGCATTCCCAATCTCTTATCGGACCAAAAATCTTTTCGCAGAATAAACCATCTTTTTCCGGTCTAAATGAACGGTAATTAATAGTTTCCGGTTTTGTAACTTCACCCCTTGAGCGATTTAAAATGTCATCAGGTGAGGCAATCTTTATTGATATTTTTTTAAATACCTTTTTATTAACTGGAATTGATTGCATTTATTTACTCCTTATATTTTATTATTAAAATTAATTTATAAAAAAACCGGATAATTAATTATTCAATTTTTACATCTAAACATAATCCCTGTAATTCTCTAATCAATACGTTGAATGACTCAGGAATATTAGGGTCTGGCATATTTTCGCCTTTAACTATAGCTTCGTACATTTTAGCTCTACCAATCACATCATCGGATTTGACGGTTAGCATTTCTTGTAAGGTATGGGCAGCTCCATAAGCTTCTAAAGCCCACACTTCCATTTCTCCAAGTCTTTGTCCACCAAATTGCGCTTTACCACCAAGTGGTTGTTGAGTAATAAGAGAGTATGGTCCAATAGAGCGAGCATGCAATTTATCTGCTACTAAGTGCGATAATTTCAACATATAAATAATACCAACGGTAACTTTTTCATCGAAATAATCACCGGTACGACCATCAATCAATCTTGCTTTACCATCTCTTGGCAAGCCAGCTCTTTCAAGGTAATCTCCTACTTGGTCCCAAGTAGCTCCATCAAAAATTGGTGTCGCAAAGTAAGTTCCTAATTTAGAGCCCGCCCAGCCTAAGGCTGTTTCATATAATTGCCCCAAGTTCATTCTAGAAGGTACCCCAAGTGGGTTCAAAACGATATCGACAGGTGTACCATCTGGTAAAAATGGCATATCTTCCGGCGGTACGATTTTAGAAACGATACCTTTATTACCGTGCCTACCAGCCATTTTATCACCTACTTGCAACTTTCTTTTCTTCGCTATATATACTTTAGCCATTTGCAAGATACCCGGTTGCAATTCATCGCCTGCAGCTAATTTGTTCTTTTCTGCCCTGAAACGAGACTTTTCGTCATTACGTTTTACAATGAAGTTTTGAATCATTTCTGTTAAGAAAGTATTTTTATCATTATCAGCTAATATTTCTTGATCGTAATCTAAAAATTCTAATTTTAATTCATCATCTTTGTATTTTTTCATTACGTCGGCAGCAGCTACCTTAGAGCCAGCACGGAAAATTGATTGACCGTTAGTTAATCTCAATCCAAGAATTTTTTCACCATCTAATAATTTAGCTAAGCGATTAGCGCATTCTAAGTCTAATCTATATAAAGTATCCTTTTCATGTTTAGCAATCATGTCTTGACGTTTTTTCTCAATTGCACGCGCATCTTTATCCATTGTAAGGAGTCTGCGTGTGAACAATTTAGTATTTAGAACGATACCTTTTAATCCAGGAGATGCTTTCATTGATACGTCTTTTACGTCACCTGCTTTATCTCCAAAAATTGCTCTTAACAACTTTTCCTCTGGAGTAGGGTCGGTTTCGCCTTTAGGAGTAATTTTACCAATTAATATATCTCCTTCTTGTACTTTAGCACCAACTCTAATAATACCATTTTCATCAAGGTCTTTTACAGCTTCTTCGCTTACATTTGGAATTTCTCTAGTAAATTCTTCTTCGCCACGTTTTGTGTCTCTTACTTGTAATGTAAATTCTTCAATATGAATAGACGTAAAAATATCATCAGAAACCATTCTTCTAGATAATATAATCGCATCTTCAAAGTTGTATCCTCTCCAAGGCATAAATGCTACGAGCACATTCTGTCCTAATGCTAATTCACCTTTATCTGTAGAGGCACCGTCTGCAAGAGGCTGTCCTTTTATGATGCGTTGCCCTTTATGAACGATAGGTCTTTGATTAATACACGTATCTTGGTTTGTTCTAAAGAATTTAACTAACTTATAATTAACCACTTCTTGGTAATTGAAAAATTGTAATTTTTCGTCTTCGGAGCGATTATCGTCATATCTTACTTTGATATTTTCTGCGCTTACTTCCTCTACAATACCGCTTCTTTCAGCTAATAATAAAGTTCGTGAATCTCTCGCAATACGCCCTTCCATACCAGTACCTACAAGTGGTGCTTGCGGGCGTAATAATGGCACAGCTTGACGTTGCATATTTGCACCCATCAAGGCACGATTGGCATCATCATGCTCTAAAAATGGAATTAATGATGAGGCAGGGCTGGTAATCTGATCAGTTGAAATATCAATAAATTGAACTTCCGTTGGCTCTACAAACACATAATCACCTAATTGGCGACCTCTAATTTTATCACCAATAATTTTGCCATCTTCTTTCGACACGTGTGTAGAGGCAGGTACTATAATATATCCATCTTCTTTTTCAGCAGATATATATACTAATTCATCAGTTACAAAGCCATCGACTACTTTCAAGTATGGAGTTTCTATAAATCCTAATTCATTAATTTTCGCATGTATCGCAAGAGATGAGATTAAGCCGATGTTTGGACCTTCTGGTGTTTCAATCGGGCATAATCTACCATAGTGAGTATAGTGAACGTCCCGTACTTCAAAGCCAGCTCTTTCTCTTGTTAAGCCGCCTGGACCCAATGCCGACACCCTTCTTTTATGTGTTAATTCACTAAGTGGGTTAGTTTGGTCCATAAATTGAGAAAGTTGATTAGTTCCAAAGAATTGATTAACAACAGATGTAATAGTACGCGCATTAACTAATTCTGACGGAGTCAGATTTTCGCCATCATGAATAGACAATCTTTCACGAATTGTTCTTGCCATACGAGCAAGCCCAACATTGAACTGCCCAGACAATTGTTCACCAACAGTACGCACACGACGGTTGCCTAAGTGATCAATGTCATCGCCAGCTAATTTTTTGTCGTGCAATTCAATTAAATGCTTAATAATAGTTACAATATCTTCGGTGGTTAATGTGGTCTCTTCTATAGGTATATTTAAATTTAATCTTTCGTTAATCCTAAAACGTCCTACAACACCTAAGTCATAGCGTTTTTGGTTAAAGAATAATTTTTCTAACAAGCCTTCGGCAGCTTCAGCATCAGGTGGTTCACTTGAACGTAATTGCCTATAAATATACTCTAAAGCCTCTTCTCTATTTCTTGATGAATCTTTAGCAATCGTTTTAGCAATTACTGGTTCTTCGGTTGGGTCATATGGCTTAAATAATCTAATAGGTAGTATTTCTGTTTGTTGTATTCTTTCATACAATTCAGTTGTAAGCAACATATCACGATTAGCAATAATTTCGCCCGTAAGCAAATCGATGATATCAGAAGCTACTCTTCTTCCGATAAATTCTTCATTCAAATCACTTTGTTCAAAATCCTCTGCTAAGCTAAACAATTGTAATATATCTTCATCAGAAGAAAAGCCTATTGCGCGTAATAATGTAGTTACTGGGAATTTCTTTTTTCTATCGATATAAGCGTACATTACGTCATGGATATCAGTGGTAAATTCAATCCAAGACCCTCTAAATGGAATAATACGCGCAGAATATATCCTCGTACCATTAGGGTGAACAGCATCGTCAAAGAACACACCCGGTGAGCGGTGGATCTGACTAACAATCACACGTTCCGCTCCATTAATAATAAATGTAGAGCGTGGCGTCATAGCAGGTATATTACCTAAATATACCTCTTGTTCGGTAGTTTCGATATAATCTTCTGATTCTTTGTTTTGGTCTTTACTAGACAGTCTTAGTTTAGCTTTTAATGGTTTAGCAAAAGTAAGCTCTCTTTCACGGCACTCTTCTTCAGAGTATTTTGGTTTTTCTATAGTATAATCAACAAATTCAAGCTGATATAATGATGACGCATCTTCTATAGGGAAATTAATAGCAAAAGCAGCTTGCAAGCCAACGTTTAAACGTTTAGATGGCGGCACATCTTCTTGTAAAAATTCCTTATATGAGTCAATTTGGATACTTAGTAAATCAGGATAATTTGGATAAACTTTAGCACGAGAGAAGTTAATTCTTCTTCTAAGTCTAACGATACCATCTTCACTTTCAAGAAGTTTCATTTCTCCTACATTGTGCAATTTATAATCATCGAGTAGGGAACGAACGTTCGTCGTTAATTCATTATCAAGTTCTTCCACGGTTTACCTCCAAAAGCTTTTAGTTAAATTAAAAGGGTTTTATGGCATAGCTCGACAAAATTTCGAGATATTTCATAAAACCCCATGCAACTATTAATATTAAACATTTATTTCTTAATTTTGTATTTACAGAATTAAATAGACTATTTAGAAAGATTTTATTTTAAATATGACAAATATAGGGGAAAAGTATATAATATCTTTTCCCCATAAAATTTTATGAAGCAGCAAAATTACTTAAGAGTAACTTTAGCTCCAGCTTCTTCTAATTTCTTTTTGATATCGTTAGCTTCGTCTTTGCTACATCCTTCTTTAACCATTTTAGGAGCGCCTTCAACTAAGTCTTTAGCTTCTTTTAAGCCGATACCAGTGATTTCACGTACAACTTTGATAACATTTAATTTTTTGTCACCAGCATCAGTGATTTCTACATCGAATTCAGTTTTTTCTTCTGCAGCAGGAGCAGCATCACCCGCACCAGCAGCTGGCATCATACCGCCCATCATCATAGGAGCAGCAGCAGTAACACCAAATTTATCTTCTAAAGCTTTTTTTAATTCTGAAGCTTCGATTAAAGTAAGAGATGCAATCTCTTCAACTAATTTTTCAACTTTTTCTGACATTTTTATATTCTCACATTTAAAATTAATAATTTACAAAATATTATGCTGCACTATTTTTTTTCGCAGCTTCTTCAATAACAGATGCAAGGTCACGCATAACAGCATTGATAGCACCTACGATACCAGATGCAGGAGCAGCAATGCTACCAATAATACCTGCAATCATATCAGTCTTAGATGGTAATTGAGCAAGAGTTTGCAATTCAGCACCATCGAAGAACTGTCCATCTAATACAGCTGCTTTTAATCGAGGTTTGTTACTCTTTTCTGAAATTTGTTTAATAACTTTTGCTGGGACAGTTGGGTCATCATAACATAATACCAAACCAGATTGACCAAACATATTGGCATCGGGAATGTTATTGATACCAACTTCAGCAAAGGCACGCTTCATAAGTGTATTTTTGGCAACTTTGTATGTTAATCCCTTTTCACGAACAGCAGCACGAAACGCATTAGTTTCTGCTACAGTCATAGTAGTAAAATCAACAACATAGATACCGGTAGCACCTTTCAAGATTTCAACAAGTTCAGCAACTAACTGTACCTTAGTTTGTTTTGTTATCATTATTTAACCAATTTATATTTATTAATTTATGGAATACCATCGTATAAACTAACAATGAGAAGCATATTCCAAAAAAAATCGCGTAATAGTCTTATACAGTTTGCTGGAACGATGCATCTTTTACAAACACACCAGGTCCCATAGTAGAGCTAAACGAAACGTTCTTGATATATTTACCTTTAGAAGTTTGGGGTTTAGCTTTAAGTATACTAGTAAAGAAAATATTAGCATTATCTAATAATTTATCTTCCGAGAAAGAGCATTTACCTATAGCAGCATGGATATTACCAGTTTTATCTACACGGTATTCAATTTTACCAGCTTTTAATTCTTTTACTGTTTTAGCAACATCGAAAGTAACAGTTCCTACTTTAGGATTAGGCATCAATCCACGAGGTCCTAAAATACGACCAAGTTTACCAACTTCTCCCATCACATCAGGTGTAGCAACAACAACATCAACGTCAGCCCAGCCTGATTTAATTTTTTCGATGTATTCATCTAAACCAGCATAATCTGCTCCAGCTTCTAAAGCTTCTTTATCTTTAGGAGTTTTAGCTAAAACAAGAATTTTGACATCTTTACCAGTACCGTGAGGCAAAGCTACCGTACCTCTAACCATTTGGTCAGCTTTACGAGGATCAACTCCTAAGTTCATAGCTATTTCAAAAGATTCATCAAATTTAGCATTTGCGTTTTTCTTCACAATCTTTACAGCTTCAATCGCTTCGTAGTACGCAGTACTATCGAAAGATTTAAGAAGAGCTGCATATCTTTTACCAATTTTTTTCATTCCAATAACTTTAGTTTAGTAAAAAAAACTAATCTTCAACAACAAGACCCATACTTCTTGCGGTACCAGCTATCATGCTAACAGCGTGATCCATATCGAAAGAATTTAAGTCTTCTTTTTTGATGTTTACAATATCTTCTAATTGTTTACGAGAAACTTTTCCTACTTTTACTTTATTTGGTTCTGCCGAGCCACTTTTCAGACCAACAGCTTGTTTTAATAAAACAGCCGCGGGTGGTGATTTTACAACAAATGTAAATGACTTATCAGAAAAAAAAGTAACTAATACAGGAAAAATAGTCCCGATACTTTTTGCAGTTTTAGCATTAAACTGCTTAACAAACTCCATACCATTAAGTCCTCTTTGACCGAATGCGGGACCAACAGGAGGTGCCATTGTTGCTTCACCTGCTTTTAATTGGAGTTTGAATGCCCCTAATACTTTTTTAGCCATTGTTTTTCAGTATTAATTAATTAATTATTAAATTTCTAATTCTACTTGGCTAAAGTCTAGTTCCACAGGAGTTTTACGCCCTAGTATACCGACTTCAACTTTAAGTTTCTGTTTTTCGTAATTGACTTCTTTAACTGTACCGTTGAAGGTATTAAAAGGTCCTTCGATAACTCTAACTGGATCGCCCACCTCGAATGAGGTTTCGACGGTAGTTATGTCTTTTCTTTCTTCGACTCTACCAATAATTCTCTCTACTTCGTTGGCTTGGAGAGGAGTAGCTTCATTTCTACGCCCTACAAAACTAACAATTGAAGGAATTTGAGATATGACGTCTTTAACTTTTTTGTCTAAAATGACTCTAACTAAAATATATCCAGGTAGGAAATTTCTAACTTTAGTTCTACGCTTGCCATTCCTTACTTCGAAAACAGTTTCATTAGGAATAATGACTTCAGCCACACGATCCTCCAAGCCAAGTCTTTTAGCCTCATATTCAATTGCGGCTTTTACTTTGGCTTCATGACCAGTAAACGTCCTTAGGGCATACCATTTAGGTTCGATTACATCTTCAATTGGCTGTATGTTATTTTCATTATTCATAATATATTAAAATATTGCCTTCATTACTGTGGTCATTACTTCATCTATAAGGAATGTAAACCCAGTAATGATAGCAGTCATTACAATCACTACAACAGTAGATTCACGAAGTTGCTCTTTGGTAGGCCAAGAAACTTTTTTCATTTCTACTACTACTTCGTTTGTAAATTTTTTTATTTTAGCAACCATTATTCTATTATCATATTAACGTTAAAAAGGAGTAATAACCAAAACCGATTAACTCCTATTAGCACGGATGGCAGGAATCGAACCCGCAGCCTACGGTTTTGGAGACCGCCACTCTACCAGTTGAGCTACATCCGTGTAACCCGAGCTGATGACGGGACTTGAACCCGTGACCTCTTCCTTACCAAGGAAGTGCTCTACCTGCTGAGCTACATCAGCAGATACATTTTTCAGCTGATTCACTCTAATTACAGAAGAGCGGGAGACGAGACTCGAACCCGCGACCCTCAGCTTGGAAGGCTGATGCTCTACCGACTGAGCTACTCCCGCATCGAATTAAAGTGTGGGTAGAGAAGGATTTGAACCTCCGTAGGGTGTTACCCAGCAGATTTACAGTCTGCCCCGTTTGACCGCTTCGGTATCTACCCCTTTAATTGAGCTTACAAAAATAATACTTTTTCCGATATAAACAAAATTATTTTTTCAATTTTACTGAAAAAGTACTATATATTTTTTATTTTGTTATTCCTAATTCAACTTTTGCGAAGGAAACAGCCATTTTTAGTAAAGGCTGGTCTAATTCTACCTCTATTTTAGATTGAATTTCTCTCAAACCCATTTGAGGATTGCTTTTCACAAAGCTAAGCACCCTATCATAAGCATCTCCTGGTACAAACATTTTGCTATCTAATGGATACGGAGCCTCTACAAGCTCTACAATATAGTTTGACGCCATAGCTAAATTATTGGCAAAGAGCCTCTTAGTAACATCTTCAAAGGACAAACCTTTTTCTAATAATTTCAGAGCATCGTTTGCTACCTTAGATACTTTTGGTTCTTTTGGGTTTAATTTTATTTTTTCTATTTCAACAAGAAACATTTTAGCAAAACGCTGAACAAATAATTGGCTAATACCTGAAACTTTTTTAAGTTCCCCTTCTGTTTCTGGTAGATTATCGGCTATTTTTCTTAAAGCAACATCGCTAATAATCCCCCGTGGTACTACGCCAGCATTTTCTGCAATTTCTCTACGTAATGAAACTAGTTTATTAAATATAAGATCGCTGTCAATTTTTTCCATTTAGTTTCTCATCGTTTATTTAAATTAATTATATTTTAATTGGGATTTACCGAGTGGGGTAATAATCATTTTTTTATTTACACTTTTCTGAATATATCTTTTTGTTAACAACTTAGATATAAGCTCTTCCGTCTCTTGCTTGTTGTAATCCATAGCTGCACCATAATAATCTTTAATCTCATCAGTGTTTGCTATTTTAAAGGCACTTTTTTTACCTAATAAGATAGTAGCAATTTCTCTTTCTGTGTAATAATCTCTTAGTTCATCTACTAATTTAAGAACGAGCGATTCTAAGTAATCTGTTCTCTGTTTGATTTTAATTAACTTGCTGTCATTAGCATTACAAGATGAACAGTTATTGCAATTATCATTAGTATTATCATTCTTTTCACCAAAATATTTAAGAATATAATGGCGTTTGCATTGATTAGTTTCAGCATATTCAATAACTTTAGAAAGTTTATTATAAGCAAACTTTTCTCTATCAGCTAACTCATTATAGTTAATATTCAGGCTGGACGAATAATCAAAAACAAATTGATTTTCACTTATTTCGGCGTTATAATTAGATATTTCTATGTTGCCTGAAAAGTTAAAGGCTCTTATAGCTTCTTCAATCTTTTCCTTTTGAACGATACTATTTAGGTTTAATTGCTTTAAATCTATGTCTACAGTTCTACGGAAAGCTTCGCGTGGAGTTATTCTAAGTAATTCTTCAAGAACCTGCTGTTTATCAGGATTAAGATTATTAAAATACTCACTAATTCTATCTGTAGTAGTAGTAATTCTAATACTTGCGTTTTGACTAAAATTCACACGACATATAACTGCATCTCTTTCTAAGAGCTTTAAAATAGTTTCGGTGCTTCTTTGTGATAATCCAATTTCGTTAGCTAAAGTTAGAGCTGAAGGAACTATCCCGTTTAAGGAATTTTTCTTAATAAAGTCATATGCTTTTAGAATATGGCTTTTAGATGGATAGTTTGATTGAATAAAGAAATTTTGCAAATTAATATCACTTGGATGATATAGCAAAATCGACATTGCGTCTTTACCGTCTCTTCCTGCACGCCCTGCTTCTTGGTAGTATTGTTCTAAAGTAGAAGTTAAATCTATATGAATTACATTTCTAACATCGGCTTTGTCTATTCCCATACCAAAAGCATTAGTAGCTACAATCACTTTCGTTTTATCTTTAATAAAACGGCTTTGCACAGCGTCGCGTAATTGTTGTTTTAAGCCAGCGTGATACATTTCAGCATTAATTTTATATTTTTGTAGCTCTATTGCAAAAGTTTCAGTTCTTTTTCGCGATCCGGCATAAATTATAGTAGACCCGTTTTTTGTATCGGCTAAAATATCAAGAGTATCAGAAATTTTATCATTACTAAGTTTAGTTCGATAATTTAGATTTTTTCTGTCAAAACCTTTGATAAATCTATTCTCACTTTTAAGATTTAAGATTTTGACTATATCATTTTGAACGATTGGCGTTGCGGTAGCAGTAAGGGCTATAACAGGTACCCTTTCTATGTGCTCAAACATATTATTTATTGAATTATATGAGGGTCTGAAATCATGTCCCCATTCTGAAATACAATGGGCTTCGTCTACGGCTACAAATGAGATATTAATTTTTTTAAGCATCCTCAGGAAAGATTTATTTTCTAATCTTTCTGGTGATATATATATGAGTTTATATACCCCTCGTATAGCGTCGTTCATCCTATTAACAACTTCACTGAAGTCTATTGAACTATTAATTAAGGTAGCAGGTATGCTTTTGCCTATTAGGGCATCTACCTGGTCTTTCATTAGAGCCATCAGAGGAGAAATTACAAGAGCAGTACCATTCATAACAGTAGCAGGTAATTGATAGCAAAGAGATTTCCCGCCACCAGTCGCCATAACTACTAAGGTATCATTACAATTAATTATAGAGTTGATTATTTCTTGTTGTCCATCTCTAAAATTTTCGTAACCAAAGTATTTATTAAGATACTTTACTAAATTGCCCATTCGCTGACGACATATATTTTCAACTTAATACTCTCCCTAAAGTTCAAAAATAATCATTTTTTTCCGAATAATGTTTGAATAGTAATGTTTTTTTATGATTTTATTATTATTTTTAAGTTTTTTGATTTCTTTCCGATATTTAAATATATGTTTAAAAGAAAAGAATACAAGGACGATACACATAACACAGGTGCAGATAGATATCTAATCACCTATGCCGATTTAATAACGCTATTACTCGGCTTATTCGTAGTATTGTATTCGTCAGCTCAAGTAGATCAAGAAAAATTCAAAGAGTATTCTAATGCACTATCTGAGTATTTTACGGCAAAAAATGACAAAGTGCTACAAGGCGGAGATGGTGTGTTGCAGGGTAACAAGCAAGCAGTTCCAGAACCTATATTAGCGCCTCCCGTACAAAAATCGCTTCCAGCCTTAAAAGATGAAATAAGTAACAAGTTAAATAACTTGCTTAGCGACAAGAGCATTAGCTTAGTTATGGAAGATTCGACATTACGAATAAGCTTGTCTGAGCAGTTACTTTTTAAATCTGGTGTAGCTAAGTTAGAGCAAAGTGGAATTATAGCTTTAGATACAATAGCTAAAATTATAAATGGCACTAATTTTATACTATTTGTAGACGGTCATACTGATAGCGACCCTATTAGAACATTTCAATATGAATCTAATTGGCATTTATCAACGGCTCGTGCAACTAACGTTGCGTATAAATTAATACGAGATGGTATTGATGAATATAAAATTGTAATAAGAGGGTTTGGTTCGCAGAGACCTATTGCAGACAATACTACAAGTGAAGGGAAAAAGCAAAATAGAAGGGTTGATATATTACTTGTGCCACCAGATAACCTAACGCCCACCAAGAAAGGATATATTGATGTTAAATAAAATTAATAATTTTATATATTTTTTACATATATTTGAAAAACTTATAATAATTGATTCGTATGAATGATAAAACTAATAAGGAAGTAACAATACAAACTCCTC
Organism: Kapaibacterium sp. (SeqCode); assembly: GCA_035445085.1. GTDB lineage: Bacteria > Bacteroidota > Ignavibacteria > Kapaibacteriales > UBA2268 > JBDHXE01. The sequence continues at coordinate 300,102 of DAOMQA010000001.1, forward strand.
ATTTTGGTAAATTAACTGTGAATGAAGAGATGATTTTCTTATTTGACAATGGAATGCTTGGTTTTGAAGACCTAACTAACTTTGTAGTAGTTAGTGAAGATGAATCCGCTCCATTTAAATGGCTGATATCTATTGAAAAGCCAGAGATTGGCTTCCCAATGCTAAGCCCTTGGTTGATAGACTTGAACTATTCTCCAGGTAATCATTATGACATAGAAAAGCAAGTATTCTTTGTTGTTGTTACACTTGAGAACGAAAATGGAAAAATGACAGCAAATATGAAAGCACCTGTTATATTAGATACCGAAAATTTAAAAGGTGAGCAAATAATTCTGCCATTTGATAAGTATTCTACAAATTATGTAATTGAAGAAAAATAAACAATGATATTGGATTGATATGCTGGTATTATCAAGAAAAGTTGGGGAAGTAATAACGATAGGCTCGTCTGTAACGGTTACTGTTCTTAGTGTAGATAGAGGTATAGTGCGTTTAGGTATAAATGCCCCTAAATCTATACCAGTCCACAGAAAAGAGATACACGATAAAATTGTAGAAACGAATAGACAAGCAGTAAAAACAGAAATTAGTGCTTTAAAGAAAGCAATATCAAAATCTAGAATCTTATTAAATAATGACAAGTCCAGTAATGTACAAGGAAAATTATTAAACTTTCCAGAGAAAATTACCGATAATCAACAAGAGTAATAACCAATAAAGAAGCAGATACATAATATATGGTAGAGTATTCGGCATTAATAATTGATGATGATATTTGGATGCAAAGGATCTTGTCGAAGACCTTGGCAAGTTATGGCTTTAAAAAAAGCTATTTAGCAGGAAATGGTATTGAGGGTATAGCTCTTGCTATCGAGCACAAGCCGACTATTTGTTTTTTAGATATTATGTTGCCTGAATTGAGCGGGCATATCGTAACGAGAATCTTAAAGCGAATAAAAATAGTACAACACATACCGATAATTATGGTTTCAGCTCTTTCAGACGTAGAAAATCTTGGCTTAACTGTTAAATATGGAGCTTCTGGATACATAACTAAGCCCTTTACGAGAGTTACCATCTATGATAAACTCTTAGACATATTTGGCAAGCAAACTATGGACTATATAATGAGGGGCGATAAAGTTGATTCATTGTTTATAGAGCATGAAACATTTGTTCCCCATACTCCACTACCAAATACATCTAACGACGAGAACTTTCTTAAAACAAATAACGATTTTTTACCTCCAGACTATAATAGTGGTAGTGGGACGATTAATACTAAAAAAGCAGAGCAAATTAATCAGCATTACCAAGAAGATGATAAGAAAAATTTAGACGCAATTCGCAAAATGCTCTTAAAGAATAGGGGTTAATATGATAGTGAATTTCTCCCTGGTTAATGAGCTTTTCAGAGCGTACCATATTCAGAGATGGAATGATAGAATTAGACCAATGGACTTGATAGAAATGGATAAGCACGCCCACAAGATGATAATTGCTTATACAATTGCCAAATATGAGGAGGATAAAGGCAATTCAATAGACTGGCAGACCTTGATTAAAGATGGCATTTATGAGTTAATTAGGCGAATTGTTATCTCTGATATTAAGTCCCCTATTTATGCTGAAATCAAGAAAAACAAGACTGTATTTGAAGAGTTAAATAAATATGTTTATCGGCAGGTTGAACCTAAAATCGAAAACGTTATTATTAAAAATGAATTACAAGACTTTCTTTTTAATGATACCGAGAAGAATGATTTAACTAAAAGAGTTTTGGACGCCGCTCATATTTTTTCTAGCTTCTGGGAATTTCAAATAATAAAGCAGGCTAACCCATTTAGCTACCAAAATATTAGAATAGAAACGGAGCTGCTCAATAAAATTAATCAATATGCAGATTTAGAAGGTATACAAAAGCTAATACACAAGCATACTATTAGTAATTTTATTGATTTATGTGGGCAATTACGTTTTCAGATGAGATGGGCACAAGTTCCACGTGTACCTAAAACCTCTGTTTTAGGGCATATATTATTAGTTGGGATTATATCTTATTTCTTTACCAGAGAAAATGAAGCCTGCGACAAAAGACTTTATAATGCTTTCTTTGGTGGCTTGTTTCATGATTTACCAGAAGCTGTAACACGGGATATAATTTCGCCAGTGAAACGTTCCTCTGAAGAATTTGATTCTCTTATTAAGAACTTAGAGCAACAATTAGCCGAAAAGGAAATATTCCCATTAATTGACCATAATTGGCTAAATGAAATAAAGTACTTTTCTATTGATGAGTTTGATAATAAGGTAGAAGTTGAAGGCAAAATCATTAATAAAGATATTTCAATCGAATTATTAAATACAAAATATAATCAAAATAGTTTTAATCCTTATGATGGCGAAATAATAAGGGCTGCAGATCATTTAACTGCTTTCTTAGAAGCATGGAACTCTTGTAGTGCTGGAATAAAGACTGAAGAACTTTCTCAAGCAGCACAAAATATTAAGGATATGTACAAGAATAAATCTTTAGGTAATGTCGCAATTAAAAATTTATACTCAAATTTTAAGAGTAGTTGGTAGAGAATAAGTCTGAGTTTATTTGCAATATTATATATATCTTTAATACTGCCATTTTTCTGGGTTTGCATTATATTCATCCTCGGCATAGGACAATAATTCATCTAATTCTAAGAACCAATCTTCCTTTATGGCTTGTTTATTAGGGTCGGCATAATATGATAAGATATACCCTGCTGAATCCTTATCTTTATGCCAAGAAAGAAAGGCAAAATCTTTGTTTTTTTTATCATCAAGAATTTGATTAAATTTTTTCATCAGTTTGGTTCAATCGTTATTAATACTTTATCTTTATCTACGGCACTACCTTCGCTCACTTTAATTTCCTTTACAATACCATTAATATTAGATTTAATCAGATTTTCCATTTTCATAGCTTCAATAATCAGCAATTTATCGCCAGCACTTACCTGCATGCCTATTTGGGTAAATATTTTAATAATGAGACCGGGCATCGGTGATTTAATAACTCCAGCATTGGCAGCATTAGCTTTTACATTATTGTTGATAAACTTTTGCAACAATTCTCGTGTTGAATCTTTAATTTCAACATCATAGCTAAAACCGTTTAAATTAATAGTTAAATTATTATTATTTTCGTTAAATTCAATATGTTGTATTTGATTATTAACCATCACCGAATAAACATTAGAGCTAATTTGTTTTAATATTTTAATTTCGTATTCATTATCTCCAATTTTAATGTTATTATCATTTTTATTATCATAATTAACATTAAAGTCCTTATTATTAACAGAAATTGTTAAATTTTCCATATCTATTTTGATTTTTGATTATATTAAAGATAGTTAAACTATTAAAAATGAAATAAATTTTATTTAATTTTGTTATTAAACAATATTGATTTTTAGAATTTGTATGGCAGTATATAAATATATTATTTTTTCCTTAGTTTTTGTTAGTTCATATTCGTTCTCAAACGACATTTATGTACTTACAATCAATGAAGCTATTACTCCAGCGGCAAGTTTTTATATTAGCAACGGAATCAAGGACGCCGAAACAGCCAAAGCAACTCTTGTAATCTTGCAATTAAATACACCCGGCGGCTTACTTGATGCTACTAGAGATATAGTAAATCATATATTTGAATCTACTATACCAATTTGTGTCTATGTTGCTCCAAGTGGTAGTAGGGCGGGTTCTGCTGGAGTCTTTATAACTTTAGCTGCGAATATTGCTGCTATGTCACCAGGCACAAATATTGGTGCAGCACACCCCGTTGGACTTGATGGAAGTAGTGACTCTACAGTAATGGGACAAAAAATAGAAAATGACGCTTCAGCTTTTATTCGCTCTATTGCTCAAAAGCGGCATAGAAACTATGAATGGGCAGAAAGAGCGGTAAGAAATTCTGAATCAATAACAGAAAACGAAGCCTTGTCCTTAAATGTAGTTGATATTATTTCGCCTAATATTCATAGCCTACTTCATAATTTAGACGGTAGGGCTCTTATTACAAAGGCAGGAACATCTATAAACTTAAACACATCAAATTATCGTTTAGTTTATAGGGATAAGAATGTCAAAGAAGAGTTGCTAACTCTTCTTTCAAATCCAAACCTGTTGTATATTATGATTTTAATTGGGATATGGGGTATAATATATGAGTTCAAAAGCCCAGGTGCCATATACCCCGGAGCAATAGGTACTTCTTTATTGCTCATAGCAGCATATTCGCTTCAATTGCTATCAATAAACTACCTTGGGCTGTCATTGATTTTCCTCGCAATAATTTTATTTATTCTTGAAATTTTTATTCAATCATATGCCTTACTTACAATTGGAGGCATTGTTTCGTTTACTTTTGGCTCACTTCTTTTAATAGATTCACCGGAGGAGTTTATGCGAGTTTCATTAAGTCTAATTATAGTATCAACACTTCTTACAGCTTTACTTTTTGGGACAATAGTATGGTTGGGTATAAAGGCACAAAATAAAAAGAAAGCTCAAAATGTCTCGGAAATGTCTGGTATGCAAGGCTACTCCTTAAGTGCCTTTACAACAGGTAATAACGGCAAAGTACATTTAAATGGTGAAATATGGCAAGCTATATCGCTTGATGACATTGAGAAAGGCGATAAGGTTGAGGTAGAAAAAATAGAAGGGTTTAAATTAATTGTGAAAAAAATTATTTAACTTTTGTGTAGTTTGATGTGTATATATATAATAAAAAAAATAGGATTTCTTAAAATGATAAAGTATATTATTGGTTTGTATATGGTATTTTGTGTACTAAATAGTGGGAATTTACTCGCCGTAGAACGAACTTATAAGGAACAAATAAATGGTAAGCAATTATCCTTTTATAAAAACAGAGCGGTTGTTACATTTAAATATGAATTAAGCGATATTGAAATTAAGAATATCGAAAAGCAATTCAATATTAAAATATTAAAGCCAATATTAGCCAAAGAACAAAGTATTAAAAACACTGTAAAATCTCCCATATTATTAATGAGTGCTCAGAATAAGAACATATTAGCAAAAGAGGAACCGCTTTTGCGCACTTATACAGTAGAGTTTGATGCTAAAAGCCCCACTGAGTTTATTAATAATTTAAAAAAGAATCAATCAGTAATACAATTTATAGAGAAATATGAATTACCACAGCTTCTATACAAACCTAACGACCCGCGAGTAGATTCTCAAACCTTTCTTAACTTAATTAAAGCGTATGATTTATGGGATATGACAAAGGGAGATACCAATATTATTATTGGCATTAGCGATAGTGGAGTAGAGCAAGACCACGAGGATTTAAAGAGCAATCTAGCTATAAACTACTCTGAAATACCTTTTGATAACATAGATAATGACAATAATGGCTATGTAGATGATTATAATGGCTATAACTTTGCTTATAATTATGATGGTGTAAACCCAAGTATTACAACAAATAACTTAATTACTCATGGTTTGCAAGTAGCTGGTATTGCGGGAGCAAGTACAGATAATGCAAAAGGTATTTCTGGCGTAGGGTTTAATTCAAAAATATTACCTATCAAAATTATTGAAGGTACTTCATTAGTGTACGCTTACCAATCTATAATATATGCAGCTACACGTGGCGTAAAAGTACTCAACCTAAGTTGGGGTAGTCCTAAGTCTCCTAGCGATATTGATCAGCTAATAATAGATTATGCCGTCAGCAAAGATGTAGCTATCGTTGCTTCGGCAGGAAATTTAGGTAGTGGCAATTCAAATACATACTCTTCATTCTATCCTGCTACATACAAAGGAGTATTAGGGGTAGGTGAAGTAAACAGCAACGGTAACTTAACTAAAGAGAGTATCTTAGGGGTTGGTACAAGGATAATGGCGCCGGGTGTGGGCAATTATACTACGGAGTCTGGCTCATCTTATGCTGTATGTTCTGGCGGTTCATCGTTTTCTTCGCCAGTAGTAACTGGAGCCGTTGCTCTAACAAGAGCTTTATATCCAGAACTTAGTGCTATCCAATCAATTGAATTTGTAAGGCAGTGTGTAGATACGTTCCTTACCAACAACGATAAATATTATAAACTTACTCCAGGTATTTTGAATATGAAAAAGATAGGCGAAATACAACCGATGAGCATTCCAGCAGTAAGGCCGGAGCAATTTATATACTTTGGCACTAACAATCAACAAACAGATAGATTTGAGGCTGGAGATATTGCAAAGTTAAATATTAAATGTAAAAATTATTTAGGTAATGCTAACAACTTAACTTTTAAGCTAAGTAAAGCGTACGATCCTGCAAATTCAGTTGATTTAATGGATACAACTTTTATTAAAGCTAATCTAAGTGCTGGCGAGGAATTTAACTTAGAAAACTTTAGAATAGCAGTATCAATAAACAACCCAGAAGAGGTAATCTTGAGAATAGATATTTATGGTGAAAATGGCTATCATGATTTTTTTAAATTCGGTTTCGTTCCATATCAACAAATATCTACATTTAGCAATAATAATTTTTTTGTTTCTATGGCTGATAATGGAGAATTTGGATATTTTACAGAGGCTTCCGAAAATGGTATTGGCAAAGGAATGGGCAGTAAAGCAGACGGTAATCAAATATACCAAAACTCAACCTTGATGGTTAGTGTATATCCAAATAAAGATAACGCAAAAATAGTGTTTAACGATTGGGAAATTGACAAATATGATTTTAAAACAGAAAAGAAATTTAGCAATCCACAAAATAACTTATGTATCATAAACGATGAAAATGCTGGTAGTGAGAGAATTAATGTAAAAGTAAGCCAAGAAGTAAAATTTCCATCACAATCTTCTAATTCTGTAAAATTAAATTTAAAAGTAGAAAATACTGGCAACGAGCCATTAAGCAACCTTGCAATTGGTTATTATATAGATTGGGATATTGCTGGCGAAGCAATGACTAATCGAACGGATTATTTCCCTGTTGCTATTCCAGCTGGAAAATCAAAATCGGCGACTGTGCAAATCGCATACATCAACGAGCAATATCCGTATTATGGAAGTGGTGCCATCAGTAGCTATGAAAATGTAAGCCCACAAGCAGCTGGTATTGAGTATTCTTATTTTCAGGATTTTGAACCTGAAGAAAGAATTGCTACGCTCAATGGTGGCAATTCAATACAAACAGCAAAAAAAGGCGATATAGCATCTGTAATTGGAATGCGTTTTGAAGGTGATATACCTGCGAACGATAGTAGAGAATGCTCTATTTGTTTTGCAAGAGGTGCAACTCTTCAAGAATTTGCTGTTGAAATGAGAAACTGCCTCAATTCAATAACATCAGTTGAAGATAAAACATTCAGCTTAGATATTTATCCGAATCCAGCTAAAGATTTTATATCTTTTAACTCAAGTGAAGAAGTTGATTTTAGTATATATTCGATCTTGGGTATGGAACAATTAAAAGGCACAACTCTTAATGGGCGAAATGTAATTGATATTAGCAAGCTACAAGCGGGCGTTTATTTTATTAAAATTGGAAATAATATAAATAAAATCATCAAAAATTAATTACTTCTAGCTGTAAATAAAATTGCAATAGTTATAATTGCAGTCCCAATAAATACCACAGGTTGGAGAATATTCTCATAAAATGAATATTCCTCTTGTGGTATTTCTGCTTTATCGAAAGCGTATGGAGATTTTTGTAAACTAAGAATTTGTTGAGTAAAAACAGTATCTTTATAGCTTGTAATCTTATTTTGAAGTAACTTTAGAGGTTTATGACTTTCTTCTAAATTTATTGCCAAGTCAATTGTAATTATTCTTTCTACCAATTCCTCATCAATTTTTACATATTTAATAAATATATTTTTAGTGTTAAAATTTAAAGTAGAGCAATTATTTTCACTATCTTTATAAAATTGAGTCTTCGGATATTCTTCAAGTAGTTTTGTTTCTATAATTGTACTAATCTCGGCAAAATTGGATTTTATTATATAGCAACTACCTATATTATTTGTGATATTAGAGTTTAACTCTTTGATTTTTAATGAAATCAATGAATCAATAACTTGATAATTTGTAGATTGGCAAAATATCAGGCTAACAGAATAAAAAAATACGATTATAATTATAAATAGCTTACTAAATTTCATTTTCAACATTCAATTTATTATAATATGCAAGTGCACCAAGTAAAGTGCCATATTCATATTTTTCAATAATCACCGAATCTATCTCTAAAAGTGATGAATACTTTTCTATTAGCTCACGAGCTAAATTAAAATCAAGGACACTACCAGCAAAATATACTCTTTCATAATTTTGCCCAATCACAAGAGATTTGCATATAGATATGATAGGTTCAATAACTAATGAAATAATACCCGCTGCAATATCAGATTGTGAATTAGCTTGTTTGCTAAAATTTGAGACGGTCATACTTTTGTCTAACCATGAAACATTATTATATTGCACATCTTCAATTGTAGTATTAATAGCTTCTAATTTTCCAAACCTTGAAAGTTCATTGATTATATACACATTTTCGGTGCAGAGAAATCTTTGCGACAAGCCCAACAAAGTGCCTCCGCCTAATCCTGTTCCAATTAAGTGCCTAAAATTATTGTTTTGAATCGACAAAAAAGCTGTGCCCGTACCTATATTTACTACAAGAGCATTATTGCAATTATAATACAATGGTAGGTGTGCCGTGCATATCAATTCATCATAATTTGTAGTTTTGACACTTAAGTTTAACAACTTTGCATTAGTGCCTAAAATAAGAACCTCAAGTTCTTTATTATTATATCTATAATTATCAATAATCTGCTCAATATTATCTATATTACCTTGACTTACAAAAGACAAAGCTCCCTTATCCTTTAGGATATATTTGATTCTTGTAGTGCCACAATCTATAGCTAATAGTGCTTTTTGCATTTTTATCTTAATGATTACAATAGAGTTATGCAAATATATAATTATTTATCTAATTATACTTAAATATTTTCATATATAAATATCTACTCAATGGCATAGACTTTGCTGGCTTTTATAAATGCGGACGTTGTTAAAAATATTACTTTTATTAGGGGTATCATTTGTATTATTTTCTTGTACAAGTGCCATAAGATATTCTTCAAATGCTAATTTGGGCACAGCCAATCGTATTTCTACAAACAATTCAACTACGAGTAATATTGAGCTGCCAGAAAGTGATTTGAGAAGAAAGATAATTAATGAGGCAAAGAATTGGATAGGTACTCCATACCAATATGGCGGTGAGAGTATGCAAGGAGTTGATTGCTCTGGCTTTGTAATGTCTGTATATCATAACGTTGGACTTGATATGCCCAGAACATCGGACCAACAATTTAATTATGCTAACAAAGTAAGTAAAAGAAACAGAGAGGCTGGCGATCTAATATTCTTTGAAAAGAATAATAGGATATTTCATGTAGGTATTTATATTGGATCAAATAGTATGATACACGCATCAACAAGTAAAGGCGTAATAATCCAATCTCTTGATGATGCGTATTTTAAAGAACGTTACAATAGTTCTGGCAGTATTATTAAATAACTTTGTGTGGTATTAAGTCCGTATCTATTGGTAAACGATAATGATCTGGGTCATCATATTGGTATGCTTTATCTACCAAATTCAATACATACGATACCTGATCAGCTAAATTCACCACTGCATGCCATACCCCCGGTGGCACAATCACTAATCCTGGTCGCAAATTACCCAATCTAAATTCATTTATTTTACCATAAGTTGGAGATTCGGGTCTACCGTCATATAGGGCTATCTTCACCAATCCATGGTTAATAAACAATCTATCCGTTGTGATTTTGTGAACATGCCAACCACTAAATCCACCAGGAGTTAAGGCTACCTGAAAGACTTGATCAATTTCAAAATTATCAAAGCCCCAATCTTTCCTAAATATTTCAGTTAGGAAACCACTCTCTTTGGCTACATTTTTAACTTCGTGCAATAATACACCATCTATCAATTGCATCAATGGTATCCAATCACTCGTAATGCTTTGAGTATCCTTTTTTGCATGGATACTAATATCTACCTTTTCCATAATTTAGTCCATTTATTTTTTTTTTGATTCTAAACCTCTAATTTTTCTAAGTTGGTTAATACCTTTTCCTTTTCCGCCCCTATATGCAATAATATTAGTAATAGTATGTGGGTGTAATTTAAATATTTTTGCAAAAAATATAGAAAACCTTTTAATTATTTCTCGTATTAATTTATAGAGGTGTACTTTGATAGAATATTCGCCATAGTTATTTATTATTGCAGATGTAAGAAAATCTTCTCTAAAATTTGGGTTATTTATTATTGATTGATAAATTGTTTTATTAATATCAGAATCAATAAAATAAGTTTTTTCGATATAAGTAGAAGCTGGCTTTATCAATGTAAGTTTATTAACAGCTTTAATTTTAAAGTTAGATTTTAATACTCTATATAGATAATCTTCTGAAGGATATTGAATAATATCCCACGCTGATCGCCAATCCCCAACCTTTAGGTATACTTCTCTTTTAAACAGCCAAGAGCTTGCTGGAACAATAACATGATACTCAAAGTTACCAGACTCTGAATATGCTATTAATGTATTTTCCTTAAAATCCCCTATCATTCCTATAATACTAAACACAAAATCTGCATTTTCTGTTTTCAGTTTTTTTAATGATAGCTCTAAATGATCAGGTAGCCAAATATCATCGTGGTTTAAAAATGCGATATAATCACCAGTTGAGAGCTTCATTCCAACATTATTTGGATATGATTGTTCGCCGAAATTTTCTGGTAAATTATGAAATATAATTCTTGGGTCATTAAAAGAGCTCACTACATCTTCGGTATCATCAGTGCAACAATCTCCAACCACTATCAACTCCCAATTTTGATATGTTTGAGATAATACAGACATAATAGAATAGTAAATAACTTTACTTCTATTATAGGTTGCCATTATTATGCTAACTTTTTCCATATTCAATTTATTTGAGCACCACTACCAAATGCAAAGATAATATATTGGAACGGTGGATTATTGATTTTTTTTAAATATTAAGTAAATTCTAATATTTTTAATTTATTAATTTTAATTAATTGTATTTTATTTAGAATATACTTAACTTAGCCTTTGTATTATTTACGCATAGTAAAAAAGTGTTAAGTATAAACATTAGGAGGCATAATATTTAAACAATTCGACCTTGTAGCACAATATTAACATATTAATATAATATTTTATTACCTTGTTGTATATATAAGATTGATATGATGAAAAGTTTCTACACAATGTACTTATTAAAATATGAGGATTGTGTATGTCTAGCTCGAACAGTATTTCATCTATAGAAGTAATCAATTTCAATTGTTACGCTTCTAACAAGCAATTATATCTTAGGGTACGTAGATATATTGAATTGCTTATTGTATCTATACTATTATTATTTCTCTCACCTCTCTTATTAGTTGTTTCGGTATTAATTAAGTTTAGTTCTAAGGGTAGTATTCTTTATACCCAAGACAGAATTGGCTTGGATAGAAAAGTTTTTAAAATTTACAAATTTAGAAGTATGGCGGCAATGGAACAGATTACGTCAGTTGATACTCATTATCATGATGGCTTAAGTTTTAAACTCTCTGGTACATGTGATCCAAGGATTACCACAATTGGTAAATTTATAAGGAAATATAGTATTGATGAACTGCCCCAACTTTTGAATGTAATTAAAGGCGATATGAGTTTGATAGGACCCCGCCCTACAATGTTAGAACTTTATGACGACTCTACTCAAATATATCTAAGAACCGTAGTAAGACCCGGTATGACTGGGCTATGGCAAGTGCGCAATAGAGCTAATCCGCAAGTCTCTAATCAATTAAAGTATGACTCATTGTATATTGAGAACCTCACTTGGAAATTAGACTTGTATATTATATATAAGACTATCGCAATAGTATTTTTGGGCAGGGGTTGTTAAAAAAGATAACAAAACTAAAGGCATTCATTTTATTATCACAATAAAAAAAGTAGGCTATGTTAATTAGCCTACTTTGTTTTTATAATCCTCAAGCTCTGTCATTTATCATTAAGCGGACAATAGCTCTGATTTATTAGTTAGAATAATTGAAATATCATCCCTTTCAAGCCATTTTGATTGTTGAAGGTTCGCCAAATTTATACTTCCAATTATATACGAATTATCCGTTGTACGAAATTCTTCATCAATTTCATCAAATAGTTCCTTGTCTATCCCTTCATTCTCCCATCTAACATATAATTTCAATTTAAAATCATTACTTAGCTCTAAATTAAGATTTTGTTGATACTTTTTATATTCATACTTGTAATTAAATGTTAATGCTGAAATATCAGATAATACTGCTGAGCCAGTAGGATACGAACCAGCTCCTTTACCGATAAAGTATTGATTTTCTGAAAAAGCACCTTCAACTATTACGCCATTGTATTCATTATTTACTGGATACAATTTATCGTCAGGGGCAAGAAACTGAGGTGCAACAATCGAAAATACTTTGCCATTATCTTTGCGGCAATTTGCTTTTAGTTTAATTTTAAACCCACGTTGCTTTGCAAATTGAAAATCAAATTCACTTAATTTATTTATTCCAAAATTAAGTATCGATTCAGGCTTATTAAAGATACCAAAGGAATGAGCTAATATAACAGACAGCTTAAATTTTGAGTCAAAGCCTGCTACATCTAAAGTAGGATCTGCCTCCGCAAAGCCTTTTTCTTGTGCTTGATTTAATGCTTCAGTATAAGTTACACCCTCTTCAGCCATTTTGGTAAGGATATAATTTGTAGAACCATTAAATATACCTTCAACAGCATTTAATAAATCATTATCATAGTATTCTTCTAAGTTTCTAATAATTGGGATACTAGCGCAACAAGCACCCTCATATAGCAGATGAGTTTTATATTCCTTTTGTAATTGATATAGTTCTTCTAAGTTATCAGCAAGCATACGCTTATTTGCTGTAACAACGTGTTTTCCATTTTGTAACGCATATTTTACAATTTCGTAAGCTGCTTCGTGGTCGTCTATTAATTCGACTATAACGTCTACATCAGGGTCATTTAAAATCTCAAATCTATCAGTAGTGAACAAGCTTCTATCCAAAATTCTATCCTTTTCTGGGTTTTTGATGCATATCTTCGATATTTCAGCGCTTATTCCGTTGGTTTGAGATAAGACATAATACAAGCCTTGCCCTACAACTCCAAAGCCAAAAATTCCTAATCTAATTTTGTTTGCCATATTTATTTATTCCTATTCAGTATATTCTAATGCTTGTTCAATATCATTTATTAAATCTGAATAATGCTCAATACCAAAGCTTAGCCTAATAAGGGAGTCGCTTATCCCTGAGGCTCTTCGCACGTCGGCAGGTATAGATTTATGCGTCATTGCAGACGGTAAACACACAAGGCTCTTTACTCCGCCTAAGCTTTCTGCTAATTTAAATAACTTAGTATTAGTTACAAACCTTGTTGCGTTCTCTTCAGTGTTTACCTTGAGCGAAAATGATAACATAGCACCAAAAGCTTTTTGTTGTTCTTTGGCTATATGATGATTTTTATGAGTTTCTAATCCCGGATAGTATAAGTCAGCAATTTTGGGGTAGTTTTGGAAGTACTTTGCAGCAATATATGCGTTCTCTGATTGTTTTAATACTCTAAGAGATAATGTTTCTATTCCTCTGATAGTAAGCCAACTATCAAAAGGAGATAAAATTGCTCCGGATGAATTTTGTATAAATTTAATTTCATCAGCGATAGTAGGCGACTTGACAACGACAGCTCCAGCTATCAAATCCGAATGCCCTCCAAGGTATTTAGTAGCGGAGTGTATCACTATATCAGCACCCAAATCTAATGGTTTTTGTAAAATAGGAGATGCAAATGTATTATCAACTACTAACAAAGCCCCACTCTTATGAGCAATTTCTGCAATACTTTTTATGTCCGAAATTTTTAGAGTTGGATTTGTAGGCGATTCAATCCATATAAATTTTGTTTTAGGAGTAATATGGTTTACTATATTATCTATATTGGTAGTATCAGTGAAGTTAATCTTGATTCTGAATTTGCTATATATATGAGTATAAATTCTGAATGTACCCCCATAGATATCATCTATCGCCAAAACTTCATCACCAGCTGCCAATAGCTTTATAACAGCATCTACCGCCGCTAAGCCACTCGCGAATGCAAAGCCCTTATAGGCATTTTCTAAAACAGCTAATAAGTTTTCTAAAGATTGCCTTGTTGGATTGTTAGAACGTGCGTAATCAAACCCCTTATGAATGCCAGGTGACTCCTGCACAAAAGTAGATGTTTGATATATCGGTGTAGAAATTGCTCCCGTAAGAGCGTCCGCTTGTAGCGAGTGCAGTATTGATGTTTCTTCCCACATGGTAAAGATTCCTTATAATAATTAATAAATTTAATTCTATATGACTTACCAAGTCGAGCCGAAAAGAGTCAAAAAAAAACTCTTTCCGACAAATTGACAGAAAGAGTTCGCAATAAATTTTTATTTTTTGCATATTATCTTTCCCGTTGCCGGGTAGGATTTAGCACCTTTTAACTATTACGTTAAGGTTGCTAAGGTTTCACAGTGCCTATTCACTCCACCATTCTTGATAAGTAATCAAAAAGAACTATGTTCATAAACGAACAAATTTAAAAATATTGTTTAGATATTAAACTTTTTTTGAAATATTGGATGAAGTAAATATAATCAAGCATGAATCTGAATATTTTTGATATAATTGATAGATAAGCAGTAGTTATAGGTTTTTGTTTATATATATTGTCGGAATGGGCGGATTCGAACCGCCGACCCCCACTACCCCAAAGTGGTGCGCTAGCCGGGCTGCGCTACATCCCGCAAAACCTTAGGTTACAAAAGAAGTATATTATACTAACTTATGCAACTAATATTTCATTTTACGGTTAATTTCTCTTTTATGCTCTCTTTCTTTAGTTGCTTCTCTCTTGTCATATTTCTTCTTTGCTTTTACAGTTGCTATCTCAACTTTTACAATATGCCCAGAAAAATAGAGCTCTAATGGGACAATCGTCATTCCTTTTTCAGCTGTAGCAATTTTTAGCTTATTTAATTCATATTCGTGCAACAAGAGCTTTCTTTCTCTCTTAGGCTTATGATTTTCTCTATTTCCGTGGTTATATTCATTTATATGGAGATTAATAAGATATAGTTCTTGATTTCGTAGAACGCAGTAAGCATCGACCAAGCTACACCTACCACTACGCAATGATTTTACTTCTGTTCCTTGCAGTATTATACCAGCTTCAAACTTTGTAATAATTGTATAATCATGAAATGCTTTACGGTTATTACTAATCGTCTTTATTTCTCTTTCTTTATATTCAGGTATCTCGCTCTTCATTTCTTTATAGAATTATCTAAATTAATAAACAAAAATGTCATTAGAATGACGAAGAAACTACAAAATACATTAACTATTGTATTAAATATTAACTCCGTAAAAAGTGAGCGTGAAAATAAAGTATAAGGGATACTAATCGCCATAGATACAATTGCCGATAAGAAATATATAAAGATATAATATAATAATACTTTCACCCACTTGCTATGTGCAACCCTAAAGCTATAAGCAAATGATAACCATAAATTTACCTCTTTACTTGCAAAAGCAATCACCGTAAAAGAAAAGAACAACAACATCATTACGACGGGTATAGCACTCACTATAAAAATACTAACCCATTTTAGAGAGAATAAAACCCAAATAAAGAAACAAGTAAAAAAAAGAGCTATTGTACCAACATTAATTAAGATGTTTTTTATAAATTTTGCAATAGTGAGCTTATATGTATCAACAAAATCGACATCTTTATTTTTCAACCTATGAAAAGTAAAAACAATTATAGGTAAGTTTGAAAGTGAAGTAACAAAAAAGATAGTAGATAAATAAAATGATAGGTACCCTTTATCATTGCCTGAAAATGAAAATATTCCTTTGATGTCCACATCTGGCAAGGTAATTATAAACAAATTACATAAAAAATATGATATAAGTGCCACATTTAATAAGCTAAAAAAATTATTAGTATAAAAGTTCCACGTTAAACCCAATAACTCATATAAATCATATTCTTTTTGTGTATTAATTACTTTCAAGTTCATAAAAAACAAAAGTTACCTTTTCTAAATAATATAATGCAAAATTACAAAACATTAGAGAATAGAAAAAGTAACTTGTAGGTATATTTTAATATATTAAGCTTTGCTAGATAAGAAAGTTTGTTTGAGTGTCATCCAACCGACAGTTCCAAATCCTATTAGGAACATTAATTGAAATGGAATAGCAGCAATTTCCAAATAGCTGATAGAAATAACTATTCCAACAGCAAAATATAGTGTCAGTAATAATTCAAAGAATAGTACAAAACTAAATTTAGGTTTACTTGTTCTTTTGATAGTTACTTTTTGTTTTCCAATAATACCAGTTTTAGGAGTACGAGAGAACTCGGATTTTTTCCCGATTAATGCTTCAAATACAGCTTTAGTATTATTAATTGCAAAGCCCATAGAGCCTGCTAAAAAGACAGGGAACAACAATAATCTACGTCTCCAATCTAAGTGTATCGCTTTTTGTGCGTAAGTATAAAACAAGAAAGTCGAAATTGAAGCAAGAACAAAAATAGACATTAGAGAATAATATGTATCTAAACCACTTACTGAATTTTTTATTATCACAATAGGAACATTAAGAATAGCCACTAAAACAATCATAGGAAAGACTATATTGCTTGATAAATGTATAAAACTTTCAAATTTTAATTCTAACGGTAGTTTAGCTTTACATACTTTTGGCAACATCTTTATACCAGTTTCCATAGCCCCCTTAGTCCAACGGAATTGTTGAGTTTTAAGGGCATTTATATCAGCTGGTAATTCTGCTGGCGAGGTAACATCGTTAAGGAATCTAAATTTCCAGCCTTTAAGTTGCGCTCTATAACTAAGATCTAGATCTTCTGTTAGAGTATCAGCTTCCCAATTACCAGCGTCATATATACAAGATTTTCTCCATACACCAGCTGTACCGTTAAAATTAATAAAGAAACCCGCTTTGTTACGCACTTGTTGTTCAAGTACGAAGTGCCCATCAAGGGCTAAAGCCTGTGCTTTTGTTAAAAATGAGTATTCCTCATTTAAATGCTCCCAACGAGTTTGCACCATTCCTATTTCTTTATTATTGAAATGAGGTATTGTTTTCATTAAGAAATCAGTATTAGGTACAAAGTCAGCGTCAAATATTGCCACAAATTCGCCCATAGCAGTTTCTAAGCCAGCTTTTAAAGCTCCAGCTTTGAACCCTTGCCTATTATCTCTATGAATATATTTAATATTATAGCCTTGATCAGCATATTCTTTAACAATTCTTTTAGTTTGGATTACACTTTCGTCAGTTGAATCGTCTAATACTTGAACTTCTAATTTATCAATAGGGTATTCGATATTACATACAGAATGTATAAGTCTGGCGACCACTTCTGTTTCATTAAATAGGGGTAATTGAATAGTAACGGGCGGACATACGTCCGGCATCTTTTCATAAGGATGGTTGTTAGCATAAGTCTTTCTGTAATAATACAGAATAAACAAACCATGTATCCCAAAAGCGAATAAAACGCAAAGGGATAAAAAGTACATAATAAGTATTATATTTTCCATAGGCACACTTTTTGCCGAATTTAATTTAATACAAACTTCAAAAATAATAAATTTACCAACCAGAAACAACAGAAAGTAAAATATCTTCAGAAGTTTTTGTTAATAATGATTTAATTGTGTTATCTCGCCCTACTTGTCCTTCTGAAACGGCGTATATTTCATTATTAGAGAAACTACGCTTGAAGACTTGTTTTTGGGTGATTATGTCAAAAAATTCAACATTACAAACGAAGCTAACTCTTCTATCTGTTTCTAATTCGCCAGGGCTGATAGAAACAGGCGTTTCAGAAATATTGGTAATTGTAACTATCAGTCTACAATCGCCACCTGCCTCGACAACAGTTAAAGAATTATCTCTCTGAAAACCATCTAATAAACTTTGTGTAAGAATGTCCCTATATTCAGGATTACCAAAACCACTCGCATCATTTACATTTGCAATATAAATAGTTTTTAAATGAGTAGCAACGCTCCCACCTGTAAAAGAATAACAAGCATTTAGTAAAAATGCACAAGTAAGATATATTGAAATATATTTAAAATGATTGATCATTGGAATGTTAGATAAAGGGATTATTATGAATCTCGTGTTCAATTGTAGTAGCAGGACCATGCCCGCTCAATACTTTATAATTAGGGGATAAATTTATAATTTTAGTTCTAATTGAATGAAGTAATTGCGAAAGTGAAGCACCCGGTAAGTCTGCACGCCCAATACTTTCTCTAAATAAGGTATCACCTGAAAAAATAATATTTTCATTTTTAAGAACATAGCAAACTCCTCCTTCTGTATGACCAGGTGTATGTAATATATCTATTTCTATATCGCCAAATTTCAAGCACTCCCCATCATCTACATACTGCTGTTCAGCAACTGCCTCAATAGTAAACGGCAACTGAAATACTGTATGCTTATTTGGTTCATTTAATCTATACGCATCTAATTGATGTACAAATAATGGGATTTGATACCTATCAACTATTTTTTTAGCATCAAGCATATGATCCCAATGGGAATGTGTTAGCAGCAAGGCTTGTAAATTAAGATTATTTTCTTCGATAATTGGGACAAATAAATCTAAAATACCCAAAGGAGCATCAATGATAACAGCATTTTTGTTATCATCAGCCAATAAGTAAGAGTTTGTTTGTATAGGACCACTTTCTCTTGTAGCAACAAACATTATATTTATTCTATCCTAATAATTATATACAAATATAAAACATTATTCGATACGTTATATAAGATTTTATAAAAATACATAATAAGTAGAAAAATATTGAAATTATACACTCGTTTGAGTATTTTTTTATTCCACAAAGGAAATTAATAATGAGTACAGTAATATTATCAGCCGTTAGAACTCCTATCGGTGCATTTATGGGTTCTTTGTCGCAAAAGACTGCACCGCAACTTGGTTCAATCGTAATAAAAGAAGCAGTAAATAGAGCAAATATTAAGTCTGAAGATGTTCAAGAAGTTATCATGGGGAATGTTTTGACAGGGGGTGTGGGGCAAGCTCCAGCCCGACAAGCGTCAATATATTCTGGGTTGCCACTTTCGGTAGAATGCATGACAATAAACAAAGTATGCGGAAGCGGACTAAAATCAGTTATGTTAGCCGATCAAGCTATAAGATGCGGTGATTTAGATGTAGCAGTAGTAGGTGGGCAAGAGTCTATGTCGAATGCTCCATATATATTACCAAAAGCAAGAGAAGGCTATAAAATGGGTAATGGTGAATTAGTTGATTCAATGATTAACGATGGACTATGGGATGTATATAATAAGTTCCATATGGGTAATGCAGGTGAATTATGTTCAACGGAACACAATTTTACAAGAGAAGCACAAGATAGCTATGCCATAGAAAGCTATAAGAGAGCTTTAGAAGCACAAAAGAATGGTTGGTTCTCTGAAGAAATTGTTCCAGTGGTAATAGAGGATAAAAAAGGTCAAAAAGTTGTAGATACAGATGAAGAGCCTGGCAAAGTAAACTTCGACAAAATACCAACTTTAAAACCTGTTTTTAAGAAAGATGGAGCGGTAACTGCTGCAAACGCCTCGTCAATTGATGATGGAGCTTCAGCCTTGGTAGTAGCATCTGAAGAATGGGCAACAAGCAAGGGTTTAAAACCATTAGCTAAGGTAATTGCACATACATCTTTTGCACAAGCACCGGAATGGTTTACTACTGCACCAACATCAGCTATATTAAAAGTATTAAAAAAAGCTGGACTAAATATTAGTGATATAGATTTATTTGAGATAAATGAAGCATTTTCTGTTGTGCCTATGCACTCAATAAAAGAATTGAATATTCCGCACGAAAAAGTAAATATACACGGTGGTGCAGTATCATTAGGTCACCCAATTGGGGCTTCTGGTGCCAGAATACTAACAACATTGATTTATGCTTTAAAACGTAAGGGATTAAAAAGAGGGCTTGCTACCTTATGTATAGGTGGTGGAGAAGCAAATGCAATGATTATTGAAATATTATAATCTTTAAAAACGCCAGCTTTGGGTTTAATGGTTTTAATTTTAAATTCTTGTTTTATTTACAAGGGAGTGCTTATGAAAAAGCAAGATTTAAATACTCCAAAGCTGGCTTATACATCAAAGAGCTACATTACTGTCTATATAGACGTAGATAGTAGAAAAATAGTTGTATAATTATTGTAGCTTTAAAAAAAATTATAATTTATTTTTCAGACCTTAACTTGTATGAGGTAATGTCTAATATTTAAGAACAAACTATACAGCGAAGCGCCTACCAAAACATTCCGATTTATTAGATAAATTGTAGTTTCTATATACTCATTGATATTTAGTAAATTTTTGTCCTTATAACTTTTAGCAAAACTCTTTATAGTTTCTATATCATCTGGATTAGCAATATTTAATAGCCCAGCTTTAATAAGCTCGGCGTCTCTAATCCATATCGATAGTAATTGGAGCAAGAATATAATCTCTTCTTTATCATACTTTTTTATAATCTCATTTAGGCTGTCAGATATATCTTTTCTAAAGTGTTTCTTTTTTAGAGAATTTCTTAAAGTATCTACAATCATTCGTCTCATCTCTACAAAGTTATGGTCAAAGTACTCTAATGCTTTGGTATAAGAACCCATAGATAATTCAGATGCAATTTTTGCTGTATCAGCGCTCACATTATGCTCTATTAATATCTTAGCTTCAATATCACTTTTATTTAATGGTGCAAACTTAATAATTTGACAACGTGATTTGATAGTAGCTAAAATTTGGTCTGGCTTTGAAGTGCACAATATAATAATGATATTATCATTAGGCTCTTCTAATGTTTTAAGGAAGGCGTTTGCTGCTTCTGTATTCATTCTCTCGGCATCTGAAACGATAACAACACGTTTACCTTTAGTTCCTTGAGTTAAAGCTAATTTTCTTTTAACATCTCGTATTGAATTGACCCTAATAATATTAGCTCCTTTCACTTTAATTTTTGAAAAGGGGTCGCTAACTTTTTTTTCTAATTGCTGTTTAATTTCATCAATCTGAGCTTCGCTTAATTTATCTGTAGCGGTATCGCCAGAAGAGGCAGGTAACGCATATACTAATTCGAGGTTTTGGTGTAGTAAATTATCAAATAAATGACAGCTTTTGCAACTATCGCATGCAATATAGCTATCAGAAGAAATAATAGGATATTCACAATTAAGAGTTTTAGCAAATTCAATAGCCATTGCCTCTTTTCCGATACCATTAATTCCAGTAAAAAGATAAGAGTTAGCTAACTTTGAGTCAATCATTTGTTGTTGCAATATTCTTTTAACTCTATCGTTCCCAACAATTTTATTCCAAGACATTGAAGTTTTTTGATTTATTTAAAATTTGAAAATAAGAAAAAAGTATGTTTAACCCAAATATTAGAGTAAATTATTATGGCTAAAAAAAGTGCAAGCAAAAACGAAAGTTTAATTGCCCCACAACAGACAAGCTCAAAAAACGACTTAAACAAAGAAAATAAAATAAACAACTCACCTTCTCATAGTAATACGAGCAAGAGCGATTCGGCGACACCTCATAAAGATTTAAATTTAAGCAAAGAAAGCTTACTTGCAGCTCTTAGAAACATGATGCAAACGCGCTATACCGATGAAAAACATCTCAACTTAGTAAAATTAGGAAAATCTTTTTTCCACATTGGTGGTTCAGGACATGAAGCCGTTCAGACTGCTATTGCTTTTTCTTTTGAAAAAGGAAAGGACTGGGGTTGGACTTATTATAGAGATTCGGCCTTCTCTTTTGGCATGGGTTTTTCATTAAAAGATTATTTCCTATTAGCCTTAGGCAAAGAAGAAGATCCAGCTACTGGTGGCAGACAGATGCCAGGTCACTTTGGGCATCCAAAATTTAATTTACCTACACAATCTTCGCCTACTGGTACACAGTTTTTAAATGCTGTTGGCACAGCATTAGCTGCTAGAAAATCAAATTTAGATGAAGTTACTTATGTTGCTTCAGGCGAAGGAACAACATCGCAAGGAGAATTTTATGAGGCAGTTAATTGGGCAGCAAGAGAAAAACTCGCTGTATTATTCTGTATCCAAGATAACGGCTACGCAATATCAGTACCAAAGCATGAGCAATCTATGGGAGCTTCGGTAGGCGTTGCCTTTCAAAATTATCCAAATCTCAAAGTATATGAATTTGATGGCACTGATTACTTCGAATCATTAAAAATAGCACAAGAAGCTATACAATATATGCGAGAAGGTAAGGGACCAACTTTACTACATGCTCATGTAGAAAGATTATTATCGCATTCATCTTCAGACGATCAAAAGAAATACCGCCCAGATGAAGAAATTCAAGAAGGATTAAAAAGTCGCGATTCTATTAAAAAATTATCATCATATTTGGTAGCTCATGGCTTAGCAACAAATGAAGAAATCGAGAAACTAAAATCCCAGGTTAAGAAAGACATTGACGATGCAGCAAATTGGGCTTTAGAACGCCCAGATCCAGTTTCGGAAAATGCCTTAAAGCAATTATGGGCTCCATTAGAAACACGTAATTTAGCTTATAATGACAACCCTCCTACAGAAGGTAATCCAGTAGTTTTAGTAGATGCTGTAAATCACGCCTTAGCAGAAGAAATGAGAAGAAACGATAAAATCGTTGTCTTTGGCGAAGATGTTGCCGACCCTAAGGGTGGCGTATTTACTGCTACTAAAGGATTAACAACTGAATTTGGGCAAGATAGAGTATTTAATTCGCCATTAGCTGAAGCATCTATTATAGGTGTTGCATTGGGCATGGCTGTACGTGGCTACAAACCTGTAGTAGAAATTCAATTCGGCGATTATATTTGGCCTGCCTTTATGCAATTAAAAAATGAAGTTGCCACAATGAGATACCGCTCCAATGGTGGATTTACTGCTCCAGTTGTAACACGCGTTGCAGTTGGTGGATATATACATGGTGGATTATATCACTCACAAACAATTGAGTCTATTTTCTCGCACATCCCTGGTATGATGATTGCATATCCAAGTAATGCTGCCGACGCTAAAGGTTTGTTAAAAACAGCTATTCGATTACAAGACCCAGTAATGTTTTTAGAGCATAAAGGTATGTATCGTTTACCATTTGCCAGAACGTTTGAGCCAGATGATAACTATTTAGTGCCGTTCGGAAAAGCAAAAGTTGTTAAAGAAGGTAAAGATGCAACTATCGTAACCTACGGTATGGGCGTTAAAGACTCTATGAATGCAGTCAAGAAATTTGAAAAAGAATTTAACAAATCAATTGAAGTGATAGATTTAAGAACAATTATTCCTTGGGATAAAGAATTAGTTTTAGAATCTATCAAAAAAACTGGTAGAGTTTTAGTTATGCACGAAGACACGTTAACTACTGGCTTTGGAGCAGAAATATCGGCTACAATTGCTCAACACGCTTTCAATTGGTTAGATGCCCCTATTATACGATTGGCAGCAGAAGATTGTCATATACCTTTTGCGCCAGCTTACGAGGAAGCTGTGTTACCAAATGAAACTAAGGCTTATAATAAATTATTAGAATTAATGAAATTTTAATAGCAGTATTTTAATTTAATTAGATATAATAAGATAGCTCACAAATTTGTGGGCTATCTTTATTTACATTTGTTTACATTCTAAAAGTAACGAGTTGATTTTGTTTCCAATTACTTAAATTCGGCTTAGTGTTATGAAGTTTTTCTTGCTTAAGTATAGAATTGTTGGCAAATGCTGCTATTGCAGCAACAATTTCATCATTATTTGCCTGTTTCCGGTGCAATTTATCAAAATCAAACGAATTTTCGATAAACCCTGTATCAAAGTATCCATATCTAAAATCTTTATTTTCCATAACTTCTATCAGAAATGGTATAACAGTTTTTAGTCCATTAATTCTATAGTTTTTGAGTGCCATTTCCATTCTTTCTATTGCTTCTTCTCTATTTTTGCCCCAAGTAATCAGTTTAGAAATCATTGGGTCGAAATGTATAGAAATTTCAGAGCCACTTTCTACCCCGCTATCTACACGAACACCGTAGCCAGAAGGTTGCCGATAATATGTTATTGTTCCTGTGTCTGGTAAGAAATTATTAAAAGGATCTTCGGCATATACCCTACATTCTAAAGCATACCCATTGATATTAATATCATTTTGTGTAAAAGATAATCGTTCTCCATTAGCAATTTTGATTTGCTCTCTTACTAAATTTATACCAGTAATTAATTCAGTTACGGGGTGTTCCACTTGCAAGCGAGTATTCATCTCAAGAAAATAGAAATTTTTATTTTTATCTAATAAGAATTCTATTGTACCAGCGTTGAAATAACCACAAGCTTTCGCAGCATTTACAGCTACCTCGCCCATTTTGCTCCTTAAGTTATCATCTAAAACTGTAGATGGCGCTTCTTCAATTACTTTTTGATGCCTCCGCTGAATGGAACAATCTCTCTCGCAAAGATAGACAAAATTACCGTGTTCATCGCCAAGCACTTGTATTTCTATATGCTTCGGGTTTTCGATATATTTTTCGATATATACGGAATCATCTCCAAAAGCTTTGAGGGCTTCGCGACTTGCTGCCTCAAATGAAGATTCTAACTCATTCTCAACATATACCTTACGCATTCCCTTACCTCCACCTCCAGCAGACGCTTTCAATAATATAGGGTATCCTACTTCGCTAGCTACTTCTTTAGCTCTATTAATATCTTTGATAGGTTCTTTGGTGCCCGGTACGATTGGTACCCCAGCTTTTGCCATTAACTCCCTTGCTCCGGTTTTGCTGCCCATTGTTTCTATCGAATGCCCCTTTGGTCCAATAAACTTTATTCCAGCATTATTTACAGCATCAGAAAATTCCGCTCTTTCAGACAAAAAGCCATAACCTGGGTGAATAGCATCGGCTTTAGATATTTTTGCAATATTTAATATTTGTTCAATATCCAAGTATGCTTGGCGTGGCGTATCAGCAGTTAATTCATAAGCGTAATCTGCATATTGAACAAAAGGCATTAGTTTATCTACTGCGTGGTATATAGCAATTGTTTCAATTCCCATTTCACGTGCAGTACGCATTACCCTGATAGCTATCTCGCCACGATTAGCAATTAAAATTTTTTTAAACATTATTCTTCTAACTTTTTTTAATAAGTGATTTTCTAAAGAATATAAATATATAATTTTTTATAATTTATTTATCGTTTATTTTTGTTGATAATCTAATTAAGGAATGAAAAAAATGTATGATTTATTAAAACATAAGGATACTGAAGTTTTTGGTGCTTTATCAAATGAATTTATCCGTCAAAACGAAAAAATTGAACTAATAGCTAGTGAGAACTTTGTCTCCCCAGAAGTTATGGAAGCTCAAGGTTCTGTATTAACTAATAAATATGCGGAAGGTTACCCAGGCAAACGCTATTATGGCGGTTGCGAATGGGTAGATGTAGCTGAAGACCTTGCCAGAAATAGATTAAAAGAATTATTTGGTGCCGAATATGTAAACGTACAACCTCATAGTGGTTCAAGTGCAAATTTAGCAGTTTATATGACTTTTATTAAGCCTGGCGACAAAGTTATGGGCTTAAGCTTAGCTCATGGCGGTCATTTAACACACGGTTCACCTGTAAATTTCTCTGGTAAATTATATGATTTTACCGCTTATGAGTTAGACCCTGCAACGGGCTACATTGATTATGATAAAGCATGGGAATTAG
Organism: Kapaibacterium sp. (SeqCode); assembly: GCA_035445085.1. GTDB lineage: Bacteria > Bacteroidota > Ignavibacteria > Kapaibacteriales > UBA2268 > JBDHXE01. The sequence continues at coordinate 326,175 of DAOMQA010000001.1, forward strand.
CAAAATTACATAAGCCAAAATTAATCACTGTGGGCGCATCTGCATACCCGCGAGATATAGATTTTGCAAAGTTTAGAGAGATCGCTGATTCTATTGGCGCCTTTCTTTTTGCGGATATTGCACACCCAGCAGGATTAATTGCGAAAGGTAAATTAAACAATCCATTACCATATTGCGATGTAGTATCTTCAACTACTCACAAGACATTAAGAGGTCCACGTGGCGGAATAATTATGACACAAAAGAATTACGATAATCCATTCGGCTTAGTAGCTCCTAAATCTGGAAGAACTAAATCAATAGGTGAAGTAATAGACTCGTGGGTAATGCCTGGTATTCAAGGCGGACCACTAATGCACGTGATTGCTGCAAAGGCAGTAGCTTTTGGCGAAGCTTTGAGCGAAGATTTTGGGCTATATACAGAGCAAATTATCAAAAATGCACAAGCAATGGCAGGAGTACTAACTCATAAAGGCTATAATTTGGTAAGTGGCGGTACAGACAATCATTTAATGTTAGTAGATTTAAGAAATAAAGGAGTAACAGGTAAACAAGCCGAAAATGCTCTTGATGCTGCTGGCATAACTTGTAATAAAAATGCTGTACCAAACGACAATCAATCACCTTTAGTAACATCTGGTATAAGGTTAGGAGCGCCTGCTATGACATCGCGTGGCTTAAAAGAAGATGATTTTAAAGTAATAGCCGAATTTATAGATAGAGTAATTACTGATATAGATAACTCAAAATTACATAACGACATCAAAAACGAAGTTAAGGAATTTACTTCAAAATTTCCATTATATCAAAATATGAAATAAGGATAACGATGCCGGGCTTTGAAATATTTGGCGATGAAGAAAGAAACGAAATTAAGGACGCTTTAGATTCGGGCGTCCTATTTAGATATGGGTTCGATGGTAAACGTAATGGTAATTGGAAAGTAAAGCAATTTGAAAGTGATTTCGCAGCCTTTACTAATACAAAACACTCTCTATTAGTTTCGAGCGGCACAGCAGCCCTTATTACTGCCTTATCAGCATCAGGTATAGGTTATGGAGATGAAGTCATTGTTCCTACCTTTACTTTTGTAGCAACTATCGAGGCTGTTTTAAATAATGGCGCTATACCGATATTTGTAGATATTGACGAAACTTTATGCTTAGACCCTGAAAAAATTGAAAGCTACATAAACCCACGTACAAAAGCGATAGTAGTAGTACATATGTGTGGAGCTATGGCACAAATAGATAAAATAAAGCAAATCGCAGAAAAGTATAATTTAATATTAATCGAAGATGCTTGCCAAGCCACTGGGGCCTTTTATGAAGGTAAGTCCGTTGGTACCTTTGGGAATATTGCTTGTTTTTCTTTTGATGCTGTAAAAACTATTACATGTGGTGAAGGTGGCGGAATTATCACAAACGATTCTCAATTATATCAATTATGCGATCAATTCCATGATCATGGGCACGACCATATAGGAAATGATAGAGGAGCCGAACAGCACCCTATTGTAGGAATGAATTTTCGAAACAATGAATTGAATGCATCGATTGGTATAGCACAACTAAAGAAAATCAATACTATTCTAAATATTCAGAGAAGAAATGCCTATAAGATTATAGCAACATTGCAAGAATTTAAACAAGTTCAATTGAGAAAAACTCTTAGCAAAGAGGCTGATACTTGTACTTTCGTCAATTTCTTTTTAACTTCGGAAGATTTAACAAGAAAAATAGCTAAGGAATTAATCGCTAATGGAATAGATGGAACATTTTATTGGTTTGATAATAATTGGCATTATTTCAATAATTGGCAACATATCAAGAACTTAAACTTTCCGATGAATGTGCCTCAAACAAGTCTTGAATATTTACCTGACTACAACAGTTTAGTTTTTGAACAATCTGACGATATTATGAGCAGAACTATTTCGTTACAAATTAAGCTAAGCTGGACAGAATCAGAACTTCAAAATAGATGTAAGACTATTAGAGATATATTTACCAGCTGTGGAATTAAATAATTTATCGGCAGCATAAAAATGCTAAGAATTATTTAAAACTTTATTATACAATGAACGTAGTTTTTTAGTTAAACAAAGTAAGGTGCTATCTATTTATCATGTACCTTAACATTAAAATTATTATCATTACTATTAGAAGAATATATGGAAATAGAAATCTCAAATATATTAGATATTAGCAACGAAGAAAGAAAATACATAGAATTACATAGCTTTATTAATATTCTGAACGTATTAATGTCTAACGTATATAATTTGCAACTTTTAGACGAAAGTACAAATACTTTAAGCTCTGCAACTATTAGTATAAAGCATATTGCAGATATTATAACTAAAAATGATTTAACTCGTTCACATATTGATATTATCGAAAAGTCTTTACAACAAATGATAGATGATTTGACGAACTTTATACAAAATAACGGGCTACAAGATCATGTAACAGCAACAGGGATATTGAATAGCATAAAATCTACAGTAGCTTTTTTTAACTTCCGACTAAGGGAATTACGTGAAAGATTAAGAGAGCCAAATGTGTGGAAAGAGCATTCTATAGAACAAATCAAATATGAATTTTATAATTTTATCTTAGCAATGGAGCAAAACGCTAAGGGTAAATACAATATAGTTTATGGTATTGCCGTTCCGCAAAACAATACTTATATGATTAGTTTTCATGTAAATTCAATCTTTCAAGATAGAATTTATATGCCTATAGTCTTTCGTGATGTCATTAGAGATTTGACAGCAAACGCTAAGAAATATACTCCAATTGGTGGAATGATAATTGCAGGTCTTTCACAAGATGATAAATCATTAAGATTTGCCATCGAGGATAATGGAATAGGAATTCCTGAAGATGAGCTATCCAAAGTCGTCGAGTTCAAATATAGGGCTACCAATGCGTCGAGTATAAAAACCTTTGGCAATGGCTTCGGATTAACAAAAGCCTATCTTGTTACTAAGGAGCTTGGTGGCAAAATGTATATCAAATCGAGTTTAGGCAATGGAACAAGGATAATAATAGAAATACCTAATAAAATGGAGCTTACTTAAGCTCCATTTTATTATTTTCAAGTGGAGAGGTTTTTAAAAATTAATTAACAGGATACACAGAAACTTTTTTACGAGTCTTGTCTTTGCGTTCAAATTTTACAATACCGTCAACTAAGGAAAATATTGTATAATCGCTACCTATACCAACATTATCACCAGGGTGAACTTTCGTTCCTACTTGACGAATAATAATATTGCCGGGCTTTACTAATTCGCCACCGAATTTTTTAACACCACGTCTCTGGGCATTTGAATCACGACCATTTTTGGTCGACCCCATACCTTTCTTATGAGCCATTTTCTAATCCTTAATTATTTACAACAATATCAGTTACTTCAATTTGAGTATATTTTTGACGATGTCCGTTTAACTTTCTATGACCTTTGCGTCTTTTCTTATGAAATACCCATATTTTTTCATCTTTGCCATGCTCTAAGATTTTGGCTTTTACTAAACCGCTTAACAATGGAGCACCAACTACAACATTACCGTTTGATTCTGATAATAAAATTTTATCAAACTCAACTATATCACCGGGTTCTCCTTTCAACAAAGGAACATTTAATACAGAACTTTTATCCACATTAAATTGAGTTCCTGCAATATCAACAACTACTGACATCTTATCTTCAAAACCTTTTATTTATAAGAACTACAAAAATAATACTTTTTTATAAGATATTCAAAATTATTTTATAAAAAATTATTTAATTACAATATTTTTAAACTGCTCTAAGGATTCTGGGTTAGCAAGGGCTGTTTTATTCTTCACTTCCTCCCCATTTAGAGTTTTCAAAATAGCTAATTCAACCTTTTTCCCACTAATCGTAATAGGCACTTGTTGAATTTGAAAGACTTGTTTCGGTAAATGGCGTGGTGTTAATTCAGTTTTTATATTATTTTTGATTTTATTAATTAGTATGTCGCTTAGCTGTAAATCTTTGTCCAGCACAACAAATAAAATAATTTCAATATCATTATTGCGACTAAGCCCTACCACAACCGAGTCTCTAACTTCGTCCATAGCTTCTACTACCCTATAAATTTCACTAGTACCTATACGCACTCCACCTGGATTTAGAGTTGCATCACTTCTGCCATACATTATTACGCCATTGCGTTCCGTTATTCTGATATAATCACCGTGCTTCCAGATACCTGGATAAAAATCGAAGTAAGCTTGATGATATTTTTCATCGTCGTCATCATTCCAAAAGTATATAGGCATGGATGGGAATGGTGCAGTACAAACTAATTCACCTTTCTGTTCAATAACTGCTTTGTTATTTTCATCCCAAGCTTCTACTTTCATCCCCAAGCCTAAGCACTGTATTTCTTCTGAATATACAGGCACAATAGGGTTCCCAAGCATAAAGCAAGAAATAATATCAGTTCCCCCAGATATTGATGACAATTGTAAATTACCTTTTACATTTTTATACACCCATTTAAAATCATCTTCTGATAACGGAGAGCCCGTAGATAAAATAGTATCTAGGCTTGATAAAGAGTGAGTATCAGCCGGTACGATATTATCTTTGCGACAAGTTGCTAGAAACTTAGGACTAGTACCAAACTTAGTTATACCAAGTTCATCTATTAAATCCCATAATCTATTGATATTGGGGTAGTTTGGTGAACCATCGATTAATACGACGCTAGCACCTACCGATAACGAAGTTATCAGCCAATTCCACATCATCCAACCACAAGTAGTATAATAGCTAATAACATCTAAATCAGTTAGATTTGTATGTAATACTAATTCCTTCATATGCTGCAAGAGCGTTCCGCCTTGCCCATGAACAATACATTTTGGTACACCAGTAGTTCCAGAAGAATACATTATATATAATGGATGGTCAAAATCTAATTGCTCAAATTCTATTTCATCTGCATCATTTTTAATATAATTATCCCACGAAATAAATTTTGGGTCATCGGGTAGTTTTTCTCCAATTTGATTAATTACAACTATTTGCTCAATTTCTGGTATTTGCAAGGATATTTCTTTCACGGTATTCATTATATCGTATTTCTTACCATTGTAATAATATCCATCGACAGTTATTAATATTTTAGGTTCAATCTGTGAAAATCTATCTAATACGCCTTGCAAACCAAAGTCAGGCGAAGTAGAAGACCAAATAGCGCCAATAGAAGAAGTAGCGAGCATGCCCGTTACAGCTTCTGGATTATTACTAATGAGAGCAGCAACCCTATCTTGTTTGCTTACACCAGATTTTTTAAATGAATGTGCTAATTGAGCAGTTTTTAAATAGAGTTCTTTATAGCTAATATACTTAGGCTTAGCATTTTCTTTGCAATAAATGAGAGCAGTCTCTTCGTCATTAAATCTCAATAAGTTTTCGGCAAAATTTAATTTAGCACCACAAAACCATCTATAACTTCTAATATCTTTTGGATTGCTATTTCTTAATTGAGTTAAGGTGTTTTTTGCTTCTTTTGAATAAATGACATCCATAAAATTCCAGATGGCATCCCAAAAGTTTGCTATATAAGTAATCGACCACTGGTACAAATCATTATAATTTTTTAATTTAATTGAATATTTCAAATTAATAAAATTGATAAACTTAGACATATTTGCACTTTCAATTTGATCGGGAGTTGGCGACCACAAAGCTATTTTTTTCATTATTCAATTAAACTTATTAGCAAACTATTAAGAACGAAAAAAAGCGTTTAACATTGAATAAAACTTTATAACAATTAGTAATTTAATTTGATTAAGGTTTTGTAATGAATGATAATATATAACAATATAATTTAATATTGCTTGTAGATAACTAATAAGTTTATCAATTCTTTTAGTTATTTTTGTAATAGATTATTAATTCTTATTAATGTTCGCTTTACTTAGACTACGAAATGTGATATGAAAATAGAAATTATAGAAATTATAGATAAAAAAGGGATTAGCGAATTTGTAAATTTTCAGATACAGCATTATAAAGGAAATAAATATTTTATTCCTCCGATGATACATGATGAGATAGAAACCTTTACTAGGGACAAGAATCCGGCTTTTGCGGACTGTGAGGCTAATTTTTTTGTTGCAAAAATGAACAACAAAATCGTAGGAAGGATAGTAGCAATAAATAATAAAGCTGCTAATAAAAAATATAATACAAAAAATATTAGATTCTCATGGTTCGAAACGATTAATGATTATCATGTGGCTGAATTACTCTTAAATAGAGTAAAACAATACGCTTTAGACTTAGGTATGGAAAGTATTTCGGGTCCGCATGGCTTTTGTGATTTTGACCCGCAAGGTATGTTAGTAGAAGGCTTTGATACATTAGGTACAATTGCTGGAATATATAATTATCCATATTATAATGATTTTATAACTAAGTTTGGCTTTAAAAAGGATATTGATTATTTAGAGTTTTTATCAACACCACCGTACAAAGAAGGTATACCAGAGAAAATACTAAATATGGCTGCATGGGCAAAGAAGCGATATGGATATAAGATCATAGAGTATGATAGTTCTAAAGAATATATTAAACATGGCACTGAAATATTTGAGCTATTAAACGAAAGTTTTGCAAATAATTACGGCACAGTACCATTAAGTAAGCAACAAATAGATTATTATATAAAAAAATATATATCTTATATTCATAAAAAGTTAATAAAATTAGTTGCAAACAACGAAGGTAAATTGGTCGGCTTTATGATTACTATGCCAAGTTTATCGTTAGCTTACCAAAAATCAAAAGGTAAACTCTTTCCATTTGGTTTTGTACATTTAATGAGAGCATTAAAAACCTATAATACATTAGATTTTTATTTGGCGGGTGTAAAAAAAGAATATCAAGGGAAAGGTGTGGATTTGATAATGGTAGTAGAAATAGTAAAATCAGCAATGGAATTGGGCTTTCAGTATGCAGAGTCTAACCAAGAATTAGAAAATAATACTAAAGTTCACTCTGAATGGAAATTCTTTAACCCAGTTCAGCACAAAAGGAGAAGGATTTATAAATTCAATTTAGTAGATTAATATAACAATATTTGACGATAATAGTCAAATCAGTATATAGCTTTAAAAATTAAATATTTATAATTAATATATGGTAGTCGCTATGAAAGTTAAATTAACAAGTTTGGTATTGCTACTTTCAATTTTTGCAGTTGGAAGTATTAACGCCCAATATTCAAAGAATTTGCTCCCAAATTATATGAGGGCAGATTTTTTTAATAAATTTCCAGAGTTTTATAAATTTAAGCTTGGACAAAAAGTAAAATACCGTGAACCAGATAAAGATGTCTTACAAATGAAACCTTCTCAATTAAAGTTTCTAAGTAGCGATGGTATCGAATCAATTAATATATCTGGCTCAATCTGGTCGGACGCACAAACAGAAACATGGATAGCTTTAGATTATAATAATCCTAGTAATATAATAGCAACCGCTAACGACAACGTGTACCTTGGAGGGGCCGATAATTGGAGAATGAGTGCCTTTGTAACTACTGATGCAGGCAAGACATGGTTTCATAGTCCAACCCCACGTAACTATGGACAGTATTTTACACCAAATCAAAATAGAGCAACAATTTTTGACCCTGCTATTACGTTCGACTCGCAAGGTAATGTATATTATGCTTATGGATATGCAGAAACTTACTATGATGGCAATGATAAAAATAAAAATGGCGTTTTCGTTGTTAAATCTACCGATAAAGGTAAAACATGGGATGGCTTGCAAGAAGGCTCAGAAAATGGTATAGTAGCTATTTCTACTGACGCCTTTGGAAGTTCGAATCAACCATTTCACGATAGATATACTATAAGCGCTGATAGAAGTGCAACATCACCATATAAAGATAATGTATATATATCTTGGAGGGCATTTGGTGGCACAAGAGATGGAATCGTATTTTCATATTCTTCTGATGGTGGCGAATCTTGGAGCGATTACCAAAGAATAGCAACCGGAGGGCAAGCGCCTATGCCAGTTACCAATACTAAGGGAGATTTGTATATATGCTGGATAGCACCAGATTTTGCTGGTCAATCGCGTGCAATGGTTGCAAAATCCGTAAACGGAGGTGCTTCTTTTTCTACAATAGTCGAAGCGCAGAAAGTTATTAATATAGGCACTTATGACGAGACCAATGGTAGATATACTTTAACTGATAAGCAAAATATAAGAGTAAGCTCTACTCCACAAATAGCTGTTGATAATTCTAATTCTCCTTATAAAAACAACTTATATGTAGTACAAGCAGGGCGAGTCTCGAGCGATGGCGAGTATGGAATATACCTTTCAACATCAACAAATGGTGGACTGTCGTGGCAAAAGAACAAGAGAATTGATGCAAATCCTTTGGGCAATGATATGTTTATGCCGAGTATCACTGTAGACCCTACTACTGGCTGGATAGGTGTGTTCTATTATAGCTCACAGAATGATAACAAAAATATAGGCGTTGATGGTTATTGTGCAATATCTAAAGACGGTGGTAGCACATGGCAAAATATAAGAGTAACTCCAGAAACTAAATACTTAGACAAAGTCAGTACTGTGATGCCTCAAGGTTTATCTGGCGGTGTATATTGGGGTGATTATACTAGTATCATTGCCCACGGAGGCTCATTCTACCCTCTATATTGGATGCCAACGATAGGTAATAATTTTACTTCTAATGATTTATTTACAGCGTATATTTCTCCAAAGCCAAGAGCGCCAGAAAACTTAACAGACGTAACGGAATACGAGCCAGAGATAAGCTTAAAATTAAAATGGACACACCCTACTAAAAATCTTTTTGGTGAAGATATAGGTAATTTTAAAATCGTAATTTATAAAGGTAATGATAAAATTGGTGAAGTAAACAAGAACCAAACTCCAGAGTTCTCGGATTTTAATGTTTCATTAGGTAATAGCTATCATTATAGATTGCAAACAGAAACTGAAGATGGGTTAAAGAGCACTTTTGCAGAAATAGACGCTTTGGTAGGGGGCAATCCAAAACCAAACAGACCTACCAATATTTCGTGGGCACCCGTTCAAAATGGAGTACTCCTAACTTGGCAGAATCCTTCTACAAACGTAGATGGACATACATTTATGGATCATTTAAATTTAAAGATAAATAATTTAGATAATAATAGCGTAATTGAAGAAATTGATGATCCAAGTATACAGGTAGGCAATATTACAAGTTATTTACTAAAAGTTCCAACAGAAAAATACTATAAAATCAGCTTACAGTCTGTAGGGGTAAGAGGTAGCACTAAAACAGATAGCGACCCAACAGATGAATTAATAGTATATTCTGGCAATCCGCTAACTGAAATTCAAGAGAACTTTGACGGGCAAAAAACTACACCTTATTACAATTCAGGAGATTGGCAATTAAGCAACGAGAAAGCGTTTTCGGCCCCAAATAGCTTGACTGATGGCCCTAAGGGCGACTATAAGCCTAATACAAATACTTTTGTTATGCTTGCACCAGTAGTATTATCGCAAGGCAAGTCTACATTTTCCTTTAAACATATAGCTTTATTGAGCACGGTTGCTTCAAGTGGTTCTTCGGATATTGGCGAAATTTCATATTCAAATGATTTAGGTAAAAGCTGGAAAATTTTGAAATGGGTAGACGCCGCTACATCTCCAAACTTCAAGGTTGGGGATTTAGCTAATAGTACCTTTGATTCATTAGCTTTTAATTTAGCGGATAAGTTGGGCGATACATTAATTTTTAGATTTAGGATTCAAACAAATGCCTTACGTAACGATGAAGGTTGGTTTATAGATAATATTGCTATGGACGATAGACCTTCTAATGTAAACGATTTATTAGAAGCAAACACAATTATAAACGTAACTCCAAACCCTAATAGTGGTATAGCTAACTTAAATGTAAACTTACCATTATCAGCTAATTTATATTATTCTATCTATAATTCAATTGGTGAGGAGATTTACAAATCTGACAATAATTTCTATTATCAAGGAATGAATGTTATTAGTATAGAATTAAACAATAAGCCTAATGGTATATATTATATTAGATTAAATATAAACAATACAAGCAAAACGGTACCATTTAGTATAGTTAGGTAATTAATATCGCGTTTCTTACACATTGCCTATTAAAAAAGCAAATCAATCCCTAATTATGAAAGGTAATTAGGGATTTTTAATTTTTATTTAGCTATCACTGAAAAATCCAATTTTCATGGACAGCAATATAGATTAGAGCTTTGTTGCATCTGATAAATCTTTAATAGAGCAAGTAAATATAATATCAAAAATAGAAATTAAACTATAAAATTTTAAGAATTTATTTAGAGGTTAATTAATCATCGTAAACAATTTTATATTTATAGTTGCATTAGGTAGTTAGTGCAAAAAAACAAATGCCAACCTTAACTATCAAAGTATTACACTCTTCTTTGAAATGTCATAAAAGTTGGCAAATATTTTATTTTAGCAACAACTAATTAGTTTGTCTCTTTCTCGTTTTTCATACGCAGTCTAATAGATGTATTATTTGCTGGATTTATTAAATCGTTATAATACTTATGTTCTTCTATATCTTCTGAACTTAGAATAGCTAAATCTAAAAAGTGGTTTAATTCGTATCCAGTTCTACTATAATTAATATGGCTTAAACATAAATTCCAACCTTCAAACCACAATAAAAGTTCATTCCTTTGCTCCTCATCTCCATCAAAATGAACCAATATATCAATATCTGAATTAGGTCCCGCAGTCTCATTAAATACAGTACCATATAAATAAACACCTTTTACATTAAATCTATCCCCATCTAACTTAAGGGCTATACTTTCTGCCATTCTTTTCCGCCATTGCAATGGCTCATCATAAGTATTAGCTAAACTTACAGTAAGATTTGAATCATGCGAATAATGTATATTATTTACTCTATCTGTTATATAAGCTAAAGCCCTATCTTCATCAGCGTTCAATAACACCTTTAAAACTTGCCCTCCTGTAACTTCTCTAATATTTACAAGCCTTAGAACATCGGCAATATGGGCATATTCAGGCAGGAATCTTTCCAATGTATTCTCGGCATTTAATAAAAACTTTTCGTTCAACATATTTGTCTCTTCGTCTGGGTATAAAGGAATATATTTAATGCCTGCCTCTACTAAATCTTGAAAGAAGTGAGTACCAAACGATAAATCAGGAGCATAACCATCACGCTTTTTAGCTATTTCAATCAAAATAGCTGTATTATGTATGTCTGAATATGTTACCTTCACGCCTTGCCTAATATCATCGCGACTACCCCAACGCCCAGGTCCCATTAAAATAAATGATTTCTTTGGTAGCCTCTTATTCAATAAGCCTACTGCTTTGCCTACATCCTGCAAGTCTTTTAAATTTTCCATATATTTATATTTATTAGGATCAACATATACTATATATGTAATATCGCCTATTTTCCCATTAGAAATATACTTATTAGCTGTAAATACAATTTTACTATTAGAAATATCTGGAGGTATAATAGCAGATTGAAAATCTAATGATGACGATTGAGGTCTGCACTGCAAAAGATAAAGATTTTTGCCATCACAAGCAAATTCTAAATCTACTGGTCCTTCAAATTTATCCGAGAGTTCAAAAAGCATAGCTTTGATTTGCTCTATAAAAGTTTTTTTCTGTACTAATTTATCAAAAGTAACAACAATATCATCTTTTGTTGTATCAATACCTAAGCCTACTGGTGTTTTGATATGTTGCCCGTCAACTATTGAGAAAATATTATTTATTTGAGGGAAATCGTTACCAATTTCATCAATCAATTTGCTAATAGGCATCGTGATAAATGAATTTTCAACTAAATCAATAACGTCAATAAATTTAGGTGCGTAATTTAACACCTCGAGGTAAGTTTGATTCACTCTTAAATTGGGCGAGCCGGGTGATATTAGTATTGGAAAATCTAATCCTACCCTGTCCACTGCGCGCGTACCCAAGCCTACAACTAACCTTATAAGTCCATCTTCTCGCTTTATACGTGGCGACCACCTAAACTCATTATGACTAAAAGCTACCCCAGCATAGGCAGGAAAAAAATATTTGCCAACTTTCTGCCCAACAACTTCCTGTAGCAATATTCCCATTTCTTCATTGAAGTCTAAGTATCCTCTTTCGGATCTATAGCCAATAGGGTCGGGACCAAAAGTAGAAGCGTATACTTCAGATATTGCATCCATCAACTCTTCTAATCTTTGTCGCTTAGGTCCTTGATTAGCTAAGAAAAGGCTCTTATACTTTCCAGCAAAAGCGGCTCCGATGCGGTCTTCTAATAGGCTTGAGCTTCGTACAATAATAGGATTATCTCCAAAATCATCTAAAGCACTATTTAAACCATTTATAATATCTGGTGAGAACTGCGCATTTTTAAAGGCTTGAATAATAAAAGGATATTCTTTTCTAATTTCATCTATATCGCGGTATTTTTGCTCTACTACATCTTCCATATTGTTATAATACATAAAATTGTATAATCCATCGGAAGTAATGTACCAAGTTTTAGGATACTTTACAGAAGCTAAAGTATTACTATATTCTGTTGATTTTTCAATAATTTTACGCGCTAGAAATATCCCAGAACCCTTCCCTCCAAGTTTACCATGGCTATCAGGCGGGAATATAGTTTTTTGTAAAATCGTATAAAAATCTTCAACATCGCTAAATGATTTAGCTATATCAATAAATTCCAAAGAATCCGTCAAAAATCGTCGAATAAGGGCAACGATGATACCTAGTCCTGTAGGAGTTAAGCTATTATCAAAGTTAGGATTTATATTATGGTATTTACGAATAGCATCGCTAATATCATTCATACTTACATTGGAATTTGCTAATAATTTAATTAAATAATGTGTTTTTTCTTCATTAATCCATTTTTGAATTTTATTAAGAATCTCCTCATCAGTAAAATATCTTGAGGCAATTATATAAATCTCATCACCGAACTTGAATGACTGCATCATTACGGTTTTTTTGCTTGGTCTATTTACAAAAAGATTATTACTATTTTCAATGCTTAAATCTGTACCCATTTTTTTATAAAGTTCTTGAGATTCGTGAATACCTTTTGTAAATAAATGGTTCAGCATCTTTCTTGACAATACCGAATATAAATTTTGGTCAGTTTTTCTGATAATATCTAAAATTATTTCCCATTCAGTTTTCATCATGCTATGAAGATCAAGTTTATCTCCTGATTCATTTTGTGCTTTGAGAAATTTATACATCAAATAATGATTTAGCTTGTCTGCGACTTTCTTTACTAAGAGTTTGTTATCCTCGTCAAGCTGATAAACTTCTGGATCTATGGAAAATATTTCCATAAATCCAAAATACTCATCATTAAATTCTAAATCTTGGTAAAATACTTTCACCAAATTTTTATAATTAGTGCCTGGCGCTGTATATTCTTTCTCAAACAAATTAAACTTAATGTAAAATGAACCCGTATTGGTACAAATCGATGGGAATGAATTTATAACTTTAGAAATAAAAACGCTTAAGTTATCATTTTCATTAATGAGCTTATCTAACTGATACAGAATAATCATTTCATTTTTTTCTATATCAGAATAATCTTTAATTTCAAATAAATTATCCATATAATTACTTTTTTATTATATATATATTAAGTTTAGCAATATATAAAAAAAAATAATATTAGACTGCAGATAATATTATTAATAAATATTAATAAAAGTGTTTGTTATTTGCTTATTTCGCTTATTCAAGTTTTTTTCTTTGCATAAAATTACTTACTTTTACTTTTTATTTTGTAAGAAGTTACAAAAAGTAGGGATAGATTTTCCCATAATATTAAAAAACTATATTAATAGAGGATTATTATGTCAGAAGGTTCATTCAATCCGTTCAAAATGGCTCAACAACAATTTGATTCAGTAGCCGAACAATTAGAGTTAGATCAAGCAACACGCGATCTACTTAGAAATGTGGACAGAGAAATTCATTTCAATATATCAATCAGAATGGATGATGGTTCCTATCAAGTGTTCCGCGGTTACCGTTGCCAACACAATGATTCAAGAGGTCCGATGAAAGGCGGTATCAGATTCCACCCTCAAGAAACAGTAGATACTGTTCGTGCATTATCTATGTGGATGACTTGGAAAACTGCTGTTGTAGATATACCATTAGGTGGCGGTAAAGGTGGTGTAATATGCGACCCTCGTAATTTATCAATGAGAGAGCAAGAAGCTGTTTGCCGCGGTTGGGTAAGACAAGTAGCTCGTTTGGTAGGTCCTTTACAAGACGTTCCAGCACCAGATGTAATGACAAATGGCCAACATATGCTTTGGATGTTAGATGAATATGAAAAAATTACTGGTTATAAATCTCCGGGATTTATAACAGGTAAGCCACTTGGAATGGGTGGTTCATTAGGCAGAAAAGAGGCTACTGGTTATGGTGTAATTTTTACATTAAGAGAGGCTTTAAAAGAATTAAAAATAGATATTAAGAAAACTACTGCATCTTTTCAAGGATTTGGAAACGTTGCACAATTTGCAATAGAGAAATTTACAGAGTATGGAGGGGTAGCAGTTGCAGTATCCAGTTGGGATAATACTGCGAAGAAGGCTGTAACTTTCAAAAGAGGGCACGGCATTAATTTAGATGAATTGAGAGGTATCACTAATAAATTTGGCGAAATTGACCAACAAAAAGCAAAGGAACTAGGGTACGAAGTCTTAGCTGGCGATGCATGGTTAGAGCAAGAAGTAGACATATTAGTACCAGCTGCTTTAGAAAATCAAATAAACGCAGATACCGTTCACTTAATAAAATCATCAGTAAAAGTATTAGCAGAGGGTGCAAATGGTCCTACTACTCCCGAAGCAGATGTAGTATTAAAAGAAAAAGGTATTTGGGTCATTCCAGACTTTTTAGCTAATGCTGGTGGCGTTACTTGCTCTTATTTTGAACAAGTTCAATGTAATATGAATTACTTCTGGACCAAAGAAGAAGTATTCGAAAAATTAGATTCCAAAATGACTACTGCCTACCACGCAGTTTCTAATTTAGCACATAGCAGAAATATTTATATGCGCGATGCTGCATATATGATTTCTGTTTCACGTGTGGCAGAAGCTAGCAAAATGAGAGGTTGGGTATAATCTATACTTAATATTCCAGAGATAAAAATACATCTCAAAAATATATAAATAAAATATCCCCCAGTTTCGCTTAGAGATTGGGGGATTATTAGTTTATACGGGGAAAAAGATAAAGAGAAGGCAGCAAATCAAGGAAAGCTACCAAATTTTAATGTCTCCTCAAATATAGAAAATTGACCAATATAACAACACCGCTATTCCCACTCGATAGTGCCGGGTGGTTTGCTTGTGATATCATATACGACACGGTTTATACCCCTTACTTCATTGATAATTCTACTGCTTATTTTTGCTAATAGTTCATAAGGCATTTGATACCAATCGGCAGTCATACCATCTACGCTTGTTACGGCGCGAAGTGCACATGTATTTTCATAAGTTCGCTCATCCCCCATTACTCCTACTGATTTTACAGGTAATAATACTGCAAAAGCTTGCCATATATCATCATACAAACCAGCATTACGTATTTCTTCAATATAGATAGCATCGGCTAATTGTAGTGTTTTTACTTTATCTTTGCTAATATTACCTAACACGCGTATACCTAACCCCGGTCCTGGGAAAGGGTGGCGCTTTACAAACCATTCTGGAACACCTAATTCCTGCCCAACCGCTCTCACTTCATCTTTGAATAATTCTCTAAATGGCTCTAATAATTTGAAGCCTATCTTTTCAGGTAATCCCCCTACATTATGGTGGGATTTAATTACTACTGATGGTCCTTTTACTGATACGGATTCAATTACATCTGGATATAATGTTCCTTGTGCTAACCATTTAGCATTATTAAATTTCTTTGACGCTACTTCAAATAAATCTATAAATGATTTTCCTATAATCTTGCGTTTTTGTTCTGGGTCGTCCACTCCTTCTAAGCTACTTAAGAATGTTTCCGAGCCATCAATTAATTCAATATGCATATTGAAATTATCTTCAAATAATTTCATTAATTTGCTACTTTCGTTCAGTCGCATTAATCCCGTATCTATATGTATACATTTTAATTGATCGCCAATAGCTTTGTGCAATAATACAGCTAAAACAGTAGAGTCAACGCCACCCGACAAAGCGCAAATAACCTCATCATCGCCTACCATTTCCTTTATCTTTTGTATTTGCGTCTCAATAAAGGCATGTGTTGTCCAAGTATCTGTGCAATGGCATATCTTTCTAACAAAATTTTCTAATACCTTAAGTCCTTCTTCTGAATGGTGCACTTCTGGATGGAATTGCACACCCCATATTTTTTTATCAAGGTTTCGGATAGCGCAGATAGGTGCATTTATAGTATGGGCAATAGCTTCAAATCCGCCTGGCATTTTAGTTAATGAATCTCCATGGCTCATCCATACTATTGAATTAGATTTCATTCCATTTAATAATTCATCTTCAGTATCTACTATCAACTCTGCTCTTCCAAACTCACGTTTAGCAGCTTTATCGACCGCCCCCCCACATTGATAGGCAATCAGTTGGAGACCGTAGCAGACCCCTAAAACTGGGATATTTTGCTCGAATACATTAAAACTTGGGTGAGGTGCTTCATCAGCAAATACTGATGAAGGTCCTCCAGATAAAATTAATCCTTTTGGAGCTAATTTTTGGAACTCCTCTAAACTTATATTATATGGAAAAATTTCAGCATATACACCAAGTTCCCTAACTTTTCTAGCTATAACTTGAGTATATTGCGAGCCAAAATCTAAGATGACAATTTTTTCATTAATTTGCATATATTTTTCTTGTTCGTACTCTTATTAATTATTAATTATGCAAATTAATTTACAAATATATTACGGGCTACTTCGAAGCCAATCACTTCTTCATGATTATTATAGGCTATTGTCATAGGACCATTAAATGGCGCCCTTGTCAATAGGGTTATATCTACTCCGGGCAACATACCCATTTTTTCAAAATAATCAACCATATCATTATTTTCATCCGATATGCGTTTAATTTTATATTTCTTATTTAGATCAACATTAACTAAAGATTCAGAAGTATAATCAGGAACAACACCGTCTTTAGAAGGTATTGGGTTTCCTAATGGACTATATTGAGGATAGCCTAATAAAGTATCTATTTTCTCAATAAATTCATCTGAAACATAATGTTCTAATCTACAAGCTTCATCATGGACTTTTGCCAAAGAAAAGCCAAGAGAATCTTTAAGATATAATTCTAATAAGCGGTGATTGCGTAATATTTCTAAAGCATTTCTTACACCCATTTCGGTTAGCCTCACACCTTTGTATGAATTGTAATCAGCTAAATTTTTGTTAGCTAATTTTTTTAACATACCTGTTACAGAGGCGCCACTAACATTTAATTCACGAGCTATGCTCGATGTTGATACAACATCTTCAACCATTTGAAGTTTGTATATCGTTTTCAAGTAATCTTGTACTGCTTGACTAAACATATTATCTCCGTTGATAATAATATTAATATATTAATTAAAACAATAATTTCATTTTCTTAAACAATAATGCCCACTATCTCAAAGTAAATTCTAAATAGTAAAGCCCCAATCGTAGCAACAACTATACTCAACCCTGCCGAACCAAATGCTACTTTATATCCAAATTCCTTCACTAAAACAAAAAATGTAGTAATACAAGGAAAATATAGAGTAACAAAAATAATAAATACGATTATCTGGTTAGTCGTTAGAGGTAAGTCAGCTATAGTTGCTACTCCCATAGCTTGGCTTGCCATCACCAAAATTAATTCTTTACGAAGAAAACCAAAAATCAGAGTAGAGCCTAATTGCGATGGTAAATCTAACAAAGTATGCACAACAGGATAAAACACATAATCTAAATATTTAGCTACATTCAAATATTCTATATATGCCAGAACAATACTCCCTATAATTAAATAGGGCGCTGCTTCACGCATAAAATCCATTAATTTAAAATATGTTTTACCTAACGACACTTTAATTGACGGACGCCTTAGTTCTGGAATTTCTAATACCATGCTTGTTGGTTTCTTTAAAAACCTCGCTAATACTTTACCGTTGATAGCGATTACTAATATTACAAATAAGAACACGATCACTGCCCACAAAGGACCAGCAAAGGCTGCGGTAAGAGCAAAAATTACCGACACCCTAGCACTACAAGGCACGAAAGGAATTAAAATTGCCGAAATGACCCTATCTCTATGAGACTCTAATATCCGTGTAGCATAAATGGCGGGAATATTACAACCTATACCCATTATAAAGGCTGCCACCGATTTACCATTTAAGCCAATTTTATTAAATACACCATCAACTAAAAATGCCACCCTTGCTATATAGCCCGTTTCTTCAAAAAAGGACATCATTAGTATTAATGGGACAAAATAAGGCATCACGATACCAACAGCACCAACTATCCCTTGGAAAAGCCCATCTACCGTCAAAAATAGCAACATATTTACACCACGCAAGGATTGATATGACGCTATTACATCTGCTGCTAATGGGTCTAATATCCCCGTAATAGTAGAACCTACATAAAAAATCACAAAAAACATTACAGCAAAAAATAGAATTAGAGCCACATATCCAAAGATAGGATCTAACAAGTAATTATCTAACTTCCTTGAGAAAGGTCCTCTTTCCTTTTTTGTCTGTTTGGCAATCTTTTCTGATAAGGACATTGAAATATGATGCCGTTCGTATGATATAGTTTCAAAGCATTGTTTATGGTGTTCAGCCTCTATTTTCTTCCGTAAATCATCATAGACATCAGTATCAAGATTAGAATTAGTCTTCTGAATAATACTTGGGTTTTCTATGCATTTAATAGCTATAAAACGTGGATTAATATTAGGGAAATATCCTTTTGCCGTTATATCATTTTCGATTACATTTATGACATCTTCGATATGAGCAGTAAACTTGAATGTATTAGATTTTAAATCAGTTTTTTGCATTTCATAATATGCTACTTCAATTAAGTTTCTAACTCCCTTCCCAAAAATTGCAGTAGTAGGCACTACTTTAACGTTTAGCAATTCTTCTAACTTACCATTGTTAATTTCAAGACCAATAGATTCGGCTTCATCGGTCATATTTAAAGCAACAACCATAGGAATGCCCATTTCAATTATTTCTTGCGTTAGCTCCAAACTACGTGATAATATTGAAGCATCAACAACATTAATGACTAAATCTACCTTTTCTTTGAGTAGGTAATCAAAAGTAACTTTTTCGGCTATATCGGTGTAATTTAAGGAATAAGTACCGGGCAGGTCAATTAATCTAATCGTCTCACCATAAATATTTATTTTGCTTTCCATAACCTTCACCGAGGTTCCGGCAAAGTTCGATGTACTTGATTTTATATCAGATAACACATTAAACAATGTGCTTTTACCAGCATTAGGTTGACCTACTAAGCATATTGTTTTAATTCTTTCAGCACCCATTATACTATCTCAATTGCTATGAGTGATGCTAAATCGCTACCAAGTGCTATTTGTGTTGAGTTGTGTGATATGTTTTTAATTACAACTGGACCTTTACCCATTGTTTTAATATATTTATCGTTAGGGTGAACGCCCATATTAAAGAGTTTTTGTTTTATAGAATCGTCAGAATTAATTTTTAAAATCTTAAATTCAATATTCTTTTTAATAGACAAAATTGTTTCCATACTTTTATGTAAAATTTAACTTATACATATTGCAAAAGTAAACAAATGTAATCTAATATGAAAATTTATAAGACTAAAATAATCATATTTTTCAAATTAATAATAAATTTAGCTATATTACTAAAATTAATATTTATTCATAGCTAAAAAATCGGTCTTTTTTATCCGATTATATACTCTTTACAGGCGACTTCTTTGAGCTAACAACATTATAAATAAAGAAAATAGCAATCACAATAATACATAATTGTGGCAACCATGCTCCATATTTTGTATAAAATGTTAATTTATTTATTTTAGGCAATGGAAATACTTTAGCACTACTTTGGTAATGTGGAATTTCGTCAAGAGATACACCCCAAGCAGAAATCACCCCAGAAATCCCTGTATTTGCACATCTTGCAACATACCTCCTATTTTCGATGGCACGCATAGTAGCAATCAAATAATGTTGTCTTGGTCCGGGAGTATAATCATACCAAGCATCGTTAGTAATTACAACAAAGACTTCGGCGCCTAATTTTGCAAAGTTAGAAACAAACTCTGGGTAAATGGACTCTATGCATATAATTGAGCCTATATTTGCCTTTTTTTTGTTATTATTCAACTTCAATAGTGATTGTTCTATACCAATCCCCCATGCCGAAATTCCTACCCCCCATTCAAACCAACTACGCATAAATAAAAGCTCTTCTGCATAGGGTAGCCTTTCAGCAAAAGGTGTTAGTTTCATTTTCCGATATCTTGTATTATCTTTTGAATTTGGGTTTACTATAAGAGCGGCATTATATGCTTCGTATCTAATTGTGCTATCATTTCCAATAAACCTTGCTGTTTTGGGTGCTTTCTCGCCTTTCTCATAAAATTCTACTTCAGCAAATCCACTTAAAATTGACACCTTGTTGCTATCTACCCACTGTTGCAAGTAAGCATAATCATAGGTATCTTCATAATTAATTTTTATAGGGATGGAGGTTTCGCTCCATAACATCATATCAATATTTTTGGTAGTTTGTAAAAGGGAATCTTGCATTCTTAATTGTTTTAAAATTTGTTCTTGAGGCGAGGTATCCCATTTGCGCCATGGGTTAATAGCTGGTTGTACAACACCAATATTTATAAAATCTTCTTTAGGAGTGTTTTTAATTTCATTTTTCCAATAATCAATTTCAAAAATTGAATAATTTACCGGTAGTATTATAATCATTGCCATAATAATATAATTAGATTGATTTTTCTTTAAAAATTTACTAGCTCCATTATGAACATATAGCCTTATAGATTTGAGAACAAGAATATTAAATAAAACAATTAGGAATGACGCCCCCCAAACACCTGTAATATCTACAATTTGTATCCAATATAAATTCTCAATTTGAGTATTTCCTAAGGTAAGCCAAGGGTACGATGCTTCGCCTAAGCTATGAATCCATTCAAATATAACCCAATATAATGGAAAGAAATTAAGAGCAGTATCTATATTTGTTCGTTTTAATGTATGTTTGAAAGCTACAAACGGCAAAAAGAAATAAAAAGGGTGTATAATTGCTAAAGCAATAGCAGAAGCCGTAAGATAAGGGTCTGTATCGGCTTGCCAGCTGCCTATCCACCAATTGGATATGCAATGATATAAAAAGAAGGCTATATATATATGTACATACTTATACTTTATATCATCTTGGAGAAAAACAAACAATATTGGTATTAAAGCAATAAAAGCAAATAAATAAAAAGGTAATGGCGGAAACGATAATCCCAATAACACGCCACTAAGAGCCGACAGCATATAATATCTTGACGTTTTCACTAATTTCTGAATTGGTAAATTATAAAGCAACAAAATTAAGGCTATTTTGTCATAAAATAGCACTAATTATTTAATGGCAATAAATATTATGAAGAAAAATATTATATATTTAATAATTTTCCTTCTATTTAGCACTGCGTATTCACAAAGAGCTAGACTGGAAGATGATACGCCTAAGCCCTTAAAACGTATTATTAATTTCAATGCAATAAGGGAATCTGACAGTGTTGATATAAAGGAAGCAAGAATTAAATCTATTGAACAATCTAATCGATTCATTAAAAAGCACTATAAGGATTCTGAATTATTTCATTCTCTACAACCCGAATGGTACCCAATAGGACCAACCAAGACTGGCGGGAGAATACGAGCCATTGCTTGGCATCCGACGGATAAAAATACAATTTACATTGGAGCTGCCTCTGGCGGTATTTGGAAAACTACCGATAGGGGCATTAATTGGGAACCAACTTTTGACTTTGAAAATGCTATTAGTATGGGTGCATTAGCTATAGATAGCAAGAATCCAGAATTTTTATTAGCAGGCACGGGCGAAATGATAATTGGCGGAGGTAATCCGTATCTTGGCTCTGGATTATACAAAACAAATAATGGAGGCAACAGTTGGGAGTATTTAGCTTTGTCTGAAGTTGGCGCTTTTTCAAAAATCTTCATTCATCCTTTAAATTCAAACTTCATTATTGCTGGTGCTTCAATGCGAGCAGGCGGTTTATATATTTCTGAAGATAAAGGAGAAACGTGGGAACGAAAGTTTGAGGGCGACATAAGCGATGTAACTATCAACCCTATCAATCAAAACGAAATAATTATCGGCGTAAATACAAAGGGCATTTATTATTCGAGTGATAGAGGAAACTCTTGGCAAATCAGAAATAACTTTAATCATAATGTTGCAGGCAGAGTATCGGTACAATCTTCTAAGCAAGACTTTAATATTGTATATACTTTGTTTGAACGGGAAGATAGTAGAGGCATAATTTATAAATCTACGAATAAAGGTCTAACTTGGACACTATCCTTAGATGGCACTTATAATTTCTTCCGTGGGCAAGGATTCTATGATAATGTTATTGAAATAAGCCCGTATGATAGTGATTTAATAATAGCTGGAGGAATAAATTTGTGGATAACAGAAGATGCCGGCAAAACTTGGGATCCCGTTGCTAATAGTGCATCAATACATGCTGACCAACAAAGCATTTTATTTAGCCCAAGCAATCCAAATGATATATTATTAGCTAACGATGGTGGTATATATTTCAGTTCAGACCAAGGAGCAAATTGGACCAATATTAATAATAATCTTCAAATAACTCAATTTTATGCTATGGCTATAGATTTTAATGCCAATAATACAAATTATGGAGGTACACAAGATAATGGAAGTCAGTTGATTGAATCAAGTAAAGAAGGTAAGATGATAGCTGGGGGCGATGGCTTTGATATATTTGTTCACCCTACTAACTCAGATATTATTTTTGGAGAGATTTATTATGGAGTGCCCTTTAGATTTAATAAGTCTGGAGAACTTACATTTTTAGATAATAGGTTACCTAAGCAAGATTCTGGTTTGTGGCACTCACCTTTTATTTTAGATGAGAAATCTAATGCTATCTATTTAGGCATGCATGCTTTATACTCTTCATTAGATTATGGGAATACATGGTTCCCTTTAACGGAAAGGTTTAAACAGCAATTTTCGGCTATTGCAGTGTCAGGAGTAAAAAGTAATATTATTTATGCGGGAAGTAGTAAGGGGGACTTAATTTTTACTTCCAACTTTGGTTCGACATGGTCTGATATTAGCTCATCTAAATTTCCTAACAGATACATTACTGATATTAAGACTAGTAGTAAAATGGCAGGGTTAGTTTACGTGTCGTTTGGTGGTTACAACCATTCAAATCTTTTTAAATCATTAGATAGTGGACGCAATTGGATAGATATTAGCACTAAATTACCCAACACCAACATCAATTGTATTGTTATCAACCCAATAGAAGAAAATATAATTCTTATTGGAACAGATATAGGTGTATTTGTTTCCTACAATCAAGGCGAAGACTGGTTCCCATTCGGAAATAGCTTACCACGAAGCCCTATTTTAGATCTAGTTTTTCATAAAAATATGATTGTTTCGCCTGGCATAGTTCTACGTGCAGCCACTTATGGAAGGTCTATTTGGGAAATAGTAGTACCTACTACCCCAACGATACAAGCACAAATAAGCTCTCCTGCAGGTGGTGAAATAACTTATACAAGCTCTAACTTTACTTTATCGTGGACTGGCTTTAATAATAAAGTTGATTTGTATTATAGTCTCAACGATGGTATCTCTTGGAATTTAATAGCAAAAGACATTATTTCTAATTCGCTAAAGTGGAAGGTTCCATTTGCAAGCTCCGACCAAGCAAGAATCAAAGTAGTATCTCCCAATATAGAAATAATATCGAATACCTTTACAATTTCAAAGCCCCAAAAAGGAGTAGCAGTGGGCAGCACTTCTTTAGATATTATGCCCTATGGCATTGCATATAACGGCAAGGGTGACATTTGGGTATGTGATTTTAATAGCAACAAATTAACTTTATTAAATGCAGATAATTTTGAATTCATAAAAGATATAAACATTGAAGGCGAAAAGAATTTCACCGATATAAGCTATGACAGATTAAATGATTTAATATACATAAATAGATTAAATGATACTGAAGGCAACGGTGCTACAATTATAGTTTGCGATACGAGTGGTAATTTAGTACAAGAGATTAGCTCACCCGCAAAATCCTATCCAGTAGGTATAGCCTTATATGATGGCTATTTGTACGCTTCAGAGAGAGACGGGAATCAGCAAATATATAAATTTCAGCCAAATAATATAAACGATTATGTAATAATTAATAGTCCTATGCCCAAAATTGAATACGGTCCGCGTTCTATGACATATCACAATGGACTTTTACATCAAGTTTACACAGTATTCTCAGATGGCTCCATCCAGAATGCGTCGATAGAGATATTAGATATACAAAATAACTCTGTAAAAGGTAACGTCCCCCTATTGCAAAATAAAACTATAAATGCGCGCGGAGTAGAGTATGATGATAGAAATGGGGATTATTGGGTTAGTGATGTAGATGGCAATATTTATAAAGTAATAGGAGATAAACCATTAACATCGATTATTGATAATTATACCCCAACAGGAGTTAGCGTTTTCCCTAACCCTGCCGTAGGCGACCTACACATTATAAATCCATTTAACAATATAGATATTGGTATTTACAACACTTTAGGGGAGCAAATATTAGAAATCTCCTCCGATAAAAGTTTAATTAATTTAGATATAAGGTATTTAAGCTCAGGATTCTATTTTGTTAGATACAAAAGTCAAAATAATAATGGCATAATTAAATTCATCAAGATATAAACATAATTATTAGTAGATAATTTTAAGTAGTGAAAAAATAAAAAGCTCTAAATATTATTACTGTTTATTTCGATTCTTTGCTGCATTCAGCATAGCAAAAAATACTTAATAAATATTAATTTTAATATTTTGATAATTTCACTAATTTTGTAAATTGTTTATAATGTTTATATAGGAACAAAACATGAAATTATTACTATATTATCTATTAATAGTAATTATCACCGTTAATATTTCGTTTAGTGCGTATTTATCAAAAGTACCACAAACTGTAAATCAACCGGACGGTACAATTTTGAATTGCTATGCTACTGGTGATGAATACTTCAATCGCTTGCATGATGCTAATAATTATACAATCATTCAAAATGAGCAAGGATGGTACGTTTATGCTGATTTGCTTAATGATAATTTTGTGGCGACGAGTTATATCCCCGGCAAAGATAACCCAGCTGCAAATGGGTTAAAATCTGGTTTGATATATTCTCCAGAGAAATTATTGAGTTTTAGGAATAAATTTTCAACTCCTTCAAAGCCAAATATAACCCAGAAAAATAAAGATGGCTTACTCTCATCTAAAAATAAGGGTGTTCTAAATAATATTGCAATTTTTATCAGATTTGCCGACGAAAGTGGCTTTACGCAATCGACTACTTACTTTGACACCCCATATAACGCTAAAGGGCAGACTTCTGTGTATGATTACTTTTGGACAATTTCATATAATCAAATACAAATTCATACTTCTTTTTACCCTATACCTAATAATAATATAATTTTATCTTATCAAGATACATATCCAAGATCATACTATAAAAAATACAATGCTACAAGCGCCCCTGATGGGTACAAAAATGACGCCGAACGCACTGATCGCGAAATGCTATTAATCAAAAATGCTCTTAATTATGTTAAAAATCAAATTCCCGCAAATTTAGATGTAGATTTGGATAAGAATGGGCTTGTAGATAATGTTGCCTTTATTGTAACAGGGTCGCCAGAAGGTTGGGCGGATTTAATTTGGCCTCATATGTGGGCTTTATTTCAATATAATGAAACTATAAATGGAGCTAGGGTTTGGGATTTTAACTTTTTAATGGCTAATTGGTTTGATCCAAGTGTCTTAAGCCACGAAATGTTTCATACTTTGGGAGCTCCCGACCTATACAGATATAGTGTAGCAGGCGAACCAGTAGGCTATTGGGACGTAATGGCAAGTAATTTAAATCCACCACAGCACCCAAGTATGTATGTTAAATACAAATATGGCAATTGGATAGATGGTATACCAGTAATTGATAGATCTGGTTGGTATGAACTTAATCCATCCTCAAATAAATATGGTAGTGTAATAAGAGTTAATTCAAGGAATAATCCCGATGAATTTTATATATTAGAATATAGAAAAGATGATGGCAAATATGATAAATCTTTACCAAGCGATGGGCTATTAGTCTGGAGAATTAATACAAAAGTGGACGGTAATAGCGATGGGCCTCCAGATGGCATTTATGTATACCGTTATGATGGCACCCCTTCCTCATGGGGCAATATATCCCAAGCACCTTTTGCGGCAGAGTATGGCAGAACTAAAATGAATAATTATTCTACAAATCCTAAGCCTTTCTTATCAGACGGCAGCTTAGGAGGATTAAATTTATCCAATGTAGGTACTTTGGATAAAACAATTAAATTTAGATTAAATTTCCCTCCTTATGCACCAACCTTAGTTACTCCAGCAAATAATATTGCGGCAGTTGGCAATGCACCATATTTTGAATGGCAAAAGGGAATAAATGCTGATAACTATACTTTTGAGCTATCATCAGATATTAGTTTTACTACCAATGTATATTATGAAACAGGCATTAAGAATAATTATATAACGTTACCAATACAATTAGACTTCAATAAAAAATACTATTGGAGAGTAACTTCTAATTCGGAATACGAAGAACCATCGGCAAGTTCTGCGATATGGGTGATAAATACAACACCTATCAAGCCCGTTATTTCGCATATTTCTGCGACAGAATTGTTATGCAAAGACCAAGAAATGCTTATACTTGTAGAAACCGAAGGTCAAGTAATGCAATACCAATGGTTCAAGGATGGGATATTAATACCAGGAGCAGACAAACCGCTCTTAACAAATAAAAATGTAGACTTCTTAAATTCTGGTGATTTTCAATGTAGAGTAACAAACTACCCAGGCTGGGACACTGTATATTCGGATAAAATACCTGTTTATGTTGTAACAAGTTCCGATTTCTTAAGACAACCTACGACAACATCAGCCAAGTTAGGCGGGAAAGTAAATTTCAGCTTTAAAGTACATATTAATGGCTTACCAAGCGACAATTATGTTGATGTAAAGTGGTTTAAAAATGATATACAATTAGTTGATGGCAGCAGAGTTGAAGGCTCTACAACTGATTTACTTAGTTTAGTTAATTTACAAGAAGATGATTTTGGAGCAAATTACCGTGTAGAAGTTACTGGTATATGTGGCACAACAATCGTATCTGATAATTTCACAATTGAAAAATTACCAGACTCGCAAACTATTGAAATAGCTAGTGAAGTATGCCAGAATGCAGTAGCCACTATATCTATAGATAAATCTTATTTTGGCAACGCCGACAATACCAATATAGAAATTTCTACCGTTCCAGATAATATAGCTTATGAGACAAAAGGCGAAGGTCAAGCAAAGGTTATCGAAATCAATAGTGGTGTGTTCCCTGACAAGCTTATTTTAATATATTCAAACAAAGAAGATGGCAGCGAATTAGGTAAAATTATTTATACTTTCAATGTGCAGCATTTTCCAGTACTTAGCAAGAATTTACCTCAGAACTTAAGTATAGAAGAAGATGAACCATTACTTTTAGAAGTAGCATCGGACAACTATGACAATATTGAATGGTATAAAAATGACGAGCATTACCCATCTTTAAGTGGAGCTACCAAACTATTAGTAAGCAACGCCAACGACACTTATAATGGCGTATGGCAGGCCAAACTATCAAATAGATGTGGAGCTACTAACTCAACAAGGTGTAATGTAACGGTACTTAAATCTGGCACAATATCTGGAATAAGTGATTATACAGATGAAATTAAAATATTCCCTAATCCAGCCAACGATATAATGGAAATATCAAGTAACGAAGGTTTTGATAAGATTACAATTATCGACATACTTGGTAATATAGTTGCTGTTATTGATACAGAATTATTAAATAATTACCGTTTAGATGTTAATCAATTTGGCTTAGTATCTGGTACATATTTTATAAAATTGCAACGCCAAAGTACTACAAAGACACTAAGGTTTAGTATAGTTAGATAATTTTAAACAAATTAAATCATCAAGAGTTTGTTACATAATTTTGTAGCAAGCTCTTTTTTATTTATATCAAATTATTCAATAGGGATTAATTTCCAATGAATAGTAGTATAAAAAAAATTGATATAACTTATAACTTTGATTTCCCTTTCAAAATCTCTAACGCATAATTTGGGTTGAATCTGATCCCCCAATGATTATTTTGGTTATAAATATTCAATTCATTCTAATAGAATATTATTAGCCAGCAAGCCATTATACTTACAACAGAACAAAAAGATTCTAAACATATATATATAAAAGAGATATAGTAATAAAAGCATTATTATTCTTGCTTGGCATATAACTTGTAATTTTACTTTTGGATTGAAATTGGATTGTGTAAATTGAATAGATTATATAAAATCTTAGTAATTATTATTATGGTTTTGGGCGCTTACTCCGTTACCTTTTCGCAAGGTACAAGCAGTGGACTAAATATTCCCCAAATCAGTGTAAATATGAACCCACAAGGTGGGAACGACTTAGTATTGACTTTACAAATTCTCGCTGTAATGACTATTCTGACACTTGCGCCATCAATATTAGTGATGATGACAAGTTTTACAAGGATAATAATAGTCTTTCACTTCTTAAGGCAGGCGTTAGGAACAACTACACAGCCTCCTAATATGCTTTTAACTTCTTTGGCTTTATTTCTTACGTTTTTTGTTATGCAACCAGTGCTCAACGAAGCAAATGAAAAAGGGATTCAACCATATATTAAAGAGCAAATCACCCAAGAGCAAGCAGTAGACAGTATAATCGCCCCTTTTAAGCGCTTTATGCTTAAAAGTACACGCGAAGAAGATTTAGCTTTGTTTGTAAAAATTAGTGGCAAGCCAAAGCCAAATACAATTGATGATATAACGATTTTTGAATTAATTCCTGCATACTCAATCAGCGAATTAAGAGTAGCTTTTCAGATAGGTTTCATGATATTTATCCCTTTTTTGGTATTGGATATGATAATAGCCTCTACTCTTATGTCCTTAGGTATGTTTTTATTGCCACCTCAATTAATATCATTACCTATCAAGGTCTTGCTTTTTATATTAGTTGACGGTTGGTATTTGGTAATAGACTCATTGATTAAAAGTATATTAAATTAGAGGTAAATATGACTGAAGAATTTGTAGTTCAAATAGTAAGAGATGCTTTTTATTATATTATGATAATTGTTGGACCTTTACTTTTAGTATCTTTAGTAATTGGTTTAATAATTTCAATATTTCAGGCTGCTACATCAATTTCCGAACAAACATTAACATTTGTTCCTAAGTTAATAGCTGTATTTATTGTTATTGTGCTAATGCTACCCTATATGATAGGAGCAATGAAAACCTTTACGATAGAGATATTTAATATTATTGCTGGTATGTAATGAACCCTGATGCAGGCACTATAAGTATACTATATACCAAGTTTATGATTGGTATTTTAATTTTTGTACGTATCAGCGGAATGTTTCTTACAGCACCTTTTTTTAAAAGTATAGCTATTATGCCTCAAATAAAAGTATTTTTAGCTGCTTTAATAGCTGTCTCTATGACCGATGCTTATTGGCAATCTCAGCCTACATTTGATTTTCATTTATGGTCTTTAGTCTTTTATGTATTTAAAGAATTTACTGTTGGAGCTATCATAGGCTTTTCAGCCAACATGGTGTTCCACTCTGCCCGCATGGCAGGTGGACTTATAGATTTTGAAATGGGCTTTCAGGCAGCATCTGTCTTCGATCCTGCTTCCAATAACCCAACTTTGATAGGTGAATTAAAAGACTTAATAGCGCTAATGATGTTTCTTATTATCAATGGTCATCATCAGCTAATAGAAGTTGTTTACGCTAGTATTCGAGCTGTACCCCTAACTACCTTTGCCTTTTCGGAACCTACTTATTTACTTTTGATTAAATATATTACTACAGTGTTTATATTAGCCATCAAGATAGCGGCACCCGTTTTAATAGCACTATTTAGCACAAACTTAGCTTTAGCACTGTTGGCAAGAGTGGCACCGCAGACCAATATTTTTATTGTCAGCTTTCAATTAAAAGTAGCTGTAGGGTTACTTATGCTTTTTGTAAGTGTACCTTTATTGGTATACGTAATTAAATGGGCATTAGGTAGCATGCAAGAGCAAAGCATGCAAATGATAATGACCTTGTATCCTCCGAGGGTATAAAGATGGCAGAAAATCAAGACGGACAAGAAAAAACCGAGCAAGCAACCCCCAAACGGCTGACCGATGCACGCGATAAAGGACAAGTATCAAAAAGTGTCGATGTAACTACTGCTGGCATATTATTATTAGGTGGTATGACGCTCTTTATGTTTGGGAAGCCGTTTATGTCTAATTTTCAAGATTTTATGAAGGAAGTTTTGCGTAATTCAGCAAGCATTTCGATAACGGAAGCAAATATTCAATTCCTTTTTGGTAAATTAATGACAACAATGGCTGTATTAATCCTGCCAATAATTGGCATAATTACAGTAATTGCATTTTTGGGCGAGGTATCTCAAGTAGGCTTTAGGATAGCAAATAAGAAGTTTACTGAAGGATTGAATTTTAAGCAAATTTTTAATCCATTTAGTGGAATGAAAAGGCTATTCCTATCTAAAAATTCTTTATTTGAATTAGCAAAAAATCTATTGAAGGTTATAATTTTAGGCTTAGTTGTTTGGTCTGTGCTTTACGACAAAGATGTAATGCTGCTATCGTTAATGGAACGTCCCTTTTTTGAAGTTGGTAGATTTATGACCGATATCGCTTTCGAAATGCTTTGGAAAGTAGGTATAGTTTATATTGCCATAGCTTTAGCTGATTTTTATTATCAGAGATGGCAATTTAAAGATAATATGAAAATGACCAAAAAAGAAATAAAAGACGAGAATAAGCAATCTGAAGGCGATCCGCATATTAAAAGTAGATTGCGTTCTCAAATGAGGAATAGAATTAGAAAATTGATGCTCAAAAATGTACAGACAGCAGATGTAATAGTTACTAATCCAACGCACTTTGCGGTAGCACTTTCTTATAAATCTGGTGTGAATAGCGCTCCTATTGTAGTAGCAAAAGGTGTAGATTTTTTAGCACAGAAAATTAAAATGATTGGCTATGAACATGATATTCCTATAGTCGAAAACCCACCTTTAGCACGTGAATTATACAAAATAGTTGAAGTAGACCAAGAAATACCAGAAAATTTATTCAAGGCAGTTGCCGAAGTGCTTGCATATGTATATTCTCTCAAAAGAAACAAGTATAATTTTTAAAATAAATGACTTTTAAAATAGTTACCTTTGCTATTTCATTTATTAATTTTCATAAAAAGTATGAATTGGATAAAAAAGATTTATGATTGGGTGTTAGATTGGGAAAAAAGCCCGTATAGTAAGAGTGCTTTATTTTTACTTGCCTTTATAGAGTCTATCTTCTTTCCTGTGCCTCCCGATGTGCTCCTAATAGCTTTATCTTTAGGGAATGCAAAAAAAGCTATGAAATTCGCTGCTATTTGTA
This sequence comes from Kapaibacterium sp. (SeqCode), assembly GCA_035445085.1. GTDB lineage: Bacteria > Bacteroidota > Ignavibacteria > Kapaibacteriales > UBA2268 > JBDHXE01. Next base: position 358,271 of record DAOMQA010000001.1, read on the forward strand.
CTCTTGGTTCAGTATCGGGTGCAATGATAGGCTATGCAATGGGGCATTATAGTTGGCTTACTTCTTCTGGTGAATTTACTAGCTTTGCTAACTTCTTCTTTAATAATATACCTGGCTTTACTCACGAACTATATTACAGCATTAAAGAAATGTTTGAAAAATGGAATTTTTGGGTAATATTTACGGCTGGTTTCACTCCTATACCTTATAAGGTGTTTACAGTTACAGCTGGTGTATTTAGTGTAAATTTCTTTATGTTTGTTATTGCTTCTATTATCAGTAGAGCGGGACGTTTCTTTTTAGTAGCCTTTTTAATTTGGAAATTTGGTCCAAGTATTAAGAGTTTTATTGATAAGTATTTTAATATACTTGCTTTAGCATTTACTATTTTATTGATTGGTGGCTTTGTAGTTATACAATATGCTCTATAATATATATCTATACTTTCTTAATTAAATAAAAGAGATTAGCTAATTTAATAGTTAATCTCTTTTATTTGTAATTTTTCACAAAAACAGCATCTTTCTACACCTCAATGGATGTTAACACCAAACAAGTACCCGACTAATGCAGATAACCCCATTGCTATTGTTCCCCAAATAGCAATCCTCAATATAGCGTTTCTAACTTTAGCGCCGCCAGCCTTAGCTGATATTATACCTAAGATAATCAAAAACACAATCGTAAGTCCATATAAATAGTATTCCATATTATTTAATGGAGCTATTAATACTACTAATAATGGTAAAATCCCTCCTGCTGTAAAAGCCGCTCCTGAAGCTAAGCCTGCTTGAATTGGATTTGCTTGGCTTATTTCATTTATTCCTAACTCATCGCGTACGTGCGCAGCTAAAGCGTCTTTTTCTGTTAGTTCAATAGCTACTTGCATCGCAGTTTTACTTGATAGCCCTCTTCTTTCATATATTTGTGCTAATAACTTTAGCTCTAGGTCAGGCATATCTTCTAATTCTCTTGCTTCTCTTTCAATATCAGCATTCTCAATATCTGTTTGCGAACTTACCGACACGTATTCGCCTGCTGCCATAGATAAGGCACCTGCTACAAGCCCTGCAAGAGTGGCTAAAATAACTGCCTCTCTACTGAGACTTGCGGCAGTTATACCGATTGCTAGACTCGAAATAGAAATGATACCATCATTAGCTCCTAAGACTGCTGCCCTTAACCAATTACTTCTATGTATATAATGTTTTTCTAAATAATTATCTATAGTTACCATACTATTGCCAAAAGTGAGATTGATGTAGACGAAATTTAATTTTAAAAAAGTGTAAAAAAATAGCAACCTACTTAGGCATATCTAAAAATGAAAATACTTGTATATACCGAACGTCAGTAATGATGAGCTCAGTTAATTCTGACATAGTTCTCAAAAGATAATAATGAGGCAATAAAATGAATTCAAAACAAACTATAATAGTTGTTGGTGGGGGATTTGCAGGTCTTAATTTTGTGAGAGAATTAGATGAGAATCTTTTTAATATTATTTTGATAGACAAAGTAAATCACCATCAATTTCAACCATTATTTTATCAGGTAGCTACTTCACAATTAGAACCGTCTAGTATCTCTTTTCCATTTAGACATATTTTACGAAAAAAGAGAAACGTACAAATACGCTTGGCAGAGACTTTAGAAATCGTTCCAGAGCATAACACAATTATAACTACAATAGGCGAATTTCATTATGACTATTTAGTATTAGCGTTAGGGTGTAAAACCAACTTTTTTGGTAACTCAAGTATTGAAAAATATGCTCTTACCCTCAAAACGACTTACGATGCAATCACAATACGTAATCACATTCTACAAACTTTTGAAAATATCATTTCTGCAAATAAAGATGACAAAGAAGCATTATTAAATTTAGTTATTGTAGGTGCAGGACCAACGGGTGTAGAATTAGCAGGCGCCTTTGCTGAAATTAAGCGTAATATCTTACCTAAGGATTACCCACGAATTGACTTCTCAAAATTTAAAATTATTCTGGTAGAAGGTAGTAAAAACACTTTAAATAATATGAGTAGCTTAGCTAAAAGTACTTCGCGTAAATACTTAGAAAAGATGGGTATCGAGATACGAACCGAGTTATTTGTAACTAATTATGATGGTAATATCTTGCAATTAAGCGATGGGACAACTTTACAAACAGATAACTTAATCTGGGCTGCAGGAGTAACGGCAAATACTATTCAAGGTATTCCAGATACTCATTATGTTGGAGGGCACCGCTTACAGGTTGATAGGCATAATAAAATAATAGGTCTTCAGAATATATATGCAATTGGCGATATTGCATATATGCAAACAAATAAATACCCCAATGGTCATCCACAATTAGCAAACGTTGCTATAAATCAAGCTAAAACATTAGCGAATAACCTAAAAAGGAAACTACACGGCAAAGACCAAGTAGAATATGAATACGTTGATTTGGGTTCAATGGCAACTATTGGTAGGAATAAAGCAGTTGTAGACTTACCATTTGTTAAATTCAAAGGAATATTTGCTTGGTCAATATGGATGTTTTTACACCTTATGCTAATTTTGAGCGTTCGGAATAAGTTGATTATTTTTATCAATTGGGCTTGGGCGTATTTTTCAAAAAATACGGCTTTGAGGCTTATTTTAAAAGATAATAAACATAGAAACAGCGATTAAAGCAGTCGCTTGCTTTAATCGTAATATTATATTACATTTACATTTTATTATTATGAATTTTTAAAGAAATATTGGAGATAGGAATGATTTGGCGAACACCTATAAACTTAGATGAGATGAACAGCGCACCCGAATATATTGGTACTTTTTTAGGTATAAAATTTACAGAATGGACCGATGATAGCCTAACCGCTACAATGCCTTATAGCAATAAAACAAGGCAACCTTGGAGTATAATGCATGGTGGTGCTTCGGTTGTTTTGGCAGAAACGGTCGGTAGCTATGCGAGCAGTTTAATCATTGATCCAGACAAGTACTTAGCCGTAGGATTAGAAGTAAATGCTAATCACATAAGACCAGTAACTTCTGGTTTAGTCAAAGCAGTAGGTATTCCTATACATTTGGGCAAAAAGACCCATATTTGGGATATTAAATTATATAATGAAGCAGGAAAAATAACTTGTATAAGTAGGCTTACTGTGGCAATAGTAGATAAATAGTATTTCATTAAACGACCTTATTTAATATTTGCTTCATCATATAAAAGTATTTTATTAGTTTGAAACAAGGTTTATTTTGTATCGTAACAATATAAAATAAACCTTGTTAATTTTTATACGAATATGTAAATATGAGTCATTTAAAAACGATTAAAAGCTATAACTTAGTTAATGAAATTAATATGTATTACGAAATACATGGTGAAGGTAAACCTTTAGTATTGCTACACGGCGGAGCTTCTACTATTCAAACTAGCTTTGGAAGAATTATCCCATTGCTCTCACAAACTAGAAAGCTGATTTGTATTGAATTGCAAGCACACGGTAGAACAGAAGATAGAGATGCAGAGCTTTCATTCGAGCAAGACGCTAAGGATGTAGCCGAACTTTTGAAACTACTACAAATACCAATAGCAGATATATTTGGCTTTAGTAATGGAGGCAACACTGCAATCCAATTAGCAATTAATCATCAGCATATCTGCAATAAAGTTATCGCAGCCTCAATTTTACTTAAAAGAAATGATGCCTTTGATGGATTTTGGGAATTTATGGAGAACGGCACATTTGAACAAATGCCCCAGCAATATAAAGACGCATACCGTGAATTAAACTCCAATGATGATAAACTACTCAATATGTATCAGAAATGTGCTAATCGTATGCTAAATTTTAAAGACGTTCCTGATGAACAGTTGGCTAGTATTAGCTGTAATGTACTTTTAATAAATGCAAGCAACGATGTATCGACAAATGAAAGTATAGCTAATGTGTCTCGAATAATACCAAAGTGTAGTTTGCAAATATTGCCTGGCGGTCATGGAGAATATATGGGAGAAATTACAACATTAGGCGATAACCACAAAGATTTTACAGATTTTATAGAACATATTAATAATTTTCTAAATTAGTTTTATAAATTTTAAGAGCAGATATGAATACATCCAATTTAAGTATATGTTTATGGTTTGAAGACCAAGCTGAAGAAGCAGTAGACTTTTATACAAGCATCTTTCCAAACTCCTCAATTGGCAATATATTGCGGTATGGAAGCGAAGGTTTTGAATACCATCAAAAAACAGCAGGTAGTATTATGACAATAGAATTTGCACTCAACGGAATGAATTTCTTAGCCTTAAATGGAGGTCCAATTTTTAAGTTTAGTGAAGCAACATCTGTTATCGTTAATTGTGATACACAAGAAGAAATTGACAATTATTGGAACAAGTTAACTGAAGGTGGGCAGGAAGGTCCTTGTGGCTGGCTAAAAGATAAGTTTGGCGTATCTTGGCAAGTAGCCCCAACTATTTTGGCACAGCTTCTAAATAGCCAAGACAAAGAAAAAGCTCATAGGGTTTCTTTAGCAACCTTTCATACCAAGTTGCGTTCTATAATGCAATATTAAGATGTGGAAAAAAAGTCATAG
>DAOMQA010000002.1:0-192373 GCA_035445085.1 Kapaibacterium sp. (SeqCode)
CAGAAGGCAGGTCAACACCGCTTGCAGAAGAACCAATTGTAACTTCGTATTTGTCATTTAAGTGCTTTTGAAATTTCTGTTCAATAAGTGTCCCAACGGCTTTGTCGTCAGTTACTCCAAACAGTTCTTTGTGCTGAAACTTAGATTGTTCAACACAAAAGATTTGAGCTTCTTTTATTAAGTTTTCTATCGTTAATTTTTGCTTCATTCTCATCTTAAATATTTATCGCTAAATTAATGATTTTAATATCTAAATCTGTCCTGTCAAGCTGTCAATTTCTATACAGAAGTTTGAGTATTTCCGCTTTCGTGTCAAAAATTCAAAGAGCCAACCAAAATAATACCTATATTCTGATTAGCTCTTTAAACTTAAAATCTCATTATTTTGTGATTTTTTCCGAGATAGAGGCTTTAAAAAATTCTCTATTCATAAATGAAATAAATTCAACAGATATACCTTTAGGACAGGCAGCTTCACATTCATAGTGATTTGTGCAGGCGCCAAAACCTTCTTTGTCCATTTGAGCGACCATGTTCACAACTCTTTGTCCGCGTTCAGCTTGCCCTTGAGGTAATAGAGCATATTGGCTTACTTTTGCAGCAGTAAACAGCATAGCAGAGCCATTAGGGCAGGCGGCAACGCAAGCACCACAACCAATACAAGCAGCAGCATCAAACGCCTTATCTGCCTTAACTTTAGAAACTGGTATAGCATTAGCGTCGGGAGCGCTACCAGTATTAATTGATACAAAGCCTCCAGACATTTGAATTCTATCAAAGGCACTTCTGTCTACAATTAAATCCCTAATTACTGGGAAGGCTCTTGCTCTGAACGGTTCAATATAAATTGTTTCCCCGTCTTTAAACTTACGCATATGTAATTGGCAAGTAGTAGTCAGCCTTTCAGGTCCGTGCGGAACTCCATTTATTGTCATAGAACAAGCACCGCAAATACCTTCACGGCAGTCATGTTCAAAAGCTATCGGTTCTTCCCCTTTTTTAATTAAACTTTCATTTAATACATCAAGCATTTCTAAGAATGACATATCCTCTGAAATATCATCAACATTATATTTAACTAAAGCACCTTGTGAGTTAGCGTTTTTTTGTCTCCATATATTTAAAGTTAATTTCATTATTTATAACTCCTCACAGCTAAGTGAATATTCTCAAAAGTTAATTCTTCTTTATGTCTTATTGGCTTTTTATCTACTCCTTGATATTCCCAAACGGCAACGTGTGAGAACTTTTCATCATTACGAACCGCTTCTCCATCTGGAGTTTGGTGTTCTTCACGGAAGTGAGCGCCACAAGACTCATCTCTTTCTAAAGCATCCCAAGCCAATATTTCGGCAAATTCTAAGAAGTCGGCTACTCTGTTAGCTTTTTCTAAAGCAACATTTAAAGATTCCGCTTCTCCTGTCACATTTAAATTCTGCCAAAATTCTTCTCTAATGGAAGGAATTTTTTCAATTGCTTCCTTTAAGCCTTTTTCATTACGCCCCATTCCTACTTTATCCCAAACTAATTTCCCAAGTTCCCTATGGAATTCTGTTGGTGTTTTCTTGCCTTTAATACCCATCAACTTGTTAATTTTATCTTTAGCTTCTTGCTCTGCTTTCTTAAATTCTGTATGTTCAGTAGTTACCGATTTATCAATCTTATAAGAAGCCAAGTAATGACCTATTGTATAAGGAATCACGAAGTAGCCATCAGCTAAGCCCTGCATTAAAGCACTTGCGCCAAGACGATTAGCACCATGGTCACTAAAATTAGCCTCACCGATAACATGCAAACCAGGAATAGTAGACATAAGATTATAATCTACCCATAAACCTCCCATAGTATAGTGTGAGGCAGGATAAATACGCATAGGAGTCGAGTATGGGTCTTCACCCGTAATTCTTTCATACATTTCAAATAAGTTACCGTACCTTTCTTCGATAGTATGCTTACCTAAGCGACTAATAGCATCAGCAAAATCCAAATATACTCCATATCCTGAAGCTCCTACACCTCTGCCATCATCGCATACTTGTTTTGCTGCTCTTGAAGAAATATCCCTAGGAGATAAATTACCAAAACTTGGATATTTTCTTTCTAAGTAATAATCTCTTTCATTTTCAGGTATTTGGTCCGGCTTACGTTTATCGCCATGTGCTTTAGGCACCCATATTCTTCCATCATTTCTTAATGATTCACTCATCAATGTTAATTTTGATTGATGATCGCCACTTACAGGTATACATGTAGGGTGGATTTGTGTATAACAAGGGTTAGCAAACCCCGCACCTTTTTTATATGCGCGGTACGTTGCAGTTACGTTACAAGCCTGTGCATTGGTGCTTAAGAAAAACACATTTCCATAGCCACCAGTGGCTAATATAACGGCATCACCTGAATGAGATTCGATTTTGCCTGTAACTAAATCTCGCACTACAATACCGCGAGCTAAACCGTCTACAATGACTACATCCATCATCTCTTTTCTATTGTGCATCACAATATTGCCAAGTCCTACTTGTCGCATTAGGGCTGAATAAGCTCCAAGTAATAATTGTTGTCCTGTTTGCCCCCTAGCGTAAAACGTTCTTGATACTTGAGCGCCTCCAAAAGAGCGGTTGTCTAATGTTCCTCCATACTCTCTGGCAAAAGGCACACCTTGCGCAGCACACTGATCAATTATATTATTACTAACTTGAGCCAACCTATAAACATTAGGCTCTCTAGAACGGAAGTCGCCACCTTTTACAGTGTCGTAGAATAATCGCCAAATACTATCACCATCATTTTGGTAGTTTTTAGCCGCGTTTATACCGCCTTGAGCGGCTATACTATGGGCACGGCGTGGACTGTCATGATAAGTGAATGTTTCAACTTTATATCCTAATTCAGCCATAGTAGCAGCAGCCGAAGCGCCCGCTAAACCAGTTCCTACTATCAAGACTTTGAATTTTCTTTTATTTGCAGGATTTACCAACTTCATATCGTGTCGGTGATTATCCCACATATCTTTTATATTGCCCGTAGGTGCTTTTGCATCTAATTTCATAATCCCACAACTCCTTTCCCTAATCCGAATAATAATACTGAAATTGGTATAGCAGCAAATGCAACAAAGATTCCCCATGCTAACAATTTGCTTGTATAAATTGATATTGGCGAAAATTTTGGACTAGCAAATCCTAAAGTCTGGAACATGCTTTGTATTGCATGAGATAAGTGCATTGCCAAAAACAAGACAGCTAATATATAAACAACAACAACAATAGGATGACTAAAGCCATCAATGACCATCTGGTACGCATCGTGCCTTAAGAAAATACCTTGCCCAGCGTCTATTAATTGTTGTCCATTATTTGTATCAACTATTGCAGCTGTTTCTAACTTAGGTCCATACACCTCTTCCATATTTGCATACTCTGGATTAGTTACAAACATAGTAAAATGCATTAAATGATACACTAAGAAGAAAAATATAGCCAAGCCAGAGTATATCATACTCCTTGAGTATACAGTGGATTTGATGTAACCGCTAACGGCATACTTTTTAGGCTTTGCGGCGCTATTAAGTGCTTTCAACTTCATAGAAGTAACAATATGAAGTAAAACACTAATTAACAAAACTATGCGAGCAACCCACAACAGTTCTCCAGTAGAGTGCAGAAAGTGAGCATAGGTATTAAACACCTCTCTACCTAAGAATACTTGTAGGTTACCCAAAGCGTGCCCTATTATAAATCCGACTAAAATCAGACCAGTAAGAGCCATTACAATTTTATTAAAAATTGTAGAATTAAATGGGTTATAATTACTCATAATATTTTTTGAATTGTTAATAAAATAAATGAATCTTATAATATTATTAAATATTCATACAAAATTAAAAACTAACTTAATCAAAAGTAGTGATTAATTCAAATTTGAAGCTACTTTTTTTAATATTTTTTTTGTTTTATTTAGGAAATAATCTTAATTTTATTTTTTTGGATTAACTAAATTTATAAATATAGGAGATTAAATGGCACAGAGAGAGGCGTGGAACAGCCGGTTTGGGCTAATTTTAGCAATGGCAGGTAATGCAATAGGCTTAGGTAATTTATTGAGGTTTCCAGTACAAGTAGCAGAGAATGGGGGGGGTGCCTTTATGATTCCTTACTTTATTGCTTTCCTACTCTTAGCAATGCCACTTATGTGGATTGAGTGGACTATAGGGCGACATGGAGGCAAATTCCACCATGGTTCTTTGCCAGGTATGTTCGATGCACTGTGGAATCATCCTATTGCTAAATATTTGGGTGCTATCGGTTTGTTCGTGTCTACAGTAATTTTCATTTATTATACTTATATAGAATCTTGGACATTAGGATTTGCTTACTTTTCGCTGACAAAAGAATTTTTCGGAGAAGGCACGATACAAGATATGAGTGCATTTTTAAGTTCATATCAAGGGAGCAGTCAAGGACATTTTAATAACATTGGCATGGCATATTTTTTCTTAATAATCACAATTGTATTAAATTTTTGGCTATTATACAAGGGTATTAGTGAAGGTATAGAAAAGTTAGCTAAGATTGCTTTGCCTGCTATTTTCGTGTTTGGCTTAGGCTTGATGATATATATATTTTTTATCGGTACGCCAGACCCAAGTATACCAGAGAACAATGTATGGAATGGGTTAGCATTTATTTGGAACCCAGACTTTAGCCAAATGCTGGATTCAAAAGTGTGGTTAGCAGCTGCAGGGCAAGTATTTTTTACATTAAGCGTTGGAATGGGTACTTTACAAGCCTACGCAAGTTATCTAAAAGAAAATGATGACGTTGCTCTTTCTGGCGTTGCTACTGCCTCTTTAAATGAATTTGCGGAAGTAGTGATAGGCGGTTCAGTAGCTATACCTATTGCTGTTGCATTTTTTGGTGTTACTACCACAATAGCTATTGCACATGGTGGCTCGTTTAATCTTGGTTTTGTATCATTAGCCGTTATCTTCCAAAAAATACCGTATGGTAACATTATCGGGGCAGTCTGGTTTTTACTTTTATTTTTTGCGGGAATTACTTCGTCAGTAGCAATGGCACAACCGCTTATTTCCTTTATGAAAGAACAATTTCAAATATCACATAAAAAAGCAGTAACAATAACGGGTATCGGCTTGTTTGTTTGCATACAATTTGTAGTACTATTCTTAAAACATGGCTTTTTAGATGAAATGGATTATTGGGCTGGAACTTTTGCACTAGTGTTAATTGCACTTATAGAAGTCATTCTTTTTGCGTGGATATTTGGAATAGATAATGGTTGGAAAGAATTAAATAGAGGCTCTGAAATAAAGATACCAAATATTTTTAAATTTATCATAAAGTACGTTACGCCATTATATATTCTTTTTATATTGGCATTTTGGACGATAGATGATGCTATTCCAACTTTACTGATGGAAGGCAAGAATCCCGCTGATATTCCTTATTTGTGGGGAGCTCGAGGTATGATGTTAGTTATTTTATTAGCAATGGTTGTATTGATATTTAAAGGTTGGCAGAGGAATAAATTTGAATATGCACATTTTGAGAAAAGGAGTAAGTAATGGAAAATCAAATGACAACAATGGGATTGATAATGATGATTTCTGCTTGGACTTCAGTTACAGTATTAATGGTTTGGTCCGTCTATAAGGTTTTTAAAGGAAAGAAAATTGAAAATTAAAGATACCCATGGCTCTAAGACACTTAGGAAAACAGCACCTAAGCCAATTGTAAAGAAAAAAAGCGACGTACCGAATAAAAAAAGTAAAGATATGAATGCGCCAGTAAGATTAAATAAATTTCTTGCTGATAGCGGAGTTGCTTCACGTAGGGCTAGTGATGAACTCATCGAATCTGGGGCTGTTAAAATTAACGGAAAAGTCGTAGTAGAACTTGGAACAAAAGTAACAAAATCAGATTTTATCACTGTAAATGGCGACCCTATAAAAGAGAAGAAAAATTTAATTTATATTTTATTGAATAAGCCCAAAAATGTAATCACTACCACAAGCGACGAAAAAGGTAGAAAGACAGTTTTAGACATTGTAAGAAAGCACGTAAGGATATTTCCAGTAGGTAGATTAGATAGAAACACAACAGGGGCATTAATACTTACTAATGACGGTGATTTGGCTCATAGACTAACTCACCCAAGCTATCAAATAGAAAGAATTTATAATGTAAAGTTAGACAAAAATTTACAATTTGACCATGCTAAACAAATTGCAGAAGGAGGCATTGACTTAGGAGATAACGAAATAACAGGCGTTGCTGAATTAATGATAAACCCTGAAGATCGTACAAAGGTAGTGCTAAAATTAAAAGAGGGCAAAAATAGAGAAGTGCGTAGAATATTTGAACATTTTGAATACGAAGTAAAACAATTAACCCGCAAATATTTTGCTCACCTTACTATTACAGGTATGAAAATAGGAGAATATAGACACTTAACAAGAAAAGAGGTATTAGAATTAAAAAGACTTGTAAAATTATAAGTTCTATTTCTAAGCAAGAATTCCCTTTAGAATGCTATTTTTATTTAAATAAGAGGGAGCTTACTATTAAAAGTAAGCCCCATTATTTTATATCGATTCAAAAGTTGCGTCTTATTTTTGAATAATGAAAGGAATCATTTTATTAATACCATCCATTTCTACCACTACAAAATATTTCCCACTTTCAAAATTTAAGTTGTTTAAATTTATAAAATGGATTCCTTTTATAGCTGCTCCATTATATAAATTCATTCTTACTTTGCCAGTAATATCGATAATTCTTACGTCTACATTTCTATCAAGCTCACCAGTATAATCATAAGAGAAAATAGCATTCCCATTATTAACACTTGGCTTAATTTGCAAAGCTAATTCTTTTGACAATGTACTTTCTTCTACAGATACTGGGTTTTGCCCTTCCCCAGAAATGGCAATATTCGTGATTGGATTTACTTGATCATTTGAAGTAAGTTTCATTGATAAATTATAGAGCTTAGTGTCAAGTGGTTTAAATTGAATTTTTAAATCATGTGATTGATTAGGAGCTAAAGTTGGGATAATTTCACTTCCACCAACAAATGAGTATTGAGCTTTAATCTCGCCACCACCAACAAACGAAGGCTTCACTGGAAATATTAGATCAGCACCTCCCTTATTTGAAATAGTTAAAGTAAAAGTTGTACTATCTCCCACGTTCACTTTTCCAAAATCAATTTCGTTAGCTGATAAAGTCAAGCCCGTTTTAGCATTTTTTGAATTTGCCGTAGCTTGTAATAAAATAGTCTTTTGAGTGCCATTCAATGCATTAGATTTAATTAGTAATTCTCCATTGAATTTTCCGCCATTAGAATCAGATTGTGCAGTAGCAAACCTTACTTGAAAATACCATGTTTTGCCAGCTTTTACAATAACTGGAAATTGCATAGTAGTTGGAAATGAAAAATGGTCGTTGCCATTTTTCACAAACTGAACATCATCAACAACTAAATCTTGGTCGCCAACACTTGCTATAGCAATATTCTTTTCGCCATACTTTGTATAATCAATAGACCCAAAATCAACTGGTACATCAGTTACGGCAATTTTAGGTCCAAATTCAGTATTAGTTCCACCCGTACCGTATAGTTCAATCGAAAGAGTCCCATTTACAGCATCAGAACTAATATCTAAGGCATCATTGTATGTTTTGGTATCGAGAGGTTTAAATTGCAAATTAATAGAATGAATTTCATTAGGCTCTAACGTTACTGCTTCATTACCATCAGTTATTTCAAAGATACCTTCTTCGTCCATAGCAATCACTTCCATTTTACTAACTTTGAGAGGTGTTCTACCAAAGTTTTGGAATGCAATAGCTTTATAAGCCTTGCTGTTCGGCTCAACTTTGCCAAAATTAACTTGCATATTTTCGCTTTTAATATATTTTTCTGGGCGTGGCACATCTCTAGTTCCCCATTCAAAAGCACCCATTAACGCTTCGTTATAGTATAATGTATGCCAAGTATTCGCAATGTCGAAGTTAGTAGTCCATAGTGCTACACGCGCAGTACCATTTTCATGACGAATACCAGTCCACATCATATCTTTTGAAACATCAACCGAGTCATCTTTTACTACTGAAACAAAATCAAACCCAACAGAAGTTGAATTTGACTTTAGTCCCATTACATCTATACCTGTATACAATCTAACAGGGTCTCTAAATCCACCATTGTTTAGGTTATAAGCTTGATTTATTACTTTGTCAAATCCTTTTGCTATAGGATCGCCTTGTATACCATCAATTACGGCGCCCCATATATTACTACCATCGGTGAGGGCAACCCTACCGCTTTGTATATATTTATTAGTTAGAGGGTACTCAATACCTAAATAGTTTGAGAGAAATTCCTTTACTTTAGAATCTGAGCCACTAAAGCCCTTAATAACAACGGCATTACCAATAATAAGAACGGTTTTGCCAGCATCTAACATTTCATAAATTTTATCAATTACCTTTATTCCATCAACAGCAGCGTCTAAGCCCAAAGTAGTTCCCATTGGGAATACAGCAACGTCGTAATCAGTAATAGGTTTTTTATTAAATGTAGCCGCACCAAAGGGCGCTCTTTCTGTATATGGACCATAGATAATATCTGTTCTCATTGGGTCCCAATAACACAAATCTATTAAATTAGTTATTGTTGTATTGCCAGCCTTTTGGTCCTCAAAATTATCAAACAAAATATAATACTTTGTTTTTTCTTGGGCTTTTAAAGTGCTTGTACCAACTATTATGGTTAATAATAGAGCAAAAGCAATGAGTAATTTTGCTTTCATTATACGTCTCCTGAATAATTTTTAATAAACTAAAATATATAACTTGTAAATATATGTAAATATAACAACTTTCACACTAAATTATTACATTAGATTTATTTTTTTTTAAAATTCCCTAATCTTTAGTCTGATTCGTTATATATATTTTGATATTTACGATATACGAATATGAAACTTATATTATCCATTAGCGTGTTTATACTTAGTTCATTTTTTCTATTTTCTCAACCACTTTACCAAACTGACAATTTAGATTTTGAAAAAGGTGTTTCGGGCGGTGTGCCATATTATTGGAAATTCCCTTCATCTGTATTAAACATTGGCTATAGTGCATATCTTACAGATACAAGCGTATATAAAGGGAAACTTGGATATGTTATGATAAATCCTAATTTGAGTTTTGATAGCATTCCTAATGGCGACCCAAACGAATGTACCGTATATCAAAATATTAATCCAATGTACTATTTAAATAAAAAAGTTAGATTTAGTATATATGCAAGATTAGAATCTACAATTTCAAAATCACGTGGCGAACTATGGATAATAAGCAAAGAAAACAAAGAGAAAGTATCATTAAGTTACTTTGACACTATCAATGTAATAAAATCCAATAAGTGGCAAAAATACACAATAGAGGCAACGATACCCGCCAATTCAACAGAACTACGATTTGGAGTCTTGTTTGTAGGTGGTGGTAAATTATATTTAGATGAGGCAAACTTAGAAATTATTAACCCAATTGAATATAATTTAATTGAAAATACTGCTTTAAACAATCAACAGACCAATAATATCCAGACTTTAGCTAAGATATATTCAGCTATGAGATATTTTTTGCCAAGTGATAACGCCCAAAATACTGATTGGGAGGATTATTTAGAGAATTATATAAGCCGCAATTTAGACAGTTCAGGCTCTCAGCAATTTATCAATAATTTTATTAAACCTTACGAAAATGCTGTATATTTAGGAAAGAATAAAAACGCCTCTCTCTTAGACAAGAGTATAAAAGAAAAAAATCAACTTAGCTATGCTATGCTTTATAAAGGCGTGCCAAATATCTATTTGAATAATGCAAGCAATGATTTTAGAAAAAATATATATTCCGTTACTAGGAGAAGGGAAGGCTCTATTTCTATTACTGCGGACATCATTAGATATAGTGGCAAAGAACTGCGGGTTACTTCTGATATGAAAATTGAAGGACAGTCCCCTGGCGCAAACGCACAAATATGGGCTAAAGTAGAAATCACTAATTCAAAAGAATTTGTTACAAAGACGTCGGCTAACGAGCCTTATACCGATAGCAAATGGGGCAGTAGAACATTATCTTTGATGCTACCAGAAAACACTTATAGAGTAAGATTAGCCTTAGTTTTATTAGGTGAAGGCTATGCAAATTTCGATAACATCAAAATAGGCATATACGACAATGGAAAACTAATTAAAGAAATCACCGACTACAACTTCGATTTTGAATATCAATCTTCGTTTAACAATATTAACGGCTGGGAAATTGAAGATGCTGTAATAAGCGCAGGATACAATTTTGATATTGATAAATCTACTTCTACAAGTGGAAAAAAATCTTTAATTATTAGCTCTGACAGTAATAGAGTAAAGTTCCCAAAAGAGAACAGCTATTACACCTTTGAAGTAGGCGATGGAAACTATTTTCATATTAATATTTGTAGCACAACAGAAAGAGGGGAAACCTTACCTGAATCATTCAATCATATTGCTTTACAAAAACCTGATTCAATTTTTAGAAATTGGAACGACGTAAACGCTCGTATTTCTGCTTTAATACAAGTGTATGCTTTATTAATTAATTTCAGCGCCAATGAAATAAATACAAATGATTTAGATTCTGCTTTCAAATACAATTTATCAAAAATTATTAGCAAAGGTTCTTTTGATTATTATTTAAATACTTTACAGGATTTCTTATTAATAGCTAAGGACTCACGTTCGGGAATATGGAACTCATTTGTATCTTACGATTATGGGATACCTTTGTTATTCAAGAAAGTTGAGAATAAATCAATCGTTGTTCAAAGTTATGACGACAATGTACCTATATCTATAGGCGATGAAATATTAGCAATTGATGGCATTGATATTGAACATTATTTAGATTCCATATCAAATAATTTTTATTCAAGTAACTACAACTACAAGCGACTAAAAGCAGGGGCAATAATACGTTCAGGGCTTCAAGATAGCAAAGTTCTTCTTAAAATCAAAACAACTGCTGGCGTTACTCAAGATATTGAAATCAAAAAAACAATATTACTTAATAATATTTATGAATATAGACCGCGAGCATTGCAACAATTAAACGACTCCACTATATATATAGATATGACAGTATTAGATGATAATACTTTAAAGAAAACACTTAATCAATTAGAGACCTACAAGAATTTTGTCTTTGATTTAAGGGGTAACGCAAAAATGTCTGAACATATTTTATCTCTATTTAGCGATACATTGCTAACTACTTATGATTGGAGAATCAAATTTTACACATATCCATTCAAAGAAAACGCAACAAGTGAAACTTTTGTTGGTTCAATCACCCCTAAGAAAATGTTCCAAAATAAATCGCTTTACTTCCTGATAAATGAACGTAGTGTTGGATATTCTGACTTTATTGCTAAGATAGTCAAAAAACACAAGTTAGGCTTACTAATAGGCACTCAAACACAAGGTAATCCGTCTGAAATAGTAAGCAATAGATTATCTGGTGGTTTTTCTGTTTCATTATCTTCAATCATTTGCATTGACGATAGCAACCAAGCAATAATGGACCAGCCTACCAACCCAGATATTAAAATTGAAGAGGAGTTTAAAGACATAATTAATGATAAAGATATTTTCATTGAGAAGACTTTAGAAATTATTAATAACAAATAATATTTATTGGGAATATTTTATGAGAAAATTCATTCAAACAGCTTTAATAACAATGCTACTATCTGTTTGTGTTAGTTTTGGAGCAGAGAAAGTAATAAAAGTTAAAACTAATTTACATTGTGGTTCTTGTAAAAACAAAATAGAGAAAGCCTTGAACAAGACTGATGGCATACTTTCAACAAGTGCCGACCTTGATTCAAAGATTGTAACTATAAATTTTGACGACGCAAAGACAGATGATAGCAAAGTAACAAACGTTATCACAGAGTTAGGTTATAAAGCAGAGCTTATACAAGATAAGCCAAAAGAAACGCCAAAAACTAAAGCAAAGGTAAAAAAAAAGTAAGTAACGCTGCTTGCTGTGATGTAAAATACACAAAATCTAATCCATCGGAAAGAGAAGATTAGATTTTTTTATTTTAAGTAAGATTTGATTAATTTTACTAAAACATCTGTATCTTTATCTTTCAAAACTTTATTAAAATGAGTAATTGTATCGGTTAATCGCTTGTTCGTTGTAAAGTGGTCTAAATAATTCTTTCTTATACGTATGAGTGCAATATTTGTCATATCAGTCTTCTTTTTATAATCAGAAGAAGTCTCCTTTTTATAAAGGTCAATTTCTTTCTGTGTATAAGGGCTATATTTAATTATTCTCTTACTCATAAGCCATAAGAGACGAGAATAAACTAATTTATATTATATACGAGTCATCACATTTGTCTGATTCTAACAGATTTAATAATTGCTTATCTTTTTCTTTAGAAATCTGTAAATTATATATAATTTCATAAAAATGCTCGAGTAACAATGGATTATCAACATTGTCAATTAAAATATGAAATTTATGTTTCAGTAATTCTATTTCCATCATATTTTGATATAATTATTAATAAGACAAAATTAAGAACTAACAAATCAACAAAAAGTAACAATTAAAAGCAAGTAGTTTATTTAATATTTATAAGGATTTACAGGAAGTTTAGTTTTTTATGAATGAGTATGTAAAATATTCTGCACAAGTGTTTGATTATCTTTACACAATTGACTATCAAGCAATAACATATAAACAAAAAGCCCACAGATTTTATTCTGTGGGCTTCTATCAGAGCCGGATGACGGACTTGAACCCCCGACCTGCTGATTACAAATCAGCTGCTCTACCAGCTGAGCTAATCCGGCGTGATTAGAGTTACAAAAGTAGCATTATTTCTCAAATAAACAAAATTATTTTTTTGATTTTTTTGATTTTTTTATTCACCTTTTGATAATGGGTTACTCATCAACGGTGGTTTCTGGAAAGAGCCTTCAATTGATTTCACTTCAACGTCCTCGAATAATAAGTCTGGAGTAATAATTGAAGCGCCTACGTATTGATCACCTCCACTGATATATGAAGAAATAACCGAAGGAGCCAATAGATTAAGAGCATAACTTTTCTTGCCCGTAAAGAGAATATCTTTAAACAAAGATACTGATAAGTTATTAATCTCAGCACCTCTTATAAGTTCCTTTTTACCATTAGGGTACACCTTGTATGCTTCTGCCACGGCTAATTTGCCGTCGCCTCTTGGAATTTGGAATAAGCCGCCCGAAGTCCGATATAAGGTAGTATACATAATGTTTTGGTTTACTATTTTTTTAACAATAATTCCATAGGGCAATTCTCTATCCTTTACTAATTTAAGCATCTTTTGTTCTAATTGCTTATCGTTTAGTTCTTTTGATTTTTCACTAAAGAGTTGCAAAGTGCTATACATTGGAGCTCCACCCCTTTTATGTGCTGCGCTTTGTTTTACCCTCCGAGTAGGCACTCTATCGCTTAAAAGCGTCTTTAAGAAGCCATTCTTTACTATTTCGACGTCCTTGCTCTTTAATCCATCGTCATCTATTTGAAAATAGCCTAATAAATTAGTCCCCTCATAATCTTTTATTGTAGGTAGTGCCTTTAAAGAAAGAAATTCTGGGAGTACTCTGCCTCCAATTTTATTTTGAAATATAGAGTTTCTATTATCTGTAGAAACACCTCCCTCCGACATTATAGGTCTAATTGCTACTAATTGAGGTGCAAACTGTTGTGCAATAAGTTCTGCCGCTGCTTGCCCAGCAAAAATCACTGGACCAGAGTATGGTTCATCGATAATTTCGGATTTACATGTATTTGTCAAAATTTGGGCAGTGCCGTTTACAGCGCTTTTTAGAGAATCTAAACTTGGAATATCTTTAGGATTTACCGAATAGTTAGAATAAAAATTACCCAGTGGCATACCATCATTATTCTGGGTAAAGCAACCGACCTCTATCCCTGTATAATAATCAGTATTAATATATTTCATACCTTCAGAATTAAAGTAGAAAGTAATTTCAGGCACATTTTCAATACTAACAGATGAACTATAAATATCTTTATAATCTTTGAATATAGCAGACAGTGTGTTTACTAATTCTGCGTTCTGTTTCATATCGAAGTATGGCACATCTTGAATATTATAATTAACTGATGGCTCAACTTGTAAAAAATCATACGTTGTATCTTTTAATACTCTATTTTGCATTACTGACAGCTTCTTAGAGTATATCTCGGAATTTTGCTTATATGCTGCGTCTGTGGCTAACCATAATTCTCTTCTTATAGAATTATATGATAGCCCATAAGGAATTCTTCTATTTTTAAATACCTCTTCATCGTCGGTAGAACCGAAAAACCCTAAGCCTACATCAAAGAAATTACTATTATCTAATTTATAATTGCCTACTCGCAAATCAACATTTATTGAAGCATATACAAATGAATTGGAGTCTATTACAGAACCAAGCGATGATTTAATATTGGAACTTTTTCTTAATTTTAATGTATAAGCAATGTAGTACGGTTTTTGCAAAGATTCGAGTTTTAAATCCTTCATTGAACGGTCTATTTCATCTTTCATAGCACGAAATATTTCGTCTTTGTTGTATTTAAATTCTTGAGCTATAGCAAAAGAAGTACTAATAAATAAAATCACTATTATTATCTTTTTCATTCTTTTAGCCTCTTAATTATTGTCAATTAATTTTGGTGATTCTAATATAGGTGGTTTAGCTTGTGATTTTTGCTTTTTCTGTACTTCTATATTTGATATTAATAAACTTGGCGAAGAAGCAGATACTGGAACACCTCCTGATTCAGCTCCACAAATACCATTGAATATACCTCTATCGTCGCCAGTAGCTAAAATATTCTTAAAGGTCGTTAATGGGGTGCCTATTAAATCAACACCTCTAACTAATTCTTTTGGTCTGCCATCAGCAAAGATTTTATATACTACAAGTGGAGTAACATTAAAGGCATTTGGTATTGTTCTATTAGTAAAAGTAAAGCCTCCTGATACTTCAGCAAAGTAAAAGCCGTATTCCTTGTTCTGCTCTTTTATTTGCAATTGTAAAAGCTTTATTAACGAATCTTGGCTTACTTGGTGCGTAGATTCTACTATCAAATTGGATTGCCTTGACACTGGATTAAATCCAGCTTGAGCTCTACCATGCCCATTGGAATGTGGGAAGTCTTCGATTGGCGACCTTGACATTAAGAAACTTTTAAATACACCTTTATCTACGCTTAAAACTTTCTCTGCTTTTACTCCCTCGTTATCATATTCATAATAACCACTTAGTTCGGTATTATTGAGTAGTTTGCGAGTAGGATCGAACATAATACTTATAAAATCTGGCATAATTAATTTACCAACAGATTTTTTGAATGTTTGACTTGAGTTAGGATCTTTCTCTCTATGACCTTCTACTCTATGGCCAAATATTTCATGGAAAAATACACCTGCTGCTTCCCCAGACAGTATTGCTGGTCCAGAATAAGTTTCTGCCATCGGAGCTTTTCTTAATTCGTTAAGCAATTCTATCATTTTATCTATTTCTTTAGAAACTTGCTCTTCGGTTGGCAATCCATCTGGAGCAAAAGAAAAATATGAACGATATAGAGGCAAACTCATTCCATCGTCTGCTTTAGTTTCGGCGATTATAAAAAGTCTGGCATTAGTCTCATACCACGTCATTTTACTGCCTTCAGTATTAACGAATACTTTTTTTTGAACCTCTGTTTGTAAAAACACATTATTTGATAAAATCCATGGAAAATTTAAAAATTTAGCAGAAACACGCTTCAACATTGCTTCCCATTGCGGTATATTTACATCAAAGTCTTTTACATTACCATTATAATCAATTGCTTCTTCTTTAGAAAAGTCTGGAGAATTATCTTCTTCACTCACTTTCACTTTCTGGTTAGTCTCTGCTTTTTTATAGCGTTCTACAGCAGCTCTAAATCTTTTGTCAGTATTGTTCCAAATAATATTCTGAATAGCAGGGATATTATCTTCGCTCGGTAATTGGATAGCTCCTCCAGCAAAATTAAACTGTATAGGGTTGCCTCTAATTATATGAGTATTATCAAATTTATAATCTCCAACCCGCAAGTCTATATCTAATATTCTATTTTTTGAAGAAGCGGATGACAAAATACTACCATTTTTGGAACTTATATTTACTTTCTTTAGTGTTGTAACGTTATATGCTATATAATATGGCGGTATTTCTTCACCTTTTAATAGGTTCATAGTTCTATTCATCTCATCTTGCAAGCCCTTAATTAGAACATCGCTCGCATTAGCAATAGAAAAAGAGAGTAGCAGGCTTAGAAAAACTACATTCTTTCTAATCATTTAATTTACTCCTGAATAAATAAACATTAATTGTAAGTAGGTCAATCAGCAATATTTGCCTCATTCTTTGAAGTTTTTTGAACAATCATTTCTGTTAAAGCAAATAAAATAGCTAATATAACAAATATCTGCCATAATTCTGTGCCTAATGAAGCCCTAGTAATTTCGGTATCTATCTTATCTGGATTATTAATAATCATGCGAGAAGTATTTTTTCCTAAACTTTTCATCAAAAATTTATCAATATTGTCATTAGAAATAGGCTTTAAATTAGACTCATTAGATTGAAAATTAACAGCAATTTGTTTTACGAAATTATTTTTTGCATCATATATTGTATATACTCCCAACTTATCTAATCTGTTTAAATTCAGGACTAAAGAGCTGGATAATTTTATTGGGCTAACAAATGATTCATTACCATTAGGGTCAATAATTTTATAAGAATCAGAGCTAAATTTTTTAGGTAAATTTACAATTATATTATCACCGGCTGTTGCATATTGGCTTAACTCGTTAGATGAGGTAAGATAAATTACTGATCTATATACTAATGTTGGGAAAATACCTGTAAATTGCAAATTACCCCAAGTTTGCTCTGGCGCCACCGCAATATATAAAATTCTACCATCACCTATGCGACTTTCACTTAAGAAACTGCCAACCGACGTATTGATAATAGATACTCCCCCTTTTGGAGGCATTATTTTAATAATCGATGGCGATTCGATATCGCTTTCACTATTATTTAATTTGAATACCCCTTCAAACAAAGGATGATTCTTATCAATAGAAGTGAATTTCTTGGTGTCATTTTGAGCAAATTCGCGGGAATCTGCTTGCGAAAAGCCTAAACTCTGCAAAGCCTTATTTGTAGATTGGTAGTCTTGCGATGGAAACAACAAACAAGTTCCACCTTGTTCTACATACTTACGCAAACTATTAGCGTCATTATCACTTATTACTGAATTGCTTATTATTGCTATATCATATTGCTCTATTGGAAGAGCGGCAACCTTTTGATTAGGGTACAAATCAATCTTGGCAAAATCGTTATTTTCGGAAACAGCAGCCAATGCCTTAGAGATAAATCCAATATCGTTAGAGCTGCCTGCAATAAGTATTCTTGCTTGTTGTGGAACATTAAATCCAAAATAGCGACGGTTATCCCAGCTAAGAGCATCGCTTTCTAATTCTAACATAGCAGATGTAGCACCATATTTATTTATTTGGGCGCCTACCGAAATAGGGCGAATATCATTTGCGGGCACAGAGACGCTACGTTGAGCTACCCTAATTGAATCATAAATTAAAGAAGCGACCGCATCTTTAATTTCAGAATTAGAAAAGTTTTTTACAAATGCCTCAAGTTCAACAATTTTTTTATAATTAAATATAGATGTAATTAACCCTAATGAATCTATCGACATATTATTAATATCTTGATAATTTTCGCTACCTATTACGATGAAGTAGCAATTATTATAAGTTGATAGTATATTCGCAGTATCTTTATTTTTAATAGTAAATATATTTTCTTGTGCGTCTGTAATAATAAATAGAGATTTATTAAGATTAATAGCATTCGCCGAAGCGTCGCCAACTAATTTTAGCGAGGAGTTAAGATTAGCAGGGCTTGTTATAGGTGTTATTTTATTTAATTTATCTTTAATAAAATCTATATTTTTTGAAAACGATAGCTCTGCAGGGCTATGCAAAGCACTTAAATCGCTTAATAGTACTTCATCACCTTCTTTAAAAGAATTAAGAACTTTTAAGGCTGCATTTTTAGCCTGCTTTAATCTACTGCCATTTGCATCCGAAACATCCATACTAAATGAGTTATCTACCAGAATCACCGCACTTGTTTTAGAATATGACTGAAAAAATGGTAAACTAGAAGGTATGGTTGGGCGAGAGAACGCAAATACAATCGAAATAATTATAAGCGTTCTTAATATCAGCAATATAATTTGCTTAATTTTAAAGTTTCTTATTTTAGACTTTTGTAGCTCTTTAAGAAACATCAAAGAAGAAAACTCTACTGTTTTCATTTTCCTTAAATTTAACAAATGTAAAATCAAAGGAATCGAAGCAGCAGCCAGACCAATTAGTACTAGTGGATTAAGAAAATTCATACTTATAGTAATGCAAACAAAACAATTGTTAAGAGACGATTAATTTATTAAAAAGTTGAGAACAATCAATTACCAAATCATTCCAAATAAAGCATCTATTATTAGAATTGCGGCTGCTGACATTGTAAAAGCACGGACAGTACTATTACCAACGCCTTCGGCACCGCCGTTAGTATTAAAACCTACATATACGCCTATTACAGCAGTTATTCCTCCAAAAACAAAGGATTTAACTAAACCGTTTAGCAACTCTTCTATTTTAAAAAATCTTTGAACGGAATCAAAAAATACAACAAAAGTAAAATCAAATTTGATAGCAGTAAGAGCGTATCCACCAATTAAAGCTACTAAGTTAGAGAACACTGCTAATATAGGCATCATAACTAACGTTGCAATTACGCGCGGCATACCAAGATATCTATTTTTATCTATTGCCATCATTTCTAAGGCGTCTACCTGCTCCGTAACTTGCATAGTTCCAATTTGTGCCGCCATAGATGCCCCCACTCTGCCGGCAATTACTAGGGCTGTCAAAACAGGAGTTAATTCCGTAAAAACAACAGTAGCAATAGATGAGCCTAAAAATGGCTTAGCAACTCCTATTAGATTAAACTTATCAAAAAGATTGGTAGCTTGTAGAGCAGCAATTGCACCAGTAAATGAGCCAATTAAAATAACTAAAGGTAAGGAATCATTGCCCACTATTACCATTTGATCAACAACAATCTTTCGATTTTTGAACATTAAAGGTAAAAACTTAATAATATTTGTCAATAAGATAACTATTTCACCTAATTCTTTGAAGAAATTTAGGACGCCCCGTCCTATAATTATAAATAATTTAGCCATAAATTTCTTCAATTACACCAAATCACGTTTTACAATAATTAAGGTTCTATCATCGCTATAATTAGTATCTGAACCAAACTTTTGAACTTCTTCTATAACCTTTACCGTCAACTCTTTAGGTCCAAGTTCTCTGTTTTCCCTAATAAGATTAATTAATCTTTCTTCGCCAAATACTTCACCTTCATCATTCATACAGTCAGTAATACCATCTGTATATATAGCCATTATATCGCCTTTCCGCATAATAATATTTTCGACATTGAACTTTTGGTTACGAACAATTCCTAATAGACCACCCGTAGATTCAAGGAATGATATTTTATCCTTATCATATCTATAATGTATTGGGGCGCAATGCCCTGCATTAGCATACAGCACAAGCCTATTACTTGTCATTGACAATTCACAAT
Source organism: Kapaibacterium sp. (SeqCode) (assembly GCA_035445085.1). GTDB lineage: Bacteria > Bacteroidota > Ignavibacteria > Kapaibacteriales > UBA2268 > JBDHXE01. Next base: position 19,874 of record DAOMQA010000002.1, read on the forward strand.
AGAACATTGTAACAAATCTTTCATAAGGGAAAGTATCGTAAATTAAAGTATTCAACCGGGAGAATAATAGAGAAATTTTAGGCGAAAAAGCACGCGCCATTCTGATAGCACCCGAAACAAATAGAGACTGTATCGCTGCTGGCAGTCCTTTACTAGCTGCATCACTCACTACTATTCCTATTCTCTCTTCTTCATCGTCCATATTTTTGAGGTAATCAAAATAATCTCCACCGACATCACTATCTGGAATACAAACACCATATATCTTGTAATCTCTAAATTCTAAGTAATGTTCTGGTAATAAATTTCGCTGAATTTCTGAAGCTTTTACTAAATCACGTCTAATTCTTTTTTGTTCTTCGGAAGAAGATAGATTTCTAATAGTAACTGTTGCAACACTTGAGATTATAGTAAGAATTTCAAAAAAAGATTGAGGCATTTCGTTAGCATTAAACCCAAGTAAATACTTGAAGAATTTACCATTGCTTGTTTTAATTATTTCACCAAGCCCCGTAATAGAATATAGAGAAATACCAGACGACACAAGCACTGGATCATGTTCGGTATTTAACGCTGTTCTTTCTTCAAACAAGTCAGCTACAATAGGTTGATCTTCTATTTTAAAAGTATAATGGTCTGGAACAGTGGCTACTTTCCCATACTGATACTTAAGGGAATAACTTTTTAGGTCTGGATTTATTTCCCATACTCGTCCACCAACAATTTCGAACGGAGTTTGGTCCACAATATCTTCAACTAATGATTTAAGGAAATCAACTTCGCCGTTAAATTTACCTAAAGAAATCCTCTCAACTATTTTATAAACATCTCTCTGACTAATAGTTTCGCTTGGATAATTTTCCATTTTTTCAATATTTAATTAATTAAATAATTCTGAACTTTCCATTATATTAACGATAACTTTCATATTATGTTTTGTAATAGGCATTAAAGGCAAGCGTAAATGATTTTCTAATAAACCCATTTTGCTCATAATAGCTTTTGCTGGAGTAGGGTTAGATTCCACAAAATTTATTTTCATTAGTTCAAGCATTTTGAAGTATAATTGTCTTGCTTCTTCAATTTTATATTCTAAAGCTAATTTAACCATTTGCGAGAATTGCTGAGGTAGATAATTTGAAATAACAGATACTACTCCTTTTCCGCCAATAGCAATAATAGGCAAAGCTAAGGCATCGTCCCCGCTCATTAAATGAAAATGTGAAGGAGCATGCTTAATAATCTCACTCATTTGCTCTAAATTTCCGCTTGCTTCCTTAGTAGCAATTATATTTTTGTAATCTTCAGCTAATTTTAGTTGTATTTCTGCACTAATATTTATTGTAGAGCGGGAAGGCACGTTATAGAGCATAATAGGAATATCGCAACTATCTGCGATAGCTCTGAAATGATTATACAAACCTTCCTGAGTAGGCTTATTATAATAAGGTGCTACTAAAAGCGAAGCATCTGCGCCATGTTCTTTAGCTAAGAATGTAAAATCTATAGAATCCGATGTATTATTTGAACCTGTACCAGCAATAATCGGAACTCGCCCATTAGAATGTTCAACGGCAGTAATAATAAGGGAAAGCTTCTCTTTATGGTTCATAGTGGCAGCTTCGCCAGTTGAGCCACAAACTACAATACCATCGACTCCATTATTAATTTGAAAATCAATTAAATTCTTAAATTTATCAAAATCAATTGATAAATCTTTTTTAAATGGCGTTACAATAGCTGTGATTGTCCCTTCAAATTTGTGTGAACTCATAAACATCTCAAAAATTATTAACAATTACTTTAAAAATAGCTTGCAAAATAATGAAAAATAATGAATTATGAACAAAAAAATATACTAATATGTAAATTCTATTATAAATTATATTTTTTCTTGCAAACATCATCTATTTGCAATGAGTAATAAATTATTAATCAATAACTCGTTTAAAAATATAAGAAAATTTAGTAATTTTGTAAATTGAATCTGGGGGAATTTTTGAAAAAGTTTAGCGAATATTTAAGTATTATTTTTACAAATGGTGAAAATAGCGTGTCCTTTTTGGATTGGATATTATCACATCGTTTCCTATTATTGCTATTTTTTACTTTAATATCAGCCTTTTTGATAGTTTTGGTAATTAATGTAAGAAACGTCAATGAAATATTAGCTAACAAGAGAGAATTAGAAAAGAGTATCAAAATCTATAGGGATAACAACGCTCAATTGCACTCCAAAATAATAAGTTTACAAGCAGCAGAGAGAATTATTCCATTTGCAGAACAAAATTTACAAATGTATCTCCCCGCCGATGCTCCAAAAGTTATAAGGAGGGACAATGGCAGATAAAGAATTAAAAAATAACGACCCTAAAAAGAAATTTTGGAAATTTTGGTCAGTTATGATATTTGTCAATCTTGGTATTTTAGCGGTTGTCTTCAAATTATTTAGTGTGCAGATAATCCAGCAAGATTTATATAAAGAAAAGGCACGGAAGCAACATCAATCAAGATTAATGCTGTCTGCTGAGCGAGGTAAAATTTATGATAGAAATGGTAAAGTAATAGCCTCTAATTTCGTAGGATTATCTGTTGCTGTTGATCCGTCAAGATTAAAAAATGAGCGTAAAATCGCTTTAATTCTGCAAAGTAAATTAGGAATCCCAGTAAATAAAACAATAGAAAAAATAAGGAACAGTAAAAAATCATTTGTTTGGCTTACGCGTGGTAATGACCCCGAATTAATCAAAGAATTAAGAAATATTGACGACAAAGGGCTTATCCTAATTGAGGAGCCAAGAAGGATTTATCACTACGGTGGCACATGTTCGCAAGTCATTGGACTAACAGATATAGATAATAATGGCTTATCGGGAATAGAACTTCAATTAGATTCTTTGCTAAAAGGGCAGAATGGCTATATGATATTGAACCGGGATGGCATGGGCAACCTAAGACCTGCCGCAGATTTACCAATATTCCCAGCTGTTAATGGCAACTCCGTTAAACTTACTATTGATATTGAATTACAAAGAATCGTTGAATATGAATTAAAAAAAGGGGTAGAGTATGCTCAAGCAGAATCTGGAACCGTTGTTGCAATTGAGCCCACAACAGGAGAAATTTTAGCTATTGCCTCATATCCAAACTATAATCCATATAGTAATAGCAAGCCTAAGCCCGGCGATATGAGGGTGAGAGCTATAACGGATATATATGAACCGGGATCAACATTCAAAACAATCACAGCAGCAGCAGCAATAGAAGAAAATGTAGTTAATGAAAATGATAAGTTAAACGGTTATGGTGGTGTTTTCCAAGGCAATGGATATACAATTAGAGACGTTCATGGTGTAGGAGTAGTTAGCTTTAGAGAAGCTATGGAACATTCGAGCAATATTATACTATCTACAGTAGCAAATATGATGAAGGACAATGTATTCTATAAATATATTAGAGATTTTGGGTTTGGAATAAAAACAGGCATTGATTTTCCGGGTGAAGTTGCGGGTATGGTACCTAAGCCTCATAACTTTGTACATTCAACAAAAAGATATTTAGGTCATGGATATTCCTTGGCGGTTACTCCACTCCAAATGACAAATTCTTATGCTGCAATTGCTAATAAAGGCGTTTTAATGCAACCATATTTAGTTCAATCTATTTTTAATAATACTGGTGAACAGATTTTAAATGTGAAACCGCGATCTATACGCAGAGTTATCTCTGAAAAAACAGCTGATAGAGTAAAGAATTTACTATTAAGCGTTGTAAGAAACGGAACAGGTAAAGCAGTTAAATTTAACAATATATTAGTAGGTGGCAAAACGGGTACTTCTCAACAGCTTGACGACGGAAGATATTCAAAGCAACACTATACCGGATCGTTTGCAGGTTTTTTTCCATATGACAATCCTAAAGTAGCTATGATAGTTGTGATAGATAGGCCAAAAGTTAGTATATATGGCGGAGCAACAGCAGCACCTGTATTTAGAGAAATTGTATTAAGATGGTCTGGGTCCGATATTGGCGAATTAGAGCAAGTAAATTTATTAGACTCTACAAAACAAAGAAAGAATGATTCAATGTTAGTTTCTGTTCCAAATATTATAGGGTTAGAATTAGATAAAGCCTATAAAATCATTAAAGAGCAGGGCTTAAAGATTCAAGTGAATAACGGTTTGAGTGGAATTATTTATAAGCAAACTCCCACTTTTGGAACTAGATTACACCGTGATTCCTTTATTAAAGTAGAAATTGAAAATCCGGAAAATACGCGTTCTTTAGAAACTGCTTTACAAGAAATAAGAGGTCTCCCTATCCGAGATGCTATTTTGGCTTTAAAGAGTTTCAAAATAAAATATAAAATTAAAGGAAAAGGCTTTGTTAAGTCTACTGAAAGAGTAGGTTATAGCGACGGCATACCAATCGTAGCGTTTATTTGTGATTAACTATGAATGAAATATTTAAATTAACCAATTGTCCATAGTTCAAAAAGAGATGCTTTATTTGATTTAATTTAGCGATATATTATTTAATAGCTCTATTATTGTATATAATAATAGAGTATAAGCTAATATATAAATAAATCAGGCATCTAAAAATTTGAATTCATTGAGATTATGATAAAAACAGAAATATTAATTATTGGCTCAGGTATTGCAGGCTGTATTGCAGCAATAGTAGCAGCAGACAAAGGCAAAGAAGTATTTTTAGTAACGAAAACCAAAGAACTACTAAGTGGGAATACTCCTTGGGCTCAGGGTGGTATAATATACGAAGGGGAAAGCCATTCATCCACTCTATTAAAACAAGACATTATGACTGCGGGGGATAATATTTGTTGGGAGCCTGCAGTAGACCAATTATGCCAATTAGGACCGAAGTTAGTAAAAGATATATTGTTGGATAGGCTCAATGTAAGTTTTGACAAAAATTCACAAGGAAATTTACATTTAACTGCCGAGGCAGTGCATTCAGAGCCACGCATCATACATTCAAAAGATAAAACTGGCCATTCTATACATACTTCACTAATTAATGAAGTTATGACGCATAAAAATATCAAGGTAATTACAGAACACACAGCTATAGATTTGCTCACTTTATCTCATAACTCCGTTAATGCTTTAGATATATATGAAAAGCCTGCTTGTTTTGGAGCCTTAGTATTAGAAAACAAAACGGGGAAAGTATTTCCAATTTATGCCAACAATACAATTTTGGCGGCGGGTGGTATAGGTCAAATATACCTTCACACGTCAAACCCAATTGAATCAACGGGTGATGGTTTAGCTATGGCTTGGAGAGCAGGAGCAAGATGCTTTAATTTGCAATATGTTCAATTTCATCCTACAACTTTTTTTGGCGAGAAAGATCGATTTTTAATCTCAGAAGCAGTAAGAGGGGAGGGGGGCGTACTTATTGACAATATGGGGCGTGAATTTATGCATGATTTTCATGAACTTGGCTCTTTAGCTCCACGAGATGTTGTAGCTAGGGCGATTCACGAAACTATGCTTGAAACTGCCCACCAATGCGTTTACTTAGATATCACGAATAAAAGCAAAGCTTGGATTAGAGGTAGATTTCCAACAATTTATGAACATTGTTTAGCAGCAGGTATAGATATTAGCAATGAGCCTATTCCAGTGGTCCCAGCGGCTCACTATATGTGTGGGGGTGTTGGAGTTAGCTTAAAAGCAAAAACATCATTACAAAGGCTGTATGCAGTAGGAGAGGTATCTTGCACGGGCGTTCATGGAGCAAATAGATTAGCCTCGACTTCTCTCTTAGAAGGTCTAGTTTGGGGTTGGATAGCAGGGAATGAAGCGGCTGATACTTCTAATGAGCATCAGTATTTTCCTGAAATATTCCCTTGGGAAGATGGACAAGAAAATATAGATATCGCTCTTATTAGTCAAGATTGGCTTACTATTAAACATACTATGTGGAATTATGTAGGATTGATAAGAACTCGGCAACGTATGCTAAGAGCGCATCATACTTTAAGGCATTTACAATCTGAAATAGAGCAGTTCTATCAAAAAGCAAAAATGAATAGGCCAATTATCCAGCTTAGAAATGGTGTACAAACTGCTATTGCTATTACTTTAGCCACATTGGAATCAAGAGTAAGTCGTGGAACTCATTATATTAAATATTAAAAGGAAACAATTATGAATGTAGCTGTTATTTGTGGAGGGCTTTCAACTGAACGCAATGTATCTATTACTGGTGGGAAATCTGTACAAAGTGCTTTGTTAGAGTTAGGGCATAATGCAATTTTAGTAGACCCAGCTTATGGTGCAAATGGCACTGACTCACCAGACTTTAATTCCATTGATATGAGTATTGCTCCTACATTAGAAGACTTGAAGAAGTTTTCTACAAAGAGCTATTTAGAATGTATAGATTCATCAATTTTTGATAATATTGACGTAGCCTTTATAGTATTGCACGGAAATTATGGTGAAGATGGATTAATACAATCTTTGTTAGAATTTCGTGGTATACCTTATACTGGGAGCGGTGTTTCGGCATCGGCATTAGCATTTGATAAAGTAAAAACCAAGCTAATTTGCTCTGCTATAGGGGTATTAACGCCTAATTGGACCGTAGTTCAGAAAAAGGATATCCAAATTGAAGGATTAGGCAAAGATATTAAAGAAGCCATTGGTAAAGAATTAGTTATAAAACCTAACTCACAAGGCTCAACAATTGGCTTAACAATTATTAAAAATGGCAATATTTTTGACATTGAAGATGCAATAAAATTAGCAGCAGAATATTCAGATACAGTTTTAATCGAAGAGTATATAGCCGGAAAAGAATTAACAGTCGGAATCATAGGTGAAGAAGTATTACCTGTAATCGAAATCGTTACTGAAGATGGCTTTTATGACTATAATCATAAATACACAAAAGGTAAAACAAACTATATTTGCCCTGCAGAAATAAGCCCTGATATCGCTGAATTTACACAAAATATGGCTATGACGCTTTACAAGTCGTTAGGCTGCAAAGGATTTGCTAGGGTTGATTTTAGATTAGATGATGAGGGACAACCTTTCTGCTTGGAACTAAATTCAATACCAGGATTTACATCACAAAGTTTGGTCCCAATGGCAGCAAAAGTGATTGATCTTGATTTCCCAGAGATATGCAGTATCCTCATTGATATCGCATTAGAAAGTAAAGCTTAATAGGCTTGGAATAATCTTAAAATAAACATACAATATAGAATTGATTAAGCCCCCCAATTACACCTTGTAGTTGGGTTTGTTGCACCTTATTTAAAATATACCAATTCTCTTACACTGCATTTACTTCCCCCATTATATCTGTTAATATATTTGCAAGAATTACATTATACTGCTAATGCTCTGTTGTTTTATTAGAGAATTGCCTAACAAATAAATATCATCAAGTAGACAAAAAAAAGGAGCTATCAATTGACAGCCCCTTTATAAGATTTTTAAAGTAATTATTATCTCACAATAGTCATTTTACCATTAACAATACCATTATCAGTAGTTAATCTGTAAATATATTGACCATTTGCTAATACATTACCATTTGCATCTGTACCATCAAATACAACATTATGACCAGCAGCAGCATGATAACCGTCAACTAATGTTTTAACAACATTACCATACATATCAATAACGTCTAATCTTGCATTTTGAGCAACAGGTAAGTTAAACTTAATCATTGTAGAATTAACAAATGGGTTTGGAGCGTTTTGTTCTAATAGAACGCTAGCTACTTTATCAAATGTTAAGATTACAGAATTAGAAATACCACAATTTTGGCTACCATCTTTATCAACTTGACGTAGACGATATTCGTAAGTTTGGTTAGCTGTTACAGCTGGGTCAAAGAAATTATATCTTTGAATAGTAGAAGAATTACCAGTGCCCGGAACAAATCCAATAGATTCGAATTCAGAATTACCTAATACTTTTCTTTCTACATAGAAGCCGTAATTTTCTTGTTCAGAAGCAGTTTCCCAGAACAAATCAATACCTGATTCGCGAACAGCACCATTAAACGATACTAATTCAACTGGAACATCATCAGTACAAATTTCAAATGCGTCTGCAGCTTCACCATAAGATTTAGGACCGAAGTAAGGTCTAAACATAGGGATATAAGAACCTGTAGTAGAAGTCCAAGTTGGACGGCCTGCTTGAGTACCATCGTTAGCATTACCATTATTGTCCCAGTGACCAAAAGCAGGGTTACCAATTGCTGGAGTAAATGGCACCCAAGTTATAGCATTTGCTAAGTTTTGGAAGGCAAAGAAGTTATTATTAACTAAATTACCGTTTACTACTCTACGGAAGTTTTTATCAATATTTAAAGCGATAGCAGATTCACCCCATACGCCTTGTTGAGAAGTAAATCTTCTAATAATTCTCATACCGGAACGAGAACCAGAAGCACCTAGCTCATAGCCTGTAGAACCATCTTGAGAAATACCAATCCAATAAACACCTTTAGCTAAAACTACTGGTTTAGAGAAGAAATAATCAACATATTGATTATATCTATTTTGGAAGTTAGGTCCACCTCTTTCTGTTACAGCAGATAGAAGAACATTTGTACTAGGTGTTTGTTCGTTACCATCGTATAATCTAAATGTAACTTGGTCAGCAGCTTGGTTTTGAGCAGCCCAATATATCGAGAATCCTCTCAATGTATCTGTATTTAATAAATTAAATTTAACTGCAATATTACCAGAAGCATTACCTCCGGGTACACCACCACGGTCAAGTATAGCGTCCCAACCAGTTCCACCACCAGATCTAGGTTGTCCAGAAGCATTAGTAGGAACTAAGAAGTTAAGACCACGAGCGCCACCTAATTCATTAGCCACAGAGTTAGTTGGTTCGTTTGTTACTGGGTCGTAAGCAAAAGCATCACCAAATGTTAAAGTAAAGTCTGAGTATGTTGTATCATTTTTAGAAACTAAGTCTGGACTTGACATCACAATACTAGCAAATAACCTATAGCTAGCTGTAACAGTTTTTTGCGATCTACGTGCGTCCCAAGTAGGCATATCTAAATCAATAGTACCTCTACGAGTAAGGTTAGTAACAGATAATGTTCTACAATAGATAGGGTATTTATCTAATAAATTACCTAAAACATCTACTCTAAAGATTTTAACTTTAACACCAAATACAGAAGCATCTATATCTGTGTTATTAGACAACCTAACTGTAATTGGAATTGCAGTAGCTTGACTTGCTGGTGCCATAGTGAAAGGCCAAGTAACTTTTACTGATGTTACTTCAACGTCAGTTACTTCCGCTCTATAAAGGATTTTTACGTTATCCACAAAGAAATCATCTGCGTCATCTTCAATACAGTCCGCACATTTTTTATCGTTTGTAGCATATACTTTAATTCTAAATCTAAAGTATTTAGCACCACCATTTTTCCACAATAATAATGTATCTGGAATTGGAACTGAATATTTTTTGTAATCCCAATCTATACCGTCATCGTATTCGTCAGCTCTTAAAGAGTTCATTTTATCTGGTGTAGCTGGTAATTTTAAGATAGAATCTTTGTTTGATTCAAGGAAAGCAGTTAAATAACCACCAGCACCATACACTGTTAATGCAGCCATATCTGTAAGTGCAGCATCTTTAGTACCACGTTTGAATGGCAAGTGTCTCCAATTTTCTAATTTAATATTAGTAATATCATTGATATTATCAGATGTTGGTTTTGCATATTCTACAACTAATTCATCTGGAGTATTACCAACACTATTACCTGGAGTATAAGTATACAACACGTTAGTGCTACCTGGAGGATTAATAAATACTATACGAGGTTCAGGACCAACTAAGACATTATCGCTATAGCCTCTCGCCCAATCATCTTTGTGAGCAGTTCTTTGTACTGATAACGATAATACAGGGTTTTGTTTTCCACGTAAATCGATTGGGAATGAACGGATTTCATCACCTCCAAAACCTCTTTTATCAAGATATTTAGGTAATGGTTCGCTATTACCATCGATTTGTAAACGATTCATATTAATTACTGGAGATTTTAGAGTAATAGGGTTAGTTGTACCACCATTACCGCCTTCACCTATTTTATTACCATCACGATCATAAAGCCAATAATTAGCATTTGTGTCTATCTTTCTTGGTGGAAGTGGGTATTTAGATACGATATCACCAGAAACCATATTAGCATTTATATTTATCCATTTCCAAGCAGAAGGAATGATATCTTTGGTTTCTGTATCTTGGTGAAACATACCGCCATCATCTTCAAATTGACGGAAGTTAATATTTGGGTTAGCATCATAAAATCTATTCATCACAAAGAAAGTAACTTTTGAAGAATCATCCCAAGGCCAATTGTCTCTTAATTTTTCACCAGATTGAGGATTGATTGGTTCAGCAACGATTGTAGCACGCATTCTACCAATGTGATTAATGATAAATTCATTCGCTTCAAATGGAGGGAATTGAATTTGAACAAAATAGTAAGGAGGAACACCATTAAAGCCAGTTGATTTAAAATCTGCCACTGGATTAAATGTATAATTGCCTCCAGAAACAGTAACTGATTGACCTAATTTCACTCTTACTGTAGGGTCGCCATTACATAAGAAAGCATCTGCATCAGATAAGCCCATACATAAAGCGTCAACTGGTACTAATCTGTTATAGATAGTTCTATCAGTGATTACGTTTTTGATTTGGAAACGACCACGGAAGTTCAATGATTGTTTTACGAAATTAACGCCACTTGGACCTTGAATTTCATTTGTTAAGTTTTGAATTAAAGCAACTGGTTGAATAGCACCAAGTCTGTCGTGACCAGCTAATAATTCATAATTTTCTACTTCAGTACTAGGAATAGTTTTAACAAAATCATCCGGATTTTCTGCTTCAGGATCTAAAGAGCGGACGCGATATTGAATATCTGCAACTCTTAAAGAATTTTGCCATTGCTTAAACTTAACAGCAGTTGAAGGGTCTGGATATCTGTTTTCAATGTTATTATCAGCAAATTTTTGGAAGTAAATAGAAGTTTGTTCGTATTCACCAGCCCAAGGATTATCGCCTACTAAGCCACCTTTGCCAAAGTTTGTATGACGAGCAAATCCACGAACACCGCAAGCAGTATTATATCTAAATACTTCTCTCGCCATAGTTTTTCTATATGTAAAGTTCCAACCATCAGACAATCTTGAGAAGTGGATAGTGATAGATGAATCTTTTGCAGACAATACAACGTGTGCATTACCAGAAACATAGTCGTTTGTTGTAGTAGGACGAATATCAGCATCTATCGTTCCTCCACCGAATGGACCATTTAAAGCTCCCTTCGGTTGAGCATTAAAGTATGCTACAATTAAAGAGTCAGATGTATATGTTCTTTTATACCAAGCTGTTCCATGTTCATCTCTTTGCTTAGTTACTGGTTCGTATTGAGATAATACTAAATCACCCCAAAATACACCAATAACTGCTGCTTTACAATTGTCATTTAAAGAATTAAAATCACCCGCTTTTGAACGAGTACCACCATCTTTAATTGATGGATTGTAAGAAGTTGGGTTTGTTGGATCTTGCCCTAACACTGCAAATTGATAACCAAAGTTATCTGGTGCAACATCATTTAAACCGTTATTATAAACGATATTGCCATTTGCATCTCTTACAGCAACTCTATTACCAAACTGATCTACTGTATACATAGTATCATGACCACGCACGCCACCAGCGAACCAATCCATTGACATTGGGTCGTAGCAACTTGTTGCTCCAGCAGGAATTACACGGTTGCCGTTTGCATCATAGAAATATCTTCTATTTGTAAGAGTAACCAAGCCGTTTGTAGATACATAAAAAGAATCGTAGCGAATACCGTTAAAGTAGAAACCGCCACGGATACCTATTGGAATAGGACCAGCAATAGCTTCGTCGGTAGAGTCACTAGGATTATTATAAAAATTTAAGTCCGATGGCTGGCGGAAGAACGGCTTTCCTTCTGGATTATTATCCCAATGTGCTTTAGGAAATATTCTAGGACCAACAACAATTTTTCTCCACAATTCGCTTTGGTACGATGTATCAGCGAATGTAGGTTCTGGTTTTACACCAGGGAAAATCTTTGAATCAAGCTTTTCTTGGCTATCGATCCAATAGTACCCTGTAGAAATGGCAGCATTTTGCGGAGAAAATTGCTGCGATGTTTCCGCAAAAGGTATAGGGAAACTTGTTTTTGCGAATTGAAATGTATTTGGCAAACCGCCCAATACACTCTTACGCAACAACTCATCTTCATTAGCATGCTTATCATTCTTAGCAGATGCAAAATTGCAACTAAGAATAAATGCAGCCAACACAAGTAGTAGTTTTTTCATTATATAAACCCTGTTAGTTAATAAAATAATACTTATAAAAAGTTAATTAATTATCTTTTAAAACGCCAACCTTTATCTTCATTTTCGAAGATCCAGCCAACTATTTTTCCTTCATTTATGTCTTCAAAGTTTTTCCAGAAATATTTAGTATAAGTATACCTGGAACTTGTGTCATCGTCAGGTAATTGTGAGGCTTGTTCCATTATAATATTTAATCTTTTAACCCAAGTCTCAAAATTACTTGCTCGCAAATCAATCCAACCATCATAGCACCATTGATTTACATTTGCTTCATTGATTTCTAATTTAACATTAGCTCGACGAACAGGTATTTTTACTTCCGTCCCACGTAAATAATTTTTCCCATCTTTCATTAATATTACTAAACCAATTGAAAGCATTTGTGCTCTTAATTTGTCATCGTTATGAATAATTTCTTCTGCTTTCTCTGATAAATAATGTACATCCACATCATTAATCTTGTTCATAGAACCAATAATCTTTTTCAATAAAAAGGCTTCATAAAGCAATTTAGATAATCGTGGCGGTCCTAACAATTCGAAAGCGACGCTATTCGAATCTAATTCATTTTCCAGCTCATCTAATTTATTCATTGCCACATTTCTAAGCATTCCGCCTCTATACGTTGGTCCCATCGTAAAGGCATCTAAGCCTTGTATAACGTCTTTGCCTGTATTTCCACCAAGTATTTCAAAAACTGTATAAGCAGCAATTTCTTCTGGAGTAACTATTTCCATTTGCCCCAAAGAACTGATAGCTTGGAATTCACCTCTTGAGAATATGCCATTTTCGCCTGTATCTATATATACAGACTTAAATACTTCACCCGTTTGCTCTACACCCTCAAAATCATCGAAAATCAAATCACCTTGCAGGGGTTTGGCATTATTGGGCATCATATCTACAAGCATAATTGGCTTACCTTTTTTCTTTATTTCCCCATAAGCAATCTTTTTCCAAGCAATCGTAGCAGTAGGCTTAATTTCTTTAACTATTGGGCCACCTGGAGTACGAGCCAAAATAAATAATAGCAATGTATGAGCACCAGCTACAGCATTTTTAGACAAAAGTACTCTTGAAGGTCTTTCTTCGCTATGGGTATACGGTATATTAAATCCCATGCCGCCTGTCCCACTTGTGCCAATTTTAAAATACATTCCAGTACCAGCATCTTGAAGTCCTTTGTAAAGTATTTGTATATGCCTAATCAATTGAGGTATGTACACGCTCGACATCATTTGCTCTACTACTGTTTCATCTAAATTATCGTTTTCTATGTGCTTCATTGTTTGTAGTGCTGTATTGTATAAATCCAAGTATGCAATAGCAGTAGCTGTATTTACGCAATCAATCACTATGTCTGGCTTAGTATCAACAATTAAATTGTATAAGGCAGAATTCTGTAAAATATCATCACTTAATTCATAAAATATATCGTGAACATGTATTTTTCTTTTTTCGCTCGAATTTATTACATCACGAAAGTCTATATCTTTCCAATCTTGCCTTGTTAGCATATTGCCCCACTTTGGTACAAACATTGCGGGGTTAGAGTTTGGATATTCCTTCCTTAGCTGCTCTACGGCATCACTTGCTTCACTTTCTTTTAGTGAAGAAATAATAAGGCTTTTTGGGTTATGCTCCATCAACTTATGGCAAATTGCACTGCCAACAAGCCCCCAGCCACCTAGAACAAGTATATTAGATCCTGTTATATTCATTCATTTAATCCAAATTAAAAAACTTTTCTCTCTTTTGAATAAAGGTAAATAGTAAATTAAGCAATTATACGAAAATTACCAAATTATTATTGAATTCTAACAAGTTAAATACTTATTTAAATTATTCATAACCAATTTTCAAAGAACTTTTTTACTTTTTGTATCCCTTACATATTAATAGACAACTAAGTCGCTAAAATTCCTCACTTTTTTTTTATTTTTTTTAAAAAAAGTGAAATTATTTAATTTTTTTTAACTTTCTACATCTTTTTTTAAAGAATTCCTTACTTTTGAAAAAAGTACAAACTTATAAAGCTTATGATTTTTGATAAAAAAGTAGTAGTAGTATTACCAGCTTATAATGCAGAACAAACCTTAGAAAGGACTTTTAATGAAATTCCTTTTGATATTGTCGATGACGTAATTCTTGTAGATGACTTTAGCAAAGATAACACTTATCAGTTAGCTACAAAATTAGGAATCAAGCACAAGATAAGGCACGAAAGCAATAAAGGATATGGGGGCAATCAAAAGTCTTGCTATAATAAAGCATTAGAAATAGGAGCAGATATTATTATTATGCTTCACCCAGATTACCAATATACACCTAAACTAATACATTCAATGGCATATTTAATTGCCAATAATGTATATGAAGTAGTTTTTGGGTCGAGGATTTTAGGCAAAGGAGCCTTGGAAGGAGGAATGCCACTTTATAAATATATAGCAAATAGATTTTTAACCCTTTTTCAAAACATACTAATAAATGAAAAGTTATCAGAATACCATACTGGATATAGAGCTTTCTCGGCTAATGTCCTTAGAAACATCAAGTATAATTTAAATTCAGATGATTTTGTTTTTGATAATCAGATGATTTCTCAGATATTTTATGCAGGGTTTGAAATTGCAGAAATAACATGTCCCACAAAATATTTTGATGAAGCCTCTTCAATAAATTTTACTCGCAGTATGAAATATGGTTTAGGCGTTTTAGGCGTTTCAGTAAAGCACTTCTTTAATAAGATAGGTATAATTAAATCAAATATTTATTAGAATAAATATTTAGTCAATTTTCATATATTTTATTGTTTTATAGCTATTATTACTTTGAATTTGTAGAAAATATAAACCATAGCTCCAATTTGAAGTATTTATATTTTGTTGATTCTTAAATGTATATATACAATTCCCAATCACATCATAAACATACACATTATTAAACGGACTATTAAAGTTAATTTTATCTGAATTAAAATCAACTTCTTCTGGTGTTAAGTCATTAACGCTATTGATAGATTGCAACTCTACGATATTGCCTAATTTATCAATGCCTTTCAAATCTATAAAATAATCTCTAATATTTGCGGCAAAGTCATCAGCAACAACAATATTACCAATTATTCCATTATTTAGTGATAATTCTCGTGTATACGAACCTAAAGCAAAGCTTAGTTGCCCATTTTGCTTAATAGAATAATTAAAAGGATGGCTCGTAAATATATTGCCGGGTTCTATACCAATTACCTTATCGCGGAAATTCGATATATCAATTATACCCGTAATTGCATATAAATTAATATTTTGATTTAAGTTAATCGGTATTCGTTTTACATTGCTCAAATCATAATAAATAGCTGCTGGTAATTTTGACTGAATTTCATCGCTATTTTTCTTAGCTTTATATGTATTGGTATCTTTATTTAAATTATATGTTACTATCAACATATCCGAAATAGTAACATCGCCATTGCCATCGGTATCGGCATAAGTTACAGCAGCACTATCCCAAGTTAGAACTCTGTGCGGACCCCAGATAGCAGAACCAGATTTGCGTTTAAAGCTTTTCATATTTTTTGTTAAAGAACCAAAACCAATATACTGCGTAATAGGGGCAAAGTCCAAATGGTCTACAAGTCCATTATTATCTGTATCTCCAGGCCAAACACTCACATAGCCATGTATATTTAGATAGCTTGTATCGGCATTTAGAAACACTGACGAACGACCATTAGAATCAATAACAGTGGCTACTGGCTTTACAAAATTAAACACATTTACTAAATTGTTGGGAGCATTCTGTAAGGTAACAAATTCTAACGAAATAACCTTAGGCGTTAGATTTGAGTCTGATTGTACATTTTCGCCACTACTTACTGCCACAACTAATTTACCCGTACCCATAGTATCTTCAAAAGCTACTACTTGGGGTGTAGAATAGTCGCCAATTCGCCATTGAGAAAATTTAATATATTTAGCCAAACTATAATCTAATTCAAAAGCAACCCCGTTTGTTTTAGCTAAATCCGAAATGTAAACATCAATTGTAAAAGGGTAACTTGCAGTAACAAAATTAAATCTTGCTGAGTCTACATCGCTCCTCTTAATAAATATACTCTGAGAAATTAGCTGACTACCTCCCAGAAAAAATACAATTAATATTAATACTACTTTTTGCATACATTCCTATAATTCTTATATCATTAAGCAAGTAGTATGCCATAATTTACTTTTGTACTTTATTGCTTGAATTTAGATGTGAAATAGGCATCATCGAACGGCCTCCCATTCTTTTGATAAGGACTTGTTGAATAACATTACAAAAATTGCGTTCGCCATCCAATAAGCTATTGTCTTGATATAACCATACTTCCTAAATCTACGTGGCGACTCATAAACGTGTACTTTCTTATCCACTTTAATTTTAGCTATTTTGGCTACACGCCTAAATAAGTCAAAATCTTCACCGGCTACAATAGCAGTATTAAACCCGCCAACTTTTTCAAATATCTCTTTTCTTACTATTTGGCACTCTCCACGCCCCATGCCAATATTAATAAAATTTAAAAATCTAACATAATTATTAAACATTAAATTAAATATTTTATCTTGTAGCTTCTCTTCTTGAGGAAATGAGCTTACAAAGCAAGCAAGTGCATCATATTTACTAAAAGACTTATACTTCTCTGAAAATTTTATAATATTGTCTATAAACTCTATAATACTTACTGGCGTTGTGTCGCCATTTAAGAATACAAGTACATCTGATTTTGCTAAATAAGCACCATTGTTCCGCCCCTCTGAAATTGTCTGCCTATTGTTTTTATTATGTACGACCACAGTATCGGCATATATTTTTGCAATTTCAACGCTTTTGTCTGTAGAACCGCCATCACTAACAATAAGTTCAATATTATATTCTTCCCTTAGCCCTAATGAAAATTTACTTAAGTGCTTTGCCAATATCTTATCTTCTTGAAGAACTGGCACCACGAGGGTAAATATAGGCTTGCTATTTTCAAACCTATTTGTAAGTTTAAAAATATTGACATCATTATCTATGCCGATAGGATGATTTTTAATATATGATGAAGAAACTTGCATCTTAAAACATATGAAAAACTTAATATTACATTTATATAATGATTAATGAAGTTTTTATATTAATTTCATTATTTTAAACTTTCATTAATTTTAAATCTTATTCGTTACATACCTTTTTATTACAATATTTTAAAAGATTATGCACCGTTCTGCACTACGATTTCCAATAAGTATATTATTAGCTTTGTTGTTGTTTAATTGTTCTGCTGAAAGCACCCGCCCAACAATAGTAGTTACGTCTTTTCCAGCTGCATCAATAATTAGAGAGTTAGTAGGTAATTCTATAGATGTTGATATTTTAGTACCAAGTGGCGCATCGCCACATACTTATTCCCCTAAGCCAAGTGATGTAAAAAAAAGTTCATACTCCTTAGCGTTTTTTAGTATAGCTGATAATTTAGATGGTTGGTCAAAAAATATTAAAACTAAAAAGCATCTGCAGTTAATAAATTTTCTGCCAGATAGCCTAAAATTATATTTTAGTGAAGCACACAACCATAGCCACGAAGGGCATAATCATGATGATGGACATACGCACAACAATTCATTAGACCCTCATTTTTGGTTTGATCCAATAGCTGTAAAGGCAATTTTAAATCCATTGTCAGATACTTTATCTAAACTCCTACCGTCACATTCAGCATCTATCAAGAAAAATGCTGAACTGTTTGCAAAGCGATTAGATTTAATTCATAAAGAGGTATCATCACTAACCAGAAACTTAGTAGCAAAACCCTTATTTTTACAACACCCTTCAATATTATATTTTGCTAAAAGATATAATTTAGAATATATGGGTTCTATAGAAGAGACACCCGGGAAAGAACCAAGCCCCAAATACATTAGTGAAATGGTAAAAGAAATAAAAGAAAGTCAAGCTACAGCTATTTTTACTGAACCTCAATTAAATAGAAAAGCCGCAGAAATAATAGCAAAAGAAGCTGGTGTTTTACTTTTTGAATTAGATCCCGTTGGGGGCACAAACGAGATTAAAAATTACTCTGATTTAATAATACATAATGCTAAGATATTAGTGAAGGCTTTAGGCAAATAATTAAATGAATGATTTTGCACTAACAATACGAAATTTGAGTGTTAAAAAAGGGAATTTGCAAATCCTTGATAATATAAACTGTGAAATCGAAACAGGTAGCTACGTTTCGATTGTAGGTCCAAACGGTTCAGGAAAAACAACATTATTAAAAACCATTATAGGTTTGAATAAAGATTTTTCTGGTGATATATTGCTTTTTGGAGAAAAATTATGCTATAGAAATGCCAATAGTATTGCTTATGTACCTCAAGTTAAAACATTAGATAGAACTTTCCCCGCCTTAGCTATCGAATTAGTAATTAGTGGCTTCAAACAAAAATGGGCTTGGAAAGTTAGCGAAAACGACAAGAAAATCGCTATATCATTCTTGGAGCAGGTTGGGGCAATAGAGACTGCGTATAAAAGGTTAAGCGATTTATCTGGAGGAGAATTACAAAGAGTATATTTAGCAAGAAGCCTCTCAAAGGAACCTAAGTTGCTATTATTAGACGAGCCTGCAACAGGAATTGATTTGGTGTGCGAACAATCTATCAACTCTTTATTGTCCGATTTTAACCACAAATTAAAAACGACAATACTGATGGTTACTCATGATTGGTCATCTGCATATCATCATACAAACAAATCATTGCTACTAAATAAGAATTTAGTTTTTTATGGCGACTCTAAAGAAGCCTTTACTGAAAACAATCTACAAAATACTTTCTCTCATCCGGGTCATAAACATGGTGTAAGTTTTGGACTTAAGGAATTAATATGATAGAAATGTTTGCTCAAGAATTCTTTATTAAGGCTTTAATCGTCGGCATACTAATTGGCTTTTCTTCTAGTTATTTTTCTGCCTTTGTTGTTCAACGGAAGCTTAGTTTTATAGGCAGTGGTTTGTCTCATGCGGCATTTGGCGGAGTAGCTTTAGGCTTACTTTTAAACATAGAGCCTTTATATATTGCAATGCCCTTTACGTTAATCGTCTCTATCTTAATCTTTTATTTAGACAACAAAACAAAGCTTTCTACCGATACAATTATTGGCGTTGTATTTTCTTTTGCAGTAGCAATGGGCATAATTTTTCTTGCTCTTAAGGAAAGCTATTCTCAAGATGCTTATGCATATTTATTTGGGTCAATCCTAACAGTAAATACAATGGATATAATTATCTCTGGAGTGTTATTTATTTTGACCTTGCTAAGTTTCTTCCTTTTTTGGGAAAGGTGGGCTTATTCTACATTTGATAGTGAATTAGCGCGTGCAGAACTATTACCAGTAGACAAGGATAATTATATATTTGCAGGAATACTTGGCTTAATTATAGCTTTAGCTATCAAAATTGTAGGTATTATTCTAATCTCTGCCTTTTTAGTAATACCCGGAGCTACGGCTAAACTCATTTCTAAAACATTTTTTAAATTAACAATCAATTCAATTATAATAGGTATTTCTACTATTGTCGCTGGGCTTGTTCTATCTTATGAAATGGACTTGCCAAGTGGGGCATTGATAATTATTATCCAATCTTTTCTATTTTTATTCGTTACAATCTTATCTAAATTCAAATAATTAATAAATTATGTTAAAGTAAATTTGCATAATATAATTCTAACTATTATATTGTTACTTTATAACCAATACAAGAGGGAAAAATGCAAAATTTATCGGTCTGGGAAAGCACAATCTTAAGCTTGATTATTCCTCTAATGTTCATTCTATTGCCACAAACTGTTAGGGCTCAGTCAAAGAGTTATCCAGAAATAGCGCCAAAAGAACGGATAAATACAGAAAGACAACAAAAGCGAAAAGAAACAACTTTCTTCCCTGACGAATACTCTGGCTTAGACGAAAAAGGAAACTCCCAAGAAGCCCAGCTCCAAAGCAAAGAATTGAATGATGCTATAGAGCAAGCACGTCAAAAATACTTCCAAGCCTTAATCCTTGTGCAGAAAAGAGATAAAAAGCGCGCTATAAAGTATTTTGAAGAAGCTTTAAACAAACTAAACAAACTATTAAGTTTCCCAAATATAGAGAATAACGCCGATTTTGCCGAATTAGCACAATCTATTTTGAACGACTATAAAGAAGTGGCGGCTAATTCAACTACCCTGCTCGACGAAAATTCTCCCGTATTTGCTATCAATGAATTATTAAACAAAGAAATTGAAAAATTTGATGAAATTGACCAAATTTCTTTAGATAGCATATATGCTCAATATGAAAGACAAAATCCTCATAAGATTGTAAAGACCCAAAATTACGGGCAATTACCTAAACCGCCTGACTCATTGCAAATAGCTATGACCGATAACCCTATTGTTGAAAAGAGCCTTGAGTTCTTAACACGAACTACAGGAAAAAGATTCTATACGCGTTGGTTAGAGCGTTCAACACGCTGGTTTCCTATGATGCTAAGGATAGCAGAAGAGGAAAATATGCCTAAAGAAATTTTATACCTTTCGATGATTGAAAGCGGCATGAATCCAAATGCTGTTTCTTCGGCAAAAGCTGTAGGCTTATGGCAATTTATGAGAGCAACAGGCTTAGACTACGAACTCAATGGCAGAGGCTCAATTTTTGTTGATGAAAGAAGAGACCCAGAAAAAGCAACAAGAGCAGCTATGAGGCATCTAAGAGATTTGTACCAAGAGTTTGGCGATTGGCACTTAGCTTTAGCAGCTTATAATTGCGGTGCAGGCTGTGTTTCCAGGGCAATTAAGAAGACGGAAGCTGACACAATAAATTATTGGACAGTTCGAGAAAGATTGCCAAAAGAGACACGTGGTTATGTACCTAAATTTATTTCTGCCGCCAAAATAGCCATGGACCCAGAATCTTATGGCTTCAAAATCGACTCTTTAAATTTTCATGATGAATACCAATATGATGTGTATGCTTTAAACGAACCCGTAAATTTAGATGCAATAGCTAAATCGGCAGGAGTTAGTATTGAAATCATTAAAGAATTAAATCCAGAATTATTATTTAATTGTACGCCACCAGATATGTTGCCATATAGTATCAAAATTCCTAAAGGTTCATTAAATACTTTCGCTATTAATTTTGGTAATTTAAGTAATGATGATAAAAGTGCATTCTTAACGCATATTGTGAATAGCAAAGAAACTATACGCAGTATTGCAAATAGATACGATATTGAAGCGGAAGATTTGGTAGCAATGAATGATTTGGAAAGTACTAGAACACGAATCAGAAAAGGGCAAGAATTACGAATTCCAGTAACTGCAATAATAAAATCTGAAGAAATTGCTCGAAATTCTTCTAAGGCAGAGCCTAAGAATATTGCCCAAGCTACAGAAACATATTCTAAACATAAAATTAAATCCGGTGAGACACTCTTTAGTATTGCTAAAGATTATGGAATGGAAGTAGCAAGGCTACGTAAAATAAATGGAATAGATAGAGGCGACAAGCTAATAATCGGCACTAATTTAAATGTAGAAGGTGAGCAAATTGCTTCTAATAAATCAACAAAGCCTGAAGCTATTAAACGTAAAGAAACTCAAAAGCAAAAGGAAAACTCTGAAAGTATTATTTTACATAAAGTAAGAAGAGGGGAAACCTTAAGCGAAATAGCTGATAAGTTTGGTGTAAGTAACAATGAAATTAAAGATTGGAATAACTTAAGAAGAGATAGGATTAAAGTTGGGCAAGTTTTAACTATAAAAGCCGATGAAGAGCCTCAAATTACAAAAAACAAATCAGAATCAAGCAAAGATAAAAAGAATCAAATACATAAGGTAGTTTCTGGTGAATCTCTTGCTACTATCTCTAAAAAATATGGAGTTAGCGAAAGCGATTTAAAGAAATGGAATGATGATGTAATCAATGGTAATACTATATTTATCGGAACACGATTAAAGCTATATGATAGCAAAACAAAAACATCTGAATCTCTTGCTAAAGATAAACCTAAATATTATAAAGTAAAAAGAGGTGATACTCTTTCAGAAATAGCTAAAAAATTTGGTGTTACAACTAAATCAATAAGAAAGCATAATAACAATATTTCAGAAAGAAACTTGCAAGCAGGTGTAAATATTAGAGTTAAATAATCATTGAATCAACGTATAATATGTACAAAGAGCTTATTTAAAATTTTAAACAAGCTCTTTGTCTTTATTAATAAAGTGTTATCATCGTATAGCATTTTTACAATTAGGAACAACCACTTGTAGTGCCACAATCATCACATACAGTGCAACTACCATTTCTCTTTACTCGCATAGAACCACAATTTGAGCATGGCTCTCCTGTGTAACCAAAAGATTTAGCTTCTTTTCTTGAAGTAATAACAATTACATTTTGTTTGCTACTTGTTATTATTTCGCTCTCTTCAAATATAGTTAGTTCTGATAACTCAGGTTTGTTGTCTACTACATCATTTTTAACTTCGGTGCTTATTTTTTCGCTATGCACTTGGGGCAACAAAATATCTAAGGCAGGTGAATGAACATTATTATTACCATTAATTTCATCAACAGCTTTAATATGAACAAAATCCGTTCTACCTAAGTAATCATATCCAAGTGAGCGGAATACATAATCTAAGATAGAAGTAGCATTTTTGATAGCATCGTGTCCATCTACCATACCAGCTGGTTCAAAGCGAGTAAATGTAAAGGTATCTACTAACTCATCTAAAGGAACGCCATATTGAAGAGCTTTCGATGCTAAAATTGCGAAGCTATTTAGTAAGCCTCTAAAAGATGCACCTTCTTTATACATATCTATAAATATTTCGCCTAACGAACCATCTGCATATTCACCTGTTCTTAAAAATACTTTATGTCCGCCAACTATAGCTTCGCGAATAAAGCCATGTCGTTTTTTAGGTAATTTAGTTCTTGTAGGTTTGCTATTAATCTTCTCAACTATAATTTCTTGTACTTCTTTAGGTCCTAAAGTTTCATCTAAAGTATTTTCATCACCTAATTGAACTACTTCGTCTATATCACTATAATTAGAGGAGTTTAGAGGCTGAGAGAGTTTAGAGCCGTCTCTATAAATAGCAATAGCTTTAAGCATCATCTTCCACGATGTTATGTGTACATCGCCAATTTGATTAACAGTAGCTTCGTTCGGCATATTTACGGTTTTAGAAATAGCTCCAGAAATAAATGGTTGTGCAGCAGACATAATCCTTACATGAGCCATATAATCTATATACCTGCGTCCACGCTTACCGCATTTGTTGGCAGTATCAAATATAGGCAAATGCTCATCTTTAATATGTGGGGCTCCTTCAATCATCATTGTACCGCAAACGTAATCATTAGCAACATCGATTTCTTCCCCTGAAAAACCTAATTCCTTTAGTAGATTGAAAGATGAGTTGTTGTATTGCTCAGCTGTAAACCCTAATGATTCAATAAAATCTTCACCAAGCACCCATTTATTAAAAGCAAACTTAATATCAAAAACGTTATCTAATTGTTTTTCAATTATTTCTATTTTATCATCAGTAAAACCAGCATCTTTTAGGGTTTTCTTATTAATATAAGGGCAGGCAACTAATGAACCACTGCCTTTACAGTATTTTTCAATATCTTCAATTTGCTGTTCTGTATAATTTAATTTGGTAAGTGCCTTTCTTACTGATTGATTCACTATCTTAAAGTACCCGCCACCAGCTAATTTTTTATACTTAATCATTGCAAAATCTGGCTCAATACCAGTTGTATCGCAATCCATAACTAGACCAATAGTGCCAGTTGGCGCAATTACAGTAGTTTGAGCGTTGCGATAACCGTGTAATGTACCTAAATTTAAAGCATTGTCCCAAGCACTTTTGGCGGCAACAAGCAAGTAATCAGGCACATATTTAGGATTAATGCCACGAGGTCTAATTGTTAAGTCTTCATATTCGGAAGGAGTAGCATTATAAGCAGCCCTACGGTGATTTCTGATTACTTTAAGCATTTCTTGTTCATTATCTTTATGACCTGGGAATGCACCTAATTCTTTAGCAAGTAAAGCTGAGGTTGCATAAGATTCGCCCGTCATAATAGCAGAAATTGCACCAGTCCACGAAAGAGCCTCAGGCGAATCATAAGGTATACCATTAACCATTAATAGAGTACCTATATTTGCATACCCTAAGCCTAATGTTCTGAACTGGAAACTACGTTCTGCCATAGCTACTGAAGGGAATTGAGCCATTAATACAGATATTTCAAGAATTACAGTCCAAATATTTACCGCATGCTTAAATTCTTCTACTCTAAATATCTGATTTTCTTCATCATAAAATTTCATTAAATTTAAACTTGCCAGATTACAAGCAGTATCGTCTAAGAACATATATTCACTACAAGGGTTGCTAGCATTTATCCTACCACTATTAGGGCAAGTATGCCATTCATTAATGGTAGTATCAAACTGAAGACCTGGGTCTGCCGACTTCCAAGAGCTCATATTGATTTTGTCCCACAAGTCTCTTGCTTTTATGACTTTAGCAGTAGTTCTATCAGTTCTCCATTTTAGCTCCCAAAGTTCATCATTTTCAACAGCATTTAGGAAATCATTTGTTAGGCGTACCGAATTATTAGAGTTTTGACCACTTACAGTAATATATGCCTCTCCCTCGTAATGTGTATCGAATGATGGAAAGTTTAGAGATGTAAAACCTTGATTTACTAAATCAAGTAAGCGCTTAATATGATTTAGAGGTATCCCTCTATTTACAGATTTCTTTATTAACGTATTCAGCTTTTTATTTACTTTTCTATCAGTACCATTTAGTACAGCTTCGTCTAATATAGCTTGCATAAAGGTTGCCGTAACTTTAGAGCCTGCTACTAATGCAGCTACTTTATCTTCTTCTTTAGCTTTCCATTCTATAAACTCTTCAACATCAGGATGGTCAATATCAATAATAACCATTTTTGCAGCACGTCGAGTAGTGCCTCCAGATTTAATAGCCCCAGCAGCTCTGTCAAATATCTTCAAGAAACTCATTAAGCCAGATGAATATCCCCCTCCAGAGAGTTTTTCTCCAGAACCGCGCAAATCAGAGAAATTGGTGCCAGTACCAGAGCCATATTTAAATATACGTGCTTCGCGTGTAGCCAAGTCAAAAATACCATTCTCGCCAACTAAATCATCATTTACTGATTGAATAAAGCAAGCATGCGGCTGAGGACGTGTGTACGCATCTTCTGATACTTTAAGAGTAGCAGTTTCTGGCTCTACATAAAAATGCCCTTGTTTACTACCTTTAATATTGTACGCAAAATTTAAACCTGTATTGAACCACTGCGGAGAATTGGGAGCGCACATCTGATTAAGCAGCATATAAGCAGTTTCATCATAAAAATTTTGTGCATCGGCTTTGCTATCGAAATAGTTATATTTTTCGCCCCAATGGCGCCAAGCACCAGCCATTCTATGAACAACCTGCTTGATTGAATTTTCTGAACCTAAACTTTGAGTTCCTTCATCGTTTAGAACTTTGTTTCCAGCTTCGTCAAATTGCGGCACACCCGTTTTTCTAAAATACTTTTGTGCTAATATATCAGAAGCTAATTGCGACCATTGTTCTGGAACTTCGATATTATTCATTTCAAATACCAGAGAGCCATCTGGATTTCTTAATATAGATTTCCTTTTTGTATACGAAAATTGGTCATAAGGCGACTGCCCTTTATTAGTAAAAACTTTCTTAAATTTCATAATGTTTAATTGATATTATTAATTTATAAAATTACTTAATTCTTTTTCTTAAGGTTTAGATATAAGCAATATTCATTCAAATAACTTATATTTTATAGAGCTATACATTTAATTCCAAACAGCTTAAATTCATGCTGACAATAGTAACATAACTTGTACAAGCATTAGCTATCTACATTCGCCAAGCTCTCTATTATCAAGCACTTGCTTAGACGTTTAAAAAGACGATTTCACTTTTGCCCAACAGTAAATACGACTAAAAAGTATATCATTATTGTCAAGTAGAAGAGTATAAAATAAGTATAAAATCAGAGACAGGAAAATAAAAAGGATAATTGTGCAAAAGATTTTTTAAAAAATATAAATAAAATCATGTTGTCTAAAGTTAGTAAAACAACAAAATCTTATCAAGATAATTTTATATCATCGTCTACTATAAGTTATGCAACAAGATAAAAAGAAATTAAATTATATGTATAAAAATATATTAATATTTTCTCTACTCACTTTGATTGCTCCCTTAACAAATATTAGGGCAAATCAAAAGATAATGATAGGCAATACAGAGTTTAATGGCGATGTTTCAAACTTGAATACATTTAAGTTAGATTTAGCTTTAAATTTTTCTTGTTTACTAACCAAAGATAGTGTATCCTTAATACCAAGTCTGAAGCGTGATTCTTTAATTAGGTATAATTTATCAAATAATATAAAATCGAATATACTTGATATTGCCAACGACTTAGGTGCGACCTATATTCTCTTTACAAGGGTAAATGCAATTAAACACTTAGTAAGAACTGATGTAACATTAGTTCAGACAAAGGATACAAGCAAAATAATCAAGTCATTTGGCTACGCTTCAGCAAAATATATGAATGATAAAAATAAGTTAATCTACGATCCCGCTATAATGGCTTCTTTGCAAAGAGCATTAGCCGGAGCTTTCAAAGATTCGACAATCTTTATTGATTCATCTAAGGGCTTTTTTAATAAACCCGCTCCACTATTAGCAATAGGGGGGATATATTTTGTAGATGATGATAAACTGCCCGATTGGTATATATTTGATAAAAAAGTAGTAAACTCTTTTGATGCCTTAGAGACAATTTTTGAAAGCGCTCTCAAAGATAATAACTACGTAACGATGGATACAGAAACACGCGATACAATATATTCTATGAATAACCTATTTATAGTAGAAAACTATGCTGCCCCTAGTGAATATGAACTATTAGCTTTATACAAATTAGGTGTAGAGTATTATATATCTGGGACTTTGCAAAGGAATGCAGATGGAGCTAAATTAGAGCTTTATCTCTATAAATTCGATAAAGGTGTAATGCAGACAATTAGCTCTGCATATGAAATTATACCCGAAGATAGTATTCTACTGTTACGTGAGTCTCTAAAATATTTGACTAATAAAATTTTAAGTAATAATTCAGGTGGTTAAAATGAGAAGTCTACCAACAATATGCACAATTCTATTAATTGCGTCAATATCGTTGTTATCCCAAGAGATAAAACATTATGAGCAGTTCAATAAAGAAGATAAGAAAGAACACAAAGAATACCTAAAGAAACTACAATATGATATGTATCACACAGAGCCCGGAGTAAACAATCGTGTTGTAGAAGATGAACTAAAAAAATATTTTAGGGACATGCGGAATACGAAGCATAAGTCCGAAAAGTTATTATCGTCTGAATTTGCTTGGGGTAGATTAGTAGGAACTTGGAAAGAACGAGGCAGTAACAATAACGCTGGGCGGACACATGTAGTAGAACTATCTAATGACCAGACAACCTTATATGTAGGCTCTTCAGGAGGGAACATTTGGCGTGGCACTATTGATGGGAAAAATTGGGTGTGCTTGAATAACACATTTAAATTTAATGACATTCAAGATATAAAAGTTTTTGAGGATCAGTCGAATAATAGGCGTATTATGATATCGGAAAATAAGAAAGTATATTATTCAGATGATAATGGTCAATATTGGCAGGCTTGCGAAGGTTTAGAATCTTTAGAGAATTGGGGTTCTATCTTAAGAACAATGACTGTGCAGAAAGCTACTGGCGGTCATCGTATTTTTGTTTTAACTCAAGATTTTAATTATAAGAATTGGTATGAAATAAGGAAATTATTAGCTTCAGATGATTACGGACAAACATTTACCGAAATTACAAACTTTGATCCAATAACAACTGTTGATATTTGGGGCGATAGGAATACCCAAAACTTATACATGCAAGTAAAAGATACCTTATATAGTATTGATTCCGACTTAAATGTAACTGCTTTAGCTCATTCGCAATTCATAAAAGATATGCTATCGGTAAATCATAACGTAAGAATGACAGGCTCAATCATTAATTCTCAACCAGTTATATATTATGCTGTAACTCAAGAAAATTCAAATAGGATGATTTTAAAATATTATCCAGAAACAAATGAAATAGCGTATCAAGGCGAAACAACTACAAATATGTTTATGAGTAATAGTTTTGCTGTATCAAAAGTGGACCCTAATTTATTATGGATTGGTGGCGTAGAAACCTTCTATTCAACCGATGCAGGAGCAAATTGGAATTTAGTAAATAAATGGGGTGAATACTACAAAGATGTAGAAAACAAATTGCATGCAGATATACCAGGTATAAATACATTCAGGGTAAATAATAGCAACTCCGAGCTTGTATTTGTCAATACCGATGGTGGAACTTATATTGGAACTGGTTTGCCAAACAAATTCAAAAATATATCTATGAATGGCTTAAATGTATCGCAGATATATTCAACTTATACTTATGATGGTAGTGCTGGCGAGTTTGTTTACGTTGGTTGTCAGGATCAAGGATTTCAGATAGGTAATATTTCTGGGGAATCGACAGTAAGATTAGAACAAGATATTAGTGGGGATTACGGGGCGATTAGCTCAAGCGACGGAGGCAAAAATGTTTGGTCGGTATATCCGGGCTATCTTCTTTATTATTCAAGTTTACCTTTTGGAAGGTATAGCTTAGGCTGGAACTTTACGGGGCAATATAATGATAGGGTGTGGATGCCCGCCGTTGCAGCAATGCCATTTGAACCAACAAAAGCAGTAATTGCACCCGGAGGGAGCAACAACACGTCTAAATTATTTGTTGTAAATTATGACGGGTCGCAATTAAAGGTGAATGAATTACCATACCAGTTTGACTCTCAAGAGGCAGATAACGATGTCTCTGCCTTAGCTATATCGCCAATAGACAATCAAATATGGTATGTAGCTACAAAAAAAGGAAGATTTTATACTTCTACTAACTCTGGAAAGAATTGGACCGAAGCGGTAGGCTTTGCTGCACCGGGCTACAATTATTTGCACCCAACACCTATTATACCTTCTAAGATAAACAAAGATGTAGTTTTTGTTGGCGGAGCGGGATATAACGCACCTGGAGTATATGCAAGTTATGACGGAGGCACAACATTTGAAGCACTTGGCGATGATATGCCAAAAGCTTTTTTCTATGATTTTGATCTAACTGCAGACGAAAAAGCAATTTTTGCCGCTACTTCCGTTGGACCGTATATTTATATTTTTGCAGCGAATAGATGGTTCCCTATCATTGATGAAAACACACCCGACCAAGTGTATTGGTCTGTAAATTATATAGAACGCACTAAAACAGCTCGCTTTGCTACTTATGGTAGAGGTATTTGGGATTTTAAAATCGAAAATTTAGTTACAAGTGTTGGTGATAAGCCTACTGTAAAGCACAATACCGTTCGTCTATACCCCAACCCTGCCCAAGACTTTGTCAATATTGACTTTAGCAAAGTAGAAAGCACAATTAATAGTGCCAGAATTTTTGATATTGATGGTAATTTAATATTAGATTTAAAGGCAAGTAACTTTAATACAGAAAATCCGTTTAAATGGGATATGACTAATAGTCAGGGCTACAAAGTAAATAACGGTGCCTATTTATTAGTATATATAGTAGATGGAAACAATTATTACGAAAAAATTAATATTTCAAGATAAGGAAAGAATATATGAAAAAGCTAATTGTATTTTTGATGACTATTATAACACTCAATGCGCAAGAAA
The DNA here is from genome assembly GCA_035445085.1 of Kapaibacterium sp. (SeqCode). Lineage (GTDB taxonomy): Bacteria > Bacteroidota > Ignavibacteria > Kapaibacteriales > UBA2268 > JBDHXE01. The sequence continues at coordinate 50,249 of DAOMQA010000002.1, forward strand.
ACTCAAACTATCTTACTATTTATAATGGTGGGTTTTCGGTGGTTAAAAACAATACGGAATTTAAATTAAACAAAGGTATTAATAGGCTAACTTTTAAAGATTTCTCCGACCAAGTAGAAATTAGTTCTATTAATTTAGACATTCAAGGCAAAGTCTTAGAAAAATCCTTTATTAATTCAACAAATGATATTAATTCTATATTGAAACAGTACATTGGCAAAAATATTAGCTTATTAAGCAAAGATGGTAATATATTTGGCACGGTACTATCAGCCAATAATACTCTTATAGTAAAAACTAATGATGGGAAATTTGCTTTCGTAAACAACATAGATAGATATAGTATTATTGTTGATGATATGTTGTTAGATTTGGACAAGAAAAAAGAATATACATTTGTTGTAGAATCTGAAAGCAACACTAAAGTACCTGCACAAATTAGCTATCTAACTAATGGGCTTGGCTGGAAAACAGAATATACAGCCTATATCGATAGTGATAGCAAAAAAATGAACTTAGAGGGATGGGTAAATGTTATTAACAACTCCGGAATTGATTATACGAATAGCAATATAAAATTTATTGCTGGCAATATAGAAAAGAACCAAGATGGAGGTAACTACCAAGAGCAAAGAACATTTACTTCAGCACTAATGATGAAATCGGCACGAGATATGAGTAATATAGAAGCAAAATCATTTTCTGATTTATATACTTATTCATACCCAAGTACTATTACGCTTTTAAAAGGTGAATTTAAACAATTACCTTTAATTGCAAAACAAAACATAAGCATACAGAACAAGTATAATTTTTATTCGTTCGATTATAATAACAATGAAACAAACCTTAACATAATTGTTGAAATTAAAAACGACAGCAAAAATGGATTAGGTATTCCTTTGCCTGCTGGAAATATAAAAATATTCAAACAAGATGGCAAATCATACGAATTAATTGGTGAAAATGCTATTGAACATACAGCAAAAGATGAGACTTTAAGAATAAAGACTGGTTCAGCTTTTGATTTATTAGGTAAATCTGAAACTATAGAAAGCACACAAATCAGCGATAGAGTAATAGAACAAACAAGAGAAATAACACTAAAAAATAGAAAAGATGAAGATGTAACAATAGACGTACTGGCTAATCTTGGACGTGCTTATGAAGTTCTAAGCTCTGATGAAAACTATAATAAAGAAAATGCTAATCAAATCAAATTTACAGTAAAGGTTAGTAAGAATAGCGAAAAAAAATTCAAATTTAAATATAGATTAAAATGGTAATACTATATAATTCTATTATTTATTAGCTATATACAAGGAGAGCTTGCAACACTATATTGCAAGCTCTCTATTTGTCTACTAATTAGTTAAAGGTTAAATCAAAAATATTATTCTACAACATAATTCGCTTTATTTAACACAGATTGTGGGAAAGTATAGTTTATTTTATTAGCTACCTTTTTATTTATTGAAATATGAGAAGTAGGTAATTTAATAATATTAATGTCGTCTGGATTATAACCTAGCATTACAGAGTAAATTGTTGAGCCACTAATATCGGCTAAAATATCGTAATCTACCGAAATTGCAGCTAAAGCCCCATCATCAACATTTTCTTGAGAGTCTCCAATTAATTTAATTGAGTTCTCAGAGCATAAAGGTGCTAAATCTTTCATAGCAAGATTCATAGTATTATCCGCAGCTATCATAATTGTAGCAATATCTTTATTTTTCAAATTATTGAAAGCTTGACTAACTTGGTTTGCCGAAGTAATGGTTTCATTTTCAAGAGATACATTATAAAAAGAACTTAACTTATTAAATTCTTCTTGTGCAAACGCTGAATTTGGCTCAGAACTATTATAAATTCTACCTGCAACTACTAATTCTGGCAACATCTCTTTAACAAATTTTAGATAATCATTAAAATTTGTTGCATCGCTAATACCTGTAATATTATTTCTTTTACCGATTAAGCCTGCATATTCAGGGGAAGTTACATAAGTGTATACAATAGGTATGTGTGTAGGTACATACTTAACAGCGGCTTGAGAAGCAGGCGTTGATATTGGAATAATAATATCAACTTTATCATTCACCATATCATAAATAATATCTTGGAAATTATTAACATCACCGTTTGCATTTCCTACGTAATATGATATATTAGCTCCCTCGTTTAATCCATATGATTTTAACTTTACCTTAATCCCATCCCAAATGTTCTCCGATAATTCAGAGTCGTTATATCTTAGGACACCTACAACGAAGTTCTTTTTGCTTAATGTAATTTTATCTCCTGCTTTTAAGCTAAATTTTTCAGAAAAATTAGAAAAACTTGAGGCTAATGTAAGCTTTAAATTATCATCATATACAAGAACATTTGTTTGGCTTGGCACATCGTTGTAAGAATTAGCCAATTTAGAAGTTACAGTTTTATTTAAGCTTTTAATTTCAATAAAATCACCAACAGCAAATCCATTCATTTGTGTTTTAGTAATATTTGTTACACAATTACCAAAGTTATCTACAAACAAAATTTGACCAGATACTATACCATTATTATTTACAGGCTCCTGAATATCTAAACTAACCAAACTTTCGGCAGCACTACCATAAGTATTAGGAGCATCGCCTTGTAACATTTTCTTAACACCCATTAGATATTGGTTTAAATACGGCACTTCACTCAAATTAGTATAGTTAGGAAAGTTTTTCATATCATCTAAGTAATATGTATTTGTTAAATTCTGATTTTTAGTCAAAAGAGAAGCAATTCCATTATCAGGTGCGAATATTTTTCTACCTTGATACTCAGTATAGAATTTCTTTGTACTACTACCTGGATCTACTACAAGGCAGAAATAGGCATCTTTAGGGAAATAGTTAAAAGAAGATTGCAATAAATAACCTCCTTCGTAAATATCAAACTTTTTAGCATGCAGGACTACTACTTCTACATCTTTAAAGTTATCTCTAATCTCGCCTTTTATCGATAGGACTAAATCGGTAGATGGCTCAAAATCGGTAATTAGCACCAAAGTTCTCTTGTAATTTAGGTTTGTAATATTTTCTTCTGTGCAGGATACAAGAGCAAAAACTGCAAAAAGAAACAGAATTAAGTATTTCATACTTATATATCCATCAAATTAATAAATGAAACATTTCCAATATAGCAAATATAAAGAAAAATATAATTTTAGATTAGCATAAATATTAATTTCTTGTTAGCAATTATTTATTTTCGAGGCAATATCAATCTAATTCAACTTTTTATAAGTGCTATTAACAATAGCAATATTCATAAAATTAATTTAAATTTATATTTTTCTTATATTTTTTTAAAATTAAATTATCATTTAACTATATTTGTATAGTAGCGATATGCTATCAATTAGGATAGTTTTGTCTGATTTCAAATTAGGGAGCTATTCATATAAAAGTATATTGCACTACACAATTATTATTGTTATACTATTTTTGTTCTTTTATAAATTAAAATAGGAGGAATCGTATGAAGGCTACGGACTTCGACTTCAAAAAAGACCTGAATTTTGATATAGATTCGGGTATTACTTCTTTTAAATCAACAAGACTCGCAATATTTGATGTTGAATCTATTGGTTTATTAAGAAGCAAAATTATACATGAGCTTGGCGCCGACAAGGCAAGAGAAATATTCTTGCAGTTCGGTTATCAGCAAGGCTTTTCAGACTTTATGCAAATGAAGTTAAATTATGAGTTTGATTCAGAAATGGATTTGTTAGCGTCAGGACCAGTTATACACACTTGGGAAGGAATTGTAAGGGCAACTCCTACCGAAATTAGATTTAGCCGTGAAACAGGCGAGTTCTTCTTTACAGGTGTATGGACAAATTCTTACGAAGCAGACCAACATTTATCCTATATTGGGCAATCTGAGGAACCAGTTTGTTGGAGCTTAATGGGATATGCATCTGGATGGTGCTCCGCTTTCTTTGGTAGAAAGTTGATAGCGATAGAACCACACTGCACTGGCAAAGGCGATCACAATTGTGGCTGGAAAATACAACCTGTAGACGCATGGGGTGAAGAAGCTATTCCATACATCAATGCTTTAAAAAACTTTTAATAGGAGGATAGGACAATGGCTGAAAAATTAATGAAATATTATGCTTATATTGCTGAGAAAAAGGGACTTAGTGGCAAAATTGAACTTGCTAAAATAACCTTAATGCCTGGACCAAAAGCAGCGTTAGAACCAGATTCTTTGCAAAATATCGCCTTATTTAAAGAAGCAGTAGAGAAAATTACTAAGGAAAAAGCTCCTCAGTTTTAATTGTTACCACGCTATAGTAAACAAGTGTACTTTATTATAATAAATTTTATAAAGCACACTTGTTTATTCAACATATATCTCTTTTAAATATTCTTTACTTTATAGTTATAAGTATTGTAACGTTACTTATTGGACAGTTGCAACATATAAATAACAAAGTATGATATATCATAATAAAGACAATACAGTACTACTGAATAATTTTTCTTACTTAGTAGTATTATATTGTTGAAAAATAAATAGGGAATAGAATATATATATCTTTGAGACTAATCTAACTGTTCTAATAGTAGCTGTTGCTTGCTTTCTCTTAATGCAGTATTAATCATTACATAATATTGATTTTGCTGATAAAAATACTTTAAGGCATCTAAGGCTAACGGCTTTAATTTATTATTCCAGAAGTTATAAGAGTCTACGATATTGTTTAAAGCAGTTCTATCAAGGTAATTTAAGTGCTTTAAGGTGCGTATTGCGTTCATTCTAGTTTCAAATTCAAATGATTGCGACGTATAGTCTATTAACTCATTTAACAACGTTGATTGATTTATATTTTTGGTGAGAGCTAACTCTAACCATTTTATTCTTATGTTTTTGCCACGCCAGCCTATTTCATTTTCAGTTTCTTTTAGGTAATCATTTTCGGGCAACGAATAAGTTAAATTTTCAAGTGCCTTCTCTACATTAGTATAGCAAGAATCTTTTAGAATTTTTCTATAATCAGCGGCTAGTTTATCAGGAACTACTTTTAGGTTTTCAACTATACAGCGTGTTACTAATTCATCGCCATCATTTATTGCTTTTGCTATAATAGGATATGATAGCGAATCATTGAGCAATTGAAATATAGCTTCACCTTTTGTTAGATGATAATTCTCATTACTATACACACTTAACAATAAACCTCTTTTTTGAGCAATTGAAAACTCCCTTAGTGCAAGCAGTGCGTCATACCTATCTATCATATTTGTAGCATTTAAAGATTGTGATGCTAACTCGTTATAAGCTCGTTCAAAATCGACTGTCTTAATTATTTTTCTATTAGGATCAAATACCATAAAGTCAAATATTTTGCCCTTTGGCAACTCAATATCAAAAGTTGTAATCTTGTCATTAATCCAATTTTTATATGTTATCTTGCTCTTGTCCTGAAAATATACATCAATATTGATAGGTACTTTAAAGACTTTAATTAACTCGTCAATTTTCTGAATTTGTTCAATTTTTGCTTGCAGTATATTATTATTAGCTTTGGATATTAGTTCATATTCTACCTTAAACTTTGGTTCTCCACCCCTTAAAATCCATTGCTCAACAAACCAATCAATAGCAAAGCCCGTTGATTCTCTTACTGCCCTAATAAAATCGGACGTATTAGTAACTTTATGATAATTTTGGCTAATATAATAATTAATTGCCGTTTTAAATTCTTTATCTCCGATTAAATCTCGCAACATATCTAATATTAAAGAACCTTTAGGGTACCACCTATCAGAGCCAGCTAATGAGCTACTTACAGGGATATTATTCTTTTTAGCAGCATCAAGTACTCTATCCAATTCCTTTTTTCTTTCCCATTGATAATAATCATTACCAAAAACAGACTGTTCAAACATCTTAGCATAATATGTAGCAAAACTTTCGGTAAGCCAGACATTAGGGGGCAAGTGCGAAACAAGATTACCAAACCATTGATGGGTAAGTTCGTGTACATTGACATTAACATAGTTTCTCATCCACCAAGCACGTTCATCAACGAACATATAATCACCAAAAATAGTAGCAGTAGTAGTTTCCATAGCACCATACAAGTAATCTGTAACGGGTGCTTGCCTATATTGCCCCCATGGATATTTTATATTAGTTTCAGCCTCTAAAAAATCTACCATCTTTTCCATGTATCGATATGTCGTTTCAATTCTATCCTTCTGGTCGGGATAATACCACAGTTCTATTGGTGTCCCATCTTTTGATTTTCTTTCAACCCATTCATAGTCGCCAATTACCAAACAAATTAAATATACTACATGTGGCTTATCTAATTTATAGTGCCAAGTAAGAGAGCCATTATTATTATCTTTAACCGATATTCTGTCGCCATTGGAAGATACTTTATAATTTTTGTCAAATGTTACAAATAGCTCTGTTTTTAATAAGTCTTGCTTTTGGTTTATAAATGGTAGCCATCTGCTTGGGCTGTGCGCCCATATTTGCTTACGTTTTCTATTAGTTTTGTCATTCCAACCCGAAAAAAACAAATCGGAAGTAGGGTGCGCCGTATAATCAATTATTAATTCGTAGTCTATTAGGTAGCCAAGTGAATTTGACTCAGGGTAAAGAATAGTTAAATTGCCTTTCTTCTCAAACTTTACTCTATTATTTCCTATACTCACCGAATTAAATACCATTTCCGGCGTAGTAAATACTAAAGAATCAGTAGTAACTCTTAATGTCTTAAATTTAATTTTGGCTACCCCTTTTACAATTTGTTGGTAAGGGTCAATACTTATATTGGCACTTATATTATCAATATCTACCGCCATATCTGCCACTTGGGCATTTGGGTCTTCTAAGAAGGATTTAATATTTATATTTTGTTGAGCGACAGCTATATTTATATATAAGAACAGAGTGAGTATACAACTTATTTTCATAAAGTATAAATTAATTTAATTAAGTAATTTCCAAATATAAGAAAAAAAGGAAGAACTAAATTACTTTATAGACAAGCAATTTAGTTCTCAACATTTTTAATACTTGATTGAGTACAAATTTAGATTTATTTTTTCTTTATTAAAAGATATAGCCCAAATAGAATAAATGGTATGCTAAGTATTTGTCCCATTTTGATAGGCAAGCCCATTTCAAAATCTGCCTGAAAAGACTTCGTATATTCTAAGATAAATCGCATTCCAAATACGGTAAATAGAAAAAAACCAAAAAGAAATCCTTCTTTTAACTTTGTATAATTACGCTTATACATCAAAAATAAGCCTAAAAATATAAATAAATATGATATTGCTTCATATAACTGTACGGGGTGACGTGGTATTTGATCAACGTGAGTAAAAACTACTGCCCAAGGAACATCTGTAGCAATACCAAATATTTCTGAATTAAAGAAATTTCCAATACGTATAAATACGCCAGCTAAGGCAATAACTATAACTATTCTATCTAATATCCAGTAAAATGAAATATCTTTATTTTTTTTGACATAAATCCACAAGCCAACTATTATACCTATTGCAGCGCCGTGGCTGGCCAATCCCCCTTCCCAAACTTTTAGGATAGCAATGGGATTGGATAAATAGTAAGCAGGTTCATAAAAAAGACAGTGCCCTAATCTAGCCCCTATGATAGTCGCCAGAATCATTGTTATGGAAAGGGAGTCTAATTGTTTTAGTGTTTTGCCTTCTTTCAGGTATATCCATTGCATAATTTGGTAACCAACCACAAAGCCTAATGCAAATAAAAGTCCATACCACCTAATAGCAAAGTTACCTATGCGAAAAATTTCCTTATCGGCGTTCCAAATTATTGCACTTATTATTTCCATAATTAGTTATTCTCTATAGTTGTGGCAGCCCACAAAAATTTATTTCTTAAAACATTATAGAAAGAGCTTGGCTTGGGTTTTATTAATTTCACTTTTAAATCTGAAATCTTCAATGTGATTTTATTATCAGAGTCGATATTAGCCACAGTAAAGCCATCGGCAACTAAAATAGCTCCGTTTCCGGACTCCAATAATTGTAAAGAAATTTCATTAGAATCCGGTATCACCAGAGGTCTAATAGTTAATGTATGCGGCGAAATTGGCGTTAGGCACAATACTCTCGCCGAAGGGGCAATAATAGGACCAGAACACGAAAGAGAATACGCCGTAGAACCAGTCGGAGTGGTAATAATTAAGCCGTCAGCACGATAATCAGCGACAAAATGCTCATCAGAGAAAGTTCTTACAACTATCATCTTCGATGTATTAAGTTTTTCTATGACAAAGTCATTTAGGGCAAAAAATCTTTCTCCATCTAAGTTCGTTTCTAAAACCGTCCTATCTACTATTCTATAATTACCAGAGGTAAGGTCTTTTAATGCTTCAACAATCAAATCAATATCAAATTCTGCCAAAAAACCTAATTTCCCAACATTAAACCCCATTATTGGAATTTCGGCAAAAATCAATGCTCTTGCCACAGTTAACAAAGTTCCATCACCACCAAACGATAACACACAATCAACTACATTTTGAAATTGCTCTAAGGGTAACTCCCTTACCAATGCTTTTAGGTCAGCACTTAATAAAGCATAAATCTCTGGCTCTACTACACACTTTATACCGTTATTTACAAAATAAGAAATAGCTTTAAGAGAAGCATTTACTGCTTTCTCTTTACTCATATTTGTATATATTCCAAACATTTCCATTTAATTAGTAACCCATAAATTTTAATTTAGACTTACTATCACGCCACTTATCTCTAACTTTTACAAACAACTCTAAGTAAACTTCCATACCTAAATGCTCTTCAATTTTGGGGCGTGAGAGAGCTCCAATTTTTTTTATGCCACTACCTTTTTCACCAATGATGATTTTCTTTTGCGAGGTCTTTTCTATTATTATATCAGCAGCAATGAACCATTTGCCATTATTTCGTTCCTTATATTCAGTAATTTGCACATCAGTAGAATATGGTATTTCTTCTTTAAATTCCTCAAAAACTGTTTCTCTGATTATTTCAGAAACAAAAAACCTCTGATTTTGAGTGCTAAGCAAATCCTCTTCGTATACGAAAGGTTGCTCAGGTAATTTACTTGCAATTACTTCAACTAATCTACTTACATTATCATTATAAAGGGCAGAAATAGGCACTACATCCTCAAATATACCCAAAGAGTGCATTTTTGCAATAAATGGCAATACATCTTTTTTGTTATCGATAGCGTCCATTTTATTGATTACTGCAATTTTTTTATTTGGGTATTCTTTTAGCATTTCGAGCATATATTCAGGTATATCCTTTTTTATAAGAATATCTGCCGAAAGCAAATATATAATCAAATCAGATTCCCTAATAGACTCGTCCACATAATCCATCATTTTTTTCTGTAGTTCGTATTTAGGTCTTATAATACCTGGGGTGTCAGTAAAAACAATTTGGACATCATTTTCTGTATAGATACCCAGTATTCTTTTTCTGGTAGTTTGTGGCTTAGCTGTAGTTATAGAAAGTTTAGCGCCAATAATAGCGTTCATTAAAGTAGACTTACCTTCATTAGGCTTACCAATAATCGAAACAAATCCGCATTTTTGAGCCATTATTCAACTTCTTTTTTAGTGAATCTTTTTATTATACCGAATGGTATAATAACAGTATACCCAATAATCAATAGTATTGGCGCTACTGTTACTGCCATAGAATTATTCCAAGTCCCGTCTGGTAGTGCTGGTTCATTCGTAATACCAGTTGCCATTAAGATATATCCTAAAGCAATCACTGCTAATCCCGCACCAATAATCATAAGATTATTTTTTCCTAAGGGGAACTCCCATTTTACGGAACTCTGTTTTTTTGCAATATTGACTTCGCGTCGACGGTCAGTCTTTGCCATATTAATTACTCCTTACTAATTATTCAAAAATAAATAAATTATATCGAAATTAAAAACGAATAAAGAAACAATAAAATTATATACTTTTGCATAATTATTTAATATATATTATAAATATGTCAGAAGAAATTGAAAATTCGAAAAAAAGCCATGGCAAACTATATATAGTTTCCACGCCGATAGGTAATAAAGATGATTTTACCGTTCGAGCAATGAACTCCCTTAAAAGGTGTGATTTTGTGATTTGCGAAGAAACAAAGATCGGTGCAAGGACTCTCAAACAAATTAACTTGTCGAAGGAACTAATACCTTTGAATGAGCATAATGAAGAGGAAAGCACAAATGAGATTATCGACAGAATCAAAAACGGGGAAAAGGCTTGTTTGATTTCTGACGACGGCACTCCTTTAATAGCCGACCCAGGTAATTATTTTATTAAAAAGTGTATTGCTAACGATATAGACATAGAGGTTGTACCTGGAGTTACTTCTATTATAACGGCTCTAGTGCGAAGTGGATTAGCTACTCATGAGTTTGTTTTTGCTGGCTTTTTAAATAGGAAAACTGAAGAAAAATTCCAAGAAGTAAAAGAATTAGCCCGTGAAAAACGTACAGTAGTTTTATTAGAAACTCCATATAGATTAGTAGCTACCTTAGAAGTATTGAGTAAAATTATGCCCGACAGAAAGGCATATATTGGCATGAATCTTACTTATGCTTACGAAACTCACCATTACGGCACATTCGAGGAATTATATAATAAATTTGCAGATAAAGAGCTAAAAGCCGAATTTGTAATATGCTTTGAAGGTTCAATCTTTAATAAGAACCGCAATTATGAAGAAGGCTCAGATTCTAAAAGAGAACATAGCTTTGAAAGAAGAGACTTTGACAGAAAGCCAAGAGAAGAAGGGGGATTCAATCGCGAACGAAGACCATCCTATGGCAATGATAGAAGAAGAGACTTCGACAGGAAGCCAAGAGAAGAAAGCGGATATTCCGAAAGAGAACATAGCTTTGAAAGAAGAGACTTTGACAGAAAGCCAAGAGAGGATGGAGGATTCAATCGCGAACGAAGACCATCTTATGGCAATGATAGAAGAAGAGACGACAGAAGAAGAAATGACGGCAATCGTAATGACCGAAGTGGAAGAGGCTTTGACAGAAATAATCGTTCAAATGATTTTTCTAAGAGCAAAAAAAGCTATAGTGATAACAGAAAATTTGACAAACCAAAATCATTTAACTTTACAGACGGAGATTTTGAACAATCAGGTACATATAGTAATGATTGGAAAAAGCCGTTTGATAGCAAAAGACGCGATAATAAATTCGGTGATAGAAAAGAACGAGGAGGCTTTGGCAAGAGAGACGACAAATCTTTTGGTAAAGATAAGAAGTTTAAATCTAATAGTAAGTTTGCTGCATCGAAGTTTAAGAAACGTAACGATGGCAAAAGTGGCGGTCGTAGCAGAGATAGATTCTAAGTTTTAAAACAAAATAAAAAGCTCTAACATCAATTAGAGCTTTTTTGTTGCATATTCAATTTTTCTAATCGTTGAATTGCCTGTTGAACAATATCCTGATTTACTAAAGTAGAGCTAAGGGTGTCCTTGTTTGTCATTAAAGATAGTGCGACCCTATAATCCTTTTGTATCAACAATACAGACGATAGTATAAAATTCCTTAAACCTCTTAAATTTATCTCATTAGGTACTCGCTCTAAAAACTCGGCAACCTTAGCGTAGTTATCTTTCCTTAAATATATTTGTGCTAACTTAATATAGCTATTATCTATTTGTTCATTAGTTAGTTGCTTGCTACTTATTAGCTCCAAAAATAAGATTTGGCTTTTCTCAATATCATTATGAGCAAAATAAGTCGATGCTAAATGATACTTTATATAATCATCTTCTGGATTTAAATCTAATTCATTTCTCAACATTTTTAAGTTTCTCTCTAACTTCTCTTCATTTATTTCAGAGTAGCCAGAATGAGTAATTTCAAATTCACTATCAATTACTACATAATTTTGGTTTTCAATCGATTCTCGAATTTGTTCATGAATAGCCCCTTGATATTTAAAAGCATTGTTCTTGCGAAACATTCTAGTATACCGATGTAATGTCGAAGATTGCCCACTATCTAAAATATTTTTGATAATAAAGTTAATACCTCCGATTTTAGTATTATTATGATAATTTAAAAAAACTTCGCTATCAAACATACTAATATATTCATCGGAATCCAACATTATTACCCATTCTGTGCTAATTAATTTTAATCCATGATTTCTTTGTTCAGCAAAGCTGTTAGACCATTTTCTAAAGTGAACTTCACAAGCACTTCTTTGAGCTAGCTCTATTGTCCCATCTGTAGAACCACTATCAACAATCACAATATTTTGTGTAATCTTTTTTGCGGATAGAATTGCTTTATTTATGGTATTAATAGAATTATAAGTAAGTATTATAATTCCAATTAAATTATTATTAAATTGATAATTTTTCATTATATTTAGATTATGTAAATATTCAATGTAATATAATAAAAAGTTTTGATAAACCCTGAGAATAAAAAATTGATGGATTTGCTTAGGCGTTCTAAGCGACTTCAACCAAAAACCTATTTAGATGTTTTAGCTGAACAGGGTTGGTTAGATTTGTATTTAGATAATTATTCTAAAGATAGAATGCAGAATGACACAGAATACAAGAATAGAGTTTATGATGCTATGTATAATTATTCTAAAGAATTGAATGAAGATGTCGAAATATACTTTTTAGAGCAATTTGTGGAATGTTTAAGTTATTTTAACGAATATACTAAAGTATGCAGGATAGCAACACAATCAGACCAGAAATAAGAGGATTGTTCGAGGTTGTAAAACAACAATCTAAGCAATACATGGAAGCTTTTGAGCAATTAGAGAATCAAAAGTTAGAATATCAGCATATTATAAACGACATAAATAATTTAGCGGATTCGCTTACACTCAAGATTAATCATGAGATATTCAGCTTCAAGCAAAAGTATGAAGATTTAAGTAAAATTCTTACAATAGAAACAAACAAGACTTTAGATAAATATAAAGAAATAGCTGACTTAGCCCAGCTACAAACATCTTACAGCAAAGCACTTGAATCGATAACCTTAATCAAAGGAAGTATTGAAAAAAATACATTACAGCTACAAAAAGAAAGCGAAGAGTATATACGTGAATTTAATTTCCTTAAAAATAACACTAATAAAGAAATTAATTTAATCTTATCAGACAAAGAAGAGCTAATAAGGCGAATTTCTAAAGAAGAAATAGCTATTTGGTCGAACGAAATTAATACTCAATTCAAATCTGCTTCAACAAGGCTAAACAAGTTAGAACAATCCTTTAGTTTAAGCAATTCCCAGCTATCCAATGATTTCAAGCGATTATACAAAGATTTAGATAACATCAAATCCTTAGTTAAAAATTTTAATAAGAAAGATATTGAAGAAAATAAGCACCGCTTAGACAGCGTAGAGCAGAATCTATCTAAGTACGATCAAAGTTTGGCTTCTTTATCTTCTGACTTTTATCATTTTAAAATCAAGAATGAGTCTCCTTTGGCGCCAATACAGAGCTTAGAAAATGAGATTAAAGAAACGATGAAACCAGTTCAAAGCTCAGTAGATAATTCAATTACAGCCTTTTTTGGTAAAGACTACGAAGATGAACACAAAAAATTACTCTTGAGACTTAATAAGACAGAGTCAGCACTTGGTGAATTACAATCAAAATATAATTCTGCCCAGCTAATTGCAATAGGTTCTATTATTATCGCTATACTTAGCATTGCAATTGCAATTGCAATTTAGTACCTTGATATTTATTCAATTAACTATATTTAACACACTAATCATTTTTATATTATATTTGTATTAATGAATTAACAATAGATACATAAATATATGCTCAAAATTACTATATTGATAATTTTATTTTCTTTTTCTCTGGCTAAAGCTCAGCGTGATAGCTCTGCTAATACTATAATGATAAAGGAAAAAGAGCAATCAGCGTTAGAAATCCTCAAAAATAGCCTAAAAGATAGTACAAATAATAGCAATAAACTTCCTACAGAGAATAACTTTACCAAAGAACAAGATAGCGCATTTAATAGGGCTTATAATAGCCACTTGCCATTTTTCACTTTATTGAACAGTGGAATAGAATATTCTAATGACCTTTGGCTACTTCATAAAGAATTAGAAAAGGGTACTCCTTGGCAAATTGCGTTAGACAATATCAGAAATATTCCACGTGAGTTCTATATTCCTTCTGGCGTAGAAATGGTCCATCACGAAATAGCTATTCAGAACTCTCAATTTATTCCTTTTGTAAAAACTATACCACAATATGGCAAGTTTAATATTCAAGAAATTTTAAACTTCTTTGGCTTAGTGGAAGATATATCCCCAGCTATTTCTTATTCAATAGATTTTGTAGCAGAAGTAGAAGTAGTAATTTATTCAGTCAGTTCAACAGTAGTAGCAACGCTTTTCCACGGGCGACAAGTACCCAGCAAGTATACTATTACTTGGAACGGGCGTGATTCACAAGGCAAAATAATGCCTGAAGGCGATTATATTGGCGAAGTAAGGATAGGAAACGACAAATTTATCCGTAAAAGAATAAGGTTAAGATAGCGTTATATAACTTCAAAGCTATTCATCTGTATCCAGCCAACATTCCCATTTTGAATTTTTACTTCATACCAATTATTTATATTCTCTAAGATTTGTACTTTTGTTCCTTCGTGCAATATAAATAAATCAGTAGCATTGTTATCAGGGGAGCTCTTTACATATACACTCGGAACATAGATAATACCATAATTTTTTAAGTTCTCTTTAATAGATACCCTAAAAGTCATAAACATCGTAAAAACTCCAATGACAAAGGTTATTACAGCAGTCATAAACAGACTCTTTTTAACATTAAATTGGAAAGAAAACCAAAAGGTAAGGAATACAAATAGCAAAGTTATCCAAATTAACCCAATTGACATATAAGCCCAAGTATCAGAGTTTGCTAAATCTAAGAGATCTTCGTACCATTCCACAAAGAATAGCTTTGGCAATGGCTCAAACTTATCAACTATCTTTAAGTTGGCAAGTTTTAAATTAAAGTTAATATCTTCATTAAATGGATCTAATAGCTTAGCACGTTCATAATTAAGAATTGCTTGAGGGATTTTATCTAATCGGTAGTAAGTATTGGCTAAATTATAATAAATAGTAGCATTCGTATACCCAGAGTCTAATAAACCTATATAAATATCCTTAGCATGGTCGTATTGCCCTGCATTATATAGTCCTGTTGCCTTATTAAAGGCAGCATCTCCATCAAAAGAGTAAAGGCTTATAGGTAAGATTATCAATAATAATATCAAAATTATATTTTTCACTTTATTTCTCCCTCTAATTGAGTTATTACATCGACCGCATCTTTATATATGTCTTCGTTTCTTTTATTAGCTGTACTTGGAGCATAGCGAGCAAATTCTGCTTCATCTAATGTTCCTAAAAACTTATTAATAGAGTTTTCTGATATGTTGCGAGCATTAAGTATATTTCTTACATTATCTTTTGTTAGGTCAGAATTTGGAATTAAAAGTTTATCGCTTATATAACCCCACAATGCTTTATTGATTTCTTCATAAAACTTATCATTATGATTCTGTTTCATTAACTTACTTGCCAAGGCTAATCGCTTCTTTGATAATTTCGTTGCTTTTTTTGTTCTAAATTGCAACATATCTTGCGCTTCAGTTAATCTCTTACGTTTATACCAAAGCAATAAAGCTAACAAAATAAAAGGTAAAATAAGCCAAAACCAAAAGTATGTTGATTTAAAAAACTTTCTTGGATAAGGCACTAAGTCGTCAGCATTAATTTTAATAAATCTAATATCTTTGCCAATCAATTCAACTTCTTCTTTGCGTATCCCGCTAACCAAACTATTATTACCATTATCTGCTCCTTTCTCTACAGAAATATTGAATTGAGGTGAAGACAGCGTTTTGTATGCATTATGCGACAAATCAAAGTATGTAAAGCCTATTGGGTCTATTTTAAATTCACCGGCATTTCTCGGTATAATAATATATTCATATACCATGCTACCGCTAATACCCGAAATAGTTGTATTAGTATTGTCTGTAACCTTAGGGTCGTATACTTCAAAGCCAGGAGGAAAATTTATTTTGGGAGCTTCTATTAACTTTAAATTTCCACTACCACTAATAGTTAATTTTAATGTAATTGGCTCACCTGTCTTTGTTTTGTCCTTATCTAAATTTGCATTCATTTGCATATTACCCACTGCGCCAGCAAAGGATTCGGGAGCGTGTGGAGGTAGGGGAGTAACGTCAATAGCTATAGCGTCAGATTTAGCTACATAGTTAAAATCTTGGTAATTGTCATTAAAAAAAGAATCGTTAAAAAAGTCATCAAATAGAGAACCACTTCGTCGGCGTTGCCCGCCATCTACTTTTAGCCTCACTATAAATTCAAATTCATAGGGGTCTATATTAAGGCTGCCGCTTCTCTGTGGGAATAATACGACTTGTTTTATAGCTGCAACATTATAATTAACCCCATTTATTAGTTCTCTTTTCCACGACAGTTTTTCAACATTCAAGTCCTGCGTCCAAAACCCATCAAAGGAAGGAATTTTCTTAGGATTCATCTGAAGCGGATTAAGTTGTGGATGAATATATAATTTATATGTGGCAACCAGTTGCTCGCCTTGATGCACTTTTCTTTTATTTACTTCTACTCTTAGGAATATATTTTTTTTAAGTATATCTTGAGCTTGATTATTAAGTGTTTTTTGTCTATTCTGCTCTTGCAAGCGGTTTTGCTTTTGCGCATCTGATTCAGGCAATACTTCAATTTTTACTGAATTGGAACGTAAAGTATAAGCACCAGATGTAATTGTAGCAGGGTCTATTGTAAATTTTCCAGTTTTATCTGCCGTTAATACATAAGAAAAGGATAAGGATCTTGTCATTCTCTGATTTATAATTTGAACACTTTGCGACTGCATAGGTCCACTTAACACTGTAAGACCCTTGAACGTAGGTCCCTTAAAATTAGAACCTTCTCCATTTACAGCGAATGTAATAGTGATTCTTTCGCCAACATGAACAGGATTTCTATCAACCGATGCTGTAAATTCTGGCTCTTGTGCCAACAATACGTTGCACATTAAAAGTATAATAATGATATGTGATAATTTATTCATACTCGTTTACCAATTCTTTTCTAATTTTTTACGGTCACTCTTCTCTTTCTTAAGTTTTTTCTGAATTTCTCTTTCTTCCTTTGATAGAGCATTTAATATTCTTTCGGCATCATCTTTCGAGATTCTTTGCTGTCTTTCGCCTGCTTTAGCATCTGTTTCCTTCCCTTTTTGATCGCCATTTTGTCCATTACTTTCTTGAGTATCTTTATTTTTGTCGGAATTATTCTCTTTCCCTTGTTGCTGATTTTGCTGGTTCTGATTTTGTTGATTTTTATCTTGTTGGGGCTGTTTTTTGTTACCGTCCTGTTTATCGTTTTGATTTTGCTGTTGTTGTTGATTCTGATTTTGCTGTTGCTGTTGCTGTTGCTGTTGTTGTTGTTCCATTAAGAACTTACGTGCCATTTCGTAATTATAACGAGTGTCGTTATCCTTAGGATTGAGCTTTAAAGCACTTTTATACGCCTCTAAACTTTCCTGATAGTTCTTATGCTTAAAAAAGGAATTCCCTAAATTATGAAAAGCAGCCGAAGCCATTTTGTCATCTTTGCTCATTTTAGCAACCTCTTCAAATTTTTGTGCTGCTTCTTCATATTTGCCTTGTTTGTATAAGGCATCCCCAAGATTAAAAACCGACTCTGTTTTCATTTCTTGCTCTAGCGCTTTCCGATAATTTAACTCTGATTCACTATATTTACCATCATTATACAATTTGTTTCCTTCTCTAATTAATGGTCTGCTGTCCTCAGAATAACAACTATAAGAAATTAGTATAAACAATATAAGTATTAGTAGTTTCATCCTTCTCTCCCAAACAGCTTAGTTATTGGATTAAACTTAGTTTTATGTTCGCTAATTAATAACTCTAAAATTAAAAAAAAGATTGCTAATCCTAAAAAATATTGGTATCTGCTTTCATAGTTTGTAAACTGCTTACTACCAAATTCTAATTTATCCATTGTACTAATCTTGTCGAGTATACTTACTAAATCAATATCAGAACCAGTATAAAACTCACCATTTGAAGCAATAGCAACTTGCTGTAATACTTCTGGCACAAGCTTTGTCATCACAGTATTATTTTCATTATCCTTCAGAAAACTTACAATTCTATTATTCTGGTATATAGGTATAGGCGCTCCATTTATGGTTCCCATTCCTACACAATGTATAATAATATTTTTCTCTGCGGCTTCCTTTGCTGCACCCACAGCATCATCTTCGTGATTTTCTCCATCGGAAATTATGATTAAAGCACGGCTTTTAGTATTGTCTTCACTATACATCCCCTCAGCGGCTTCAATTGCAGAGCCAATAGCTGTTCCTTGAGTGCTAACGATATCAGTTGATATTGTCGAAAGCATTAGCTTGGCAGCAGCATAATCGCTTGTTAATGGAAGTTGCACAAAAGATTTGCCAGCAAACACAACAATACCTATTCTATCATTTTCTAATTTATCAATTAATTTTGAGATTTCTTGCTTAGCTCTATCTAATCTATTAGGTTTAATATCCTCTGCTAACATACTATTAGATACATCTAAAGCAATAATCAACTCAACACCCTTTCGTTTCACCTCTTCTAATTTAGTGCCTATTTGGGGATTTGCTAAGGTAATTACTAAAGAAGAAAACGATAGCATTAATAAAATGAATTTAAAGAAAGGTTTTGAACCAGAATAATTACCTATTAATGAAGTAATTAATTCAGTGTCTCCAATAGTCTTTAGCTTTTTTCTACGCCACCTACGATACAAATAGTATATTATAAACAATATTGGCAAAGCAAGCAAGCCATATAAAAACTCTATATGTTCAAATTTTATCATTAATTTTAATGTATATTAACAGAATTGGGACGCATTTTGCTTAGTATAAGTGTATATTTTAATCTAATATTATTCATACTACCACTTATAATTAACTAATCGCCCGCTTGCCTCAAATAAACTACTTAATTTCGCTTATTGTAAGTATTTTCATTTAATAATTTAAAAAAATAAAAAAAAATGATTAATTTTATAAATTATATTTTTCTAAAAACCAAAAATGATTTTTGTAAATAAAAGTTTAAGTTTTAGATTATCGCTTATCATACTTAGCTCACTTGTTGTGTTATTCTTTGTTATGTTCCCTTATTATTATATAGTTACGAAGAATTACATGTACAAAGACCTTAAAGAAGATGCAGTTAATATAGCTCAAGTCAATATTAGCAGAATATCATCCCAAACAGAGTCAGTACAGAAAATTCTACAATCTTATACTGCATATCTACAGACACAGCAGCTAGATAGCAATAATTTAGCTAATTTTTTACGTGAATCTGTTATTATAAATAAAGATATTTTTGGTTCAACGATAGCTTTGGAGCCTTTCTCTATAAGTTCTACTATCAAAGAATATGCTCCATATTATTCAAGGAAAGGTGGAGGCATTACTTATACTGATCTATCCAGCAAGCAATATAATTATATGAATTGGGAATGGTACAAATCACCAAAAGAATCTGGGTACGCTATTTGGTCCGAACCATATTTCGACAAAGGTGGAGGAGATGTAATGATGACAACATATTCTAACCCCCTATATCATTTTAGCAATGGTAACAAGAGATTTTTAGGAGTATCTACTGTCGATTTGCCATTAGATTGGACAGAGAGAAGTATAGATAGTATTAAAATTTATGAATCTGGGTACGCATTTTTAATTTCACCCGGTGGGCGACTAATTGCTCACAAGTATATCGATAAGGATTACAGCAACAAAGATATCTTAGCTTCAAGCGTTGATTCACTTCAGGAACTAAGATCTACAATACAATCAATGGTTGCAAGCAATGAAGGCTTTATTAACTACCATTGCCAATTTACTAACCAAGATGGTTTGCTTTACTTTAAAAAATTAGAATCTACAAATTGGCGATTAGCCTTATTCTTTCCAGAGAATGAATATATGGCAACATTCAACAATATGAATATTGTTATTTTCTTAATTGGTCTTACTGAATTTATTATACTATTAATTTTTATTGGCTTAGTCTCAAGGAATATTACCAAACCTTTAGATAACATAGCCTTAGCTAACGAATCTATTGCAAATGGTAATTTAAGAGAGGCTGATAGCATTGTAAATAAGCTCTTAGATAATCGCTATAAGGGATTTAAAAAGCTATTATCAAAAGCAACGATGGGTAATATGAACTTCAAAAACCAGAAAAATGAAGTTATTAGAATGATTATGGCTAATAGAAAAATGCTTCAAAATCTTAGTAATTTAATTGGGAAAGTTCAAAAATCTAGTGCCGATATAAATAGCGCTGTTAGCCAGATAAATTATTCTGCAAGGGAGTTAGAAACAACTGCTACCGAGCAATCATCTTCGACTAGGGAAGTAGCTGCTACCACAAATGCAATTGCAAAATCAGCTAAAGAGCTCAACAATGCGATGCTTGAAGCTGCCGACAAAATTGGCAATACTGTAGAATCTGCCCAAACAGGTAATGACAAACTAAATGAACTGAGTGGTTTAATGAATGATTTCAATAAATCTACTCAAGCCTTCTCTATGAATTTATCTATGATAGCCGACAAAGCAAATAGAGTATCTGCAATAGTAACTACAATCACAAAGATTTCGGAGCAAACTAATCTACTATCTTTAAATGCAGCTATCGAAGCAGAAAGGGCAGGTGAGTATGGTAAGGGGTTTGCAATTGTGGCATACGAAATTAATAGATTAGCCGACCAAACTCAAGACGCTTCAGAAGATATCGAATTTATGATTAAAGAAATGCAAAATACTGTTAGTAATGGCGTAGTCAAAATGGATAAATTTACTCGCGATGTATTTTCGTCTGTAAATCAAGTAAGACAAATTAGTGAGTACTTTCAGTCTATTTTAGAGCAAGTTGAGGATATTAAGCCTATTTTTGAACATGTTTCTACTGAAGTTTATTCTCAAACTAATGCTGCCCAACAAATTAGTGAAGCAATGAGCCAATTGGAAATAACTGTAGATCAAACAAAGAATGCTCTGATGGATTTTAAAGACGTTACTAAAGTGCTTTCAACCTCTATTCAAGAACTAATTAACGAGGTAAACTATTTTAAAACAAATTAAATATATTCTTTTAGTTCTTATTATTCCAGTATTAATATCTTCTTGTAATAAGCAAGATAGAGTATATGAAGAAAAATTAGAACAATTTGCCCACAATCTAAACTTGAAAAATAAAGACTTTTGGCAAATACTTAATCTATACACCAAAATCTATTTAGACAGTAAGAGAGATACGAATGCTTTTGCTTCAATAGTTAGAAATTGTTATGATTCCGATGTATTAATTAAAGCCGCTTCTATAACAAGCAACGACGGGTTCTTATTAGAAACTTATCCAGAATTATATTCTAAACTTAAAGGTAGTAATCTAAACAGTCAGCCACATACAAAATATTATACAAAATATCAATCAAAATTTATTTCACGACTATTTAGAGCCGTACAAGGCTTTGACGTAATTGTATATATAAACCCAATCGTTGAAAACAATATTTTTTTGGGTTCAGTTAATATATTGATTGACCCAGAAAAACTAATAGAGACTATTTTAGCAAAATCACCTTTCCCACAAGGTAGCCAAATTATACTTATTCAAGGTGATGGAACAATTTTATATTCAACATTGCCAAAGTATAAACATAACAATATATTGACTTATTCTTATCAAAATGATGTATTGGGGAATGAATTAGTAAATACCATAGGCAGCCAAGTAAAGGGTAAAAGCATATTTTCAAATACAAAAGAAAATAAAAGCCAGACAATGTATTGGCAACAAATACCAATGGAAAAAGATAAATGGATAATCGTTGCAATAGTTAATAATTAAACTATATTTACCTCTGCCTCTAATTTTACGGCGAAAGCTAAATATACTCTCTCTATGACTAACATAGACAATTCAAGTAGCTCATTGCCATTAGCTTTGCCTAAGTTCGTAATAACAAGCGAATGCCGAGGCGATATACTTGCATCGCTAATATCATTTAGTCGCTTACCTTTCATACCGCAAGATTCTATTAACCACGCCGCAGACAACTTATAGTTTGTATTAAATGCGTAGTGTGGAATATTAGGGTGTTCCCTTTGTAAAAGCTCTAACTTTTCCTTATCAATAATTGGATTCTTAAAAAAAGAGCCTGCCGTACCTACTTCGTCTGGATAAGGTATTTTAGATTTTCTGATTTGGCATATATAATTAAATAGTGTTTCGGCTATCAGATTTGATGCGTCTAATTTCTTTAGTTCATTATAATGTAAATTAGGATTGAATTTCCTTTCTAATCTATAAACCACATTGGATATAATATACTTCTTAAATTCATTAGTCTTAAATATTGAAGAACGGTAACCAAAGTTACAATCATCTTTATAAATCTCTGTATACTCTCTGCTGTCAAGGTCAAACAATTCCGCTTTGAGAAAGCATTTCTCCTGCTCAATACCATAAGCTCCTATATTTTGTATGGGCGCTGCCCCACATTTACCTGGTATAAGAGCTAAGTTTTCTAAGCCATACAATTTATTTTTTAAAAGATATAGCAAAAAGCTATGCCATTCCTCGCCAGCCGCTACCCTAATATCTACAAAATTATCATTCTCTTCAACAATTTCTATCCCCTTTGTATCTATATATATAACATTATTATACTTAGCCTTACTAAATAGTGTATTGCTACCGCCACCTAATAAAATATAATTTTTATCTTTAATTATATTAAAAAGTTCTAATAAATCGCTATTATTTTCAACTCCATAAAAGTTTTCTGCATAAGTCTCTATATGCAGAGTATTATAATCTCTTAAATTAACATTATTCTTTATAATCATATTTTAATCAGGAATTTCATCAATAGGTTTATGTTGGGTACTATCTGTCATTTTTACATAATATTTAGCTGGATTTTTATATTCTTCGTAATTCCCGTGGAAATATGCATCTAATAATTTATGGGCAATAGGAGCAGAAACAGCCCCGCCAAAGCCCGCATTCTCTACAAAAATCGCCATTGCAATTTTTGGATTTTCTAAGGGTGCAAAGCACACAAACCAAGCATGGTCTTGACCATGTGGATTTTGAGCTGTCCCTGTTTTGCCACACACCTGAATATCTGGCAATTTAGCCGCTGATGCTGTACCACCAGGTACATTTACTACATCGAGCATACCTTTCTTTACTATGTCAAAGATTTCCTTTTTTATAGGCAAGTGAGTACCTTGTACGTTTAAAGGCTCTAATTTATTTGTAATATTATTTTTGATATATCTAACAATATGTGGCTTAAACAAGGTACCTTCGTTTGCAATAGCAGCTGTATAAACAGCCATTTGCAAAGGAGTAGTTAAAATTTCACCCTGCCCTATACCATAATTTACCATACGCCCTTCAAAAGATACATTGCCTAACATCTTGTGTAACCATGCACGTGTAGGTAACAGTCCTTTAGCTTCTCCGGGCAAATCAATGCCAGTTCTTTGCCCAAAGCCAAACATTTTGCCGTACTTTTCAAATACATCGATACCTATTTTTCTACCCAACTGATAAAAGAACACATTACAAGAAGTTTGTATAGCTCTTTCTACACTGACATTGCCATGCGCCCCGTGGCACTTCCTATACTTACCACCCCAATCTAATCCGCCCCCGCAATATATTGTAGTGTGTTCATCTATAAGCCCTTCTTGCATAGCTGCTATTGCTATGAGCATCTTCCACGTTGAGCCCGGAGGGTATTGTGATTGAATAGCTCGATGAAGCAAGGGAGAAGCTTTATCTTGAGCTAAGGCATTGTATATTTTATATGGAACTTTTCCGCTAAAGTCCCTAGGATCATAATCTGGCTTAGAGGCTAAGGCAATAATAGAACCGTCTTGAGGATTGATAGCAACGACGGTGCCTCGCTTGCCTGATAATAATTTTTCCGCTAATTCTTGTAATTGAATATCTATTCCAAGCTGTAAATCGAAGCCATTTTTAGGCAATATATCAATACTGCCATTATCAAAAGAAGCTACTTTTTGTCCAAATTTATTTACAGCAACATATTGAGTGCCAAATTGCCCGCGAAGGTCGTTCTCGTAAGTACTCTCTAAACCAAATTGCCCAATTTTGTCACCAGGGAAATAATACGGACGCTTTTTGAGTTGGTCTTGAGTAATTTCGCGAGTATAGCCTAATAAATGTGCCATATTACCATCAAACTGATAGAGCCTCTTATACTCTGTCTCTACTTCCACACCAGGCAAAAATTCATTATACTCTTCAATTTGAGATGTAACTTCAAAAGGTGCATCTCTATATACTTTAATTGGATTAAATTCTGAATAGACTCGATACCTATTAATAATTTTCATTATTTCTACAGAATCCATATCTAAAATTTGCGAAAGCAAAGGCATTGCGTATGATTTAAATAAGTATGGTGTAACCGTTACCGAAAATGATGGCTCATTATGAACAATCAATTGACCATTCCTATCATAAATATTGCCTCGAAAAGGCTCAACGCGTACCCTTTTTATTGCTTGTGCATCAGAAGTACTTTTGTATTTAGTCCCCTCGATTAATTGCAAATAAGCAATACGTAATATGAACATCGAAGCTATTAGAATGACAATTGTCTTGGTTGTTCTGCTACGGTCTAATCCTGCAAAATCACCACTTCCTTCCGCTAAAATCTTTAAACTCATTATTTATTTGTATATTTGGATAAACAACTATACACATAAACGAATTTCTATAATATTTGGTTAGTTGAAAATTTATTTCTACGCACTAAATAGTATAAAAGGATTGTCTAATGAAAAACAAATATGTCTATTTAATTCTATTCTTAGCATTTACAGTCAGAATAGTTTACCTTTTTACTATGGTAGATTTAAATAAGGACGATTACAATGAATATGGTTATCTTGCCCAAAATATTGAAAGCGGTAGAGGCTTCTCTGTAAATTACGATATTACTAATGAGCTAAGACCATACTTTAATATTAATGAACCGGCTTACAAATCAGCATATATGCCACCTGCCTATGTATATTATCTTGTTGCTTTTATGCACATAGATAATATTAAATTACGAAATATATTATTATACTCTTCGCAAATAATCCTTTCGATACTATGTATTGTGCTTTTATATAAACTAACAAACTTAATGTTCAACAAAAGAGTAGCATTAATTAGTATTTTAATATACGCTCTCCTGCCAGAATTAATCTATGTTGTAGCTATTCCAAACTCTATAATACATTTCCATATATTGCTATTACTCATTCTATATTACACATATAAGTACCACTTAGAAGAGAGATTTATTTATAATATTTACATTACAATATGTTTTGCATTAGGGATATATTTTCGCTCTGACTTTGCACTATTCTTAGCTTTTTATGTATTGGTGCTAATATATCAAAAGCGACCTAAATTAGCTTTTATAATATTCGTAATTTCGATGTCACTACTACTTCCTTGGCAAATCAGAAATTATATGATATTTAATAAATATGTTTTTCTAACTACCAATAGTGGATTTAATCTTTATAGAGGGCACTATAATGGAGATGACTATAATATGCACATAGAACCCAAAGTATTTGATGAGTTAAAGAAAAACATTGAAAATAAAGATTTTGATATAATACAAAATACAATATATACAAAGTATGCTATTGAACATATTAAAGTCCATATATTAACCGCTACCCTTGATGGCTTTACTAATATATTGAAATTTATTTTTATACAGTACCGCGACCCACGCAGCATTAACCCATTTTATTTAATTCCTTGGCTACTTATGTTACCATTATCAATTTATGGATTCTTACAGGCAAAACGTTCATACTTAAACGCATATATTATTTTATTTATAGTATCTAATTTGATAACTATCTTTATATTTTTTGCTATTCCGAGATATCAAACATTGGCAAAAATTATACTACTGCCATATATGGCTTATTCTATTGCCTTTTTGTTAGATAAAACGCCTTACTTTAATAAGGCTACTAAAAAAATAGAATAAGAGCGAATAAATTCGTACTTAATTATCTTTACATTATGACTACTATAAGCGTAAAAGCCTTTAAATGCTTTTACGAGCAAAGGAAATGTAATTTTGAAACGTCTTATTTACTTTTTAAAAGGAGTTTATACTGCTATGTCAGAAAAAATTGAAAAACTTAATAAATTAAAAAAAGAGCGGAACGCTGTAATACTTGCTCATTACTACCAAGATGATGAAATACAAGATGTAGCAGATTTTATGGGTGATTCGCTTGCCTTAGCTCAACAAGCTCAAAAAATAGATGCCGATGTAATACTATTTTGTGGTGTGCATTTTATGGCAGAAACAGCAAAGATATTAAATCCAGATAAAATAGTATTAGTTCCAGATATGGAAGCTGGCTGTTCTTTAGCTAATAGCGCACCAAAGGACAGATTTAAACAGTGGATAGATGATCACCCTGGCCATGCAGTGATATCATACATTAATTGTAGTGCCGATGTAAAATCTATGTGCGATGTTATATGTACGTCTTCCAATGCAGATAAGGTTGTCAATTCGTTCCCTAAGGATATGCCTATTTTATTTGCTCCAGATAAATATTTAGGAAATTATTTAAACAAAAAACTTGGTAGAAATATGAAGTTGTGGGACGGCTCTTGCCAAGTACACGAAATATTTTCTGAACAAGAAGTTATAAATTTAACCGCACAATACCCCGATGCTTACGTACTAGCACACCCCGAATGTCCTGACAATATATTAGATTATGCTGACTTTGTAGGCTCTACTACTGCTCTTATTAAAGAAGCAACTAGTAGCCCTCAGACCGATATAATTATTTTAACTGAACCTGGAGTAATTCACCAAATGAAAAAAATTGCTCCTCACAAGAATTACATACCTGTTGCCTCAATTACTGGTTGCGCTTGCAATATGTGCCCTTATATGAAGTTGAATACAATCGATAAAATGATTGCAGCGTTAGAAAATTTAGAACCACAGATAATTATGGACGACGCAATAAGATTACGCGCTGAAAAACCATTACTAAGAATGTTAGAACTAAGTAAGTAAAAGGATATTATATGCTGAATTACCCACGTATCACGGAATTGCCTAAAGAGTATATTAAGGAAAAGGTAGAGGCAATTTTGGAGGAAGATTCTTCACAAGAGGATTGGACCTCGATAGCTACTATCAATCCTGGAAGCAAGACTACTGCGTATATTGAATCCTTAGAAGAAATGGTTTTTGTAGGTAAAAGTATCATTGAAAATTTTTTCAATGATACTATGAACATTCAAATATTTGCCAATGATGGAGATATGATTTATAAAAATGCTATAATCGCTGAAATTAGTGGTTCTACTCTTGAAATACTACAAAAAGAACGTTCATTGCTTAATTTAATACAAAGATTATCCGGTATAGCAACTGCCACTAGGAAGTATACCGATTTGGCTTCTCCTTTTAATATAAAAATTTTAGACACAAGAAAAACCACTCCACTACTAAGATTATTTGAAAAATATGCTGTTACAATGGGAGGTGGGTACAACCACAGGTTGAATCTGTCTAAAGCAATAATGATTAAAGATAATCATATTAAAGCGTCTGGCTCAATAACTAATGCGGTAAATTACGCACTTAAGTACAATTTAAACATAGAGGTTGAAGCTGATAATTTTGAGCAGGTTAAAGAAATTTGTTATACTAAGGCAAATGGTATATTACTTGATAATATGAGCCCAGAAGAAACCCAAAAGATAGTTGAATATATAAGAAGCGTTAGAAGCAAGGAAGACTTTTATATAATTTCTTCTGGTGGTATTAATTTAAAAAACATGGAACAATATTTGAATACTGGTATCGATGCTATATCAACAGGAGCTATTACACATAGCGTAAAAGCAGCCGATATTAGATTAGAACTAAAATAGGAGAATTTTATGGAATTACCAAAAATCGCAATTAATGGTTATGGCAAGATGGGCAAAGAAGTTGAATACTTAGCCCGACAATCTAATTTTCAAATTACGGACATATTTGATATAGATAAACCAATAAATCCAAATAGGAATTATGAATTTGATGTAGCAATAGAATTTACTACACCTAATGCGGTTCTACATAATATAGAACTTTTAGCTGCAATGGGCAAAAATATTGTAGTAGGAACAACGGGCTGGTACGACAAAGCCGACGAAGTACAAGCTATAGTTGAAAAATATAACATAGGTTTAGTATGGGGTTCAAACTTTTCTGTAGGTATGAATGTATTTTTTAAAGTTACGGAATATACTGCAAAATTATTTAACAAACTAAATAATTATGACCCTTTTGTTTATGAAATTCATCATAATCAAAAAAAAGACAGCCCTGGAGGGACCGCCTTATCATTAGCAGAAATATTAATTGAAAATATAGATAGAAAAACAAAGATAAATACAAGCAATGAAAACATTCAACCTGATGAATTAAGTGTTGCTTCTTCGCGTGGCGGATATATACCGGGCACTCATATTTTGAATTTTGATTCTGTAGCTGACACAATACAATTCTCACATATAGCTCGTAATAGGTCTGGCTTTGCGTCCGGAGCATTAGAGGCAGCAAAGCAAATACACAAGCTCAAAGGCTATCATAATTTTTCTACTTTATTAAATAATTTATTTAACGAAGTGTAACCTTTTTAAATTTTGTGTGTTATTGTTATTGAAACGATATGTTAAATTAAAAAATGGCAAGAAAGTTTGATGAATATAGTGATAAAGAACTCTGTGAGATGCTTAGTAAAAAGAAAGAAATTGCAGAAGGAGCTTTCACTGAATTATTTAATCGATATTCACAAAAGGTATATGCATTCTGTCGCAGATTTATGGGTGATAGAGATATAGCCCTTGATATTTATCAAGAGACTTTTTTAAGATTTCATCAAAGTGCGATAAAAAATAATAAAATAGATAATATACCCGGCTATCTAATGAAAACG
Source organism: Kapaibacterium sp. (SeqCode) (assembly GCA_035445085.1). Classification (GTDB taxonomy): domain Bacteria; phylum Bacteroidota; class Ignavibacteria; order Kapaibacteriales; family UBA2268; genus JBDHXE01. The sequence goes on from DAOMQA010000002.1 coordinate 79,539, forward strand.
GCAAGGAACTTATGTTTAAATGCCAAAAGAGACGAAAGACCGAGTATTACTTTTGAAGAATATATGGGGGGCGAGGACGATTCATTAGAAAATGATAAGGATGAGTTGCTATCGCTAATACAAAAAGCATTAGAATTATTACCCGATGATTACAAAGAAGTATTTATTTTGCGAGAGTACGATGGATTGCCGTATAGCGAAATTGCCGTAATAACAGATAATACTGTTGCAAATGTAAAAGTTAAAGTACATAGAGCTAAGCAAAAGATAAAAGAAATTTTGCAGCCATATTTGAGCGAATTATAGTAGATAGTAGATTATGAAAGATACAGATAGAGAATACTTATCAGAATTGGTAACAGGATTTACAGATGGAGAATTAACTCCCGAAGAAGAGTTAATTTTAAAATCTGAAATGAATAACGACACTTCATTGTTAGATGAGATGAAGCATCATCTTCTAGTAAAAGATGCAGTAAAAAAAGATATAGTAGCTTTTACCCCTCCAGCAGAGGCAGTAAAAGGTATATTCTCCGCGCTTGGTTATTCATCGCCTTATGCTAATAAGCCTTCTAAGAGAAAAGTATGGTTACCATTCTTCAAGAGAGCAAGTGTGGCAGCAATTATGTTGATTGGTACGTATGTAGCTTATGATTTAGTTAATGATAATTCTATCTATAACGAAACTAATATAGCTGTAATAAGCAACCCTGAAAATAAAGCAATTAAAAGCTTAGAGACTACTCAAGAGAGCAATGCGAATCTTAGCCATACTATCCTAAGCAAGCAATCTACTTTTAATAATATTTCTAGCTCAAGTAATCATTTGTCTAACAAAGTTGATGCTTTGAAACAAGCGAATAACGAAAAAGCAAGTAAGAGCGATGATAACGACAACCTTACTATAGATAATAGCAATAGTGATATAGCTTTGAATACCACTGCCGATAACAACAATAACAGTAGTATAGAAGAGCAATATCAACCTAAAGAAATCAGTTTTTCTGCTGCTAAAGTAAATAGACCAAACGGTTTGCCGCTTAATATTGGCAATGGTAGCACAAGCGAAACTATAGTCTTCTCATCAAAATATAGATTTGCTACATATAATGAAAATGAATATAAAGTGTACTTAAAAGCGAGTAATGCAAATAAAGATATTGTCGACAATATGTCTTTAGGGGTATTGTTTTTGAGTAAATATAATTTTAAAGGTGGTTTTGAAGTAGGACAGCAAACATACTCCGTGTTAGTTAGCGATGACGCTGATATTAATACATTATCTAAAAATAAGAACTTATTCTGGTATGCTGCTTCTGTTCGTTACGATGCCAAAGACATAAGTCTGCTAAATATTACCCCTTATGCTCAAATGGCAATAGGTAGTGGAAACTTTGGTAAATATATGGCTCGTTATTCTGTGGGTGTAGAATACATACCATTTGAACGCGGCATAGGTATTAATATGGGATACGAAGGCTCTAACTTGTGGTATTCTACTCAAAACACTCCTTATATTAGCTCTTCAAATAGGTTCATATTCGGGCTTAGCTGGAAATTTTAATAAATTTCATTAAATAAGCTAAAAAAAGCAATCGACAATTAGAACGATTGCTTTTTTTTATTATAGCTAAGGCGTATACTTACTCGCCAATAATCTTTACTAAAACTCTCTTTTTGCGTTTCCCATCAAATTCACCATAGAATATCTGTTCCCAAGGACCAAAATCAAGTTTACCGTTACTTATAGCAACTACTACTTCTCTGCCCATTATTTGTCGTTTCAAGTGAGCGTCGGCATTATCTTCATAACCGTTATGTTTATACTGGCTATAAGGCAATTCAGGGGCTAATTTTTCTAACCATACTTCAAAATCATTATGTAAGCCATTTTCGTCATCATTTATAAATACAGAAGCGGTAATGTGCATGGCGTTTACTAATACCATGCCCTCTTTTACTTTGCTTTCGGCAAGGCACTGCTCTATATGGCTTGTAATATTTATATATTCTCGCCTATTTTGTGTATTAAACCATAATTCTTTCCTAAAGCTCTTCATTTGTCTATCCTTGTATCGACTTTTCTTTAAAAAATTGCTTAATTGCAACAACTACTTTTTTGCAATCGTCATCTGTAAGGTGATCGCCCATAGGTAGACTTAATAGCTCTTTGTCCCAATTAGTCGCATTCATTTTACTACAATTCTGCTGTATATTTTTATAAGCTAATTGATTTGGCAAAGCTATTGGATAGTGTATACCCGTTTGAATATCATTCTTCTGTAAGTAAGAAGCTAATTCTTCTCTATATTTGGTACGCAATGGAAAAATATGATATACATTATAAGCCCATTCTTCAGTTATTGGCAAAATTAAATCACCTATACCGCATAAGCTGTCAATGTAATAATTTGCAACAAGATTACGGATTACGTTCCATTTATCTAAATGATTTAATTTTACGGACAATATTGCTGCTTGTAATCCATCTAAGCGGGAGTTCCTTCCTTCAATTTCGTGTATATACTTACTCTTTGAGCCGTGATTAGCTATCATTTTGCATTGTTGTGCTATTCCGGGACTATTTGTACATATTGCACCGCCGTCTCCGTATGCACCAAGGTTTTTGCCCGGATAAAAACTAAATGTAGCAACATCTCCGAACGTTCCAACAGTTTTACCCTTATACTTCGCACCGTGCGATTGAGAGCAATCCTCAATAATTCTTAATTTATATTTTGCAGCTAAGCTCATAATTGCATCCATATCACAAGGATGCCCGTATAAATGAACAGCCATAATAGCACTTGTATTAGAATTTATATTCCGCTCTAAGTCTGATATAGCAATGTTATAATAACTATTATTATCAACAAAGCGAATTTGATAATTAGAACTTGAAACAGCTTCTGAAGAAGCAATAAAAGAGTTCGCAGGCACAATTACTTCGCTTGCCAATGGCAAGTTTAATGCACGTAAAGCTATTTCAAGTGCATCAGTTCCGTTCCCCACACTTATACAATAATCCGTTCCGATATATTTAGCGAAGCGATTCTCAAAATCATTCACATATTTACCACCAACGTAAGCAGATTCAAATAAAACATTTTGAATAGCAGTATCAACCTCATCCCTAATACTTAGGTACTGCTTATGTAAATCTAAAAATTTTACCATTAGAAAAATACCAACTTTACATTTATAAAATAATGAAGAAGTATTAATAGATAAAATAATATTTTTGTTGTTTGCTAAATAATGGTTAAATTGTATCTTTTTTTTAGCTTGTTTAATAAAAGTATTAGATTTTATATGAATATTAATGATAGGGTCTCTAAATTAAGAGATAGTATGATAGCTAAGGGTTTAGATGCTTACATAATACCAAGCACTGACCCACATATTAGCGAATACGTAGGTGATAGGTGGAAGTCAAAAATGTGGATTTCTGGGTTCACTGGTTCCGTTGCAACATTTGTAGTTACAAAAAACAAATCTGGCTTATGGGTCGATTCTCGTTATTGGCTACAATCCGAAGAAGAACTAAAGGGTACTGAAATTGAAGTATTCAAATTGGGAATGGAGGGTGTACCTAATTTTACCGATTGGTTAGTAGGCGAGCTTAGTGAGAATCAAACAGTAGCTTACGATGGATTTTGTATTCCTTATGGCTTAGATAAACAATGGCGTTCTTTATTTAATTATTGGTCTATCAACGTTAATTCATCTTATGACTTAATCAATGAAGTATGGGGCGACCGTCCAGAAATACCAAAAGACAAGATTTTTACTCAAAAACTTGAATATGCAGGGCTCTCACGGGAAGATAAGCTACAAAAAGTAAGAGAGCAGATGCACAACAAAGGCGTAGATGTACACATTATAGCTTCTTTAGATGATAATTGCTGGCTCTTAAATATCAGAGGTAGAGACGTTGCCTACAATCCAGTCGCTTACTGCTATTCTATCATTACTCAAAATAATATAGAGCTTTATATTTATGATGAAAAAGTAGATGCTGACGTAAAGAACGAATTAAGCAACAGTGGCATAAGTATTCATAATTATGACGATATTTATAATGCTGTCAAAAACATACAAGCTGGTTTGAAGGTTTATATTGATCCTGCAAGGATAAACTCTGGCTTGACTGATATGATACCTGCTACCTGTCAAATAGTTACTGGAATGAATTTTTCTACTATGATGAAAGCTGTTAAAAATAATACAGAACTTCAAGGTATGCGACGTGCAATGCAAAGAGACTGTATTGCAATGGTAAAATTCCAATATTGGTTAGAGCATAATATCGAAACAGAGAATATAAGTGAATTAAGTGCTATGGCAAAAATTAAAGCAACCCGCGCTGAATCTAATTTGTTCTTTGGAGAAAGCTTTGGCACAATTGCTGGTTATAAAGGCAACGGCGCTATCGTTCATTATGGCTCTTCCGAGAAAACGAATGTTAAATTAGAACGCGATTGTTTCTTTTTGTTTGATAGTGGAGGACAATATTATGACGGCACTACTGATATAACACGTATGTATTACTTAGGCAATAAAGCTACTGATGAAGAAATGATAGACTATACTTTAGTTCTAAAGGGTCACATTAGTTTAAATTTAGCAAAATTTCCCTCTAATACGCGTGGCTCACAATTAGATATTTTGGCAAGGCATGGATTATGGCAAAGAATGCTAAATTATGGACACGGAACAGGACATGGTGTAGGTTGCTTTATGAATGTTCACGAAGGTCCTCAAAATATTAGAATGGATGAAAACCCCGTAACATTAGTACCAGGAATGATTATCTCAAACGAGCCCGGAATGTATCGCACTGGTAAATATGGCATTAGAATAGAAAACTTAGTAAATGTAATAGAAGCAGGTGAGTCAGAATTTGGCAAATTCTATACATTCGAGGTACTTACATTATGCCCTATTGATAAGAAACCAATCAAAAAGGAATTATTAAACGAGGAAGAAATTAATTGGTTTAATAATTACCATAAAAGAGTATTTGATAGTGTGAAAGATGACCTAAGCCCTGATTTAAGAGAATGGTTGGCTGATAAAACATCTCCACTATAGTTCTATTTTAGAATTAAATTTTGCCTGATGAAAAATCTTTTAGCGAACAAAAAAAAACAATTATGGGTATGGTTTCCAATATCATTGGCTTTAGTGCTAATATTAGTTGTAATTATCTACTTAGTAGTATCTAATTTACTTAAATATGAAAGCAAAGAAAGCGTTGGAAACCAACCCGATACAATAAAACAGGAGCAGAGTAAGCTACTCACTACTTTTGATATAAACAAATCATTCTCAGGAACGCGTGAATCTATAGATGGAAGTATTGAAGCCGTTCTTTTTGAAATTAATTCTATCGATACTATTAGTAAGTCATTTGAATTTACTTTAAATATCGGTATGGCAAAAAAAGTAAAAGGCTATGGTAGTTTAAACCTTAATCATAGAAAAATTAGTGCTGATGTATTAGGTGAACTTATTATCATTATAGACAATAATGGAAAAATCAAGCTGAAGACTTCTGGAAAGTCTAATCAAAAATTCAATTTAATGGAGGAAAGTAAATGAAACATTTTTTTACAATCTTATTGCTAATTTTGTTCATTATTGCTTGTAATAAAGATAATGAGAATAAGCCTGAAGCAATTGGAACAGATACAACCGCAGAAATATCTACAGAACAAAAGTTCGCTATTTCACAAGATTCTATTCTAAAAAGCTATGCTTCAGCTGTTAGACTTATTAATAAAATAGATGATGAGCTTACCAAACTTTCCAACGTTCCTCAGACCATTGAAACTCAAAATATGGAGCGGGATATTCTACAAAAAATTGAATATTTGTCTTTCCAATTAACAAGTAAAAACGAAGAGATAAAGAGCCTGCAAGCAAAACTCAAAGATTTATCTGCCAACAACAAGAAGTTAGATGAACGGCTAAAAACTGTAGAAGCAATCTTAGTAGAAAAAGATAATATCATAAAAAATCAAGATAAAAGAATATCAGATTTAGAATTTAGGCTTAAAATCGTAATAAGTGAACGAGATGTTGCTCTAGAAGGTAAAGGAGAAGCCGAAAAGCTTGCGACAGAGACAAGGCAGCAGAAAAATACTGCCTATTACGTCATTGGCACTGAAGATGATTTAGAGAAGAGAAATGTCATCTCAATGGAAGGAGAAGGCTTTTTAGGTATTGGAGGCAAGTACGTTCCTAGCACTGAAGCTAGTATCGGGCTTTTTAAAAAAATAGACATTACAGTAGATACTATATTATCATTTCCAGCAAATTTTGAAATTGATCAAATTGTATCTAATCATAATAAAAAGTATTTAGAATTTATTGAGTCCCCTGCTGGTGGCACATTTATGCGGATAAAAAAGCCAGAAGAGTTCTGGATGAAAGATAAAACATTAATTATAATTGTTAAAAAGAAATAAGGGAGTTGTATGAAAATAATATTGAAATATATATTATTAATTTTATTGACAATAAGTTCTTCTTATTCATTACCATTAGAAAAGTTGGATATGACATATGCCACCAACGACTCTAATATAAAATGGGATAGAACAGGCTTACTTGGGCTAAATTTTTCTAGTGTCGGCTTATCAAATTGGGCAGGAGGTGGAAACAACTCTATCTCTGTAGGTGCTAATACTGGCTTAGGATTTAATTATATTGCTAAAAGTATTTCTTGGAATAATTCTATTGAGGCTGGCTATGGAGTAATTAAATTAGGAAACGAAAACTTTAGAAAAACCGATGATAGGCTAATCATTTCATCTAAATTTGGACACAAAGCAGCGGAAAATCTTAGTTATAGTGCTTTGTTAGACTTTAGAACTCAATTTGACAGAGGCTATGATTATAACAAAAAAGATACTTTAGGAAACTTTTTGCAAATATCAGACTTTATGTCGCCAGGATACCTAACCTTAGGTCTTGGTATGAACTATAAACCAATTGATTTTATTGATATCTATTTCTCGCCTTTATCTAATAGGGTTATTTTTGTATTAAACGATAGCTTATCTAATGTGGGAGCTTTTGGCGTTAGTCCTGGCAATCATATCAAAAGTGAGTTAGGTTCTACTTTTGATATGCTTATTCAGAAAACTTTAGTTCAAAATGTAGATTTAAGAAGTAGATTAAATTTATTTGCTCCTTACCAATCATTAAGCACTATTGTCGTAAATTGGGAATTGGGCTTAAATTTTAAAGTGAACGAATATATAAACGCTGGCTTTAATCTAAATTTAATTTATGACGATAAAATATTAATTAATAGAGATGACGGTTCTGTGGGTCCAGCAACTCAAATTAAACACGTTATTTTAATTGGATTTGCTTACAAGTTCAATTATTAAAAATTTACTTCAGACTATATAATGCAAGGCTTACGCTGTGGCGCAAGCCTTGCATTATCACATCAAAGAAATATTCTCTACCAAAACTGCGACAGCCACCTAATCTGTAAATCTTACAAAAACTAACATAAAATGTGTAATATATTCCGATATGAATAGTATACTTTTGCATAAGTAGCTTTTAATATATGGACTATGAATATGGCTGTGAAAAATGATATTAATATTTATTTACCTTTAGAAGGGGTGGATAGCGAACATTGTGCTATGATTATCGACAAAGGCTTAGCGAATGTAAAGGGTATTGCTAACCATAAAGTAGAATTAAATAACAATAGGGCTTTTATTTCTACTTATGAGAACGAAGTCGTTACGGAAGCAATAAAGACTATAAGAGACTTAGGCTACGGAGTAACAACAGTGAGCAGATCACTACCTGTTTTAGGTATGTCTTGTGCTTCTTGTGCTGCTAGTGCGGAAAGTGCAGCCAAGTATACAGAAGGTGTAGTATCTGCGTCAGTAAACTTTGCAACTGGGTTTTTAACGGTAGAATATTTGCCAAATATAACAGATATATATAAAATTCAGCAGGCAATCCAAAATAATGGTTATGATTTATTAATCGAAAATGATGATATGCAACAAGACACTTTGGAAGCTATTCATAGCAAAAAATTAAATGAACTTAAATTCAAAACTAAATGGTCTTTGCTTTTATCAACTCCCCTAGTTATTGTAGCTATGTTATTTATGGATATGCCTTATGCAAATGAAGTTATGTTCTTACTTTCTACTCCAGTAGTTCTATGGTTTGGCAAAGACTTTTTTATTAATGCTTGGAAGCAAGCAAAGCATCTTTCTGCTAATATGGATACATTAGTTGCTCTTAGTACTGGCATAGCCTATATTTATAGTATATTTAATATGGCTTTCCCTGAATTTTGCCATAAATTAGGAATTCATACTCATGTGTATTTTGAAGCTGCCGCTGTGATTATTGCTTTTATCTTACTTGGCAAATTATTGGAAGAACAGGCAAAAGGAAATACTTCGTCGGCAATCAAAAAGCTAATAGGATTACAAGCAAAAACATTAACAATAATTCAAGATAATGGTAGTGAAATTGTGTTACCAATTGAGAAAGTAAATGTTGGAGACAAGATTTTAGTAAAGCCGGGCGAAAAAATAGCTGTCGATGGACTTGTTGTATCAGGTAGCTCTTATGTAGATGAAAGTATGCTTAGTGGCGAGCCAATTCCGATATTGAAAAATAAGCATACAAAAGTATTTGCGGGTACAATCAACCAAAAGGGAAGTTTTGTATTTGCAGCGGAAAAGGTTGGAAAAGATACGATGTTAGCTCATATAATTAAAGCGGTGCAAGATGCTCAAGGTAGTAAAGCCCCCGTTCAGAAATTAGTTGATAAAATTGCAGGCGTCTTTGTCCCAAGTGTATTGGTAATTGCTATAATTACTTTTGTTCTATGGGTCTTTTTAGGTGGCGAATCAGGCATTGTTCGAGGTATAATCTCTGCCGTTACTGTTTTGGTGATAGCATGTCCTTGTGCCTTAGGATTAGCAACCCCAACAGCCATAATGGTTGGCATTGGAAAAGGTGCTAATGCAGGAATATTAATCAAAGATGCCGAAGGGTTAGAATTAGCAAAAAAAGTTAATACTATTGTATTAGATAAAACTGGAACAATTACAGAAGGAAAACCTTTAGTTGCAGATATTTATTGGGCTGATAACAATCCTCACCTTAGGAGCATTCTTTATAGTATCGAAAAACAATCCGAACACCCATTAGCGGGAGCAGTCATCGAACATATAAAAGAGGTTGGAATAGCTAAACTAGATTTATTTGAAAGTATTACGGGCAAAGGAGTAAAAGCAAACATTTCCAATAATGATTATTATGTTGGCAATAAACAGTTATTATTAGATCACAGCATATTGATTAGTGAAGAAAATAATAATTTAGCAGAGAATTGGAGCAAGCAAGGCAAGACTGTAATTTGGTTTGCTGACAATAAAAATATATTATCAATAATAGCCATTTCTGATAAAATTAAAGAGACCTCTATTGATGCCGTAGAACAATTACAAAAGATGGGCTTAGAACTTTATATGCTTACTGGAGATAATATAGATACTGCTAAGTTTATTGCTGAACAAGTAGGGATTAAGCATTATAAAGCAGAGGTATTACCTCATCAAAAAGCAGATTTTATTATTAACTTACAAAAACAAGGCAAAGTAGTAGCAATGGTAGGCGACGGAATAAATGATAGTACAGCGCTCGCTTTAGCAGACGTAAGTATTGCTATGGGCAAAGGAAGTGATATTGCTATGGATGTAGCTAAAATGACTATTATATCTTCAGATTTAACTAAAATTGCTAAAGCCATTCGCTTATCTAAGCAGACAGTCAGAACAATTAAGCAAAATTTATTTTGGGCATTTATATATAATATCATAGGTATTCCTATTGCTGCAGGTATCTTATATTCAGTTAATGGATTCTTATTAAACCCTATGATAGCTGGTGCAGCTATGGCTTTAAGTAGTGTTAGCGTTGTAAGTAATAGCTTAAGATTAAAATGGTCATCATAAAATTATATTATTCATTAATTATTATTATTTCTTAGGAGAAGTCAGATGGAAGATATAAAAATTCTATTCAAAACTAACATTAACTGTGGAGGATGTATCTCATCTATAAAACCACATTTAGACAATACAAGTGCAATACAAGAATGGAGCGTAGATACAAACAATAAAGATAAAATTTTAAGCGTATCTACTACCTTAACAGCCGAACAAGTTATTGCCATTGTTAATAAGGCAGGTTACAAGGCAGAAGCCCTTTCTTAAATTTTTTTATAGGAAAAAGAATGAAAAGTAATTTAAAATTATTTCTCGTATCTATAGTTTTATTATTTTCTTTTGCGTTTATATCTTGTAGCAATACTTCAAACCATAAAGAAGTAGAGGGAAGCAATACGGTAAAAGGTGATTATACTTGTCCTATGCACCCTGAAGTAAGTGGTAGCAAAGGCGATAAGTGTTCTAAGTGTGGGATGAACTTAGTAGTAAAATAATAGATAAAATATATTAAACCTTACAACACTATATTAAATTAGTTTAATCTAATTCAATATAGTGTTTTTGTATTATTTATAATTAAACTTTGACTTAAAACGTCCATACTAAAAGATTTAAAATAATATTTATTTCTTTGAAAAAATAAAGGTATTTTAGTGCTTGAAAATATTTCAAATTAAATATGTATTTTAGAATTAGTTTATAGGCAATAAAATGGAAATTACTAAAGATAGTATAATTAGTGACTTAGTAGCAACAGATTATAGGACTGCAATTATTTTTAAGAAAAGTGGTATAGACTTTTGTTGTAAAGGGTTCAGGAGTATAGAAGATGCTTGCGAAAGAAAACATATCGATAGTAGTAAATTAATTGACGAACTTCATGATGTTTCATCTCAAGGCAAAGAAGAATTTTTTGATTATAATTCTTGGTCTTTAGATATATTAGCTGATTATATTGAAAAAAAACATCACCACTATGTTGAATCTAAATCACGTGAAATCTTACCATTCTTAGAAAAAATAGTTAGAGTACACGGCGATAGACACCCCGAATTAAGAGAAGTTGAAACTTTATTCAAAGAGACCGTTGGCGAAATGGCTAAGCACATGAAAAAAGAAGAGCTTATCCTATTCCCATTCATCAAGAAAATGGTTAAATTTGATAAAGAAAATACTAAGTTAGAGACTGCCCCAGGACGTGCAGCTACGTCTATTAAAGCAATGATGGACGACCACACAAATGAAGGCGATAGATTTAATAGGATATCCGAGCTAACAAATAAATATACTGCCCCTGAAGATGGGTGCAATTCATACAAAATCACATTAGCAATGCTTAAAGAATTTGAAGAAGACTTATACCTACATATACATTTAGAGAATAATATTTTATTCCCTAAATCAGTTTTATTAGAAGACAAGCTAAATAAAGCTTCATAAATTATTTATTTTTAGGAAATTATATGATTAAATACTTTGTAATAATTACTGCTTCTATATTTTTACTATGGGCATGCAACAAAGCAGAGCAAAAAAGTGATACGGCAGAAGTTCATAATCACGACACAGAAATGACACATCAGCATAATACTGACGACGCTCATAACCATAGTGAAGAAGACAACAGCCCACTTACTTTAGATAATGGAAAAAAATGGAAAGTAAATGATGAGATGCGACCTTTTGTACTACAAGGAGAAGAAATTGTAGGTAAGTTTTATGATTTAAAGGATACTAACTATGCAGCATTAGCAGTAGATATTAAAAGATTAGATGATGAATTGATTAAAAGTTGTACTATGGACGGCAAGAGCCACGATGAACTACATAAATGGCTAAACCCTCACTTAGAATTAGTAGACGACTTATCAAAAGCTAGTACTGCAAGCAATGGTTCAGCAATCGTGGCAAAACTCAAAGATTCTTACAAAAAGTATCATCAATATTTCCAATAATATTATATTATTTACAATGAAGTATGCAGAGCTACTATAATGAAAGCTAATAAAAAATTTACGTTACTACATAGAATTTTGCATTGGACAATGTTCATAGCAATGCCTATATTGTTTATTACTGGCTTCTTAAGAATGTATTGGATGAATAAAAAACATATCGTTTCTATTATTTCAGAGAATACTAGTCCAGAACTATTAACAAAAGAACAAATGTCTACTATTGCAACGTCTATTCGCGAACCGATGTGGCAATGGCATGAACTTTTTGCTCATATTATGATAATAACATTTGTTATTAGAATTATTTATATGCTAACTAAAGGCATACGCTTCCCTAATCCATTTAAAAGCAATACTAAGCTCAAAGAAAAATTACAAGGCTTTACTTATATATATTTCTATCTGTTTGTATTTATATCAGCTGTAACTGGTATATGCATTGAAAAAGGTTTTTTTGAAAGTAGTATGGAAATAATAGAAACCGTACACAAGTTAGGAATTTATTGGTTCCCAATATTTATTATTTTACATATAGCTGGCATCTTAATTGCCGAATTAACTGACAAAAAGGGGATTGTATCTAATATGATTGGTGGCGATTAAATTTATATGCTACCACAAATACAATCTATTTTTTTTATTTATTAATTTTTTATAGGATTCTCTATTATGAAAAAATTTATCTTATTAATGGTTTCAGTTGCTTTTCTTTTTGCAGCTTGCTCTAAGGATACTGAAACTCAAGACCAACAAGCTCAAACAAGCGAACAAACAACTGAAACAGCAGCACCTCAAGCTGGTGAAACCAGCGATGCATTACAACTAACTGTAAATGCGGACGATGCTATGAAGTTTGATGTTACTGAATTGAAAGCTAAAGAAGGTCAAAAGGTAAAATTAACTTTACACCATGTGGGCAAAATGCCTAAAGCCGCAATGGGGCACAACTGGATTTTATTAGCTTCTGGTGTAGATGTAAAAACATTTGCAGAAGCAGCAATTGGAGCTAAAGATAGCGACTATATTCCTGCCGCTCATGCTAAAGATATTATTGCTCATACTAAATTAATTGGTGGTGGCGAAACTACAGAAATAGAATTTACAGCTCCAGCAAAAGGCACTTATGATTTTATCTGCTCATTCCCAGGACACTACGGTATGATGCACGGTAAATTTATCGTTGAATAAACATAGCGCAAATTATTTAGTATATGTTTACTAAAAAACAAGGGGATTAATTAAAATATCATTTTAAATGGTCCCCTTAATTAATTTTTAATTTAATTTGGAGGCGATAATGCAAATTGAAATTAAAAGAATATATGAAGGGCACAATGATAGTGATGGGTATAGAATATTAGTTGATAGATTATGGCCCAGGGGGATAAGCAAAGAAAATGCTATGTTAAATGAATGGCTTAAAGATATTGCACCATCGTCAGAATTAAGAAAATGGTTTAATCACATACCAGAACGCTATCAAGAGTTTAAGGATAAATATATTATCGAATTAAACCACCATATAGAAGAACTAAGAAGGCTAAAGAGCATAAGTAAAACACAAAAATTAACCTTGCTATATTCTGCAAAAGACACTACATATAACCAAGCAGTTGTATTGTTAGAAGTATTAAACAATCTTTCATAAGTATAACTTAAAGAATAACATAATTAAAATATCTCTATATTGACACGATTATGTTATTTTAGCAGTAATTTAATTATAGTATAGTGTTTTGCGTATGTTCAAAAGTAGTATTTCAGAAAAGGAAGTTGCCCCGCATGAAGTTATATTGGGCAAAGATATAAGGCAAGGTATATTTGATCTTATTAAACAGCAGTATAAGGATTTTAACAACGAAAGTATTATTAGCTTAAGTGAATTGAACTCTTATAGGAGGCAATACCTTACCTCATTAGTAGCCGAAGAGAATGGAGAAATTGCAAAATTAGATGATGACGTATTACAAGCCATTAAAAATAATTCTATCCTTTCCGAAAACATAGAGCCTGAAATTGAATCAAAACTAACATTAGGGCAAAAAACAGCTGATAAAATAGCAGATTTTGGCGGTAGCTGGACTTTTATAATAGCCTTTTTTTTATTCTTATTATGTTGGATGGCTATTAACATTTGGGTACTATCTACCAAACCATTCGACCCTTACCCGTTTATATTGCTTAATCTCATTCTTTCGTGCTTAGCAGCCATTCAAGCACCCATCATTATGATGAGCCAAAATAGACAAGAACAAAAAGACAGAATACGCTCAGAACATGATTATAAAATAAACCTAAAGGCAGAGTTAGAAATTAAGCTATTGAGCGAAAAAATAGATCATTTATTAGTAAGTCAGAATAGGAAATTATTGACAATCCAAGAAGTACAGATAGATTATTTAGAAGATTTAATGAATAAAGTACAGAATATAGATAAAACGAGTAAAACATCAGCATAAAAATGGAAGATATATTACATAATATTAAAGTTATAGAAGAGAAAATTGTTAGTGTTTGCAATAGGATAGGAAGGAATAGGAAAGAAATAAAGTTGCTCTTAGCAACAAAAACAGTTACTCCGGAGCGAATAATTATCGCCTTTGAGTCTGGCGAAAATTTAATAGCTGAAAACAAAGTTCAAGAGCTAAAAGCAAAATATGAAGCTCTAAAAAAACACCCTCACAATAATCACTTTATTGGGCATTTACAAAGCAATAAAATTAAAGATATTCTAAGGTGCGATGTACAATGTATACAAACAATTGATAGCTTAGAATTAGCAGAAAAAATAAACCAAAAACTAAGTAGCGAGAATAAATCGATTGATATATTAGTGCAAGTAAATACCTCTTCAGAAAAAAGCAAATTTGGAGTAGAACCACATAAAGCAGATGAATTAGTCCAATCAATATCCAAACTAACAAATATAAAAATCAAAGGATTAATGACAATTGGGCTATTTAGTTCAGATTTAATTAAAGTAAGAAATTGTTATAAATTATTGAGTGAATTAAAGTACCAAATAGACAAAAATCAATATGATAATGTAGAAATGCAAGAACTATCTATGGGTATGAGCGGTGACTTTGATATTGCAATAGAGGAAGGAGCAACTATTATTAGAGTTGGAACAGCCATTTTTGGCAAGAGAATATACCCCGATTCCTATTATTGGAACGAATCTAAATAAATTCAAAATTAATCAGTCAAACAACTATTGTTGCAACAAATATTATTTTGATAGCTTCGTCATTAAAATAAATTGGTTAAGTTTATAATTTTAGTGGCAAAATGAACGATACAATATTTCACAAAGCAGCAAGTAGGGGCTTGGCTGAACATGGTTGGTTAAAGAGCTATCACACATTTAGCTTTGCAAATTATTACAACCCTGAAAGAATGAATTTTGGGGCTTTACGAGTATTAAACGACGACACAGTAGCAGCTGGGCGTGGCTTTGATATGCATCATCATTCCAACATGGAAATTATTTCAATACCATTAGAAGGCGACTTAGAGCATTCGGATAGTATGGGTAATAAATCCGTAATAAAAAGTGGAGATATTCAAGTAATGAGTGCTGGCACTGGCGTCTATCATAGCGAATATAACAAGAATCAAGATAAATTAGTGAAATTCTTGCAGATTTGGGTTATTCCAAATAAAATGAATGTTACACCTCGTTATGACCAAATTACAATTAAAAATATAGATAAGAAAAACAATTTTTTAGAAATAGTTTCACCAAATAAAGAAAGCTCTGGAGTATGGATACATCAAGATGCTTATTTCTACTTATCAGATTTTGATGAAAATTTTGAAGCGGTTTATGAGCTTAAGTCTCAAAAAAATGGCGTATACGTATTTAATCTAAATGGTAGTATAACTATTCAGCAAACTACCTTAGAAAGTAGAGATGGTATAGCTATTATAGATAATAAACATATTAACATAAAAGCTAAGCAACAATCATCTTTTTTAATTATGGAAGTTCCCTTAAATGTTTAATTTAATTTTATATTAATATAGGAGATTTTATTATGTCTAAAACAAAATGGATTATTGACCCACAACACTCAGATATTGGGTTCAAAGTAAAACACATGATGTTTACTACAGTTTCTGGTCATTTTGACAAGTTTGCTGCTGATGTTGAATCGGATGGCGATAATTTTGAAAATGCTACTATTAATTTTACGGCAGAAACAGCCTCTATAAATACTAATAGTGAAAATAGAGATGCGCACTTACGTAGCGCTGATTTTTTTGATGCGGAGAACTTTCCACAGCTCAGTTTCAAATCAGAGTCATTTACAAAAAAGGCTGAAAACCTCTATACCTTAGTTGGCACAATGACAATAAAAGACGTGAGTGAAAAAGTAACACTTAATGCCGAGTATAGTGGATTAATGAAAGACCCATGGGGTGGGACACGTGCTGGCTTTTCTTTAGAAGCTAAAATAAACCGTAAAGATTTCGGTTTAAATTGGAATGCGGCTTTAGAAACAGGCGGTGTTTTAGTATCTGATGAAGTAAGATTACTTTGCGAAATTCAGTTAGTAAAGCAATAATTTTAAAATTGAAAGATTTATATTAAAAGGGCTTATATTTACTTGTAAGCCCTTTAATTTATTTAGGTAGCTGCTTTTATTTTTCAGAACATAATTATTGCGATATTTACTATAAATTAGTTCTATAGAGCAAAACGCACTATTATAAGTAAATACTTGTTTCAATCATTATTTGTCATAATAAAAAAATATTTTTGTAATTATTAAACATATTGTCCGTCATATTCAAGTGTGTGAGTTAATTAATTACGAATGTATCTACTATTTTAATTAGTTACTAATGTAGCTTAACTTACGGATTGATTTGGTAGCTCCTTAAAAGTTTCTGCTAACAAGTTAATTGATATTGATAAAAATTTAAGGTAACTTTTACTAGATTTGTAAAAATCGGTAATTGGGTTCAACAATTTTTACAAGTCATTAATTTAAAAGTATTGAGCCCATTTTGAGGATAATATCATGAGAGTTTTAAAAAATCTTACTGCGATTGCTACCGCAATCATAACAACTTGTGCAATGCTTGCCATATCTTCAGCAGCAGGTACCCCAAAATTAACAGATCCAGAGATAGCATCAATTGCTGTAACTGCAAACCAAATAGATGTTAATTATGGCAAATTAGCCCTAAAGCAATCTAAAAACCCTGAAGTAATAAAATTTGCTAATGCTATGATAAAAGATCACGAAAGCATTATTAAACAAGCAAGTGCTTTAGCTACAAGGCTAAAGGTTACACCAAAAGATAATGCCGTAACACAATCTTTACTAAAGGGTGAAAAGGAAATAATGGCTAAATTTAAAAAATTAAAAGGTGAAGCATTCGATAAAGCATATATTGAAAACGAAGTTAATTATCATGCGGCTGTTATATCAACAGTCAAAGATGTTTTAATTCCACAAACAAAAAATGCCGAGTTAAAAGATATGTTTGTAAAAGTTAGTCCATTATTAGACCACCATTTAGAAATGGCAAAAATGGCCCAATCAAAGATTAAGTAAGATAAGGTAGGACAATGAAAAGCCCAAATATTATGCTTGTAGCTATAATATTATCATTTATTGCATTATCATTAATAACATCGTGCAATGAAAAAGACAATAGACAGAAAGTAGTTAATAAAGTAGATACAGTTATTATTTCTGGCATGGAATTTCGCCCATCACTTTTAAATATAGATTTAGGCGATACCGTGATTTGGATAAACAAGGGTATAGTTGCTCATAATATTACAGATGAAGCAGCAACGACGCCTTTATCCAAGGACTTCAATCCTAATGAGTCTTTCCAAATGGTACCTACTAAGAGTTTTAATTATTATTGCTCTATACACCCTACTATGAAGGGAGCCATAAACATACAAGCAAATAAATAAAATCTAAAAAGAATGAAATCAATTACGCCTTCAAGAAAGTTAGCTTGAAGGCGTTTATATAATACTATATAGTAACAATCTCTAAATTAAGCCTACTTCTGCAAGGCATTCCTTCATCCTTTCTAAAGTCCTTTCAATATCCATATCCAAACCAAAGGAAAACCTAATGATAGAACCAGTCATACCTACGGCATTTTGAATATCTTCAGGTATTTCAGATGAAGTTGTATTTTTAGGATTACTAAACAAGGTCTTATAAAACCCTAAGGATACCGCAAAATATCCAATTAGCTTTTCTTGCATCAATGGCAACAGCTTATGGGCTATTTCATCATTTTTTACATCAAGTGTAAGCATACCGCCATATCCCAAATTAGCATTTATAATTTTTTTGTATAAGCTATACTGAGGATGATTATTAAGCCCTGGATAAATCACTCTAAGCCCTAATTTTTGCAAACTTTCTGCCATATAAAGAGCGTTTTTGCTATGCTGCATCATTCTTATATGCAATGTATGCAGATTCTTAAGTATACTTGCCGACCGGAACGAATCCAATGTAGGTCCTAATAGCATAGCTGTACCAGTATTTACATCTTTCAAACTATCTATAAAGTTTTTATCAGCGCAAATGCAGCCAGCAACGGCATCGCTTGCTCCATTGATATATTTTGTCAAAGAATGTATCACTACATCGGCACCTAAATTATAGGGCGTTATAAGCATTGGAGTAAATGTATTATCTACTACAATCTTTGCTCCACAGGCGTCAGCAATTTTCCGAATTTCTTGAATATCTGCAATTTCAAGCATAGGATTGCTCATTGTTTCTAAATATATAACTTTAGTTTTAGAATTTACTTTTGATTTGATTTCATCGAGGTTAATAATATCTACTAAATGGGTATTTATGCCAAATCTTGGTAAAACATTTTGAAATAGGGCATAAGTGCCCCCGTATATTGTTCTGCTTGATATTATTTCATCACCTTGAGAGCACAAGCCCAAAATAGTAACCGAAATTGCGGCCATACCAGAGCTTGTTACATGTGCTGCAGCTGTATTTTCCATTAGCGCCAAGGCTTGGCTAAGGAAGTGCCCACTTGGATTAGTATGTCTTGAATATAAATAGCATCCCTCGATTTCTTTTTCAAAAATTTCAGTCATTTTATCTGCTGACAAAAACGTATATGTAGAAGAATCTGTAATTGATGGGTTTACTCCTCCAAATTCTCCAAAAACTAAATAATCTTGAATCCTATCCGCTGCTTGAGATTTTAGCATAATAACACCTTTTTACTTAAAAAGTTAGATTAATAAAAATACAATTTTTCTCATCAACAATAATATCTAAATAATTTATAAACATATTATAAATATATTAGGCTTACTGTTCTTTATATTTATAGTTGCCCCAAAGCCTTTCTAAACGCTCCTTTATTTTCTTTTCTAAGCCAATTTCATTAGGCTTATAGAACACTTGTCTACTAACTCCTTCTGGAAAATAGTCTTCAATTACAAAATGATTTTCAAAATTATGTGGATATTTATAATCTTTACCATAATTTTCATTTTTCATAAGCCTTGTTGGTGCATTTCTTAGCTTTAATGGAACAGTCAAATCTGTTGCGTTCTTCATAGCTAAATATGCGTTATCTAAAGCTTGGTACGACGCATTAGATTTTGCTGTTGAAGCTAAATACGTAACTCCATGGGCTAAGTTGATCCTACATTCTGGCATACCAATTATTTCGCAGGCTCTAAAAACAGAAATAGCTACCGAGAGAGCGCTAGAGTCGGCATTTCCTATATCTTCACTTGCAAATACTACCATGCGGCGGGCAATAAACTTTGGATCTTCTCCAGCTTCTAACATTCTCACAAGCCACAACAAAGCAGCATCAGGGTCAGAGCCACGCATAGATTTAATAAAAGCTGAAATGACATCATAATGGTTCTCGCCATTTTTATCATATAATAACATCTTTTGATTAAGAATACTTTCAATTATTTCATTATTCAAATGGATTTTGTGATTTGGGTCAGCATAGCTTATAGTAGCCTCCAAAATATTTAGAGCTGTTCTTGCATCCCCAGAAGACAAAGCAGCTATTTTAGATATATCATCTGTTTCAAATGTATATTGCTTAAGTATCAAATCTTCATTTATAGCTCTATATAATAAACCTTCAAGATTTTGCTGGCTTAACGAGCTAAGTTTATAAACTCTCATTCTACTTAGAAGTGCTGAATTAACTTCAAATGATGGGTTTTCGGTGGTTGCACCAACTAAAGTAATAATCCCCTTCTCTACTGAATGCAGAAGCGCGTCTTGTTGAGATTTGCTAAATCTATGAATTTCATCAATAAATAATAGAGTTTTTAGACCTTTTTTTTGCTTTAATTCCGCACTTGCAATAACCTGCCTAAGTTCTTTAACGCCAGATTCCACTGCTGATAATGATTGATAGCTATAAGACAACTCATTAGCTAAACAATTAGCAATAGTAGTTTTTCCAATACCCGGCGGTCCCCACAAAATTATTGATGGAAAACTATTACTCTCAACATATTTACTAAGAATTTTGCCTGCCCCTATTAGATGCTCCTGCCCAAGCACTTCAACTAATTTCTTTGGGCGTAATCGCTCTGCTAAGGGTATTAATTTTAGGTCAATTACTTTTTCAGCTTTTACGCTATCTTCAAAAAGGGATTCCATTTGCTCTAATTCTACTTACTATTTAAATTAATTTCTTGTTCGGCTTTCTTCCTTACAGAATCTATCATTTTTGTAAACAACATTTTATCATTTTCAAATATTTCAAAAGAAGCATCTTGAAAGCTCTTTTGATTATAGCCATACTTATTCAGCAATTGCTTTACTTGCGGATTGGCTAAAGCAGTGTCTGGATATTTCTCCCTTATTAATAATATATTATAGTAAATATCTGTAAACTCTTTAATTTTCCCTTCGTTCTTATTTTCACAAGAGAAGAGAACAAATATAGCAAATATTAATAATACTATTTTCCTCATTTTATTCAATATACTTTATAAATTTATTTATACTCATAATAACGTTTTGACCCTTATAATTAATATATGACCCTATTATTTTAACGGTAAATTTCTTACCGCTTTTATCTTTATGAATAGAAGTAAATCTTACTACACCCTCATTCTCGACAGTTTCATTTATTTTTTGAACTCCCAAATCAATATTTGTAGAAAAATCTACCATAGAACGACCTATCAGATCATTTTTTAGAATACCATATAAATTACCTGCTTCTCTATTAGCAAAAACTATCGTTTCATTCTTAGGTTCAAAAACAATAATTGCATCTGAAGCATTGTCTATCAACTCATCATGTATAGATTCTTTAGCTCTAATCTCTTTTTGCATTAACACTAAACTTGTAATATCTTTTGCGATAGCTACTAAGTATGCTTTATCTAAATCAGGATTTTGTAAGGCATACATTACCGTTTCTAAATGAAATTCACCCCCAGAATTAGAGTGATGTTTGCTTTGTACTGATTCACTTTTAGAGTTCAACAGAGTATTACGTATACCATCTAATACTTGAGATTTATGATATTCATACTCTAAAGAATCAAGCTCTTGTTTCGACATAGTCATCATCACAGTATCCCAGATATATCTGTTAATAAACTCTTTATTTTTATGCTCTGTTAATTTTTCAACCGTACGGCTTAGATGCTGCAATTTGCCTTTACTGTCTGTGATAAAGACCACATCATTTGTATTATTTATTAGTATTTCGAATAATTCTTTGTAGTATATATAATTCCTTGTTTGCTGATGCAGTTTTTCATTGTCAAAGAACAGTCCAACTATTTTTGCAATATTGCCTATTTCATCATAGGAGCTTATGGCAGCTTTACTCGCAATATGAACATAATTCCCTGCTTTATTTTTAATTCTAAATTGCCTTTCGAAGAATCTACCGTTATTATGCAGCAGCTCGGCATTAAGTCTAAAGTATTCCTCTACATCATCTCGGTGAATTAAGTATTTAAAGTTTTCAAATAAAGGTTCAACTTCTTCTTGGGTGTAGCCTAAGTATCTTAAAAGGGTTGGCGATACCTCGAGATTGCGTTCAATTAAATTAATTTTGAATAAGCCTAATGAAAAATGATTTGTAATGAGATTTAAGAGTTGCCCCTGCTCTTTATTATTTTTAGTTGAGTGGTTATGACGAATTAAAATAGCTTCGCTATCAATTTGGATAATTTTCCCATTAGATTTAATTATTTGAGTATAATCTTGCACATAATATGTTTCATTATTAAGAATATATCTATAATTAAGGCTATCCGAGAATATTAATTCACTTTGTTCAGAATTTTCAATATTTTCTATAAGTCCGGCAAGTTGTAATTGATCGTCTTTATGCATATAATTGATAATACCCGCATTGAAATCAATATCAAGCTTCTGACTTTTCAGCAATTGCTTCAAATTATCATTAAGCCATAAAAATTTATGCTGTTGATAATCATAAGAATATGCAAAGTACGAATCTGAATTACTTAATAGATTTAACGTAGTATTTTGCTTAAATTCTTCATTCCCAATTTCTTTTATCGTTAATAAATAATATTTTTTTCTGCCTTGAGTTACTTTAGAAGCATTAATTGAAATTGCCCTATATCTATATGGACTTACTTTCACTTTTATAACTTTCTCTTTAACTATACTATAAGGCAATAAAATTTTATTTTCGAGATTATCTATTTGAGATTGTCCAATCAGCCTTTTAGCTAAATCATTAATATGTAGAATAGAATTTGTATCGTCAATTATAACTATTCCGTCTCTACAAGCTTCTTTAAATATTTTTAAAAGAAGCTCGTTCGACTTTGTTGTCGTGTCTATATTACTGATATTAATATTTAGTTCGTTGTTTGGGACACCTTTATCGCTCATACTGTTTTTGCTGTAAGCCTTATGGACTGGTATGTAACAAACTGCAAAATAATATAAATTTGTATCAAAAAAAAGAATTATTTTTGCTTTATTCAAAAAAGAGAAACAGTATGGATAAATTTGTAATTCAAGGTGGCAAAAAACTAAGAGGTAAAGTAAAGATTGCAGGTGCAAAAAACGGTTCTTTAGCGTTAATCCCCGCTACACTTTTAGCTCCGGGTACATATCACTTAACTAACACACCAAACTTAAGAGACGTTTGGACTATGTCGCGATTAATGACTAATCTCGGTGCTTTTTGCGAACTGAATTCAGACGATTTATTTATAGATACCAGTAATATTAATTGCTTTGAAGCACCTTACGAACAAGTCAAAAAAATGCGTGCATCTTTTTATGTACTTGGACCTTTAACTGCAAGGTATGGTTTAGCTAAAGTTTCCTTACCGGGAGGCTGTGCCTGGGGTCCCCGCCCTGTGGATTTACATCTGAAAGGATTAGAAAAATTAGGTGCCACAATCACGTTAGATAGTGGTTATGTAGTATCAAAAGCTGACAAATTAACAGGTGCAAAATTTCATTTTGATATATCGTCCGTTGGAGCAACTGGTAATGTATTGATGGCGGCGGTATTAGCCAAAGGTACAACGTTGCTAACTAATTGCGCAATTGAACCAGAAATTACAGCTTTAGCACGTTTCTTAGTAAAAATGGGAGCGAAAATTGACGGTATTGGAACAGCACAATTAGAAATTGAAGGCGTAAACGAACTAAAGCCTATAAACGAAGAAACTATACCAGATAGAATTGAAGCCGCAACTTACTTGATAGCTGCTGCTATGACACAAGGCAAAATTGAAATTAGCAATGTAAATCCATATCATTTAACTTCAATTATAACTAAATTGGAAGAAAGTGGTGCGGAAATTGATGTCAATGCTGATATTATCACTTTAGAAATGAACGGAGCACCAAAGCCAACAGATATAATTACGGATATATACCCCGGTATACCAACAGATATACAGGCACAATGGACAGCTTATATGCTATTAGCCGATGGGGTTAGCAAGGTAACGGATAAAATATATACTGATAGGTTTAAACACGTACCTGAACTAGTGAGATTAGGTGCAAACATTGATGTGGTAGATAATTCGGCTATAATAAAGGGGGCTACGACGCTGAAGGGTGCAACAGTTATGTCGAGCGACCTACGTGGAAGTGCCTCGCTAATTTTAGCAGCAATGGTAGCAGAGGGCAATAGCGAAGTCTTGCGTATCTATCATCTTGATAGGGGATACGAAGATATGGAACGGAAGCTAAACAATTTAGGTGCTTGCATAAAAAGAGTGAAATCAGAAATATTATAATATATTTCCATTATTAATACATAATTATCAACAAAACTGATAAAGCTTAGTGAGCGTATAATATCGCTCTTAGCTTTGCTATAAGTTACAAACAAAGTAATTTGTTTATTTAATTATCGTAACAAATCATTATACCAAACGTATTAATTAATCAGATACGTATAAAATGATTTTCAATCTTTGGAGCTTACTTTTTGAAGAGTGTTAAATTGGGAGATTGGCACAAAATCAATTAGTAAGCTCTTTTTTTTAAAATTATTTTTAAGAATTACGTCTAATTATTAAATAGTATTGTTATTTGCTTTATTTTACTTAATTTTGCAGTATGAAACGTTTATTGTTTATTATATTATTTGCGCTAACAGCAATTGCAATAGTTTTTGCCAATGAAAGCGTTATTAGATCATTCACAGCCGAATCTGGCGGTGATTATGTAACAGTCAAATGGACTACAGAAAATGAAGCTAATGTAAAACAATTTGAAGTAGAGCGATCAGCAGCTGATAATAATTTTAAGAAAATACACCAAAAGCTATCAGATGGCAAAGCAAGCAATTATTCATATATTGATGAAGAAGCCTTTATGAAACAAGGTAGTAGCGATGAACTTCAAGCTCAAAAAGTATATTCCTATAGAATAAAGGTGGTCTACAAAGATAATAGCAACTCCTATACAGACGAAGCATATGTAGCTCATAAACCTAGCTCAATTCGTAGGACTTGGGGTATGATTAAAGAAATGTTCCGCTAATACTTATTCATATCCAATATGAATGCCAACTCTATAATATTTATAATATCATTATTTTTTGTATTCCTATCTATTTCTAATTCCTTTGCAAAAGGTAAATACCATAATAAATGTGGTTTTAACCTTTCTTTAGACCCTAATAGTATCGATGAGCTACAAAGAACGCTGAAATTAGATCAAGACAGAATACCCAAGGTTGGACAAAAGCAATTTGTCTCAAATAATAATTTGTTCAAAATACATTATGATACCACAGGGTATAACGCTCCAGACTTAACAGATTTAGACAATAATGGTACGCCAGATTATATAGATTCAGTTGCCTATTATTGCGAGTACGCTTATAATGTCCAAGTAAATGAAATTGGCTACAAGTCACCTATCCCAGACGGGGGCAACAGAGGTTCAGACCATTATGATATTTACATTTGGGATTTAGGAAATAGCGACAACCCTGACACACCACAAGGAGAAGACTATGACCAAGGTGGGCTCTACGGGCTTACATTGTGGAATGATAAGGACGCAATAAGTTTTACTCCTTTCCAGCGAACTTATTCCTTTATGGTATTAGATAATAATTACAGTCCCTTCGATTCAGTTAGACTAAAAAATAGTAACGAGCGATACCCTGCATATAAAACGAATGGCATTGAAGCACTTAAAATAACAATTTCACACGAATTCCAACACGCTATTCAATGTATATATGGAATTTCTGTGCCTGCACCAATGACTATTATGGAAATGTGTGGTGTAGCTATGGAATTCCGCTTATTCCCAGAATCCACCGACTATTTACAATATATAACTAAGATTTTCTCAAACCTATCTGCTTACCCATTTGGAGTAGAGAATAAATATACCGGATATGGCTTTTCTATTTTTGCCAAATATATAATGCAAAATTATGGCGATGGTATCTTAAAAAATATGTGGGAATTAGTGGGGAACAATATAGAGCTATACCGCGCCTTAGACAGCTCTTTTACATTAAATAAGCTATCTTTTAAAAATGAGTGGGCAACCTTTACTAAATGGGCTTATTTTACAGGCAGCAGGGCTATAGAGGGTGAATACTTTTCAGATGCTAAAAAATTACCTGAAATAAAATTTGATAGGAATTTAGTATATAGCAAGCCATCTATTTCAAGTTTTAGAGGCACAAGACCATTAGAAATTGGTGCCTTAAGATTTCAAATTAAAGGCACTGATCATAATAGCGACGATACCTTAGATATATTATATTCAAATAATGATGCTAAATCTGCTTCCCAACAAATAGAAATATATAGAAATTACAATTATTACCTTACAGAATATAACGACAATACTTATATTCCGCTTAAATTAATCAATATGTTTTATAAAAACCTTAGTGATACTAATTATATAATAAGCCAAATTATTCAAAGACCCGGTAATATTACAACAAACATTGATTATGCTTACCCAAATCCCTACAACCCTAATTCTAATAATATGATATATTTTCCTGCACCTACAAATTCAAAGGTTTACGAAAATGCAACACTTGTAATTTTCAATACCGAGATGCTACCTATTATAAGCAAAAAGGATAAATTGAGTTTAAATGAAACTAAAAGAGTGTTTTCATACGAAAACTTAGATTTACAAAATGGGGTATATATTTACAGCGTTGCCACATCAGCAAATTATACTATTGGTAAATTTACTATTGTAAGGAAGTAAAATTGCATCAGCTACAAATAACTTGCGATAACTTAAGAAAGAATTTTATTAGAAATTATGATATTTTCTCTAATATAAATTTATCATTTACCAATAAAGATATAGTAGGACTAATAGGGAGCAACGGTTCAGGTAAATCAACTTTACTGAAAATATTAGCAGGTGTTCTATCTCCAACACTTGGAAAAGTAAGCTATAATATTAATGGCAAGATAATAGAAAAAAGCAATTGGAATAAGCACTATGCTTACGTAGCTCCTTACGTTAATCTATACGAGGAGTTCACTCCATTAGAACACTATAAAATTATGGCTTCTATCAAGAATATTGAGTATAATCAAGATAAATTATTAGAAGGGTTAGAGTTCTTTAAGTTAGATAAAAATATAAACACACAAATAAAAGGCTTTTCGTCTGGAATGAAACAGCGATTTAAGTTTATATTAGCGGAGCAGTCTAATCCAGATATATTATATTTAGACGAGCCTACTTCTAACTTAGATAGCGACGGAATAAGCAAAGTTTTTCAATTAATTGCAAATCGCACACAATATGGTAGTGCTGTGATTATTGCCACGAATGAAGATAGGGAACGAGAGCTTTGCTCTAAAATTTTCAATATTATGGATTATAAAAAATCTGAGAAATGAAATGAAGATAACTATTACTTTCATACTATTTTTTGCGCTAATAGCTTGCAGTAAAAACAATAAGTTGCAAAGCCAGGAAATAAAACCTGATAACGTTTATCATTTTTTATCAACAGTTGAATTGCCTGATAAATTAGATTTTTGTGGAGAGAAATTCCCTTTAAATGAACCAGAAGTTCGAGAAAGGGCAGAGCGAGAATTATTATTACTGCTACAGCAACCAGGCCAATTAATACTTTATTTTAAACGTTCTGGGAGATATTTCCCAATGTATGAAAAATATTTAAAGCAAGAAAATGTACCCGACGATTTGAAATATTTATCTGTTGCCGAATCTGCATTATATATGTCGCGTTCCACAGCTGGAGCAATGGGCTTGTGGCAATTTATGCCCGAGACCGCAAAAACTATGGGCTTGGAAGTCAATGATTATGTAGATGAAAGAAGACATCCAGAAAAAAGCACCCTAGCAGCTATTAAATACCTTAAACAAGGATACAGCGTGCATAAATCTTGGATTTTAACTGCTGCTGGTTATAATATGGGGCATAGTGGCGTTAGCGATAATACCTCTTTTCAAAATTCTAATGATTATTTTGAGTTATTCTTAAATGAAGAAACAAGTAGATATTTATTCAGAATAGCAATAATTAAAGAAATTATGACTCATCCCGCAAAGTATAACTTTGTAATAGATGAAGTCGAAAAATATGAACCTTATAAATATTATTATGTAAATATGGATACTGCAATAAGTGATTTATCTGCTTGGGCAAAAGCAAATGGCACTACTTATAAAGAAGTTAAGCTATTAAATCCATGGATATTAAAAAGAAATTTGCCTAACCCAGGGAAAGGAAAATTTTACGAAATTGCATTACCGAAAAAATAATGGAGAAAAAAAATGGAAATTATTAAATCATTCTTTGTGCTTTTATTTGTTTTCACTACAATAAGCGCAGCATATTCGCAAAGTACACCTAAAATAATAACAGGTAAATTTAATTTAGATACATGGATTAAAGAATGTGATTGGAAAATAGATCCACAATCCTCATATACTCCAAGTGATTCCGTTATTAATCTATTAAAACCAATTGTCAAGGAACAAAAATTAGGGTTTACTATTTTTGCTGGAAATTGGTGCAAAGATTGTAAAAGTGAATTACCTAAAATAATGAGCATAGCAAACGCACTTGGCATAAGTAGTGCAGATATAGTTGTTTATGGTTTGGATAAAGATTTTTATGAGCCATCTTTTGCCGCAAAAAGGATGCAAATAACAAAAGTACCTACATTAATTATTACCTACCAAGGCGAGGAATTAAGCAGAATAGAAGAATTTCCTCAAAAAGGTAGTACTTGGGAATTAGATATATTAAGAATATTTCAATAAAAAGCGTATCTGATACCAAACCCAACTGATAGGGAAGGAGTAAATTTATTTGCTCCTACTCTATCTACAAACCAAATAAAATCACCTAAATCTTGAAAAGAAGTTTGCCCGAAGACTCCTATATCTATATTTAAAGCTACTTGCTTATGTATTTTGTACTCATAACCTATACCCAAACCGATGTTTAATAGGGTTTTGATGTTGTTTTGAACAATTTTATATTTAATATCATTTTCGGTTTTAAAGTGTGTGTTTTTATCTTGTAAATACCAGAACGCAGCTCCGCAAAGAGCGTATAGCCTTTGATTTGCTTCTTTTATTAAATTATATTGGTATTCACCTCCAATATTACCGTATAATATCAAATCGTCTGGCGGATTATTAGAATTATAATATACAAAAGTGCCAAATTTAAAAGCATTAGTGGGGTCTATTTCTACTTGGTAACTAATAACACCGCCACTTATACTTGAAAACCCTAACCCTGCTTGTTGTTTAGGATATAAACCTTGGGACAATGCAGTTATAGGGAATATTAGTAGGATACAGGCAATAATATACATATGTTTCATACTGTCATATTTTCCCTAAAATTAGCAAATTACTATCACCATATTTTTTTTCTTTAATAATCTCTAATTGTACAGGCAATTCAAATTCTACTTTAAAGCCAGATTCAACAACTAATAAACCAATATCACTCAATAAGCTATTAACAACAATATTATTAATTATAGTATTATATATCCCTTTTAAATAAGGTGGGTCAAAGAATATTATATCAAATTTAGGTAAATTAGAGATAATATGATTATTTTGGGTAATTTTCAAGGCATCAAAATTTACTATTCTGCACTTTCTTTCTTCGATATTAAAGTATGTTGTAATATTTTTAATCAATGAGCAAACTTTTGGATTGATATCCACAAAAACACTAATATCTGCCCCTCTACTAATTGCCTCTATCCCTAAGGCGCCCGTACCAGCACATAAGTCTAATACAGTTATTCCTTCAAAGTCTATTAAATTATTAAGGATATTAAATAGGCTCTCACGAACTAACTCGGAAGTAGGTCTTACTCCGTTAGGTAGTTTCCCTTTGAACACTCTGCCTTTTAAATCACCACCAACAATACGCATAATTATATATCAACTATATTATGCCATCTTTTTAAGGCACTTCCTATGCACGGCGGATATATTTGAAAAGTACGCGAGCAATATTCTTGATACCTTTTATCTAAAGTAGTAGATAGCATACGGAAGGGATTTAATCTTTTTGCCTCCATAATGCCGAGTACCATCGCTGTCTCCCAAAGAGACAAAGTAATATTGCGAGTTAAAGAAGAGCCATAAAAATAAGTAGCATCAACAGCATCTAATACCGTCTCTTGAATTTTCAGGAATTCTTTCTCTGTAGCCTCACCAATTTGGCTTTCATTACTTATAGAATTAATATTATAGTATAGAATTTTGCCATCTTTATGCACAGAAAAATCTAAGAACTTCCCTTGATAGCCAATTAATAATACACTCTTATCACGCATTTCTGGATAATTGAACATAAATGTACTATAAGCAGCAAAAGGAGCTATTTCATAGTTAGAAATCTCTAAATTATACTTAGCAAATAGGTTACTTAAGAAAGTCAAATCACTTTTGAGAATCATCATAGCGATCATTGATTCGCTTTGAGATTTGATAGCTTGGATAGGCACTAACCTTACATCAAAGTTGTCAAAGCTAAACTCTGGATAAGCCTGCCTTAGCTCCAAACTCACAAGCTGTTTTAATTGGTCTTTGCTAAAATCAAACTTAGCTGGGAATCTTGTAATAAAAATACTTTCTGCTGGAAGAGTAATAGTAAGTTTATTGGCTTTAAACTCCATATTATTAAGTATACTCTCTAAATCGGTAATTGCTTGCTGAGATGCATGACTGTCTATATTCTCTAAATCTATTTGATAATTAGTAGATTCAATGTATTCAATCGCAGCATGATTACTATCAATAGCAATACCTGTTAAGTATACTTTATCAGTGTTTAGATATATAGAAAGAGTCCTCTCTGCCATTAATCTTACTCAAAAGAACGCTTAAATAATTCGAAAATAGCTTTCTTGCCATTATCCTTAAGAATTCTTGTTCCAGTGCCAGTAAAATGAGCTTTTGTAATAACTGGCTCTTTGGTACTAATCCAATTTTCTCTATCCCATCTAAACCAACCATTAGCGTCTTGGTCAAAAACATATAAGGATTTGTTACAAATTTTAGCAAATTCTGCACCCCAACCAGTGCCACCTTTTACGGTATTATCTTCTAATATTTTGCCAATAACAAAAATCTCCTGCCCATTATTAATTTGATACCAAATAGATTGCAATATTTTTCTGAAAGTAGGAGTTTCAGGATATTTCCTTTTCATTAGCTTTGATGTATACGACAAACTAAAGTCTCCTTGTTTTAATTCTTCGTTAGTAAGCATTCTAAGCCCACGCGAACGCGCTACATCATGCCCTTCAAATGAATAATTCACCTCTTCTATACCAAATTGCTCTGCTATAAAGCCAAATTCATACTCGGCACCAGGAGCAGCACCACTAAATAAAACTGCATCGTTTTTTGTTATCATAATAATCTCAAAAAAATATTCTACTTATGAAAGCTAATAATACGGCTATCTTTCTTTTTTGTTTTTTCAATTAATTTATACCTTGTCTAAAATAATAAATTATTCAATATTAAACAGCAAAATTTTAAACTTTTACACTCGTATATTTAAAAAGTATTTTTTTATATAGATTAAATGAGATAGAAGATGCATAAGTTATATATCATAAGCATAAGGTTATTAATGTTTTGTATTTTGGGTTTAGTTTATCACAATCTATTTAGCCAATCCGTTAAAGATATGAGCATAAATATAAAAACCTACTCGGATATAGCAAATAGGAAGATTACATTGACTTGGGATAGCGATACCAACACTTATAACTATTTTATTTATAAAAAAAATACAAAAGATTCACTTTTTGGTAATTATATAGCAAGGTTAGCTAAAGAACAAAATTTTTGGACAGATACCTTATTAGATAATATTGAAACAGAATATAAAATTGAAAAAGATGCAGGGCGTTATTCTGCATTCGCTTATATTATCTCCGGAACAAATATACCAGAGAAAGACTATTATGGAACTTGCTTAGTATTAGTAGATGAGAAGATTTATCCCGAAATTGCAACAGAATTAGAAACTTTTGTATCAGAAGTAAGAGCGGACGGCTGGCAAGTAATTGTAAAAAAAGCTCCTCGTTCAGAAGAGTTTGATAAAGATAAAGTCGAGGCAACGAAGAAAATTATATTAAATACAAAGTCTGAAGATAAAAACTTAGCATCTTTGGTATTAATTGGTAGAATAGCCGTGCCGTATTCAGGTAATTTTGCTGTTGATGGGCATGAAGACCATTATGGAGCTTGGCCAAGCGATTTATATTATGCTGATTTAGATGGTAAATGGACAGACACACTAACAAGTAAATATAAAGTTATTCCGCGGACAATGAACCTACCAAACGATGGCAAATTTGACCAAAATTATATTAATAGCGATGTTGAATTGCAGATGGGCAGAATAGACCTTTATAATATGCCTTATTTTAAAGATAGTGAAGTAGAACTCATTAAAAGATACCTCGCTAAAATATCTGATTTTAAAAATGGGAAAGTACATATTAGAAATAGGGGAGGGGTAATTGATAATTTTGGACCAGACTATACGGAAGGGTTTGCTGCAACTGGTTGGGCTAATTTTGCATCTTTATTGGGCAGTGATAGTGTATTCAAGTTAAAAGATAGGTATGTCCTCCAAACTCAGGACTACCTATGGTATTATGGTTGCGGACCTGGTAGTTATGCTTCTGCTCACGAAGCTCTCTATACATCCGAAATGGCGAGCGTACCACATTTAGCAGCTTTCAACTTAATATTTGGTTCATACCATGGAGATTGGGATAGCGAAAATAGTTTATTACGTTCTGTTCTGGGAGCTTTACCCTATGGCTACGCCTCTTGCTGGGCTGGTAGACCTCATTGGTTTTTTCATAACATGGCATATGGGTATACTCTTGGGTACTGCACCAAATTAACTCAAAATGTATACCCAAGTAACTATACGGCAGTAAGCTCATTCGCTAGGCGTATGAATCATATTGCTCTATTGGGCGATCCTACCTTAAGAATGTCTTATTTTGAAAGACCAAGTAATGTTATTACTCAAGTTTTTGATGATAGCATTAACGTTAAATGGGACTATCAAAATAATGAAGAAGTTCATTTTAATATTTATAGAACAAATGATATTAATACAAAATTCATTAAAATTAATACCTCCCCAATTATTGGCAATTCATTTACGGATAAAATGCCTTTATTAGGAGCAAATATTTATGAAGTCAGAGCAATACGAAATGAAAAAACTCAAGCAGGTTCATATTATAATATCAGCTTAGGTCGCTTTTCTGATATTTCTACTTTCCCTATAGAATACGGCAAAAAGCTAATTATAGCTCCAAACCCATTTATCGATGATATTACAATTATCCCAATAGATAAAGATACCGTTAAAAGCATTATTATTTATGATATTAATGGTCTTAAATTAGGTGAGCACAACAATATAAATCTAAGCAAAAACTATTCATTTAAGATTTCAGATATAACAAATATCTCATTATCAGCAGGAGCGTATTTTATAAAAATCAAGACTACATCAGAAGAAAAAGTATATAAATTAATTAAACTCTAAATTAATTAAAATATTATTATACGACTATGAAACTTAGTAAATAATATAGCGTAAGATAGTATGTAAGTATATTTATTTATATTATATTGGAGAATTCATTATGAAAAAGTCTTCGTCAAAATTACTACTTGTAGTAGTAGCATCGTTATTATTATTTAGTTTTAATTCTTATGCAAAAGATAAAGTAGAAACCAAAGAGTGCAAGATTAAAACTAACGCATATTCATATATGTGCAAAGATAGGATTGAAAATCTTATCAAAGATTTAAAAGGAGTATCCGAAGCATATTTGAGTATGGACGACAGAGTAATCACCATTAATTATGATGATAATCAAATTAAAACAGATGACTTTGTGCAAAAAATCAAAGAAATAGGATATGAAGCAGAAATAATGCCGGACATGCCTACTACTGCTACAAAAGAGCCTAAAAAGCAACTCATAAATTAACCATATAGAGACCTCATATATAGGGGCTATTTCATTCTGAATTAGCCCCTTTTTTAAATCTTACAACAGCCTTAATGATAAAGCAAACATAACGCTAAGTGCTTAGTTTAAATATAATCACAAAATCAAAAAATATTTTAAAAATTGTTATATATTTGCGATTGGAGCAAATGTAATTCTTTTTGAAAAAAGTAGATAGCCCAATAAAGCGGCAAGAAATATTTTCCTATTCAAAGAGAAAAATATCTTAAGTATAATAGTTTGGTAATTATTTTTTTTATAAGTATTTAAATTAGGGTGCAAATGAAATATCGGAGCCTATATATATTCGCTATAAGCATAATCCTTTCTATTGGAATAATATCTTGTAAAGATGCATCTCCAGTATCGAATGAACCTATATCAGGTCCATTTGTGGCAAAAGTAGACGGTACACAATTTACTGCAAATGACAAGTTAGCTAATGCAAAATTTGTTACTTCCACCAAAATGCTCCAAATTATTGGGCAGACTTCCGGGCAAGTAGAAACAATCTCTCTTAGTTTAATGACCTTTGGCGGCGTTAGCACTGTTGTAGATTTAAAACCTGGAACTTATGATTTTGATCCCGCCAATATTGCCAAGTATAAGTATTTAGTAAGTGCCACGTACACTAAGTATGATGGTTCGGAATATATAAACTATAATACAAAATGGGGCTACGTGCAAAAAGGTAAACTTATTATTGAATCAAACACTGGCACGCATATCAAAGGCACTTTTTATTTTGATGCAATTAAGCAAAATAATAGCGATGGTTCGTTTGATGCCTCAAACATTAAGCAGATAACTGAGGGAGCTTTTGATTTAGATATCAATAATTATTAAAGCAAAAATCAGATTATTGAGTAGTATACATAGCTTATACTTAGAAATAGGGGTGCAAATATAAAGTTACCTCTATTTGACTTTATACCAATAGTTAAGCTATTATTGCAAGTATAACTATATACGAGTATATTTTTATGAGCTTTTATATAATATTCAAGCTCATTCGTTATTTATGCTTATTTTTGTATTTTGTTATTTTTATAGAGAATCATGGCAATAGTTATTGATGGCAAAATAGTTGCAGATAAAATAAAAGCAGATTTAGAACTAAAAACCAAAGAGTTATTGGCTAATAAAGGTATAAAGCCAGGTTTAGCTTTGCTTTTAGTTGGAGAAAATGCAGCATCTCAAGTCTATGTAAATATGAAAGCCAAGACTTGTCAAAAGATTGGCTTTCATTCTATTATCGAAAGACTGCCTTCTGATACGACTGAAAAGCAAATATTAGAATTAATAAAATCATGGAATAATAGCGATTTAGTTCACGGCATATTAGTTCAATTGCCATTGCCTAAGCATATAGATGAACAAAAAGTTATTGAGTGCATCAACCCCAATAAAGATGTAGACGGCTTTCATCCAATTAATGTTGGCAAAATGCTAATTGGGCTACCTGCCTTATTACCTTGCACACCTGCGGGGATTATGGAACTTTTTAAGTTCTACAACATTTCTTTAGCAGGGAAAAATGCTGTTGTCTTAGGACGCTCTAATATAGTAGGCAAGCCAATTGCATCACTAATGTTGCAAAAAGGAAAGCACGCTAATGCCACTGTAACAATCTGCCATAGCGGTACGCCTAATTTAGCAGAATACACAAAGAGAGCTGACATTTTAGTTGTAGCAATGGGATCACCGGAATTCATCAAAGCAGATATGGTTAAAGAAGGAGCTATTATAATTGATGTTGGTACGAATAGAGTAGACGAACCAATAGGGGATAAGGCTTATAGACTATGTGGCGATGTAGATTATGCCGATGTCTTCGAAAAAGTAGCAGCAATTTCACCTTCACCAGGAGGGGTAGGACCAATGACGATAGCAATGCTTATGCAAAATACTTACAATGTGGCAGCAGGCAAATATGACAAATAATACAATCAACAACATTGAAGTCTTATTCGAAGATGATAATTACTTGATAGTAAATAAAGCGGCGGGTATGCTAAGCATTCCCGATAGATACAACCATAGTTTAGCTAATTTAAAGCACAGTTTAGAATCTAAATACCCGTCTATTTTCGTTGTACATAGGTTAGATAGAGACACAAGCGGTATTATTATGTTTGCAAAGAACGCAGAAGCTCATAAATATGCAAATGATCTATTCGAGAATCACCAAATAGAAAGAATTTATCATGTTTTTGTAAAAGGAGCTTTCCCTACAAATTTCTTAGAAATAGATATTCCTCTATTGGCAAACGAGGCAGAAAAAGGAATAATTATACCTTCTGCACGTGGCAAGCACTCCTTAACAATCGTGAAACTCCTTGAAAAATATAGATTTATATCACTTTTGGAATGCAACCTAATTACTGGCAGACAACACCAAATTAGAGTACACTTAGCAGCAATAGGGCATCCATTATTAGTAGACCCCTTATATGCTGACAATAGTGAATTCAAATTATCAACTATTAAGAAAAATTTTAATAGTAGGGAAGAGCAGGAAGAACGCCCACTAATTAAACGCCTATCTATGCATGCATACTCTCTTAAATTTTATGATAAAATTGCCAACAAGGAAATTTATGTAAATTGCCCTTATCCGAAAGATTTTGAAATTTTACAAAAAAAACTAAAGAAATTCTCTCCATCTATAATGTATTAAAGCGACTTTTCTCGCCAGAGCTAAGTGCAAACCTCATACTAGTCGCTCCATCATATAGGGAAGCAAAGTTAATACCTAAGTTTATTGTTGCTTTAAGATTAACTAAGCCATATTTTTTCACAATATCATTTGTAACTTCATTTATATATTTTTTTTCAAATATATAATTGTTCCTGGCAATAGATTTAATAAAATCTATTTTTGAAACATAATCTTCGCCGCCAAGATTAAATATGCCGTAGTTACTTTG
Organism: Kapaibacterium sp. (SeqCode); assembly: GCA_035445085.1. GTDB lineage: Bacteria > Bacteroidota > Ignavibacteria > Kapaibacteriales > UBA2268 > JBDHXE01. Next base: position 116,497 of record DAOMQA010000002.1, read on the forward strand.
CTCTATAACCTTTAAACAAGCTAAAGCAATATCATCTATAAACACTGGATTTGTATGATAGTTAGTTTCAACATCTATCATCTTCTTAGAAAATATATTATCCAAATACATATTAAAACCAAATGGAGTGAATCCATAATAGTCCGTCAATCTAAGCACAGTCATATTATGATATAAAGACTTTTGAAAGTTTTCTATTGCCAACATCGTTTTCCCAATATATCCTAAAGGTGATTGAATTTGCTCTTCGTCATAAGGACCATTAGCACCATTAAAGACTAACTCACTTGAGAAAGTAACGACATGAGCATTAGACAAAATGGCAGCTCTAAGTATATTTTCTACATAAGAATAGTTATTATGCCAAAAATCTTGTTTGATATGATATACCTCATACTTATATATATCAAATAAACAATTAATTATCACATCAGGGTTATGAGCCAAAATAAGCTTTTTAATTGCTTTCTTATCATATAAATCAGCAACAATTATTCTATTCTTAATATAATAGAAGACATCATCGTCTACGGAAATTACAGGAACAACATTATAATCACTCTCCCTTGTGAGCAAACTAAATACAGTCCACCCAATAGGCTTGTCCGCTCCAATAACAATTACTTTTTTCATTTTTGTTTCACGTGGAACATTATTGATAAATTATTTTTTTATTTATTTTAAATATAAAGATAAAATTGACACGTCAGAGGCAGATACGCCTGCAATCCTTGACGCCTGCCCCAAAGAAGCCGGGCGTATCTTTATCAGCTTTTCCCTTGCTTCATTAGACAAAGAGACTAAGTTATTATAATCAAATTTAGCTGGTATTAGCTTGTTTTCATTATGCAAAAAGTACTCTACTTCTTTCAATTGTCTATTTATATAGCCTTCATATTTAATCTCTAATTCTATTTGTCTGATTTGCTTGCTATTCTTACGAATCTTGTTTAACGTATAGCTTTCGGTTTCGCTCAGCTCTATCAGTGGCATAAGTTCTACTTTTGCTCTTTTTAAGATTGTATATATATCGGTAGTAGAAATAACTTCACTTTCCTCAATATCCTTTAAATATGTATTTAATTTTTCCGCTTTTATTTTTAGTTCTTTTAATTTTTCAATTGATCTGTCAATTTCATTATAAGAGTTATAAATTTTATCATACAAGAATTGGTCGACTAAGCCAACTCTATAGCCATATTTAGCTAATCTTTTATCTGCGTTATCCTGCCTCAACAACAACCTGTATTCAGCCAATGATGTAAATATTCTATACGGCTCCTCTGTATTTTTATTGACCAAATCGTCAATCAAAACTCCGATATATGCTTCGTTTCTTCTTAAAATCAAAGGCTCTTCTTCTTTAATTTTAGTTGCAGCATTAATCCCTGCTATTAATCCCTGGGCTGCAGCTTCCTCATAGCCCGAAGTTCCATTAATTTGCCCTGCAAAGTACAAACCGCTTACCATTTTAGTTTCTAAAGTATACTTTAGTTGATATGGAAAGAAAAAATCATACTCCACGGCATAGCCGGGCCTTAGAAAACGAGCATTTTCTAAACCGGGTATGGAGTGCAAACCTTCTACTTGTATATCAAGAGGTAAGCTAGTAGAAAATCCATTAACATAAACGAATTCAGAATATAGAGCTTCTGGCTCTAACAATATTTTGTGTGATAATTTATCAGCAAACCTATTAACTTTATCCTCGATAGACGGGCAATACCTTGGACCTGCTCCGTGAATCATTCCCGTAAACATTGGCGAATCGTTAAAACCCTTTCTCAATATATCATGCGTTTTCTCGCTTGTAGACGTTCCATAGCAAACAATTCTATTTTTAACTTGCGAACTCCTGCTTGAAAATGGCTCTGGATTTTCGCTACCACATTCAATTTCCATATTAGTATAGTTAATACTATCTTTGTGTACCCTAGGCGGAGTACCAGTCTTTAATCTACCTCTCTCAAATCCATAAGCATCTAACATATCGGATATTTTATTCGCTGCTTGTTCTCCATATCTACCGCCAATTGTAACCTCTTTCCCTGTAAACAATCTTCCATTAAGGAAAGTACCGGCGCAAAGTACCACCGCTTTGCAATATAAAGTTTCATTACTATTAGTAATTATACCGCACACGGCGTCATTTTCGATTAGTATCTCTTCAGCAGTCCCTTGCACCAAAGTTATATTTTTATTATTATATATAAGTTGGAAGACATACTTTGGATACAAATCTTTATCAATTTGCGATCTAGGCGACCACACAGCAGGACCTTTAGAAGTGTTTAACATTTTAAAATGTATGCCCGCCTTATCAGCAAGCATCCCCATAGCCCCTCCTAATGCATCTATTTCTTTTACTAAATGCCCTTTGGCACTACCTCCAATCGAAGGATTGCAAGATGGTCGCCCCATTGCGCTCAAATCCATAGACAACAATGCTACTCGCATTCCCATATTCGCAGCGCTCACGCTCGCTTCAATACCAGCATGCCCTGCTCCAATAACAATTACATCAAAGTTATTATTCATTATTTTTTTTCTTTATATGTTCTATTTATTCAATACACTTTGCTTGTTTGATGCATTAACCACAAAACAACAAACAAACAAACGATTTAAAAATGTTCCACGTGGAACTATTTCCCAATACAAAATTTAGAGAATATATGGTCTAAGACCTCTTCGTTCCATGTTTCGCCCGTCAATTCGCCTAATATTTTAACGGACTTCCTAACGTCAATAGCTATAAACTCATTTTCATAATTGTCATCAAGTGATTTTAGTGCGACTTCTAATGATAAAGCGGCTTTAACTAATAGCATCGCATGCCGTTGGTTTATCAATATATCACTCTCTCTTTCACTGGACTGCTTAGCACTTGCATATATAAGGGACTTTAATTCCTCAACTCCTATATTATTCATTGCAGAAATAAATACTTCTTTGTTAGTATTTCTGTAGAGAGTCTCAACAATATCTACTTTATTTTGAACTATAATTATCTCGCTGCCCGGATATTGCTTTGATATTTTGCTTATTAAATCAGCAGAATTGTCTTTGCCACTACTAACATCATTGAGTATTAAAATTAGATTTGATTGCTCTAAGATAGAGTCTACTAACTTGATGCCAGCAATTTCTATTGTATCTGAAGCCTCTCTGATTCCGGCAGTATCAATTAAGCGGATAGCCATATCCTTAATAAAAATATTCTCTTCTAAATAATCTCGCGTAGTACCCGGAATATGGCTAACAATAGCCCTATTTTTACTTAGCAGTTGATTAAATAACGTTGATTTACCAGAATTTGGAAAGCCAACAATACCTACAAAATATCCACTTCGTAATATTTCAGAACTTTTGAAGGCATCTGAAAGTGAATTACAGAATTTCATTGCATCGACTATTTTGCTCCTAATCCTCTCTTTAGGTATCAGCTCTATCCCTTCATCAGAAAAGTCAAGCTCTAACTCTAAAAGCCCTGCTACAGTTAATAACTCACTCCTTAAATTCTTTAGTCTTTGAGTAAAGTTGCCTTCTAATTGTCTTGCAGCTGTTTTTACACCAGGTACTGTATTAGAGTGAATAATGTCTCCTACTGCTTCCACTTGGGTTAAATCTAATTTGCCATTCAAGAATGCTCTACGTGTAAATTCGCCTGCGGTAGCAGGGTAAGCTCCACAATTGATGAGCAGTTCAACAATTCTATTTGAAATAATTTGTCCCCCATGACAAGATACTTCTACTATATTCTCTCCTGTGTAAGAATTAGGCTCTTTAAATACCGAACAAGTAACCATGTCAATCAATTCGCCATCCTTTTTTATTGCTCCGTAGTGTATAGTATGGCTCTTTGCCTCATTTAAAGCTATTTTGCCTTCAAATATCATATCGGCCAAAGCAATTGCTTCTTTTCCACTTAAGCGTATTACTGCCAATCCCCCTATACCGGGTGGAGTTGCCAACGCTACTATTGTTCTATTCATTTCATTTTTGCTATTTTTAATATACCTAAGATGTATTTTTTAATAAATTATTTCTATTTTTTTATTATGGCATATATTTTGATAATTTTTTGATATTTATGTAGTTTGAGCTAGTTGCTTAAAGAGAATTGAAAAATGGAAAACAAACAAACAATTAATAATATTCCGATAGATCTTCCGGAAATAGTTAGGTTGAATTTGGGTTGCGGTAATGATATTCGTAGCGGGTATTTAAATTTAGATATAAATCCTGAAAACTCTTCGATTATTAATTGCGATGTAAGAATACTGCCGTTCAAAGACAATTCTGTAAGTGAAATAATCGCAAACGATATATTAGACCTCTTTTCTCATAGAGAAATTGACAATATTTTAAAAGAATGGCATAGAGTATTAGTTGATAATGGAGAAATAACAATAAGAGTACCTAACCTAAAAGCACAGATAGAAACATATGCTAAAGGAGATTGGGACGCCGATGTATTTACTTATATGTTATTTGGTAGCCAAACGAACCCCTTAGATTTCCGTGCAGTTGCCTTTGATATTAAATCATTATCTGCACGCCTATTAAGAGCAGGCTTTAAGATAATAGATATTCAGGAGCTTAATTACAGCCAAGATAGAGGCTTCTTAAACCAAAAGATAACTGTAAAAGCAAGTAAAGTCTTACAAAACATCTATAATATACCTGTACATAATACTAATAATTTAGAAAATCGCACTGAAGATATATTATTCCCCAATAAACCACTAGACGAATATGAGCAAAGTACCGAGAATGTAGATGATTATGATTATTCATTCTTGCTTAAAGGAGATACTACAAATGAACCTAACTCTATTGATAATTTTATTATAGATGATAATATTGATAATTTATTAAATATTGGCTCAAGTAGAACCACTTCAGATTACAAAGAATATGATGATTATGACCTTAGTTTATTAGATGAAATTGTAAATTCTGTTAAACAAGGCGTATCAGTTGCTACTAAGCCTGAAGAAAGCGATATAGACCAATCTGATTATCTACCAGAGATTAATATAGTCTGGGAGGGTAGCCAATTTGTATATCATTCATTAGCTTTAATCAATAGAGAACTTTGTTATAATATTTTAAATAGTAATGTTGCAAACTTAACAATAATTCCTTACGAAGAAGATACTTTCAACTATACGCAAAGTGATAAATATAAATTATTAGCTCAAAACGATATTCGATTTAAAACAGAAGTAAGTGAAGATATAGCTAATTTGCCATATTGCTGGATTAGGCATCAATGGCCACCTAAAGCAGACGCTCCAAAAGGAGCAAAATGGGTAATAATGCAGCCTTGGGAATTCTCTTCTTTGCGAAAAGATTTTGTAAATATATTCAATCAAGCTGATGAGGTATGGACGCCTTCTAACTTTTCCCGCAAATCCTTTATAGATTCGGGAGTTGAGTTTGATAAAGTACAAATTATCCCTAATGGCATTGATCCACAATTATTTACCCCTTATGGCAATAAATATCAGTTATCTACAAATAAAAGATTTAAAATATTATTCGTAGGAGGCACAATTTATCGAAAAGGCATAGATATTTTGCTGCAATCATATTTATCTACATTTACTAATAATGATGACGTTACATTAATTATAAAAGATATGGGTGGTAATAGTTTCTATGCTGGACAAACGAGCGAAAAAATGATTAAAGACGCAGCCAGTTCAATCAATGCTCCCGAAATCATATATATAAATACTGACTTGAAGGAAAGCGAAATGGCAGACCTATATAGAGCCTGTGATTTATTAGTTGCTCCTTATCGTGGCGAAGGGTTTGGCTTGCCAGTATTAGAAGCTATGGGCTGTGGATTACCTATTGTAGTTACTAAAGGCGGTGCTACTGATGATTTTGTAGATGAAATGTATAGCTGGCAAATTAACGCTTCGTTAAAGTCTATTGGCGATAATATGAACGGAAAAGATTTTGTAAATGAAGCATTTGTTTTAGAGCCAGATGTAAACGATTTGTCTCGTATCTTCAGAGAAATTAAAAATAATAGCACCGGCTTAAAAAGTATGGGGATTTTAGCACAATATGCAGCAAGAACTGATTGGACTTGGGCTAAATCCACTCTTAAATTGCTAACAAGATTAGATTATTTATACGGTACAAATATGAAAGTAAAAGCACAAAACATATTAACTAAGCATTCAGATAGTTCATTAGTAGCTGGCGAAGCAGAAGCTAACTATATAGCTGGAGATTATGCTACAGCAGAAAAACTGTTTAAAAGCATCATCGATAGTAATGATTTAAGTGATAGCTATAAACTACATAGTTTGCATAGATTAGCAATTATTTATATAAATAATAATGATGGTGATTATTATAGAATGATTAGTTTAGCTGAAGAGATTGAAGACGACCACCAAGATACGAATTATGTAAAAGCTATAAAATATGCTTCTCAAAGAAACAATGCTGAAGCTATTGAATATATTTCTAAAGTAATTGACAATTGGGAACATAAATCGATCAAATCAAGCCTTGCCTATACAATTGATGATGTATTAGTCCTGTTGGGAGATTTGGTGTATTCTAATGGTGATTTGCAAACTGCTATTAATATATATGTTAATGCCCTCAAAATAAATCACTCTAATGAGTATGCTTGTTATGGAGCTGGCAGATGTTTCCGGGATGCAGATTTATCAGATAATGCAAGAGAAATGTTTGAATGGGCCGTAAAAATTAATCCAAATTTTGAAGAAGCAAAGAAAGAATTAGACAGCTTACAATAGTTTTGATCTTATTATTTGATAATTATACCAGTTAGAATTATTGAGCTTAGGCAAGTTTTCTAAATAGTAATACATTATTATTGAGAAGACTGTTCCTATCATAGAGCCAACATATATGTCTTCTAAGAAATGTTGCACTAAGTATATTCTTGATATTGCTACATTTAAAGCAATAATAAAAAAGCTAAATTTTAATAAACTATTTCTAACTAAAAAGCTGAAAAATATAAATATAGTAAAGGTAGAAGTAGTGTGCCCAGACGGAAAGCTATTAAAGGAATGAACCGTAACTCCATCAACAAAATTTAAATATACTGTATCGGCAAAATATGTAATTGGGCGCGGATATTCAAAAATATGCTTGAGAATTTGTGTAAATATACCCGTAAATATAAACATAATAAGACCTTGTACAAAGTACTTAACCCTATAAAGCCCTAAGAATATAATAATTATTAAAAAAAAATAGCCTTCACCAAGGTTAGTAATGTATTTATAAAAATAATCTAAATATATATTATGATGAGAGTTGAGAAACATCAGGAAATCTCCCTTTTTAGTAGATAGCAGCAAGATAGTAGCAATAAGAACAAAAAGGAGGTAAGGAATTAGAAATGCCCTGTTGCTTGATAATAGTTCTTTAATCTTTATTATTGTTCCGTTCATTTTTCTTTTTCATCTTCATTTTTAATACTGCTTGCTCGTGTATATGCTCTCTTTCTTGTCTTTCCATTTTATATTTAATTCTATTTTCTAAATTGCCCAAAATATTATATGCCTCATTTATTAAAGTAAATTTTACTAAGGCTAATTCATTTCCGACATTTCTATCTGGATGATATTTCTTAGCCATTTTTAAATAAGCCTTCCTGACATCATCAGAAGATGATGTCTCATCAATACCCAGTACTTTGTAATAATCAATTATCTTTTTATTCACTCTTGACATTAGAATATTTTCTTGCCTTACCCTATAATTTTTAATACTTTGTAGATAGAGGACATTATTGGCAAGAATGTCCCCTGAAAACCCGCTCCCAATCTTGCATTTGAGAGCCACCTCCATAAATCGCTTTTAAAGGACTTTTTTTAGCTTAGCCATACATCGATATAGCCTCTTTTTTTTAAGGTATCCCTAATTTTTATTTAATACATATTCAGGAAATAATATTTCCTCTATCATCTCGCACCATATATGCCCAACTAAAATATGCGACTCTTGCACACGTGCCGTAATACTACTTGGAACAATTACATTAGCATCGCACATTGTAGCAACTTTGCCTCCGCCGTTACCAAGCAAGCCTATAACTAATACGTTTTGTTTTTTGGCTTGCTCGACTGCTCTAATTATATTTTCAGAATTTCCGCTTGTAGTAATAGCAACTAATACGTCTCCATCTCTACCTATTGCTTCAACGCTTCTTGCAAACACGTTATCAAAACCTATATCATTTCCGCCTGCTGTAATTATTGAAGTATCCACTGTTAAGGCTATTGCTGCTAACGCTGGTCTATTAATAGAAGACCTTAATCTCACAACTAATTCTGCTGCTAAATGTTGGCAGTCTGCTGCCGAACCACCATTCCCGCAGAACATTATTTTATTTCGTTTGAATAGTTGAGCCGCTAATATATTGCCACAAGTCTCTATCTCGCTTTTGCATTCGTCTAATAATCTCTTTTTAACATCAATAGATTGATGTATAGATGTTTCAATAAGTTCATCGAATTTCTTCATTATACTAATATATTCCTAATTTATATTTTTTTTAATTATTGCTAATAATTCGTCTCTTCCTTGATTGGTCTTAGCAGAATAAGCTATTACGTCTACGGCGTTTTTACATTCCGACACTAATGTTTTTAACTGTTTTGTTCTTTCTTCTAGTAATTTTTTATTAATTTTATCAACTTTTGTTAAAATAATTAGAAATTTTTTATCATTATGTTCATACCACTCAATTAAAGCTAAATCTGTATCAGTTGGGTCGTGCCGCGAATCGACCAATGCACATATTAGTTTTAAATTTTGACGCTTTTCTAAATATTCAAAATTTAATTTCCTCCATACTTCGCGTTGCTCCTTGCTTACCGAAGCAAAGCCAAAACCTGGCAAGTCTGCGCAAGTCCATTTGTTTTCTACACTAAAAAAATTAATCAACTTAGTTTTGCCCGGTGTAGAACTTACAAGAGCTAAATTTCTTCTTAGTATGATACTATTAATTAAAGAAGATTTGCCTACATTTGAACGCCCTGAAAAAGCAACTTCCGGTAGGTTTAGGTTTGGAAATTGCTCATATTTAGCCGCACTTTTTACAAACTCTGCATTTAATTGTTTCATTTTCTATCCATTTTAATCTGATTAAAACGAATAAACCCTATTTTAATCGTAATTTTCTATTTTCCCCAATACTTTAAATACTTTAAAGTCTAATTATATAAAAATTATTTTTTACAATATTACGCCTATTACGTATTCTCCAAATGTATATTTATACACCTTGTTATATTAATAATTATTCTTTGAGAGGATAACGTATGAATTATAAAGATATATTCGATAAATATAAAAATATTGCTGTTGTCGGTATGAGTAATAAACCTGGCAAGGCAGCTCATAACGTTCCTATGTTTATGCATGAACATAATTACAATGTAATTCCAGTTAATCCTTTATATGCCAATATAAAGGGACTACATTGTTATAAAAGTTTAACAGAAATTCCATATAATATAGATATAATTAATGTTTTTCGCCCTTCTGCTGATGCAGAAATAGTAGTGCAAGATGCTATACAACGGTTCCAACAAAAGGGAGATATTAAAGTTATCTGGCTACAAGAGGGAATATTTAGTATGAATGGCAAGAAACTTGCTGAGGAAAATGGAGTAATTTATATTGAGAATGTATGTATGTATAAAGCATACGTAGCGAATCTATAATTTTTTTTTTGTTTATAATATTATTACTTTTGTCTTTTAATTTATAACAAGTGATGAGGAATACTATCGATTTAGTTCTGCTACTATTTTTAAATAAGTTCATTGTTGATTTTTTGATTTGTTTACAATTTTATAGTTAAAGATAAGTAAAGATTGCGTAGCAGTATTAAATATATAATATTTACCTTCATACTTTTGATTGGTTTTACTACCAACTCAAAGTCTTCTGTATATATTAACCCCATACTGCATACAAATTATAATAATAACTTTTATATAAACTCATATATTAGTTCTCTATTATTGTATAATGAGTTATTGCTTGTTAATTTATATTTTATGCCCTTATCTACTCCATTAGATAGCATTATTAGCACTGATAGTACAGTAATAAATCACTTTAAGAAACCACAAATATTACCAAGACCACGTATTCAGCGAACTCCTTATTTTGGTAGTAACTACTCTAAACCATTAATAGAAGACCCAAAAGCAATAACAACCACAAAGAAATTTGATTCTACAAATACTTTGGTTACCACGGTAGAACAATTCGATTCTACAGATATAGGCTACCCTTTAACTTTTTCTCTTAAAGACTATACTAAATATAGACGCTCGCAGATTAGGCAACAAATTTGGGATTCTCTTCTTACTAGATATGATTTGAAAATGGCTTTATCTCAAGGGGATTTAGCACGATTAATGGGGCAAGCTACAGGACTAACAATTCCTATTCCTCCAAATCCAGTAATGAGTATTTTTGGCAAACCCGAAATAGCAATAACTGTAAGTGGAGAAGTTAATATTAGAATAGGGTGGAGATTTGATACTCAGAATTTAGGTACGGTATCTCAATTCGGGCAAAATCAATCTAGCCCAATGTTCGACCAAGATATTAGGTTAAATGTTAATGCTCGTATAGGTGACAAATTAAAATTAGGCACAGATTGGAACACAAGACGTACTTTCGATATGGACAATAAATTTAAAATTGGCTACGAAGGCTACGATGATGATATTATAAAGTTGGTAGAAGTTGGAAATGTTAATTTGCCTTTACCTACAAGTTTAATTAGAGGTGGAGAAACACTTTTTGGCGTAAGAGCCGATATGCAATTCGGTCCTTTGTTCTTGAAAACTTTATTTTCACAAAAAAGAGGCGAAACAAAGTTTGTAGACGCCCAGGGCGGAGTTAGCAAGCAATACTTCTCTATTCGTGCTTATGATTATGCAAGAAATAATTTTTTCTTAGATACAGCATACCAATGGGTATACGACAAGTATTTTGAAAATAGCACGCCAGTAATTCCTATCCAAGCTGATAGCTTGCGTATAAAACAAATCGAAGTATGGGAATCAACTAATGATATTAGAGAAGGCGTATCTATTGCTGGTACTTCTATTGCTATTGCGGACTTACCTTCAATAATCGCACAGCAAGGACAAAAATACCATGATTCTATTAAGACTATGCCAATTAAAACAGGCGAAGTAGAACGTGGTAACTTCTTAAAATTAGATTCTGGAAGATATAAGATTGATTATAATTTAGGCACTTTATCTATACGCAATCTAAGACAAGATAGATATTATGCAGTGTCGTACAGAACTGAAGGTCCCACTACCGCTCCAGAAGATGATAGATATTATGGAACTCTCACAGATTTTACAAGCGAAAAAGATACATTAATACTAAAGTTAATATATAGACCCAATATGCAGCCGGGCTTTCGCTCTCTGTGGAAAAGGCAAATGAAAAATATTTATGAGCTCAATGCTAGTAATGTAAATATTCAAGATACAAAAATAAATATTTGGTATATTAACAAATCGAACGATTCTACAGACATTTTAGAAGGTGCTCCTGATAAATTAGTAACTATTTTTGGAGTAGACCAAGTAAATAATAGTACTGGAGCGCCTCCTCCAGACGGTTTGTTTGATTTAAGACCACCATTTTTCGATCCTACTTATGGAACAATTACTTTTCCAAGCAGTAGACCATTTGACTCTCTTTTAGTCCGATACTTTAGCAAGCCAGAAATTGGCAACCCTGATTTAGCCCAATTATATACTTATAGTGATATATATGATACTACTTATGATGTAGCACGACTAAATACAGCGAGAGATAGGTTTGTAATTTCAGGTGAAGTGTCGGGACGTGCTTCAAATAGAATAAATTTGAATGCTTTTAATTTAGCTCCGGGTAGTGTTAAAGTAACTTTAGATGGAGTTCAATTAATTGAAAACCAAGACTTTATTGTTGATTATTTTGCGGGCACCTTAACTTTAAGAAATCAAAGAGCAACTCTACCAAATGCTAATCTAAAAATTGAATATGAACAAAGAGATATATTTAATATATCTACCAGAACATTAGCTGGTATTAGAGGAGATTTCCAATTATATAAATCTAGGTCTGCCTTAGCAAATCTTGGTTTTACGATGATGTACTATGACCAGTCTGCTGTAGTTGATAGAGTGCGATTAGGCGAGGAGCCTGTTTCAAATTCGATGGTAGGTTTAGATGGTTCATTTGATTGGAAAGCAAATTGGATAACTGAAGCCTTAGATTATTTACCATTCTTCGATACAAAGACCCCTTCAAATATTAACTTTAAGGGTGAATGGGCAATGATTTTGCCGACTCCAAATAAACGTGAATCAGAAATTGCATCGGATAATAGTGAGCCCGTAGTATTCGTTGATGATTTTGAAGGCGCTCAAAGATTTATCCCTATGGGCACAACGCCAAGCCAATGGCAACACTCATCTCAACCCGTCGATTCTACATATTGGACGAATGATAACATAGCTTCTTTGTATAGAGGTAAAATGTATTGGTATCAATATTTTATTCCTAACATTCCGATTAGAGATGTCTACCCTAATAATAGCTCTTATGTACAAGGTAGAAATTATTTGAATGTTTTAAACATTACTTTCGACCCATATAAAAGAGGTATATATAATAAAAACCCAGAATTTTTAGACGAAAAAAATGGGCAACACTACGATAAAAACAATAAATATACTGATAGAGACACCGTAAAACCTCGTGTTTGGGGAGGTATGCAAAGATTACTTTCATCTTTTAATACAAATTTTGATACTGAAAATATTGAGTATATTGAAATCATGATGAGAGTCGATGCTTTTGAGCCCGGCAAATCTAAAATGTATATTGACTTTGGGCAAATAAGTGAAGATATAATTCCAGATAAAAAGCTAAATACTGAAGATGGCATAACTACAGACAATCCACGTCCCAACGGAATAATTGACGCAGGTGAAGATATTGGTATTGATGCTTTAGATAAAGCTGGCGAAAAAACGGCATACCCATTTCCACTTAATGAAGAAGATGACCCCGCAAGAGATGATTATGCTTTTGACTTCAATAAAAACAATGTTGATCAAAAAATGACTGATTTTGAACAATATAATAATTTTGAAAATAACTCAAAGTTTGCCGAAATCGGTCAATTCCCAGACCAGGAAATTTTAAACTTAAACAACGGTCAAACAATTTCTTTAGATAATAGTTATTTTACGTATGAAGTAAATTTATCTCAATCCCCTGACGATGCTTCAAAAAACCCTCAAATAGTGGGTGGCAACCCAGAACGTGGTTGGATGCTTTATCGCATACCTATCAGAAAGCCTAAAAGCATAGTGGGTAACCCCTTATTTTCGAATATTCAATATGTAAGAATTAGGCTACAAGGTGGTTATACCGAATTGTCTATAGAGAGCTGGAAGTTAGTTGGCTCGCAATGGCAAAGAGTTAGCAATTTACAACCAAATGTAAATCCAAATGATAGTGTTCTTTCCGTATCATTTGTGAATTTGTGGGAGAATAGTGGTCCTCCAGATTTTTATACTATGCCTCCGGGAGTTAATCCACCAAGGCAATTAAATAACCCAGACCCAAGCCAAGACGTTAGGTTAAATGAGCAGTCTTTATCTGTAGGAGTAAAGAACTTAAGGTTTGGCGACGAAAGAATGACTACAAGAATATTTAGACCATTAGATCTATTCTATTATAAGAAATTAAAATTCTTCTTTCACGGCGATGCCGCAATGCCTGATAATTTAGTCCCGGGTGCTGTACCAAAGGCTTACGCCTTTATGAGGTTTGGTATCGATTCATCTAATTATTATGAATATAGAGTACCATTATTAAGCGGTTGGCAAGATATAGAAGTTTTAATGAGTGATTTGACTGCCATAAAAGAGAAAAGAGATTCCTTGCGTACTTTTGATAGACAGACGTTCCCAGTTCCGAACAACCCGAATGCAGTATTTGCTATAAAGGGTAATCCAATTTTAACGCGTGTTCAATTTTTTGGTTTAGGTATTATTAACCCCGCAGAAAGATTCCCGAATGACCTAACGACAAATATGTGGGTAGATGAATTACGGCTTATTAGTCCTGAAGAATCTAAAGATTGGGCAGGATTAGGAGCGTTAAGTATAAACTTAGCAGACTTAGCTACAATTAATGCTAATTTTCAACATACTCAACCAAACTTCCATCAGTTAGAAGAGCGCTTTGGCAAAAGGGCAACTTCTTCTAATTGGGCTTTTACTATAACGGGAAATTTAGAAAAGTTTGCCCCTCCATCATTTAAAGCAATGAAAATACCTATTACCTATACACATAGTGAAATAGGAGAGACACCTCAATATGTTGCCAATAATGATATAAACTTGAATGCAGCAGCGTCGGCAGCTTATAACCAAGCAATAAAAAATGGGCAGTCTCCAACAGAAGCAGCTATAGCGAGGGATAATATAATAAGTCGCTCCCAATCATTAAAAGTGCAAGATAGCTGGGCAATAACTGGATTTAAATTTGGCATTCCTATTAACCATTGGATAGTCAATGAAACATTAAACAAAATATTGCTAACTTATGCTTACGCACAGGAAGCAGAAAGAACACCTATTTATAAGGAACGATTTAATTGGCAATGGCGATTAGGCTTTCAATATGGAGTAAGCATCCCTGAATTAATTGCCTTTAATCCTTTATTTTTTGTAGAAGGACTTCCTATTATAGGTAATTATTCCAAATGGAAACTAAATCTATTGCCTACTAGCTTTAATGCAACTATTAATATGAATAGGAGAAGGCAAACCGAACAATCTAGATTCTTAGATTTTCCTTCCCCAGTACTAAGAGATTTCTCTGCCCAACGCGCATACAACTTAAGCTGGAAATTATCTGAAGGGGGCTTATTAAGCCCAACGATAGATTATACGGTATCTACTAATAGTACTTTAGTTGGAATGGAGATAGACGAATATGGCAGACAAAGAACAGGAGCAGAAATATCTCAAAGAATGTTATTCCATGATGGACAAGTAGTAGACTTTGGTCAAAATAACTTACACACACAAACCGTATCCATTAATTTTAAACCAAATCTTCCAGATATATTTAGTATAAATAAATATTTTGATATAACTGGTTCTTTCAATACTACTTATAATTGGTCTGACCCAATGCAAACAAAGCAAGAAATAAAAGATATTGTTAAAAATGTTAGTTTTAATAATGCAATTCGCTTTAATATGGGCTTTAGATTAAAATCTTTAGGTGAATTATGGTTTGGCACTCCTGCCAATACTGGAGGTGGTCTTAGAAGATTCCAAGATACTACTAAAAAGGCAGATGGTAACGCTGGTGGTGGACTATCGCTTCCATTAGAATTATTAAAACTCATAGTATTTGATTGGGAAAAAATAGACTTTACATTTAGTCAAACAAACAATTCAAATAATCCGGGCGTTTTTGGAGGCACGGGCATGCATAATTTCTGGACAGCTGGTTCAGAAATCAGTCAGGGCCCAAGTTTTGCTTACCAAATGGGGCTAATTGACTACCCGCATGGTGGCTTCAATTTAGTAAGCTCTAACGCATTCCCATTCTTTGGATTCCAAACTACCCCAGGGCTAAGACCGGCCAATGCACGTTTACAAGATAACTTTAGGCAACAGACAACTTTAGAAATTCGTACATCAAGACCTTTGTGGACAGGCGCTAGATTAGATGTTAATTGGAAGACAGAAATGGGCTATAACCGTAATCAAACAGTTGTAACCGATGCCTTTGGAAATCAGACATTTATTAATATAATAGGAACCGAATCATTTAATAGAACATTCCTTACTTTTCCTTCATTCTTCGGTATAAATATCTTCAGTAATAATATGGAAGGTGTTATTGCTACGTACAACGGCAAAAAAGCTATAATTGATGATGATTTTAATAATGGACGTATTACTGAAATGCAGAAAAATCAGCGTTATAAAGAGGCTTTAAGCTCTTCGTTTTATGAAGCCTTGGAAGCCTTTTCGTTTACTGGTGGTAGTGCTGGTCGCTTTTTGCCAGCAATGAATTGGGCAATACGATGGGAAGGTTTAGAAAAGTTTGAATTATGGAAAGACTACGTCAAGAGAATGACTTTTGACCACCAATATACATCTACATATCAAGAGAATGCGCAATTAACTGATAATGGTAAGGCTATTCAAACCCAGACGGTCCAATACGGCTTTCAACCACTTTTAGGACTTAATGCGTCTTTTGATGAAGAAAAGTTTGATGGACTTCTAACAGCTACATTACGTTGGTCATATACTAATTCGTTCCAAATCAATGCGGCAGCTCCATCTACTGTAAACTCTCAGTCGACGAATGAAATTACAGCTCAAGGTAGTTATACTATGCGCGGCTTTGAATTTCCTTTATTTGGTATCAACTTAAAAAATGATTTTGAACTAAGCTTTTTATTTACTTACAAATCTAATGGAAGAACGACTTTTGACGTTACTAAAAAGCCCGAAGATTATACAGGCGATAAAAAGACTGGCGAAGTTTTAGATGGCAACACTCAAATCATCATTGAACCACGTGCACGCTATTCATTGAGTAGTAGACTTACAGCTTCATTCTTTACAAGATATGAGGGGACTTTCACTGAAGGAGCAGCAAGACCAGGTTTTCACACCTTCCAAGTTGGGTTTGATTTAAGACTATCAATAGCAGGTGGTCGTTAATATTATTTATTATATACATTCTATTTAAATAATAATTTATAAATAATAAAAAAGAGATATTATGTGCGGTATAGTTGGATATATAGGTAACGATAAAGTTTCTAATATATTAATCAATGGTTTAAAAAGAATGGAATACAGAGGCTATGACTCTGCAGGACTTACAATTTATCAAGATGATAAATTATATACTATCAAAAAGAAGGGAAAAGTAAGCGAATTAGAAAAGTTAGTTGATCATAGCTTTTTTAATTCAACTATCGGCATAGCCCATACTCGTTGGGCCACTCACGGCTTTCCGAACGACATAAATGCACACCCACATTCAGATAATACAGGTAATATAACTATTGTACATAATGGTATCATAGAAAACTATTCGGTATTAAAAAAAGCTTTACTTAATGATGGTTATAGCTTTCATACTGACACAGATACAGAAGTATTAGCGGTGTTTATCGGTGCAATGTACGACAAAGTAAAAGATTTGGAGACTGCTGTAAGATTAGCTCTTAACGAAGTAGATGGCACTTTTGGAATATTAGTAATTAGCAAATATAAACCAGATACTATTATTGCTGCTAGACGTGGCTCCCCGCTGTTAGTAGGTATTGGCGATAATGAATATATAGCAGCCTCTGATGCATCTGCTATTATACAATTTACTAATCAAGTAATATACCTGAATGATAATGAATTAGCAGTAATTTCAAGAAATGGCTATTATACTAAAACAATAGATAACGAAACCACTCAACGTGAAATTGAAGAAATTGAATATGACTTAGAGCAAATTGAAAAAGGTGGCTTTGAGCACTTTATGCTTAAAGAAATTTTTGAACAAGCAGAAACAATACATAATGCGTATAGGGGCAGATTATTAGTTGATGAAGGTGAGGTAAAACTTGGAGGCTTACGCAATATAGAAGATAAGCTAAGAAATTGTAACCGCATTATCATTACAGCTTGCGGCACGTCTTGGCATGCTGGCTTAGTTGGCGAATATCTTATTGAAAATTTAGCAAATATACCCGTTGAAGTAGAGTATGCTTCAGAATTTAGATATAGAAACCCCGTTATATATAAAGATGATATTGTAATAGCCATATCTCAAAGTGGCGAAACAGCTGATACATTAGCAGCAGTTAAAGAAGCCAAACAAAAGGGGGCAACAGTTATAGGTATAGTAAACGTAGTAGGCTCTACAATAGCAAGAGAAACGGATGCAGGTGTATATGCTCACGCTGGTCCTGAAATTGGGGTAGCATCTACTAAAGCTTTTACATCACAACTCACAGTGCTTTTACTAATCGCCTTAAAATTAGGTAGGATGAGGCAGTTGAGTAAGCATAGTGCTATTGAAATAGCTAAAGAATTGCTTAATTTGCCAAACAAAATCAATAGTATTTTGGAACAAGCAGACAACATTAAAGAAATTACAAGCCATTTTAAACATACAAGGAATTTTCTTTATTTAGGTAGAGGCTATAATTTCCCAGTTGCTTTAGAAGGAGCTTTAAAACTTAAGGAAATATCATATATTCATGCTGAAGGTTACCCCGCAGCAGAAATGAAACATGGACCTATTGCTTTAATTGATGAAAATATGCCCGTAGTTTTTATAGCGACAAAAGATGAAATATACGATAAGGTAATTTCTAATATTGAGGAAGTAAAAGCAAGAAAAGGTAAGGTAATAGCAATTGCTACAGAGGGCGACGATAGAATTAAAAGTGTAGCGGATTATGTGATTTATATCCCCGACACTTTAAGCATGCTAATACCAATTTTGTCCGTTATACCTTTACAGTTGCTTGCATATTATATGGCATTAGAGCTTGGTTGGGATATAGATAAGCCAAGAAATTTAGCTAAAAGCGTAACAGTCGAATAGTAAAAAGGCAAAAATAATGAAAGTATCTATAATTGGATTAGGATATGTTGGTTTACCTTTAGCTTGTGCTATTGCTATCAAAACCAATAATGAAGTTATTGGTTTTGATAAAAACCCAACAAAAATTGAATCCATTAAAAAAGGGATTTGCCCGATTGATGATGAGCAATGTAAAAAAGATTTGCAAGTAGTCAATTTAAATGTTGATTTTGAGTCAAAAATAATTAGCAATAGTGATATTTATATAATTTGTGTTCCAACACCAGTATTAAATGACTACACACCAGACCTAACTCCAGTGAAAACTGCAAGTTATGAAGTGGCTAAGTATTTAAAGAAAGGACAGAATGTAATTATTGAATCTACAATTAATCCGGGAGTATGCGAGGAAGTTGTAGTTCCAATCTTAGAGCAAGAAACAGGATTGAAAGTTGGTATTGACTTTAATGTAGCCCATTGCCCCGAAAGAATAAATCCAGGCGATCCTAATTGGAATGTATATAATATTCCAAGAAATATCGGCTCTACTAGCGAGGAAGCTACAAAGCTCTTAGCTAATTTTTATCGTAGTTTTGTAAGTGCAGAAATAAACGAAATGCCTAACTTAAAAACAGCCGAAGCTACAAAAATTATTGAAAATACATTTAGAGATATAAATATTGCCTTTGTAAATGAATTATCAAAGTCTTTTGATGTGCTTGGAATAGACCTCATGGCAGTAATTAAAGGCGCCTCTAATAAACCTTTTGCATTTATGCCTCATTTCCCAAGCTGTGGCGTTGGAGGTCATTGTATTCCAGTTGACCCATATTATTTAATAGAAAGAGCTAAGCAAAGCGGTTTTGACCATAAGTTTTTAAAGTTAGCCCGTGAAATAAATAATTCGATGCCAGAATATACAATCGACCTTTTGATTGATGCTTTAAATGAATATGAATTGCCAATTAAAAACACTAAAATTGGCTTATTAGGACTATCCTATAAGGCAGATGTAGGCGATATCAGGGAAAGCCCATCAATTAAGCTCCAGAATTTCTTGATTGAAAAGGGTGCTGATTTATATGTTTACGACCCATACTTTTTGGACAAAAGTAATACTAAATCTTTAGATGAAATATTAGATAAATCTTTTGCAATATTGATAGCAACAAACCATAATATATTTACGAACTTAAATTCAGAGACATTAATTAAGCATAATATAAAAATAGTGATTGATGGCAAAAACTGCTTAGATAAAAAGGATATTTTGAACGCAGGCCTATATTACAAAGGTATTGGCACTTAATATTTTATATTATATTTTTTTGTCATAATTAATAAATTGCTTAAATTGCACTTTTAATATTTAAAGTGAGAATTAAGAATGAGCATTTTACAAGAATTTAAAGAATTTGCAGTTAAAGGCAATGTGGTCGATATGGCTGTTGGTATCATTATAGGTGGTGCCTTCGGTAAAATTGTCTCTTCATTTGTAAATGATGTAATAATGCCCCCTATAGGAGCTATGTTAGGCGGCGTTGATTTTTCCAGTTTACAAATAATAGTAAAAGACGCAATAGGGGACACTCCAGCAGTAGCTATTAAATACGGTGTCTTTTTAAATACTGTAATTGATTTTCTTATAGTTGCTTTTACTATCTTTCTGTTAGTAAAGATAATGAACAAGCTAAAAAGGAAAGAAGAGGAAGCTACACCAGCTGCACCAGCACCAACTCCAGAAGATATATTGCTTTTAAGGGAAATCCGCGACCAGTTAAAGAAGTAACCATAAACAAAGGGAAGTACAATATCAGAATTGTCTTCCCTTACGCTATAATATATTTATATTAGGCAACTAAGTCGTCAATCGCATCCATTTCATTTGTAACTAATATTTTTGCTAAATCTAAAAGAATCAACATTCTATCGTCTAACTTTCCTATTGAGGTTATATAACGCGACTCTATACCTGCAACCATTCTCGGCGGTTCTTCTGTTACAGACTTGTTAATTCTTAGGACTTCATTTACCTTGTCTACTATAAATCCAATTGTATTTGTTTCAATTTCTACAATGATAATTCTAGTATGATTATCAAATTCCTTTTTCATTAGCCCTAATTTTTCCCTTAAATCAATAATAGGAATAACTTTGCCACGTAAATTAATTATTCCTTCAACAAAAGTAGGTGCATTAGGAACTTTGGTGATTAGGCTCATTCTATTGATTTCCTTAACCATCAGTATATCAACGCCAAACTCCTCCTCACCAATATGAAAACTAACCAACTGCAATATATCGCTATTGCCAGAAGTATGCGAAACACCTTTTTCATTAGTACTTTTCATTTTCTTGCTCCTTACTATTTTTATAATTACAATTTAACTAAATGTTATGATAAAAAGAAAGTATTTTTATTTTATTTTAACTTTTCTTTAAATAATTTCTCTAACTTTTCTAACTTAGGCGATATTACAAAAGTACAATAAGCTTGTTCCTTATTGTTAGAATAATATTGTTGATGGTAATCTTCTGCAATATAAAACTCCTTTAATGGGCTTACTTCAGTTATAATCTTTGAAGAATATGCTTTATTGGATTCAAGTTGCCTTATCTTGTCTATGGCTATATGTTGTTGTTCTAAATTTTTATAAAAAATAACGGAGCGGTATTGAGTACCTATATCTGCACCTTGCTTATTTAATGTAGTAGGATCGTGAGTAGCAAAAAATACATCAAGTAATGATTCCATGCTAATTATTTCATTATTAAAGAATATTCTAATAACTTCTGCATGATTAGTTGTTCCAGTGCATACCTCTTTATAGTTTGGCTTAATTGTATTACCACCAGCATATCCAGCTTCAACCTTAACAACTCCTTTTAATTCACTAAACACCGCTTCTGTACACCAAAAGCAACCGCCACCTATTACTAAAGTGTCGTTGAATATATTCATCTCTTTCTCCTTACTAACAGTCCTACCTTCATTTTCTGAAAGGCAGGACTGAATAAAAAACATCAAAAACAAGGCTACAATATTTAAAGTAATTTTATTTATCACTTTAATTAATTACCTTTTGGCGGTTGCCAATCGCCTCTTTTCCATTTAACTAATTGTATTTCTACGTTACCTACATAAACATTCATTAATGCTTTTATTGGTACGCGTGCTTCATCATCAGAAAACCAACCTTGGAAATATCCCTTTAAGCCATAAATTCCTTCCCAATCTGCCCTGCCATCAAAATATAAACATTTAATAGGGTATTTTACTGCATCAACCTTAGTATTTTCCTTTTTTCCATGCAAATTTATATTAGTATAAGAAACACTTTGGTTCATCAAGGTCGGTATTCTTATCGTCTTTTTTAAATCTGTAAATTGACGTGCAAAAAAGAATAAAGAGCAGCCATCTAAGACTTTATTATCAAACTTTAACTCGGCAGAATTCTCTAATTTCTTATTTAAATAATTTGTATACTTAGCCACTTTCTTTGTATTGTCAATATCATAGCTTTCGTACCTCCAAGAGTTTCCGGATTCTTTTAGTTTAGACACGAACTTTTCTGTATAAGTAGCATTTGGTGCAAACCATGATTCAAAAAAACCATGTAAATCTACAAATGGAATACCTTTTGCACTTTTCATCTCTGCTACAGCATTAACTAACTTTTTACCATTTAATTCTACATAGTCATTAGATGTTATAGTAATATTGCCTAACTTAATACCCATAAAACTAACTTCATATTCTATTACTTCACCAGGGTAAAAAACTACATCGTTCTTTCCTGCAGATTGGGCAACATACAATGAAAATAAGAAAACAATACTTAGTAACCATACATACTTTTTAAACATATATCCTCAATTTATAAAATTATATATATCATAAGACGTAAGATTATATTCTTTGATACAATTGTTGAAATTATTTTTCTTACTTATGTTTAAATCTATATCAAATTGGCTTGAATATCAGAAGGATACCTTTGGTAATAGTACAGCTTTCGACCAAAATGATTTAGATATTATTTATAAAAATTTTTCAGAATTAAATACGGTAGAATCACAGTCAAGCGAAAATATGAGTAGTAAAGATATAATAGTTAATGATTTCAATTATAAAAAGAATGCTAAGACCATTGCCCAAGATTGGTATAACTCTAATAATCTAATGGAGCTAAACAATTCAATTAAAAATTGTATGGAATGTCCATTAGGCGATACTCGAACTAATTTCGTATTTGGATCTGGCAACCCAAATGCTGATATAATGATTATTGGTGAGGCACCAGGTGCAGACGAAGACGAACAAGGCTTACCTTTCGTAGGTAGGGCTGGGCAACTTCTTACAAATATGCTTGAAGCGATACAAATCAAGCGAGAAGAAGTTTATATAGCAAATATTATTAAATGCAGACCTCCAAATAATAGACGCCCAACTACTGTTGAAATAAATGAATGCGAACCTTATTTATATAAACAAATCGAACTAATCAAGCCAAAATTAATACTAGTGCTTGGTTTAACTGCCGTTAGCTCTTTACTAAAAAAAGAATATAAGATGAGTGAAATTAGAGGGACTATTATTGATTTTCGTGGTGCCAAATTATTAATTACATATCACCCTGCAGCACTTTTGAGGAATCCCAATTGGAAAAAGCCCGCATGGGAAGACCTCAAATTGTTAAAGCAAATGTATGATAAACTATAAACTACAAAGGTATATTATCATGTTTTTTAGTAGGATTTTTATCAACCTTATTTTCTAATAAAGAGAAAGCTTCTATAAGCATTTTTCGCGTATACTTTGGCTCAATAACATCATCAATATATCCATAAGATGCGGCTATATAAGGATTTGCAAATTTCTTATTATATTCATCAATCAACTCTTGTTCTTTTGCAACTGGATCCGTAGCATTATCCATTTCTTTTTTAAATATTATCTCAACGGCTCCTTTTGCTCCCATAACCGCTAATTCTGCTGTAGGCCAAGCATAATTAATATCTCCGCGTATATGCTTACTGCTCATAACATCATAAGCACCGCCATATGCTTTGCGTGTTATAACAGTTATTTTAGGAACTGTTGCCTCTGAATATGCAAATAATAATTTAGCACCATTAGTAATAATAGCATTCCATTCTTGGTATGAGCCCGGTAAAAATCCAGGTACATCTTCAAAAGTTAATAATGGAATATTAAAACAATCACAAAAACGAATAAATCTTGCAGCTTTTTTTGATGCCTCTATATCTAATACACCTGCTAAAACGGCTGGCTGATTAGCAATAACACCTACCGAGCGACCACCTAATCTCATAAAACCAACGACAATATTTTGAGCATAATCCTTGTGGACTTCAAAGAAATCATTATTATCGGCAATAATATTAATAATGTCTTTTATATCGTACGGTTGGTTAGGGTTAGCAGGTACTATATAATTTAAATTATCATCAACTCTATCAAGTGGGTCTTCATTCGAAATAAATGGCGCAAACTCTGAATTATTCTGCGGAATAAATGAAAGTAATTTTTTAGTAATTTCTATCGCCTCAATATCATTTTCAGCTACAAAATGAGCGACCCCGCTCTTGCTTGCATGTGTAAAGGCACCGCCTAATTCTTCTGAACTTAGTTCTTCGTGAGTAACTGTTTTTACAACTTTTGGTCCCGTTACAAACATATAAGAAGTGTTTTTAACCATAATAATAAAATCAGTTATAGCTGGCGAATACACAGCTCCACCTGCGCAAGGACCCATAATGAGAGATATTTGCGGTACAACACCCGACGCTAATGTATTTCTTAGAAATATATCGGCATAAGCTCCTAAAGATATTACACCTTCTTGAACCCTAGCTCCACCACTATCATTTAAACCAATGACAGGCGTTCCAGTTTTCATAGCCATATCCATTATCTTGCATATCTTTTTACCGTGCATTTCAGCTAAAGAGCCACCTAATACAGTAAAATCTTGTGCAAATAAATATACTTTCTTGCCTAATATTTCAGCAAACCCAGTAACAACACCATCACCTAATGGAATAGTTTTATCTAAACCAAATTGAGTAGAATGGTGGTGAACTAAAGCATCTATTTCTCTAAATGTTCCTTTGTCGCAAATTAATTCTAATCTTTCGCGAGCTGTTAATTTTCCTTTATTGTGTTGCGATTCTATACGAGATTTGCCACCGCCTAATTTTGCCTTTTCTTTTAATTCATACATTAAGGCAATTTTCTGGTCAATAATTTCTTTATTTGTTTTATCTATCATTTTTAATATCTTAGCTTTTTTTAATATTTCTTTCCTATAGATTCAAGACCTGCTCTTTTATTTTCTATAATATTTAATTTGTTGATTACAGCTTCTTCTAAATTTATTCCGCGAGCATTACAATAATTCATTAGAGCAATAAATACATCTGCAGCTTCATCAGCAACTAAAGTAATATCTATATCTCTGCCTTTCCATAATTTTTTTTCTAAATTTGCTAACTCGCCAGCTTCGCCATTTAATTCTAAGCAAAAAAATTCTGCTGATCTAACAGTAAAATACTTATCTTGATAATCTTGAAATAATTTTTGAATTATTTCAAGATTATCATTAATTTTTGCCGTTAATTTTATTTGTTCTTCAGGACAATTATTCATCTGCCGCAATTTCTCTCATACGATAACCAACTCCCCTAACACTTTGAATTAGTGGCTTATCATTATCACCATCAATTTTCAATCTTAGTCTTTTTATATATACATCTATAATATTAGAATCAGTATCAAAATTATGCCTCCAAACGTGTTGGGTAATAGTGCTTCTGCTGAGAATTCTATTTTTATTTCTCATTAAATATTCTAATAATGTATATTCTTTGCTTGTCAGTTCAATTTCCCTACCAGCACGGTAAGCAATATGAGTTATAGTGTCTAACGTTAATTCACCGCATCTTAATTTAGTTGTCTTCTCTGGAACACTACGCCTTAATAAGGCTCGAATTCTTGCAATTAACTCGTCAAATTCAAAAGGCTTTGCTAAGTAATCATCAGCCCCAGCGCTTAAGCCTGCTACCTTATCTTCTACATTAGTTCTTGCTGTAAGCATCAATATAGGGGTAGATATTCCTGCATCCCTTAGTTCTCTTAAAATTGTAAAACCATCTTTCCCGGGTAACATTACATCTAATATTATTGCATCAAAGTGGTTATTCATAGCTATTTCTAAGCCCGCAATACCATCTGAAGCAGTATCTACAATATACTTTTCGTCCTCAAGTCCTTGCTTTAAAAAATTAAGAACTTTACTTTCATCCTCAACTACCAATAATCTCATTATTACTCCAATTAACAACTAAATTAATTACTTTCTAATATAAACAGGAGAAACTTCTTTTTTTCCATTTGATAATTCTAATAAAATATAGTACATACCAATTGCAGAACTTGCGCCATCATTTCTTTTACCGTCCCAATAATCACTATATACTATGCCCTTTTTTCTATCTTGAGAATTAATAACTTCACCAATTATTCTATTGTTTTGGTCTACAATTCTAATTGTTACTCGCGTATCTTCCGGTACTTGATACACAATTTGCAAGCTCTCTTGTTCTGGGTTAAATGGATTTGGCGCCACTATATCTATATATGTAGGCTTAATACCAAACAACATTGTATCAATTCTAACACAAGTACCACTCACACACATTCTAAACATCAGCGTATCTGGCACATTTACAGGTACGTTCCAATATGTTTTTTCATCAGATATTGGCGTATTAAGTATCGGTTCAAAAGTTTTTCCGCTATCAGCAGAAACAAGAATCATTAAATCTTTATCTAATAAATTAGAATCTAAACCATCGATATCCCAATTAAAATATATAGTAGGGTCAGCTCTATCGCTTGTATCAATTTTAATTGGAAATTCAATCGGCTTAAATACTAAATTAATGTTAGACGTAGTATCGCTAAAATAACCTTTCTGAGCTATAAATCTTATAGCTATTACAGTATCACTTTTTGGAAAATCACAATTGAAATATTTATCTATACAAGGCAGAATTCCATTAATATTTAATTGATTATCAGTTCCTAAAGTATCTTTAGCAATAACTTGCCACTCTAAACTATCAATCTTAATCTGTAAAGTAATAGAATCAGCGCATACAATATCTCCACTAACAATTATATTATCATTAGGTCTGTATATAACTTTGTTAAACAACAAAGTATTAAGGTCAATTTTTGGTAAATTAAAACTAACATTAGCAGAATAATCTGATAATAAGTAAGGCTTTGAAGCACCGCTTACAATAAACTTACCAGATTTGCCAGCAATCAAACTATCTGCAAACAAATAGTACTTTACAGTATCTTTGTTGTTTTGTATATCTTTATCTAAAACTAAAGTATCTAAACTAACACCGTTACTATATTCAAACAATAAATCTACTTTATCTTGACTATAAATAGTATTTACCCAAATTAGTTCTACTGTATCACTTGCGCAATAGTCAAAATTACTAGTAATATTTTTACTTGGTTGAGTAATCACAAGGGTATTAGGAATTACAGAACCTATAACATAAGTGCTATCGTCAGTCGTAACAATTATATCATTTTTGCCATCGCCTTCTAAGTCTGCAACTGCAACAGAAGATATTTGCTGATTGAAAAACTCTTTCACAAATAATGTATCAAAAGGATAGCCTAATCTAAATCTATTATCTGAATAATCTCTCATTCTAATAATCATTAGCTTGCTTCCATCAGCTAATAATATTTCATCTTTACCATCACCTGAATTGTCTAAATCATTTACAGCTGCTACCCAACCATTTATTCTTTGAGAACAAATTGTATCTAAAGGAAATAAGAAATCACCATTAGGGGATGGCTTTTCAACTTCGGGTCCAGTATAATATCTTAAAACATATAAAATACTACCCGGATAAGCAAAATCACGGGAAGATTGCGTTGCTATTATTTCTTTGCCATTATTATTTGGGTAATACGGAAGCCAAGCATTATTAGAATTCCCATCTAAATTTCCTATACTAATAGACCAATAATGATTAGTATCACCTTTAAAACCAGGATTTATATCCGATGTAAGGTCATAATCTGTAAGTGGATTACCAGCTTTGTCATGTAAATGGAGTTTAGATAAGCCAAAAGAGGCGTCCATTCCACTATACTGCTCAGTAACTAATATAAAACCTTGCTCACCTGTTGCATTATCTATAATGTCTAAGTAGTATGGCTTAATTAAAGGGCGTGTAGATTGGTCTAAATTAATCTCGTAAGGCGTAAAGCTTTGCTTATAGTTAATATCATCAAAATCAATTCCAACTAAGTAAGGTATATCTGAATAAGTATCTATGTATTCCCCATTTACTAATGATGAAACTTGATAAAATTCAAAATTAGGATTTACTTCTTTAGTTGTAGGATAAATTGGCAAAAGGATTGAGCCATTTGTACCATTATTAGAAAATATTGAAGGTTGCCCTTGATTAACTTCAGGTCCCAACATTACCCTATTATTAATATCATCTTTTAAATCTGGAAGAGGAAATTCACCATTGCTATTAATATCATAAAACTCAGCTAACCCTCTGTAAAAAGGTGCTTCTGCTGCAAATGGGTCTAATATTTTTGGTAAAGACATATTTACGGTAGCATATAGCATTAATCTATTATTAATCCTTTTGCCATAAATAGGCTTAATATTAGCAAATATATTTGGCTTAAAAGGTCTTAAATTAATTGCTAATCTTTTAAGTGGTGCTATTGAATCAAGTGTTGAATTATAGCCAAATATATAAGAGTAAGCCAAGCTATCCGTACTTAATGGATTAAATTGCTCGATACCCTCTAAAGCTAAAACAAGAGGGCTATTAGAAGGTATATCTACATTAGTAGTGTTCGTATCAATTAAAGCTGATATTGATTTAATACCATTTACATAATTAGGAAACTTACTACGTTTTAGTAATGAACCAGTACCGCTTATCATTACGATTTCATCGCCCATAACTGCTGCTATTTCATTTGGCTCGTACGCAAAATTTAGTAGTGGATTAGTTGCAACAATATTTCCAATTAGTGGTTTAACATCTCCGGATATAAAAGGAGACGACCATTTTACAGAAAATGAATCAATAAACTGAGCTGAACTTGGAATTTTATTATATGAAGTAGCATTCAAATTCCCATTAGGATACATCCAATTAGACGGGTTTGCCAATTGAGCAAAGGAATAGTCTGATACTATTATTACAAGTATTAATAACAATTTTATATCTATTAATTTAAATACTTTGCTCAACTTTCTTACTTCTTGATATATTTTTAACATTTTCACTATTCCAATATCTAAAATTAATGAATTTTTTCTAATAATTAGTTTAAAATCTTTTACAAATTAAAAAAATATCATAAATTATACCATTTTTCACAATTTTAGCTAATAATTCTAAAATTATTATTTTTCTTTTATTTAACTTACATTAATCTTTATTAAATTTAGAAGATTATTAATTATTTTTGAATATTGAAATAATCAAATAATGGAAAAATATGTTAGATTTAAAATTCATTCGCGATAATATTGATTTGGTAAGGCAAAATATATCAAATAAAAATGAAAAAGCACAAATTGATGACATTATTCAATTAGATGTAGAAAGAAGGCAAATAATACAAGAAGTAGAAAAATTAAAAAATATACGAAATGTAGTTAGTAAAGAAATTGCTGAACTAAAAAAACAAAAATTAGATGCTGATGATAAAATTGCTGAAATGAAAACTGTATCAGATAACATTAAAGAGTTAGATGATAAATTAGCACTAATAGAAATAGAAATAGAAAAAGTAGTAGTTAGAATACCTAATATGACTGCTGATTTTGTACCGGTAGGCAAATCAGCAGATGATAATAAAGTAGTTAGAACTTTTGGCGATAAGCCAGTAAGTAAATGTGGCAAAAATCATATTGACATTGCAAAAGCATTGAATATAATAGATTTTGAACGTGGTTCTAAGGTATCGGGTGGAGGATTTGCTTTTTATAGGGGTAAAGGTGCTAAATTAGAAAGAGCCTTGATTAATTTTATGATTGATTATCATTTAGAAAACCATAATTATACAGAATTAATACCTCCATTTTTAGTAAACGAAAATTCTATGTTTGGAACAGGTCAGTTACCAAAGATGGCTGAAGATATGTATTATGCACAAGAAGACAAAATGTACCTAATTCCTACTGCCGAAGTACCTATAACTAATTATCATAATGGAGAGGTATTACAAGGCAATGAGCTCCCAATTAAGTATTGTGGGTATTCACCATGCTTTAGAAGAGAAGCAGGTTCTTACGGCAAAGAAGTAAGAGGCTTTTTGAGAGTACATCAATTCAATAAAGTAGAAATGGTAAACTTTGCTAAGCCAGAAGATTCTTTTGAACAGTTACAAATATTAGTAGGCGAAGCTGAAGATATAGTAAAAGCATTAGGGTTATATTATAGAGTACTATTGTTATGTACTGGCGATACTAGTTTTTCGTCTGCTGTTACTTACGATATTGAAGTATTCACGCCAGGAGAAGAAATGTGGTTAGAAGTATCAAGCTGTTCTAATTTTACTGATTTCCAAGCAAGAAGAGCTAATATCAGATTTAAAAAAGAGCCATCATCTAAGCCGGAGTTTATCCATACATTAAATGGCAGCGGTTTGGCAACATCGCGTATAATGGTTACTATGTTAGAACAGTATACAGATGAAAATATGGTATTTCACGTTCCTGAAGTTTTAGTCAAATATTGTGGTTTTTCCACAATACAATAACTAGTATTTAATTTTTTAATATTTCTTTTTAGTAGTAATAATAGCTGTGGAAATGTTGAAAAGAAAAACTTGCGTTATATAAGCTAATAAAATAAAGATGTTTAGACGTAAAAAAAACAATAAACGAATGTTAGGAACTTGTTGATAAAAATTCTTTTTTCAACAAGAATGTTGAGAAAAAAAGAAAAGATAAAAAAAAATAAAGTTATTAACAAGTTGTGAGCATTTTTAAGATGATTTTTAATTCAAATGTTAATAAAATGTATAAAAGTTTTGGAAAACTAATTTAAAATAGCGTTAAAATTATATGATGAAAATATCAATAGGGTGCGATCACGCAGGATTTAAGCTAAAAAGCAATGTAGTAGCTCGATTAAAAGAACTAAACTATGAGATTATGGATTTTGGAACTTATTCTGAAGAAAGTGTAGATTATCCAGATTTTGCATTTCCTACAGCAGAGTCAGTGGCGTCTGGCGAATCAAAATTTGGTGTATTAATTTGCGGTACAGGTATTGGAGTGTCAATAACTGCAAATAAAGTAGAAGGTATAAGAGCTGCAAATTGTTGCAATGAAGAAATGGCTAAAATGGCGCGTTTACATAATGATGCTAATATGATAGCTCTTGGCGCTAGGTTAGTAGATTTAGAAACAGCAATGAATTTAATTAAAATTTTCTTAGAAACTGAATTTGAAGGTGGACGTCATACAAAGAGAGTTGAGAAAATTCATAGTTTAACAGGATTATAGTTTGAAAATTAATATGACATTAATAAAGTATATCTTAATTACTTATGTAGCATTACTTTTTATAGGGTGCGGAGCTTCTATTCCTACTGATTTATCAAACCCTGAAAGTATATTTAATTCTGGGGTAAAATACTTAGAAAATGAAGATTTTCCAGAAGCTAAAAGGATGTTTGATTTAATTGTATATCAATACCCAGCAAGCCAATTTGCTGATGATGCTCAATTCTATCAAGGTGAATTATCTTTTAATAAGGGCGAGTATATTTTGGCTGCTTTTAATTATAATAGAGTCAGAAAGCAGTATCCAAGTAGTATTTATGTTAAAGATGCTGTTTATAAGACAGCACTTAGCTATTATAAATTATCTCCTACTTATGATAGAGACCAAGATTATACACACAAAGCAATAGAAGCATTGCAAGAGTTTCAATATTTGTATCCAGATGACAAATTGTATAGCGAAGTGAGTGAAAAAATACAAGAGCTAAGAAATAAATTAGCTTATAGGGATTTGTTTACAGCACAATTATATATGAAGATGGATAATCCTCGCTCATCTATTATTTATTATGAGTCCGTAATAAATAGTTATTCTGATACTGACTCTTACGAAGAGGCATTTTTAGGTAAAATAGGAGCCTTAGTATATATGAAAAAGGATATTGATGCGGAAAGTATGATAATAGCATATAAATCAAATTTTCCAAATAGCCAAAAACTTCAGGAGTTAGACAAAATGCTTGAAAGTATAAAAAAATAAATTGGCACTTTTCTTGATAGATTTTAAAGAAAAGGGATAATATGAAATATTGTATAATTTTAGCCATTTTTCTTTTTAATGTAGTAGTTTCTATATCACAAACTAACTACCCTTCTTCATTAGGGGTAGAATTGGGTTTAAAGACTGCTGTATCTGTTGTGCAGACTCCAATTGGCAGGCAGAATGCTTTGGCTATAGCCTCACTTCCAGATATTGGCTTATTAGGATATTATCCTATAAGCGAGGTATCAGAATTAGGAGTGAATATAAGGCTTAAGCTCAATAATTATTCTTATGGTATGAAGGACTATGGCACAGGTCAGGTATATAAACAATCTATGTCTTATATATCTTTTAATCCTGGCCTATATTTCTCCGGTTTTCTTTTCGGATTTAGCTTTGGTTTTCCTATATCTGCCGACTATGATGGTAATTCGATTGAAGTAGGGAAAATAAATAACTTATATGATTTTAACTTTGGTTATTCGTACGATATTTTTAATGATGAAACCGCAAGACTATCTATCAGTTTAGTTGGTTCATATATGTTAAATCCAATAATAGATAATTTTACTCAAAATGATCCATTTAAGACTATAATTCCTCAAGTAGAAAATTATGAGATTAACAATTCCCATAATCCACGCTCTGCTGGTGTATCTTTAAATATAAGCTACCAATATCTGTTTATAGACAAGTAATCAAAATAATTACCAAAAATACACAGAACTGTAAACGGTATTTCAAAATTGGAGGCAAAATGCTTTAAATTGAGTACCTTTGTAAATAGACAAAAAGATAAGTTTAACAAGGAAATTAATAAAAGTCCTTTTTCAAAAATCAAAGAAGAATTTTTACCAAAACTATGAATAATTTAAAATTTGACAATGAACTATTAATTCATACAGTTGGAGCTTTTTTAAAACCAGTTAAAGTAATTGATAGTGAAAACAAAGAGTATTGGCTATGGTGTGTATCAGAATTTACGGATGATAGTTTTTTAAATGGGGAAGTCTATAATCCTAAAGAATTCGCTCTTTCAAAAAGAGAGTTATTAAATGTAGGTCAAGATAAATAGGTTTTTTTCAAAAAAGTAATTGAAGCAAAACTCACTAATAAAGATATTACAATTGATTGGAAATTGTAATTGACACTTCAAATTTGCCTTTTTAATAGAAGTAGTTAGAAATAGTAAATTATGCTTTAACTTTATTTTGTTTTATCTTATATATTTTCGCTAAGATAG
This sequence comes from Kapaibacterium sp. (SeqCode), assembly GCA_035445085.1. Taxonomy (GTDB): domain Bacteria; phylum Bacteroidota; class Ignavibacteria; order Kapaibacteriales; family UBA2268; genus JBDHXE01. The sequence goes on from DAOMQA010000002.1 coordinate 149,804, forward strand.
ATACTATTAACAATAAAACCCCAGATATAATAAATGCAGACTCTAATCCAAGCCAAGAACTAATAAATCCACAAGCTAAAAAGGCTATCAGTGAACCTATAAGATTTGCAGAGGAAGCCCAGCCCATTATACTGCCTATATGCTCATTACTGACCATTTTATTTAATGCGGAATATAAAGTAGGAATTACGGCGGCAAAAAATATACCTATGATTATTCGTAATGGAAATAAATATATATAGTTAGTAACTACGATATGCAGTATAGCAGCTATTCCAATGATGCCAGTGGAAACATATATTGTTTTAAGATAATCTTTTTTATCATTTCTCTTGCCCCAATATGGAGCAAATATTACGCTGAATAAACCAACGATACCAACTAACAAGCCTGTAATCGTTGAAAGCAATTCTTTTGGGGCTCCTAATTTACTAATAAAATAAGGGAAAATTGGGTTGGTGTATTGAATGCCGGCTTGTGATATAATAATTAAAACTAATATAAATGGGATAGCAGGAGTATTACTCATTATTTTCAAATTAGAAATAAATGAGGAAGCCTGCCTAATTGCACCTTTATTTTTTTCATCTACAAAAAATGTAACACATAATGTACTGATAAATATGAGAGCAGCAACAATAAAAAAAGTATATCTAAAACCAGCAATATCACTAAGAATGCCGCCGATTAAAGGACCTACAATATTACCAGCCGATTGCGAGCCTTGTAATATGCCAATAGCATAGCCAGATTTTTCTTTTGGCGTATTTGAAGCAGTGAAGGCAAGTGCAGCAGCAACAATACCGCTTACAGCACCTTGGAATACTCTTAAGAAGAACAGGTGATATATATTTTGTGAAAAACCCATAAGGAACACTGCTAATGTTAGTCCATATAAAGCTCGCAACATCATTAATTTTTTACCATACTTATCCCCTAAGTAGCCCCAAATAGGTACAGTAATTACAGATAAGAAATAGGGTCCAGCAAATACTAAACCACTCCATATCTTTGCTTCTTCAATATTACTTATCCCTAAATCAAAAACGAAAAGTGGCATAAATGGAACAAAGGCGCTCATTCCTACCATTGCTATGAATTGAGAAAGAGAAACAAAAAATAAATTTCTCTTCCATTGTGATAAATCCATAAAATACAATTGATTTTTGTTTAAATATTAGTTACAAATATAATTTTTGGAGTAGAAATAAGTAGGCAAATATATCAATAATTTAAAATTTTATTTAACTACAATATAAATTCCAACAAAATATAATTATTTCGTCTGTATATCTTATTTTTTATTGATAGAGATATTTCATAAACTTATGTATAAAACTGATTTAGATAAAATACGTAACTTCTGTATAATTGCACATATTGACCATGGTAAATCTACATTAGCAGATAGATTACTTGAGTTTACTGGTAGAGTAAGCGCTCGAGAAATGGTAATGAACCAGATGCTTGATAACAACCCGTTAGAACAAGAGCGTGGTATAACAATTAAATTACACGCTATACAGATGGAGTATAAAGCCAAAGATGGTGAAACATATATACTTAACTTAATTGATACTCCAGGCCACGTAGATTTTACCTATGAAGTATCTCGTTCGTTAGCAGCATGCGAAGGTGCTTTGTTAGTTGTAGATGCCACACAAGGAATCGAAGCTCAAACTATAAGTAATCTATATCTTGCGATTGGCAATGATTTAGAAATAATCCCTGTTCTTAACAAGATTGACTTGCCAAGTGCCCAAACTACTATGGAAGATGTAAAGCATCAAATAGTAGATTTAATTGGTTGCGACGAAGATGAAATGATACCAGCATCAGCAAAGGCAGGTATTGGTATTGAAGAAATATTAGAAGCAATAGTAAAGAATGTAAAGCCTCCTAAAGGTGATAAAGATGCTCCACTTAAAGCCCTCATCTATGATTCGGTATTTGATGCATATAGAGGGGTAATAGTGAACATTCGCGTATTTGATGGTACGTTGAAAGAAGGGGATAAAATATTATTCATGCAGACTGATAGGGTGTACGATGTAGAAGAAGTGGGTATAATGCACTTAAATAGATTCAGAACTAAAGAATTAACGGCAGGGAATGTTGGCTACTTTACTGCTGCAATAAGAGATTTGCATGATACAAAAGTTGGCGATACAGTAACTCATGATAAAAAAAGATGTGATGGCGTTATCGAAGGCTTCCAACACGTAAAGCCGATGGTCTTCTCTGGTATATATCCAGCAGATTCCGATGATTTTGAAGATTTGAGAGAATCATTATCAAAATTGGTATTGAACGATTCTGCTATTACTTTTGAGCCAGAGTCTTCTTCCGCTTTAGGATTCGGTTTCCGCTGTGGCTTCCTTGGCTTGTTGCATATGGAAATAGTACAAGAAAGGCTAGAAAGAGAATTTAATCAAAATATTGTTACAACAGTACCCAATGTTCGTTATAGAGTATTGAAGGCTAACGGAGATGAGATTTATATAGATAATCCATCAGAATTGCCTAAGTTAGTTGAGATAGAGGATTTACAAGAGCCATTTATTAGAGCACAGATTTTAACACCTAACGATTATGTTGGTTCGATAATGAAATTATGCCTTGATAGGCGTGGTATTTTGAAAAATCAGACATATTTATCGCAAACGCGGGTAGATATACAATTTGATCTGCCATTAGCGGAAGTAGTATTTGATTTTTATGATAAGCTAAAGTCTATAAGTAGAGGATATGCTTCATTAGATTACGAAATAGATGACTATAGATCTGGGGACTTAGTAAAATTAGATATTTTATTAAATGGCGATGCGGTAGACGCTCTATCTTCAATTGTTCATAGGAATAAATCTTATGATTGGGGCAAAAAACTTTGCGAAAAACTTAAAGATCTGATACCACGGCAAATGTTTGAAGTTGTAATCCAAGCGGCAATTGGCGCTAAGGTTATAGCAAGGTCGTCAGTAAAGCCTCTTCGTAAAAACGTAACTGCAAAATGTTATGGTGGTGATATTTCTAGAAAGCGTAAGCTGTTGGAGAAACAAAAAGAAGGTAAGAAGCGTATGAAACAAGTGGGCAGCATCGAAATTCCTCAAGAGGCATTTTTAGCTGTGTTAAGTTTAGATAATTAAAATTAAAGAGTAAATTTATGGATTTTAACCAATATTTTAGAGATAATATTAATCCTTTTACTAAAAAGAAAACAGTAAAAAAGAAACCAGAGACGTTTACCGAGGGGGTACTATCTTGGATTAAAACAGTATTGGGTGCTGTTTTGGTAGTAATGATTATCAATGGCGCTGCGATAGCTTCCTTTGTTGTTCCTACGGGATCGATGGAAAATACCGTGATGACTGGAGACTTTTTATTTGTAAATAAGTTCTTATATGGGCCAACTACGCCTCAATTAATACCTTTTTTGAATGTTCCCTTGCCTTTTTATAAGTTCCCCGGCATTAAAGACCCTGAAGTAGGCGACGTAATTGTTTTTATATATCCTGGTGATAGAGAGCAAGTAAAATCAGATGAGTTTGTATATTATCTTAAAAGATGTGTTGCGACTGCTGGCGATGTTTTAGAGATTAAGAATAAGCAATTATATGTTAATGGTAAGAATCTTGGATTACCAGAACATGGCAAATACGATATGCAATTACCAATATATCCTGGTGATGAGTTTAGAACTTTTCCTCCAGGTAAGGGCTTTACTCGTGATAACTATGGTCCAATAAGAATTCCTAAAAAAGGAGATATTGTTGAATTGAATAGCAATAATATCAAAGAATGGGAAACTTTCATTAGACGTGAAGGGCACGAAGTGTCAGCAATATCTAATGAGATTTTGATAGATGGAAAATCAAGCACAAGGTACACTGTACAGCGCGATTATTGCTTTGGAATGGGCGATAATAGAGACAATAGCTTAGATAGTAGATATTGGGGTTTTGTACCTTATGACAATGTAATTGGCACTCCAATGGTAGTGTATTGGTCTTGGGACCCAAATCTTCCTCTTACTAAATTAGTAGATAAATTTGCCTCTTTGAAATTATCTAGAATTGGAAATATAATACATTAATGAAATTAATGAATCTTGACGATTCAGCTACCATAATTGAAAAAATTACCTTCAGAATGGTAGCTGAAATTTTGATAGTAATATGCTTAGTTGTTTTTTTTCTCAAAATCGTAGTTTTAGATTTTTTCTTAGTTAGTTCATCCTCAATGGAGCCTACCCTTTATAAAAAAGATATTTTACTTGTAAGCAGAGTTTCTTATTTTATAGGATTAGGGGATAGAATGCCATTTATTGATCTACACAAATTAGCCAATTATAGACTCAACTACAAAACTCCGCAAAAAAATGATATTATTTTTTTTAAAAATAGCTTCCATTCCTTGCGTGATTATAAAGAAAATTATTTAATAAAAAGAGTGAAGTTAGTGCCAGGAGATAAGCTATATTATGCCTCTGTAAATGGTCAATTGAATTTTTCTAAGAATTCACCCGATGCTTTTGTTAAAGAATATACCGAAATAACTATACCTGCAAAAGATGAAATAGTTAATTTAGATATTGATAATATTAGATTTTATAAGCATATAATAGAAAATGAGGACAATAAAGTAGAAATTACAGCAAATAATATATATATTAATAACAAAGCCACAAATAATTATAAATTTAAAGAAAATCATTATTATGTAGAAGGGGATAACCGTAATAATAGCTTTGACTCTAGAATTTATGGATTAGTGCCAGAAAATGTGATATTTGGTAAAGCATTATTAATAATTTGGTCTGGTGCTATCGAAAAAGATAGCTATTTTGATCGCTTCCTCACTCTTTTAAACTAATAAAAACCCAAAAAGTTACTTTTTATTACCTTTTGGGGTATATAATTAAACTAAATTATTTTACTTCTATTTACAACATTCAGAAGGTATGAATTTACCATTATAATATTGAATTAATTTAATAGTTAAATTCAATCGGCGAACGTCGTCATATTCTTCTGTATCTTGCCTTATTGTTGTGTCATAATATTTACCCTCTGCCAAGATGATAATTTTAGCTCTGTCTAAGGCTTCATTTCTTTCCTGGATAGATTTGAATTGTTGTGTAGGATAGAATACCAAACCTTCCTTTAGGTAATTATTAAATTTAGTGTCAGCTTTTAGTAAGCTAAATAATTCATTAAAACCATAATAGGCGCGTAGTTTAGAGAGATTATCATTATCGCTACTAAGTGTTGCATTATTTTGTATTTTGATATCAGTTAGATTTATTGAGGTATCATCTTGCTCTATTCCTTGCATATATTCTATATCATCACCTATATAGTAGCAAAGAGAGGCACTTCTAATATCTGAATATGCTTCTAATTTAACAAGTAATCTTGTAGAATTAGCATTAGAATAGTTGTTGATAAATTCAACTATTGGAATAAAGTCATCAGTAATAGTGTTTTTCATCACTTGCAAATTACCATCTACTTGAGAAGCATACTTTCTATAGTCTTCAATCCTTCTTTGCCTATTTTCCTGATGAGCAACACCGTATTTCCTATGCTTTGGGCTTAGCTCTACATAGCCTGCATTAGATAAATATCCGTCTGGTTGCAAATCTTGTAAATGTTCTTTTAATCCTTTACTTGTATTAACTTTCCAAAAAGCGGTTTGGAAATAGGGTACATTTTTGTTGTATTTACTTTCGATAGTAATAAAGTCTGTATTGCAATTTGGTTTAATATAATATGACGGCTCTACAATTACGGTATCATAAATTATTGCTTTATTGCTTTCATTTTCTACTTGTAGAAAATTATAATTAGATAAGTTAGAAGGTATTACAGCGTCTAATGCTGTAATATTAATAGTATCTATGTTTGGAATAGTATCAAAATATATAATTTGAGTTGATTTTTGTATGCGATTGCCACCATAGGTATAAGATTTTTTTAAAATTATCTGCTTTTCTGCTTCTATCCACGTTGTATTTTTATTCTTGGTGCTGTCATTGCTTGCAATAGTATTATTGAGTGTTGGCAAACCGCTACTACTCAATTTATTTTTTAATTGCTTTGTATGAACTAATTTAGTAGGCTTGAAACTAATAACTTTTGAATATTTGCTAATATGATATACCTTATTTGATACGGTATCAAAATATATGGTAGAGTCGAGCTTTAAGATATCGTCTTTTAATGGGATAATTTCAGTTACAAATGTAGTATCATATTCATATTTAGTTTGCTGGTTAATAATTGAATCATACTTAGTGATTTTGATATTTTTATTAATCGTGGGTGCGTTTATTATATAATTTTTGCCAATATAATGAGTAATAATAGTATCGCTTCGCTGATCGCAGTTCAAATGATAGTAATTAGAGCCTCCAAAAGCCTTATATTTTTTTCCTTTCTTCAAAGTTATCGTTATTGTATCGGCATTGATTTTAATACTATCGTTATCGCTTATATTATGAACGAATAAAACAGGGTCTTTAATTTTTTCGCCTTTGTTATCTAAAATGGTCAAGTGTAATTTAAAGGTATTTTGCGGTTCAGGCGTTGCGATAATAATATTGTTGTCATTATTGCATTCTAAGTCAATATCAAAGCTATAAATATCGTAAGCCCCCTTATTTATTACAACGGTATCACCGTTTGAACTGCTAACTCTTTCTAAATTATTTCTATCAGAAGAAAAGTATAAGGCTTTTGCATTTCCTTCTTGTTTATAAGGAAATGCAATAAAAGGGAACATTTCATTTGCATCAGTGTTGATATAAGAATTTTCGAAATCATATTGACTACCTTTTGGAAATTTTACGGCACTATCCAAAACTTGTATTGTTTGGTCCTTGAAATTAAATTTCAAATTAGCGCTATATATATCATAATCGCCATCTCTATTCGACGAAAATAATAGCTTAGGGCTGTGAGCCATACAAGCTACAAAAGGGCTTATTTCATTGAATTGTTTAGTATTTACGTGTTTATTAAAGTCTAACTCTTTTGGGTCGCTCCACTTATCATTTACAAAATAAGAATAAAATAAATCAGAATTGCCTATATTCTGGATATTGCCATTAATATCTTTTATCATAGAATAAGGATTGTTTTTGTCAGAAGCCCAAATTAAGACATAATTACATATAGAATCTTGCCCAATCCATGGATGAGAATCCCAAAATATTGAATTTATTGGCTCGGGCAAAGCATTAAATATAAATTTATTATTTTCTTTATTAAATACTAACAAGTCTGTGCCGCCAATACTGCCGAACATATTCAAATTAAGTAAATTGCTAAAGTTTGAATCGGGAGGGTGTGATATTGCAACAACGCCACTATTATATGTTAAGAATGTAGCTGATTCTAAACGATTTGTTAATTCATCAATAACTTTTTCATTCTCAGGATAGTTATTGCCTAAAATCTCTTTAAAAAACTGATTTGCTGGCTTAATTGAATTAATTTTATCAGAGTAATCACCCCTTAACTCACGATAAAAGGCATCGCCACAATTTTCTTGAGTAACCCTTAAATATGGAGCTATGTCCTTATTTGGTGTATTGATTGAATCTTTTATGGCTTTTAGCTTGTCTATATTCCGATTAGGTAAAATACGCGTAGGGTCTTGCGAACAAGAATATATGAGACAAGAAAGCAATATTGTAAATAAATATTTTCTCATAATTATCCTATTTTTACTTATCTAAAGGATATAACATCATAGAAACACGCTTTCTAAATGGGGGGATGGCAGTTTGTCTAATTTCGGTAATTACAATTACAAATCTTTTGCCATTACGAGCAATATATAGATATACATTACCTGGTTGCACAAGCAAATCAATTGATATAAGTTTTGCTGCAGCGTTGTTTAATTGGTTGATAACAGAGTTATTGGGGAGTGGAATGCCAAAATCGCCAGCCTTACCTAATATCTTACCACTTTCATTAGAAATGAAAATATTATTAGCGTTATAGCTATTAATAGTAGAACCACGTTGGTTCCTACCATACAAATTGTCTGCCGTAAATCTACTGAGGGAGTCTGTTAAATCTGCTTGGTTGGCTTTTACATAATCACAAAATACTTGTGAGTCTTCTGTGAATAACCCTTGTGAAAATAATGCAATACTACCTTTAATACGTAAGTAAGCAGTATTAGGATTTGAGGCAACATTTACATTTTGTACAAGGAAATCACCTAATAATTGCTCATTTGTAGGATATGTATCCATTATATTAGCATAATAAATTGTATCATTATTGGAAAATGGGAACGAGGCTAACGGCAAAGCTACCTTTCCTTCAAATCTGCTATCATTTGGAAAAGAACCAGAACTAGCGCTATTATCAGGAAATTGATAGATACTAATATTATAATCAGAATCCAAAATAGCATTAGCGCCAATAATGGTAAAATTAGGATTAAATTTCTCCATTGTAACAATTCTTGTTTCACATACAAAAATAGGTTCGACTTGCCTTACAGGGCATTCACTACAAGCAGTCAAAAGAATAATTGCAAGAGTAAAAATAAATAATAAATTTTTCATATATATCCTTATATTAATATACTAAACCGATTCTGAATACAATAGAATTAGTCCTTTGGTTAATAGGCAATATCATACCAGAAGAAATGATGTTGTTTGCATACGCAATAGATCTAAATCCAATGTCGGCAGATAAGTCCAAATACCGTGAAAGAGGGTATTCAACGCCAATTCCAAACCCATAGTTTAAGGGTAAGCTAAAATCTATATTTGGCAAGTTAGGTATTTGGTCTTGGCAATCTTTATTAAGATTGATGTTTAGCAAATCTATAGAGAGCTTATCTATTGATAAGCCTAATAATCCATAAATAAATGGATTAAAGCAAGAACGTTCTTCTATCAATTCAACATTTTCGAGCTCTTTAATTATTGCGTTATAATCAGTATTGACTTTAGTAACAATTGTCATTATGTTTTGATCAAGCTCCTTATTATATGTATAAACTGTATCATAAATAATGTTGGGGGAGAGTTTTATTTTTGATATATTTTCTTCTGCCTTTTCACGGCGGGTTCTAAGTAAATCATATCGTCCATACAGATTGAGTGCAGACCTTAGAACTAAACTAGTATCATACATATTCATAGTTTGTACACCAGAAGAATAAATCAGGCCTAAGGCGTATCTTTTAGATTGCCCCCATCTATAGCCAACAGCAACATCTAACAGGGCATCTTCTCTACTCGATAGGTTGCCATATTTATCAGTGTCGTCATAGAAGGCTAATCCAGCCTTGAAACTTAAAAATAAATTAGTCATAGTTCTTTCTGGGCAATCTATACAAGTAAGGCAAGGAACAGCTATATTTACTTCTGAACAAGGGCATGGAGTTGGGTCGCAATCTAATACTACTGTATCCACAGGAACTTCTCTAATTTCAAGCGGCAATAATGGGTTATTATATGTTTCAAAATAATTAATATTGTTATATTTATTTTTGGGTATATCCAATTTAGAGCCAATTAAGTCAATATCGCTTAAAGGTATCGTCTCAATTTTCCTTGTATTTTTTACGCTTGAATCAATAAACAATAAATAAGGAGTAGTCGTAAAATGAGTAAATTCATTAATTGGGCAAGAGTCTGGCTTAATTTCAACTTGGATTTTTAGCACCTCACCTCTTAAAGTATTACCATTTCTAATAATTGGCAAATTTGGGTTTGAATTATATTTGCTTTCTATTCCCTTTTTAATGCGGACAGCGTCGTCGCGTTGTACTTGTTGGGATGAACATGAAGCAATTAACGCTACAATACTTATTAATAGTAATATATTTTTCATAAGCCTAAACTCAAGGTTAGTCCGACATTAAAAGATTGTAGGTTGTCCCTTTCGCTTGCACGCTCAATTGAGTTTGGAGCATAATATAAGCCATCAAATTCAAACATCCAACATTTCTTAAATAGCTTGAAATTGTAAGCAAGCCCACCCCCAAGCCCATACCCAAGAGCTAAGTTAGAGCCGTTTTTTAGAAAATGTTCACTTGGATTAATGGAGCTAAAGCCGAATGTTCCTTGCACGAAAGGAACTAATTTGTTATCAAAACAATCGCTTACAAAAGGCGCATATTTAATAAAGCTATGCACAGAAATAGCTCTCTCATAATATTTTACGGGATTGCTTGATTTTGTCGTTGATATATAATCTAAACGAACGCCATACCACAATTTACAGTAAGTTCTGTCGCTTAGTTCAAGTCTAAACCCTAATCCGTCTTGGTTATAATTCTGGAATTGCCCAACGGGGAGCATATAATTAGTTCCTGCGCCTATGTATAGGTTTGAGTAGGAATGATTATAGGTTAAGATAAATAGAAATAGCAGAAGCGATAAACAATAATAATGTTTCAATGTTACCTCCTTTATATAAATTGCAGAAAGTGCCCAGCTAAAAGTACAAAAAAGTACTCTAAAAAATACAAAAAATTGAAATGGATATGATTTATTTTTTTAGCTTAGGCAACAAGAAAGCATGCGAATGCTTTATTTTTTGTCTTTATGCCTAAATAGTTTTATTTTTGACTTGTATGGTATATGTAAAATTAAAAAAATATACCATATAACAACTATTAAATTACAAAATAGGGAATTATGCTATGGAATTAGAATACAAAGCAGGCGAGGAATTAGATGTAAGGGTATTAGTGCCTATCAAGAGGCATGAATTACTTTTAAAGATTTTTAAAGAGCTGAATGTAGGTGATAGCTTTATATTTATTAACGACCACGATCCGATACCGCTATTTTATGAATTTCGCTCTATATATGGCGATATAGTAGGTTGGGAATACTTAAATAGAGGTGGTAGAGAGTGGAAAGTGAAAGTAAGTAAAACAGGAGCGTCGAAAGGTAGAGATTTTTCGGACATTTCTACTTTATTAGATTTACGTAAAATTGATAAAAAGGATTGGCGGCAAGTAGTTTTTCATAGATATAGTATGATGGAAAAAGGTTCTACTATGGAATTAATTGCAAAAGAGGAGCCTGAAGATATACATCATATTTTTAATGAAAAATATGATGGCAAGCATACTTGGGTCTATAAGAAAGAAATTCCCGGAGAGTATGTAATTCATATTACCAAGCAAGCAAAAACTGGATTAGGGGATACAGGTTTTGCTATAGTAATTGAGTTCGATGTTCGTCCATACCCACCAACAGAAAGGCATGAAATGTTTTATGAAGCATTTGCAGAAATAAAGCCCGGAGAAGGCTTTGAATTTATAAATGACCATGATCCTTTGCCTTTGTATTATCAAATGGAAGCAGAAAGTAAAGAGCCATTTAGGTGGGAATATTTAGAAAAAGGTCCAGTTGAATGGAAAGTAAGGGTAGTAAAAATAAAAGATGAACAACAAAGTATTTAGCGAACGTATATTTAAAAGTATTAAATCTTATGGGACAGCATTCTCGGTTTTATTTTCTTTGAGTGCTGCCCACTTTTTAAATGATGCACTTCAGTCGGTCATACCAGCTATATATCCAATGCTGAAAAGAAATTTTGATTTAAATTTTACTCAAATTGGATTAATTACTCTTACATACCAACTTACAGCTTCACTCTTACAGCCATTGGTGGGCTATTATACAGATAAGAAGCCACAGCCCTATTCTTTAGCAATAGGAATGTGTTTTACTTTGCTTGGTTTGATAGCTTTATCCTTTGCTGATAGCTTTGTAGCAGTATTATTCTCGGTTTCTTTTGTGGGGATGGGTTCTTCAATATTTCATCCAGAGTCTTCCAGGATTGCTAGATATGCGTCGGGCGGTCGTGCGGGTATGGCACAATCAATATTTCAGGTTGGGGGCAATACTGGTACAGCAATAGGTCCACTTTTGGCGGCAGCAGTAATAGTGCCTTTGGGTCAGCATTATATATTATCATTTACAATTTTGGCTTTGATTGCTATTATGATTTTGTGGCGTGTAGGTAATTGGTACAAAGGGCAGAATTTTAAAAATATCAAAGCATCAGCTATTGGGATGGATAGTATAACTAAAGTTTCAAAAAATAAAGTTGTATTTGCTTTAGCAATACTAATGGTACTAATATTTTCGAAATTCTTCTATATGGCGTCTATGCAGAACTATTTAACTTTTTATATGATACACCATTTTGGAGTGTCTGTACAGAGTTCGCAGATATTTTTGTTTATATTTTTGTTTGCGGTAGCTGCTGGTACAATGATAGGCGGCCCATTAGGAGATAAATATGGAAGAAAGAAAGTTATATGGCTTTCAATATTGGGAATAGCGCCTTTTACTTTGCTTTTGCCTTATGTTAGTATTTTCTGGACGGCACTATTAAGTATATTTATAGGCATGATATTAGCTTCGGCTTTTCCTGCTATAATAGTATATGGTCAGGAGCTAATACCGGGTAAGTTAGGTATGGTGTCGGGCTTATTTTTTGGTTTTGCCTTTGGTATGGGTGCCGTGGGTTCGGCTGCTTTGGGGGCATTAGCCGACAAGACAAGTATCGAATTTGTATTTAAGATATGTTCTTTCTTGCCTTTACTTGGGCTTCTTGCAGTATTTCTACCCGATATAGAACATAAACATAAAGATTAAAATAGCTGATTAATAAAGTGCATAATAATTTCCGGATAGAGCAAAACTGTAACTAAAATACCGCCAATAGCTCCAAACAAATGAGCATAATGATTAATCATATCAAAAGATCGGCGGGAGGCAAAATACGTCCATAATAAATATAAAATGCCAAAGAGCCAAGCGGGTATTGGAAAAGGAAGCGGAAAAATTAATAGTGGTGCGGTAGGATAAAAAAGTATAAAAGAGAAAAGAGCGCCTGAAATAGCTCCAGAGGCGCCTACACTCGAATAATTATAATCAGTTTGCTTTTTCCATACAGTATATAAGTTGCCAATTAAAAGACTTGCAAAATAAATTGTAGTAAAAACAACACTACCAACTATTGCTTCTAATTGGAAAACAAAAAAATAAAAAGTTAGCATATTGAATAAGAGGTGCATTAAATCAGCATGCAAAAAGCCACTTGTAAGCAATTGGTAATATTTTTTATTGTTTATGACTTGGTAAGGATTAAGTACCCAATTGAAATATAAAGACTGATTGGCGTATAAGGTATATAAACTACAAGCAATAGTGCTTATAAAAATTACAAGAGCAACCGGAGAATGTAAAATTTCCATTAACTTTTCCTAAATTTTTACGTTATATACGTTGTAGTATAATAAAATATTGAATAAATTGATTGATGCTTAAATTTTACTTAACAATAATCGGAATGCTTTTTTTTGCTAATGGCTTGTTTTCAGAGCCACAAGTTGATATTTCCGTTGATAATAATTGGGTAGATTTAAGTATCAAAAACTTCGAATCTCATTGTTATGCAAAGTATATAGTAGACTTTTCCATTCAAAATAATACGATAAATGTCATTTTGAGCGATACTTCCGAACAGAAATGTAAGTCTAAATGTAATATCGAATTAGAACTCGATATTTATCAAGTTCCTCAAGGTAATTACGTTTTAAATTTATATTTAGATGAAAGTAATGGAGTAGGGGCTAAGGAAGCTAAAAAACTTATTAGTAAAAAGGATATTAAAATAAGTTCTAATTATGCTAAAGCACCTTTGTCGTATAGTTTTCGCCATACTTCTTGTACAGGTATAAATGAAAGCCCAGTATTTACAGGCTTAGAGGTATATCCAAATCCTGCAACTTCAAAATTAACTCTTAAGTTTGATTTAAAAAGCAGGGCAGATGTAAATTTTAAGGTATTAAATTTCTTAGGCAAAGAAGTTTTAAATTATGATAAGAAAAACATGCCCCAAGGCGTACAATTAATAAGCTTGGATTCGGAAAATTTACAGCCCGGCATGTATATAGGCAAGTTTACAGCATCTAATGGACAAGTGTATTCCGTTAAACTATTATGGTCTAAATAATGAAAATTGTACTTATACTATTACTATTGTTTTTTGGCTCTGCTTTTATATTTTCAGTAATACTGAAGAAAATGAGACGTATATTTATTGGCGATGTAGAAGAGCAACGAAAAGAATTAAAAAAGAAGAAATAAAATTATCTAATCAATCAAATAATTTTATTTCTTCAGTATTTTTAAGATTTTTGCAAATAGATATTAGCTAACAAATGGAGTTTTGACAACATTAGCAGGAAATCTTTTGCCCCTTGCTTCAATTTCAATTTTCGAATCGATAGCCGAATGAGAAACTGCAACATATCCTAAAGCAATAGGTTTATTTAGAGTAGGGGATAAATTACCGCTTGTAATTACACCTATTTCTGTTTCGCCCGCAAAGATTTTATAGCCGTGTCTAGCAATAAATTTGTCGGCTTCGGGCATAATACCAACTAATTTACGAGATGGCTTTTCTTCTTTAACCTTTTTAATAACGTCGCTACCATTAAAATCGCCTTTATTTAGCTTTGTAATCCAAGCCAAACCAGCTTCTATTACGTTAGTAGTTTGGTCAATATCATTGCCATATAAACAATAAGCTTTTTCTAATCTTAAAGTATCTCGGCAACCTAAGCCTACAGCTTCGATACCAAATTCTGCTCCAGCATCAAATAATTTATTCCAAATATTTTCAGCTAATTCAACATCCCCTTTAAAATATATTTCAAAGCCTAATTCACCTGTATACCCTGTTCTTGAAATAATCATATCCACATCTGCTATTTTACCATAAGTAAAATGATAAAATGGCAAGATACTTTCGCTTATATCTGTATTGCAAAGTTTTTCTAACACAGCTCTTGATGAGGGACCCTGTATTGCTAATAAGTTATAATCGTCAGAAAGATTATTTAATTCAACATCAAAATCAATAAGGTTTTGCTGGCACCAATCCCAATCTTTGTCTATATTAGCACCATTAACAACTAGCATATATTCATTTTCTGCTAAATTATATACTAATAAATCATCAACAATTCCACCATCATTGAAGCACATAGCAGAATACTGAACTGCACCTACTGTAAGTTTAGAAGCGTCGTTTGTAGTAATTTTTTGTACAAATTTTAGAGCATCGCTTCCTTTAACAAAAAACTCGCCCATATGAGATACATCAAATACGCCTACTTTTGTTCTAACTATATTATGTTCCGCAATGATTCCTGATGGATATTGAATAGGCATTTCGAAGCCAGCAAATTC
The DNA here is from genome assembly GCA_035445085.1 of Kapaibacterium sp. (SeqCode). Classification (GTDB taxonomy): domain Bacteria; phylum Bacteroidota; class Ignavibacteria; order Kapaibacteriales; family UBA2268; genus JBDHXE01. The sequence goes on from DAOMQA010000002.1 coordinate 165,066, forward strand.
CACTATTTTTGCATTTAATTTTTTATGTATCGCATTAAATCGCGTTGTTTTCATTTATTCCTCAATAATTTTTTAATCTTAGTTAATATATATTTTTCAAATATACGTTTAATCCTTTAAATATCAAGATGGTCTTTCATTTTAGCGAATTTCTTTGCACCAATCCCTTTAATGTTCATTATATCTTCTATTTGGAGAAACTTTTTTTCACTTCTGTATTGTATAATCTTCAAAGCTGTTTTTTCGCCTATTCCCGGTATTTTCATTAATTCAACCTTTGAGGCTTTGTTTAAATTAATTTTTTCACTAACATTTAGTTCCTTGCTTATTTTGTTATTAGCAAAGAAAAGTTCTTTTTGGAGAACTGTGTCGCCTTTGCTGAGCTTGTCGTAAGTATTCCCAAAGTTATTGGATCCTACAAATGTAGTAGCATTTGCTAAACTTATTGAGTCTAACCTATCATATATATTTGCTATGCTCTTTACTTGGCTTTCATTTTTCACGTTCAATAGTGATAAAATGAAAGAAGTAAGTATTATAGACAATAATACTAAAATACTTAGTAGTTCTCCTTTAGCAACTCCAAATATAGCTTGAAGTTTTTCCAACATAGATTTAATGATTTAATTCATTGTAATTAAATCAAATATAGCTAATTATGGAATTACTACAAACTTTTTCATATCGGACATAACACTATCGCCGTAACTATTTTTGCCCTCAATAGTATATACATAGATACCGGTAGGTAATAAGTTTCCATTTCGGTCTCTTCCGTCCCATTCTAAACCACCATTCCCGTCATTTTCGTATAATTTAATTATCTCTGCTCCATCGATAGTTTTGATGGTTATTGTAGCGTTTTGAGTTAAATTAGCGAAAAATATTTGGCTTAGCTCTGATCTTTTTATAGGATTCGGGTATATATAAACATCTTGTAGCACTGGAGCGCTTATTACAAAGCCTAAAGTATTGCCAGACCCTAATGTAATTAGGGTTCCATCTTTTGAAACAATATTTCTTGCTGTAATTGTATAGTTTAGCCCTCTGGCTCCATTATTACGGAATAATTGGCTGATATTCATCATAACTGCTGTTGTATTTAAGGGGTCAAGCTCTACAAACAAGGCTTCACCAAATGGTTTAAATATATAATTATTGCGATTTATAGCACTTGAATCGACTTCTTTATTAAAGTATAGTTTAATCAATGTTTCGCTAACAAATTCAAGTTTTGTTAGATATAATTCTTGTGGAGGCTCTGCATTTTTCCAATTTATAGTATCAGAGCTTGCAATAGTCCAATTCTTATTATAATCTCTAAAACTCTGTATATTTAATAAATACTGCCCGTTACTGATTGTGCCATTAAAGCTAATAATAATAAGGGAATCTTGCAAAACAATAGCACTCGAAGGAATATAAGTTGTTGCAGTCGATTGCTTAGTTAAGGTAAATATACTAGGTTCTAATGAGTTAGTTGCTACTTTGCCAGTAAAAGTAATTTTCATAATATTGTTGTTTATTTGTTCTACTTTTTTTACGGCAATTCTTTTGTTAGTATTAACTGTAATAAGAGCAGAGAAATCACTCTCTGGATTTTGAAATTTAGAATTAATAGAAGTTACGAGAAAATAGTATGTAGAATCTGGAGCTAAAGGTTCAAATACTTTTTCATTTATATTGCTTGAGTCAAATTCTTTTACTTCTATCGGGATTAGTTCTTCATTTTGAACTACTAATCTATATAATTTATATTTTTCAGCATTAGGAACTTTGTCCCATGTAAACGTAGCATCAGTTTGCTTGTTCGACCAAGCATCTATATTAGAGGGTGGCATTAATGGCGAAGTACCGCTCCGATGTTCAAAAAATCTCATGGCATTGAAACCTGTAAAGCCAAGTTCGTTAGTGCCATTTCCATCTAAATCCGCAATGAGTGCTGAATTACTTAGCGAAGATGGGTAGTACCAAAAATTTTCAAATTTGTGGTCTGCTTTGTTCCATTTTAATACATATAAGTTTGGAAAAGGCAATAAAACAATTTCGTCACCTGCTTCATTATCTAAGTTGCCAGCAGCTACTCCGTTTCTATAGAAGAATCCTTGTCTGGTTGCGCCATCGCGTACGGGCACAAAAAACTCTTGCCACAGAGTGTAATATGAATTGGTAGCATTAGATTTTATTACTCTAAATCTCCAAATTGGGTCGCTTGTTCCAAATTTACCGTGAAGAACATTACTACCATAAGTGGCATGTAATATTTCATAAATACCATCTCCATCGATATCTGCCTTTGTAACATATTGATTGCTGTTGCCTAAGTCTGTAGAATCTATATATTCGAGAGTGAAGCCTTTTTCCTTAGTATATTCATAAATAAATAAATTACCTTTGGTGTTTACGAAACATAGTTCATAATTGCCATCTCCATCGAAATCTTGAAGTGCAGAACCTCGCTCTATACTTATATTTTTAAAAGCATGAGGGTATTGCAAAGTATCTGTATATACGTACTTTCCGTTTTCGTATTTAACAATTTTGTAAGATTTATCTAAGGCTTCATAACTATAACCTATAATTTCCTCTTTGCCATCTTTGTCTATATCAAAGAATTGTTCGGCCCAAAAAGATGAACCCATATTTTGAAACAAAATATTCTCAAAGGGGTTTCCATTTTTACTTTTAGCTTGGTAGAGTATGGTATTAAATTCAGCTGTTGTTAATATTTCTTGAATACCGTCGCCATTAGAATCGCCATAGCCAACGGCAATATATCCTTTTTGCGACGAATCTATATTTTTAATTTTGCCGTCAACTAATTGCTTAGTAAAAGTTTTGCCTATATACAATGATTGCAAATCATTAACAGTAAATGCTTTGCCATTGCCATATAAATCACTAATATTATTATATATATAACTACGGTTTGTAGTATATGGCTTCAGAGAAAAATTTATAGTATTCCAATAACCATTATCAGTATTAAAATTGAAATTTTGAGTAATCGTGTCCTTGCCAGAAATTGCCTGAATAATAGCAGTATATTCTGTGTTTGATTTTAAGTCATTTAAAATAAGGTAGTGGTTTTTTGAGTATCTTGTATATTCTTTAGCAACAACATATTCTTCATCAGAATTTGCTGTTTTATATTTAACAATAAGTTCTGCCACTCTCGACGTACTTGCCCCTACTACCCTTACTCTTTTCTCGTTATAATAAGCTGCAAAATTATTCCAATATAAAAATGTAAATTTATCATTAGTATTATAATAATTTATTGGAATAATTTCATCGTAGTATCTATTATTTTTTAAATATAACCTAATACACAGTAAGTTCTTTCCGTTGTTTAGTTTGTCTATTGGTAAAGTTGCAACTTCTCCATTAATTATTTGATTAGGGATAAAGGCAATGCTTTCCCATTTAATAGTATCGATGCTTTGGCTTAATAATAATTCTGCTTTATCGAATAATGGGTGGCTTATGTTTGCTTTTATGCTTATAGTTGCTTGATTTGTGTCAATAATTTCATCAAAATCTGGAGATATAAATTTAGTTTTTCCATTATATATATTCTCTACAGATTTGGAAGCATCTAATACACCAGCGCCAGTAAGGTAGAAATTATCATAATCATCTTTATTTTGGAAAGCAGACATTTGTAGAATAGTTTTAATGTCATCTTGTTTTAATTCTTTATTTAACTCTAACAATAAGGCTGCAACAGCTGATACGTGAGGCGCTGCAACAGAGGTCCCGTTAGTTGTCTTATATCTTCCACCAACATCAGTGGTATAAATAGAGCGTGCAGGTGCTATCAAATCAACGTAAGGTCCATAATTAGAAAAACTCCACCGTTTTCCTTTTTCATCCGAACCGCCCACGCTAATAACTTCTGGATAGTCAGATGGATAATGAGGTAGGTTCCAGCCATTATTACCAGAAGAAGATACTAATATACAACCAGAATAATATGCAAACTTAATAGCGTCGTAAACTATCTGTGCAGGATAATTGTCCCCAAAGCTCATATTAATTACATTCGCTCCATTTAGCACAGAGTAAACTATAGCGCGGGCAATATCATCGGCTTCTGCATTGCCAGTTATATCAAAAGCTTTTGCAATCATTAATTTCGCATCATAAGCTGCACCAATAATACTTGAGTCCTTGAGAGGTCTTGCTACCATAACTCCTGCAACGTTCGTGCCATGTTCTCCTTCATCTTCTGGGATAGGATCCGGTTGAGTATAATCGCCAAAAGCTACTTGATATTGGTCAACAAAGTCATAGCCAATAATATCATCTATTGTACCGTTGCCGTCATCATCTTTACCATTTAAATCACCAGTGAGCCCATTCCTTGTTTCAAGATAGCTCCATGGTTCGAATGTGCCATTTTTATTTAAATCTTCTTTTGTATTTATCCAGAGCGAATTTTTTAAATCTGGGTGTTCAAAGTCAATTCCCGTATCGACAAGAGAAATGATTATACCTTTTCCAGTTGCTTTTTGCCATGCAGAGCTTATTTTAATCTGCTTCATATTCCACTCTTTATTAGCAAACACATCGGCGTTTGGCAAATTATTAATATGGAATTTTCTGTTTATTTCAATATTATCGAATTGCTTAATAATATCTGTATTATCACTTTTAAAGGTGTGATATTTTAAAAGTTTATTATAATAATATTCTTGTTCTTTATTGTTAAGTAGGAAGTTATTTATTTTTTGTCTGCTTATCGGTATATTAAATACTTTAGTGCTTTGTAGCTTATTTTCCTTTATGATAGATTGGTTATTATTGTCTATCATAATAATATATGAATTGCTAAAAGTTAGCCCAATTTGAGTAAATAGAATAAGAATGATAAAGATAAAGAGTTTAAACATTATAAATTAACCTTATACACAGCAAAGCAGTAAAGACTATTTACTATATAAAATAGTTACATTAAATTTTTTAGAATTAGAATTTATAGTTGTATTTTTGTTTAATACTAAATTCTATACCAAGAAACTTTGTAACTTAATCAAAAGCAAAAAGTGTACAAATGAATTAAATTAAGTAGCTATTAGGTATTTGCCAATACAATAATAATATTAGCTATACTTATCTAATGTTATTATGTTATATTTGTATCGCGAGCTTTAATTTAACATATAGAGAAATGTTTAAAATTGTAATAATAGATGAAATTGAAGAAGGTATGGTTACAGCCGAGCCAATCTTGAATAAGATAGGGCAGATGCTGATAGCTAAAGATACAATTTTACATTCAAATCAGTTAAAAATGCTAAAGCTATGGGGTATAAAACAAGTATTCATCAAAGTAGGACAAGTAGGACAAACAGACACAAATAATTTTGATAAAACTGAACTCATGAAAATGAAGGTAGAAATAGTTGATAAATTGGGCTGGGAGATAAATAATCCATTTTTAGATGAGCTTATAGAACTAATCGCATTATCACAGTTAAACACTTAATAATAAATAAAAAAATGAATGCAGCATTAGAAAAGTTAGATTTTGATACATTGCCTACTCTCCCTACGGTTTACATCGAGCTTATGAATAAGTTTGATGATCCTAAAATAACAATTACAAGCTTATCTGATACTATTATTTTAGATATTAGTTCTACAACTAAGTTGTTACAAATGGTTAATTCTTCTATTTTTTCATTTAAAACGAAGATAAATACAGTTACTCAAGCAATTTCGTTACTGGGGCTTGAAGAGGTAAGGCATACTATTCTTACAATTGCCATAATGGATTTTTTTGGAACTTATAAAAATAATAAAGAATTTCAACAAATTGATATTTGGCGGCACTCAATAGCAGTTGGCTTGATAGCAAAAATAATAGGCAAAGAGATAGGGTATAAAGGTGTGGAGCAAGTCTTTATTGCGGGACTGACCCATGATATTGGTAAATTGATTATGTTAAGCAAGTTTAAAGGTATGTATTTATCCGTTGTCTTTGATGATTTAGATAATAATGAAGATTTGATTGATAAAGAGTATGATATAATGAGCTTTAACCATTGTGATGTTGGCTACCTTCTTGCTCAAAGATGGAATTTAAGTAGTGATATAGCTGCTGTAATCAAGTATCACCATAAACCAGATTTCAACTCACCGTATATTCGACTAATAAGCATTGTATACTTAGCAAATATTATTGCTAAACTAATGGGTTTAGGCAATTCAGGTAATAATTATATCCCTACCCCTGATAATAGGATTTGGGAGGTGCTTGGGCTGCCTACTGGCTTTTTAAAATCAATTTATTCTGATATTATAAGTCAATACAGAGAATCATTATCACATTTTAAATTATGAGTGCACAATTATTAGTGGAAGGGCGTTTCCTTCAATTATTAGCAGAGTTTTCCAAGCATTACCTTGATTATGCAAGCGTAGAAGGCTTGGTAGAATTTGCTATTGAATTAACAAAAGAATCTCAAATCTTAAATAAAGTAGCATATTATACATTTGATAAAGATACACTTGATTTTAATTTTGTAGCAGCTAATCAAAAAAATATTAATGGTAAAGAGTTGTATGATTTCTTACTTGATAAAGGTGTTATATCTACCGTATTATCTGAAGTTACAAAAGCATTTTCTTATGATGATACAAGTCAAGAATCTTATTTATGTTTGCCTATTATTGGTTATGATGGAGTTTTGGGATTATTCGTTTATTCATCTTTAAATTTAAGGTTAGAAACACATATAGTTTTTATTGAAAGAATGACTTTATATGCAAACTTAGTTGGAATGTCAATTAATTCCTTATTGATAAATATAGATAAAAACTATTCTAAACAACTACAAAATCAAATAGTTGCGCTACAAACAATTGAATATCGCAAAAATGAGCATAAGCTAAAGCTAAGAATGAACCAGCTAACTTCTAACTTAAGTCGCTCAATTCCTCATGAAATAAGAACCCCATTTTTACATATAATTGCTTTGTCTGACATACTTCTAAAGCATAATGATATTGCAATTTTAGACGACAGCTCAGAGATTAAAGATATTATTAATGATTTGCATTCAGCAGCTAAAAGATTAAACACTGTTTTAGATAATTATATTTATTATGCCAACCTGATCACTAAATCTTTTAATATAGATGAAATAACATATGAAAATCAGAATTATACTGAAGATGTTGATGCCATAATTTATGAATTAGCCCACGAAATAGCTTATAAGCATAAAAGAATTAATGACTTGGTGTTAAATAATAGTTCAGCAACAGTAGTTGGCTCTCCGAGTATTGTTAATAAATTATTATTGGAAATTATAGATAATGCCTTTGAATTTTCAGACGATGGGTCAAAAGTTCAAATTGATGTAACAACTCTTAGTGACTATTTACTTATAGAAATCTCCGATAAGGGTCTTGGTATGAGTGAAGATGAGATAAAATCTATTGGTCCTTTTGTACAATTTAATAGGGAAAGAATAGAGCAACAAGGTTTAGGCTTAGGCTTGTCTATAGCAATTAAAATATTAGCTATTTTAGATGGAGATATAGATATAGTAAGTAAGAAAGGTATGTTTACAGTCGTTACACTTCGATTGAGATTAGCAAAAGATATTATACCTGAAGAACCTGTTAATTAGTCAAATACTTTTTAATACTTAAGTAATTTTTATTATTTTCTCGTTTGTATTGATACTCGTTCATAATACTTTTCATAAGATGTATTCCTAAACCTCCAATTTGTCTTAATTCTAAAGGTGTATCTAAGTCTTGGACTTTATAGTTTAATGGGTCAAATTCTATACCATCATCAATGATTTGAATAATAAAATCATTGTTATCTAATTTTAAGTTAATTTCGATACAATGAAGCTGTTTATCTGCAAAAGCATAATTAATAATATTTGTAAACATTTCTTCTATTACCAAGATGAGCTGATTAGACAGCCCATCCTGTATTAATCCTTGCATAGTCAAATCTTCAAAATAAAGATGTATTTTTTCAATTTCACTTATGTCGTTTTTTAATATAAATTGCTTCATCGCCACAATTATTTATCTATAATTTCCCAATATAGTTCACTTCGTAATTCTTTTACCCATTCTTCATAAAGGTCTCGCTTTTTGAATTCTGTAGCCATTGCTTCAATTTCCTTACTATCATTTTCTAAGGTTGCCTTTCTTTGAGGTAAGGTCTTTTTCTTGTAAAGTATATGGTAAGATTTGTCATTGGGTTCATTTCTATATAAGACTGGTTCAGAAGTTTCGCCATCTTTCATTTTTAATAGAGACGATTTAATATTCTCGGGTAGTTCATCAATACTTACATTTCCAAGGTAGCCCCCAAAGCCTCTGCTTTCCTTATCGTCGCTATATATAGTAGCTAAGGAGTCGAAAGATTCGCCACTAATAACTTTTTTTCTTATATCCTCTAAGAATGAAATAGCCTTTTGGCTTTCTTCTTCAGAGTCACCAAATTTGAATAAGATATGCCTTGTTTTAATGGCATCTGTTTTTTTTTCAATTGTTTGAATTAAATGGAAGCCAAATGGAGTTTCGATAGGTTTGGATAATTCTCCAGTAGATAATTTAAAAGCAGCGTTCTCAAATTCTGGGAAAAGCTTACCTTTACTAAACCAACCCAATTCACCCCCTTCGGTAGCCGTCCCAGGGTCTCCACTATATCTTTTAGCGAAGTCTGCAAAATCACCCCCAGCTAAAATGGAGTCGCGTATTTTCATCGCCAAATCATATAAATGTTGCTTTGTTTCCTTCCCTGCCTCTACTTTCTTTACTAAATGATAAAGCTGAATAGAAGGGGGCAATAAAGGTAAAGAGTCTTTATTCTTATGATAAAAATCCTCTATATCTTTTTGTGTAGCTTTTAGGTTAGCAAATTTTTGAGAAACAAGGCTTTGGACTAATAAATTTTGTCTAATCTTATCGCGAATTTCATTCTTCATCCTAGGAATAGACATGCCATATACTTGTTCAACTCTTTTTTCTGAGCCAAACCTTTTAATTTCTGATTGAATATGTAGTTCGATACGTTGAGTAACCTCATCATCATTTACAACTACAGAATCCTTTATTGCCTTGTTTACTAGTAGTAATTGGTCGATTAAACTATTTAATACTTTTTTACGAGCTTCTGGGTTATTGATATCAATAGATTTATCCATTTGGCTCATAAAATATAATTGTCCATCTAAATCAGACTTTAAAATTACTTCATCGCCGACGACGGCAACAATTTTATCTAAGGATTGCCCGTTAGCGGGGGTTAATGGGTTAGATTGCCCCCAGCTATTGTGCAAATTTATACATAAAACTACTAATGATATATAGATTATACTCTTCATTATTATTTGTTTTTAATTACTTGAACTAAATTCTTATCTATTATTTTTATAGGAAATTCTTTTTTCAATTTATTTAACCAATTATCAAGCAACTCTTTTTGCAAAGATTCTTGGAAAAGAGGGGCTATATCTGATATTGCCTCTTCAAATTTTTTAGGTCTTGGGGCTTGATAATCGTTAATTTTTATAATAGAAAATCCTGTCCCATTTTTGAATGGTTCTAATACATCACCTTTTTTTGCCTTTGCTTCGAAAGCGTGCTTTGCTAAGTTGTTAGATTTAACCGATAATAATCCCCATTTGCCCATCTTTTCTCTATATCCTTCTCTTTGAGTTTCTTTTTGTGCAATAGCTTCAATATCAGCTCCAGCTTTAATTTTTTCGTATATAGATTTAGAATTAGAATCATTTAATAAAAATATTTCGGTAATATCATACATATCATCAGTATAAAATTTCTTAGATAAAGTATCAAAGAAGTGCCTTGCTTGAGTAGAATCGAATTTTAATTTGTCCCATACTTCTATAGCTTCCACTTTGAATAATAAGATACCGTCGCTAAACTCTCGCATTAACTCTCTAAAATCTGGATATTCGTGTTCTAAATTTTCAGATGCTTTGTCGAAAGCAATAGGATTAGTTATTATACCAATAGCCTTAGTAAAGCCTTCTTTGTTTGTAGGTACACCCTTCAAGTCGGCTTGCTTTTGTAGTTTATCTAAAAAGAATTCTAAAGTATAGTCTTTATTTAGGATAGAGAAAAGAGTTTTGCTATATAAACTCTTATCGATAGACTCGCTCCAGTTTGCTTTTAATGTAGTTTGGTTCGTGTCTAAATTTGCAATAGCTTGGTTTAAGGTATTATCATTAATTTTAAAGCCGTAAGTTTCTTTAAGTGAGTCTAACATTGCATGTTTGTCATCTTCAAAGTATAATCTTTTGTATGCTTTTCTTAAATCAATACGTTCTTTTTCTAGATCTGGCTTAGAAGAATGATTTCTTTTGATTATATGAAATCCAAATTCTGTTTTAACTACTCCAGAAACTTCCCCATCTTTTAATTGATATAGTGTAGTTTCAAACTCCTTTACTAAAGGGTAGCTAGTTGTAGCTAAGCCCGTTGCTCGCGAATATAATTCGCCTAAAGCTCCTCCGTTCGGTGCTGTTTTTGCATCATCGGAGTTTTCTTTAGCCATTTTAGCAAAATCAGCCCCATTTTTGATTAACTTAAGAACACTATCGGCTTTTTTATAAGCAGAAGCAGAGTCTCTTAATTCATTCATTGAAATAAGAATATGGCTACCATCAACAAGCATTCTATCAGCTACATCTAATACCTTTATAATAAAGTATCCAAAATTAGTTTTTATTGGTTCTGGATAGAAACTACCTTTAGGCGTATTAAATATAGCCATTTCGATAGGTCTTTGTACTTTTCCACTTGTTATATATTGAGGAATGATACCACCGTTCCTAGCCGTTTCCTTATCTTCTGAATGGGTTCTAGCAACACTCTCAAAAGCAATACCTGCTTTTAGCTCCTTCAGTGCTTCAGTTATCTTATTGAAAGCTGTAAGAGTATCTGGCTGCGGATTATATTGAATTGGGATAAGAATGATACCAACTTTATATTCTTTGTTTCTTTGATTTAATAAGTAATCTACCCACTTATCTGTCAATTTCTTATCATAATAAAAAGTTTCGGACAAAATCTTTCTATTTTGTTTTATATCAGCCATTACATCAGGATCTTTGTCAAAACCTCTTTTTTCGGCATCATTAACCTTTAATCTAAAGTTAGAATACAGTTTAATAAAATCAAGTATTGTATCTTTGGGTAGAGCAAATAGATTATCATTTTTCCGATTTAGATTTTTCTTGTAGGCATTCTGTAGCTCTTTAGCTGTAATTTTTTCTTTACCAACTTCCAAAACAACAGTTTCGTCTATATTGTTTACGTTAGTTTGAGCTGAGAGGTTAATAAAATTCAGCGATATTGCTAATCCTACTAAGAGTGCGATTTTCAACTTCATTCTTAAATCCATATTTTTTAAAAAATTTATGTAATCAATTTTATTAGAACGATTAAGCTAGTTTAATTGTTACAAATATACTCAGCTACATCGCATATATTGCCGGCGCCTATAGTAATAAAAAGGTCGCCCGGTTTTAATATTTCTTTAATTTTGTCCTTCAATTCATTCACTGTAGGTATATATACTACATTTTTATGCCCCATAGCAATACATTCATTAACAATTATCTTGCCATCAATACCTTCGATAGGTGTTTCGCGGGCAGGGTAAACGTCTGTAACGATTAATACATCTGCTTCATCGAATGATTGGGCAAACTCTTTGTATAAGTCGCGTGTTCGTGTATAGGTATGTGGCTGAAACGCTGCAACAATCCGTCGATTAAAGCCAGTAGCTGCATTTAAACAAGATTTGACTTCTGTTGGGTGGTGAGCGTAGTCGTCTACAACAAGAATATTATTTTTTTCGCCACGAATATCGAAGCGGCGATAAACACCTTTAAACTCTTTAAGAGATTTAAATATCGTTTCTTTATCGATGTCCATTTTTCTAGCAACAGATATTGCAGCTAAGGCATTTTTGAGATTATGAATACCGGGTATGTTAATTTCTAAGTTGCCCAAATAGTTGTCATATTCATATACCTTACAGTGTAAATTCATAGCATTTTGCACGATATTATCAGCGCGGTAGTCCGCATTTTTGTTAAGTCCAAAAGTTACGACTTTTTTATTTACTTTCCGCAGTATGCTTTTTACACCTTTGTCATCCAAGCCCATAGAGACAAAGCCGTAGAAGGGAACTTTATTGGCAAATTCTGTAAAAGTATTCAAAATATCATCATAATCTTTATAAATATCTAAGTGCTCGCTTTCAATATTATTTACAATAGCAATAGTTGGCAATAACTGTAAGAAACTTCTATCGTATTCATCTGCTTCTACAATAGTCCAATCTCCCTTGCCTAATCTTGCATTTGTGCCACCAAAATCTCTGAGTCTACCACCAACAATGACAGTAGGGTCGATACCTGCATTGATTAGGATTAATCCCAGCATTGAAGTTGTTGTCGTTTTGCCATGAGTACCAGAAATAGCTAAATTGTATTTTAGCCTTGATACTTCCGCAAGCATTTCGGCTCTTCTAATCAAGGGGATTCCCTTTTCTAAGGCTGCTTTGGTTTCTGGATTATTATCGATATGAACAGCGCTAGAGTAAACCACAACGTCAGTGCCTTCAATATTTTCAGAGCGATGCCCTATCAATACAGTCGCTCCCGCTTTTTGAATAGCCTCGGTATTTTGAGATATTGCTATATCGGAGCCACTAACTTCAAATCCCTCACTCAACAAAATTTCTGCAATAGCGCTCATACCAATGCCGCCAATGCCAACGAAATGAATTTTTTTTACACTTTTAAACATTATTTGACTCTATTTACTTCTTTTGTTAAAATTTTCTCAATAAAACCTTGCATATTTCCATTTTGAAATAATTCTTCATCAAATGTACCTTGTGCAATTACTGTTTTATTTGGAGATATTATGGTTGCTTTAATAAGTTGATCACTTTGAAAAGCATTTATTGGGCTATTATTACTTGGACCTTGACCGTGAATATTTAGTATATTATCATCAAAACCAAGTATTTGTCTTGCTTGTGCAAAATCAGGCTTATATTGCAAGTTAAATAGCACAGGATTAAAATTTATATCAATATACTGTAAGTTTGCTGGAGCTTTTAGTAACTCTGCTAAGCTTAAATTTGCATTTAAATTTGATGTTGTAAATATTACTATATTTTTATTATTCTGTTTACTTTGATTAATGGCTTGTTCTAAATTATCCCAAGAGAAGAATGGTAATTTGAGAGCTTCATTTAAAAATATGGAATACTCTGTTGATGAAGTGCCATTAGGTATATATGTAATTGGCTTGCCATTTTTATCGCAAAGCAAAGAATAAGCAGGCTTTAGCCCAAATTGATCAATTAATTGTTTATCTTTGTCATCATCTAAGTTTAATATTACAGTTATAAGCCTTTTATTGATTTGCTCTAATAGATTCTTGTCAGTGAAGAGAATCTGATTACTAATCTTTTGCTTTCTATCCCATTTACTATACAAAGTGATGAGTATAGGGGAATTACTCTTTTGTGCTTTTTGTATTGCAACATAATAATCTGTTTGACTTAGGTTGCCAGCTTTAGGTATAAAAAATAGGATGCTCGCAATTAAGAAACTGATAACAAATAGAATTGATGATATTTTAAATATTTTTAAAGAATTTTGTTCCATAGTATTAATCCATATTAGCATCAATTTTTATCTTTGTAATTTGATAGAAACTAAGAGCAAACCAAAAGGTGAGTGCAGCAAAGCCCCACAAAATTGATTCGAATAAGAGAACAGAACTCGTATTTAATAGCTTTGCAGCTTCGGAGAAGCCTGCTGGAAAAAAGAAATCGCTAAATATAGCTAAGGGTTTGCTAAAAGACACGAAATTACTAAGAAGACCATTTATTAAGGTAGTTTCTAAAAATATCCAGATAATAAGAACAAATATATTGAAAGAGCCTTTTAGAATAGTAGAGAGGCTCATTGATATAGATATAAATAATACCCCTTCTAAAAGATATAATAAATAAACTAATAAAGAGGTGCCAAAATTAAAGTTTATCTCTACTGGTAGCGACGTTATACCAATAAATGAGGGTACAATTGCAAATAAGATAGTACCCAAGAATAAATTAATAAATGAAAATAGGTATTTAGAACATAAATATTCTTCTTTGCTTACTGGGCGAGATAGAATTGTTCTGTAGTAAAATGTTCTTATGTCGTTTGAAATAATACCACCAGTAAATAACAAGACTAATACAGGCACAACAAAGGAAAGCCCACTTGCAAGTATTACATCAAAATTTACTTGAGTGGAAGATTTAGGGATGTTTAACGAGCTTGGTATAAAAGATACTGCAATAGTGATAAGTGCAAAAATCCCCATAATAATAAGGCGTTTAATAGTCCAAAATCTCTTTAAATCAAAAGATGTTAATGTAATTATATTGTCCATTATTTTTGCTCCGAAATAAATTTACGGAACTCTTCTTCCAAGGTACCTCTTTCAACTGTATTCATATCAAGCTCACGATGTATTTTACCCGAATCTATTAGAAAGACATTGTCACAAATATGCTCCACTTCTGATAGATGATGAGAGGAGAATAATATAGTTATACCAGTATTGCGTTTTTTATTAATAAATTCACGTAATTCAAGCGTTGCAACGGGATCTAATGCTGCCGTTGGTTCATCTAAAATAACGATTTTGGGATTGCCTAAGAAGGCGTTAATTATTTCTAATTTTTGCCTCATACCTTTTGATAAATCTGATAAGCCTTTGTGGTAAGCAGTAGATAACTTAAAGTATTCTAATAATTCAGATATTTGTTGTTCATTATCTTTAAAACCAGCCAAAATTGAATTTAGATGTAGATAATCAGCTACTTTCATTGACTTTGATAAATAAGGCAAATCCGATTGATAGCCTATAAGTTTTCTTGCTTCTATTGAAAGATTATTAAGTCCATCGATAGTAATTTCGCCTGTATCTTGCTTTTCAAAACCTAATAAAATTCTAATTAAAGTGGTTTTCCCTGCGCCATTAGTGCCAATTAAGCCACTAACCTTATTTGTTTGTATTGTACAAGATACCTTATCAAGGGCTTTTACCGCAAATTTAGAGGATTTATTGAATTGCTTTGATATATTGTCGATTTGTATCATAATCTTATAAGTAAAATTGTGGTCTTCTATCAGAAAATATATCATTAAATTCGTTAAAGGACTTATTCCGGGTTTTTTCTGGTTCTATGTCAGCAACAATTACGGCTTCATTGTTAATTCCAGTTTCACAAAGAACAGTACCATTATAAGAGTAAATTTTTGAAGAGCCGTTAAAAATTACATCGTCTCCATTTCTATTCTCGCTACCAGTACGGTTAGATACTGCTAAATATACTTTGTTTTCTAATGCTCTTGATGGCATAGATATATCCCAAACTTTTGTTACAAGGTTGGAAGGGCAAGCAATTACATCAGCGCCCTTTAGGGCAAGTGCTCTTGTTGCTTCTGGGAATCGCCAATCATAGCATATCATAGTACCCAGATTTAAATCAAAATCTGGGTAATTGATAACAAAAAAGCCTTTATCATTTTCAGAGAAAATAAATCGTTCCCTATAAAATAAATGAGTTTTGCGGTAAGTATCATTAAACTTACTATCAGGGAAAAGGATTGCAGCAGAGTTATAATAGTTGTTGTTACTTTTTTCTGGAAAGCCAACAACTATAATTTTATTTGTATCCTTTGATATTTCTTTAAAGCTCTGAAGTATCTCCGAATTAATATCGAAAGCATATTTAGCTACTTCATCTTTAGATATAAAATCGTATCCAGTAAACGCTAATTCAGGAAAAATAATAATATTGCAATCAGTATTTTTTGCAAAATCAAGCATTTTAGAGCTATTTTTTTCGATATTAGAAAACTCTGGACAAAATTGCACTACTGCTAATTTCATTTTTCTACTCACTTAATCCAAAATTGTTGTTTGTTCGTCTTTGTTCTCGTCATTGTCTTCGATATCATGATTTGTTTCCTCTTCGTCATCACGAGCGACGCAAGTTATATCGGCAATACTATCGCCATCGTCTAATCTAATAAGTTTGACACCTTGAGTATTCCGCCCAATAGTTCGTATTTGGCTCACACTTTGACGAATCAGTATTCCATTAACGGTCATTACTACTAAATCATCTGAATCAACTGCTGGTAATATCCCAACAACCTTGCCAGTCTTGTCAGTAACATTCATAGAAATCACGCCCTTAGCGCCACGTTTTGTAAGCCTAAAGTCTTCGTATCTTGTACGCTTGCCTAAGCCGTTTTCACTTACAACTAATATTTGAGCATCAGCTCTTTTAATTACTATCATAGAAATTACAAAATCATCATCAGCTAAAGATATACCTCTGATGCCAGCAGCAGTTCTGCCCATTGGTCTTACTTCGCTTTCACGGAAGCGGCAGGCTAATCCATTATGAGTACCAATAATAACATCGTTTGTGCCATCAGTAATGCGGACAGATACTAATTTATCGTCATCGTGAAGATTAACTGCAATTATTCCATTTTGTCGTACATTCGCAAAGGCATTTAACTCTGTTTTCTTAATAGTGCCAAAGCGCGTACACATAAGAATATATTCTTGGTCAGTAAATTCTTTTACAGGTAAGACTGCTGTTACTTTCTCGCTTTGTTCTTTATTGATAATGTTAGCTAAGGAACGGCCTTTAGCTGTACGACTACCTTCAGGTATGTCATAAACTTTAATTTTATATACTTTCCCCGAATCTGTAAAGAATAAGAAGAAGTGATGAGTAGATGCTTGATAGATAAATTCTATATAATCATCTTCGTAAGTAGAGCTTCCGCTTAATCCTCGCCCACCTTTGTTTTGGCGTCGGTAGGTAGAAACAGGAGTTCTCTTAATAAATCCTTTATGAGAAATTGTTACAATAACATCTTCGTTAGCAATCATATCTTCTAAAGTAATTTCACTTGCATCTTTTACAATTTCAGTGCGGCGAGCGTCACCATATTTATTACTTAACTCTGTTAACTCTTCGGCTATGATTTGCATTTGTAGGTCTCTACTTGCTAATATTGATCTCAGCCTTTCAATTAATTGTATTAATTCGTGATATTCTTTTTCAATTTTTTCCCTTTCTAAGCCCGTTAATCTTTGTAATCTCATATCTAATATTGCTTTAGATTGAATTTCGCTTAGAGCAAATTTACTTTGTAAAGCCGTAGAAGCAGAAGCGGGGTCGCGAGACTCTCTGATTGTTTTTATTACTTCATCAATATTGTCGAGTGCAATGATAAAGCCTTCTAAAATATGCGCTCTTTTTTCGGCAGTATCTAATTCAAACTGAGTACGCCGAACGACTACTTCGTTGCGGTGCTTGATAAAATATTCCATCATTTGTTTTAGTGTAAGAATACGAGGTCTTCCATTAACTAATGATAGCATTATAGTACCAAATGTAACTTGTAATTGAGTATGCTTATAAAGGTTATTAAGTACTATTTCTGGCATTGCATCGCGTTTTAAATCAATAACGATTCGCATACCTTCTCTATCAGATTCGTCGTTTAATCCCGAAATACCATCTAAAGTTTTAGCACGTACTAAATCAGCAATTTTTTCAATTAAATTTGCTTTGTTTACTTGGTAAGGTAATTCTGTGATGATAAGAGATTGTTTAGTTTTTTGTTTATTTTCTTCTACACCAGTTTTAGCACGTAGAATTATTTTCCCTCTACCTGTTAGGTAGGCTTCTTTGACACCTTCGTAGCCATAAATCAACCCCCCAGTAGGGAAATCTGGTGCGGGTACATATTGCATTAATTCTATATCTGTAATTTCTGGATTTTTAATTAGTTCTAACAGACCGCTTACAATCTCTCTGAGGTTATGTGGCGGTATGTTGGTTGCCATACCTACAGCAATACCGCTTGCTCCATTTACCAAGAGAGTTGGTAGGATTGTAGGTAATACTTTAGGTTCTTTTAGGGATTCGTCAAAGTTTGATTGAAAATCGACAGTATTTTTATCTAAGTCTTTTAGTGTTTGAGTAGCAATATGAGCTAATCGCGTTTCGGTATAACGCATAGCTGCTGCAGGATCACCATCAACAGAGCCATAATTACCTTGCCCATCAACTAATGGATATCTCATATTCCATTCTTGAGCCAAACGCACCATTGCTTCATATACAGAGCTGTCGCCGTGTGGGTGGTACTTACCAAGAACCTCCCCAACTAATCTAGCAGATTTTTTGTAAGCTCTATTTGGAGCTAAACCCAGTTCCTGCATAGCAAAAAGAATACGTCGGTGAACAGGTTTTAATCCATCTCTTACATCTGGCAAGGCACGAGAAACAATTACAGACATTGAATAATCAAGATATGAACTACGCATCTCGTCTTCGAGATTGGCTTGAACTATTTGTTCTTTTCCTAATAAAGACATTTTATTTCTTTCTTATTTATAATTGATTATATGTAACTTATATATTTAACAGTTTAATTATTTAGACAATACTTAAACCTGATTGCAATTATTATATAAATAAAGTATAAAAAATATACTTTATTTAGTGTATGTTGCAATAATACAGAACTACAAATATACGTAAAATTAGGCAATTAAGCAATTGTAAGTATAATAATAAAATATGAAAAGGCTACTCTTCGGGGAGTTCGTTAGATTTGTGGTAATGAGCTAAAGAAAGATTGGCTAATTTAAACACGGCATCAACGTAAGCAGAAGAATTATTATAATGAAAAACGGCGTTTCTGTTGGATAGGGAGTCAGTATTCCAGCCGTTAGATTTCAAGTAGTTAGCAACAGAAAATATAGCATCTGTTGTCTCAAATAAGTTAATTTTTCCATCATTATTGCCGTCAATAGCCCAAGCGAGGTAGCTTGTAGGTATAAATTGAGAGATTCCAAACGCTCCAGCCCACGAACCGCAAAGATCGGATATGCTTTCTCCATAAAGTTTCTCTATTTTGGCTAATGCCTTTAGTTGTTGAATCGCCCATTTAGATTTCTTAATGGAGCGTTCATCAATTTTTTTATTTAAAGTCTCTAATTCTTCTAAGGAGCCAGAGAATTTTTCTTTTAATGCTTGTTTATTTTTAGCTATAAAAGCATCTTGATTACAAAGAGCAGTGCTATAATAGACACTTAGTAGGTTATTATTGCCAAGATATTTCCCATGCTTAGTTTCTATAAACAATATCGAAGCTATTATTTCTTTTGGCACACCGTAATTAAGTTCGGCTAATTCAAGTATACTATTGTTATTTTTAATAAACTCGCTTGTTTTCAAAACTGATTTAGAGTTCCAATTGTGCGAATAGTCTGGGCTTGAAGTAAAGTTATTTACATTAATACGAACATAACGTTCATCGAACTTTGTATTTGAATTTGCTATGGTAAGATAAATAAAGTTTGAATCCACGCCTTCTTTTAGGAGTTCGTCGATAACAGGTGCGAAAATCAAAAGTTTTTCTTCATTAAACTCTGCTAAGATAGATGAAAATGAAATACGAGTAGTTGATAATGTTAGCATTATCAATACAAAGAGTATACCATATTTATAATTACAATAGTTCAAACAAATCCCCCCTCTCCTATATAGACTAATATATAGAAAAAAAGTTACAAGTAAACTTGGTCAAATCATCAAATAAGTATGAGACCAAATACAAAAGAGGCGTTTACTTAACTTTTAATTTTAATCGCAGCGGCTAAAGGAAATATAACTTCACTTATTGTTTTGCCTATCTCTTGTGGCGATAATTTCCTATAAAAAACATTAGTATTAATCGCAGCAAGGGGCATAGATGGCGCAATTGCCGTTTCTGGATCTTGAATTAAGATACTACCCTTTACTTTAGATATATAAGTAATTCCTTGCGAGCCATCTTTGCCAAGTCCACTCAACACTACTCCTACCGAATACCTACCAAAAGCATTAGCAACGCTTCTAAATAAAGGGTCGGCAGCAGGGCGTACAAAATTTTCTTTAGGACCATCTTCAAGCACTATTTTATAAGTTGCTGGATCAATTACCATATGTTTATCGCCTGGAGCTATATATACAACACCAACTTCTGGCACCATAAAATTTGCTCCTAATTTTACTTGAAAATTAGTTTCTTTGGCTAATCTTTGAGAAAAAGTCTCTAACATCCAGATTGGACCATGTTGCACTATAAAGAATGCTGCTTTAGTAGAAGGGTCAATATTTTTAAAGACTTCAATTAACGTAGGAGGTCCTCCTGTGCTAGAAGTAACTGCAACAGCTGGAAAGGGAGGCACACCCTTAAAGTTGGAAATACCATTTGTTTTGTTCATATCAGGAATTGTACTCTGGTTAATTCTTGCTAACCCTTCGTTTACGGTAGCTACAATTTCATCTACATCTATAGGTTTAGTAATAAAATCATCTGCTCCACTATCTAAGGCGTAATTCCTAGCACTATCCGAAACCAATGCTGTAATCATAATAATAAGTGGGTTCGGTTTGATAGATTCTCTGATAAATCGTATTAGCTCTATCCCATCCATTAAAGGCATCATCCAATCGGTTAAAATAACATCGTATTGTTGTTGCTCTAATTCTTCTTTTGCTTCTAAGCCGTTATTTACGGCGTGAACAATAAATCCACCACGGACAAGAATTCTTTTTAGTAAAATTGCATTTGTTAGTTCATCTTCTACTACTAACACTCTTTTAGTATCTGGCATAGCTTTCTATCTTCTTTAATTATTCTTTATATTCTGCTGCTTCTTGATAAACCATAGTATTTGATGGGTCCAAATATATTAAGTCTGAGAACACACCCTTATACTTTGTGTAACCTTTAAATATTTGAGCTAATTCCAAAGCTTTTGCATCGAAAAAGGCAGTAAATAATACACTTGGGCCTGATAGTTTATTCTTTTTGAAAGCAGCCATTTCTTGAATTATGTATGCTAAGTTCTCTTTTGCTTTTTCTTTATTTTCTTTCATTAAGTCTAAGCCATCGACATAATAACTGAAAATAAGTTTTCTAAGCGGTTCGTACCTTAAATCGGTCAGTTCGGATACTAAGGAGTATCTAGTAAATTTTCCAGGTGTATAAGTCGTTTCCCAGCCATCAACTCCATATGTTGAGGCTAAACTTACAATTTGTTTGCTATTGTCGTAATATTTTGTCCCAGACAATTCTTCATAGGTATCGGCATCAAAACCAATAATAAGCAACATATAATAATCTATTAAGCTAGTAAACTCATTATAGCGGGTTGGGTTATATGAAAGCATTGCTCCTTGGTTGTACTCAAAAGTCCATTCCTTATCGATTAATCTTAAAGTTACGGATTGCCCTCCGTCTTGCCCATATATATATCTTTTAGCAGCAATAAAGAGTTGTGCTGCAAATTTATTACGCGGTCCACCAGTTACAGCAACATTGATGTCTATTGGAATCTTATCGCCTTCCCAATTTATATTAGTAAACTTTTGTGTGTTAATATAATTAGTAAGGTCATTCTCTAATGAGGATATTAGGTATCTATACTCTTCTGGAATTTGTTCAATGTTTACTGAAATTTTTGCATTAATTTCTTGAGCGCTTAGCCTCGTTACAAAGAGTGAACTTGTAAGTAAAAAAACTGCAGATAAGAATATTTTTGTATTATTTTTCATCTTAATTAAAAAAAGCATATACAATAAGGAACAAATATAATATATTGCGAGATGAAAGTGAAATTATTTTATTTAAAGCTTATATTATTTATTTCTTTGACTACTAAAGCCGAATCTAATGAATTATTAGGTAGCCAGTATCATTGTGTCGTTGGCATAAGTTCCTTCCATTCTTTTAATAAATTTAATCCTGCATCTACGCCAGACAGTAACCACAATATATTCTTAGTAAATACAAGCCCAAACATTATGGGTGTAGATGAACTTCATTTTAATGAAATTTATGGGAAAATTAACGTATTTAATAATATTTATACTTCCTTGTCTTATTCTGGTATTAACAATAGGCTTTTTACAGACAATTCAATAAGAATCGGATTTACTTATGTAGCCAATGAAATGCTCCAAGTAGGCTTAGAATTTAATTATAATTTATATAATGTTATAGGGTTTACGCAACAGAAGTTTGGAGGTGTAAGTATTGGAGGAAAATTAAAATTAGATGATAAACTATATAGTGCCTTCATTTTAAGAAATTTATTTAAAATAGACCTTGTACATTATAATATCCTTGAAGAACAGCTTAGCTCTTTTGGCTTGGCTTATATATTAAGCGAGAACTTATATATAGAAGTCGAAAGTATAATTAATATCTCAAAATCTAATGCTTTGTCATTAGCAGTAAGGTACGATATAGAGAAATGGCTATCGGCAAGGATGGCATATCTGAGTAATCCGCAATCTATTTTAATAGGCATAAATTTAAATTTATTAGAAGGTTCTTATTTAAATTATACTGTAAACAAAAGTAATGAGCTTGGATATTCTCATTCATTTGGACTTTCATATTTATGGTAGCAAGAAATTATTGTTATGTATTGTTGCTAATGATGGCTATGACGGACTTTATTGTTTCTCAAGAGCAAATTGATATTGAAAACTTTATAGATGGTGCTGATGAAGAACAAATAGAGAATAATATATTAAATTTAGTCGATTATTATAGGCATAGGAAAATTGATTTATCACGTTGTAATTTTAGAGAATTATCTAATTTACCACTAATTTCAGTCATTGAATCGTACAATTATTTAAAACTATTCAGAAAATACCCAACGTTACTTCGCACAGATATAGCAGATTCGCTTAAAATGAGTGAGGTGCAAAAATATATTTTATTAGAATGTACAAAAGTAAGTGAAGATAATAATTTAAAGATGGATTTAAGAAGTAGAGTATTTAGTAAGATAGATAGCGCTAATGTAGCTAATAATAAAAAATATATTGGTAATTCTTTTGATATTTATAATAGATTGTTTATTAGTACGGTAGGGCTGTCATTAGGTGTATTGAATAGAAAAAATATAGGGGAAGAACTCAATAATGGCTTTACAGGGGGCAATATACAGTATAAAAACGCTAACTATAGAATATTGTTAGGCGATTTTATAGCAAAGTTTGGCGCTGGTGGGCTATTATGGTCTCAATTTAGTCAAAGGAAAGGGGCAGATGTGATTAGTCAAGTAACTAAAATAGGAAATGGTATTTTTGCTAACTTGTCTTCATTGGAAAGTGGGTATTTTAGGGGAATTGCAGTAGAAGGCGATGTTCCTATCACTGCGAACAGCCTTATTAACTTATCTCTCTTTTATTCACGAAATAACAAAGCAGCGAATATAGATACTTTAGGAAGGGTTAGTTCTATTTACGTTATATCTTATTTTAGAGATGAGAGA
Source organism: Kapaibacterium sp. (SeqCode) (assembly GCA_035445085.1). Taxonomy (GTDB): domain Bacteria; phylum Bacteroidota; class Ignavibacteria; order Kapaibacteriales; family UBA2268; genus JBDHXE01. The sequence goes on from DAOMQA010000002.1 coordinate 188,535, forward strand.
GAAATAGCAAAGATGAATCAGGTAGAAGAAGTGGCAGCAGGGGGTAATCTTGAATATAGCAATGAAATAATAAAATTGGGTAGTAACTTTTTATATTTAAACTATAATCGAGAAATAATAAGTAAGTCAGCGGCATCTTTTACAGGACAAAAAGGCTTGCTACACTCATATTATTTTAATATTGATTTATATAATTTTACAATGTTGAATGAACTTAGTTTTGATTCGGAACGTAATATGATGATTAAAGTGGGACTTGAGAATATAGTAAAAAATGTACATTATGCCGTTTTATATAGGAATATAGCAAGTTACTTTAGAAGCCCGTATGGTTATGCTTTTGGAGAATTTTCTAATCCTAATAATGAAGAAGGTATATACTTTGGTGCTAAGGTAGATTTATCAAATACGTTAAAAGTTAGTTTGTATGCAGATATATATCAGAGTAAAGGCAGTACTTATGAGGTTCCGGGTAAAGTAAATGGGTTTGATTTGTTTTCAGAACTTGATTGGCAACTCAATAAAAAAAATAATATTAATATCCGTATAAAGAGCGAAAATAAGACTGATATTGTTGCTTTTGAAAATAGGCATAATCTGTTAGGTCAAAAAGAATTAATAAAAACAAGATTAATCAGTACATCAAAAATAATAAACAATGTTATACTTAAATTACGAGCAGATGGATGTTTTGTAAAATATAGTAATTTAAAAAAGAGTGAGTTAGGTGCTGCATTTTCAATCGAGCTAAAGTATAATGTAACAGAAAGCTACAACTTTGCCTTGAATTTTTGTACGTTTAATACAGATAGTTACGAAAGTGCAATATGGCACTATGAAAATTTGGCTCAAGGGTATTTGAGGAATGTAGCTCTTTTTGGGAGTGGGGCAATTTTAAATTCTTATTTTAACCTTAAGGTTTTTGAGTTTTGTAATATAAATATATCTTATTCCTTGCAAATTAGGAGGTTGTCAAATGAATACCCTAACAGCAACTTAGATTCACGACTTTTATCACAAATTGATGTAAAAATTTAATGTAATCTTTATATTAGAAAAAATTAGTAGTAAGTGCTAAATAGATTTTGTATGCACTATACTCTAAAGTCCGAGCATACTATAATTTCAAATCAGCTAAGACTAAAGGCAAGTGCAAACAAATAATAGCTCATACCAATTAATTCATTGATGGCGAAGAAGAAAAATTACCAATTATCTTACTTCTTTCCTTTATAGTAGTTAATTTCCTTGATAAATAATTTGTTCTATCTTGTATCCAGATATTGTTGTCTAATTTATTCATAAAGATAAATGGCTCTTTAATCATCAAACGATTTATTTTCTCTTTTTCTATTTTAATGCTTTTTTCTAATTCACTTAGCTCAAAGGATAATACTCGCTCATGGTTACGGGTAGTTATTAAATCAAGATACTCATCAAAGCAAATAATTTTGTGGAAAAGCCTTAATTTATATAGATTTTTGCTATGATAAGCATCTTGAACATTAACCCAATATTTATTAAAAAGCTCGATATCTTGGCTTGTATCTGGGTGTAATTTTTTTACTAATTGCCTGTATAAATTAGATATTTCATAATCTACATTTAGCTGATAGTTTGGAACTTTAGAGCATTCTGATGAATTTTCTATATTAGAGAAAATCTTTTCAGCTGCATTATTCAATTCGTCGAGCTTTGTTTGGTATGAATTACTATATTGAAAAGAATTAGGATGTTGATTTTTACGCTTTTTAGTGATTTCAGCTTTATAATAATCAATTTCATTCTCAAGTTCACCAAATAACTGTTGATATTTGTATTCAATTTGTGGATAAACAACATTTTTCAAATAGAACCATTTTGCAAGTAAATCTGACAATTCACTTCGTAAGTGTTTTGTTCTTATTTTTAATTCATCAATTTTTGTGTTATTGGCTCTCTGAAACATAAAATACCTTTACTGATTTTCTTTTAGTTCTTCTAAGGCGGCTAAAGCAAACCTAAGGTGAGGTATTACGACTGTTCCACCTACAACCAAAGCTATGTTCATCGTTTCGTTGATTTCATCGAGGGAAGCACCTAAACTATAAGCGTTTCTTAGGTGATATAAGATACAATCATTACACCTTAAAACCATTGAACACGAAAGCCCCATTAATTCTTTGACTTTTTCTTCCATAGCGCCAAAATTATAAGCATTTGCGTCTAAACTATAAAACCTTTTGAAAGGTAAATAATCTTGGCTCAAAACTAATTTGTTGCCACTATTTCTTCTACTATCAAATTCTTCAAATATTTTCATTATTATCCTTATCGAATATTTCTTTAATTTACAAATAAAGTGCCGATTTAATAGCACTATACAAATATAAGGATTATTTATTATTATAAAATCAAATAATTAATTCAAAATCAATCAATTGTACCAATGCAATATTCTTACTTGTAATAAATAAGCATAGAATGTTGCACTACACGAATGTATAATAATAGCCAAAATATAAAGATAGTGTATTAAATATTCAACAATCGATAAACGGGTACACACTAATTTTAATTTTGATAAAATTAAAATTAAATAATACAATTAAAGAATATGACGAAGCCTTAAGCGATAGAAGTAAGCCAATCATAATATTAAGTCTTGGATAAAATAAAAATTAGAGTTGAAAAAAATAATGAAACATATATTGTTAGAAATCGTATTATGCTCTTATATTTTTTTATAAAAGAGGTAGCGGATGAAAAGAATTATATTTATTACATTAGGCGTAATTGCCTTCGCAATAGTAGCTATATTGATTTATTTAAATGTAGCTTTTCCAAAGGTGAGTAAAGCACCAGATTTAAAAATAGAGGCAACTCCAGAGCGATTAGAGCGAGGTAAATACCTTGCTAATCATGTTACAGTCTGCATTGATTGCCATTCACAAAGGGATTTTTCATATTTTTCGGGTCCTATTGTGAGTGGAACTGAAGGGCGAGGTGGAGACAGGTTTGGAGAAGAAATGGGTTTCCCAGGTACTTTTTACCCACCAAACTTGACACCACACCATTTAGGCTCTTGGACAGATGGTGAAATTTATAGAGCAATAACAAGTGGCGTAAATAAAGATGGTAAGGCTTTGTTTCCAGTAATGCCTTGGCATAACTACGGCAAAATGGCAAAAAGCGATATTTATTCTATTATTGTTTATTTAAGAAGTTTAGAACCTGTTAAATATGATAACCCAAAATCTGAAACTTCTTTTCCTATGAATATTATAATGAAGATGATGCCAAGTGATGCGGTTCTACCAGAGAATGTTGATAAGAGTAATACATTAGAATATGGAAGGTATCTAACTACAGCAGCATCTTGCCAAGACTGCCATTCACAAAGTGAAAAAGGCAAGCCTATACCCGGAATGGAATTTGCGGGAGGCATGGAGTTCAAAACACCCTTGGGTACTTCGCGTAGTGCAAATATAACTCCAGATAAAGAATCTGGAATAGGCAATTGGACTAAAGACGAATTTGTTAAGCATTTTCAAAGCTTTGATCCTACTATCCATCCATTAATTAAAGTAGAAAAGGGAGAATTTAACACTGTAATGCCTTGGAATATGTATGGTGGGATGAAAGAAGAAGATTTAGCCGCAATATACGAATATCTAAGAACGGTAAAAGCGGTGAAAAATAAGGTTGTACATTTTTCGGCACCTGACCAACGGAAATAAGTTGAGATATGCCGAAATAATACCAACAAAAAGAATGGGGCTGTCTCATAAGTCAGCCTCTTTTAAAAATATGTTAAATATCGTTAATAAATTACAATGGAATTACCTTGAAAGCGCCAT
>DAOMQA010000003.1:0-131695 GCA_035445085.1 Kapaibacterium sp. (SeqCode)
ATGGCGCTTTCAAGGTAATTCCATTGTAATTTATTAACGATATTTAACATATTTTAAAAAAAAAGAGGCTGACTTATGAGACAGCCTCCCCTTCTTATTAATTTTTAATTTACACGTATCTTTAGCATCAGATTTTGCAGATTAATGCTGGCTCTTGCTTGGCAACTAAAGTTAATATCGTTGCTTGCGCTACTTGCTCATTTCGTTGATTAAAAACCTCTATATCCCACCTAACAACACCGTTAGGGGTTATACCTTCTTTGTTTTCTTTCTCCATCTTATCCAAGACTGTAAGATTAACCCAAATAGTATCATTTACATATACAGGAGTAATAAACCTAAGTTCGTCAATACCATAATTTGCTAAGACAGGTCCTTTTCTACCATCAACAAATAAACCAGCAGCAGCAGCTAAGATGAAATAACCGTGCGCTACTCTACCAGTAAAGAACGACCCCTCAAGTGAAGTCGTGTCTGTATGAGCATAAAATGTATCCCAACTAACATTCGTAAAGTTAATTATATCTGTTTCGGTAATAGTTCTACGCCTTGTTTGGTAAGTATCGCCGATTTGCAGTTCTTCAAAATGCTTTGAAAATGGGTGTCTTATATCTTCATATCTTTCAGCACCTTTTTGCCATTGCTCCGAAATAAATGATAGAGTTGTTGGGTGGCCTTGTATTGCTGTGCGTTGCATATAGTGAGTTACGCTACGTATTCCACCTAATTCTTCACCTCCGCCTGCACGCCCAGGACCGCCGTGAACTAAATGTGGCATAGGTGAGCCGTGTCCAGTTGATTCTTTTGCGCTATCTCTGTTTAATATCATTACACGACCGTGATACGAGGCCATGCCAAAGAATAATTCTTTCGCAATTCTGTTGTCGTTGGTAAAAATAGAACCAACTAAACTGCCTTTTCCCATTTTAGCTATTTGGATTGCTTCATCATTATTTTTGTAGGGGATGATAGTGCTTACAGGTCCAAATGCCTCTATATCGTTTACTTCACTATTAGCAAAAGGCTCTTCGCATAGCAATAACGTTGGTGCAAAGAATGCTCCTTTATATTTATCTGCACCTAAGACGTCAATACTATCTAATCCCCCTGTAATTAGCTTGGAAGATTGCATAAGCTGCTGAACTGCTTTGCCAACATCTTCTACTTGTTCAGTGCCAGCTAAGGGACCCATTCTTACTTCTTCTAAAATTGGATTACCAATTTTTGTCTTTAATAACTTCTCTTTAATTGCTTGAGACACTGCTTCTGCGTAAGGCTCTGGAACAATTACCCTACGGATAGCTGTACATTTTTGCCCTGCCTTTACAGTCATTTCTCTTACAACTTCCTTTATATATAAATCAAATTCAGGTGTGTTTGGTGCTGCATCTAAACCGAGTATCGAACAATTAAGGGAATCTGCTTCTAAGTTGAAACGAACGCTATTATTAATGATATTTTTTTGACTTTTTAGCATAGTACCAGTCCAAGCACTACCTGTAAAAGTTACAGAATCTTGACCATCTAAGTGTTCTAATAAGTTTCCTGTATTTCCGCATATTAGCTGCAAGGCGCCCTCTGGTAATATGCCAGATGCTATAATTTCCTTTACAACTGCTTCTGCTAAATATGCTGTTAAAGAGGCTGGCTTTACAATAGCTGGAACACCTGCTAAAAATGTTGATGATAATTTTTCTAACATCCCCCAAACAGGAAAATTAAAGGCGTTGATATGGACTGCTATTCCTTCTAAAGGGACGTATATATGATGCCCTACAAAAGTGCCTCCTTTAGATAATCCTTCTAATTGACCATCTAAAAGGAAGGGTTGATTAGGTAATTCCCTTCTGCCCTTACTTGCATAAGTAAACAAAGTGCCTATGCCACCTTCAATATCTATCCAAGAATCGACTTTAGTAGCTCCTGTTTTGTACGAAAGTTGATAAAAGTATTCTTTTTTTGACATTAAATGCTGCGCTAGCGCTTTTAACATTCTTGCCCTCTCGTGAAAGGTCATTTTTTTGAGTCTAATGCCACCAGTAGATTTCCCATATTCTATCATTTTCTTAAAATCTAATCCGTTGCTTGATATTGAAGCAATGGGCTCTCCCAGAACTGCATCAAAAAGTACTTTTCCTTCATCGTTTCCTTCTATCCAAGAACCATAAGCATAACTTTGTAACTTCATTCTATCTATCCATTTTATTTTTAATTATTATCGTTTAATTAACGTTAAATATAATTTTAAATTATATTTAAACTATACTACGTAATGCTACTATAGTATAATAGCTTGGCCTACATATACAGTAAAATAGTATATTGTAAGCTAAACACAACAAATTATTTAAGTTAAAGTAGCATTAATAATTTGTTGTATTGCTTTAAATTGTTTAAGTTGCTTTAAACATATGTACAATATTTAGAGAAAATATATAATGAGTCACATTGTCAAAATTTTATCTATTGAGCATCTTACTCATGATGTTCTTAGAATTATTGCAGAAAAGCCAATAGGTTTGAATTTTACTCCAGGTCAGGCAACAGATATATCTATCAACAAAGAAGAGTGGAAAAATGAAATAAGAACTTTTACATTTACATCTCTACCAAGTGCTGACCATATTGAATTTAATATTAAAACCTATCCTGACCATAACGGCGTTACAAATCAGCTTTTAAGTTTAAAGGCTGGCGATGAGCTTATTACCTACGATGTATATGGCGATATTCACTATAAAGGCGAGGGTATTTTTATTGCTGGAGGAGCTGGTATAACCCCTTTTACAGCTATATTAAATTCTTTGGAAGCCAACAATCAAATTGGAAATAATAAACTAATATTCGCTAATAAAACAAAAGCGGATATTATGCTTGAAGATAAGTTTAATAAACTCCTAGGTAAAAATTTTATCAATGTTCTTTCAGATGAAGCTATTGATGGTTACGAGCATGGCTTCGTTACAGCCGAAATTATCAAAAAATATATGGACGATACTACTAAATTCTTTTATTTATGCGGTCCACCCCCTATGATGAATGCCGTTGAAAAAGCATTAGCTTCTTTGTCCATAGCAGATGAATTTATTGTTAAAGAAGGTTTCTAAAATAAAAAAATAATAAATCTCTTGTTTTTATATATAGAACACTACACCTTATAAAGTATAGTGTTCTAATGTTTTAATCGGGATGAATACAACAAAAGCCATAATTAATACTTGCAAATTACTGTGCAAATATATTATATTTACAGTGTAGATTTTTTCTATAATTTATATAAAAGGTTTAATTATGAAATATTTTCTTTCAATAATGTTGTTGCTTTTTGTAGTAACATCTTTTAATGTACAAAGTATTTTTGCTGAAGATTGGAAGATTAAAGGAAATGCTTTTGTTGTTCCTTATCTTGATGGAAGAGACTTCTTGAACGAAACACACCCACTTACATTTACAGCTATGAAACTTCGTTTGGGAGTCGAAAAGCAAGTTGGTAACTTTACATTTAATATGGCGTTACAAACGTCAAAAATATTCGGCGATCAAGCAAATGTTGTTTCGACTGCTGCACCTGTATATATTTTGGAAGGCTATATTAAATACGATAGTATCTTTAATATACCTTTATCTTTAACTGCTGGACGCCAACAAATTGAATATAATGACGGGCGATTTTTGGGAACTAGCCCTTGGAGTTATATCGAAAGAGCTCACGATGGTTTTAGACTTTCTTATAAAGAAAATAATATGTTCCTTGATGTTTTTGCTACTAAACATACCGCAATAGATGCTTCTCCTTCTTTTAACGCTTTGCCAAATGCTTATCCTTACCCAGAAGCTCCATATGAAGATTATGATATGCTTGGATTTTGGTATGCTAATAAATTTGGAGACAAAAAAAGCAATTCAGGTGCTCATAACTTAGACTTGTTTACTTATTGGGAAGTTAATGCACAAAAAGATAATAGTAATTTTACAAAATTAGATAGGTTTACTTCTGGGTTTTACTATCAATGGAGTATCAATGCTTTCTCAGCTAAAGCTAAGATGGCGTATCAATATGGAACAAAAGGTGCAAAAGATGTCGCTGCATCGTTAATTGGGGTTGATGTTGATTATCAAGTTAATGAAGATTTAGGTATAGGATTAGGTACAGAAATGTTTTCTGGTACTTCACCGACTGAAACACAGAAAATCAACACCTTTGATGATTATTTTGGCAGAAAACATGGATTTTTAGGGGTCATGGATTATTTTGCGGGTGCTCGTAATTCTTATATGGGCTTAGGAGTGAATGACTTCTACATAGAAGGAAAATATCAAATTCATCCAAAATGGAGTATAAGCTTAACGCCTCATTATTTCCTATCTAATCAAACAAGTACAAGTGGAAAAAGTGATTATGGTATGGAATTCGATATTAGCTTAAAATATACCTTACAAAAAGGTATTTGGATAGAATGGTTTAATGGACTATTTATGCCGGGCGAATTAATGAAGGAGATGTATCAAGTAGGGACTAAAGAGCGTGGCGATACAGGCTTTTCAAGTTATTTAAGATTTAATGCGGCTATATAGTTATATCGAATAATTTGATGTAATTGAATTTATTGAAGGCGGAATGAAGTATAATGTTATAATAGATTATCTTTGTTCCGCCACTATTTTACAAGTTATATTATTATATATTTTCTTACTTCCTTGCCCTAATCTCTCTAAACATACGCGACATATATTGAAAGAAAGTATATGCCATTGCCGATAGTGCAAGCAAAGTACCATATCTTTGCGCATAAATATTATCTAGTACTAAGCCAAGTGTAACAAGTAAAATAATCGTGTAAGTAGCTTTGCCCTCAAAAGTTGAAGTTAAAGTAATATTTATTTTTTTCCTTGCGTACATCCCGCCTATTAAAATTAATAAATCTCTGCCTATAATACTTGCCAGAAACCATAAGGGCATTTTGTCTATATAAACTAATACTATTCCAATAAGCCCAATAAATACCTTGTCAGCTATCGGATCTATTATCTTACCTAATTCAGTTACTTGCCCTAACTTTCTTGCAAGGTATCCATCTAAAAAATCTGTAATACCAGCTATTACACCCAAGCCAATAGCTATTTCTATCTTGTTCATCAATAGCAATATGATTATAGGGATAGCCAATATTATTCGTGATATACTCAATGAGTTAGATATATTCATTTTTTGTTCTTATAAATTAATATAATGCTTAATATTCCTGCAAAAATAATAGCAGGGAACATTGGTTCAAAATCAAATCCAACTTTTATCAAATCATTTTTATATATACTAAAAATAAGAGCTATAATTGTAGTACTGATTAAGATAGTAATCGAATCTTTTGAGTTTAGTAACTTGCTGTTAAAATAAGTAAGAGTAAGCGGAATAATTAGCCCTGGTATCGCAATTGACGAAGTTTTATATATCAAATCAACTGCTGATGGTATGCTGATAGCTAAAATAATTGCCATAATAGAGCTAATTAATAGTCCTATTCTAATTTTAAATTCCTCGCTGCCTTTTAAATATTTATGTAGCAAATCCCTTCCTATTGTAACGCCGCTAATAAAAGAATAACTATTTAAAGTAGACATAATTGTAGCGAGCATAGAGACTACAAAAATTCCTTTGACAAATGGAGGTAGCACTAATTCTCCAAGTAAAGGAAACGCCATCATTGGCTCTATTTCGGGTAATCTTGCTTTCGCGTACAAGCCCGCAGATAAAGTTAAAAAATCGAATAAAGCCCAAAAGAGAATAGATATAAATACGCCATTTCTTGCGATTTTAGGGCTTCTTGCAGCAGCACACCTTTGATGAAATGAAGGGTCCACGAATGTCTGAAATGCAATGATATACCACGATAAGACATATTGCCAGCTTAATCCGCCTAGTGGAGACAAGTGTTTGCTCGGCAGTCTTGCTAAATTCTCATCTACAAATCCAAAATGATGATAAGAGAATATAAAAAGAAGTATAAAACCTACAAACATTAGTATAAATTGAGCTGAATTTGTATATATATCAGCTCTAAAACCACCAGTAAATAAATATACCAATGAAAGAATAGTACCAAATATTATTGAAATCCATAATTCCCAGCCTGAAAACAATTGAATAATTACACCAAGCATTAATATATAGGCTGAAGGGATTGTTATTAATAATATGATGATTGCCGAGATTATACCTGCCTTTCTGCCGTAATAATACTCTAATTGCTCTGGTATAGAACTAAAACCCATATCTCTGATTTTTCCTGCTAAGAATCCTCCAAATAATGCTGCAGCGATATAATAAGGCAGTCCAAAACTTATCCAAGCTACCACGCCAGAATTATATACAAATTCTCCAACACCCAAAATAGAACCATACCAAGTAGCGACTAATGAGGCTACAAACAGCGGCAAAGATAATTTTCTGCCCGCTAATAAGAAGTCGTCTTTTTTTGTACCTGATGTTTTTTTGCTTACATATAAGCCGATTATCACCATAGCAAGAAAATATACGGCAATAACTATAATATCAATTAAACCTAATTTCATAAAATTAAATAGTAAAAACAAAATAAATATAGTAAATTTGTAAATTATAAAATTTACTATTCAAAATTAGTAAAAAATATGCTTTATACTATGCCATTAACGCAAAGATTAAGAAAATTAGTAAAATCTTTGCATCAGAAACAGTTTAGAGACCAAAATGGTCTTTATGTAGCCGAAGGTGAAAAACTTGCCAAAGAGCTATTAAATAGTGAACATCAGCCTGAATTAATAATTATCAGGGAGTCGCCAACGTCAGATATTCAAGATTTGGTAAATTACTATGGTGATAAAGGAATTGCTGTATATACTGCTCCAAAGCACCAATTTGACCAATTAACAGATGCGAAAAGCCCGCAAAGTATTATAAGTATTATTGCTATACCACAAGAGCCAGAGTTTGATAGTAGTTCATTTCTTTTGCTTGATGGAATATCTGACCCAGGTAATGTTGGTACTATTATACGTACAGCTGATTGGTTCGGTATAAATCAAATTATTCTTAGCCGGGATTGTGCCGATTTATATAACCCTAAGACTGTTCGTGCAACAATGGGGGCAATTTATAGGATGAAAGTGAGATTCGAGCTTGATTTGTATGATTTTATTCATAAGCATTTTAAAAGTCATAAAATTTTTGCTGCCGATATATCTTCTGAAAATAATTTAGAAAGTATCAAAGTTCCTAAAAAATTCGGACTTGTCTTTGGTAGCGAGTCGCATGGCTTGTCTCAAGAAGTTAAATCTTTAGTCAATTCTAATTTTATTATTACGGGTAGTGGAGCGTCAGAATCCTTAAATGTTGCTGTCTCTGCAGGAATTTCATTACACTATTTTACTAAAAAAATAAAATAAAGAACAATAAAAACACTCTACATAATATAAAATAAGTAAAATTACTTATGATTATGCATAATATTTGTTTACTTTTGATGTAACGATAAAAGATAGGAGTTAGTTATTATGGGAAGTGTTCCTTATATACTTTTAATTGCTATAATTAGTTATTTGTTAGGTTCTGTTCCTACTGCTGTAATTATTAGTAAGCTATTTTATAAGTCCGATATACGCGAGCAAGGAAGCGGTAATATGGGTAGCACTAATACATATAGAGTATTAGGTGTAAAGTGGGGCATCTTTGTGCAAGTAGTTGATATCTTAAAAGGATATTTAGCGGTAACTCTTATTGCAACTACTTTAGGTGCAGGGCTAATTATTCCTAATGCGACCTCGTTTGAGGATATAACATTGCTTAAAATTATGGCTGGTATATCCGCTATAATAGGACATATTTTTCCTGTTTTTGCAGGTTTTAGAGGTGGAAAAGGTATAAATACTGCTACTGGAATGTTACTAGGTTTGGTCCCAACCGATGTGTTAATTGCGTTTGCTCTATTTGCTATTGCTTTACTATCATCTGGTTACGTATCGTTAGGTTCTATTGTAGCTGCATTTACCATACCAGGGTCCTTAATGCTTAGGTATAATGTTTTTGGTGCAGATATTCCGGGCTATCATATTTTGGTATATTTTTCGCTTTCTATACTTGTTCTTGTATTATTTACTCATCGCACTAATATCAAAAGAATTCTAAGCGGGACTGAAAATAAGTTTCAGAAACTACAGATAGTTAAATTAAAATTCAAAAAAGGTAAAGAATAAAGATAATATAATGATAGGAAGTAAGATTACTGTAATTGGAGCAGGTGGCTGGGGAACAGCTATGGCTATTTTATTAGCCTTTAATAATAGCAATGTTACTCTTTGGACGCATAATCCTGAAATTGTTGATAATATTAAACATAAACAGGAAAATAGCATATATTTACCTAATGTAAAGATACCAGATAATGTATTATTAACAAATGATGTTAATGAAATAGAACAATCAGATATTGTAGTGAATGGTATTCCTACTCAATACATAAGAACGACCGTAGAAAAATATCAAATCAATTTAAAAAATAAACTCATTGTAAATGGAGCAAAAGGCATAGAAGTAACTTCATTAAAACGTATTTCCGAAGTATTTAAAGATATTGCATATACTGCCCCAGAAAATTATGCCGTCTTGACAGGACCGAGCCATGCAGAAGAAGCCGCAACTAAACACCCTACTACTGTAGTAGTTGCATCAGCTAATCAAGCATTATCTCAAAAAGTACAAAGTATCTTTAATTCAAATTTTTTTAGAGTATATACAAGCAATGATGTAATAGGTGCCGAAATAGGGGGAGCATTAAAAAATGTGGTTGCTATTGCTGCTGGAATTATCGATGGTATTGGTATGGGGGACAATACAAAAGCTGCCTTGATAACACGCGGGCTTGCTGAAATGTCCCGTCTTGGAATATCTTTAGGGGCTAACCCTCTTACTTTCTCTGGATTATCTGGCTTGGGAGACTTGTTCGTTACTTGCAATTCTAAATTATCCAGAAATAGACGCGTAGGGGAACTTATCGGCAAGGGAATGAGTTTAGAACAAATTCTTGCCGAAATGAAAATGGTAGCAGAAGGTGTACAAACTACTGTTTCTGCGTATAATTTGAGCCTGCAAGCAAAAGTAGATATGCCAATTACTCAACAAATGTATAAAATTCTTTTTGAGAATATAAAACCTATCGACGCTATAAACGAGTTGATGAGCCGTGAATCTAAGCAAGAATGGTGGTAACGAGTTAATATCTTTGCCCACACTTTCATAAATATTAAAATATTTCGTCATAAGCCTTTTTGTATTTAATTATCTATAAAAATAATGCTTAACGTTCAAAATATATCCATTCAATTTGGTGGGCGCTTTCTTTTCGATAATGTTTCAATTGCAGTCGGAAACGACGATAGAATAGGATTAATAGGCCGTAATGGAACAGGCAAGTCTACAATGCTAAAGTTAATCTACGGCTTGGAAAGCCCAGAATCAGGAAGAATATTTTATCCTAGTTCCTACAAGATGGGCTACTTACCTCAAGAGATAAAAACAGATTCTACTTTGTCCATTTATAAAGAAGCAGAAAGCGCTTTAGAAGAGATGAAAAAGTTAGAAGAAGATATTAATAAATACTCTCGAGAATTAGAAGAAAGAACCGACTACGAGTCTGATGAGTATATGAAAATTATCGAAAACTTAACAGAAGCAAATGAGCTTTATCATCATTTTGGTGGACAATCCATTGAAGCAGAAATTGAAAAAGTATTAATTGGTTTAGGCTTTAGCCGTAGTGATTTTGAAAGAGGAATGAACGAATTTAGCGGTGGTTGGCAAATGAGAGTTCACCTTGCTAAGATATTATTGAAACGTAACGACTTGATTTTATTGGACGAACCAACTAACCACTTAGATATTGAATCTATTCGTTGGCTTGAGGTGTTTCTGAAGACTTACGAGGGAGCAATTATGATTGTTTCTCACGATAGGAGATTCTTAGATAATATTACTAATAGAACTATAGAATTCTCACTTGGTAAAATTTATGATTTACCATATCCATATACGAGATTTATGAATGAGCGCTCTTTACAAAGAGAATTACAATTAGCTGCCTATAACAATCAACAAAAGCATATTGCACAGCAAGAAAGATTTATTGAAAGGTTTAAGTCTAAAGCCTCTTTCGCTTCGCGTGCACAATCAAAAGTAAAACAATTAGAAAAAATGGATATCATAGAAGTTGAAGAAGAAGATTTTACTAAAATGAAGTTTTCCTTTGCCGAGCCTCCACGTTCTTCGCGATTAATATATGAGACCAAAAATCTTTCTAAGAGCTATGATGACAAATTAGTCCTAAATAACGTCAATTTTGCTATTGAACGCGGCGAAAAGGTATGTTTTGTTGGCAAAAATGGTGAAGGAAAATCTACTTTGTCTAAAATATTAGCTGGTATAGAAGACTACGATGGTAAATTGGAAACGGGAACAAATATATCGTTAGGCTATTTTGCTCAACACCAAGCCGAAACCTTAGACCCTGATGCTACTGTTTTTGAGACTATTGACAGAGTTGCTGAGGGAGAAATAAGAAAAAAGATACGTTCTATGTTAGGAGCTTTTCTATTTAGTGGTAACGCAGTAGACAAAAAAGTTAAAGTATTGTCCGGAGGCGAGAAATCTAGGTTGAGTATATGCAGAATGCTCTTTCAACCAATAAATGTCCTTATCTTAGACGAACCTACCAACCACTTTGATATGACAAGTAAAGATGTTTTGAAAAATGCACTAAATGAATTTGATGGAACAATGATTATAGTATCTCACGATAGAGAGTTTTTGCAAGGGCTTACTACTAAAACAGTCGAATTCAAGAAAGGACAAATTAAGGAGTATATTGGTGATATTAACGAATTTTTAGCGCAGCAACAAATAGACTCGTTAGATATGTTGCAAGCTAAAAAGTAATCTAACAACTCAAAATAAAATGAGAATAATAAAACAAATTATATTATATCTATTTATAACACTATTTGTGATGGCTTGCTCTGATTCAGGAGTAAGCCCTTTAATTAATCAGCGTGGACAATTAATTTCAACTAATTTTCTATTTGAATACAGCCAAGAACAGCTTAATAATCTTGCTACTTCTTATAAATTTGACATAAAAGCAGTGTCGTCGGTGAAAGCGTATGAAATTATATATTATACAGAAACTTCAAGTAAATCACTGATTAAGGCGTCTGGCTTATTGCTTGTTCCGCAAATTCAAGAGGCAAAAAATATAGTTTCGGTTCAGCATATCACTGCTTTTCAGAAAAATGAAGGGGTAATGAGTAAGTTGATTATACTGTCTAATCAAGGGCTTATGCCCACTTATTTTGGGAATATTGTAATGATGGCAGATTATATTGGGTATGGAGCTTCTGAAGAATACTTTCACCCCTACCATAGCTATAGAAATACTGTCAATGCTTGTATTGATATGATATTTGCAAGCAAGCAAGCACTCAGTAATATGGACGTAGCTTACAATGATAGTCTTTCATTAATGGGCTATTCAGAAGGAGCTTATGCTTCTGTTGCTACCCAAAAGGAGATTGAACAAAAATACAGTGATAAATTAACCTTAAAATCAATAATTGCAGGCGATGGCGCCTATGATTTATCTCAAATTGCAGATATTTACTTTAATTCGGACACATTAAGCGAGCCTACCTATATACCACTACTTATTAATTCTTATCTAAATGAAAGTAATGACCAAAGAAAAATTGAAAGTTTTTTTAAACCAGAGCTAAAAGAAAGTATTTTGAAAATTGTTAGTGGGCAGTTCCCGAAAGAAAATTTTATTGGTAAGTTACCCAATCATCCTAATGATTTATTAGATTCACTCTTTTTATATAATTTTATAAATAGAAACGAGCGGGAAAATAATTTTAGGAATTACTTGATAAATAATAGCCTTATTAATTTTAATACTAAAACTCCTATGCTACTTTTCCAAGGTAAGT
Organism: Kapaibacterium sp. (SeqCode); assembly: GCA_035445085.1. Lineage (GTDB taxonomy): Bacteria > Bacteroidota > Ignavibacteria > Kapaibacteriales > UBA2268 > JBDHXE01. Next base: position 12,010 of record DAOMQA010000003.1, read on the forward strand.
ATGATAAAGTAGTGCCAATCCTAATTGCAGAGGCAGCTTATAATTTTTATTCAAAAAATAATACAAATGTTGTATTAAAAGTTGATGAGTCAGATATTTCTCACGACGCTTATTTTTTTAAGTATATAGATGAAGCAATAAAATATTTTAAGTATCATTAGTAAAGTGATTTTTTTTTGATTGTTTGTAAAAAAAAAGCTACATTTGCTTCTAATAGTAATTAAATAATAATTAAGGTGGGCATTACCTATGAATTTAAAATATTTGTGCTATTTTTATATTGTGTTCTTCTTGCTTGTCTCTATCGAAAGCTACGGGCAAACAAAAACTATCGAAATAAAAAAGTCCGTTGATTCTGCAAGTGGCAAAGAAACAATTACAACTTCTGAAATTATTACTAATAGCGAAGATATTACGCCAATCAACAATATAATTGCAATTAATCCTCTAAAGTTTTTCTTGTTTTATAATTTAACATATTATAGAAAAATTAATAATTACTCTGTTGTTGGTATAGGTCTACAAATGCCAACCGTACCCGAAATAAATGGTTTTGGTGCTAATGCTGAATATAGGTTGCATCTTTCTGCTAAGTCTCCGCGTGGCTTTTATTTAGCACCTAACTTTTCGTTTAATTCTTTAACAGCAAAGAATGAAATAGTCGATGGAAATGGAGTGAAAACTACGGATGAAGTTTCGACTTCTACTGTGTCTGCTGGCTTATTATGTGGTTGGCAATGGTTTCCGTCTGATGAGTTTGCAATGGGCTTAGGTATAGGTGTTGATTATTACACTCTTTTGAACTCCAAGTCTATTAATAATGATAATTTGAAAAAATATGATGGATTTTTCCCCGCAATTCGCTTCGATATAGGATACGCTTGGTAATAAATTATAAGTTTTTAATATAGTCTCTAATACACAAAAAGAGCCTGCTAAGCATATTATAGCAGGCTCTTTTAATTTGCTTAATGGGCTTTTGTTGCTTAGTCTTCTTTATGCTTTAAGTCGCGGTATAAAAACCACCAGTCATAATTGTCGTATCTATTCTTTTTATAAAAGGCCGCTTTAATGTCTGATGCAGGAGGAATAATAACTTTATCGCCAATTAGCTCATTATTGGGCCAGTTAGCGGGCATAGCTACTTTTTCTTTATCAGCTATTTGCATAGCTTTTACCATTCTAAGCAACTCATCAAAATTACGTCCTAATTCTTGCGGATAATATAATATAGCGCGTAGCTTAGAATCAGCATCTACGATAAACACAGCACGAACAGTATTGTTTCCTTTGCCAGGGTGCAACATTCCCAATGATTTTGCTACATCGCCATTATCTGCAATAATTGGGAATTGTATATCTACTTTTAAATTATCCTTAATCCATTCTACCCATTTAATATGAGAATATACTTGATCGATAGATAAGCCAATTAACTCGGTATTTATTGCTTTAAATTCTTCATATCGATGCTGAAAAGCAACAAACTCTGTAGTACATACAGGTGTAAAATCTGCAGGGTGGCTAAATAATATAAACCATTTTCCTGAATAATGCTTTGGTAAGTGCATAGCACCGTGTGTTGTTTTTACTTCCATTTCTGGAAAGTTTTCACCTATGGAAGGTAGTGAATTAAATTCTGACATTGAAATCTCCTTTAAAAATTTTATTTAGCAAATTATTTTAAATATGATGAATACATCCATACTAATTTTTCTTGTTCTCTTATATAATCACTCATTAAGGCATTGGTACCTTCGTCATCAATTTCAGATGACATATTAAGCACATCCCTTTGTAATACTATTATCTTGCGAAAGCTATCTAATATATTAGATACACATTGCCTACCGTCTGTTATGTTACTTACTTCTTCGATATCCGAACTTGCAATATATGCAGTATAAGTATGCAATGGTGTACCCCCCAGGGTTAATATCCTTTCTGCTATTTCATCAATCTTGATGATAAGGTTGTCGTATAATTCCTCAAACTTTATATGAAGTTCAAAGAACTTATCGCCTTTTATATTCCAATGAAAACCACGTGTATTCATATAGAAAACCTGATAATCTGAAAGTAAATCATTGAGTCGGTTTACTAATTTTTTTGATGCTTCCGAATCTAAGCCGATATTATTTAACTGAGACATTATCTCTCCTCCTTTTTAATATATCTACCATTAATTTGAAGAATAACTTCACTGATTTCAAAATTTTTAATTTGATTTTTTGTAAAAAACTCTGCTAAAATCTTATCTAATTCGCTGTTATAATAATCCTCAATTGTATTATTATCCTCACAGTAAATGTGATGATGTGGCTGCCTAATAGCATCGTATCGTACGGTATTTGTGTCGCTCTTTACGGTTGTTATTAAGCCATTAGATAAGAAAGTTTCTAATGTATTGTATATTGTACTAAGAGAGATACTTGGGAAACCCTTAGCTATTTCACTATGAATATCTTCAGCTGTTGGGTGGCTTTGCATTTTGGCTATTGTTTCAAAGATTATCAATCTTTGTGTAGTTGCTTTCAAGCCTTTTTTTATCAGTAGCTCTCTCGTATTATTATAATCTGCTATCACTATCTTATTCTTAATTGAAAATAATTCCAAGTACAGAGACAGTATAATTTTAAAATTATTGTAAATGATTAAATTATATTGTCATAAGTTTGTTAAAAGTGCCATTATTTTCTTCTTCTATGATGAGTTGGGATAGCATAAGAAATAAAGAGCGAATATAAAAGAGGTAGTCGGGCGTGTAAAATTTTTAGAAATCCTTTTGGGCATTAAAAATAAAGGGCAGGCGATATATCAATGTTGTTGCGAATAGAGGTATAGATGTTTAGCCTTGCTCTGCTATGGTACTTCCCAAGCCCTTAGCTGCCAAAGCAACAAGTTGTATACTATCTTGATACGATAGGTGAATACTGTTAATGTGTTAAAACTAATAATAGTTTTTGATTTAATTCTATAATATCTCTGCTACTCTTAATTTTGCAGACCGTGAGCGTGGGTTTAGTTTGAGTTCTTGCTCATTTGCTTCTATCGGTTTATTTGTTAGTATTTTTAGTTTTGGCGATTGTTCGCTATCTTGTTTAGCAAAATTTCTGAATGAGTTCTTAACAATCCTGTCTTCTAAAGAATGGTACGACATAATTACTATTCTAGCGCCTACTTTCATTCTAGGCACTATACATTTTAAAGTATTTTCTAATACTTCTAATTCTTCATTTACTGCAATACGAAACGCTTGAAAGACACGCGATAAGGTCTTTGTCTTATAAGGAGGAGGAGTTATTTCTTCTATTAAATTTTTTAGTTCACTTGTTGTATTAATGGACGAGGCACGCCTATATTCGGTAATACGGCGTGCAATCAATCCTGCAAATGGCTCTTCTCCGTATTCATGAAGAACCTTTTTCAGCTCAGCGAGACCTGCCGAATTTATAAATTCGCCGGCAGTTATACCAGTTGTTCCAAACCTCATATCTAATGGAGCATCGAAACGATAGCTGATACCATTCGACGGGCTATCTAATTGCTTCGAGGAAACGCCCAAATCGAGTAAAATACCACTAAACTTACCCCAAACAGCAGATTTTTCGCAAGCTGAAGAAAAGCATTCATTATAAAACGTAACTTTGGGAGCAGAATCTTTCTGAGCATAATCGCCCAGCTTCCTCTTAGCAAACGCTATAGCGTCTGGATCTTTGTCAAAAGCCAATAAATTCCCCCCAGAACTTAACTTTTGTAAAATCTTTGCTGCATGCCCTCCGCCGCCAAGTGTTCCATCTATATAAATGCCATTTAAATCATTAATTAAATATTCTATACAAGTGTCTATCATCACAGGTAAATGGTAGTCATATTCCTGTGGTGCAGTGCGTTCTTCTTTAATGCCTTTATTATAATGTTTTGCCATTATTTTACCATAACCTTTCGCGACACATCTTCAAAGGTATCAGAATGAGTATTCATATATTTGTCGAAAGTATCTGGATTCCAGAACTCTATATGATCTATCATTCCAATTATTAATACTTTGTTGTCTATTCCAGCAAACTCTAATAATCGTTTGGGTATTATTATACGTTGCTGTGCATCTAAACTTACTTCATCGGACCATTGTAGCAAGGTACGCAAAAAGAATCTGTTTTCTGGGTCAAATTGATTCAAATCTTCGAATTTTTTCTCGTATCTTTTCCATTCATCTAAAGGATAAGCGACCACGCATTCATCATGCCCACGTAGCATATTGAATGTATCTTGAGCTTCATTACTCATATTCTTACGCATCTTTGCAGGAATATTAACCCTGCCTTTGCTATCAATAGAATATATCTCTTGCCCTTTAAAAAAAGCCACTTTAATACCTATCTGACAAAATTACGGGAAAATTAACCACTTTTACCCACTTTCTCACACGAAAATAGCAAAATTAATGATAATAATAAAAAAAAACTTAATTTTATTAGAAAAATCTTCTATATTTAAGAAATCGTTTGAAAGTTTAAAATATGAAACTTTGGCTAAGAGTAGGTATAGCGTATAGCAAAGCATAAACTAAACTAATACGGTATCAAATTACAGATTAGAATTAATGTAATTATACAGAGTTTAAGGGTATTTATGTGTTGTTGATAGTTAGATGTTATTGTTTTTGTATATATTTAAAAAAGCTCAGCTTGAAAGTGCTACCGACACCTACTTTAGTGTCTACCTCTACAATACCGCCCAATAATTCTGTGATACGTTTAACTATTGATAAACCTAACCCTGTTGAGCCTTCGCCTGCCGTGGGCTGAGCGCTTAATTTAGAGAACTTTGAGTATAAATTTTGTAAGTCATCTTTTGTGAATCCTGGTCCTTGGTCTTTAATGCTTATTCTGATAATATTATCTTTTCTGCCAAGATTTATACTCTTACAAAGAACTCTAATTTCTGTATCGGGTAAAGAAAATTTTATAGCATTGGAAATTAAATTATCTATAACTCTTAAAAGCTTGCCTTTATCTACATAAATTGGGCATTCATTCTCATCTTCTTCATAAATTAATTTAATATTCTTAGAGTGAGCTAATTGCATAAATCCTTCACAAGAATTTAATACAATATCCCTCGCGTCAAAGCAAGCTAAGTTTAGCTTTACTCTACCTTCTTCGATTGCTTGTACATCAAGTAGATCAATAATAATGCTAATTGCTTTTTTTGATGAGTGTTTAATATTCTGTAATAATTCTGTGTTGGCTTCAAAATGTTGGTTTATTAAATGTCTTTCTATTAATTCTGCGGAGCCTAATATTGCTTGTAACGGATTTTTGAGGTCATGTGCTGCAATCTCTAATAAAGCGTTCTTTTCATTGTTCAACTTTAATAAGTCTTTATTTTGTTGAATGATTATTTTATTCTTTTTTAATAATTCTAACTGATTCTTTACTCTTGTTAAAAGAATATCCTTAGCGAATGGCTTTGTTATATAATCCGCTCCACCTAATTCAAACCCTTTTACCAAATCTTCTGGTTGAGTTAGAGCCGTCAAGAAAACTATTGGTATACCGCTTAATTCTTTGTTAGATTTGATTATTTTGCATAGCTCAAACCCATCAATTCCGGGCATCATTATATCTAACAATATTAAATCGGGTCTAATATAAATTAATAACTCTAAAGCTTCTTTAGCTGAAGAGGCAATTACAACTTCATAGCCAATTTCGCTAAGCATTGTCATAGCTATTTCTAAATTTGCTAAATTATCGTCTACAACTAAAATAGTTTCTAATATCTTCGCTTCTATCATTATTTAATAATTTTATATTGAGATTCATTACATTTTATAAATATAAAGATAAATAATCATAAAAAATGATTATTTTTATAGGTTTCTTATAAAATAAAATTAGAAAAATGGGACTTTTTGAATTATCTTCTAACTATAAGCCAGCGGGCGATCAGCCGAGAGCGATTAAAGAACTAACTGAAGGACTAAATAGAAATGATAAATATCAGGTGCTACTTGGTGTAACGGGTAGTGGTAAGACCTTTACGATGTCGAACGTAATACAAAATGTTCAAAAACCAGTTCTGGTTATTTCACCTAATAAGACTTTGGCAGCTCAATTGTACGGCGAATTTAAGCAATTCTTCCCTAATAATGCGGTCGAATATTTTATTTCTTATTATGACTACTACCAGCCTGAAGCGTATATAGTCAAAAGTGATACGTATATTGAAAAGGATTTCGCAATTAATGATGAAATAGATAGATTGCGTTTAAAGGCTACTAGTTCATTAGTTAGTGGGAGGCGTGATGTAATAGTTGTGGCCTCTGTTTCTTGTATATATTCTATAGGTAAAAAAGAGGACTTTGAAGGCTTTATGTACCCTATCAGCATAGGGCAGAGAATCTCAAGACAGCATTTTCTAATAAAACTAACAGATATGTTTTATTCACGTAATGATTTTGAGTTTAAACGCGGAACATTTAGAGTAAGGGGCGATATTATTGATATAATTCCAGCGTATGAAGATAGGCTTGGAGTTAGAGTCGAGATGTTTGGGGATGAAATCGACAAAATAGCTTTGATTGAAGCCCAAACGGGAAAGGTGATAGAAAGAAGAAAAGACTATATATTATATCCAGCTAAATTATTCGTAACGCCTGAAGACCAACTTCAAAGAGCGATGTTAGATATAAAAAATGAATTAGTATTGAGGCTTAAGGAACTTTATGCGCAAGATAAATTTGTAGAAGCACAACGATTAGAACAAAGAACTCAGTTTGATTTGGAGATGATGAAGGAAGTTGGATATTGTTCGGGTATTGAAAACTATTCTATGCATCTTACTGGCAGAAAGCCAGGCGACCGCCCTAATACAATTATAGACTTTTTTCCAGAAGATTATTTAATGATAATAGATGAAAGCCATGTAACTACGCCACAAGTAAGAGCTATGTATAATGGCGATAGAGCAAGAAAAACTGCTTTAGTAGAACACGGCTTTAGATTGCCGTCAGCATTAGAAAATAGACCTTTAAGGTTTGACGAATTTCAGTCTATGGAAAATCAAGTCGTATATGTATCGGCTACTCCAGCAGACTTTGAATTAGAGCAAGCTGGAGGGATTGTTGTAGAGCAAGTTATACGCCCTACTGGTTTATTAGACCCACTTATAAGCGTTAGACCAATAAAAACTCAAATAGATAATCTATTAGAAGAAATACGTATTAGGATTAACAAAAAAGAAAGGGTATTAGTTACTACGCTTACAAAGCGTATGGCTGAAGATTTGGCTGATTATTTTAATGGTCTAAGAATTAAAGTTGCTTATATACATTCCGATGTAGATTCGTTGGAAAGAGTAGAAATAATAAGGGATTTAAGATTGGGTCAATATGATGTTTTAATTGGAGTAAATTTATTAAGAGAAGGCTTGGACTTGCCTGAAGTATCGCTTGTAGCTGTGCTTGATGCTGATAAGGAGGGCTTTTTGCGTAGCGAAAAATCTCTACTGCAGGTTGCTGGAAGAACCGCTCGTAATGCAGAAGGATTAGTTATTCTTTATGCTGATAAAATTACGAAATCGATGCAACATTTAATAGACGAAACCAATAGAAGAAGAGTAATACAAATTGAATATAATACTGAGCATAATATAAATCCAAAAACAGTTTATAAGTCTATTGAAGAGATTCTATCAAGTACGTCTATTGCGGATACGCAATTATCTGGGACTAAAAAGAGACAAGAGTATTTAGATAAGCAAAAAATTGAATCTGCCGCCGAACCTTTATTTAAATATATGAATGAAGAGCAATTAAAAGAATTTATTAATGATATGGTAATGCAAATGAAAGAAGCGGCTAAAGCTTTAGACTTTGAAAAAGCAGCAAAATTAAGAGATGAAATTGAAAAAATTAAAAATGATTATGAAAAAGGTAATAATGAATGATAGATTTTAAAAAATATCCATTTGGAATGAAAATAAGGCATCATGTTTCTGCTACAAATTATATTCCTCTAAATGAATTACCTAAATTCCCAGATGGTTATCCACCGCTAATTCAATTTGAAAATTGGAAGCAGTTTTTCAAAAATGGGAAGCCTGTGAATGTGCTGGATATTGGTTGTGGGAAAGGGAAATTCTTATTAAACTATGCTATACAAAACAAAAATGATAATATCTTAGGTATAGAATTAAGAACAGAGACGATAGATTGGATAAATGGGGTAATTGAGGGCGAAGAAATAGAAAACGCAAAGGCTATTTGGTACTCTGTAGTGAATAAATTAGATTTTATAGATAATAATAGTATTGATAGAATATTTTATTTGTTCCCAGACCCTTGGCCCAAAAATAAACATCTCAAACGAAGAGCTTTTAGATTAGAATTTATTGAGATGTGCTATGATAAGCTACAAATAAATGGGCAATTAATATTAGCTACTGATGTAGATTATGTTAATGAGTATCAATTAAAATTACTGAGCAAGTTTCAGAAATTTAAAATAGAGATATTAGAAAATAGAGAGCAATGGGACTATCCGATTACTAATAAGGAAAGATTTTGCTTAGAAAAAAATATACCTGTATTTAGAGTTATTTGTACAAAATAAGGCTTGCATTCTTATACAAGCCTTTTTTATGAAGGATAATCTATTGTTGTTCTTGTTCTTCTAATGTTCGCCACATAGCTTGTTTTAGTTCGTTTGTGTTGCTATGCATCACGGATGAAATTAAAATTTTTGGAGTTAGTTTTTCATTAAAAGTAATTTTCTTTAACTCTTTAATTCTATCTGTGTCTACAATATCCGTCTTACTAAAGCATATAATACGTTTTTTATAAGCCATTTCGGGATTATATTTTTCTAATTCATTCCTAAGTATTTTATAATCTTGCTTAGGGTCTTCACTATCTGCACTTATTAAAAAAACTAAAGTTCTACATCTTTCTACGTGTCTTAAGAATTGTATGCCTAATCCTTTACCACTCGAAGCCCCTTCTATAAGACCCGGAATATCTGCTACCGTAAAATTCTTACCTTCTTCTATACTCACTATGCCAAGATTAGGTACTAAAGTAGTAAATGGATAATCTGCTATCTTTGGTTTGGCTGCTGATAAAACTGAAATTAATGTTGATTTCCCAACGTTAGGGTAGCCTACTAAGCCAACATCGGCTAAAAGCTTTAGTTCTAAAGTAATATCCATCTCGGTGCCTGGCAAACCCGGGTTAGCAAAGCGTGGCGCTTGATTTGTTGAGGTTGCAAACATAGAGTTGCCCCAGCCGCCATTGCCACCTTCAGCAATTACTACTTCGCTGTCAATATCTGATAAATCAAATAAAATATTATCTTCAATATCTTTAACTACTGTGCCTTGAGGAACTTTGATTATTATATTTTTACCGTCTCTGCCAGATTTACGTGATTTGCCCCCGGGCAAGCCGTCTTCAGCTAAAAAATGTCTTTTATATTTAAAATCTAATAATGTATTCAAATGTGGGTTTGCTTTGATAATGACGCTGCCACCTTTTCCTCCATTTCCTCCATCTGGTCCGCCCTTTGGCACATATTTTTCTTTTCTAAAGCTAATATGCCCATTGCCACCCTTTCCAGAGGCTATTTGTATTTTTGCTATATCTACAAAATTCATATTATAAGTTTATTATATCCATTAATGATTGTAACTCGCTGTCTATTGCTGTTTTAATGTCTGTGTTGTTGCCATGTTGCTCGAAATTGGTGTTTAATTCAATGTTAGGCGTCGTGATGGCTGTATTATTATCGTTGTTATTTAATTCATAAATTTCTTGGCTATCTGCAACTATTTCATCTTCCATACTTGCAAGTTCTTCTGCCATATTGCTGTCAGCATTATCATTAGTATTCATACTAATTTCTTCAATGATATCGTCAAGTAATTTAAAATCATTATTTTGGTCTATAAAAGAGTTACTAACTGAATCTTTATAATCTTCTTCTTCAAATGAATGTATGTAATCGGCTTCAATTGTATTATTAAAGCCATTATCTTCTTGTAGTAAATCATTAGCAAGAACTTCAGTTTTATCTACTAATCGTAATATATCATTGTTGTTTGGTACATAATCATCTTTAAATTCTATTCGGAATTTGTCTGCTAGGTAACTAATATTTAAGTCGTTTAATAATGAAGATAAATGATAAGTATTAAGTTTTAAAGCAAATTCTGCTAAATAGCTCCTTATATTTTCAAGATGTGTGATTAGATTGCTTGGATTTTCTAATAAATATGAAGTATAAGTGCTGATAAATTTACGCAAGTCGCTTTTGTTAATAGGTGTTAAGTTGTCGAAATTGCTAAATTTATTATAAAATTGCTTGGTAATATCGCCAGCAAATGAGTTGGCAATAAAGTAATCTTTTTTAATGTATAATTCGCTCTTAGATAAAATATAATTGTTTGTAAAGAAGTGTGAATTTATTAATTCTATAGGTCTAAAGTTAGAATGTATCTTAAAATTAACGGCAATTTTGAGTATTTCTCTTAATTCTTCTCCATCAAATTGTGCGTATCTATTAGAATAATTAAAAAAATTATTCAAGGTCTTTTCAAAATCATTATCTAATGAAATATTGTTGCATTGAATAAAAGGTATAAAAGAATCAAGTAGTCGCCACTTTAATTCGGTAGCAATAAAATTCTTATAATATTCGCTTATATCGAATTGCATCACTTCATTGTAAGTGAATTTCCCATTCAAAGCTGGAACTAATTCAAATAATGAATCCGCTTCAAAATTATATAATGTATCTAACATATTTATTACAATTCAATTTCTTGATAATATAAGTTAAAAGTAACGAAAAAAAAGCAATTATCTTATAATAATTGAGATAAAGCACTTGAAATTTTATCTATACCAATTAAATTAATAGCAAAACCTTTTGCTATTTTATCAAAATTAATTTTTGGAATAATGCATTTTTCAAAGCCTAACTTTTCTGCTTCTGTAATTCTCTGCTCTATATTCGATACAGACCTTACTTCGCCCGTCAAGCCTATTTCGCCTATTAATAATGTATTATGAGGTATACTTTTGTCTGCAAATGAGCTAATAATAGCGACAGCTATACCCAAGTCAATGGAAGTGTCATTTATATACAATCCTCCCGCTACATTAATAAATACATCTTGTTGTTTCAATTGAAACCCAAGCCTTTTTTCAATAACAGCTAATAGCATTTGCAAGCGTCGTCCATCATATCCATTAGATACTCTTTGTGGTGTGCCATAGCCAGTTGCACCAACCAAGGCTTGAGCTTCTAATAGTATTGGTCTTGTACCTTCAATAGCCGATACAACTGAGATACCACTTTCTTCTTTGTTAAATCCGGAAAGAAAAATTTCTGATGGGTTTTGAACTTCATTTAGCCCAGAATCAGACATTTCAAATATGCCAATCTCATTGGTAGAGCCAAATCGGTTTTTTAAAGCTCTCAAAATTCTAAAGGAATAATTCTTCTCGCCCTCAAATTGTAGAACGGTATCTACTGTATGCTCTAAAATCTTTGGTCCTGCTATAAAGCCATCTTTTGTAACGTGTCCAATCAAGAAAATTGCTATACCTTCCTTTTTGGCTAAATTAAAAAGTTTCATAGCTGATTCCCTAATTTGAGTTATACTCCCCGCTGTGGAATCTATCTCTGAAGAATAAACTGACTGTATAGAATCAACGATAGCAACTGTTGCACCTGAATTTTTTATAGTATTAACAATTATATCTATATCTGTTTCAGCCGAAATTGATAATTCTGAAATATTTTTTATTCTGCTTGTTCTATATTTTATCTGCTTAAGTGATTCTTCACCAGTTATATAAATCGTATCAAAATCTTGTATGCTGCTACACATCTGAAGCATTATTGTAGATTTACCAATTCCTGGATCCCCCCCAACTAATACTAAGGAACCTGGTATGATTCCTCCACCTAAGACTCTATCTAATTCTTTTATGTTGGTGCTAATTCTAAAGTCAGGACTTGTATCTAATTCTGATAATTTATATATTTTTCCAGATACCTTACTCGAAATATTAGTCTGCTTTGAGCTCTCATCTATAGTTTCTACTAAAGTATTCCAATTACCACAATTTGAACACTTTCCTGCCCATTTAGGTGATTTTTCACCGCAAGAACTACACTCGTATATGATTCGTTTTTTCAAAATAATTTTTAAGTTAATACTACTCTCAGTACAAATTTAATCTATTTTTATTAAAAGTAAGGAAATAAATATTATGTACCATAGTATCGCTGAATTTATCACGGATTGGAAAAATGAAAGTCAAGCTACTCAAAAAATATTAGATGCTTTAAGCAATGAATCATTAAATCAAAAAGTAACTGATGTACACAGAACATTAGGGCGAATTGCTTGGCATATTGTTCAAACTATTGGTGAGATGCCCGGACATGCTGGTTTAAAGGTTGAGGGTAGCAATGTAAGTGGGGAAATACCACAAGAAGCATCGTTTATAGCTGCGACTTATAAATTATTATCAGAAAAATTAGTTGATGCTGTTCAAACTCAATGGACTGATGATATGTTGCCGGGATTAGTAAATATGTATGGAGATGAGTGGAGTAGAGCATCTGTGTTAGATATATGTATAAAACACGAAATTCATCACCGTGCCCAATTAACTATATTAATGCGTCAAGCTGGTTTGCGTGTACCTGGAGTATACGGTCCATCGTATGATGAATGGGCTGATATGGGTATGCAAGCTCACAAATAGTACTACTTGCCTATTCCCTCTGGCGGCTCACTCAAGCCAGAGGGAGTATAAATAATTTAACTCTCTCTACTTACTTTATAGTAAAGCAAACATAAGACCAATTATATCGTCTATATACTAATTAGCGAATATGAAGTTTTATAGATTATGAATCAATTTAACGGCTTTAATTCAGATATATATAATTTTTTTAAAGAGTTATCTGAAAATAATAGTAAGGAATGGTTTGATTTGCACCGCCCTTTCTACGAAAAAGAAATTAAAACTATGTCGAAGAGTTTTATAGAGTCAATGAAAGAGCTCTTCTACGCCTCAAAATTAGATTATGTAGCGGACCCAAAATTTAATCTTTTTAGAATCAATAGAGATATTAGATTTAGCCCCAACAAAAAACCATATAAAACAAATCTTGGTATATTCTTTCCGCACCGTATTGACGTAAATGATTTTAAAAAGACAGCTTCAGGAGTGTATATTCACTTTGGTATAAATGAGTGTTTTATTGCTACTGGAATGTTTAATCCGCAAGCACCACTACTTAAGTTAATTAGAAAAAAGATTGCTAATAATTGGTATGATTTTGAACATATACTCAATAACGCAAAATTTAAAGAATATTTCCCATTCGAGCATGACAAGGATAATGTAGCTAAAAAAGTAATGGGCTACAATAGTGATAATCCTGCTTATGAATATTTAAAGAAAAAAACTTTTACATATCATAAAAATTATGATAATAGTATTTTTTATTCTGATGAATTAATTCAGTTAGTATTAAAAAGTGCTGAGAGCTCTCAAGATTTTTCTATATTTTTGAACGATGTATTATTGGAATTAGAATGATAAATATAGAGCAGAACAGAGCAAAAGAAATAATAAATAATGCTAAATCTAAGCATATTGCTGTAATAGGCGATGTGATGCTTGATAGGTTCTTTTGGGGAACAGTGTCAAGGGTGTCGCCCGAGGCGCCAGTGCCAGTGATTGATGTTGAAGATGAAACATTTCATTTGGGCGGTGCTGCAAATGTTGCCAAAAATTTAAGTTCATTAAACATTAAACCATTGCTGTTTGGTTTGGTTGGCGATGATAATTCAGGCCGCTTGTTTAAGGAGATTGCCCAAAATTATGGTATTGCAGTTGATGGTTTGTATTCTGATAAAAATAGACCAACAACAGTAAAGACAAGAATTATTGGGAATAATCAACATATTGCAAGAATTGATAGAGAAGAAAGAAGAGCAATAGATAATAAGGGAGAAGAATTCATCTTGAATTCAATAAAAGGAAACAACAATATTAGTGGGATAATTTTAGAGGATTATAATAAAGGAGTACTGTCGGAGAAATTTATCGGAGAAATTATAAAATATGCAAACGATAACAATATTTCTATATTTGTAGACCCTAAGAAAGATAATTTTTTTGCTTATAAAAACGTAACGCTGTTTAAGCCTAACCGCAAAGAAGCACAAATGGCATTGGATAATCCTATGAAAAGCAAGAGTGATATTCTTGAGGCGGGGTCGAAATTGTTAAATATACTTGACTGTAAAAGTGTATTGATTACTTTAGGTAGTGAAGGCATGATGTTGTTTGAGCAAGATGGAACAATTTCATCTGTGCCAACTTACGCTCGCAAAGTATCAGATGTATCTGGTGCTGGCGATACAGCTATCGCTACTTTTTCTATGGCTATCTCAGGTCACGCAAGCTTTAGTGAAGCCGCAGTCTTAGCTAACATTGCTTCAGGTATTGTTGTTGAAAAGCCGGGAATAGTATCTATCGAAATAGAAGAACTAATTGATAGTGTGCAGGAATAATACAATGTTTGTATCTCAAGAATTATTAGTAGAAATTGTAAAAGAATTGAAAGCTATAGGTAAAAAGGTTGTTTTTACTAATGGCTGCTTTGATATTGTCCATACTGGGCACATTTCTTATTTAAACGAAAGCAAAAAATTGGGTGATATTCTAATTGTTGCTCTTAATACAGATGATTCGGTAAAGAAATTAAAAGGGGAGTTACGTCCTATCAATAATCAACACGATAGAGCTATAGTTGTAGATGCTCTAAAATCTGTTGATTACGTTTGTTTGTTCTCTGAGGATACACCTTTTAATATAATTGCTAATATTATACCCGATGTACTAACTAAAGGGGGCGATTATGTAGCCGAAGATATTGTAGGCTACGATATTGTAACTCAAAATAATGGTCAAGTAATTGTAATTAATTTTGTTGATGGCAAATCAACAACCTCTATTATTAATAAGATGAAATAATGAAAAGCAAATTCTTATATATAGTCATAGGGATACTACTTCTCTTTTCTTGTGAAAGCCAAACACATCTGGCAGAATCAAATAAGGAGAATAAAAAGGACATTGATGTTGTGCAACAGAAAATGTATAATGTTTCTATCGTAAGGAAATTTCCACACGATTCATTAGCTTTTACACAAGGACTTGATGTGTATAATGGCTTTATTTACGAATCAACAGGGCAATTAGGCCAATCTAGTATTAGAAAGGTTGATTGGAATACTGGAGAAGTGCTTAAAAAGAAAAGTATTCCTTTTAAATATTTTGGCGAAGGGCTAACTATATTTAATAATGAAATATATTATTTTACTTGGCAGGACAAGATTGGCTGGACTTTTGATATAGAAACATTTAACCAAAAAACTCCATTTTGTTATGATTCCGAAGGCTGGGGCTTAACAAGCAATGACAAGTCTCTAATTATGACTGATGGTACGAACTTGATAAGGTATAAAGACAAGGATAATTTTAATACCTTAGCTATTAAAGAAGTATTATATCAAGGACAGCCACTTAAATTCTTAAACGAAATTGAATACGTTGATGGCGATATATATGCAAATATATGGGGTAAAGATCAAATTGCAGTTATTGATGAAAAGACAGGTGCTGTTAAAACATTAATCGATCTGTCATTTCTTAGAAATGAGCTTGAAGGTAGCAGATTAGCCGAAGTGCTTAATGGTATTGCTTATAATTCAGAAACTAAAACATTTATTGTAACTGGAAAGAATTGGCCCTTTTATTTTGAATTAAAAATTGATTAAAAAAAATGAATACAAATGAAATCATTAGTTGGTGCAGGGAAAATAGACCAATTAATTCTATTTTAGAAATACCCGAACATTATTTTAAACATTTCACGTTAGAGCAAGCAGAGGTGTTCAAGAGTGAATACCCTAATGATACAATGTTTAAACTACCTGAAAGAGAAATACAGTTTTTTGAATGGCTTAAGTTACACTCTAATAATATTTGGGCAGACTTATGGTCAGATGACTTATTTCCACCGTATTATGTAAGTATAGCTTTATTTCATAGATTTTTGGATAGTGCTTATTTAGGCTACCCCATTTGCGAATTAAGGCAAAATGATAACTATTACTTCGTTCCACAGCACTTAGCCGATAAAGAATCGGTATTATTGGTAGATTCAGCTAAATCAAGGTATATTGCTAAGGAAGCCTTAACTGTCCAACAGTGGTTAGCTTTGTCGATATCGGTAGCACCAGTAGATATATGGCACTTTGCCTATAAAAACGATTTGTCTATTCAAGATTGTATGGAGTCAGTTAAATTATTAGTTGATGAGAACTTATTGGTTCATTTGAAAGAGGCAGAGCATTTGTCAGTTTTTGTGGAAATATAAAATTGGATATTACAATCCAGAAGTTTGGAGGAACGTCTGTTGGTAGTGCTTTGGCTATTTCCCAACTCTATTGCCGTGCTATTGAGTGCGATAGCGACGTAAAGATAGTTGTTTCGTCTGCCATGAGCGGAGTAACTGATATGCTTGTACAAGCATCAGAACTTGCCGAAAATAATCTTAAAGATGCAATTGTTATATTTAATCAGATAAAAGACAAGCATATAAGAACAATTGAAGAGTTGCAAATTAATGATGAGAAATTATATTCAGAAATCAATTTAAAATTTGATACACTCTTTGATTTGCTTACGGGTATCAATTATATCAGCGAAATTACAAATAAAATTAAAGACAACGTTCTTTCCTTTGGCGAACAGCTTTCTACTCTTATTTTATATCATTATTTTATCAAGAATAGTCAAAACTGCGAATTACTATATTCACCGCAATTAATTATTACAGATTCTAATCATTGTAACGCTAAGATAGATTTTAAATTGAGTTGCAAAGAATTTTTAAATCTTAAACTTAATTCTGGCTATATATATATAATGCAGGGATTTATTGCCTCTGACGAATTTGGGAATATTACTACTCTTGGCAGAGGTGGAAGCGATTATTCAGCAGCAATTATAGCTTATTGTTTAACTCAATGCCATTATAAAATTAAAGAAATAGAAATTTGGACAGATGTAGATGGTATCATGACCGCCGACCCTCGTATTAAACCCACAGCAACGACAATACCCGAAATTAGTTATGACGACGTTCTCAAATTATCATACTTTGGTGCTAAAGTTGTTCACCCTGATACAGTCAAACCAGCGATAGATATTAATATTCCGGTAATAGTAAGAAATACGTTCAATCCCAGCAATCTTGGAACTAAGATATTAAAATTATCAGATAATAACCAAGTCGTAGAAATTAAATTGAAATCTCCTATGATTTTAGAAATGACAGACTATAATTTAAGTAAATTAGCAAATGAAACTAATAGACTAATCGAAATACTTTTAAATGCTGGCAGTATCATTTATTATCAGCAAGTATCAGTATACAACTCTATTATTATTTTTCAAGATGTTAATATTCAGATTAATGATTATATAATAGGCATAGAATATATATTGCACAGTGCAGATATATATTGTCTAATCGGAAAATACGAAAACCAAGCAATAGAAAAAGCAAAGTTAATAAGGGGCATAGATGAAACAATTACTCTCTTTATGATACAAAGCTAAGTTAATTGCTTAATATTTTTATTGCTATTGCTATTGCTAATTATATAGATTTGTTGTTAAGTTGTCTAAAATTACCATTAATAGCAAATACTTTTCAATAATTTACGTCAATACACTAATTTTTTATAATTTATTAAAGTGTAGATTTATTTTCCTTATTGCTTATATAATTAATAATAGTTACTTTTGCACTTTATTTTTTGTCGATATTGAAAAATTCAAAATTTATATTAAGGTTTAGAGTATGAACGAAGGCGTAATAATTCAGGTAATCGGTCCAGTAGTAGACGTGCAATTTCCTGAAGGTAAAATTCCTCCTATTTACAATGCATTGAAAATTCCGGTAGTCTCTCTCGAAGATAAAAAAGCATCTGAATTGGTAGTGGAGGTTCAGCAACACTTAGGGGAAGATAGAGTAAGAACAGTGGCAATGGATACAACAGACGGGCTTGTCCGTGGTATGAAAGTTGTAGATACTGGCAAACCTATATCCATCCCAGTAGGTCCTAATATACTTGGTAGAATGATAAACGTTACAGGTGATGTAATTGATGGTAAAGGTCCTATCAAGACTGATTCTTTCTTGCAAATTCACAGAGCTGCACCAGAGTTTAAAGACCTCTCTACAACCAAAGAAATGTTTGAAACAGGGATAAAGGTTATTGATCTTATTCAGCCTTTTACAAAAGGTGGTAAGACTGGTTTGTTCGGTGGTGCTGGTGTAGGTAAAACAGTAATTATTCAAGAGCTTATTCACAATATTGCTAAGCACCATGGGGGCTTCTCTGTATTTGCGGGCGTTGGTGAAAGAACTCGTGAAGGTAATGACCTATACTTAGAAATGAGTGAATCTGGAGTTATCGACAAGACCACCTTAGTGTTCGGACAAATGAACGAACCACCTGGAGCGCGTTCAAGAGTAGCTTTAACAGCTCTTACAGTAGCTGAATATTTTAGAGATATGGAAGGTAGAGACGTTCTTTTGTTCGTTGATAATGTTTTCCGTTTTATTCAAGCAGGCTCTGAAGTGTCGGCACTCTTAGGGCGTATGCCGTCTGCGGTAGGTTATCAACCTACATTGGCTACAGAATTAGGTACTTTACAAGAAAGAATTGCTTCTACAAACAAAGGTTCTATTACTTCTGTTCAAGCTGTTTATGTACCTGCAGATGACTTAACGGATCCTGCACCAGCAAATACTTTCTCGCACTTAGATGCGAAAACAGTATTATCTCGTCAAATTGCCGAACTTGGTATATATCCAGCGGTAGATCCATTAGATTCAAGTTCAAGAATATTAGACCCATTAGTGATTGGCGACGACCACTATAACACAGCTATTAGATGTACTAGGATATTACAAACATACAAGGATTTACAAGATATTATTAATATCTTAGGTATGGATGAATTGTCTGATGAAGATAAATTAACAGTGCACAGAGCAAGAAAAATTCAAAGATTCTTCTCGCAGCCTTTCTCCGTTGCTGAACAATTTACAGGCTATGCAGGTAAGTATGTTAAGATTGCAGATACTATTGCTGGTTTTAAGGCTATTATCAATGGTGAATGCGATGAGATTCCTGAAGGTGAATTTGCTTACAAAGGAACAATTGACGAAGTATTTGATGCTTGGAAAAAGAATAAATAGTTAAAAAACTCTAATTAATATTAGATTTAATAAAATGGCAGAAAAAAAATTAAAAGTAGATATTATTACACCAAATCAGACTCTTTATTCTGGAGAGGCTGATTTGGTTAATGTACCCGGCATACTATCACCATTTGAGATTTTATTTAATCACGCACCTATTGTGTCTGGATTAGATAGAGGAATAATTAAAATTGATGATAAAAAGGAAGGGAATAAACGATTTATTTCAAGTTCAGGCTTTATAGAAGTATTAAATAATAAAGTATCTATATTAGTTGAAAAGGCTTTTGATGAAAATACTCTCAAAGTCGAAGATTTAAATAAAAATATTGATACATTAACACAAAAACTTCATAATTTAGAGCAAAACTCTAATGAGTTTATGAAATTAAGAAGTGAAATTGAATTTGAAGAGTATTGTAAAAAAATTATTTCAAAATAATTAAGGGGCATTTTGCCCCTTTACAAAGTATTATTATGAATCATCCTAAAATTGCATTCGAGGGTATTACTTACGATGATGTATTGTTGATACCAGCGTACTCAGAAGTTTTACCAAGAGAAACTAATGTTTCTACAAGACTAACAAAAAATATTTCTCTAAACATACCATTAGTTTCCGCTGCTATGGATACTGTAACCGATGCGCAAATGGCGATTGCTATTGCACGTGAAGGTGGTATTGGAGTGATACATAAAAATTTGTCTATTGCAGCTCAAGCTGCCGAAGTAGACAAAGTAAAACGAAGCGAAAGTGGCATGATCAAAAATCCTATCACTTTAACTAAAAGTAAAAACGTTGCTGATGCTTTAGAATTAATGGCTAAATACCATATTTCTGGTATTCCCGTTGTAGATGAAAATATGACTCTAATAGGCATTATTACTAATAGAGATTTGCGTTTTAAGCCAAATAAAAACCAATTAATCTCGGAAATAATGACAAATGATGGGCTAATAACATTACCTGAAGGGTCTACTTTAGATGATGCTGAAAAGGTTCTACAAAATTATAGAATAGAGAAGTTACCAGTAGTTGATGAAAATAATAAGTTGAAAGGCTTAATTACTTTTAAAGATATTCAAAAAAAGAAAAAGCACCCGTATTCATGCAAAGATGAATTAGGTCGTTTACGTGTAAGCGCGGCGGTCGGAATTGCTTATGATACTATGGAGAGAGTGGACGCTCTTGTTGCTGCTGGGGTTGATGCAATATTTGTAGATACTGCTCACGGTCATCATATTGGTGTTCTGAAGATGGTGGCAAAAATTAGAGAAAAATACTCAAATATATCTTTAATTGGTGGCAATATTGCTACTGGTGAGGCTGCTAAAGCTCTTATTGATTCTGGGGTTGATGCTGTGAAAATTGGCATTGGACCGGGCTCTATTTGTACTACAAGAATTATTGCAGGAGTGGGTGTTCCTCAATTATCAGCTATAATTAATGTAGTAGAAGAAACTTCAAAATATAATATTCCTGTAATTGCTGATGGTGGCGTAAAGCAAACTGGTGATATAGCTAAGGCTATTGCTGCTGGGGCTGATTCGGTTATGATTGGTAATTTATTTGCTGGGCACGAAGAAAGCCCTGGAGAGAGAATTATTTACGAAAGAAGAGCATATAAAATATACAGAGGAATGGGGTCTGAAGGTGCAATGAAACAAGGAAGTGCAGACAGATATTTCCAAGATGTAGAAGACGAGATTAGTAAATATGTGCCTGAAGGTATTGAAGGTAGAATTCCTTTCAAAGGTGCTGTAAGCGATACAATTTATCAATTAGTTGGTGGGTTAAGGGCAGCTATGGGATATTGTGGTTGCAAAACAATTGATGAAATGAAAACAAAAACAAAATTTAACAGAATTACTAATGCTGGATTAAGAGAATCTCACCCGCATAACGTGAGTATTACTCAAGAATCGCCTAATTATTACGTTTAAAGTTAGATAAAGGAAGGTCTAAAATTATGGCAAAAAAATCAACTAAATCAACTGATGATATTTCTAAACAAAGTTCTATTAAGGATGATATTATATATCCAAAAATTATTGATAGAAGGCTTCAGCAAATTAGATTTCAACTAGAAGATCAAAAGGTTGAAAGTATCTGTATTGTTAATATTTCAAATATTAGATATATTACGAATTTTTCGGGTTTAAATGCCCTAGTATTTGTCCACGAAAATGAAGTTCACTTTATTACTGACGATAGATATGAAGATCAGATCAAAACTGAATTGTTTAATTTGCCTAATTTGCATACTCATATTACAAGAGACCCTTGGAATTATATTGCTAATTCAGAGATATTAAAGGATATTCAATCTATTGCGTTTGAAGCAGAGTATATGCCGTATGCCGAGGCTGTAGAAATACGTAATATTATTAGACCTGTAAAATTTAAACCAGCAACCAATATGGTTACGCGA
This sequence comes from Kapaibacterium sp. (SeqCode), assembly GCA_035445085.1. Taxonomy (GTDB): domain Bacteria; phylum Bacteroidota; class Ignavibacteria; order Kapaibacteriales; family UBA2268; genus JBDHXE01. The sequence continues at coordinate 33,824 of DAOMQA010000003.1, forward strand.
TTTATGCAAACGAAAGGTCCAGAAGAAATAAGCTATATTAAAAAATCATTAGAAATTTCTAATAAAGTTTATGAATATTTGCTTAGCTTCATCAAGCCCGGTATGACTGAAATTGATGTTGCTACTGAAATTGGTTATCAAGCACGAAAGTTTGGTTCAGAAGGTGATACCTCTGAAATAATTGTTGTGAGTGGTAACAGAGGATCTTTAGTCTTTGGTAACCCATCTGATAAAAAAATTAAAAAGAATGATCTAATTATCGTAGATTATGGTGCACGTATCAATGGTTTTGGGAGTGATATTTCTAGAACTATTTCTATGGGCAAAGTATCTAAAGAGCAAAAGGCTATGTACCAAACTATCCGTAAAGCACAAAACGCAGCTCTTGCCGAAGTAAGACCTGGGATGAATGGTAAGCACTTGGACCATATTGTAAGAAATATTATTAAAAATGATGGCTTTGGTGATAGCTTTAAGCACACATCGGGGCATGGCATTGGTATTGCAGCCATAGAAAGCCCTTTAATATCTAATTATTTAAATCATGAAATAGTACCCGAAGATGCTATACTTGGTATTGAACCCGGTATTTATGCGTCAGATAAATTTGGCATTAGAAGCGAGCAAGTAATGTTAGTCAAGAATTATGGTGGAGAGTTGTTGCTTGCCGCACCAGACGAAATTGCAGTAATATAAGGTCCGAATTAAGTGATGTCTGATACTGAAGCTATCGAGAAACGTAGCGTTCTTTTTATTTCTTATTACTATCCCCCAATGGGGCTTAGTGGCGTGCAAAGAACTCTCAAATTCTCTAAATATTTGCCTGAATATAATTGGAAGCCTATAATTTTGTCCGTTGAACCTAATCATTACTTTGCTTATGATGACGAAATGTTAAATGAGCTTGGCGATGATGTATTAATATATAGAACCGAATCAAAAAATAAAAATAAAAATAGAACAAAAAGTACATATTATAATTTATACTTACAGAATATAGGACGCTATCTTCTTTCTTTCGTTAATATACCTGATTCTAAGGCTAAATGGAAAAAGCAAGCAATTGCTTTAGGCGAAAAAATAATTAAAGAACATAAAATTGATGTTATTTATGCCACTGCACCCCCGTATACTGATTTTCTTGTTGCTTTGGAGCTGTCTAAGAAGTTTGATATACCATTTGTTGTTGATTATAGGGATTTATGGGTGGATAATAAATTTAATTTTTTCCCTACCCCCTACCATAAAAATAGGAATGAACAATTAGAACACGAGATTTTAGTTCATGCTAATAGAATAATTGTTATTACTAGAACTGCAAAAGAAACTTTATTAAAGAGATATAAGTTTCTAAACCACTTAGATATTTCAATAATAACTCATGGCTATGATAAGGAAGACTTTGATAAGGTTGGAGCGGTAGACAAAGTAAAAGAGAAATTAGTAATAACTCATTCGGGTATGTTCCAAGATGATAGAACTCCTAAATATTTTTTAAAAGCATTATCTGAAGCTATAAAAGTAAAACCTGAAATAAAAGATAAGATAGAAATACGCTTTGTTGGACTGATGAGACCTTCGCATACCAAACTAATATCTAAACTGAAACTAGAACAAAATTGTAAGCTATATGATTATGTTACTCATAGCGAATCTATTCGTCATCTATTAGAGTCAGATGTTTTATGGTTGATGATGAAAGATACCGTTAGAACACCGGGTAAGTTATATGAGTATATAGGTGCGGGAAAGCCAATTCTGATAAATGCCCCTATTGGAAGTATGAGGCAGCTTGCTTCTGAAAGTGGGCTTGCATTTGTAACTGACCCCGATGATATTAAACAAATAACAGAAGAAATTCTAAAGATATATGATTTGTGGAAAACTAATGATTTGCCAAAGCCTAATAAGGATTTTATAAATTTATTCAATAGACAGCAACTAACAGCTTCGTTAGCAAAAGAATTAGCATTGGCTTGTAAAGTTTAATAATATATTATTAAACAAATCGTATTAAAATGATTATTCTTATTTTTTTATATTTTTTAGGAGCATTTATATGTTAAAAAAACTTAAATTATTTGCCATTATGGCATTCGCTTTTTCGGTGGTGCTTAATTCTTGTACAGAAAACAGCACAAATCCAAACACTCCTGGTACGGAGCCAAAGCCACTCCCAGTTTCTAATTTAATGGCCACTTCTATTAACAATGAAACAATAGCTATCAAATTTGATGCTTCTCCATCAGAAACAAATACTTTATTCAAAGATTATCAAGTTGTAATGACACCCGGTACATTCGCTCCAGTATTTTTAAACAAAGGCGAAAGCGAAGCTCAATTTACAAATTTATCAGAAGGTACAATTTATAAATTTGAAATAGTCGCTCGTTATACTAACGATTCTATCAGTACTATCTCTAGCATCGAATGGTCGCCTGCAACTCGTTTTGAATTAAGTAATAACGATGCCTTAATTCGTGTTTATGAATCAGCATCAGATTTAGGCAGCGGACTTCGTATGTTCTCTCCAATGCCAGACAATGCTCCTCGTACATATACTATTGCTAATAGCGCAGAATGGGATTTAGCTCTTTATACAAAAGATGGCAAATTGACTTTTGGCTCTGCTACTAAAGCTCCATATAGCTATGCAAACGCTCCACAAACTGTTCAAATGTTTGCTGATACTTTCCAAGCAGATTCTTTAAGTGCTTTATTTGACTCTAAGGCTATGAATGCTGGCGACCGTGATACTAAGTACACTGAAAGAGTAGAAGACTTAGCTGCTATTAATTCAGCTAAAAACATAGTATTTTATGTTCGTAAATACGAAGCAGGACAAACTCGCTACAATTATGCAAAAGTTATGGTAAAGAAAAATGGTGCAAGTTATTTACAAGGAACTGCTCCAAATAGATATGTAGAAGTTCAAATTTCTTACCAAAAGACTGCTGACGTTCCTTATGCAAAAATATCTAAAAATAATTCATCATCTAAATAATTAGGAATAAACATTATGACTAAATTCTTTGGAATCTTGATGGTATTGGCAGTTATGTTTACTGTCGTTTCTTCAGTTGATTTGTCTGCTCAAACTAAAAAGTCACCTAAACCTATCAAAGGTCAGGTAGTGAGTTTGAATGACATAGTAATTGGCGGCAAAGGCACTATTACTAAAGATCAAGCTAAGGAATTAGCTGAAAAAGGAAACCCAATTGTATTCAAATCTGGAAAAACAATATATTTTGTATACAACGAAGATGGTTCTTTTGCTGGTAAAAAATTAGCAAGCTATGCTAATAATGCGACAGTCGGCATAGTCGGCAAGACTAAGAAAGTTAATGGTATTAATATTATTATTGCCACTATAATCGAATCAATGTAATTACGGAAATTTAAAAAATGTATAAATATCTTATTCTTATTTTATTGTCATTAGCGATTACTATTAACTCGTGTGATAATAAAAATCCTGAGGAAGTAAAAAAGGAACAAGAAGTCAACCAAGAAGCTACTGATAATTTCGACGCTTTAGTAGAGGATGGAGATAGTCAATCTGATACTGCAGCTACTGAAACAGTTACTACGGCTAACTCCGATACTGTGAAAGCTGAACCAGATGCTTCAAGCTCTTCTTCGGCAGTAGATTATTCTAAAAAGCCATTAGAAGGTGAAATTATTGTTATAAGCGATTTAATGACAGGTAATCACAGAAAACTTACAAAGGATTTAGCAAAGCAATTAGTTGCTAAAGGTGAAATACTTGCTGTTAAATCTGCTAATGAAATATACTTTGTGTATAATGCCGATGGTAGCTTAGCATCAAAAAACTTAGCTAGTTATGCAAATAATAGCAAAGTTATGATGATAGGTAAAGCTAAAGTAGTAGATGGGTTGAATGTCTTTATAGTTACTTTAATGGAAGGTAAGTAGCATATACTTAGCTTTTAGAATTGTGCCCTATATTAAATTACTATATGGTGATTAATATAGGGCAACTTATTTTTATGCTATGCTTTTATAAGAGTTGCTACATCTACAGTATTAGCTCCAGTAGACTTCAACAGTTTCGCTATGCTATTAAGTGTAGAGCCAGTGGTCAAAACATCATCAACTACTAAAATATTTTTACCAAGAACACTCCCCTTATCTAATGCCTTAAATATATTCTCTACATTAGTTTTTCTTTCTTCTAAATGTAATCTTGTTTGAGATTTTGTGTATTTTATTCTTTTTAATATACTAAATTGGTATGGTATACCCGATGCTCTGCTCAAGCCCTTGCAAATATGTTCACTTTGGTTATATCCTCGTTCTCGCTTTCTTGCACTATGTATTGGAACTGGCAAAAGATAATCATATTGCATATCTGACTCCATTCTAATTTTTTTCCATAATAATATTCCAAGTTCGTTGCCAATTCCTCTTTTACCATAATACTTTAGTGAATAAATAGCATCAAATAAATTATAATGATTATTCTTAGAGTATAAAGCAAATGCTTTGTCAATAAATACTTGTTCTTTGCCAACAAATACAATTATTTCGTTCAGTAAATGTTGGTAGGTGGGAGCTAATTCCAAGTTAATAAAACATTTATAACATATATACTTAGAAGGGATAGAGACTTGGTCTGAAATTGCATCCTTACACATTAAACAAAGATGCGGTATAGCAAAATTATACAGTGAGTTTATAAGGTCATTAATAAAGTTATATTTTGGGCTCATTTGTTGAATTTATTATAAATTCTTCTAATGTAAACTTCTTGTTAGGGAACATATATATTAATATTGACAGCAATAGTAAACCACTATTTTCTAATAATTTGGGGAATCCTACTTTTTGTGGGTTAGTGCTGGAGCAACCACAATTTATATCGTAGCCCATAATCATCGCAAAAGAGACAAAACAAATAAATAATACCATAAGCGTTGTTGCTATTAAAGCGTTTGCTCTTAAGCGAACTCCTAATATTAATAAAATTCCAATAACAATTTCTACCCATGGTAGAATAATTGATATTAAATTTAAAGAAAATTCCGGCATAATAGCATACTTAGCTATATCGCTGGCAAATTTTTCAGATATACCTAATTTGCTTGCACCAAATGCTAAGAAAATAAAACCGATTATTAAACGCATTAGCAATTGTAGTATAGGGTTATTCAAATATTTTGTCATACTAATATCTACTTATAATAATTATAATATTAAACAATTAATTCAAGGAATTATTTTAAATTATGCCTATAATTAGTTCAATATCAGGATTGCGTATAACTGAAGATTTATTAACTGCTGATATTTTAAAAAATTATATAAACGCTCTATCACAAACAATTAAAAACGGTAAAGTAGCTGTTGGTAGAGACGGAAGACCTTCAGGCATTCAAATTGAGAAAATTGTAAAAGATTCTCTTTCTGAATTAGGGGTGGAAGTTATTTTGTTAGGAATAGTACCTACTCCTACTGTGCAATTAGCTGTTGAGAGATTTGCTTGTGATGCTGGGATATCTATTACGGCTTCACACAATCCAAAAGAGTGGAATGGTCTTAAGTTTATTAATGAAAAAGGTATATTCTTTGACAGTAGTGAAAATAAAAAACTGTGGTCGTATTTAGATACTGCTTATAAATTAGCTGCAAAACCTGCCGCAATTATTGTTTGTGAAGATATGATAGATTATCATATTGATAAGGTATTAGACTCGGAAATTATTAAACCATATATAAATACAATCAAAGAACGAAAATTCTCGGTTGCGATTGATGCTGTAAATAGCTCGGGTTCAATAATTGTTCCTAATCTTTTAGAAAGATTGAATTGTAAAGTTACGCCACTATATTGCGAAAATAATGGAATTTTCCCTCATATGCCAGAGCCTTTACCACAAAATCTATTAGAGTTATCTACTTTTGTTAAAGAACATAATTTAGATATTGGCGTTGCAGTAGACCCCGATGCTGATAGATTAGTATTGATAGATGAGAATGGCGATAACATTGGCGAAGAAATGACAATTTGTATAGCTATCGATGCGGTCTTATCCACTAAGCAGGGTACGGCAGTAGTAAATTTATCAACTACATCAGTAGCGGAACTAATTGCAATGAAATATGATAGTGAAGTATTAAGGTCGCCTGTAGGCGAGATAAATGTTGTCCAGAAGATGATAGAAAATGAAGCTATTATTGGCGGGGAAGGTAGTGGAGGGGTAATATTCCCAGAACTGCACTATGGAAGAGATGCACTTGCCGGAATTGTCTTATTACTAAAAAACTTAGCCCAACAAGACATGCTACTTTCTCAATTAGTAAGTAGTTATCCAAAAAAAATAATGGTTAAGACTAAACAATCATTTACAGGCGACTTTACCGCAATAGAAGTATTGTTAAAAAATATCTATAAGGGCGAAAAGATTAACTTTGAAGATGGTATTAGAATTGATTTTGAAGATTGTTGGATACAAATTAGAAAATCAAATACTGAACCTATTATTAGAATAATAGCCGAAGCCGATACCATAGAGAAATCTAATGAATTAATAAAAAATATTTCAGAATTAGTGAATTAAGATGGGTGGAGATAATAATAGGCTTACTTGTACCCATTGTGGGGATATTTGCCCTGATAGTTCTATTAGTATCAAAGAAAAAGTGTTTTGCTGCAACGGTTGCAAAACAGTATACCAATTACTCAACGACGAAGAATTAAAAAGGCTATACGATGAGATTGGTTTAGATGGCAAAACTCAATCAAAGTTTAGTAACGGTGAATTTGAATTCCTTGATGATGAAAGAATAAAATCTAATTTATTAGATTTTACTATAAACGATAAATCTAAGGTTACTTTATATTTGCCGCAAATTATTTGTAGTGCTTGCTTATATTTATTAGAAAATATATCTAAACTCAACAACAATATCCTCGAATCAAAAGTAGACTTCCTCCGGAAGGAAGTTTCAATAACATTCAATAATACAAACACTTCTTTGAGAGCTATTGTTGAACAGCTTACTGCTATTGGTTACCGCCCACAACTTAATATTGCTGATACAGAAGATAGCAAAAAAAGAGATGATAGCAGAGCTTTGTATATCAAGCTTGGCATTGCTGCTTTTTCTTTTGGCAATGTTATGATGTTAGCTTTGCCAGAGTATTTATCTGGTGGTAATATAGAGATAGAGCTTAAACAATTCTTTGAATGGCTAAATATATTTTTTGCCTTTTTAATAATGTATGCAGCATCGGATTATTTTAAATCATCGTACACTAGCTTAAAAATGAAGATGATAAGCATCGATATTCCAATTGCCTTAGGTATTGTAGCGATGTTTGTGCGAAGTATTTGGGATATTTATGCTGGACATGGACCCGGCTACGTCGATACCTTAGCAGGTTTAATATTTTTTATGCTTTCTGGGAAGCTCTTTCAGCAAAAGACATATCATAATTTATCTTTTGATAGAAATTATAAATCATATTTTCCATTATCAGTTATTAAAATTAAAGATGGAATTGAAAAGCACCTACCTGTAATTGATTTGTCGGTAGGAGATAGAATTAAAGTTAGAAGCTCCGAAATTATTCCAGCAGATTCCATTTTGATTAGTGGCAACGCAGAAATAGATTATAGTTTTGTAACGGGCGAAGCTCGTCCCATACATGTAGATTATGGAGATAGAATTTTTGCCGGTGGGAAGCAAACTGGAGGAGCTATTATTATCGAGACAGTTAAAAATTTCAAGCAAAGCTATCTTACAGAACTATGGAATAGAAATACCTTTGAAAAGAAATATATTAATAGTTTTGAAACAATAACTAATAAAATATCGGCATATTTTACATTGATAATTATTGCTATAGCTATGCTTGGCTTTTTTGTTTGGTTACCGTATAGTTTAGATAAGGCTTTCCACGCTCTTACCGCCGTTTTAATTATTGCGTGCCCTTGTGCCTTAGCTTTAACAGTGCCGTTTACTTTAGGTACTACTTTGAGAGTGTATTCCAAAAATAAGTTATATCTTAAAAATACGCGGGTTATTGAAAAGTTATCAGAGATTACGAGTATTGTTTTTGATAAAACGGGCACTTTGACTTATCACAGCGAAAAAGATATTAGGTTTATTGGCAGTGAGCTTAGTGATTTTGAAAGGCAATTAATTAAATCTACAGTTTCTAATTCTACGCATCCGCTAAGTAGGATAGTTGCACATAGTATAGAAGCTGATACGGTACATATTGATTCTTATGATGAATATGTTGGCTTAGGTATCGAGGCTATAGTGCAAGGTCATACTATTAGAGTCGGTAGTAAAAAATGGATAGATAGCCTTATTTCTACACAGAAAACGACTTCTCAAGGTAATTTTTTAAATGAATCTGCTGTATTTATATCTATAGATGGTCAATTTATTGGGTATTACGCAGTTTCATCGAAATTTAGAGAAGGCTTGTCTAAGATATTTTCCGATTTAAAGAATAGGTTTAAATTATTAGTTATTTCAGGCGATAATGATTCTGATAGTGAAAATTTGCTGAATCTAACTGGAAATCAGTGCGATTTAAAATTTAATCAATTACCAGAAGATAAAATAAATGAGATTAAAAGATTAAAAGAATCGGGCGAAAAAGTTCTTATGATTGGCGATGGCTTAAATGATTTAGGTGCTTTACAACAAGCAGATATAGGCATTGCTATTACAGAAGATACCGCTAACTTTACTCCCGGCTCAGATGGTATACTACAAGCAGATAGCTTGAATAAATTAAATAGTTTTCTTAAATTGTCAGTATACTCAAAAAAGACAATTAAAATAAGTTTTTTCATATCCTTTTTGTATAATGTAATAGGATTGTCGTATGCTCTAACAGGCGAGCTATCTCCACTTATCGCTGCAATCCTAATGCCGATAAGTTCAGTAAGTATAATAGCCTTGACAGTATTACGAATAAAAATCTATTCATACCGTCAAAAATTATAGTATTGTTTTCCCTTAATTTGCAACGACTTAGGAAGGGCCAATAAAAGCATTGAGCTGCGATATATTTTTCTTTTTGTTATTAATTGAAATATGTTTAAATTTCGCAAATCTAAATGCCAATATTGCCGAGAGTTATTGCTTTAGATGTAACAAGTTAATTTTTTGATGGTGGCTAATGCTATGTCGATATTAATTTTATTAATAGTAGCCAGCTTGATTGTGGCAACAATATTTTTAGTCCTTTTTCTTTGGGCGGTTAAGAATAATCAGTTTAAAGATACCTATTCTCCTTCGTTGAGAATTTTAAAAGATGATATAAAAGATAAGAATATTTAACTATATATTAAGGGATGATTAATGAGCCAAACTGACTCTAAAATTCAAAGTAATCAAAACTTGGAAACTTTTAGCTACGATAATGCAATAGTAAAGAATTTTACAATTGCTGCCGTTGTTTATGGAGTTATTGCTTTCCTTGTTGGTTTGATTATTGCTATTCAACTTTATGTGCCTAAGGTCTTTCCATTTTTAGATTTTGGAATTCCGTACATATCATTCGGTCGATTAAGACCACTACACACTAATGCGGCAATATTTGCTTTCGTTGGAAATATTATTTTCCTCGGGGTATATTATTCGATGCAACGCTTATTAAAAGCTCGTATGTGGAGCGATACTCTTAGTAAAATACATTTCTGGGGGTGGCAGCTTATCATACTTGGCGCTGTTATAACCTTGCCGTTGGGTATTACTACAAGCAAAGAATATGCTGAATTAGAATGGCCCTTTGATATTGCTATAACTGTGATATGGCTGATTTTTGGGCTAAATATGATTATGACAATCGTAAAAAGGCGTGAGCGACACATGTATGTAGCTATATGGTTTTACTTGGGCTCTTGGGTTGCCGTTGCTTTATTGCACGTGGTAAACTCATTTGCTGTTCCGTATAATTGGATACATAGCTATAGCTTATTTGCGGGCGTTCAAGATGCCTTAGTGCAATGGTGGTACGGGCATAATGCCGTAGCCTTTGTATTGACTACTCCTTATTTAGGCTTAATGTATTACTTTATGCCAAAGGCTGCTGATAGGCCAGTATATTCTTATCGTCTATCAATAATTCACTTCTGGTCACTTATATTTTTATATATGTGGGCAGGACCTCACCACTTATTATATTCTTCATTACCAGATTGGACGCAATCATTAGGTACAGTGTTTTCTGTAATGTTGTTGGCGCCGTCTTGGGGTGGTACGTTAAATGGTTTATTAATTTTACGTGGTGCGTGGGACAAAGTTAGAGAAGACCCTATCTTGAAATTTATGGTTGTTGCTGTTACAGCTTATGGTATGGCAACTTTTGAGGGCTCTATGCTTTCGGTTAAAAGTGTAAATGCTTTATCTCACTTTACTGATTGGACGATTGCTCACGTTCACGTTGGCGCTTTAGGGTGGAATGGATTTTTAGGTTTTGGTATTTTATATTGGATAGTACCTAAGCTATGGAATACTCAACTTTATAGCAAAAAGTTAGCTAACTGGCACTTCTGGATTGGTTTCTTGGGTATAATCTTATATGTTGTGCCTATGTATTGGGCAGGTGTTACTCAAGGGTTAATGTGGAAACAATTCTCTCCGGATGGATTTTTGTTATACAAAAACTTCTTAGAAACTGTAGCTCCGTTAGTTCCGATGTATATTATACGTTCTATTGGTGGTAGCTTGTTTCTTACTGGCGCCTTATTAATGGTATATAATTTAACAAGAACTGCCTTAGCTGGTAATTTTGTTGCAAACGAACAAGCGCAAGCTGCGGCTTTACCTAAAGAATTTAAAGAAAAAATTGGGCATAAATGGCTTGAAGGAAAGCCCGTTCAATTTACTATTGCTTCTTTTGTTGCTGTGGCACTTGGCGGCTTTTTAGAAATAGTGCCAATGCAAATTATTAAATCGAATGTTCCTACTATCCCAAGCGTAAAGCCTTATACTCCATTAGAATTAATAGGAAGAGACATATATGTAAGAGAAGGTTGCTATACTTGCCACTCACAGCTCATTAGACCATTCCGTTCAGAAACAGAAAGATATGGGGAGTACTCAAAATCGGGTGAATTTGTCTACGATCATCCTTTCCAATGGGGTTCTAAAAGAACAGGACCAGATTTGCATAGAGTAGGGGGTAAATACCCAAACGCTTGGCATTATCAGCATATGTACGACCCTCAATCTATTTCTCCGGGCTCAATTATGCCTCGCTATCCATGGCTTATTAGTGATAATTATGACATAAAAATTATTTCTAACAAAATTAAAGCTATGCAATTCTTAGGAGTGCCATATCCAGTAGGTTATGCAGATGTTGCGGAACAAGATGTTATTACACAAGCAAAAGATATAGCTTTGGATCTTAAAAATTCTAATATCAAAGTAGAGCATACTAAGGAAATTATAGCCTTAACTGCATATTTACAACGATTAGGAACAGATATTAAAGCTAAGAACGATGGGCAAGCTAACTTAAATTTACAAGCGGTAACTAAATAATATGTTTAAACATTTATATAGCAATTTAGAACATTTTGCAATATTTCCAATATTAGCAATGCTAATATTTATGGCTGTATTTATTGGTGTTGTAATCTTTGCTTACAAAATGAAAAAATCAACGGTAGATTATATTAGTAATCTACCGCTTGAAGATGATGAGAGTAAATCAAAAAATGGAGAAAATTAAAATATGTCAAAAGTTGAAGACAAACTATTAGATCATAATTATGATGGCATTCACGAATATGACAATCCACTACCAAGTTGGTGGACATCTATGTTCATTATCTTGATTGTATGGAGTGTTGGGTATATTTTTTATTACCATGTTGCTGGAATAGGCGGCGATCAGATAGATGAATATTTAGCTGAATACCAATCTTCTGGTAATGATGCTAATGCAAAAGTAGATGCTTTAAAGAAAATATGGGATAATGTACAATATGTAGCTGTTAGCGACCCTAAGGCTATATCTGCTGGCGAGAAAACTTACAAGGCTAACTGTGCTTCTTGCCATGGACCGGTATGCGAAGGAGGTATTGGTCCAAATTTAACAGATAAAAATTGGTTACATGGGGGAGACATAGAACACGTAATGAAAACTATTATTAACGGGGTGCCAGAAAAAGGTATGATTTCGTGGAAACCTTTGCTGTCTCCTGAACAAATTCAAGAAGTTGCTAGTTTTATATTAACTTTACAAGGTTCAAACCCACCAAACGCAAAAGCTCCGCAAGGAGATGTTTGGGAAGGTAAATAATTGATATTATGGAAAAGCCATTTAAGGAGTTAAATACTCTTAATGATTCCAATCCCAATAAAAAGAAAGCGAAATTAATTACCGATACTGGTCTTGATTTTAGGGATAGGGTTAGCCATTATGATAACAAAGGCAAGCGTGTTTGGGTTTATCCCAAAAAGCCTGCAGGTAAATATCATAGATGGAGGGTGATTGTTGCCGTTATTCTTCTTGCAATAATGTTTGGATTGCCTTTCATTAAGATAAATAACAATCCTTTTGTACTACTTGATGTATTACAAAGAAAATTTATAATCTTTGGGGCTGTATTCTGGCCACAAGATTTTCATATTCTTGCTCTTAGCTTTTTAGCTTTAGTGATTTTTGTGGTGTTGTTTACTACTATTTATGGTAGAATATGGTGTGGGTGGGCATGCCCGCAAACGATATTTATGGAAATGGTATTCCGTAAAATTGAATATTGGATTGAAGGAGATTATCATCAGCAAAAGGAATTAAATAATTCTCCCATGAACGGTAATAAATTTATTAAAAAGTTTGCCAAACATAGTATATTCTTATTTATTTCATTCTTAATCAGTAATTTGGTACTGTCTTATATCATCGGCGTTGATAATGTCTTGCTGATGATGACCGATGGTCCACTTGCTCATATAGGAGTGTTTGTAGCGGTTGTAGGGAATACGGGAGTATTTTATTTCGTTTATTCTTGGTTTAGAGAGCAAGCTTGTGTTTATGTTTGCCCTTACGGAAGGTTACAATCTGTGTTAATTGATAAAAATACATTGGTTGTTGCTTACGATTACAAAAGAGGCGAGCCAAGAGAGAAATTTAAGAAAAATCAAGAGCAAAATGCTGGAGATTGCGTTGATTGTGCTGCTTGTGTGAAGGTATGCCCAACAGGTATAGATATTCGTAATGGCACACAATTGGAATGCGTAAATTGCACTGCATGCATGGATGCTTGTGATGAAGTCATGTTAAAAGTGAATAGACCAACAGGATTGATTAGGTATGCTTCTATTACGAATATAGAGGAAGGTACAAAGTATACTTTTGGTGCAAGAACGACTTTATATACTATTGCCCTGGTTATATTATTAGGCGTAATTAGTTATTTGATGACAACTCGCAGCCAAGTAGAAGCTAATATATTAAAAGCAAAGGGTTCTACTTTTCAATATACCGAAAACAACCATATTGCTAATATTTATACTGTTACTTGTATTAACAAATCATTTGACCCGATAAACCTTGAATTCAAGCTGATAGATTTAAAGGGTAAGATAACGGTTATTGGTAACAAAAAATTAGAATTGTCGCCTAATGGTATACTTGATGCTACTATTATGATAGAATTAAATAGGAGTGATATTACGGGTACAAGAAATGAAATACATATTGGATTATATAGTAATAATAAATTGATACAAAATATCTCTACTGGTTTTACAGGACCAGCACCGGGAATGCAATAATATGAAAATTTATGGTAACTGGGGGCTATTAGTCCCCACTTTCTTCTTTACTTTTGTTGTTTTATTTGGCTCGCTTGTTATATGGACAAGCACTCAATCATTTGAATTAGTCGATGATAAATATTACGAAAAAGAAAAAGATTTTAATAAGCAAATTGAAAAAATGGAAAGGTCTAATCGTTTGAGCGAGCAATTGGCTTTTTTTTATTCTGATAATCAGTTAAATATAAAATTTCCTAAAATAGCAAACTATAATATGATGAAAGGCGAAGTGTATTTTTTCCGCCCATCTGAAAAGAATCTTGATTTTAAGGCGAGCTTTAATGTTGATAGTGGCTATACAGCAGCATTTGCAAGCGAAAGACTCAAAGAAGGTTTGTGGAAATTAAAAGTTAATTGGTCTGCAGGCGACTCAACTTATTATTCAGAAAGCTCTTTTATAGCGGACTAATATAATGGATTTTTTTATTTGGACTGGCTTTACCTTAGGAATCTTTGGTAGTTTGCATTGTTTGGGTATGTGTGGACCATTGGTATTAGCTATACCAATTATAAGTAAAACAAAGTTTGGAATTGCACTCGATGGCATAATTTATAATTTGGGGCGTACACTTACTTATACATTTATGGGCTTTTTATTAGGAGTGTTGGGTGTTTCAGTAAAATTTGCTGGCATACAAGATTATGTTTCTATTACCTTAGGTGTTTTATTATTGCTTTCCTTGGTTGTGCCACGTAAGTATTATAAATCATTGGATAGTAAAAAAAGTATCAATAAAATTGTCATTAATATTAAAAAGCAATTCAAATCATTAATAGAAACGAGAAGCAGATTTTCTTTGCTTTTTATTGGTGTCTTAAATGGATTTTTGCCTTGTGGACTGGTGTACGCTGCCTTAGCTGGCTCATTAGCTATGAATGACCTAGCGAGTAGCTCTTTATATATGTTTGCCTTTGGGTTAGGTACTATACCAATGCTTGCTACTGTATATTTTACTAAAAACCTATTTACTCCTAAGTTGCGTGCTAATCTAAATAAGCTTATTCCATATACGATAGCAGTAGTTGCCGTGATATTAATCCTTAGAGGATTAAACTTAGGTATACCTTATATTAGTCCCACGCCTCAAAGTCTTGAGATAACAAATAGCGGTGCTTGTTGCCACTAACGGTTTGCGGCTTTGCGCTCGGACGGGCAATCGAAGCACTAAAGTTGAATTTAGTACAACCGCTGAATATAGCACAAATGTTGAATTTTGTACTTCTCCCCAGCTCTTGCAAAACCGCTTGTTATGCCTTCGCCCTTCTTTTCTAGTCAGTATATTTGATTGATAATTCGTCTTCAAATCCAAAAATTGTCAAGGCTTGTTTTATTCTGTCAAACTTGCCCATATTGTCAAGATTTGCTTCTATAAAATATGTATCACTTATCGGAACTGCTTGTCTTAGTCCACTTGTTTCAGGTGTTTTAGTCAAACTTAATCTGTCGCCAATTTCTGATGTAAAAAAAGTTTCTGGTTGTAAGTCGAATAGTTGCTTAAATACTTCAATGTAAAGTTTTGCTACTTGTGTAACTTCAAGTTTTTGATTGAAGAAAATCGCATATTCTAATTTTTTGTGTTTGGGGTCTTCTGCATCAAAAATACTTATTTCGTCATTAGTCGCTTCAAGCTCAATATTTATTTCTGGAATTCCCCAAATTTTTATAAAGCGTTCTGAAATTGTGTTTGCTCTCATTTCAATTTCAGACTTATTCCACTTCGTTTTTTCTTTTAAATCTCTATTTAGCCAAAGTCTGCTGAAAATGTATCCTTGTTCTTTACCGTCCACGTTCATTACTTTCTTGTCAAGAAATGGCTTGTTACTTAATTTGCCGTTGTTGCCTGAAAGAGTAAGATTTCCGATTGTGTTTAGATAGTTTTCTTTTATCAAATTGTATTCGTCTGCACCTAATTCAATTTTCCATTTTGGGTCAGGGTTTTGCGGAAAAATATGTTCAATAGTTATATTGGAATTTCCTTCAATTGCTACTGGTTCATTGTTTTGAAAGTTTTCAAGTCGTTCTAATAAGTAAGTTCGGTTTTTAGGTTTAATGTTGTAAACATCTTTTTCTTTTAGTGCGTTTATCGTTTCTGTGTTTCTTGGGAAACGTTGAACACCAGACCTTTGAAGTAAAGATTTTTGAATTGAAAACAAATAATTGTTTGGCTCAACTTTATCATATAAGCCCATAAATATTTTATTAAGTGCATTGGTAGGCAAGCCTAAAATAAAACGTCTGAATATGAATGATTGAACTGTCGATAAAACTGAAATAAAAGTTGCTTTATCAATTATGTTATTTGAAAAATCTTCATAAACTTTCATTAAGAATGGAAACGCAACATTTATTTCTAACCTGTTGATGTATTCAAGTTGAGTTCGTATTAGCTTATCAGGTTCATTTTTTGGGTTAGTCAGTTTGTTGTAATACTTAACTAATGATTGTAATTCTGCTAGGACAAGCTCTAATTCGTTAATAGTTGAAGTCGGATATTTTTCTTTGAATTTTGTATAAACGTCTCCTTTATTTGGAATTTCTTTGTTTTTAAGTGTCAAATAATCCCGGATAAACTCAGAAACACGAGTTTTATTTAATGTCTCATCCTTAGCATTTTTCTCGATTACTTCCCAATAGTTTTTGTAAATTTTGTCTTGATTGATTCTTGAAAGTCCCATCAAAATATAATTTCTAATAAGATCAGCTTGTGATAATTCAAGTCCTGTCGAATTCAAACTTTCAAAAATTCTTTGTGGATTGTCTCTTTGTCTATCAAGAGCAATATCAACAAAAATTAGCTTTGAAAGTCCACGCTGAACAACTTCAAAGTTCTCCGCATTAATTGCTGACCTGAAATAAACAAAATTCTCAATAATTTTTGAGTAGCCTCTAAATTCTTCTCCGTCTGTTGAATTTAGAATGTGTCGAAGTGCTTCTTTATTATTTTCTGTTGGTTTTAACTTTAACTTTTCTTCTCCGGGTGCAAATTCATTTATCAAATAAGTTTTCTGAATTCGGTTGGCCACATTTGGTTGTCAAGTTCCTTCGCAAGGCGGTAAAGTGCAATGTAAATTAAGGTAATTGTTGTAAGCCTTTGCTGTCCATCAATGATGGTTAATTCAGTCAAACCCGAAGCCGTGTAAACGTCATCGTGAACATAAACTATACTTCCAATAAAGTGAGCATTTGTCTTGTCGTTCTTTCCCGTTTCAATTATGTCGTGAAGTAATTGTTTACATTGAAACAATGTCCAATCGTAATTTCTCTGATAAACAGGAATGGCAAATGTCGTTTCATTTGTTGCTAAAAATTTATCTACTTTGGTTTCGTTCGCTTTCATATTTTATTTCTGCCTGTCAGTTTGTTTACGGTTGCCACTAGCTTACAAATATACGAACATTCGTATATAAATACTAATACAACAATTAATATTATTTCTAATATACGAAAAAAATTAGTATTTTCCGATAACTAATAATTCCTTTCTAATTTAATTATAAAACAACTTTCTATTTAGGTACGCTTTCAATGGCTGAAAGTTGCGACTTGCGAGGGTGGGTGGTGGAGTACAAAAGTTTAATTTAGCACTTCAGCCCCCATTTTGCCAAACCCTTGTTAGTGGCTGCCTTTCTTTGCATCTGTAAGTTTCAAATATTCGTTTCCTCGTCTCTCTATCAAGTTTTCTAAACTTTCAAAATAGTTCAGTCCTGCAAGTCCTGTCCCGTATGGTGCAACTGTTATTTCACTAATCAAATATCCATTGTCTAATAGGAGAAGTCCTTTATCGGTATCGTCTGCATACCAAATAAAGTCAACTATTTTTCTGTTCTTAATATGTTTTAGTTTGTTTTCCCTGTAGTCAACTTTATATGGTTGATAATCCTTGATTACGATGTCTTGTCCAAATAAAAATTTACGAAGTCTGTTAAATATATTCTGTCTTTGTCGTTGGTAACTATCGGCAATTTCTCCGACTGTTTTGTTGTTCTTGTTGACGTAATAAATGGGATAGTCCGATAAGTCAGCGAAAAGGCTTACAGCTTCTTTGTTTAACTCCTTTAACCAAATGTCGTCATTATGACAAAGTGGAATGTCAATAATATATTTGTTGTCAAGTTCTATAAAACACTCACAAGTGTCTAAGCCGCCAACCTCCATTTTTAACAATGAATAAATGTTTGTAACAGTTTTACCTATAATTTCTCCTGTCTGCATCTCGGGTGTTGGTTAAGGTTGCCACTAACTTATAAATATACGAACATTCGTATATAAATACTAATTCAACAATTAATATTATTTCTAATATACGAAAAAAATTAATATTTTCCGATAACTAATAATCCCTTCCTAATTTAATTATAAAACAACTTTCTATTTAGGTACGCTTTCAATGGCTGAAAGTACTACTTGCAGGTGGGTGGGGGGAGTACAAAAGTTCAATTTAGCACTTCAGCCCCCATTTTGCCAAACCCTTGTTGTGTGCAGTGCTTTTTTAGCCATATTTTTCTGCTGGTTCAAATAATGTCAATTGTTGTTGTTCTGGTAATGCTTCAAGATAGTTTGAAATAAAAAGCTCTTTCCCTTTTTGGTCTGCACTTGCTGTTACATTTCGCATTCCATACATCAATTCCCAAGGTATAATATTTGCAAATGAAAACAACTCTCTAATGTATTCGCTGTCGTCATAAGTAATGAGCCATTTATGCTTGCAGGTCTTCATATTGTCGGCAAACTTAACGTGGTCAAATGATTTGTGCATATTGCCATTCTTTCCATATAGTGCCGATTTTGTTGCTGAATAATAAGGTGGGTCAAGAAAAATAAAAACATTTTCTCCGTCCTTTTTCAATAATTCTTCATAATCAAGGTTTGTGATAGTTGAACCATTTATAACTTTTGCAAATTGGTTAAGTCGTTGAATACTACTTTCTGTAAAGCGTCCTATAAAAGCACCTTCACTAAAACCACCACTCAAACTTGTTCCTGAAAATGTTATTCGGTTATATATAAAAAATGCTGCACCTCTTTCTAAATCGTTGAATGAAGCCAAATTTTCATTTAGAAATTTATGTAATTCTTTCCCTACTGGAAATTGGTTACGCCATTCATAAATTTTGTCAATAAGAGCATCTACATCTTTTTGGGCCATCTCCCAAAACTTGTAGAGTTCAAAATAAAGGTCGTTAATCCAAAAAGTTTTATTTGGAAAGCGTTGTTTTGCATAAATGAAAATTGAACCACCGCCTAAAAATGGTTCTCTAAATTCGTCAAATTCAGGAATAATTGTAGATATTAAATCTACCGACCTGCTTTTTCCACCTGGGTATCTTAACGGACTTTTTATCATTTTGAATATTGTATTTGAATGATAAAATTATTTTGTTTAGCTTCAGCAAAAATGGTTTCTACTAATTTGATTTGTTGTGTTGAAAAACTATTTTCGGTAAAAAAGTTTGCAATATCTTTTTTTGTACTTGTAGAAGTTATTGCACCTTTTAATTTTGAAGAGGTTAAGTTTAGCACTGCTTCACTTTTTATTTTATTTCCATTAGCAGTAACTTCCGAAAGGTTGCAATACAAAATCAATTTCAAAAGCCCGTCTTTTATGTCGCCTTTGCTTGGCAGTAAAGCATTTTTACTGTGCTTTCCTTCTATTAAATTTACTTTGTTTGGTGTGATTTTTATTTCATCAACTGTCAAAAAATATTGCCCACCTAAATAATTGGTAATTGTAACTTTTGCTTTTGAAAGTGTAGATAAACTTTCTTTTGGTTGTTGTGTAACAAACTCTCTTGATTGTGCTTTTTGTGCTTTCTCTCTTGAAAAAGCCATAAAAAATGAAACATCTTTGCCAATTTTTTCTTTGAAGTTGTCTAACCCACTTGGATTGTGTAGTTTAACTTTTGTAGTTAATTCAATGTTGCCATAAGAGGTTTTGACTTTATCAATAATCTTATGCAGATTTGTATTTAATTCATTCAAATTCCAATGTAAAGCCGAACTATGATATTGTTCTATTTCCTTTATTTTGGATAATATGTATTTATTGTTAAACTCTTGATTGGTTATTTTTTCGTCCGCATTTTCTGCTTTGTCGTAATATGCAAAAATTACAAAAACATCTAATAAAGACATTAATGAAACAGTATCCCATTGTATAAAATCTCTATCGCCTTTTGCTCCTTCGTCTTTTACAACTGGAATAACAGTAATTTTCTTTGAAATGTGTAGAGTATTATACACTCTTTCAAAAGGATAAGAACGTGTTCTTTTTGGCGAAACCCATTTGGAAATTGCAAATGTATGTTTGTTGCTTGTTAGCAAACAAGCCGAAGGCATTTCGTTAATATCAAAGTTTTTGATTTTAACTTCTTTCAAGTCCTCTGTGAAAAGTACTTGATATTTTATGCCTGTTATTTTGCCAACTATGTCCATTCGATACGAAATATTAAATTTTGGTCAAAGCTACAAATTTATAGTTTGATTTTTTGCAGGTGTCTTTTAAGCTTGCACACAACGAGCCGCGTATTGCCGAAGGCGGGATTTTTAGCACTGAACTTGATACGAAGTCGTTCAGCCCGCCTATTGCCAATACGATGTTGTGTGCTGTGCTTTCTATGTTGTTAGTTTGTTTCAATTTGTTTCCGTTCTTCGTCTGTCAGTTCGTAAAGGTCGTAAATTATTTGGTTTATCTTATCTTCTGTAAATGAAATTCTGTTTTCTAATTGCTCTTTTTTGTCTGCCAAAGTTACGGTTTGAAGTTCGCCAATTAGTTTTAGAAGTAAGGAAGTTTGCTTTTTAACTTCGTTGTATTGGTCTTGTTGATTTTGACCGATTTCGGGTATTGGCAATTTCTCCAAATAACTTCCTTTAATTTTTGGAAAGGTCTGGCGTAAATCCGAGAAATTTTCAGTCCAGTAATTGGCAATAAATTTTGAGTTTAAGACTGCTAAAAGAAATTTGATGTCAATGCTTGCTTCTGTTTTTGGTACAATCATGAAAACGGTATTCAAACAAGCATAGCCGTTTTCATTGTCAATATCCCAACCGAGAGCTTTCCAAAACGGGTCGATAAAATCCCGTCTTGTTTGCGTTTCATTATAGTCTGATTTTTTGTAAAATTCTTTTTGTTCGTCAAACCGCTGAACCAACAATTTTATTTTTTTAAGTGCTTCGTCTTTTGTTTGCATCCACTTTTCCAATTTAGAGCCGTAAATGTTTTATTATCGCTTATTAGTACTTCCATTAATTCGATATAGAAGGCTAAATCTTAAAATAATTATAAGAAAAGTTAATAAACAATAATTACTTATTGTTTTTTTTAGCAAAATATCATATTTTTGGAACTCTGTTAATAAGTTTTAATAATAATTGGTATATTTTATTTATATTGCCTTTTATAAATGTAGTATCAATTATTATTATTTATATAGAATATTGTAATTTTTAATTAAAAGTAGGTTAAATGTGAAAAAAACAGTACTTGATTATGCTCTGAAGGTAAAACTTCCGCTGACTGTTTTTGTGATATTAGCAACTTTTGCAGTTACATACTTTGTAGCAAAACCAGAAAGAGATGGTGTAGGCTATCAGCCTAAACAACCAATCGCTTTCTCGCATAAGTTGCATGCCGGTGATATGGCTATCGATTGCCAATATTGCCATACTAGTGTTACAAAAACAAGGCACGCAAGTATCCCTTCTGCTAATACTTGTATGAACTGCCATAGCGTAGTCCGTACAGACAAGCCCGAAATCATCAAACTTACAGAATATTACAAAAACAATCAACCAATTCCATGGGTAAGGATTCATAGAGTACCCGAATATGCTTACTTTAATCATAGTGTGCATGTTAATAATGGCATTGATTGTGAAAATTGTCACGGTAATGTTCGTAAGATGGAAGTCGTGCAACAATCTCACTCATTTACTATGGGTGCTTGTCTCGACTGTCACCGCAACCCTCACGAGAGAATGCCTCAAATGAAAGGAGTAATTAACAAAGGTCCAACTCATTGTAATGCATGTCACCGTTAGTAAAGGAGGAGAAAAAGTGAAAAATACAAACAAACAATTAGAAAACAATATGATTGATAAAAGAAGAAAATTCTTTAAACTATCTGGTATTACTGGCGGTGGTTTATTGCTTTGGAATTTCCTTCCTAAATCTATTTTTGCGAAATCTAAATCTGAAGAAAAAGGTACGAAAATGAAAGTATCCATACATCCAAATGCAATTAGCAGAAAGGAGAAGAAATAAAATGGATAAGAATAAACTTTGGAGAAGTTTGAAGCAATATAACGATGACGCTTCAGCTTCTGAAAGATCTAAACATGAATTTAAAAAAGGAGTTACTGATGATTTTACTGTAGCAACTATGCCAGATAAATCAAGAAGAAACTTCATCGCTGCTATGGGAGCAACCACAGCACTACTCTCTACAGCTTGTTCCGATTATTACGACAAAGGGCAAATTATTACTTATAATAAAAAGCC
The DNA here is from genome assembly GCA_035445085.1 of Kapaibacterium sp. (SeqCode). GTDB lineage: Bacteria > Bacteroidota > Ignavibacteria > Kapaibacteriales > UBA2268 > JBDHXE01. The sequence continues at coordinate 56,143 of DAOMQA010000003.1, forward strand.
AGATAGCGTAACTTATGGAAAAGCTAATTATTATGCATCTTCAATGAACAATGGCTCCGCAGTCTTAGTTAAAACTCGTGAAGGTAGACCAATCAAGATTGATGGTAATCCCGAACACCCTGTTTTCAAAGGCAAAATTGACGCTGCTGCTCAAGCTTCTATTCTTGATTTATACGATCCGGGTCGCGTTCGCTTCTCTGCCAAAAAATCAGATAGTAAGCTAGTCTTATTCAAAAACGATTTGCCGTATGTTGAATGGGAAAAATTAGATAAAGAGGTACAAGAAAAATTAAATGCTGCTAATGCGGCAGGTAAAGAAATAGCTTTAATTACGGGCAAAGTAATATCACCCACACAAAAGAAATTGTTTGATGATTTTGCGGTTAAATACCCTACTTTTAAAGTATATTCATTAGAATTACTCAATGATATTGCAAAAAGGAAAGCTTTTCAAGCTACTTATGGTATGAATATTTTACCAGCCATTCGTTACGATAAAGCTGATGTTATAATTGCTTTAGAAAATGATTTCTTAGGCGCTGACGGTAATACTGCCGAACAAATCAGACAGTTTACAAGTCGCCGTAATGTAGATGATCACAAGAATTTCAGCCGTTTATACGCAGTTGAAGGTGATTATAGCACAACTGGAGCTAATGCTGATTATAGACTAAAATTAAACCCAGTAAACCAAGTAGATTTTATTTTCTCATTATTAAATATAATGGTTAATAAGAATGGGTTTGTATTGCCGACGGGCGTTGCATCTTATGTTAATTTATCAAATTATAATTTAGAGCAATTAGCTACTAAAAATAACTGGAAAAAAGAAGCAGTTGCTGAACTATTAAATGATATTGCTACCAAAAAGAATAAAGTACTATTTACAGCGGGTAATAATATGCCTTACGAGGTACATTTAGCTGTTAATTTAATAAATGCTACTTTATCAAATTGGGAGTTGTTCGATTTTGATAATGCCGATGTATTACAAATGAACTATACGTCTGTAGATGAATGGAAAAACTTAATAGCTAATATGAATAGTGGCAAAGTAGATGTAGTTATTCATTTTGATGCGAACCCAGTATTCCATTTAGCAGAAGATTTGAAATACAAAGAAGCAGTACAAAAAATACCTTCTCTTATCTCAATGGTAGAAATGCCGAATGAATCAGTTCTAAACTCTAAATATATTATTGCAATTAACAATCAATACGAATCTTGGGGTGATTTTAAATTAAGAACTGGACTAATCAGCTTACAACAACCAATCATTGCTCCTTTGCACGATACACGTCAAAAGGAAGCGGTATTATTAAATTGGTTACAAGCTGATGTTGCTCAATTCTCGCAAGATATTTACCATAAATATTTACAAGAAAATATAAAGACGAATTTATTCCCAACTTTAAATCAAGGTTTGGATTTTAATTCGTTCTGGTTTGGCGCTTTAGAAGATGGTTTAATTATATATAAAGAACCAATAACACCTGATACTATGTTCAGGGCAGAGTCTTTTAACGGTGCAAACTTTAAATACTCAGATGAAGGGGTAACAGTAATTCTCAAACCAGCTTTCTATCTACGTGATGGCAAACAAGCTAATAATGGTTGGCTACAAGAATTGCCTCACCCTGTTACTAAAGTAACTTGGGATAATTATGTTGCTCTATCTCCAGCAACAGCGAAAAAATATGATTTAAAATTTGCTGAAGATAATGAAGATAAAGTAACCGATATGGTTGAAGTTAATGTTCAAGGTAGAAAAATTAAATTACCAATCCTAATTCAGCCGGGTATAGTAGATAATGTTATTTCTATCGAATTAGGCTATGGCAGAACATTGATTGGCGACGTAGGCAATAATGTAGGCGCTAATGCTAATTCATTAATGTCTTCAAATGGCTCGTTTGGTGATAAAATTTATACAAATTGCTCAATTACTAAGACAGGTGAGAAGTTTGATTTAATATCAACACAAGAACACCACGCTTTAGATGATGAATTTGTTAAGGATATGCACCGTTCACGCCATATTATACAAGAATATACAATTCCATTTTATGCTAATTTTGAAGAAAAATACTATAAAGTAAAAGATGAGCTAAAGGAAAAGTATAAAGATGATCCTAAAAAGTTCAAAGATGAATTATCTAAAGAAAAATCACATTTATTAGGTCAGCACCATTACGAAATTAAATCTATTTATAAAAAAATAGAATATACTGGCGTAAAATGGGCTATGGCTATAGATATGAACAAATGTACTGGTTGTAGTATTTGCGTTGCTGCTTGTAACGTTGAAAATAATATTCCGGTCGTCGGTAAAGATCAAGTAGAACGTGGACGTGAAATGCAATGGATGCGTATTGATACATATTTTTCTGGAACTCCAGAAGAGCCTATTACATCATTACAACCTATGCTCTGCCAACATTGCGACACTGCACCTTGCGAAAGTGTTTGCCCCGTTGCCGCTACTTCGCATAGTCCAGACGGATTAAATCAAATGACATATAATAGATGTGTTGGAACGCGTTATTGCTCTAACAACTGTCCTTACAAAGTTCGTAGATACAATTTCTTTGACTTTAGAAATGACTTTGCTGATGGATATTATAGAAAAGATACTTTAGAATTATTAAATAACCCAGAAGTTACTGTCCGCTCACGTGGTGTAATGGAAAAATGTACTTTCTGCGTTCAAAGAATTCAAGAAGCACGTCAAGATGCAATTAAATTAGGTAGAGATGTACAAGGCACCGACGTGAAAACTGCATGTCAAGAAGCATGTCCTTCTTCTGCAATTTCGTTTGGTGATATGAACGACCCTGCTTCTGACATTTCTGCTTATAGAGAACATCCATTAGCTTACTATGTATTAGAAACATTGAATACAAAACCTAACGTAACTTATATTGCAAAAGTTAAAAATATAAACGCACAAGAGGAGGCGCACTTTGAGCACCACTGATTTGACTTATGAGCCATCTGTAATTCATGGGAAACCATCGTTAGAACAGATAGATGAATCAATTATACATCCAATGAATGTTGTTCCTAATAAGAAATTCTTCATTGCTATTAGTTTTACTCTTACTTTATTATTGATTGGTGCCACTTCCTTAGGGTACACTTTTTATCGTGGTATTGGTGTTTGGGGTAATAATAACCCAGCCGGCTGGGCTTATGGTATTGTCGATTTCGTTTTTTGGGTTGGTATTGGGCACGCAGGAACATTGATTTCCGCGATTTTATTCTTATTCAGACAAAAATGGAGAACAGGTATTGCGCGTTTTGCGGAAGGTATGACTATATTTGCCGTTATGACTGCGGGTATTTTCCCCGCTGTGCATACGGGGCGTCCTTGGGTTGATGGTTATTTGTTCCCATACCCTAACCAACACTCACTGTGGGTGAATTTTACCTCCCCATTGCTTTGGGACGTGTTTGCCGTTTCAACTTATTTTACTGTCTCGTTAGTGTTCTGGTATATCGGTCTTGTACCTGATTTTGCTACAATGCGTGATAGGCTTAAAAATAATACAGGTATTGATAAAGTAAAAAAGAAAATTTATTCTGTATTAAGCTTAGGCTGGAGATTTTCTAATAGACACTGGGCTCATTATGAAATGACTTATATGGTATTAGCTGGATTAGCGACACCACTCGTACTATCTGTACATACTATCGTTTCTTTTGACTTTGCGGTTTCTATTTTGCCGGGGTGGCACGCAACAATCTTCCCACCATACTTCGTGGCAGGCGCTGTGTTCTCTGGTTTTGCTATGGTACAAAATGCACTGATCATTATTAGAAAGGTTTTTGATTTAGAATATATCATTACTCTTGATACTCTTGAAAAAATGAACAAAATTATCTTAGTAACTGGTTCGATGGTAGGATATGCTTATGCTATGGAATTCTTTATTGCTTGGTATAGCGGTCACGAAGCAGAATCATTTACTTTCTTAAACAGAGCGTTTGGTCCTTATGCTTGGGCGTATTGGATTATGATTAGCTGTAATGTTTTATCTCCACAGTTCTTCTGGTTCAAAAAATTAAGAACAAATATTCCATTTATGTTTGTGATTGGTATTTTTGTTAATATTGGTATGTGGTTTGAAAGATTTGTAATTACTGTTACCTCTCTATCAAGAGACTTTTTGCCTTCAAGTTGGGATTATTTTACTCCAACAATAGTTGATATTGGTTTGTTGCTTGGTAGCTTTGGGTTATTCTTTACGTTGTTGTTGTTATTCACACGTACTATGCCTGTTGTTTCACTTGCTGAAGTTAAAGCGGTTGTTGATGGCGCACAGCCAACTCACCACTCTTTAGGCCATAAGGAGGAACATTAATGGAAAATAAAATATTACATTCGGTTTCAGGTTTATTTAATACTCCTGATGAAATTATGAAAGCAGCACGTGAAGTCAATAAAGCTGGTTATACTAAGTTTGATATTCATACTCCATATCCAGTACATGGATTAGAAAAAGCAATGAAGTTGAAGCGTTCTCCCTTAGGTTTCTTTGCCTTTGGTTTAGGCGTAACGGGCGCAATTATTGCTTTGCTTATGATGTGGTGGACAATGTCTGTATCTTACCCGATGAATATTAGCGGTAAGCCCGTGTTTTCTTTACCTGCTTTTATTCCAGTAACATTTGAACTTACTGTTCTTATTGCTGCAGTAGGTACTGTAATAACAATGATTCTTTTCTTCTTCAAATTTCCTAATAATAGCCATCCACTTCACGACACTCCTTATATGAAAGCCGTGTCTGCTAATAAATATGGAATGGTTATAGAATCTGATGATCCAAAATTTAATATCGATAATGTTAAAGCATTCTTCACTTCGATTGGTGCTTATAATGTTGAAGAAATTTATTGGGATAATGAAGAACTTAATACAAAACATACAATTTATGATAAGAAATTCTTATTAGGTTTAGTTACTATTGCTATTGTGGTAGCGGGTGCTACTTACTTTACTTTAAACAAATTGATGTTTATGCAACCATTTAATTGGATGATGAATCAACAAAAATTATCAGCTCAAGCACCGACAACATTTTTTAAAGATGGTTTCTCTATGAGAGAACCTATTTTAGGTACGGTAGCTCGTGGTTTTAAGCCTTATCCTTATCCTAAGGATAGTGCAGACTTGGCAGGTAAATTCTTAGTCAATCCATTAGAAATGAATGAAGAAAATCTAAATGCTGGTAAAGCTAAGTATAATACTTTCTGTAGTCCTTGCCATGATTATCATGGTACTGGGCAAGCTAGATTAAATGGTCAATTCCCTAATCCACCAAGTTTGCACTCTGATAGAGTTCGTGGTTGGAAAGATGGACATATATTTCATATTATAACAATGGGTCAAAATACAATGCCTGCTTATGCTAAAACTGTTGATGAAAAAGAACGTTGGCAGATAGTGCTTTACGTAAGGGCATTAGAAAGAGCTATGAATGCTAAACCAGAGGATTTAAAATGAGTTCAGATATAATTTTATACGAAAAGAAAGAATTACCTTCTAAGGTTACAATTATTGGGGCTTTGGTTCTGATTGTTGGTATTGCTCTTAGTGCTGTATCTTTCAGTGTTGATAATTTAAGAGCATATTATAATTTAATATTAACTCTTACTTGGTTGTATAGTATTGGTCTTGGTGCAATGTTCTTGATGGCATTAGAATATGTGGTTTCTGCTGATTGGAGTGTACCTTTTAGAAGAGTAACAGAAATAGTTGCTGGATTGATTTTCGTTGTTCCAATTGTGTCGATACCTTTATTGTTAAATTTAGATACAATATTTGTATGGCTAAACCCAGAGATTTTGGGTGCTGATAAATATATAGCTGGTAAGGCCCCGTACTTAAATCAAAACTTCTTTATTATTAGAACGATTGTAGTTTTCTTAATAATGTTTTTGTTTTACTTCTTGTTGGCTGGTCGTTCTTTAAAGCAAGATAAAACTAAAAATGCATCTTTAACAAAGTTATCAGGTAGAATATCTGCTGCATTTATGCCAATATTTGCTATTTCTATTACAGTAGTTAGTATGGATTGGCTTATGAGTTTGGAACCAAAATGGTTCTCTACAATTTTTGGCGTTTATTACTTTGCGGGTGCTGTATTGGCGGCTTTGTCTACAATTACTTTTGTTACAATTATTCTTACAGAAAAAGGCTACCTAAGCAAATACGTTACTGAAGACCATTATTATAATTTTGGTGCTTTGCTTTTCGCTTTTGTAATGTTTTGGGCTTATATTGCTTTCTCACAATTTATGTTGATTTGGTATGCTAATATCCCAGACGAAACAAGATGGTATATGAATAGAGGCGAAGACTGGTTCTATGTGTCGATTGGATTAATATTTATTAAATTCATTATTCCATATCTAATACTACTTTTCAGATCTTCTAAGAGTAATCCAAAAATATTAAAGTTTGTTTCTGTATGGATTTTCTTAGCTCATTATTACGACTTATACTGGATGATTATGCCAGACTACACTATGAAAACTGCTTCTAATAGTCCTATTTATTCTTGGTTTGAATTGTCATCACCATTAATAGTTATTGGCTTAGTGATAGTTTCATTTATGTTGTTTGCGAAAAATAAAAATCTAATGCCAATTGGCGACCCTAAATTTAAAAAAGGTTTAGAATTTCATTTATAATTGAGGAATTATGGATAACTTTAAAAGACCCGAAGACGAAATTAATTTTTCTAATTTACTTAAAAATCCAATGAGATTAATTGGATTAATATTTCCTATTACATTAATTTTGATTATTGCTGTCGGTATGTATTGGGTTTATAATATGGATTCTGCTTTCCTCAATAGAATTCCAGATGTAAAACTAAAACGCGATACCGTAGCAACTGAATTAGTGCAAAAGAAAGGTGCTGCCGTTGTTGGTGTAAATATTGTCGAAGCTGCTCTATCCACCAAAGAGCAAGTAGCTAAAGGCAAAGAATTATACGCTGCAAATTGTACTTCTTGTCATGGCACAGATGGTAAAGGGGACGGCGTTGCTGCCGCTGCCCTTAACCCAAAGCCACGTAATTTTACTTCTAAAGACGGCTGGGTTGTAGGCCGTAAGTTTTCTGAAATGTATAAGACTTTAGAAGAAGGAATTGCTGGTACAGGAATGGTTTCATACAACTTCCTTCCTATTCCTGATAGAGTGGCTATTATCCACTATCTACACTCTATTATGGGAGATTATCCAAAAAATACTCCTGCTGAATTGGAAGAGTTAGCTACTACATATAAATTAAATGAAGGTAAAGCTGAGCCAAATCAGATTCCTGTTGCTAAAGCTATGAAGCTTTTAGTTACAGAGAATTCCACCAATTTTGATTTGGATAAAAAATTAGCTACATCTATTGTTGATGTTAATAATCCTGATTTTAGCTTAATTAAACAAACTGTGGATAATCCGTTGAGAGTTGCTACATTCTTAAGAAAAGATAAAGAATGGACAGCTTCTATGGATTTATTTTATACTAAAATTTCTTATAACTTGAATTATAGTGGATTTAATTCATCATTTTTAAGACTTAACAAGGAAGATATAAATAAATTATATAATTACTTCCAAAATTTAATGAATATTAAACAAGTTTAATGAAGAGATGAAATGAAAAAACTCACTCTATCAATTTGCCTGATACTTTGTTTAGGAGCAACTAAGTTTTTAGCAGAGGATAGACTTGAAGTAGGAATTGAGTACGACAAAAAATTAGGTCAATTCGTTGACCTAAATTTGTCGTTTACAGACTCAGATGGCTCAATAAAAAAATTGAAAGATATTATTAAAAAGCCAACTGTTTTATCCTTAGTATATTATCATTGCCCGGGTATTTGTAGTCCCTTACTTACTAACTTAGGTAAAGTAATCGACCAAGCTCAAGTAGAGCCGGGCAAAGATTATCAAGTATTAACCATCAGCTTTGACCCTAAAGAAGATGCCCCGCTTGCGGCTAAGTGGAAAAATAATTACCTTAAATCATTAAAAAGACCTGTAAAATCAGAAGATTGGTCTTTTATGGTTGGAGATAGCTTAAATATAGCTAAAATTACCGACCAAGTTGGATTTAGATACAAATCCGACGGTAAAGATGATTATATTCACTCAGGAGCCCTCATTGTATTGGGAACAGATGGAAAAATCGATAGGTATCTATTAGGTACTGATTATTTACCTTTCGACTTTAAAATGGCGGTATATGAAACTGCAAAAGGTATTGCTGCACCGCCAATTTCCAGAATGTTAGCATATTGCTATAGCTATGATCCTAATGGCAGAACTTATGTATTTAATTTTACAAAAGTTGCCGGCACCATAATATTTGTTGGTGCGGGTGTTCTGCTGCTTACTTTGATATTAAAAGGTCGTTCTAAAAATTCCAATAATGGAGGTCTTAATGTCTGATTCTACAGTTGCGTCAAGCAATTACGTGAATTATTTCGACTACAAAGGAAAGTATAGTGGTATTGGTGCGTGGTTGCTTACTGTTGACCACAAACGCATAGGCTTGCTTTACTTGTTCTCGATTATTACATTCTTTCTTGTAGGTATGACTCTCGGATTCTTTATGAGATTAGAGATGTTAACTACTGGTGAGACAATAATGAAACCGCAAACTTACAATGCTTTGTTTACATTGCATGGTATAGTGATGGTTTTCTTGGTAATCATTCCTGGTATTCCTGCCGGTTTCGGGAATTTCTTTCTACCAATTTTGATTGGGGCAGAAGATGTTGCTTTTCCTAAATGGAATCTAACATCATGGTATTTATATACAATCGGTGGTTTATTTGTTATCGTATCACTTTTTCTTAGTGGCGGTCCTATTGATACTGGTTGGACTTTTTATGCTCCCTATAGTCTTCGTACTGGGACGCAAGTTATTCTGCCTCTTTTAGGCGCTTTTATTCTTGGTTTTTCTTCAGTTTTGACAGGGCTTAATTTCATAGTTACTGTTCATCGCTTAAGAGCACCCGGAATGAGTTTCTTTAAAATGCCTTTATTTGTATGGTCTTTATATTCTACTGCATGGATACAAATAATAGGTACTCCAATAATAGGTATTACTATTTTATTAGTAATTGTTGAGCGTTTATTTGGCGTTGGTGTATTCGACCCAGCTATGGGGGGAGATCCAATTCTGTTTCAACACTTATTTTGGATATATTCGCACCCTGCTGTATATATTATGATATTGCCAGCAATGGGTGTAGTCTCTGAAATAATTCCAACATTTTCTAGGAGAACCATTTTTGGTTATACTGCCGTTGCAATGTCTAGCTTAGCTATTGCATTTGTTGGAACATTAGTTTGGGGACATCATATGTTCACTTCAGGAATGAGTGATGAATCTCGCTGGATATATTCATTCCTTACATTCATTGTGGCTTTACCTTCGGGTGTAAAAGTATTTAACTGGGTAGCTACAATGTACAAGGCTTCGATAAAACCTGAAACGCCGTTCTTATTTGTAATGGCTTTTATTTTCTTGTTCTCTATTGGAGGTTTAACAGGGCTGACTGTTGGCGCTTTGGCTACAGATATCCACCTTCATGATACTTATTTCGTAGTTGGGCACTTCCACTATGTAATGTTTGGTGGTACAATGTTTATATTTTTTGCTGGCTTGCATTATTGGTTCCCAAAAATGTTTGGCAGAATGTATAACGCAAAAGTCGCAAATACTGCTTTAGTGTTTATGGTTGTTGGTTTCAATATGCTATATTTTACTTTCTTTATACTTGGTTACTTAGGTATGCCACGTAGGTATTATGATTATTTACCAGAATTTCATAATTTGCATGTAGTTGCAACCGTTGGATCGTGGGTTATGATTACAGGCATATTAATAATGTTCGGAAATTTATTTATAGCTATGAAAAAAGGTAAAAAGGCAGTTGCAAACCCTTGGGGAGGTATGACATTAGAATGGTCTATACCATCGCCACCACCTATGACCAACTTCGTAAAAATGCCAACGGTGAAATATGGTCCTTATGATTATGAACATTATGAAGAGGTAATGAAGAATGAGCACTAATATTAATGCTGAAGCTATAACTAATTTATCGCACCAAGAAGCCCATACCGAAGGGCATGTTCATCGCGATGACTACGGTTCTAAATTAGGAATGTGGTTGTTTCTTTTTACCGAATTGCTTTTGTTCGGAGGTCTATTTGTTTTATATATGGCATATAGGCACGATTATTTCCCGATGTTTCAATTAGGAGCAAAGGAACTTAAAATTTATATGGGTGGACTTAATACCTTAGTTTTGCTTACAAGTAGTTTAACAATGGTATTATCTATTACCGCATTACAAAGAAAAAGCATCAAAGGCTCGATATTTTGGCTTTTAACAACTATATTTTTTGCCTTTGGTTTTTTAATTATAAAATTTTTAGAGTGGTCCGAAAAATATCACCATGGCTTATTTCCAAAGGCTGAAAACCTACTAAATCAACCTGAAGGCGTGAAAGTATTTTTCGGCTTATATTATACTATGACTGGTTTACATGGTATTCACGTTATTATTGGTATTCTTATATTATCATATATGGTGATTAGAATACTGAATGGTAAAGTAACACCAGATAAATTCGTCCCACTTGAGAACGCTGGTTTATACTGGCACTTAGTAGATCTTATATGGATATTTTTATTCCCATTATTTTATTTATTACATTGAGGTAACTTATGATAGATAGTCAAAAAGATGATGGGAGAATTGCCCACGCTCACTCGCCGACTTATGGCGTTAATATAATGGTGTGGCTTACACTGGTGTCGCTGACTGTGATTACTATTGCTATAGCTGGACTTAATTTAGGCACTTTTACTTTGGCAGTGGCACTTTTAATTGCCGCTATCAAATCGTATTATGTTGTTTCTTACTTTATGCATATCAAATTTGAAGACAAGTTATTTAAAATTTGCTTGATATTTGTTTTATGTATTGTTCTCGTTGTTATGGTTTTAACTGCTTTTGACGTATTTTATAGGTAGGGAGGAAAAAATGTTTAATAATGCTTCTAATTATGCTAATTCTGTTGATTCAGTAATGATGCTAATTACTGTAATCTCTGCCATATTGTTGTTCGGAGTAACTTTTGTAATGATTTACTTCGTATTTAGGTATAGTAGAAAGAGAAACCCGGTTGCTACCCAAATTCATGAAAACTTAGGCTTAGAAATAGCCTTTGTTGTTATTCCTACTATTTTAGTTATGATAATGTTTTGGTATGGCTTCGATGGTTTTAGAAAGCTACGTGCAGAAACTGACGGGGCTTATGAAGTAAAGGCTTATGCCTTTATGTGGGGTTGGAATTTTCAATATGAAAATGGAAAACAATCAGATACTTTATATATACCGCTGAGTAAGATTACAAAAGTTCGTTTAACATCGCGAGATGTTGTTCATAGTTTTTTTATACCTGCTTTTAGATTAAAAGAAGACGTTGTTGCTGGGAAAGAGCATTATGTTGTGCTTACTCCTAAAGAAGTAGGGTCTTATGATATAGCTTGTGCAGAATATTGTGGCTTAAATCACTCTAAAATGTACACACGCTTAAAGGTATTAAAAGATGATGAATTTAATCAATGGTTGCAGGGCGGTATTGCCAATAATAATAGTACAAATAAGCAACAATAATGTTGCATATTTAGTAACTAAATGAAAAAGAATAATTTATTCATACATATAATATAATGACTAATAATTTACATAAACTATATAGAAATTTGTTTGAATTAGGCAAAGTAAGAGTTACTTCTTTTGTTGCCATATCTGGCTCTGTTGGCTATGTTCTAGCAAAGGGGAGTATTGATTTTGACTTATTATTAGCAACGCTCGGAATATTGATTTTATCAATCGGAGGAGCTGCTTTTAATAATATTCAGGAAATTAATACTGACGCCCTTATGAATAGAACTAAATCCCGTCCATTGCCCACAAATAGAATGTCTAAAAAGCAAGCTATTCTTTGGGCTTCTATATTTTTGTATGGTGGTATGTTGTTATTGTATTTTATCTTTGGCCTGCAGACGTTAATTTTAGGCTTTGCGACTTTTGTAGCGTATAATTTAATATATACTCCTTTAAAGAAACATACTCTTTTAGCTGTAATACCCGGCGCTATATCCGGTGTATTACCGCCTATTATTGGCTGGTCAGCAGGGAATGGTTCTTTACAAGACCCTAAAATTTTGGCTCTGAGCATATTCTTTTTTATTTGGCAAATTCCTCATACTTGGTTTGTAATGCTTATCTATGATAATGATTATAGGCAAGCGGGGTTCCCTACTCCATCTAAATATTTAACAGAAGAACAACTAAAAAAGATTACTTATATTGGAGTAGCCACGTTAGCATCGTCTTGTATGCTAATACCATATTTGGGCGGCACTAATAGTATTGTTACAAATATATTATTGCTTTTGGCAGGATTTGTAATAGTATGGCGAACTCGTTCTTTAGTAATCAAATACGACAAAAGTTTTAATTTAAAACATGCCTTTTTAGATATTAATCTATATGTATTATCAGTCGTAATTTTATTAATGATTGATAAATTTGTATAACAATAGTACAACGAGGACAATTTATGAATTTCTTAGACAAATTAGTAATTCCACAGCCAGACTATAACCTAAATATGCTTAATGCTCTTTTGGTATTAGCCTTAGCTGTTTATATTATATATAATGCAACAATGTTCGGTTCGATACTCTTATCTGTATTTTTTAAAAGAAAAAGTAAGTCTAACGAGGATAATTCTGCGAAGACTGCTCTTTCATATGCTGCGTTGGTTACAGATAAGTTTATGTATGCGTTTGGGCTTAGCATTGTTCCATTTCTTTCGATTATATTTATTTATACTCAACTTTTACATAAGGCAAACCCCGAAATTGCAGCTTATTTGATGTATGCATTCGTTCTTTATGTAATTGGCTTAGCTCTTGCTTTTTTATATAACAAAGTACTTGCTACTGGCAGTAAATCGGCTAATGATGACAAATCATTTAATTTGCAAGGTATCAACCTTGCATCATATTCAAGATTTAACCCATATGGATTTATATCATTAGTGTTTCAATTGCTATCTTATTGGATATTAATTGCATCTATAAATTTAGCAAGCCATCAAAGCCATTGGGCTAATGATGGTTTTGTTAAAATGCTATTCTCAATAGATTCAATAGTTGATTTTACACAATTTATTATTATTTCCTTATCATTAGCAGCTATTACATTCCTTTTCAGAAATTACTCTTGGGATAAGAAAAATATTAATGGCGATGAAGTTAATTCATCTATATTCAAATCTAATCTATGGATAGCTTTAATCTCATCTATCTTGGTATCGACTTTCTTTGCCATTGGTATCTGGACACTTGCTAAACAATCATTTAGCACTTCAATTTTCTTTGCCTCAATAGCTGGTGTTATATTAGTTGTTTTATCTCTTCAATGGCTTTATGTGTCGTATAGAGATAAAAAATTTAACTTAATAAACTATGCTTATTTGGCTATGATTATTGTTGTCTTTATATTTGCATTCAGAGATAAGACAGCTTTTGCTGTTTCGAATAAGGCAAACGTAGTTACTTTGAATGAAGATTATAATGTGCATCATGATGAGTTTGTTGCTTCTCTGGGTTTAGGTAAAAAAGAAATTAATGGCGGTGAAATTTATTCGGGTAGATGTGTTGCTTGTCATAGAGACGAGGATTCACCTACAGCCCCAGCTCATAAAAATGTAATTAAAAAGTATTTATCTCAAGCGGACCCAAAAGCTGCATTAGTTAAGTTTATTATGAGCCCTGTAAAAGTAAATCCAGCTTACCCGCCTATGCCAAATCCAGGATTAACGCCTGCTGAAGCAAATGCGGTAGCAGAGTTTATGGTTAGTAAATATAGTACAAAATAATTTGACACAAAACACAAAATAATATGATTAAAAATATAATTGCCGGATCTAAAAATCCGGCTTTCTTGCCTATAAAAATGTTTTATTACTACTTGTTTAACAAGTATTATGAAATAAATAATTTGATAGATAAAATTCAAATTAATGATGATAAATCATTATATATCGTTCTAAAAAATAGCATCAAGTTGCTATATAAGCCATATACTTTAGATGCAGATATTAATTTTACAGAAAGATATAAATATGGGCAAAAATCGAAGATGGACAAGATACTTAATGTAGAAAAGTACTACTTTATCTATGATTTGATGCACGAAATTTATGTAAAGAATGATTATTTTAAGTTCTTTAATATCAAAACTGATGATGTCGTGTTAGATGCGGGTGCAAATATTGGCTTATTTACTGTCTTAGCGGGTAAAAAGCTAAATAATACTGGCATGGTGATAGCCGTTGAACCTGACGATAATAATTTTGAAATGCTCCAAGCTAATATCGAGTTGAATAATTTAAAAAATATAAGCCCATATAAAAAAGGTTTATGGTCTAAAAATACGAATTTAGAATTTTTAATTGGCAATCGCCCAGGCGAGCATTCGCTAATAGATAATGAACAATCATCTGGAAAGAAAGTTGTTATCGAATGTGTGTCATTAGACTCCTTATTAGATACTTTTGCTATACCGAACTTCGATTTTATAAAAATGGATATTGAAGGTGCAGAAATTGAAGTCGTTCTAAATTCCATCAAAGTATTAGAAAATACTAAAACTAAATGGGTGATTGAAGCCTTGCATTCAGTAGATGGCGTACCAGCTTTCAAGAAGATAATACCATTTTTACAGAAAAATAATTTTAAAATTTTGAGTGAAGCCGATAGCTATCGGGGTACAATTTACGCTGTAAAGTAAATTTAAAATTATTTTTTTAAGATTTATAAACTTACTTTTGTATTTGTAATTTCAGAGGTAAGTTGATGTTAAGGGTAGCAATTATTGGTTGTGGGTATTGGGGAGCGCACTTAATTCGGAATTTTAATAATTCTGACTTATGGCAAGTGTCCTATTTGTGTGATATAGATATAGCTCATCTACAAAATATATCAAAGCAATATCCAGGTATCCCTACAACTACTCATTATCAAGATATTTTGAATGATAGTACAATAGATGCAGTGGTGATTGCAAGCTCATCGGCTACACATTTCCAAATTGCAAAAGATGCTTTATTGTCTGGTAAAAATATATGGGTAGAAAAGCCATTTACACAAGACTCTAAGGAAGCCCAAGAATTAATATCCTTAGCTAAAGAGCTAAACCTTATAATTAATGTGGATCATACTTATTTATATACTTCTGCAATTGAAAAAATTAAAGAAATAATTGATAGTGGCGAACTGGGTAGTATTATATATATTGATACCATTCGCATAAATTTAGGGCTATTTAGACACGACGAAAATGTTCTTTGGGACCTTGCTCCACACGACATATCTATTATAAACTATATACACCCTATACAAGCTATCTCCGTTAGTGCTACTGGAAACTCCTATTACCCTTATAGCAATAAAAAATTAGAAGAAGTGGCATACATTACAATTAAATTTGCAGATAAATCAGTTGCTCATATAAATGTAAATTGGCTCTCCCCTATTAAAATTAGGCAGATGATAATTGGGGGTACTAAAAAAATGTTAGTTTTTGATGATATGCTTAATACAGAAAAAATCAAAGTATATAATAGTGGCGTAACACTTCAAAATAGAGAAGATATTTATGATGTACTTGTCCAATATAGGACTGGTGATATGTACTCACCAGCATTAAAAAGCAATGAAGCTTTGGCTACTGAATGCAAGCATTTCTATGATAGAATTGTAAGTAAAGTTAAAACTAATACTGATGGTGAAGCAGGCTTACTAAATGTTAAAATTCTTGAAGCTGCACAACAATCATTAGATAGTGGTGGGAAAGAAATATTATTATAAATTAAAGAAAAATAGTTATGAGTATAAGTTATAAAGAATCTGGTGTTGATATTCAAGCAGGAGAAGAAACTGTTGATAGGATTAAGCCGTTAGTAAAAAGTACACATAATAAAAATGTGTTGTCTAATATTGGCTTGTTTGGTGGGTTTTATGAATTAGATTTCAAGGAATACGAAGCTCCAGTATTGGTTGCTTCTACAGATGGTGTCGGCACTAAATTAAAAATTGCTTTTGCTACGGGCAAACACGATACTATTGGGCAATGCTTAGTTAATCATTGTGTAAATGATATACTTGCTTGCGGTGCAAAGCCTTTATTTTTTCTTGATTACTTTGCTACGGGTAAACTAAATCCAGATGTTGCCGAGCAAGTCATAAAAGGTTTTACTATTGCTTGCAAGGAAAATGGAGTTGCTTTAATAGGTGGCGAAACGGCGGAAATGCCTTCATTATATTCAGATGGAGAATATGATGTTAGTGGTACTATAGTTGGAGTGGTTGATAAAAGAAAAATAGTAAACGGTAGCAAAATACAAAAAGGTGATATTATGATAGCCTTGCCTTCGAGTGGACTGCATACTAATGGCTATTCGTTAGCAAGAGCTGCTCTGTTCCCAAAATATAATGCTAATACTTATTTTGAGTCATTAGGTACTACTTTAGGAGATGCTCTTTTGGCAGTGCATAAGCCATACTATAATTCTATATACCCTTTAATTGATAAAGAAATGATAAATGGCATATCTCATATTACGGGTGGCGGAATAGAAGGTAATACTAAAAGGATAATGAGAGATGGTATTGAGATGGAAATTAATTGGAATAGTTGGGAACGCCCCGAAATATTTAAATTAATACAAAATGAAGCTAATATTGCTGAAGAAGAGATGAGAGCGGCATTCAATCTTGGAGTAGGCTTGATTATGGTTGTTAACCCGAATAAAGTAGATGATATTATGACTTTTTGTGAAAATGACAAACCATTTATTATTGGTAAAATAAAATAATTGATTCTACTAATTATATAATAAGAAATTACTTATGTAATTGTTTTTTTGTATAGATTAAAGAAAAATTTTGATTATTTGCTTAAAATTCCCTAATTTATATTTTAGAATATGCTTTTATTAAAAAATAATTATTAGGGATTTTTTATGAGTAGAAATTTTACTTTATTGCTAATTGCTGCATTATTTATTGGACTTGTAACGGTTAGTTTTTCTGCTGAATTAGCTAGCAGAGACCCGCAACCAAGAAACGTGGTCTTAGAAGAATACACTGGAATATATTGTACATATTGCCCTGACGGTCATAAAAGAGCAAGAGCTTTAAAAGAGGCAAACCCAGGTAGAGTAGTCTTAATCAATGTTCACGCTGGTGGTTATGCCGTACCTAAGGCTGGTGCTCCTGATTTTAGAACACCTTTTGGAGAGCAACTTGTAGGGCTTGCACAAGTAGCAGGTTTTCCTGCTGGCAGTATTAATAGGATGGTCTTCCCGGGTGCAGCTAATCAATCACCATATACACCACAGACTCAAGGCGGCACTGCTCTAAGTAGAGGAGGCTGGGCAATAGCTGCAGCTGACAGTGTACTTAATGGCTCTATATCACCTATGAATATTGGTGCTGTTACAAAGTGGTCTAACTCTACAAGAGAATTAAATGTTGATTTAGAATTATTTTTTACATCTGGGATTGAAGGAGCTGTAAAATTAAATGTCGCTTTGATTGAATCTCATATTTGGGGTCCACAAACGGGTGGCGAAGATCCTGTAAATTATGAGCATAATTTTATGTTACGCCATATGCTAACAGGACAATGGGGCGAACAAATAACTACTACTGACAAAAAAGATTAAAATTGAAAATTGCGATGTAGTTATATTCGTAACTACTGCGTCTAACCAATACATATATACGGGTATTAGTCTGCCTGCCATTACTCCCGAAATTGATATTGCAACAATAGGAAACAATATAGACGCATTAAAGTCAGGTGAAAAATTTCAAAATACTTTTAAAGTAAAAAATATATCTTCAAAAGATATAAAGTTTAATGTAAGTGTTGTTAAATCTGATAGAACACCAGAAGATTGGGTTGCAAAGTACGAAGGTAGTGAAAATGTGTATACTGTTGCTCCAGAAGAAACTGCTGATATAAATGTTAGTTTGCAAGTAGGAGATACTAAGGGGATTGGGGACGCAATTTTAACTATAAGCCAAGTTGATAATCCAGGTGCTATACCTGTTACTAAAATGCTTACTGCTGTATCTTCTGATGCAAAATATCTTGAAGTAAATGCTGGTGCTACGATGGAGACTACAATTAAAGAAGGCGGCAGAACAAGCCTTATTTCATTATCGAATGGTGACTATAATATAGTAGCGAACAAATTGGATCCAAGTGTAGTTGTTTGGAATTTTGGTCCTAAAGGTGGTATAAATGTAGCTCAAGCAAATATAATTGTAGACATGATAGGTAAAGGAATAGGGGTTTTAATGAATGGGGGTGTTGCTCTGCCATTTTTAACTTTTGAATCAACTAACCATCCACTGCTTTCTACATTAGGATTAAATTGGGCGTCTGGATATGATATTCAATTATCTCAATTTACTCTAGAAGGTGTAGCTGGCGATCCCGTAGCCGATGGCTTTAAAGTGACAGGCTCTGCTGGAAATAACGGGAACTATTACCTTCAGCCAATGATTATAACTAATTCAAGTATAGCAACCGAAATGGTTAAAAATACCGATCAAGGAAAGACTATCTCCGCAAGAATAGTAACTCCAACTGCTAAAGCTATTTATATGGGCTTTAATTTAGATGTTATAACTAATATTACCGATAGAACTAACTTTATTAAGAAAGCAATAGATTGGATTGAAGGAACTACTGATGTAAATGATAATCTTGTGAATGCTAATATATCTCTCTATCCAAATCCAAGTTCTGACTTTATTAATGTTAATGGTTTAAATGGTCAAGCTAATGTTACTGACTTGTTCGGGAGAATAGTTTGGTCTGGATTTATTACAAATAATAGCCAAATAGACATAACTACTTTATCAAGCGGTGTTTATATGCTAAATATAAATAATAACATATATAAAATAATTAAAAAATAATTGTTGCTTATAGTAATCTAAATAAAGGGGCTGTATCTTAAATTTCCCCTAATCAATAGCCTTATGTAATTAGACGTAGGGCTATTTTTTATACTTGATTCAGAATAAAACATTAAAAAATATTCATTTTAAATATAAGCAGCATGATGCTATGGCGATGGTAATTTATTAGTTTTTCTGCAATTTGCCAATCTATTATTAAAAAAAAATAATATATAATTTACTTTTAGTATCAAAAAATAAATTTGTATATATCGGAAGAAATAGTTAATTTTATGTGTCCTTATATTACGAAAAATTGATAGTATGATAAATAGAGAACAAAATGTTACTATAAATCTTATAAAGTACTCTGGTACTCTGGTACTCTGGTAGACAGCTATTATGCCTACAATATTGTAATCAAGGTAAGTATACAAATAAGTATCAGCGGCTGGCACGTTGCCCTACAATAATGATTATACAAATAAATAAAGTATTTAGTGTTTGTTTATGTATTATTTATAAAAATTATTAAAATATGGAGTATTTATGAAGTATAGAATATCAGTTTTTTTGTTGCAAGGTTGTGGTGATATAATTATCAGTGATTCAAAAGGGAGGCAGTAATGAAAATATTAAGTATATTGTTTGTAACTCTTCTTGCTATGACTGCCTTTGCACAAAGGCAAAATGCCATATTTTCTATTCAAGATATGGATATTAAGTACAATCATTATTTTGTTGTAGCAAATATTTTTGATAGTGCAATGGTATATTATGAAATAGGCAATATCTCCTATATTAATAATATGCAAGAGAAAACGAGAATTTATCTTTCTGATAGTATCACCAAAATAGCCGGCAAGTATTTGCAAGCGTCTAATATACAAGGTGAAAACCCTGAATTTCATAGTATACTTAGGACAGAGTCCTTTTTTCTTCCTGAACAAGCAACACAATTAGAATTTTATAGGCGATCATTAATAAATAAAGACCCTTGCTCTTCGGTAAAGCCCAATAATGGCGCTAATAAGTGGGGATATGACGATATGAGTAAATTTCGAATTGATATAGTAGATGCAGGAACTTATACTGTTTTAGCTTCGATAGATTCCGTAATATCCAATCCCGTTGCAAATAGGATTGATGGGGTGCTAATTGGTAGCGAACCATATACGACTATTCATTTACGCGATTTACCATCTAATTGCAAAAATAAAAATGTATACCTAAGAGTAACAACATTTAGAGTGGGACAAAGTCCTTTTGGAATGGTAGCCAAATCTATGAACACTTGGGTAAACCGTTCAGCTTTATATGATTATAATGGATTGTATGTTGATAATGAAAATTTCTTTGACTCATTGAATACTATTTTTAGAAGTAAATTAATTCAAAACTTAGATTCCATTCAATCAACTTCTGGAAATGTTAGCATACCCGAATTCTATCCCCCAAATTTTGGTAACCTCTTTATGGATAGGTATTTATTCAAAGGTAGGTATAATGTTTATATAGAAGCAAATGGAGATACTATAAAAATTGCTAGGAATGAGCTATTAAAAGAATCTATCGAAAGCGAAGAAAGCTCTGATAAATTAAAATTTATTACTGTTGCACCATCAATACTAAATGGGCAAAACGAAGTATATCTAAAATTTTATAACAGTATGCAACAGTCGCTCAATATATTTGTTACCGATTTGAACGGTGCAAAAATTGCCAATATATGTAATAATAATTTTGAACAAGGTATACATACTATTAATTTTATCACAAAAAATTTATTAAATGGCTTATATTTTATAAATATTGTCGATAACAATGCAGAGCAGTGGGTAACTCAAAAAATATATATAATTAATTAAGATTTGTTTAGAGAGTTATCTATATAGCAATAAAATAAGGTTTGAAAAAGTTGGAATATAGTTCCTTAAAATCCTTTGTTTGCTAATTAATTATAGGTCGTATCTTCGCCGAGATACGACCTTATTGTTTTCTATACTACATCTTTACATTTTTACTGATAAACTTGCTCTAAAGGTTCTGGGTTTTAGCGGACCATAAATAAAATCAGAATCTCTATTTGGTCCCCTATCAAAATCGTCCTGATATTGATTACTTATGTTATTAACGCCAAGTGCTAATTTTAGCTCTGGTCTATCTAAAAAGATGTAAGATACAGAAGCATTTAATTCTAAAAAGTTAGGTGAGAGAAATACAATGTTCTCGGTAATGACATTCCCGGTTGGCGATGTTCCCCCCGCAAAGTGTGGTATATCCATTGAACCCGTATATATTGCAGATAATATAAATTCTAAGTGTTCGCTTGGATTAATATATAGGCTTACATACCCGTATAAATCTGGTGTTCTTAATATTTTATTAGTTTTTTGTTCTAATATATTTTTTAAAGGGTCTGCTGCTAACCATACAAATGGCGAATCATAAGAACCTTTTTGGTATGTGATACTTGCTTGCAATAAAAAATATTCAAAATATGATGTCCTTATTTCGGCATTTAGTCCATATATAGTTGCTCCATCACCATTTTTTTTGGTAAGTACAATGTTTCCCTTATCATCAATACCACTTGCTTCATTAACAAACACATTGTTGAGTTTGTTGTAAAATACTTCAAAGGAAAGAGCAATTGGCAGGTTCTCAAAATTTAAATATTTATCTATGCCCCAATTTAATGAAAGAGATTTTTCTGCTTGCAAATGCTGAGATAACTCTACAATTACACGCTTACCCGATCTCAATTCAGTATGCAAATCTTCATTGTAGGCTTGTGGCGATCTGTAACCTGTACTAAGTGATGCTCTTAAATTAAAGTCGTCTACTTGTTTGTACATAAAAGTAAACCTTGGACTAAGAATAAGGTCTTTTATCATGTTATGTTTGTCTGCTCTTAACCCACTAATTAAATTAAAATGCTCGTTAAGCCTCCAATCATATTGGGCATATAAGCCAAAAAGATTTACTTCTTGCTTTAATGTTGTCCTATATTCGCTTGCTTCGTTTAATACGTTTTCGTTCTGGTATTCAAATCCAGAAGTAAAAATTCCATCTCCTATTAAAAAGTTCTTTAATATATGATTAAATTGTAAACCGCCTAAATATACTTTCGATGATGTTAGCCCATAGCCATTAGGGTCTTTGTTTGCACCTATATAATCTTTAACTTCAGTGTTGTTAAATGAGGCGTATATAGAATATTTACTTAAATCATTATTAAAATATGATTCATAACTTAAGCTACCAGCTGTCAAATTTTGACTCAAATCTTCAGCTATTAATGTTTCGTGAGGTGGTAATTTTATACTGTCGCCTCCGCGTCTGTTTTCATGGATAGTCTGAAAATCAAAGGTTAGTTTTGATTTGGAGTCTGGATTAAGGAATGCTCTTGCTCCAAATGACGTGCCGGATAAAGTCGGTATTTCAGAGAACCCATCATTATCAGCATCGTAGATATCTCGCTTATTATGATTAGCAAATAAGTATACTCCAAAATCTTGCTCATCGCTAATAGTTGAAGCATTTAATTGGTATGAGTAATCTATGCTATTGTTGTCTATCATACCATAATTATATCTACCTTCAAAGCTATTTTCAACAGGCGGTTTTGTTATAATATTTACTACTCCAGCTATTGCATTCCCTCCATATAGTGCAGAGCCTCCTCCACGTACAATTTCAACCCTATCTATCATATTTGAAGGTATTTGGTCTAAAGCGTACATTGAATTTAATGATGTGATAATTGGCTTTCCATCAATTAAAATTTGTGAATACCTACCTTCCATACCATTTAAACGGATTTGCGAATAGCCACAATTCTGGCAATTTGCTTCGACTCTTAAACCTGGTGCAAACCGTATACCTTCTTGAATTGATGCGGATTGAGTAGCTTCAAAAATCTTATTATCGATGACAGAAACTTTAATCGGAACATCCTCATATAGTTTGTCTGTACGGGTGGCAGACACTACTACTCCACTACTATTAACTATACTTTCTGATAAAATAACCTTCATTTCATGTATAAAATCCTCCTTATGAGTTAGATCAACCTCTAATGTATAAGAATGATACCCCACAGCGCTGATAAGTACATTATAAATACCAGGGGGGACGCGTTTTATTGAAAAATCACCGTGTTTGTCTGCTACAGCTCCTAATGTAGTATGCTCTAATTTTATAGTAGCACCAGCAATAGCTCTTTTTGTAGAATCTAATACACTACCCTTTATGATGTTATGCGAATATAAATTATTGATAGAAAGGAATACAAACAAAACAATAAACACAATTTTGTATAACACTATTATAAGCTCCTAAAGAATTATTTAAATATGACAAATATTTTCAGGTTTAGTCGTTAATGACTATATTACATTGTTTAACTTATAAAATTATAAAAAATGAAAGTAAAAATTGTAAGAATAGATCCAAACTTAGATTTGCCATTACCAAGTTATGCTACAATTGGATCAGCGGGTATGGACATATGTGCTTCAAACAGAGAACCAATAATTATTGTCCCTCGCGAAACGCTACTTGTGCCAACGGGCTTATCGATAGAGCTTAGCCCTGGCTACGAATGCCAAGTGAGGAGTAGAAGCGGATTAGCTGCTAAATATGGTATATTCTGCTTAAATGCACCTGGAACTATTGATAGTGATTATAGAGGTGAGATAAAAATAATCTTATCGAATTTTGGCAATGAACACTATACAATTAATTATGGCGATAGAATTGCACAGCTTGTTATAGCAAAATATGAAAGAGTAGAATGGGAATTAAGCGAGTCGTTAAGTAATAGCGAGCGTGGTAGTGGTGGATTTGGTAGTACAGGAAAATAGACTCAATCAAGTGTATTTGTTAGTAAATAATAAAATTCAAGATGAATGATAACTTAGCTCAGACTATATTAAATCGCGGTAAAGAGCAAATTGTTTTATATTTTGATAGTAATCCAAATATGATAGATGATTTAATTCTGCTTGTATTTGCCAAAGATGCTAAAATAGCATGGCGCTCCACATGGGCTTTAGACCATTGTAATTATAATAAAAATGAAAAATTATCCCCATATTTAGATAGCTTCATTGAATTGCTGCCTAAAGCAGATGAGACTATGCAACGTGTTATGCTTAGGCTTATTACGCCCCTTAACTTGCAAGAAGAGTCGTTCGGCAAGTTACTGAATGTGTGTCTTGCCATCTGGGAAGATATTCGAATAAAATCGGCTGTTCGTCTATATGCTTTTAAGATAATATTAAAAGCAATTGAAATGTACCCAGAATTAAGGAATGAATTTCAATATTTGTTTGACAATCACTATATGGAAAACATATCGCCAGGTATAAAGCATTCAATAAATAAATTAATGAATACCGCTAAAAATAGTAGAAGAATTGATAGATAGTCAATATATTAAAAGAAAAAGAATACATTAGGGGATAGCTTTTGAAAATCAAAAAGAGAGAATCGTAATTAACCCTAAAAGAGAATCTATTACTAAATTAAAAGATAATAATAAATTAATTGTTTTTTTGAGGAATTTTAAATATTTTTTCGTAATTTATATTAATTAAATGTAACAAATGAATTAATTTTAATTTATCTTTTAAAATTGGAGTTGCTTTATGAAATATAAATACCTAATAATTATGGTTGGGCTCTTGATTCAAACATTGAGCTCATTATATGCTCAAAAAGAATACTCTAATTGGTACTTTGGTAAATACGCTGGCATCACTTTTAATACGCAAAGTGGCGAACCAGAGTTTTTAGAACATAATAAGATTAATCAATATGAAGGTAATGCTTCATTATCAGACAAAGACGGAAATTTAATTCTATATTCTAATGGGGTAGATGTTTATAACGGGCAAGGTGATAAAATAAATAAAGATAATGAAACTTTGATGGGGCATCAATCCTCCACTCAATCTGCTATTATTACTAAAATGCCCAGCTCTTCTAATTTGTATTATATTTTTACTTCTGATGCTGGGGACTACGCCGACCCTCCCAATCAAGGTATCCACTATTCAATTATTGATATGAATGGCTTAGGAGGACGAGGCGAAATAATTTCCCTCAATGTACCATTACTTGGTGTTGCTTCAGAAAAATTAACTTCTACCAATCATGGCAATGGTAAGGATGTATGGATACTATCTAAAGGATATGGTAATAATAATTTATATGCTTGGCTCTTAACAGACAAGGGCCTTGTTGATACGGTCATTACTTCCTTAGGGTATACTCCAAAATCACAAAATGAATCTATTGGTTATATGAAGGTTAGTTCAAAAGGCAATAAAGTTGCTTTAGTTTATACTGAAAAGCCATTTATTGAGCTTGTGAACTTTGATAATAAGACTGGAGTATTTAGTAATTTGCTTACAATTCCTGTCGATGGATATTATTCTTTATATGGCTTGGAATTTTCACCTAATAGAAATTACTTATACGTGTCAAATAGTGGCTCTCTATTAGATTTTTATACTATTTTTCAGTTTGATATACGCTCACAAGATGTTAATAAAATTGCTAATTCGCGAGTAGTTGTTGATAAAAATAATGGTACTATAGGTGCGATACAGATAGCACCAGATAATCTTATATACATTGCGGCTTCCAATAAGAATTATTTAATGGGTATAATGAACCCTGATAGACGCTGCCCGCAATGTCGTTTCAATAATAATGTTATATCATTAGAAGATTCTTTATCATATATGGGGCTACCGCAATCCATACCTATATATAATACTTCAAAAAATATATTAGCTTGCGAAACACTTACAGCACAATTAGATCCTGATGATATTTTAGAGGATACGTCAAGGTATGCTTTCAGCTATGAATGGAGCGGTCCTAATGGTTATTTATCTAATTCTCCGCGTCCAGAGTTTAACAATGTTTCTATGTCTGATACAGGAGCTTACACTCTAATTGTAAAATATGTAATAGGCAAAGATACTGTAAGTATGTCGTTTGTGAATTACCTATTAGTGAATCCAAAGAATAGTTTTTCTATTATTGGGGGTACTACATTATGCGAAGGCGATACTCTAAGCCTACAAGCGGATACAATGAATTTGAACTTTAGTTATTTATGGTCGACTGGTTCGCGCCGAAGTACGTTAAAGGTAACTAAACCTGGAGAGTATAAATTATATATCACATCAAGGTACGGTTGTGTAGATAGTGCAGAAATAAATATAAATATGATACCTAAGCCTATCGCGAAAATTGATGGTCCTAAGTTATTGTGTAACAATAGCTCAATTACACTTACTTCTAAATATCAGTCCGATACACTAAAATATTTATGGTCAACTGGAGAAACTACTCCTTCAATAAATGTAAAGCAGGTAGGTACCTACACTCTTAAAGTAAGTAATGATTATGGTTGCTCAAATATAGATGAAATTAATGTTGTAAGGCATGACGAACTAAAGATTGATATTGCTGGTGATAGCGTGATTTGTAATCCTAACCCTGCTAAGCTTTTTGCTGTTATATTGCCTTATGATTCGACACTAAAATATGAGTATCATTGGAGTGACGGGCAGGCTGATTCGTCAGTGCTGATTAATAAGCCGGGTATTGTTAAGCTAACCGTTACCATTGAGGGAAATTGCGAGTATACATCTGAAATTACTGTTGAAAAAACAGATCCCCCAAAAGTAGAACTAAATTTAAAAGATACTGTTGAATTTTGTAACGGGGATTATATTGAGCTAAAAGTAATAGAGCCAGATAGCAAACTTCAATATACTTGGAGTAATGGAGAAAAGGGCGATAAAATTGTTCCCAAAAAAAGTGGGCAATACACGGTTTATGCAAGCAATTATTTAGGCTGTACTAGTGAAAAGTCTGTATATATAATTATAAGTGAGCCAATAATTGCATATATCGAATCAGATTATTTTACTAATAATTGTACCACAGATTCTGTTGCTTTATCCGTATATCCCAAAGATGAATCATTCACTTACCAATGGTCTAATGGACTAGTTGGGGATAGTATCATTGTTCTAAAATCGGGCAATTATTTTGTTACAATTAAAGATAAGTTTGCTTGCATGACAAATGTGAGTATCGAGGTTGTTATTGGTAGCGGAATCAAAGCTAATATAATAGGAGATACAAGGGCGTGCTTAGGAGATACCATTACCTTGAGAGCTACTCTCAATGATAATACTATCAAATCGTATAAATGGTCGAATGGAGAGACAAGTGAATACATCAGAGTAAACACCTCTGATACTTATTCAGTAGAAATTACGGACGAGACCGGTTGTAAAGCAGCAGCAAGTATAAATATATTATTCATTGAACGTCTGGACGCAGAACTAAACATCAAAGATACCGTGCAATTATGCGATGGAGATAGCATAGTTATATCACCAATAAAGTATGATGATTCCTATCAATACTCTTGGGAAGATGGGCAGGAAGGTGCTAGCCGGACTATTAAGCAAAGCGGTCTATACCGACTTTACGTTACAAATAATAACCTTTGCACAGATAGTAGTCAAGTTTATATAATATTTCATAAATTAGAGTATTTAGCTATCAAATCAGATAGAGAGCCTATTATTTGCAATGGGGGCGAATTGGAATTATATGTTGATTCTTTGCCCAACATCACCTACCATTGGTTTAATGGTTCTTCACGTTCGAGGGTACTTGTAAATCAAGCAGGTAATTATTATTTGATTTATGAAAATGAATTTGCTTGCAAAGATAGTATTAATTTTGTAGTAAAAAGTGGAACTGTAGGAGAGTTTAGTATTATTGCTGATAAACAAGAATTTTGTAAAGGCGATTCTGTTATACTCTCTACCAATAAGCCTTATTCGCGGTATCAATGGTCTAATGGTGCATCAAGTAGCACTATAGTTGTTAAACGTGGGGCGTGGTATTCCTTGATTGTAAGCGATGAGAATGGTTGTTCGTCAAAAGATAGTATTTTTATTAAAGAACATGGCAATCTTTTAAATATAGATATAATAAGCGATAGTTCTTTTGTATCATGCGAATATATCTACGTAGATTCGGTGCAAGTTCTTAATAGCGATACTTTGGAGTATCAAATTAATGATATTTTAAGTTCAAAGAACTTAGAAATTCTTAATAAGGAAGAATTGATTACTAAATTTGCTAGTGGGGAGCAAGCCTATATTAAATTTCAAATAAAAGAGCCAAAATTAGGAATAAATAAATACAATTTTTCTATAGTATCAAATAATCCTTGCCCTATTAGCAAGCAATTTAGTGTTACTTATTCTCTCAAAGCAGAAACATTGATTTATTTAGATACATTAAGATTGGAATCTGGTAGCGTAGCATGTTTGCCTGTACATTACAAAAAGCTATGCCCAAATGATTATATCATTAATTCGGGGTTTATATTTACAATTGATATTCCTGCCGAATATTTTAATCCCGAATCGCTAACTATTGGCACTATTATATCTAAGAAATTAATAGGTGAGAATTGGAGACTTATAATTAGAGTAGACAATTTTAAGGAGAGTGCAGATGAAACACTTTTACTTAAAATATGTGGCACTAATTTAATTGGGAGCGATATTAAGGCTACAATTCAAATCAAAGATTTTAAATGGGACTCCGATGATATAATTGTTGAAAAAAAAGACGGGGTGATTAGCTCTATAGCTTGTGCTATAAATATTAGAGCGATAAAATACTTTAAGCCAACTAATTTAACTATTACACCTAATCCAGCTACTGAAAATATAAATGTTACTATTACTACTTCATCAATTGGTAGGCATTATTTAAAAGTATATAACTCTAAATCAGAGCTTATTAGCGAAACGACATTTGAGTATAGAGAAAATTCACCGTATATTAAAAAATTAGTATTAAATTCGCATAATTTAGAAAACGGCATTTATTTTGTTGTTCTACAATCTCCTTGGGGAGTAATAAATACTGAGAAAATTATTGTAATAAAATGAGATATAACATAGTACTGATAATGATTTTGTTGATGATTGTGTATTGCGAAGCTCTATCAGTTAATGAAAATAATACTTGGATTTTTGGATATAATGCTGGGCTTAGTTTCTCTACTCCTAATGGTGTTCCCAAACCAGTAGACAGTTCCGCTTTATATAATTTTGAAGGCTCCGCTTCTATTTCGGATAGTAGCGGTAATTTGCTTTTTTATACGGACGGCATAAATATATTTAATCGCAACAATCAAAAAGTTAATAGTGAAGATTCCTTAATGTATTCGCATTTGTCAGCAACCCAAAGTGCTTTAATTGTCCCAATTCCGAATAGTAAGTATTACTATATATTTACTACCGATGCTGGCGAATATTATATAGATGAAGATGGTAATAATTATGTAAATAAGGGGCTTAATTATACTAAAATAAGAGCTGATAATAACAATATAAGAATTGATTCATTGAATGTAAGGCTATTAGAAAAATCGACTGAAAAAATTAGCGCTACAAAACATAAAGATTATATAAATTATTGGGTGGTCTCGCGCGCTTGGGGCAATGATAAATTTTATATTTACTTAGTAAATAGCAATGGGATTGCACTTGTAAACAGTCAAAGTATTGGACAGACGACGCAAGGTAATTGGAGAGAAAGTATTGGCTATATGAAGTTTTCTGCTGATAGCAAGTACTTGGCATTTGTTAATGAAGGCAGAGATTACTTTGAACTATTTAAATTTGATAATAATTTAGGTGTATTTTCTGAAGCATTAGTTGTGCCTACTCCGGGAAGGTTCTATAATTACGGTATTGAGTTTTCGGCTCATAGTAATTTTCTTTATATAACTGAAAGTAAAAATGGTAAAATTTATAGGTATGACATTTCTAAGTATAATGTAGATGATATTGTGAACTCTGAAAGCATTGTGTATACAGAGAAAGCTAATACATTCCTTGGCGCGTTGCAAATTGCACCAAATGAAAAAATTTACTTTTCTCGTTTTAAAAGTAAATTCCTTGGAGTAATAGAGTCGCCAGATTCAGTAAATAGCAAAGTAATTGCCGATGCCGCATATTTAGGGAATTATACGGATGGAACTGCTTCTTACGGTTTGCCTAACATGATACAATCTAATAATAAATTTAATGTAGTTTTGGAAGATACTAATATTTGCCAATCAAGTAGCCTAAAAATTACTCCAAAAATTAATTATTTAATAGATAATATGAAATTTAAATGGGACGGACCCAACAATTTTCAATCATCTAAATTTATATTAGATATTGACAATATCAGTTTTAAACAGCAAGGTAAATACTACCTTACGTCAATCTATGCTGATAAAATTCTTTATGATAGTATAAATATTATTGTTTTAGAAAGTCCACTCGCAAAAATAGAAGGACCTAATTATATTTGTGGGACTGTGCCAGTTACGCTCGCATCTAAATTTCAAGATAAAAGCTATCGGTATAAATGGAATACGGGCAGTACCAACGAAAGCATAGAAATAAGTAAGGCGGGACAATATATTCTTACTATAAGCAATGCAAATAACTGTATTAGCTCTGATACAATGATTGTGAAAGGTTCTATTGTTAATGTTTCATTAAACAAGGACAATATTGAAGCAGGCAAACTATGCCCTAAACAAAATTATACAGACAAAATTAGTATTAAAAATAACGAGCTAAGTAATATAGAGATTGCAGAGATTTACTCAAAAAGGAAAGCTATCGTTGTTGAAAATCTTAAAAATATAATATTAAAGCCTGAACAAATTATAGAATTTGATGTTAATATCAGTTCTCCTTTTCCTATTATTATAAATGATTCGCTGCTAATTAAAATTAAAAGCTCTGATTGTATTATGGAAAAGGTGATTTATGTACATTCTCGAATTGAATTAGAAACTAAATTGCAGATTGATAATTTTGAAAAAGCACCAGGTGATAGTATTGATATTAACATTAATTTAACGAACCAATGTAATAATAAGCCAACTTTTAAATCTACATATACAGCACTTATTTCCTATAATTCTGAATATATTTATTTAGATACTGTTTTTAATGCTCGTATTCTTGACAGGAAAGTTATAGATACAACTTGCTATCTCCTTATCCAAAGTGATGAAATTGATTTCTCAGCAACTTGGAAAAATGTTGTTTTAAAAGGAATAGTAATGACAGGCGGAAATATAAATTCTTCTATCAATATTGAAAAAATTACTTGGAGCGATAGTTTAATTAATACAGAAATTGCTGCAGGCTCGCTAAAAATCAAATCTTGTGCTATCAATATTAGACCTATTAAAATATACCAACCGAGTAGCTTGGTCAGTTATCAAAATAGAAACGGCGATTGGATAATTAAGTACAAAAGTGAAGCACCTGGGGAACATAATATATTTATCTATGATATTAAAGGTAGTATAATAACAAAATTTAATTTATTAAAAGATGTTACAAAAGAAATCGACACGGAATTCGTTATAAACAAGAGGGATTTTGTTACGGGTATTTATATTATTTGCTTAAAAAATGTTTTTTATTCTACACATATTAAACAAATAATTTTGAAATAAACTTAAAAAAAGTTAATTTAGTAGATTGTATTGATGCATAAAGTTTACCAAATTAATTTAAATTAATTTGAAACAGATTGATGAGATAAATTAAACGCCGGAGATAAATGTATGTCACTGCTCTTAAAAAAGTTAGAAGAGGTTTTGCCACCTCAAATTGAAAATATTAAAAATTTCATTAATGAAAATAGCGACAAAGTAGTAAGCGAAGTTACAATCAAACAGGTATATGGAGGTATGAGAGGTGTTAAGTCCTTAGTTTGCGACACTTCCGAAGTTCCGCCAGATAAAGGGCTTATTATTCGTGGTATTGAGCTAAAACACTTAACAGACAAAACACCAGAAGAGATATTATGGTTATTATTAACTGGTTCTTTGCCCAATGCTGAAGAACTTGCTAATTTGCAAAGCGAATTAAATGACCGTGGTGTGGTGCCAGACTATGTATGGAATGTTATTGATGCTATGCCAAATGATTCCCATCCAATGGCAATGTTTAGTGCAGCCGTTTTAGTTATGCAAAAGGAATCTGTTTTTGCCCAAAAATACGACGAAGGTATGGCAAAACCAGATTATTGGAAAGCTACTTTAGAAGATTTATTAAATATAGTAGCTAAATTACCAGCTATTGGCGCTTATGTCTATAGAAAGCGTTATAATAAAGGTGATAGAATTGCTCCAGATTTTAATAAAGATTGGTCAGGTAACTATGTTCATATGCTTGGACTTGGCGATAGAGATGGAGAATTTAGCAAATTGATGAGATTATATTTAAACATACACTCAGACCACGAAGGTGGCAATGTATCGGCTATGACGGGGTCCGTGGTTAGTTCTGCATTATCTGACCTATACTATGCTTTGTCCGCTGGTTTGAATGGATTAGCTGGACCGTTACACGGCTTAGCAAATCAAGAATGTTTAAAATGGATACTCGAAACTAAAGAAAAATTTGGTGGCATACCAACGGTAGAAGAATTGGAAAAATTCGCTTGGGATACTTTGAATTCTGGTAGAGTGATTCCAGGCTACGGGCATGCCGTATTACGTATTACAGACCCTCGATTTGATGCCTTCCTTGCTTTTGGCAAGAAATATATGGCTGACGATCCTGTTTTTGCTACTGTATCACGTGTATTTGATGTAGTACCGGGCATATTGTCTAAAGTATCAAAAATCGCTGATCCTTGGCCTAATGTTGATGCTGGTTCAGGTGCCTTATTATATCACTATGGCTTAAAGGAATTTAGTTATTATACTGTATTATTCTCTATTTCACGTGCATTAGGTATAGGTTCGCAAGCAGTATTAGCGAGAGCTTATGGTTTGCCTATTACAAGACCTAAGTCTATGCCAACAGAAAAGTATATGAAAATGGTCAAGTAAAAACTAATACCATTGTAAGATAAAAAAATCCTTCTTTTACAATAATGAAAGAAGGATTTTTCTTGTGTTATCTATGAGAATTTAAAATACTAAAGCTCTGCAAATTATTACTTCCGGTTAATAAAGCGGTATCAAGTACCTAAAATGAAAAGATTATTTTGAATATATTAGCCCAGTTTGTTAGCATTACTAAGCGTAAACCAATCCAACTACCAAAGCCAATAAAAGTGAGTCCTGCAACTTGCCTTATTTTATGTATGGATGTATTTGATAAACGATGCTTATTTTTATGAACAATAAGTCCTAAAGTATACAGCCATAAAAAATTGCCTATACCAAAGCCTAATGAGAAAATTATAAAATGGAAAGCAGTAGCATCGAACAAGTTCATTTTTTGTACCCAAGTGCTCATCACGGCAAGAGAAGGTAAAAAAGTAGGGTTCGCTATATTGGTTAGAGCTAAGGCTATACCAAGTAAAAAAGGACCTTTGGATTTTAGGTTATTTAAATATTCTGGAGTATTTAAGCTTTGCTCGTCTGTGAGTTGATTTTTTTCTCGCTCTCTAAATTGTTGAATACCATAAACAATTAGCCCAGAAACTACAGAAATTTGAAAAACGGTCGATATTAAGGGGTAACTTGCAAAAAAGTCGTTTAAAGTAGATTGGACTGCCGAAGCGGCAAAAATTGCAATTAAACAATAAATGGTATCTAATATAGCTGTACCTACAGACAATTGGAAAGTTGCTCGACGCCCACTTTCTAACCCTAGTCTTATGCTTGCTACTCCAATAGGACCCGGAGGCATTGCTAAGACAAAACCGATTATTGCACCTATAAATAAAGCTGTAAACATCAACCTTCTATAATTATTACCTTATAAAGACGAATAAAAAACAAAAACTGTAAGGAAATATTGACACAATGTAAGCTATTTTTTTTATATAAAAAAACAAAAATTTAAGAATGTATAAAAATTAATTATATTGATATTGATGTTATTGTAGTATAATTGGCTATAAATCAATAAGATTGCTACAAAAAAATATATTTAGTTGATATGTTTTAAAAAAAATATTACTTTTATACTTTGTGTCATTTTATTAATCAAAGGTATATATGGATTTGTTTTTGCTACCCGAAACATGGATAGCTATTGTTACGCTAACATTTTTAGAAATAGTCTTAGGTGTAGACAATATAATTTTTATTTCTATTATCTCTAATAAATTGCCCAAAGAGGAACAGCAAAAAGCTAGGACAGTCGGGCTTACGCTTGCTATTGTAATTAGAGTGCTTATGCTATTAGGTATAAGCTGGCTGGTGCATTTTACTGAACCATTGTTTACTGTTTTGGAATATGGTTTTAGTGGACGAGACTTGATATTATTCTTTGGAGGCTTATTTCTATTGGCAAAGAGTACCTCTGAAATTCATCATAAAGTAACACATGACAAAGAGGAACAATCAAAAAATGGGGCCTTATCTGTAGGAAATGCTATATTTCAGATTGTATTGTTAGATATAGTCTTTTCCTTTGACTCTATACTGACTGCTGTGGGACTGACCGATCACGTTATACTAATGATTATTGCCGTTATCGTTTCGATGATTATAATGATCATATTTGCCGGTAGCATTTCTGACTTTATTGCTAAATATCCTACATTACAAATGTTAGCCTTATCATTTCTAATTTTAATTGGATTTATGCTTGTGTTAGAAGGTTTTCATACTCACGTTCCAAAAGGATATATTTATTTTGCAGTATTTTTCTCACTAATGGTTGAGTATTTAAATATCAAAATAAGAAGCAAAAAAGTACAAAAAGTAGTAGAGTAAATTATTATGTTTAAAGTAGAAATAGAATTGTGAGAACTTTTGTAATAGGAGATATACACGGCTGCTTTTATTCTTTACAGCATCTACTATTTGATATATGTAAAGTTACAAAAAGAGATAAGTTGATATTTTTAGGTGATTATATTGATAGAGGAATTTTTATAAAAGAAACTATTGATTTAATTCTTGAGCTTATTGACAAAGGCTTTAATATTGTTGCTTTGCGTGGAAATCATGAACAATATTTGTTAGAATCTTTAAACGACCCTAAGAGATTAGTGAATTGGTTGAGGAATGGGGGTGATACTACCTTAAATAGTTTTATGGTAATGAATCCCCTTTTCTTAGAAGAAAAGTATATCCAATTCTTTATGAATACTGTATTCTATCATTGTGAACAAAATTATATTTGTGTTCATGCGGGTCTGAATTTTAAAATAGATAAGCCTCTAAGCGATACTAAATCAATGTTAAATTCTCGCATTAATACCGTTGATTCCTCAAAGATTGATAACAAAACCCTAATTGTAGGGCATACTCCACAAAGTTTACAAAATATTAAGGCGTCATTGCTAACGAATTTAATTAGGCTTGACGGAGGCTGTATATATTACAAAAAAGTTGGGTCGCTTGGCAACTTAATAGCTTTAGAACTGAACTCGATGGAATTATATTATACACAAAACCGAGAAGGCATACCCATAATATCGGATTAGATTATACGCTGTTTTCATAAATCTATAAATTTATTTGCCAAAATATTTTTTGAATTATTTTTACTTATAACAAGTACTCTAAGCTCTTATTCTTATAATGTATTCCGTCAAGTAGTGCTGAGAATAACTTGTTCGCTTTTTTTGTCAAAAAAAATTTGGTGGATTCATAAATTATTTTTAGTTTAGTGTATAAGAAAATTTATAGAGGTTAATATGATTTTTTCGTTTTGCAAAGATTTCAATAAGTATATCTGGACATTGCTTATATTTATTGGAACTTGTTATAGCCTGCAATCTCAGTCGTGGGTATCTGAGGTCTCCCAAGCAGGGTTCATACTAAAAAAGGTAGTTAGTGATACCACAGTTCCAAGTGGCCAGAGCTTTAGTTATACTATCTACTATACAATACCTGCCGGCGCTACGAATGTTAATATAATGGACAATATACCGCCGTCATTAATATTTCAGGGGTATTCTGTAAATGCTGCTTGCGGCACACCTACTGTAAGTGCACCAGCTGTTAATGCTATGGGTGGTCTGTTGTCTGTATCGTGGGCCAGCGTTCCCTCTGGTTGCTCAGGTTCATTTACAATAACTGTGGCGTTTCCTAATGGAGTTACTTGCCCTGGTGCCATGGCTCGTAATAATGCTTGTATTCTTGCTACTTTAAATCAAAAGAATTACGAGTTTTGTACGAATTACCTTGTTACTACTGCTACTGCCTCAAATCCGTGGCATATCAATAAATACCCTTACGGATTAGCTTATATTGGTGGTAATTGTCAATGGGCAACAGGCAACGATACAATAACTTACCAAGTTTGTGTGTATAAAAATGTAGGTACAACAGGGCAGTTAAACTTAGTTAATGCTGTAGTAACCGATACGCTACCAACAGGCGCAGTTTTAGTAAGTTCGACTTGTGGAGCTACTCAATCTGGAAATGTAATAACTTGGAATGTTGGGAATATGAGCGCTTTGCCAGCATATAATTCAGCATGTTGTAATTTCCAAATATACTATCCGTTAGCACAGTTTCCAAATGGAACAAATATTACAAATAAGGCTACACTTACAGGGTATTTAGGACCAGCTAATTATTGCGATAGCGTCTCAACTAATGCGAGTACTTGCGTAACTAAACTAACTTACCAAAGTGCTACTCTAAGTAAATGGGCGTATACAAATGGGCAGCCCGGTTGTGCGGGTCAATACCTAATTTATATCTGTAATAATGGTACAACAAATCTTCCAGTAGTAGCTCTTGACTCCGTTCCAAGTAGCTTAACTTCTATTAGTCTGGGTAATGTATGGCCAAATACAATTACAGCTTCGTTGTCTGGTAATATTGTGAGTATTAATGGCAGTTTGGCGACTGGTCAATGTGGCTATGTATATGTAAACTTTACTATACCAAGTAATGCTACGATTGGTTCAACTATCACAAATTGCGTTCATCTGACTTCTATTCAGCCTAGTGTTAGTGCTTGTAATACCTTTACAGTTGCTACACCAGCCCCTCAGGCTTGTTTGTGGAAAGAAGTTTGCCAAGCTCAAACATCGTACACCCCGGGCTCTATATTTAGATATAGGCTTAGAGTACAAAATATTGGCGGTCAAGCTTTAAATGGCGTTACACTTACTGATGTATTAAATTCTAATTTAGAGTATGTAGGCAATCCATCATATTATATTGCTAATACTTGGAGTATTACAAATTGCAAGCCTAACCCTACTCCTAGTGAACAATGGGCAGGTGTTAATTTATCTTATAATAGTGGTACAAATACAGTCAGTGCAGTGCTTCCATCTATAGCTGCTGTTTGCCAAAATATATTCTATAGTAATTGTGGAATGTATGGCACAGGTGGAGTACCGTATTATTATATTGAATTTGATGTTAAAGTAAGGGATACTGCAGCTTTAGGTAATGTGCCAAATCAATTCTCATTGTCAGGTGGTACCCTTAATACTGCGGTTGAAACTTCAAATACTGCGATGGTACTTGTAACTGGCGTTGTTGGGTTTAATTTACAAAAAGATGTTAAAAAGCCTAATGATGTTGCCTATACTAATACCGTTACTACTACTGCTGGCTCACTAATTAATTATAGATTAAAGTTAAATTCAAGCGGAACAGCTGCTTTGACGCATGTAACTTTTGCAGACTTGCTTCCTCGCAATGTGAGTCCAAGTGATCAATTAATTTTAGCTCCTTGTGGTAATAGAAGTAGTCAGTTTGATGTATCTTATGCTTCTGTATTAGGAACGCCAACACCTAACCCAGTATTTCCATATAATAATAATACTGTATTGTTGGCAAATGTAAATAACTTATCGCCATCTGGAATACCGGGCAATAGTTTTACAGTGGGATGTGGAACTAATGGAACGTGGGCGTCTGGTTTAGGTGCAGGTGATAAAAATATGAGTATTTACTTTGGTCCTACCGCAGTCGGATTAACGGGTGCTGAATATAAATTTGCTGCTCAAATAAGCAATACGGCGCAGGTAAATGAACTTGCCTGCAATACTTTTGCAGCAAGCGCTTGGACTAAGCATTTAATCCAAAGTAGTATTTTAAATTATCAACGTGCGGGTGAGTTAGAGTCGCCTAAAACTTGTATTACTATTAAAAAGGCGGACGAACCTACAAGTTGCTTAAAAGATGCGAAGTATGACATAATATGCAAAGGTGTGGACCCTTCTACAGGGGCTGTTTATTATTCATTTAGTATGAACGCAAGTAGCTGTACGCCTTCTGTATTAGTGCTTAGCTCGCCTGATGTTAGTTTTGTAACATCATCATATTCTTTAACATCGTCTCCTTGGACAATTAACGGAGCGTTCTCGCATACATCTACAAATAATCCTATTACAATTTATTATACATTGCAATGTAATGGGGTTGTCTGCCGTGATAGTGTTAAATTAGACCTTCCACAATGTGGGGATCCAAATGATCCAACTGATCCAAAAGACTGCTGTAAAGAGTTTAAAAAGCAGTTTATGGAACCTAAACTTACTTGGAATAGTGGTACTGGTTTTGTAGGACTGACATCATTTATGGCAGTTGGACCAAATCCAATTAAAGAATTTAATGCAACTATAGTTTCTGCACAACTAAGACGAGTTTGCAAAAATACGGCATCTGCTTGGACAAGAATATTCGGCGATATAGTTAGTGGCAGCGTCGTCGTGGCTCCCGGAAATGGACCTCAATTGATAACTCCGTTCTCTCGCGAAGCTAATTGGGGACCAGACTCTTGTGTTAATTGGCAAAAGGCAGCACAATTAAAACTTAATATGCTGTTCCCACCATTTAGTGGTAGCTTTTTATGCCGAGATACTCTAAGATTTTCTATTAAATATACATTTACTGATTGTAATTGCATTACTTGCGATACAACTATAAACTATACTATTGTTCGACGCGGTAAATGGTTACCTTGGGATATTGCTGCCGAAACTCATATTAGATTTAATCCAAGTGTAAATAATAAATTACATCAAAAAGCACCTAACAAGACTTCATTAGAAATGAGCAATTTTAATAACGGAAAATTCTGGGTAATAAGTCCAGATGATCCAAGTAATGATGTTGTTATTCGTGGCTTAGAATTTACTAGTAAGGAAGTCAAAATTACTGACTTGTCTAGTAATGATGCTAATGGAATAGTTGAAGGCGATGTTGCTTTTATTAGTACAGAGATTAAAGCGGGAGATACGAAGGATATTAATTTGAAATTTGATAACAAAGATGATAATCATAAATTTGTTGTTAATGTAAGATACCTCTACACTATGGAAGGTGTAGACGAAGCTATGTTCTCCGAACCAGTGTCATACTTAGCTTATGTACAAGGCGAGGGTGGTGATATTGTTGGTATAAACAATGAAGTTGATATGAAGATAAGAACGTATTCAATATATTTACACAATCAAAATGAATATAAAGAAAATATAAGTTCACTTGCGCTCAAAACAGTTGAAAGTCAGAAAATTATTGCTGTAGGTCCTCCAATGGATGACAATGAGGGCGTTAGATTGTTCCCATTAAAGCAAGAAGACGGTTCGTTTATAATTGCTTTAGATGGAAAGGGTGAGCCAGTTCTATATAACGATAAAGTTGTACCAATTTACTTAACAATCTCCGGAATAAACGATAAAGATCCGTCATTAGACTTTACAACTTTTGATGATATGAACAATATCATTAGTAGCGGTACTGTGCAACTAAGCAATCCTATTGCAAAAGTACAAGACTCTGAAGATAGCCCTACAAGTACTATTTCTGTATTTCCAAATCCTGCTAATAATTTGATTACTTTATCAATCAATGTGTTAGACGATATTAGAAATGCAACGATTACTATACGCGACCTTCGTGGAAAAGTTGTACAAGAAATTGCAAACAACAATGACCTGAACATAGGAACACATATTTATAATGTAAACATAAATAAAATACCTAATGGTATATATTTTATAGAACTGAATAACGGTAATTTAACTATTAATGAAAAATTAATCATACAGAAGTAGGGCTTTAAATCCCCAAATTGTATTGCTTAGTTTGTATGGCAACCTCATTAGCTATGTTTAGCTAATGAGGTTTTTTATAATAAAGTAAAAAGTATTTTGTAGTCTCATCAAAAAGAAGTAAATTTGAAATTGTGTAATTTAAAATTAAATATATGCTAACTAAATATATAATTATAATATTAGTAGCTTTGAGTTGTTTGGTAACAACAGGGTTGATGGCGAATGATAGCATTAATGCTAAAAACTTAGAACAAACTATAGACAAGCAAATTGATAAAAAGGAATTTGATAAGAAATTTGTTAATAACGTTTTTGATCTGACAGGCTATTATAGAAATACAGATCCATTATATGGGATAGAATATTTAGGCAAAATTTTAGCTTTACCCGGAGTGCAAAAAGTAGACTCAATTTTACCAACTTTATATATTAGATTAGCACAAATACATACTGAATTAGACCAATATTCCTTGGCTACTAAATATATGGCAAAAGCAACAGTTGTTTTGGAGCAGAACAAGAATGATGGCGCCTATTATTGGTCATTAGTAGGGCTTGCAAATATCTTGTTTAGTAATCATAGCTACATAAGGGCTATAGAATACTACCATAAAGCTGAAGTTGGTTTTCAACAAATTCATAATATTTTACAAAAGGATAGACTGCATGCAATAGGTGTGGTTAATGAAAATATAGCTCTTTCTTACTCCAATATGTTCCAAAATGATTCTGCTACTAAGTATTATCTTAGAGCAATGCAATACAAAGAAAAATCAGGAATTAGAATTGGTTTAAAAATAATGTATTATAATTATGGGACATATTTTTTACAAGCTAATCAACTTGACAGTGCATTTAAATATTTAAGTAAAAGTTTTCATATTATACCATTTTATAATGATGAACTTGGTAGCAGTCTGGAATATGAAAGATTTCATGTGAAATGTATGGCTACTTTATCTGCTTATTTTGCGAAGGTAAACGCAAAGGATTCTTCTGATTTCTATTTAAAAAGTACGTTAGAGTTATTAAGCCAAAAAATTCCCATATCTACCCAAATTGCCTTATTAGATCAAATAGCAGAGTTGCAACTGCAACAAGGAAATAAGAATGCTGCGCTAAAGCTCGCTCAAAAAGCAGCTGTGATGATTAAAGATAATTCAAATTTTTCTAATATACAAGAAAATACAAAATTACTATCAGATATTTATTTTAGCTTGGGCGACAATGTAAATTCCTTAAAATATAGATTTATATACGATAACATTGCCGACTCTTTACAAAAATTGTCCGTTAACCGAAGTTTAGATTTAGAAATTGTATCGCAAAGACTTGAAAGAAAGATTAGTGAAGTAAGAAAAATAAATGAGAATAAATCCGAAAAGCTAAATTTCCTCCTAATGTTTGTAATTATATTAGTATGTATTGTGATAATTGTTGCATTTTTTGTATATTTTTTCCATAAACTCAATGTAGCAAATACACAGTTGAACGATGAGCTAAAAGCTAACAATGAGGAAATTAGTAAAGTAAACCGTGCAATGGCAGAATCACAGGCAGAAATTCAGCAATATAATTATGAATTGCTATTAATAAACGAAGAGTTAATTACTACTAATAAGGAATTGGAAGAAACAAATAACACGAAGAATAAATTATTTTCAATTTTGGCTCATGACTTAAAAAATGCTGTTGGTGGAGTTCTAAATTTATCTAAAGATTTGAATGATAACTATCATATTTTTAATGATGAAGATAAAATTGAGGCAATTAATGCAATTAATCAATCGTTTCAGGACATATTTAATTTGCTAAGTAATTTACTTACTTGGAGCTCCGCTGTAAGGAATAATATTAATCTTAATTTAGAAACTAATAATTTGTACCAGGTAGCACAAAATAATGTAAATCTTTATTATAGTATTGCAAAAAACAAACAAATAAGTTTTATTAATGATATTGATAAAAATGAAATCTTTAATTTTGATGCAACATTGATGGATACCGTTATCAGGAATATTCTTAATAATTCTATTAAATTTTCTTCAGCTGGGAAAAGAATTTATTTAAAGTCTCAGAGAGATAGCGATTTTATACTAATAACTATTAGAGACGAAGGTGTTGGGATGAGTAAAGAAAAAGCAAATGGTATTTTTACTTCTAAATATAATAAATCAACATTAGGCACTAACAAAGAAAAAGGTACTGGCTTAGGATTAATGATTTGTTATGAGTTTGTAAGATTACATTCTGGGCATATTTGGTTTGAAAGTGAAATAAACCAAGGTACATACTGCTTTATACAGCTTCCTCTAACCAAAACATCGATTACAGAAGAAAACTAAGCTGCTACATAATAAGTCAATCAAAATGCCGCATATATAAGAG
The DNA here is from genome assembly GCA_035445085.1 of Kapaibacterium sp. (SeqCode). Taxonomy (GTDB): domain Bacteria; phylum Bacteroidota; class Ignavibacteria; order Kapaibacteriales; family UBA2268; genus JBDHXE01. The sequence continues at coordinate 98,703 of DAOMQA010000003.1, forward strand.
TTCTTTCATACGAAATTTGGGGTGTTTAAGGTAAAAAAAAGTTAGCTTATTCTGTTAGCTTCTTAATACCTTCAATTACTAAGTGAGGTCTATATATTATTGGAGAATTCTTACTAAGATGCGGAGAAAATATATCTGCTAACCCGCCCGTTGTAAAAATTGCTTTATTAAGCTCTCCGTCATATAAGGTTGAACTTATTTCTAACGCTTTCTCTATAGCGCCAATTGTAGATAAATATATTCCACTATTGACTGCTGCATAAGTATCATTACCAAAAGAGCTACCTTGAATTGATAATTTATCAAACTTTAGCTTTGTTGAAATATTACCCAAAGATATTAACTGATTTTCTGCCCCTAACATTATTGAGCCACCGATAAACTTACTATTTAGCACATAATTAATTGTAGTTGCAGAACCAAAATCAATAGTTATGAATGAGTTAATATTTTTGTTCCAAGCACCAATCAAACCAAGTACTCTGTCTGTACCTGCACCACTTACAAAGTCTAAATTTATCATTTTTTGTTTACTTAGATATATATCAACCTTATTAAACGGAATTTCTAATTTGCTAAGTAGTTTTAAAAGAATTAGTTCAGACTTATAATTAACTGATGAGTACACAATCCTTTTGTTTAATGCAAAACTTTGAATATAATGTTCAACTCGCTTTTCAAAACCCTCGCTATATTCTATAGCGAAATAAGTCTCATTGTCGCAGAATTTAATACGGCTATTGCCTATATCGGCAATTAATAGGTCATAATTCATAAATAATTGACTCCCCATCATCTATAATTAACTCTTCACTTTCGTTTTGTACAACTAATCTACCGTCGTCTAAATGCTTGATTACTTTCATTTGTTTCTTTTGAGAGGTGAGTAGTACCGATTTATTAACGATATTAATTTCTTTTTGCCAATCTTGTATCAATAAGGCTTCGTTTAAGCTATACATTCTTTCAAAAGACAGACCCAAGCCATCAATAAAATCGCTCACAGAAATTTTAAGACCCAATTTACTTAGAGAGCTTGCCTTAGCTTGCAATTCTAATGGGAAGTTAGATTGATTAATGTTAGCTCCAATTCCTATAATAGTGTATTTGGGTAATGTGGCGGCAAACGTATGTTCTATTAATATACCAGAAACCTTTTTGTAAATACCATTATCTAAGCAATAAATATCATTAGGGTACTTTAGTTTAAAAGTAATATCTGCCGCAAATTTTCTAAAGTTATATAATGTGAATAGAGATGAAGCAGCCAAATAAGATATATTATTGGCAAATGTCTTTAGTTTAGTGTGATTTACAGCATAAGAGAAATACATATTTTTGCCTTTTTCGCCAAGCCAACTTCTTTCACGCCTACCTCTACCCGAAATTTGTTCTTCTGCTGTTACAATAATTTCATCTTCATTTTCAATTAATGAACGAGCCGTATCATTTGTTGAGTGTAATTGTTCAAAGTAAAATGTTTTAATCATTTCTTACCTGCTGTGTTTATAATCGTATTTGATATATCAACTATCATATCATCAACTATCTTGCTCAGTACTAAGCTAGTATTCTCTGCTACGTTTTCTACTTTATTGTTTTTTCTTATAGCTCTATTTTGATAAGTTTTATTGAATAGAAATATATTATCCTTGCCCTCAAAGTTTCTTTTAATTAAGCTGATAGTAATTTGGAGGGTTACTGAGTTTATTTCATCGCTATTGCTCTTGCTGTCAATATCTAAGTCATCAATTGAAATATCAAGTATATAATCGGGTAAAATAGAGCCAATTACCTTCGTTACTCCTTGTTTAAATAGCCCACTTTCCTGAATCCTTTGAGTTATAAAGTCATTTGCAATAAGATCAAAGTCTTCAGCCCATCTATGATAAAAATATTTTTGTATACTTGCATCGTCCCAATTTATAATTAACTGACTGCCATAAATGATTGAATTAGTACTAATATTTCTTACATAAAGTGATGCGTCTACTTTATAAATATCTAAGCTTTTATCTTTGATTTGTGATAAACTATAATACTTAATATCGGGGTATTCATTTTTTAAATTTATACATGAGTTTAAGGAAAAAATACTAATTATAAAAAAAATAAGCGTTAATTTCATAGTAAATATTATATTTCGTTTTTAAACTATGTAAAATATTAAACTTTTAATAAATAAAAAAACGAATAAATGATATACTTTATTTCTGATGTTCATTTAGGCTTCTACGAAAAGGAACTAGATTTGCCACGAGAACTAATTTTTTTAAGATTTTTAGATACTATTAAAAAAGATGCTGAACGAATATTCTTAGTTGGAGATATTTTCGATTATTGGTTCGATTACAAAACTGTAATACCGAAGCAATTTTTTAGAGTACTAAATAAATTATGGGAGCTTAGGCAAAGCGGTATTAAAATTGACTATATTATTGGTAACCATGATTTTGGGCATTTGAGTTTCTTTGAAGAAGAGTTAGATATACCCTTATATAAGGGGGATATTAGTTGTGAGATTAAAGATAAAAAGTTCTATATTTCTCATGGTGATGGCAAAAATCTTAAGGACAAAGGCTACCTGTTATTAAAGAAAATTACTAGAAATCCTTTAATATTAAAGCTATATCTAATGCTACACCCTAATTTTGGTATTTGGCTTGCTTCTGGCTCTTCAAAAAAAAGTAGAAGCTATACGGATAATCGGGAGCACTTAGAGGATGAGCCTATGAAAGAGTTCGCTTACAGAATGATTGATGACGGTTATGATTTTGTTATAATGGGGCATCGGCATAAAAGCGAATTTACAAAATATAAAGACTCATACTATATAAACTTAGGTGAGTGGTTCAAAGAGCCAATGTTTGCACAATTTGATGGAATTAATATGAGTTTAAGGAAAGTTTCGGAATTAGTATGATTGTAGAAGGTAACTATCATTTTGGGCAAGACGAAATTATTAATCGTGTAGATGAATTAATAAGAAATCTCAAAAAGGGAAAGGGTGGATTATTATTTGTAGAAGGAGATACTGGCTCTGGAAAAACTAATTTTTTAAGTGCTATTAAACATTATATGGAGCGTATGCACCGCGATATTAAGGTTGTGAGAGCCGAAGCTCAAGTGCCAGTTGCTAACTTTAAGGTGGCCAGTGTGCAACCGTGCCAGCCATTTATCAATATTGTTGAAGAATTAGAAAAATCAAATAGTAGTGCTAAAACTAAATTAGCTCAAAATATTGGGCTAACTGTGCTTGCCTCTTTACCAATTGTGGATACGTTTGCTTACGCATATAAAGAAATAAACCGTGATATTAAACAATTTCATCAAGAAGAAAGGAATCATAAGTCTACAAATTCAAACTCAATTTTCGACTTCTTCTTAGCTAAGATTAATAACTTACGCAAGGATAAAAAAATATTAATTTTATTAGATAATATGCATTGGAGCGACGCACAGAGTGTAGATTTTTTGAATGGGTTTATTAATCAAAATTTCAATGCTCCTTTTGTAATAATATGTGCTTATCGTGAATTTATCTTAGATACTCAAGGACTACCATTAGTAACTATCATTAATAATGAGTTGCTAAAAGATAAAGTTGAGATTCAACACCTGCGTTTATTAAACCTTGATAATATTAGAGAATTATCTAAAATATACTTTACTAACTATAAAAACAATCAAGAGTTTGAAGAATGGATTTATGAGAAAAGCGATGGCAATCCGGGTATGGTATGCGAATATCTACGTTATTTTAGTAAATATTCCCCGTTTAATGATAATGGCGAACTTGCAATGAATTTCAAAGACAACGAATTCTTGCCAAGTACTTGGAGTGCAGTATTTTCTCAACAAATAGAGATATTAAGCGAAGAAGAAAAACATATTCTTACGATTTGTGCCGCTGAAGGAGTAGAATTTACGGCTAATATAGTAGCACAATTATTATCTTGCGATGTCTTAGAAACTATAAAGAAGCTAAGAGCAATTCAGAATAAAACGGGTTTTATTAAAAGCATTGGTCCACAGCTTAGATATGGGATAAAAACTACAACGTATAAATTTTCGCAAGTATTTTATCATACATTTTTTGAAAACCTCTTAGAATACGAAGAAACAATTGAATTACATAGTAGAATAAGCGAAATACTCAAATTACAATTCATTAATGCTGAAGACGAAAGCATTAAGAACCAAATAGCACCATATTTGGCGGCACACTCTATCGAAAGTGGCGACCCTGATACAGCAAGCGAAGTGTTGTATTTTACTGCACAAAATAATAGAGAAATTGGAGGCGACGGTTTAATAGATAATTTGCAAGATGTTGCTAATATGATTGCACCAAATAATTTAGAGCTATCACAATCATTCGATAATTTAAAATCCTTAATTCACAAACATCATTCTTCCGATGATACAGAGCCTAGCAGTAATTATGCAAATGAGATAAACTTAGACTTTAATTCAATTAAAAAAATGTTAATTAACGATCTGCTGAATGACAATGCAACAACGGTAGCTAATAAAATAAATATGTATATAAATGAATACGGCGATTATTTTAGTGACGATGAGAAAGTTCAGTTTTATTTAGTATTAGCAAAATCAAATATTGATAGCGGGCAATATTTGTCTTCAAAAGAAGCTATAGATAAGGCTACCCTATTAATAAATAATAATATTATTACTAAAGATACGACAGCTCTTTATAATAATACCTTGGCTATCTACTTTTATAGTGTAAATGATATAGAAAATGCTATGAGATGTTTAGAAAAAAATGCCTTAATATCACAAGATCTTGCTACAGACGCAAAGATTATGACAAGTGTCTTAATATCTCGAATTTATAAAGAGTCTTCTAATGATAATTATAAAAAATATAAAGATGTTGCCATTGAATTAAGTAAAGAATTAAATTATGAACAATTAAAAGATGAATTGTTAAAGTTATAAAAAAAAAGTACTTGCTATTCTTATTCTTTTTTCTTACATTTAATTGTTCTTAAAGTGAATTTTAATGAGATTATTGTTTAGTGGAAAATTTACCAATTATATTAGATGAAAATTTAGACGTACTTAATAAAATAATGTATGATGGTATTGTTATACACCGTGACGGTAAATTTGTATATTTAAATGAACATGCTCTCAAAGAACTTGAAGCAGACTCAAAAGAAGATTTAATTGGGAAGAGTGTTCTATCTATTATTAAGCCACAGTATTTAGAATTAGTGATAGAGAGGCTCAAAAAATTAGAAAAATTGCGTTCGTTGCCACCAGAGCTGATAGAACTTACTACAATCAAGGGCAATTCATTGTTTGTAGAGATATCTACTAGTGCTGTAATTTACGAAAATCAACTTTCATTTTTAATTTATAGCAAAAATCTAAATGAGATTGTAAAAAAGAATAATGAACTTGCTAATTACCAAAGTCAATTGAATGCAGTTATCAAATCTATACCAGACATCTTGTTTATAATTGATAAAGATTTGATAGTTAAAGGTATGTTTGCTAATGACCCTTCTAAGCTGTTTTTATCTCAAGACAAGGTCGTTAATAAAAATATAATAAATGTGTTGCCTCCTCACGTTTATTTAGCCTGCAAAAGATGTATAGAAGATGTCTTTGATACTAAAGAGGACAAGATAATACATTACGAAGCTGAATTTAACAATCGTATAAGCTACTTTGAATTTAGGGCTACTCTGAAAAATAGCGATGAAGTTCTAGCTATTGTACGTGATGTAAGCAAGGAGACTCAATTAGTAAATGAACAACGCTATACAGATGGCTTTCAACAACTGCTTACAGGCTTAGCGTTTGAATTTCTAAATACGAACATTAGTAATTTTGAAGTCATAATAAATTCTTCCTTAGAGAAATTAGCTAAATTCTTGGAATTAGATGATATTACATTTGTTGAATATGAACTTAATAAGAGTTTGGTTAAGCCAATTTATAAATGGGGTATAAGCGATAAAGCTAATTTCGATAAAATTTATACAGAAGTACCTACTGAATTGTTTTCAAATTGGATTACTTCTCACTTTAGAGGTTCACATTACTTCTTAAATGATATAGAAAACTCTAAGGTTAATAAAAATATTATCTATTTCTTTAGTAAATTGGTTGTTAGTTCGCATTTGTCTATTCCTATCTTCAAACACTTAGAATGTATCGGTTTTATAAGCTTAGAAAAGCGATATGACAAGAAGCAATATAGCGAGGCTGAGATAAAATTAATTAATATCTTTGCCAAATTACTTGGTAATTTATTTAGTCGTTTGCATAATCTTGCTTTGCTTGAAGATAAAAATATTGAATTAGAAAAAGCTAAGATTAAGAACAATCGTTTAATAAAAGAATTGCGGGATGAAATTCTTGAGAGAAAACAGATTGAAGAAGAACTTTCGGTAAGTAAAAGACAGTTAGAGGCTACTATTCAGAATTCTCCAGTAATTGCTATTCAGTGGTATAATAACAAAGGAGAAATAATTTTTTGGAATAAAGCATCAGAGCAAATATTTGGTTATTCCGAAAAAGATGTATTAGGCAAAACTTTGCAAGATTTATATATGACTTACGAGGAGCATAAAGAGTACTTAAAATCTCTTCAACAAATTGAGATTACAAACAAACCTATTGGTCCTTACGAAAGTCAAATAATTAAGAAAGACGGCACCATTGGTTGGCTGTTATCAACTACTTTTATAATACCTGGGAAAAATCAGGAAAATATATATGTTTGTATGGATGCCGATATTAGCAAGCAGAAGGAACTTTTTTTACAATTAAGTAATGTAGTTAGCGAAAAAGATAAATTCCTTTCTATTATAGCCCACGACCTAAAATCGCCATTTACTGGCTTTCTTGGTATGACACAGATGCTGTCGAATGATTTCCATAAATTGAATTTAAATGAAATTCAAGAAATATCAGGTAATTTATACGAATCGGCTGAAAATTTATATAAACTATTGGAAAATCTTTTAGAATGGTCCCGCTTGCAAAGAGGACTAACTGCCACAAATAAAGAAGAGTTAGATATATATAATTTGGTCAATAATAATATTAATTTACAAAAAATCAAAATTGAGCAAAAGGAAATCTCTATTCGCAACAAGGTAAATCAGGATTTGCGATTTTTTGCAGATATGAATATGGTTAATGCTATTCTAAGAAACTTCATTTCAAATGCTGTTAAGTTTACAAATCGTGGAGGCTCTATTTCTATTTATTATGAGGAGGATGTGTCTTTCAATATTATTGTGGTTGAAGACAATGGTATAGGCATCCCAGATGATATACGTAATTCATTGTTTACTTTAACAAAGAAAGTATCAAGATTAGGTACCGAAGGCGAGCTTAGTACTGGGCTTGGACTTATTCTTTGCAAAGAATATGTTGAAAAACATAATGGTAAAATATGGGTGCAAAGCACTCCCGACCATGGAAGTAAATTTTACTTTTCTATACCCAAAACTAAGTTCTAAAAAGGATATAGTAAATAAAATCTTGTTCCATCATTGCTAAATTCTACTGCTGGTGCTGGTAACTTAAAATGATTTAACGTTTGCCTTAACCAATTCCAAAATGGAACACCGTCTGGCAGTATCTTAACTAAATCATAATCTAAGCCTATAATATAGCGTGGACTACCTAATACTCCATTTGAATAAATCTGTCCCCGTGATAAATCACAATTTAAACTTGGATCATTTGTGTCGCATAAATTTCTAACTGCTACACCAAACGTTAATTGCAACCAAGAGGGCCAATAACTTTTTAATTCGCTTGGTAACATATTGTGTACATTCAAAGACCAATAGAAGGTATGAGAAGAATAATCATCTACAAAAAATGAGTGTGGTTTTCTAGGTAATTCACCGTGCCAATTGGCAGGGATGTACATAAATTTAGGTGTAATATTCTGAAGAAATGGGATATAATGTTGCAACATAAAAAATAGTGAGCCAGCCACATTAGAATAAAAATCTGACGGACTAAACCCCCAACCAGCAGCAAAGCCGTCCATTACTTCTACATAAGCCGTATATAATATGCCAAGTGAAGGTCCTAATACGAAAGATAAGTCATAATCAAAACCTGACCATAGGAACATCTCTGTAAAGAAGTAGGAACTTAAGTATGCTCCATAAGTATGGCCTACTTTGTCAATATACAGAGCGTAATTCCCATCTTCTATGAATCTAAACTTCCCTGTTTCGCTCCAAATACTATTTTTTTGAACTATATGTTGCACTGTCATATAGGATAAGGTTGCGCCAGCAAAGATTGCAAAATTTGTCGGTCTAATATGTGTTTCTCTATTCGGCAGTATGCCCGTGAAAGTTGTCCTATAATTATCGCCATACATAAATTCCGATTTAAGGATAGTAAATGTCGTGTCAATATTTGTATCTATAGATTGTGCTTCTTGTTGGGTGCTATCAGCAATTTGTATCAATTCTTCCGAAAATGTAATATTTATAGAATAAATTAAACTAATTAAAATTATTATATACTTCATATAATATTTGGTATAATATTTGTTAAAATACAAATATAAATAATGTTTATTAATTACATATAAAATATAGCTTTAAATGTCAAAATAGTTAGTCAATATGTTTGAAAAATTAAATTAAATAGTTAATTTTGTAAATGGCTCTGGTATACAATGAATGAATTAGGTAGCAAATTAAGAGATGCACGCTTATCAAGAAATCTTGGTTTAAAGCAAGTAAGCGACGATACTAAAATTAGACTCCATATCTTAAAAGATATAGAGAATGGTGATTTTAGTAGCGTTCCAGAGGTTTATATGAAATCTTTTATTAAAACTTTAACCCAATATTATAAGATTTCATTAGATAGCCCAGATATTAATATTAAAAGCTCTGATAAGCCTATTTCAAGTGCTATTCAAAATGAAACGCAAGAGGTAATCAAACCAAAAGACGCTAAGGCGTTAATTCAATTTAATGATAATAGCACAGATGAAGTTATTCCTACTCCCAAAAGAGTAGTTGATCCAGCCGTAGCAGAATGGGCCGCAAAATATAAAAAGACTTATATAGAAAAACCGCAAAAGCAGGCAAAAATTAAAAAAGTAAATAAGGTCTCACTTTCTAACTATATTCTTTATGGGATGTTATTTGTTGCTATCGCCACAGCTATTGCGATTACCATATTTTCATTATTAGATAATCCAGACAAGCAAAACGAATTAACGCAAACTAATAATTCAAGTAATGATACGGTAAAAATTGAAGCCAAGAAAGATAATTTGCTATCGTATTTCAAAAATAATGATTCTTTGTCTCTAAAAGCTGTTGCTAAAGATACCGCGTGGGTTAGATTGATTATAGACGATAGTAAATATATTGAAGAGATAATGAGACCAGGTGATAATAAGGAATGGTTCGCGTCGGAACAATTCAAGATAGACGTGGGCAATGCAGGGGCTATTTCTTTCTATCGTAATGGTGAACAATTGCCTATGTTTGGAAGACCTGGTACAGTAGCAAAAAATATCAAAATTACTAAGGATAATATAATATCTATTGCTTCAATACAGCCCAAAGATACTTCAAATATAGTAAAAAAGCCTAAGCAAAAGAAAAAAGTTGAGCAAGACACAAAAGAACCCCCTCGGATAATTGAATCAAATATCCAAGAGGAAAATAATTTACTAAAAAGACGATAAAGTTTATTTTTTTATTAAAGTAAGATTATATTGTCTTGTTATATCAGCCATTATATCATAAGGCTTAACTATTCCTACCATTGATTTCCCATCTTCAGCGAGGGTACCTATAAATGAATTATTATCAGAATTAGTATAAAATCTCAATGCTATATTCGGCTTATTATAAGTATAATAAATTGTCCCTTTATTAGAAACAGTTGATGTCGTTTTATCTATAACGACTTTATTATATATCTCGCCTTTTACATCTGGAGAACTTACTCCGTCAGCAAATGTTACTGAGTAATATACAGAATCCTTACCTAATACATAGTACCCAGACCAAGTACCTAATAATTCTTTCTCTACTTTAATAGTAGGGTCTGGCTTGCTATCGGTGCTATTATCGTCGCAAGATATAAATAGCAATGCAATAAAAATGAATAAAATATACTTCACTAATCCTCCTGAAAATTAATTAATTTTAAAAACTCGTCTTCATTTAATATTCTAAGCTCTAATTTTAAAGCTTTGTCGTACTTTGAACCCGGCTTTTCACCAACGACGACAAAAGATGTTTTTTTGCTTACAGAAGAGCTTTCTTTGCCCCCTAATTTTTCAATTATCTCTGCAGCTTTATTACGTGAGAGCTTTGATAATTCGCCTGTAAATACGAAAGTTTGCCCCGCCAAAGCACCAGCATTTGTAGATTGCTGCGATTTAATAGATTGTGGCTCGACGCCAAGTTCTAAGAGCCTTTTAATTGTCTTTTTATTTTCGGCATGTTGAAAAAACTGAACCAAAGAATATGCTGTTTTTTCTCCCATACCTTCAATATTAAGGTAATTCTCATAGCTCATATTGATTAATTCATCTATTGTTTCTATTCTCTTAGCTAAGTTTTTGGACCCACCTTGCCCTACGTACCTAATTCCTATGCCTAATAAGAATCTATCTAAACTTTGATGCTTACTGTTTTCGATTGCATCTAATAAATTATCTATTGATTTTTGTCCTAAATTATCTAATTTATACAATAACTCTTTTTTATTGTGTAATTCGTATAAATCGGCTATATCTCTAATTAATTCTAAACTTACAAATCGATCAATGAGCTTCTCTCCTAATCCATCAATATTCATTGCATCTCGTGCTACATAATGTTCAATTTTTTTTCTAATTTGCCAAGGGCAATTACTATAAACACAATAGATATTAGCTTCGCCCTCATATCTTACTAAAGTAGTTTTATTCTCGCAGGGGCATAATACTGGCTCTTGGTAGGGAACTGAAAATTTATCTCTTAATTCTTTATTTACCATTACAATTTTGGGTATTATTTCGCCTCCTTTTTCAACCTTTACAGAGTCGCCAACTCTTATGTCCATTTCCTTTACGAAGTCAAAATTATTTAATGTGGCTCTACTAATTGTGGTACCTGCCAAAAATACTGGCTCCAACTCTGCTACTGGGGTTACGGCACCTGTTCTACCTACTTGCAGTGTAATTGAATTGATGTTTGTAATTGCTTGTTCTGCCTCATATTTATAAGAAATAGCCCAGCGAGGAGACTTAGCAATACTCCCTAACTTATCTTGTTGAGATAGTGAATTTACTTTGATAACAATGCCATCAGTTTGGTAATCCAATTTATACCTTTCAGTCTTCCAGTATTCTATATATTCAAATAACTCCTCTTTGGTCTTGCAAACTTTGTAGTATGGATTTACAACGAAACCTAACTTATGTAATAATAGTAAGTTTTCGGAATGCTTTTGATTTATATTAGAATCAGTTAGCAGGTAATATATAAAAGCATTTAATTTACGCTTAGCAACTTGCTTAGGGTCTAAGAGTTTTATACTTCCCGATGTAGTATTGCGAGGATTTGCGTATAACTTCTCTTCATTTTCTTCACGTTCCAGATTTATTTTTTGAAATATAGTATTAGTCATGTACGCTTCGCCACGTACCTCAAACTCACTTAAAGGTAACTCTAATTGAGATATATCTACCGTTAAAGGTATATCTTTGATTGTCTTTAAGTTGTTTGTAACGTCATCTCCTTGAATGCCATCGCCTCGCGTAACTCCAGTTGTAAAGTTTCCATCTTTATATATCAGGCTTATGGCTACCCCGTCTATTTTTAGCTCTGCAACATATTCTATTTCCTCGTCAGCTAATATTTTTTTTATTCTATTAATAAAATCTTCTATCTCTTCAACTGAATAAGTATTGCCTAAGGATAGCATTGGCTTGCTATGAAGAATAGTTTTAAACTTGTTTGTAGTATCGCTGCCTACCCTTTGGGTAGGTGAGTCTAATGTAATTAGATGAGGATACTTTTGCTCTAAATCTAAAAGTTCACCTAAGAGCATGTCGAACGCCTTATCACTGATACTTGGTTCGTTTAATACATAGTAATTATTGTTATGCTCATTTATGAGTTTCCGTAATTCAATTATCCTTTCTTCATATGATTTCATAATTTATTGCTCATATTTTCGTCACTTTCATAATTTAGTAGTTGTGAATTACCAATTTAATTTTAGTAAAATATAGAAAAAAATGCAAGAGCAAAGTTACGAAAAAAAGACAAATTTTAATTATTATTTTATCATTTCGATAGTATTAGTTCTAATAGACCAAGCTACAAAACTATACTTCAAAGGGTTTAATTTCTTTGGTATCAATCATATAGGGTTAGATTATGGCGAACAAGTACCTGTAATTGGTACTTTCTTACAATGGACTTATATCGAGAATGCTGGAATGGCTTTCGGTATAGAGTTCGGTTGGGGAAAAATATTTTTATCATTATTCTCTATTGTTGCCTCAATATTTTTAGCGTATATACTCTTAAATATAAAGACTAAAAATATTCCTATCAAATTGGGCTTTACGCTGATTTTTGCTGGAGCAGTAGGTAATTTAATTGATAGGGTGTTTTATGGTGTAATCTTTAGGGAAGCACCTTTGTTTTATGGGAGGGTTGTTGATTTTATTCAAGTTGATATACCTGATATAGGTTTTTTGAATTGGCAATATTTTCCGATTTTTAATGTTGCAGACTCTTGCGTTACGGTAGGGGTGATTTTACTTATTATTTTTCATAATCATTTACCTGATTTTAATGTTATATTTTCAAAGCATATTAAAGAAAATAATATTTAAATACTCGCTTCGTTCCAATTAAGTCAAAATTTAAAATTATAAATATTTTGGGAGAATAAATTGATAGAAAAAGAAATTACAGTTCAATTAAATATAAGTGATGAAGACTTAAATTTAATTGACTTGCATAGTGTTTATAATACTTTAAATGTCCTTAAGACAGCAATTAAAGATTTGGCTACATTTAGCAATAAACAAGAGCAACTCCAAGCTCTTCTACTATTGATTCAGGAGTTTTCGCTAAACCTAAGAGATAGTGGAAAAAGCGTTACTGTAATAAAGCAAATCGATGAGTTTATCAATAAAGTTACGATGGCTGCAAGCAACTTTGTCGAAATTCACGGCTTACAAAGCAACGAGACAGCTACTAATAGTTTGCAAAATGTTATTTCTATTACTGGAATACTGAGCCTTCTTGGTGCTGAACTTAAAGAACGAATGGAAAATATGAGCGAATGGGCTGAATTTCCTAAGGAACTGTTAGAATTTAACTTTTATGCTTTCTTTTCTGCTGTTGCTAAAAACTCTAAGGGGAAATATAAAATCATATATAATATTGCCGTTCGCGAAGAAGATTCATATATGTTGAGTTTTCATATAGATACTATTTATGGCAATAAAGTCTATATGCCAATAATGTTCCAAGATATAATGAGAGATTTGGTGGCTAATGCACGTAAATATAGCCCTGTTGGAGGAATGATATTTGCGGGTTTATCAGAAACTGAGGAGTATATTAGATTTGCTGTAGAAGATTATGGGGCAGGCATTCCAGACGACGAAATTGATAAAGTGGTAGAATATAAATATAGAGCTTCAAATATTAGAGAAAAGAATACTAATGGTGGTGGATTTGGGCTAACTAAAGCATACTTACTGACTAAAAAGTTTGGTGGTAGAATGTGGATTAAATCTGAAGTGAATGTAGGTACACGTATTATTATTCAAATACCCAAAGTAAAGTAATTTGAACTTTAAAATCTTTGTTAAAGCCAAGGTAAGTTAATGTAGAAAGTCGTACCCTGATTAAGGGTGCTTTCTACGCTAATTGTCCCTTTGTGTTTCTCAATTAAATCTTTACATAGCAGTAATCCAAGTCCGCTTCCTACTTCTTTTGCCGTTCCTAAAGAACTTGCATTCAAATCTGAATTAAATAAGTTTGTTAATTTTGCTTCGTCCATACCAATACCATTGTCGCTAATATATAATTTAATACCATTATCATTAATGCAATTTATCTCAATTTTACCATTTTTAGGAGTAAATTTAATAGAGTTTGTAAGTAAATTTCTTATTACAGTGCTAATAATATTAGGGTCAATATTTACTATTAATTTTTGTGGTATTAGGTTAGTTATACTAATAGACTTGCTTGTAGCTAAATTAGTTACTAGATCAATAGTTGTTTTTACTAAATTATACAAATTGCTTGGAAATGGCTTAAGCTTAATCATACCACTTTGTGAACTACTCCATTCTAAGAGATTCTCTAATAAATTATATATATTACGCGAAGAGTCTCTCATTGTTTTTAAAAAATCAAGTTTTTCATTTTCTTCAAAATATGAATAATCATTATACAAGACTGCTGCCATGCTCATAAATGTACCTAAGGGGTTTCTTAGGTCATGTGCAATAATTGAGAAGAACTTATCTTTGGTGTTGTTTGATATTTGTAATTGATGTACTAAATCATTTGTCTGTTGTTCCGATTCCTTTCTTGTGCTAATATCTCTTATAACCGATAGTTTAAAGATATGCCCATCGTGCCACCTAATGGGAGAGTCAGTTACTTCGTACCAAATACCAGTTTTATTATTAAATAATTCATAGCTGACTTGATTGTGCACAAGCTCTGTTTCTATCGAAAAATATTTATTAGAACAATACTCACAAGGCTCAGTTTGGCCAAATATCTTATCCCAATATTTCTGACCGATTAAGTCCCCGCCTAAGACTTTGCTTCCGTAGTCGTTTATAAAGATAATGTCATAAGTTTGAATATTACTAATATAAACTATAGAATTTAAATTGTTCAGTATTAATTCAATTATTGTTTGATGAGCGATAAGCTTCTGCTCGTATTCTTTCTGTAGAATTAGACTAGATAAAGTATTCGATATCTCTGTTAAACTCTCTAAGTCCTCATCTATATAGTCAGTTGCCTTATTCCCTACACCAATTACTGCTACTACTAATTCATTTTGGATGACTGGCACAAAATACAAAATCTTGTTAAATGCGGATGCCCAGACGGTGTATGGCTACTTTCTCGATACGTATCATAATTATTTATAATTAGAGGCTCTCTTGTGCTAATACATTTGCCCCATATTCCATGTTCAACGTTATTGTGTAGCTTGCTTTGAGTTATATGGCAATAATTATCTATTGTGTTTTTAGACCAAATTTGCTTCGTTATTGTACTTTGGTCGTCGCCTACAAAATGATGAAATGAGATTGTACTCATCGTCTGATGTTCAGCCAATTCTAATGACCTAGATATGATGTCTTCTAAAGAAAAGTTACTTAAATTCTGGCTTAGCTCAAAAAATACTGATAGCAAATTTTTTTTCTTATCGAGTCTAATTATAGCATCTCTCAGTGAGGTGATTTCAGATACAAAGAGGCTAAAATAGCCATATTTTAACGAAGTAACATATACCCTAAACCATTTATTGGATACTTCGGCATAATGTTCAAAATCTGCACTCCCGCCGTTTTTAGAGATATTGCCAAAATAAGAGATAAAATCAAATTTAGTAGCCATCTTATTTTTGGATATATCACTCATTTTTCTTCCAATTACATAATTTGGGTATAAACCTGTGATTTCTCCTAATTTTTGATTTGCTTCCAAGAATATAAAGTCTATAGGGTTGTTCGCCTCATCGAATATTACGCGATGATGCGCGTACCCGATAGGCGCCTTTTGTAGAAAATCTTTATAATCTAGTTTGTCCATTGAAAAATAATATTTGTCTTGCTAACTGAAAGCAAATATAATTAAGTAGCTTGTTAGTTGCAAATATATTTTTCTTGCTGTGAATATTTGTAGAGAAACTATTGCAAAAATAATAGTTTAAACTAAGTCTAATAAATAAGATATGTAGAACTGATGCTACTATACAAGGATTATTAGGTTAATAAGCTATGTATAATAATAAAAAAAGAATATTTACTTTTTGTAAAATACTTTAGTAAATATTCTTTCTTTTGAGTAGTTAATTGCTTGCTTGCTTATCTTTCAAGCTGTCTTTTAAATACGTAATTACGCACTAAATCTCATTATACAATAAAATTGATTAACTTATCCTTAACGAAGATTACCTTTTTGACTTCTTTACCTTCCAAATGCCTTTGGATGCTTTCTTCGTTCTTAGCTAATTCCTCTATTTCTTCCTGACTCAATCCTTTGTTAATAGATAGTTTGCCTCTAATCTTGCTCGCTACCTGAACAATAAATTCGATAGTATTTTTTTCTGCTTTTGCTTTGTCAAATGTAGGGTAATTTTCTAAGATGATACTTGTATTTTTACCTAATTTACACCAAAGTTCTTCACCAATATGTGGGGCAAATAATGATAGTATAATAATAAACTTTTCAATTGCTTCTTTTTGTCTAATAGGAGCTTTGGTAAATTCATTAACAAATATCATCATTTGTGCAATTGCAGTATTAAAACTTAAAGATTCGATATCTTCACCTACTTTTTTGATAGTATAATTCAGAATATAATCTAATTCGGGGCTTAAAGTAGCTCCAGCTTGTATTTTGTCGCTTACATTTCCATCGTCGTCTGCTACTAATCTCCAAGCGCGGTTTAAGAAATTAAAAACACCTATAATATTATTGGTCTGCCAAGGTTTTACTTGCTCCAATGGTCCTAAAAACATTTCATATAGTCTTAATGAATCGGCACCATATTCACTTATAATGTCGTCTGGGTTCACTACGTTGCCTAAAGATTTTGACATTTTGTTCCCATCAGCGCCTAAAATTAAACCTTGATGAAATAGTTTTTTAAATGGTTCGATTGTAGAAACATAGCCATAATCATATAATACTTTGTGCCAAAATCTAGCATACAATAAGTGTAATACAGCGTGTTCTGCTCCACCTACATACAAATCCACTCCATTGCCCGCCATCCAATATTGTTCTTTTGCCTTATCTACAAAGCAATCATTATTTTGAGGGTCAATAAATCTCAAATAATACCAACATGATCCAGCCCATTGAGGCATTGTATTTGTCTCTATTTTACCATACTTGTTTGTCTTTTTATCGAAATAATGTATCCAATTTTCTACATTTGCTAATGGAGATTCTCCTGTTCCAGCTGGCTTGTAATCACTTACATCAGGTAGTAATAATGGTAACTCATCAAGTTCCATAGCTCTCTTTGTGCCATCTTCAAAATAAATAATTGGAATTGGTTCACCCCAATATCTTTGCCTTGAAAATAACCAATCTCTTAATTTAAATTGAACCTTTGATTTGCCAATACCTTTCGATTCTACCCAACTAATAATCTTATTTATCGCTTCAATTGTTGGCAAACCACTAATTGATATTTCATTATTTGAAGAGTTATATGCATACCCAGATTTTTCTACAAATGCTTGTTGTTGGACATCAATTTCAACGTCTTGAGAGGGGGCGACTACCTGTAAAATAGGTAAGCCAAATTTCGTTGCGAATTGGTGGTCTCTTTCATCATGACCCGGAACAGCCATTATTGCACCAGTGCCGTAGTGCCCTAATACATAATCAGCAATCCAAATCGGAATTTTATTGCCATTTGCAGGATTAATAGCATAAGAACCAGTAAAAATACCTGTTTTTTCTTTTGCTGTATCTTGTCGCTCTAATTCACTTTTTTCTAATGCAGAACTAATATAGGCTTGTACTTGACTTAAATTATCTGATGTAGTTAACTTTAATGACAATGGATGCTCAGGACCTAATACTAAATAACTTGCACCAAAAATAGTATCTGGGCGGGTTGTAAATACAACGATTCCTTCTTCGCTTTCGGTTCTGAAAATTAACTCTGCACCAGTACTCTTGCCTATCCAGTTCACCTGCATATCGCGGGTTGAATTAGGCCATTCTACTAAATCCAGATCTTTTAATAATCTATCTCCATATTTAGTAATTTTAATCATATATTGTCGCATTGGCTTGCGCTCTACCTTATATCCCTTGGATTTCCATTCTTCTACTTCTTCATTTGCTAATACCGTCCCAAGTTCTTCGCACCAATTCACAGGTATCATAGCCGTATAAGCTAACCTATGATCATCTTTATATTTTTCAATTAAATTAGGGTCATTAATCTCCTTAGGAATTTCTAATTCATCAATAGGGCGAGCTTTTTGTTGTACTTCGTCGTACCAAGAATTATAAATTAACAAAAACATCCATTGTGTCCACTTATAATAATTGGGGTCTGTTGTGTTAATTTCACGAGACCAATCATAACTAAATCCGATTGAATTTAGCTGGCGTTTAAAATTATCAACGTTAATTTTGGTTGCTTCTGCTGGGTGGATATTATGTTTCATGGAATATCTTTCGGTTGGCAAACCAAAAGCATCAAAGCCCATTGGGTGCAAAACATTGAATCCTTTGCTACGTTTATATCTTGCTAAGATGTCAGTTGCTGTATATCCTTCGGGATGCCCAATATGCAAGCCCGCCCCACTAGGGTATGGAAACATATCTAAAATATAATACTTTGGTTTACTAAAATCATCTTCAGTAAAATAAACATTATTATCAGCCCAATAATTTTGCCACTTTTTCTCGATTTCATTAAATGGATATGCCATTGCTATTTATTTATCTATTAGTCATACAACAAACTTCAAAAATACTAATAAATTAGGAAATCAAGCCGTTGAATGTTAGGCAACTATTTTGCAACTATTTAAGTAATAATATTATTTGTTAATTTACCTCTTAGTAATTTTGCGTTTTTCTTGATTGATAACATAAGCTATCCTACAACCTTGATAAATTATTTCTTTAAATCTATATACAATTTTTACGTTATATTATTTTTATAAATTACCAAAATCAGATAATTATGGCAAAAGAAAGAAACGAACATGAATTACGTAGGTTAGAAGAACTAACATTGCTTGAAAATAGTGGTATTAATGCCTATCCTTACACATTTGATAAAACTCATTCTACAACAGAGATACTTAATACATTTAGTGATGAAAATACCGAATCGCTATCTGAAGTAGCAGTAGCTGGTAGAATAATGAGTATACGGAAAATGGGCAAAGCTACTTTCTTTCATATTTTAGATGATGTTGGCAAAATTCAAGTTTATCTCAAAAAAGATGAGCAACCAGAATTTTATGAAAATTTTAAATTATTAGATATTGGTGATATAGTAGGAGTGAAGGGCTTTGCCTTCAGAACTAAGATGGGTGAAATATCTGTTCACTCAAAAGAAATACAATTGTTATGCAAATCGCTTACTCCAATCCCAGTAGCAAAAGAAGAAATTGATGAACAAGGCAACAAAATTGTATATGACGCTTTTAGCGACAAAGAAGTACGCTACCGCAAAAGATACCTTGATTTGATTGTAAATTATGAAAATAGAGATGTGTTCCGTAAACGTGCCAAAGTAATATCAACTATGCGCAGATATTTTGACGACAATGGTTGGTTGGAAGTAGAAACTCCTGTGTTACAATCTATTTATGGAGGCGCGTCTGCTAGACCATTTATTACGCATCACAATGCTCTCGATATACCTTTGTATTTAAGGATTGCTGATGAGTTATACTTGAAGAGGCTAATTGTAGGCGGCTTTGAAGGTGTTTATGAAATTAGCAAGAATTTCCGTAATGAAGGTATGGACAAAATGCACAACCCAGAATTTACAGCTATGGAAATTTATGTTGCATACAAAGACTATAATTGGATGATGGATATGACTGAAAATCTAATTAATCATATCGCTCATACTATTAATGGAGTGGATACTGTAGTATTTGGCGAAAATGAAATCAGTCTGGCAAAGCCATTCCGTAGAGCTAAAATGTTTGATTTATATAAAGAATATACGGGCTATGATTTGAAAGGCAAATCAAAAGATGAACTAATTGATATTGCTAAAAAGATTAATGTCAAAGTTGATAGCTCAATGAGCGTCATGAAGATATTAGATGAGATATTTGGCGAAAAGGTTGAATCAAATCTTATACAACCAACATTTGTAATTGACTATCCATTAGAAATGTCCCCCCTTGCAAAGAAACACCGAAGCGAAGAAGGCTTAGTTGAAAGATTTGAATTATTTGTAAATGGTTCAGAGCTAGCAAACGCATTTTCTGAATTGAACGATGCACGCGACCAACGCAATAGGTTAGAGGAACAGGCATTAAATCGTGCTGCGGGCGACGAAGAAGCGATGATTGTAGATGAAGATTTCTTAAATGCTTTAGAAATTGGAATGCCACCTACATCTGGTTTAGGAATAGGAATAGATAGGTTAGTTATGTTATTAACTAATCAGAGGTCAATTAGAGACGTCTTGTTATTTCCACAAATGAAACCAGAAGTAAACCCTGAAAATTAAATATGAGTAACTTTAAAGATGATGAGGTAAAAGAGCGGAAGAAATTTCCGCTTTTACATATTGGGTTATTTATTACTACATTTATCACATGTTTAATGGCGGGTACACAATGGTCATATCATGATTGGAGTGAGGTACTGAATTGGCATTATGGATTAACTTATGCTATTTTAATTTTAACATTTTTGTCTGCGCACGAGTTCGGGCATTATTTTGCCGCAAAGCTACATAAGGTTAAGGCTACCTTGCCATATTATATACCATTCCCTTTTACATTTGCCTTGAATTTCGGTACTTTGGGTGCGGTTATAAAAATGAAATCACGTATACCTAATAAAAAAGTACTCTTTGATATTGGCGTTGCGGGACCTATTGCTGGTTTTGTTGTCGCTGTATCTTTCTTGATTTATGGATTTGCTACTCTTCCCGGAGTGGCACATTTATATACGATACACCCAGAATACATATCACAAAATAGTGGTAATATACCTATTACAGGACTATATTTCGGAGACACGATTCTATATACAATTTTGAGCAATATTTTTACAAACCCTAATGCTTTTTTGCCTCCAATGAATGAGATGTACCACTATCCATTTTTAAATGTAGGGTGGTTTGGCTTGTTTGTTACTACTCTCAATATGCTACCGATGGGGCAACTAGACGGAGGGCATATTATTTATGCTATGTTTGGCGATAGAATACATGCTAAAATTGCTAAGTTTACATTTTACACATTGCTTGTTTTTGGTGTTTTTTCAATGATAGGACTCTTTCATGACTTTTTAAAGATAATTCCAAGCAATGACTCGTTGTATTATTTACACGAAGATTATTTCCCCGCGACTAATCGCATATATAATATTTTTCCACTTGCATTTAAGGGTTGGTCAGGTTGGTTGTTGTGGGCATTATTAGCAAAATTCGTTATCAAACTTCAACATCCGCCTACTGATTCAGACGAACCTCTAAGCAAAGGAAGAATGGTAGTAGGCTTTATTGCTATAATAATCCTTATCTTGAGTTTTTCTTATATGGGTATATACTTAGTAGATACACACAATATGTAGGGGAGGCTTAATTGTTTTAGCCTCCCCCAGAAAAAAAACAAACTATTTTTTAGATTCAATCAATTCCATTGCTTGCTGTATAGTTTTCTTAACGTGCTCTGCTGAAGTTTTAAAATCTGCCATTTCTGCTTCAGTTAAATTTAGTTCGATGATTTGTTCAATACCGTTTTTGCCTATCTTAATAGGTACACCGACGCAAACGTCGTCCATACCATACTCACCGTCTAAAAGTACAGTGCAGGGAAGTACTCGGCCTTGGTCTTTAATAATTGCTTCTGCCATTTCTACAGCTGCAGTACCTGGAGCGTAATATGCAGAGCCAGTTTGAAGATAGTTTACTATTTCTGCACCACCATTCTTAGCCCTCGTTACTATCTCATCTAATTTCTCTTTTGATATTAGATCAGTTACAGGAATACCAGCAACAGTTGTGTATCTTGGTAGCGGTACCATTGTGTCGCCATGTCCGCCTAATAATTGAGCTTGAATATCACGCATAGAATAACCCGTTTCCATAGATATAAATGAACGGTAGCGTGCTGTGTCTAATACTCCTGCCATACCAATAACTTTATGTTTTGGTAAGCCAGATACTTTTAGAGCAATATAAGTCATTACATCTAATGGGTTAGATACAATAATAAAAGTTGCATTTGGCGAGTATTTAGCCGCTTGAGCAACACAAGACGAAACAATTTCATTATTTTTAACTAACAAGTCGTCTCTTGACATACCTGGTTTACGTGCTAATCCAGCAGTCATAATTACAATATCGGAATTTGCAGTATCACTATAATCACTTGTTCCGAAAATTTTTGAATCAGTATGTAGAATAGGCATTGATTCATACATATCTAAAGCTTTTCCTTTAGCCACGCCTTCTGAAATATCTACCATCCAAATTTCATTTGCTAATTCCTTATTAGCAAGCATCTGTGCAGCAGTAGCACCTACATTACCTGCGCCTATTACTGTTACTTTCATTTCAAATATCCTTTAATTTTTTTAAAATATATTGTTAATATAATACAAAAGTAAAAAAAATCAATTTACATTAAGTAAATCGATTTATCAAAATCATAATTGTATACTTCTAATTTTAGCTGGCTCATTATTTCAACAACACCCTTATTATGAGTGTATATAAACTTTACAATGTTTTTTTGTTTATAAATATAGGATTGAATTATTCTAAGTTCGTCGAGCGCATCTATATTTATATAAGTCTTATCATCTGAAAAATAGGTCTTTAAAATTATGGCTTCTACAAATTCTAAGTCTTGATTACGCCCTACTGTTAAAATATCCTTGAGAACTCCGTTATGAATAAAACTTAGTTCAAGCAACTTCTCATTGAGGGATATTGGCTTTAGAATTATTACATTGTTTTTTAATAAAGTACTGCATAGGTTATTTTTATTATTAGAAGTAAGTTCAAAAATTATCTTATTGATTAAATTTATGTGGTCTTTATCATTTAACTTGCTCAATATATCAATTTTGTCTTTTAACATTTTTATAAATTGATTGTTGTTGCCTTTTAAAGTCTCAACCAAAGTATCTGTGTCATGACTAAAGAATAAGTTGTTTTGATTGACTTTGTTATTATCATTATTTGCCTTTAACATTGGGAAGTAATGATAGAGCTCTTCTATTAACTCATCTACCAAAAAACGGTCAGTAAATGGTCCAAAGTAATCTCCACTATTATCAATTGAGTACGTTTTTTCTATGATAGGCAATTTATTCTTATTCACTTTAATAAAAGGAAAGGAGCGGTACTTATTTAGTTTGTGGTTGAATTGGGGCTCATACTTGGCAATTTCTTTAGTCTCCAAAATTAGTGCTTCTAATTCAGATTTGCATTCTGTATATCGTACTTCAACTACTTGTTCCAGCATTGTATTTATCTTTTTTGAATATACTTCGACTGATGAGAAAAATGACAGTAATTTATCTTTTAATGATCGGGCTAATCCTATATAAATAATTTCGTTCGCTTTGTTGATAAAATAGAAAACACCCGCATAATTTGGCAAATCTTCAAGATATGGAATTAATTGTGAAAATCTTTCTTTGTTTGGTTTTGGAATACTATTTTTTCTATCCTGAAAATCTAATAGTTCGTCAATTGTTTTAATGTTATATTCATTATATGATTTTTCTAAAAGTTCTATCAAAATATATGCTGTTGCTTCTGCATCTCCAAAAGCCCTGTGCCTATGCAATATATTTAAATTGTAATATGAAGCTAAAGCACCAACATTCTTTTTAATTTCTAAAGGAAGTATTTTACGTGCTAATTTTAGAGAACAAAGCTGTGGCATATCAAACTTGATACCCTCTCTAATCATTGTTTGTTGCACAAAAGAATAATCAAATCGAGCATTATGAGCGACAAATATCGCATCTTTCATACTAGTTAATTTGCTAACTTCTTTCATTACTTCGTTTGCTTCAGGAGCTTTTGTTACCATTTCCTGGCTGATACCTGTCATCTTAACAATAAAATTTGGTATGTGCTTATGTGGATTTACTAACGATGAATAATCACCTACAATTTCACCTCCATTTACTACAAAACAAGCAATTTCTGTAATTCTATCCTTAACTGGGTCCGAACCAGTAGTTTCAACGTCTATAACGATATATGTACAATCCCAAATAGATTTCATAGCTTAACTTGTATGTGCAATTATTTCAATAGTGTTGTATAATTCTGACAGTTCGCCATTCCTCTTACAATTGTAAACTTTTAAATTGGTCATTATTGCTCCTTCTATGTTTTCCAAACTATCGTCAATGAATAAAGTTTCTTCTTTATTGAAGCCACTATCACTACAAACATAATTATAAATTTCTAAATCAGGCTTCCTCATACCTATCAAATGTGAAAAATATAATTTCGAAAATATATGCTCAAAGCCATAAATTTCTGATTTAAATTTATTATAATGTATTGCGTTAGTATTACTTAGCAACACTAAATTATATTTTTTACTTAGTAACTCTAATGTAAAGAACGCATTGTGCTTTAAGCCAATAAGTAAAGCATTCCAAATGCCATCTAAATTGTCATCATTGATATGGGGTAGTTTATATATTAATTTTAAAGTATCTCTAAATTCATTTTCCTTTATTAATCCCTTTTCAAATGAAGATGATACTTCTATTAAATTATTAGTAGGGATTAGGAGATTGGGATTACCCGATAATTTAATTAGTTGATTTATAGTAAGGTTATAATCAATGTCATACAAAACACCTCCAAAGTCAAATATTATATTTTTTATCATCTAAACTATTATATACTAATGATGACTAACTTTTCTTAGTCTTGCCATAAAAAAACCATCGCATTCGTACCTATCAAACCCTAAAGTAACTTTATAGTCACCTTTATTTAAATGTGGTATCTCTAAGTTATGTTCTGCGAATACTTCAAATAGATCATCCGGTTCAAAATTTTTATTGTCTTGTAAAAATCTTTCTATGACTTTATCATTTTCTTCCTCAAGTACAGAGCAAGTAGAATATACTAAAATTCCTCCATTTTTCACAAACTGTGCATATTGACTTAAAATTCTATACTGTGCCTCAGCTAAGCGAGTAACTAACTTTGGAGATACTTTATATTTTCTGCTTGGGTCTCTTCGTATTGTTCCCATCCCGGAACAAGGGGCGTCTACTAATACATAATCAAAGTTTTTATAATTATATAATTCAAGTAGACTTGCGTGATCTTGTTTTTTAATAAGCTTTGCTTGAATAGATTTAAAGCCGCATCTATAAGCTCGCTTAGTTATTTCTTTTAGTCTTCCGTACTCTGTGTCGCTTGCAATAATTTCAGCTTTATCATTCGTTATATCTGCCAAATGTAAACTTTTACCGCCTGCCCCCGCGCACGCGTCTAAAATTTTAGAGTTTTGGGTAGGGGATAGAGCTATTGATATTAATTGACTACCTTCATCTTGAATTTCGTATAAGCCACTTTTGAATAATTCATTGTCGTCTAATTTTATTCTATTATAAAATTTATAAGCGCTGTGTGAAATATTTCCTTCTTGTATAGCTATATTATTACTTGAGAAATAGCTAAATACATTGTTTTTGCTACCTAAAGAATTGTTTATTCTAATGAAAGTTGGAGCGGGTAAAAGCGAGTTATAAGCAAATTGTTTTTTATTTATTACGGGAGATAATTGGTCAATAATCCAAATGGGCAATGAATACATTGTTTGAAATGTTTCTAAAGAATTGTCTGCATTATCTAATAATTCTTGAATAAGTAAAAGAATTTTACCAATAAAATTATTTTCAACGTTAGCCGTGAATAAATCCTCTGTAACAACAATCGTGTTAATAATATTGTATAATTCAATTTCAGTAGCAGATAGTTTTTCAATTAATGGAGCAATGTTGATTGTAAACCACAAGTCAGATTGGCTACTTAGCATGCAATTTATTACTATGATTTTTAATTCTTCGTTGCTATTGTGGACTGAAAGATTCTTAACTATATATTTATATAGTAATAAGTTGCGTAATGAAGAAAAAACAAGTTCGGAAATGAATTTCCTATCTTTACTGCCGAAGTACTTCTTATTTCTAAAGACTTCCGAGATAATTTTATCTGGAGCTTTGTTTTGTTTGGTTGCCATTTTTAAGAAATCGGCAGCTGCATATATTAAAGATTGTAAATTCATATTTTATAATAATTGATAATTTGAATATTTAAAAGTAATTATATTAGTTAAAACTTGAAAATATATATTTGCATGGAAAATAAATTAAATGTATTTTTAAACTCTTTACTATATTAATGTATAGAATGTTGAGGGGATAAAATCTCTATATTGGTAAATATAAGATAGTGTGAAAAAAATTATAGAAAAATAATTCTAAAATTTGGAATTATTTTTCTAATTATTTTGATATTTCTTTTAAATGTTGTATTTTGGTATGACGTGGAAAAGTGGGTTTGCATAGTTTAGATGGAATAATGCAATACTATTGTTTGGCATAATTTTTGCCAATACTTTTTTGTTAAATTGTATAAAGTGAAGAATATTAGTTATTTATATATGTTTTAGGAGTATTAATTATGAAACAATTAACAAGCTTATTATTGACATTAGCAGTTATATTGCTGGTTGCTACCGGTAGTGCTAATGCTCAATATGCAAAGCTTACTAAGAGTGTCATAGGCAACGGCGGTATGGTCGGCTTAGAAAACTCTAATGGTGTAAAACTTAGTGGAATAACCGGACAATTTGCTATCGGTACATTCACTAATGCTGTTCCTGGTTCAAACAGCCAAATTCTGAACCAAGGTTTCTGGGTACCAGAACCTAAAGATATTACAAGTGTTGAAGAACAACCCGTTACTTTCAACAAAGACTTCTACAATTATCCAAACCCTGTTAATAGCAACACTACTTTTGAGTTTAACTTAAAAGAAGGTGCTTATATTACTTTAAAGGTGTATGATATGGTGGGTAATGTAGTTAAAACAGTTTATGATGGTTACCAATATGCTGGTATCAACAAAATTAGTTGGGATGCTAAGAACGAAGCAGGCATGGCACTGACTTCTGGTTCATACTTATATGAATTACACATTCACTCATCAAATATGGCTGGTGTGAGTGCTAATGACAACATGGTTATGAGAAATGTTCTTGTAATCGTAAGATAATTATTTTGATATTAAATTAATGTATAAATTTTTAAACATTTTAGGAGTTTTTAATATGAAGAAATTGGTTCTTCTCAGTCTTGTACTGTTAGGTGTTTTGGTTGCTCCATTTGCTATGGCACAATCAAGACTTATTACCTACCAAGGTAATATCCTTGATCAACAGGATAAACCTTTCCAAGGTCCTGTTCAAATGACGTTCGAATTATTTGATAAGGAATTTGGTGGCACTCAACTTTGGAGTGAAATTCAAAACGTTTCCTTAAATAACGGTTATTTTAACGTTTATTTAGGTTCAGTTGTTCCTTTTGCAGACGATTTTAAATTTAATCGTGAATTATGGGTTCAAGTTACTGTTGGTAACGGTGCTCCTTTCAAAAGATCACCATTAACTATGGTTCCTGCAGCTTTTGCTTCTCAATTTTCTGATGTAGCTGGTTTAGCTCAAGATATTCCAGACGGTTCTGTTACTTTACCTAAATTAGCTGATGAAGTTAAAAATATGGGTGGCGACTTAACTGGTACATTACCAAATCCTAGATTGAGACCAGGTGCTGCTCTTGCTAACTTAGAAGATGGTACTATTACTCAAAATCTTTTAGATCCAAATATTCGTACTCGCCCTTATGGCGCTGCTGGTGGAGCTTTAACAGGCGATTACCCAGATCCTAAATTAGCAGTTGGTTCAGTTTGGACTGACAATATTAGAGATTTTGCAGTAACTACTGAAAAATTAGCTTTAGGCAGCGTTACTTATGATAGATTACAAGATGCAAATGGTCCAGTTGGAACTATTTTAGCATGGGACGGTACTTCTTGGGTAGAAAGCGATGTTCCAACATGGGAACAAGGTCGCGTTAAAAACGTATTGCCAGGCGATGCTGCTTATGCAGAATATGATGAAGATGCAAATGGTTTTTGGACGATTACTTTAGGTGTTGCTGATTCTGGTATTACTACAGCGAAAATCGCTAACGACGCTGTTACTTATAGCAAATTACAAAACGCTGTAAACGGTAATGGAACTATCTTAGCTTGGAACGGTACTGATTGGTATGAAACAACAGTTCCAGCTTTAGAAACTGACGCAATTATCGGTAATGAAGTAGTAAACGCAACTACTGGACGTGGCTTAGTAAGAGCTGGTGCAGGTACTGTTGCAGATCCTTATACTTTAGGTATTGCTGACAGTGGCGTAGTAACTTCTATGATTAAAGATGATGCTGTTACTTTAGCTAAATTAGCTCACGGTAATAGAAATGGTCAAGTTATGTGGTGGGATTCAGTTAACAACCAATGGGCATTAACTGTAGGTACAGCGCAAGATGATTATGTAATGAGATGGTTTGATAATGGTATTACTCGTGAATTAAAATGGTCAGCTGACGATTCATTTATTGGTAATGAAGTTGTTGGTGCTCAAGCAGGTCGTGGTTTACAAACTTATGGCGCTGGTACTGAAGTTGATCCTTTAATGTTAGGTATCACTGACAATGGTGTTGTAACTTCAATGTTAGCTAATGCTAATGTTACTTATAATAAATTACAAAATCCTGCTGGCGGTGCTGGTACAATTATCGCTTGGGATGGCTTACAATGGACAGAATCAACAGTTCCAGCTTTAGAAGCAGATGGTATTGTTGGTAATGAAGTTTTAAATGCAACAACAGGTCGTGGTTTAGTACGTGCTGGTTCAGGTACAACAGCTGATCCTTATACTTTAGGTATTACAGATAATGGTGTTGTAACTTCAATGATAGCAGATGGAAATGTTACTTACAAAAAATTAGCTCCAGCAGCTGGCGCAGACGGTACCATCCTTTCTTGGATTGGTGGCGAATGGGTAGAATTTAATGTTCCAGCTTTAGAAGCAGACGGTATTGTTGGTAATGAAGTTTTAAATGCAACAACAGGTCGTGGTTTAGTACGTGCTGGTTCAGGTACAACAGCTGATCCTTATACTTTAGGTATTACAGATAATGGTGTTGTAACTTCAATGATAGCAGATGGAAATGTTACTTACAAAAAATTAGCTCCAGCAGCTGGTGCAGACGGTACCATCCTTTCTTGGATTGGTGGCGAATGGGTAGAATTTAATGTCCCATCATTAGAAGCAGGTCGTCAAGCGGCTGTAACTGCAGGTGATGGTACTTATGTAATTAATACAACAGACGCTTTTGGTTTTATTTCTACAGAAGTAGGAATAGATGCAGCTGGCGTACAAGATTATATGATAGCTGCTGGTAACG
The DNA here is from genome assembly GCA_035445085.1 of Kapaibacterium sp. (SeqCode). Lineage (GTDB taxonomy): Bacteria > Bacteroidota > Ignavibacteria > Kapaibacteriales > UBA2268 > JBDHXE01. The sequence goes on from DAOMQA010000003.1 coordinate 128,213, forward strand.
TAGAATACTGGCACTTACAAGATGCAGCTGGTGCAGCTGGTACAATTTTAACTTGGGATGGCACAGATTGGACAGAAGGTACAGTTCCATCATTAGAAGCAGACGGTATTGTTGGTAATGAAGTAGTAAATGCAACAACAGGTCGTGGCTTAGTAAGAGCTGGTTCAGGTACAACAGCAGATCCTTATACTTTAGGTGTTGCTGATAACGGTATTTCAACTTCAATGATAGCAGACGATGCAGTAACTTTAAACAAATTAGCTCACGGCACTGAAATGGGTCAAATTATGTATTTTGACAATGTTTCTAACAGTTGGTTATATTCTTCTGGTTTAGCTCCAGTTCAAGATCAAGTAATCAAATGGGTTGATAATGGTTTAGGTCAATTACAACCACAATGGGCTAATGATGATATCACTTTACCTTTTGATAGAACAAGAAATGAAGCAGTTACTTTATTTAAATTAGAAAATCAAGGTAATGCTCCTACTATGCAAGTATTAGGTAGAACAGCTATTTCTACTGGTTTATTTGGTAATTCAGCTTTTGAAGTTGAAAACAATGCTGCTGGTCGTGGTGCTACTATTATTGGTGGTACTTCAAATGATCAAAATGGAGGCGCTAACTATGGTACAAACGATCCAACTTTTGATGATGATGCTGCTTTAATCGTAGCTAACAGAGAACACTTAAATGGAGCTGTTTACCCAGCTTATGCTACTGCTATCAGAGCTTATGGCGATATCTGGTCTAATGGTAGAATCGGTAGTGAAGAAGCTAATTTCGTTAATATATTCGCTGTTAATGCTGAATTTGATAACTTACAAGTTAATAACGGTGCTTTATTCTTATCTGACGTAGATATTAATGGTAATTTAGATGTAGCTAAAGACGTTTATTTAAACACTGATGGTGGTTTTTATGCTACTTTTGCTAATGCACTAAATGTTAATTTAGATGCGGTTATCGGAAATGATTTAGTAGTCGGTAATGATGGTTTTATCGGACATGACTTTACTGTTGTTAATACAGTATCAGTAGGTGGCGACTTAGGTGTAATGGGTAATACAGACTTACAAGGTAACTTAGATGTAACTGGTAATACAGATTTATTCGGTACATTAGAAGTACACCAAGATGGTCATTTCTTAGCTAATGTAGACGTAGATGGTAATACAGATTTATTAGGCACATTAGAAGTACACCAAGATGGTCATTTCTTAGCTAATGTAGACGTAGATGCAAATACAAATACAAATACATTGTCAGTTACAACTACTGCTACAGTAGGTACTGATTTATCAGTAGGTGACGAATTAAATGTAACTGGTAACACAGATTTATTAGGTACATTAGAAGTACACCAAGATGGTCATTTCTTAGCTAATGTAGACGTAGATGCAAATACAAATACAAATACATTGTCAGTTACAACTACTGCTACAGTAGGTACTGATTTATCAGTAGGTGACGAATTAAATGTAACTGGTAACACAGATTTATTAGGTACATTAGAAGTACACCAAGATGGTCATTTCTTAGCTAATGTAGATGTAGATGCAAATACAAATACAAATACATTATCAGTTACAACTACTGCAACAGTAGGTACTGACTTAGATGTAAATGGTAATACAGATTTACAAGCTACTGCTGTAAACGGTAATTTAAGCGTAAATAATAGAATATTTATGAAAACAACAGTTACTGCTGATTTAGCTGCTTTACAAGCTGCTATTACTGCTGGTGGTGTAGTATTCAATTATCAAACAAATGTTCCTGCTGAATTAAATTTAGTAGGTATGCTTCCTGCTGGTACATTAGGCCAAGTTATTTATATTATAAATAATTCACCTGTAGGTAACTTATCAGCTGGTACATTATTGAACCCTGTATCGATACCACAATCTCAATTAAAGGCTTTCATTTTCGACGGCACAAATTGGATACCAATGGCTAACTAATTTTAAAAGTATTCCAGATGGAGTAATATCCATCTGGAGTACTTCTAATTAAATAAAGGAAAAAAATATGAAATTTATGAAACTTTTATTAATGGTATTAGTATTTCTTGTATCGGCGTCAGTTTCTTACTCGCTTCCGGAAATATCATATACCAATTTTGCTAAAACTGCTGGTGGAGGTTTAGTTTTATCTTCAACAGTTGATGTAAGAATTACTATCTACAACAATGGCACTATTGTTTATCAAGAATTACATTCCAATATACCTACAAATGGTTATGGTTTATTCACTGTAAAATTAGGTACTGGTGCTCCTATTACTCCTGATACTTATGATGCGACTCTTGCTGTTAGCTCATTGAACGTTCAAGCTGAATCAGATAATGGTAGTGGCTGGAGATTCGTGCAAATATCACCTCTTTTAAATACAGCTCTTAGAAATGAAGAAGCTGCTGGTGTAGTAACTTTAAACGATGCTTATTTAAATGGTGATTCAATTGATGTTGCTGCTGGTGTTCCAGTTACTTTATCTGGCACTGGTCTTATTCAATCTGACGCTACTATTGCTGCTATTAATTTGAATGGCGATAAAACATTAACTACTAAAGAATATGTTGATAATGGTATAGCTGCTGTTGCTAATAATCCATTTCTTGTTTGGCAAGACGCATCTGGCGATCTTCCTAATTCTAAAATATTAAGCGGTGAAGCTACAGTCCTAAACTTTGATGCACCAACTGCTGTAATGAGTATTTTAGATAACGGTGTTGCTGAATCTAAACTTAAAATGGCTAATTCACCTTCTAACGGTTTCATTATTAAATGGGACGGAACAGATATGACTTGGGCTGACCCTACTGTATTTACTGCTCATCCAGTTATTGGTGATGGTACAGCTCTAAATCCTATTACTATGTACACTGCTGGTGTAAATGCTAATGACGTATTATTCTACAATGGCACCCAATGGACTAATGGTCAAGTAACTTCTGCTATGATCGCTGATGGAACAATAACTAATGGTGATATTAATGCAGCTACAAAATTTGTAAGTGTTACGGGTGAATCTGGAACTCCATTTGATGTAACTAATGGAAACTTAGCTTTAGACTTCCAAGGTACTGGTTCTACAACTGTTACTTTAGATAATCTTACACACACAGTGTATATTGAAGCTGGTATTGTTGCTGATATTCCTTTATCAGGAGCAGGTTCTTCTTTAGATCACTTAATCTTGAATTATGATGCAACATTAGATTTAAATGCTAATGATTTATCTATTAATACTGCAAACTCCAATACTTGGACCGCTGACCAATATTTACCAGCAACAAACGCTCAAGGTAACAACTTAGTTGCGGCAGCAAATATGGCAAATGCTCAAAGCCTTAACGGTGATGTAGTAAACTATGATGCAACTTTACAAGTAACAGCAAATGAATTAGGTTTCGACTTAGCTCACAGCAATACTTGGACCGCTGACCAATATTTACCAGCAACAAACGCTCAAGGTAACAAC
>DAOMQA010000003.1:131795-192090 GCA_035445085.1 Kapaibacterium sp. (SeqCode)
CAATACTTGGACCGCTGACCAATATTTACCAGCAACAAACGCTCAAGGTAACAACTTAGTTGCGGCAGCAAATATGGCAAATGCTCAAAGCCTTAACGGTGATGTAGTAAACTATGATGCAACTTTACAAGTAACAGCAAATGAATTAGGTTTCGACTTAACTCACCAAAATACTTGGCTTACTACTCAATCTTTTATGCCTGCTAGTGATGAGCCTGCTGTTATAATTGATGGTACTGCGTCAGTAAACAATCCTACCCTAATGGCTGTAAGTAATAACACGGATGCAAATCTTGACTTTGTATTTAGCGGTGATATGCAATTAGACGGCTCATTGGATGTATTTGAAGATTTAGGAGTTAGTGGTGCTACAACTACAAATACATTGTCAGTTACTTTAGATGCTTCTGTAGGTACAGATTTAAGTGTAGGCAATAATTTAGATGTTACTAATGCTACTACTACAGGCTCTTTAACTGTAAATAATGATGCTGTTGTAGACGGCAACTTTGAAGCTAACGGCAATGTAATATTAGGTTCAGCTAATACAGATAATGTTACTTTTAATGGCGTTGTTAATAGTGATATCATTCCTGATTTAGATAATACACGTAGCTTAGGTTCTTCTTTATTTAGATGGAACGACTTGTACTTAGGACCTGGTACTTTACATATTGGTTCTGATGGTGATGAAGGTCATTTATCTTATGATATCTTAAATGACGAATTTGATTTTGACCAATCTATTAATGTAACTGGAAATGGTACTTTTTCTGGTGATGTTGATGTAACTGGTACCGTTACTGCAGGCACATTAAATGGTGGATACGGTGATGGCGCATTGTTATTTGCAGATGCTGCTGGTAATATTGCAGACAATGCAACAAATTTATCTTGGGATAATGCTACTCATACTTTATCATTGGATGGCAACATTCTTATTGCTGGTGGTAGTGCTGACCCTGAAATATGGGTTAATGGTGGACAAGGTGTAAGAGTAGATGGTGGTGCAACATTAACTATCGAAAATTACTCTTTCCCAGTCATAACCGATGCACCGACGAAATTCTTAGCATTGAATGCTGCTGCAGATTCTTTAGTATGGTGGACTTATGATAATACTATTGCTGTTGATACTACTAACCATATTATTGGATTGAACCAAAATGCTCCTTTCACTTTTACTAATATTGTTGCATTCAATCCAGCATCTGGTTCTGCTATCAACGCTACATCTTCTGACCCATCTGCTCCAACAGTAGTAATTGAACATACAAGTCCTACTGGTGTTGCTTTACAATTAACTGGCGCTGAAGCTCAAACTACAGCTTTAGAAATTACAACTGGTAGTGTGAACGTAGCAAATGGTCAATTAATAGTTTCTTCTAATACTGGTACAACTGGTGCAGAACCTAACGGACCGTCTTTAATATTAAACAATAATGGCGATGGTGGAACTGAAAATGGTGCTGCCTTATTAATCACAATGGGACATGCAGCATTTGCATATAATTCTTATGCACCTGCTGCTGGTGATCCAATAGACCTTAGTAATGAAGCATATACTGTTTTAGATATCACATCTGATGGTACAAATGCAGTTACATTACCTAGCGCTAATGTAAATGCTGAAAATTATGGTACTATAATTTATATTATTAATAGTGGTACTGGTACTTTGACCTTAGGTGCTCTTGGTAATGTAAATACTGGTGCTTCTGCTCAGCTTGTTTATACAGCTGCTGGCTGGTTCAGATTGAACTAATCTTTTTTAATATATATATGTGCATCCCGAAGTATATTCGGGGTGCCCTTTAAAAAAAGGCTTCCGATTGGTAAAAGTGAACATGAAATTAATGAGAGGATGAAGGAAATTAAAAATCATCAGGAAATATAGATATAAGTAGAAGTGTCTCGATTTCCGGGTGATTTTAACTCATTAAGAAAGAAAAATAAGGTGTGTATTATAAAATATATTATATTCGTATCTTGAATATTTGAGATGGAGGTAAATTATGGGGGATAATTTTACAACTAAGGTTGAAATTAATTGTATTTCTAACAATAAGTTTATGTTTTTTTTAACAAATTTAAAGGAACTCGTATGAAAAGGTTACAATCTTTTCTGACTGTGCTTGTTCTTATGTTGTTGTCTGTTGGCTACTCCTATGCTGTTACTATAACAGTTGGTCCGGGCAAAGATTATACAACTATACAAGCTGCGGTTACTGCTGCTAACGGTGGAGATATTATCGAGGTATATAGTGCTACTTATACCGAGAATGTCAATGTACCGGGTGGCAAGAACGGTTTAATCATCAAAGAAGCAAGTGGCGAAAATGCCATTCTTGATGGTTCGGCTGTTGCAAATCCTAAAGTTGCATTCAGAATTAGTTCTGATAATGTTACCATTAATGGTTTCACTATTGAGAATTATAACTATAGCGGTGCAACTAATGTTGCTTATGGCCAAGCTCAACGTGGTGTGGCTATCGAAGCACTTAATGCTTCCTCTCAACATACATTCACTAATAATGCAATCTATAATTGTAATTGGGGGATATATGTTAATGAAGGTAATAGCGTTACAGTAAGTGCTAATACTATCACAAATATTAATGCTACTTCTTTTGTTGGTACATGGAATCAACAAGGTGGTGCTGGTATTACTTTCTTAAGTGCTGGTATGGCTATGGATGCTAACAACATCAATAACAACTCAATAACCAACGCTGCTACCTATGGTATTGCTTATGGCAGAATTGGTGGAAACGTGGGAGCTGATTTTGTAAGTATTAAAAACAATACTGTATCGAATAGTCCAACTACTGGATTCTTTGCTTATGGTATTTTTAATATTAAGCAAAATGAAACTGTTGATTTTGAAAATAATACTTCAACAACAAACTATGCTGCCTTAGACATAGCATCTACAAGCGCTACAGATAATGAAGACGTTACTGTAAAGAATAATAATTTTATTGGTACTACAAGTCCTACCGAAGTAAGAGTTAGCGATTTTTATGCTGGCGACAAACTTTGGGACTTAATGTTAAACCACAGTAATGTTTTTTCTAATGGTACTACTGATATTTCTAATACTATCGTTTCAGTAGAATACTTAAACAATGTTATTACTAGTAATGCTACTTATAGATACATCTTTAATAATTTGGATGCAGCGATTACTGAAGCCGAATTATATTTAGGTGGACTTCCTACTCAAGGTAGGGTGTACGTTACTGATGGTACTTATGTTACTCCAGCAACAGCTACTGTTAATGGAATTGGAGTTGAAACCTTATTAATAGATGGGCAGTCTACTGCTGGTGCAATTATTAAGAATGGTTTTGCTGGTACTACTTTAGATATACAAGCTGGTACAGTTGAAGTATCTGACTTAACATTCATTGCCGATCTAGCGTATTCTTCAGCTAATGCCGTAATTAAAACATCTTCACCAAACACTAATGTTCATGATATTGTTTTAAATTCAGATGGACCTGCTAATGACTATTATGGTGTTGATGTTACTGATCTTGCTACTGGTTTTAGTTTCACTGACAATCAAGTCCTTGGCAGAATATTGCTTGGTGTAAAGTATGATTCTCAAAGCGGCGTGATTAATTGTAATACTTTTACAGCTACAACTAATACCACAAATAATTATATTATGGTGTGGGATTTTAGTGCTGGAGCGGAAGCTCTAAGTGTTACTATTTCAAATAATACTTTTGATGGAAGCATATATATACCTGTCACAGTTGTAACTAATATAGCAACAGCTACAAATGCAGTTAATATAACAGGAAACTCGTTTGCATCTACGTTTACTGCTGCTCCTCCAGTTGCTATAAATGTAACTCAAGTAGATCACAATCGAGTTCTGATTAAGAATAATAAATTTGATGTTACTTTTGATAAATATGTGAATAACGGTTCGTTATTTAATATAAACGCTGGCTTCAATTATTGGAACGTTGCTACTCCTTATGCTACAAATGTGCCTTTAATGTTTACTGGAGCAGGTGCTGCAAATATTTCTTGGTTACCAATATATACATCTGCTACTGATAGTGATGTTCCTACATGCGGTTTCCAACCAGATATTACATCTTTATGGACTCCTGTATATACAGCCGAAAGTAATGGCGATGATATCTTGCAAGTTACTAACAAGTTCTTCTTAACAGTAGAAGCGGCATTATTAGATGCAGAAACAGTGTTAGGTGATAACGAATATGTATATTTATACCTAAATGGTAATACTTATGCAGAAACGAATGCCTCCGTTTTAACATTTCGAACAGATGATATTACTGTAGCTGCGGCTCCAGCTCAAGCATCTAATTTGAATGTAAGACCAACAGTATCTATATCTTCTAGCTTTGGTGGTCCTATCTTTGACGTTAATCATGACCACATTACTTTCGATAGCTTAACTTTTGTGTCTGGCACCGGTTATCCAATTTATGTATCAGCAGACCCAGTAGATGATTTAGACGTTACATACTGTAACTTCGATGTTAGTGCTGCTGCTGCTCCAGATGCTGCTATATTCTTTAATGGCGGTGGGAATCGCATAAGTTGTGATTTCAGAAATAGTCACTTTATTCTTGGAAATGGAAATCATGGTATCAATTTCGGTACTGCTGCTTCAATAACTAATGACGATTTAGATATTGAAGATAATACGTTTACAAGGATGGATAATAGCTCTGTGTATGCTGTAATTATGTCTCAGGTGAATGACCTTGAGATGAATAATAATACCTTTGCTGCGACAGTTCAATTTAATGCAGGTGCTGCAAATTCTATAGACTTAGATATAAGCGGAAATACTTTCACAAATTCTGTAAATAGTATTGAATTTATGCATGATGGTGTTGTTCTGGGATATTTTGACCAGATATTAATTGAGCAAAATTCATTCAATACACTTGATAATGCTATTCTTATAAATATAACTGGTGGTGCTGCTGCTAATGTTAATAATTATGCTGATTGGGATATTAATTATAACTCATTCCAAGATATTGGTGTTGATGGTATTAGCTCAAATGTAGTTACACCTGCTAACAAAATTAACGCTACTGACAACTATTGGTATTCTAACTATGGTCCTTGGGCGTTTGCACAAGCTCCAGCTTGGCATGATGATGTACTTTCTACTATCATCGCTAATGCTTATGGTGAGTTATATAACCAAAATGCTGGTCCTCAAGCTGTTCCTTTGCAAGACGCTACATATATTCAGTTTGTTCCATGGTGGCAAGATTTAGCTGGTACTCCAGGTACATATACTGGTACAACTTTTGCTCCTATCTATAATAGTGAAGCAACTCCAGAATACTATGCTTCTTTAATTTTCGCTATAGATGGTACTACTTCTGGCGAAGATATATATATGGCAGAAGTTCCAGATTGGAATACACCTGGTGCTACTAACTACTATTTTGAGCAAAACACAATTGAAAATAATGGTAAAAACTTAAATATTTGGGGCGAACCTTTCTGGAACCCAACTACTAAGATAGCTACTACTGGTGGTGGTGCCCTTGATAATATGTTTTTAATAGAAAATGGAACTGTAAACTTTAACTTCTTAGAATTCCATTCATTAGCATCAGCTCCAGAAGATCTTGGTGCTGGTATTAATTTTGGAGTAAATGGACTTGGTACAATCGATTGGTGCTATTTCAATGGATTGAGTAATACAAGTGGTGTATTAAATGTAGTGAACTTATTAGGTAACACTAATAACATTACAGTTACTAACTCATTATTCGAAAACAATTATGCGTTAACTGCTGTTACTGGTATATCAGCGAATAACGGTGCTACTTTAACTGTAGATAATGTTGAAATGGTTGGTAATAACCTTGCTACACTAGGTACTTACGAAGAAGATGGTATAGATGTACTTGGTAATTCTACAAACCTTTCTTTATCTAATAGCTGGATATATAATTATAATTCAGATAATATAGACGAGAGTACAGGTCTTTATATCAATTCTCTAAATACTCCTGGTAACATAGATGTCTATCAAAATATTATAGAAAACAACTTATATGGTATCTATATCGAAAATGGCGATTATGATGCGACTACAAGTATCTATAATAACGTTATACGTACAAATACTTCACAAGGTTTAGCTTATAAGCCTGGCATGGCTGTAACGGCTCTTAACGTTGAAAACAACTACTGGGGCTCAAACGATGGACCAAAGAGTAGAAACCAAGCTGGTGCTACCGAAGACAATACTTATAACGAAGCAACACAAGGTAATGGCGTATTAGATGATGATGCATTTTCTGCTATCAACTATATTCCTTGGAGAAGATACCAAACTGACGACTTAACAACTAAAATTGCTGGTCCTCGTTTTGCACCTATTATCAGAACAAACGCTGCTAATTTAGCACAAGGTTTGTATGCAAACTTTACTGACGCAATCGCTGGTCTAGTTGCTAATCAAAAAGTATATGCTTATGCAGGTACATACTCAGAAGAGATAGGTTTAAATAAATCTAACGTTCAATTTATCGGTAAATTAGCTGCTAGTCCTTATTCTGTTGGATGGATTATAGCACCTAACGCTCCTCAATTTGCTAACGCTTGGACTAATGGAACTGCTGGTGCTAATGCAGCCGCTCCAATGATTGTAAATGCTGGGAATTCAGGTACACCTTTATTAGTTGATAACGGTGCTGCTCTAAACAACGTTACTTTCAAAGGTTTTGCTTTCAATACTCAAGCTACAACTTCTCCTTATGCAGCTAACCCAACTAACGGTGTTCTTTTTGATTTAAATAATTCTAATATTAACTTCACAAACAACACATTCTTAGGCGACGCTGGCGATAACTCAATTAGCTTTGGCGTTGGTGGTCATACTAATACTAATATTACATATAATAAATATACTGGTACAGGTGCTGCTAACTTTGTTAATTTAGAAGCTACAAGTGTTGTATCTAATACTACAATAGAATTTAACTATTCTGACGGTGGTACAGTTAATATACTTAAAAATGCTGCTGGTACAATAACTACACTTAATGTTAATAAAAATCAATTTACTAATACTGCAGGAGCTATTAAATTAAATGGCGCTAGCGGTGGCGGTTTCTTGACTGGTCTTAGTATACAAAACAATAGATTTACACATACAAATACTTTTGCTTTCTTGATTGCAGCAGGTGCAGCTGATCAAACTGTTGCTGGAAATGATTGGACAACTAATGTTGTATTCTCTAATAACGAAGTATTAATACCACAATCAGCACAAATAGCAGTTGGTTTTAATAACCCATCTCCATTATTAGCTTATACTTCTCCAATTACTGCATCTTGTAACTGGTGGGGTAATGTAAGTGGTCCTACATTTGCTTACAACCCAGGTGGCAGCGGTGCTCGTTCATCTGAAAATGTTAATTTTGCTCCTTGGTTAAGTGGCAATGCAAGTGGTACTATTTTTGAATTTACTCCTACAGATGCTTGTAATGTTGGCGAAAGAGTATGGGTAAATAATGATGGTAACCCTGCTACAAAAACTATTATATTCCCATCTTTACAGATGGCTGTAATGAACGCAACTGTAGTAGCTGGTACTAACAATTATATTTTCGTTTCTGATGCTTATGCAAGCAACGTTGCTGAAAATATTTCTGTTAATTGGAATAATGGTATCGATAACACACTTTCATGCGAAACAGTTTCAAATGAATTAAAAGTAGTTGGTAATTTTGAACTTACTGCTCCAAACTCTTACAACGTTACTTTAGGCTCTAGATTAAGAGTTACAGGTAACTTAGTTTTAGATAACCCAAGTGCAACTGGTCAATTTGTATTAGGTGCTAATGATTTAACTGTAGAAGGTAATATTACTAACGCTGGCTATGGTGCTGTTGTTACTAACGGTGCTGGTTTCTTAGTAAAAGAAAACGTAGTAACTGGTGGAATAAACCACTTCCCTATTGCATATACTGAATCTAATACTGCTACACCAGTAGAAGCTACTGTTACTGCTTCTGGCTTTACTGCACTTCAAAATAACATATTAAAAGTTAGAACTAACAATACTGACCCTGTAGCTGCTAAAGGTATGGGCGAAAATGGTTATGACTTAAATAACTTATGGACAATTGATTGGACTAACAATAACGGTGGTGCAGATCCAAAATTCGCTATGAATTACAAATTCTTAGATAATTTAATTAACGATCCTGGTTTTACTGCTAATAAGACCATTTCATATGCAGCATATTGGGATTTAGCTCCAGCAGCAACTCAATGGACTACAAAGAAATCTACTTCTTCATGGAATGGTTCTAATGGCACTCAAATTACAGATTTAAACTTGGAAACTGGTTCAACAGATTGGGCATTATTTGCTGGTGCAACATCTTTTGCATTGTCTGATGCTCCAACTCAAGCTAAAAATATCCAATGGATTAGCGGAGATGATAGAAACTTACAATTCCAATGGAATCGTAATGGTTCTAACAACCAATTCTATGCCATCTTAGGTATAGAAGGAACAATGACTACTCCTCCAGCTGGATTTGTCCCTACAGATGTTTGCGGTTCTGGTGTAAGTAGCCCTTGGACTTGTGGTTCTGCTGCTTATAACTTCTCTGATGGTTATGTAGATAATGTTACTGTATCAAATTGGCTTACTACATTGTTCCACAATGGTAGTTCAACTCCAAATGATGTAAAAGTATTGAAAGTTGCTAAATACTCTGGCTCTTTAACTGAAAATGTTACAGTAGCTGATTTAGACCAAGGTACATACTATACATTCTTCGTTGCTAACTTTAACTATGGCGATGGAACTACTCCTGTTGCTTCTATGGTAACTGGTGCTGATGGTATGGCTAATTATAACTTAAATTCAGGTAGTACATTAAATCCTAGGACTCGTAAAACACAACCTGCTCTATATATGACTTTAGATGCTTCTTCAGCTTTTGCTTCAGATGTAGCTAATCAGCCAAATATAGTTTATGGTACTACTTTACCAGACTTAACTGACTCTACAGATATGTTTAATGCAGCTAACTACTGGAGAACAAATGGTACTTTATCAGGTAATGTTGTTGTTAATAACCAATTTAATGGCGATGACTTAACTGGCGGTAATTTCGCTCAATTCTGTCAACCTAACAACTTCCCTGCAAATAACTTATCATTATATTTCAAAGGTTATGGTAATAATGGCGGTTCTTCTTGGAATATCAAATATTCTGAAAACAACTCTACTTATACATTTACTACACCTTTTGTAAATTCTACAACTGCAAGAACTCGTAGCGTTGCTACTAAATACTATTTAGTATCGGCTTACGATGGCGATGGTAAAGTTGCTAAATTATACGATAATAACAAAAACTTACAATTAGTATTTGATAATGGTACTACTTTATCTTCTGCAATCAGTGGAACACATCCAACTTGCGCTGGTAACGCATTATCATTTACATCTGCTCCAACTTCATACCCTAATGCTACTTTTGTAACATGGGAAGTATCTACAGATAATATTACTTTTTATCCTGTTGTATTTGGAACAAATGTTCAATCTACAGGTAGTATTGGTGGTAGTAATATTAACTTCACAAGCTTAGATTATGATGACAATGGCAAGTATTTCAGAGCTCAGTATACTTCAAACTCAGTTTGTGATTATCCTACTTTAGGTGCTGCTTATTATACTACACCTATTAAATTACAAATCTATGACAATACATTAACAGGATCTACTCCAGCTAATGCTAATGTTTGTAGTGATGTTACTACTGTAAACTTTGTTTCTAACGAAGGTACTTTAGTTGCACCAAACGATTTGACATTAGGACAATGGGAAGTATCTACAGATAATGGTGGTACTTGGAATACTGTTTCTGGTGGAGATTATGCAGTAAATACTGTTGGTTCTCCTTCAGTTTCTACATTAACAGTAAGTAACATAACAGGTAAAGATGCTTATCAATATAGAGCTGTATGGTCTAACGGTGATTGTTCTCTTCCAGTTGCTACTGGTGCAGCTACATTACAAGTTGTTACTAAACCAGTAGTTGATGCTTTAACTACTCCAGCAGCTAAATGTATTGGTCAAAATATTGTTATAGCTTCTAACCAAACTGCTTCATTAAGTGGTACAGTTACTATTCAATGGCAAATGTCATCAGATAATATAACTTGGGGTAATGTAGCTACTACTGGCGACGCAACAGTTTCTGGTGAAACTACTGCTACAGTAAGTATTACTCCGCTTACAATAGCTTGGGATGGTAATTATGTAAGAGTAGTATACACTCATACTGAAAATGGTATTGATTGTGTTACTCCTTCAAACTCAGTACAAATTGATGTAATGCCTACTCCTGTGTTTAATGCAATTGCTGACCAAACAGTATGTCAAAACACAAACTTAGTCGTTACAGCAGTCGATGCTAACCCAGTTAGCTGGTCTGGTAATGTTCAATGGTACTGGAACTCATCAGCAAGTATGACAGGCGCAACTTTAATGACTACTGGCAATACTTACAATAATAGTACAGTTACAATTAATGGCGCAAGCAATGCTACATTCACTATTAATTCTACTCATATGGATTGGAACAATCTATATGTATTAGTTTATAATAACAATGGTTCATGCGACGGTTTTGAAGCATTTAAAGTAACTGTAGATGAAGCTCCAACTGTTGGTACTGCTACTGTAACTGCAGGCGAAGTTTGTGCTGGCGGTAATGTTACTTATGCTGTAACTTATACACCTGCTGCTACTGCTACTGTAGTATGGTATTACAATGGTACTCCTGTAGTAGACGCTACTTCTGTAACTGGCGACGCCTTTAATATGGCTGCTATTACAACTGGTGGTGGCAATTCTTCATTAGTTCTTTCTAATGTATCAATGGCTATCGATGGTGTAAACGTTTATGCTCAAGTTGATAACGGCGTATGTAATACAGTAAATTCTAACAATGTTGCGGCTGATATCGAAACAATACCTGTCGCTCCAACTACTGTAAGTGCTCAAAACATATTATCACACAAATTTGATATTAACTGGACTGCAGTTGCAAATGCTGATAATTATGTGATTGAAGTTAGTGATTTAGCTGACTACTCTAATATCGTTGCTCAAACTTCAGTTGCTGCTCCAACTATTTCTTGGGCTGGTATGGCTAACTGTGGCTTATTACCTGGTACTACATACTACTTCAGAGTTAGAGCTACTAACCAATGTGGAAATGGTCCTTGGACTCAATCTAATATGGTTACTTTAACTCCTACTGTTGTATCTATCAACTATACTGTTGGTGATGGTGCATTTGGTAATGTTGAAGTTGGTCATCAATCTCCAGCTGATACTTATACTATTACTTACTATCAATTAGATGCTGGTCTTCAAGTAGCTGTTCCTGCTGGTTATGAAATTAAACCAACTGGTTCATTAACTTGGGCTACTGGTAATGTTGATTTGACTCCTTACTTAACAATGTACTTAGGTACTCCGGGTACTCCTCTTACATTAGCTGTAGACGTTAGATTTACTCCATCTACTTGCGGTTTAGTTGTAGGTAATTTAGTACATACTTCATTAGAAACATGTGTTGGTGCTACTAATTTCATTGAAGATGAAATTATCACTGGTGCTGATGACGTTTCTGGTACAGGCGTTGTAGCTGCTCCAACTGTTGCTGCTACTAGCGGCGTAGTAATGGAAAACACTGCTGGTACATTTACTTCTACTTGGACAAATGGTAACGGTACAAATAGATTAGTTATCTTATCAAGTTCAGCTACTTTAAATACTCCTCCAACAAACAATACATCATATATAGTTGGTGATGTTCTTGGTAATGGTACTGTAGTAGATGTTCTTGCTAACCCAACTGCAAATTCTAATATTACTGTTCCTGTTGATGGTCAAAATTACTATGTACACGTTTGGGAATATAATGCTTGTGGCGCTAATACTGAACAGTATGCTGCTACATACTATACTTTCGAACCATACTACTTACATTTCACTACAACAATTCCAGATCAAGTAAGTGGTACTGAATCTGGTGACGTAACTGTTATTTTAACTCACAGAGACGCAACAACTTATAATAATCCAAATGCTGCATTTAATGTAACTATTGCACAAAATCCAGCAACTGGTACTCTTACAACTAACCCTACTCCAGTACAAATATTAAATGCTGCTAATAGCACAACATTTAAATTTACTTGGACTGATGCTTGTGGTGTTGATAATGGTAACTTAACTGCTAATGCAACTAACATTAATGGTACAAGTAGCAATACATTCGATCTTAATGTTACTGCTCCTACAATGCAATCAAGAATTATTATCTGGGTTGGAATTCCTTGTGCTGCCTCTACTTCATTCAAATGGACAAACGGTAACGGTACTGGTCGTTTAGTAGTAGCTCGTGATGGTTCATTACCTATCACTCCTCTAGACTTCCAAACTTACACTCCAAATTCTGATTGGTCTACTAGAAGCGCTGCTAACTTGTTAGGCGATGGTACTTACGCTGTTGGTGAAGTAACTGGCTCTAATAATGATATAACTGTTACAAACTTAGAAATGGGTCATACATATTACTTCAGAGTATTTGAATACAATGGTTGTTTAGTACAAATGAGAAGATATTTAACTTCAAATGCTACTTTCAACCCACGTTCAAGAACTATCAACTGTAAAGAAGGTAATAACTTATACGACATCGTTTTAGATAGATTTAACACTAGCTCAAACAATGCTAAAGGTATTCTTAACTTCAATACATTATATGAAGCAAATATTAGTGGCTTTGAATTACGTAGAATGAACATTACTGACGAAGAAATGAATGGTATTTTAGTTGGTTCTTATATGAATAACAATGAATTAGTTGCTGCTGGCAATACTATGACTGGTAAATCATATAAATTCACTGACAATTCTTCATTATTAGAAGTTGGTAAGACTTACTTATATACTTTAACAGCTGTTGCTTTCGATGGTACAAGAATCGATGTTGCTGAAGCTGAACTTACAATTAACGATGATATTCAAGCTGGTATTTCTGAATTCTCTATGTCGCCAGTTGTAGTAACTAACTCTGAAGCTCGTTTTGACTTAACTGTTAATAAAGCTCAAAATGTTACTGTAACTATGTATGATGTAAACGGTCAAAAAGTTGCATCTATCGCTAACGACTCTAGAGTTACTCGTGGTACTCACCAATTTACTACTAACATTCAAAATGTAACTAATGGAACATATATGATTGTTGTAGAATCTGATGGTATCTCTTCTGCTCAGAAATTCCAAATCGTAAGATAATCGTATTTCTTTTATTCCAAGGAACTTTCCCCGAAAGGGGGAAGTTCCTATTTTTTAAAAAGGGCCTTTATGAAAATTTTATATATTATAATACTAACTACACTCTCTTTTTTAAACTTGTCTTGTCAGGAACAAGATTACTTTAAAATTACTGAAAAGCCTTTCATTAGTATTAATAACATAAATCAAAAATCAATTAGTTTAAATATTTCCCCTCTTAATAAAAAAGATAATATCTTGATTACTATATCTAAAGATGAAGATGCAACAAAAAATATAAATCAAATTAATACATTGACTAAAGCTGATACTCTTGATTTTAATGCTTTATCAAAAGCAAATGATAATCAATATATCATACTAAATTCAAAACTTGATACTAATTATAATTTATTTATCAATAATTTAGAAGAACTAAAAAAATATTATATTACTTTATACACAAAAGTTAAAAATAATTATGAAATTCATCAAAAGTTAAATTTTTCTACCGTTGTTAGTTCCCCTGAAAAGAATGCTAAAAATATTACTTTTTCGGAGATTACAGAAAATTCTATGCATATTACTTTTCAAGCAGGTAATGGCGAAGGGCGTGTAGTAATAATGAGAAAAGATATTGCTCCTGAATTACCAATCGACGGCATAGAGTATAAATATAATACTAAATTTGCCTCCGATTCAACGCTAATAAAAAATAATACTTATGTAGTCTATAAAACTAATATTGCTGCCGATAATAATTTTACCGTTAATGACTTAAAGCCAGGTAAATATTATGTAGCTGTTGTAGAATATAATGGGAAAGAAAATCATATAAACTATCTTGGTGAATTTAATGGGAATATCAGGAGTAAAAATACGTCTGTGGGTACTCCTATAGCTTTGCCGGGTGAGGTAATTGACGAAACTAACTTCGTTGCAAAATGGGAAAAAGAAACGGGTGTGCAATACTACTTATTGGATATTGCCGAAGATGACAAATTTGTAAATATAGTATTTCCTTTTGAAGGTGTAGATGTAGGAGATTCAAATATGATAGAAATTGAACTACCGTTCAACTTAGAAAAGAAAGCTATATATTATAGAGTGAGAGCATTTGTAAATGGTACTATTACTAATAACTCTAATATTATTAAGGTAGAGAAAAAAAGTAATAAATAGGATTATAAAATTATAGGTAATTAAAATAATCATTGCAAATCAAAAGTTATAAAAATATGAAATATTTTAAATAACATTTTGTATTTTTATAGTTTAGTATTATATTAGAATTTGAATTGTGTATTTAAATATTTTTTTATAACTAATATGGGAGAATCCTATATGAAATTTCAACTAAGAACATTATACTCTCTAATAGCTTTATTGCTATTCGTATGTGTTCAGCAATCATTTAGTTATATACCTTCCCGTCAAGCAAAAGCTATCGTATTTACGAATATCGATGCTAATCAGGCTAGCTTTAGATGGGTTAATGGTAATGGCTCTAATTCGATTGTATTAGTCCGTGCAACGACGTTGCCAGATGTATCTGGAATTGGCGATGGAATGTCCACAGCGACAGCTAACGCCGACTTTTCGTCAGCTCCTGACTACCTGACAACTGGTGCTAAGCTAGTGTATGCAGGTACTGGCAACTCAGTAACAGTAACGGGACTAGCAGCTAACACTACATACAAAGTTACTGTGTTGAGCTATAACGTTGATGGAGGAACTTGGGACGTTAATCCTAGCACAGCCCTTTTGAACCCACGTTCTTTTACTACACTTCAGTCGCCACTTGGTGTGCCTACTGATTTGACTAATACTGCAATAACGGCTACAACTACGACTATTACCTGGACCCATGCTATTAATGCTACTGGATACTACTTAGATGTACGCTTATCTGGTGGTGCTATTGTAGAAGCGTACGATTTGTTAGATATTGGCTCTAGTGATGAGAACTCTCCATCGTTCTATATTACAGGCTTAGCCGGTAATACAGCATATGAATGGAGATTGCGTGCTTATGACGCTCAAGGGCGTGTAGGTGCTGCTACTGCATGGAAACCTTTAAGCACTGCTTTATTAGATCCTACTGTTGGTATGTCTGGCGCTGGTAGCGCATGTAGTAATATAGCAGATTTAGTTGCTACTTGGAACGCAGGTACTGCAAGCTATTCTACTGATGGCGATACCCCTACAGCAGATGTTAATGATAATGCAAGTGGGGTCTGGAGTACACTTATAAAGCCATCTGGGGCAGGTGTACCAGGGATTAATCCTATTGAATTATCCGGTTCAAGCACTGGACAGATTACTGTAGATACTCCGGGTGAATATGTATTTGAATATACTATTAATGTAGGTGAATACGAATCTTCTAATACTGTAGGCTATACATTTAATGCCCCAGTAGTAGATATTACTAGCACTGAAACAAGTACTTGCGGTACTTATTATGCATTATCTGCTACAACTACTGGCTGTAATGCTGGTGTAGGTACTTGGTCGGTTACTACTCCTTTGGGAGGAGCAGGTAGCTTTGGCAATGCCACAAGTTTAAACACAGAATATACTTTAACAGGTTCTCCTGTATATGGTGATTATACTTTCCATTGGACTAGTACTTTGGGTGGTTTCACTGACACAGATGATATCGTTGTTACATTCGATCAAATTCCTTCTGCTTCTTTCGATCCAGGAACATCTGACGCTTGTGGTCTAACATATACCTTAGCAGGAAATCAACCAATTAGTGGAGCAACAGGTTCTTGGACTTATACAGGTCCAGGTACAGCTTCATTTGTTTCTACAACATCCTATTCTTCTGATGTTACTGTTGATACTCAAGGTGAATATTCATTTACTTGGACAGTAAGTAATACTTGTGCTACTTTTTCAGATTACGCTAATATAACATTCTACCACGAACCAACTGTAGCAGCTGCTGGCAGCGATGATGAGGCTTGTGGTACTTCTTATACTTTAGCAGGCAACACAGCAACTTATGGTGTTGGTAATTGGACTGCTCCTTTAGGTGTTGTATTTGATGATGCTACTACATCTACATCAGGTGTAACTATACCTACTTTTGCAGGTAGTTCTACAGCTTATACATTCACTTGGACAATTGCTAATGGTGCATGTGTTCCGTCTTCGGATGATGTTACAGTAACGTTTTATAATCAGCCAACAGCTTCTATTACAAGCCCTTCTGCTGCAATTTGTGGTTTAGGTATTACGAATTTAGACGGAAATAATTCAGCAATAGGAACTGGCTCTTGGACTTATACAAGTGAGGCTGGAACTGCATCTTTTGGATCTGTATCTTCTTACAATTCAAGTGTTGAAGTAACAGCAGAAGGTGAGTATACGTTTACTTGGACCGTATCAAACGGTACTTGCACTCCTGCTACTGCAACTAAAACAGTTACTTTCTATCATGAATTAACAGAAGCAAATGCAGGTAACGATGGCGAAGCTTGCGGTACTTATTATACCTTAGCAGGTAATACAGCGTTATACGGTGCTGGTACTTGGACAGGTCCTCTAGGTACTTCGTTTAGTAATAATACTGTGCCTACATCAGGTGTATCTATACCTACTTTTGCAGGTAGTTCTACAGCTTACACATTCACTTGGTCAATTGGCAATGGTATATGCGAAAATAATTATGACGATGTTACAGTAACATTCTATAATAGTCCATCTTCATCAAATGCAGGAGATGATTATAGTGCTTGTGGTACTTTAACAGGTACTTTGGCTGGTAATAATCCTTC
Organism: Kapaibacterium sp. (SeqCode); assembly: GCA_035445085.1. GTDB lineage: Bacteria > Bacteroidota > Ignavibacteria > Kapaibacteriales > UBA2268 > JBDHXE01. The sequence goes on from DAOMQA010000003.1 coordinate 148,929, forward strand.
TGTAGGAACTGGCTCTTGGACATTAGTAGGCGGCGCTGGTACAGTATCTTTTGATGATGCTAGCAGCAACACTTCTACTTTCAATGCTTCTGCTTATGGCACATATACTTTTGCTTGGACTATATCTAATGGTACTTGTACCCCTACTTCAGACCAAGTTGTATATAATTTCTATCAAACTCCTACAGCAGATGCAGGCGATAATTTCGCAGTATGTGGACCAGATGCTACATTGGGTGCAACTAATCCAAGCGTAGGAACTGGCTCATGGTCAAGTAATGGCGATGTTACATTTGTAAATTCAACATCTTATAATACAGTTGCAACAGCAATTGAACCAGGTACATATACTTTGACTTGGACAGTATCTAATGGTACTTGTGATCCAGTTACTTCTGAAGTAACAGTAACATATAAAGAAGAAGTAGACGCTGATGCAGGCGATGATGGAATAGCTTGTATTTCTACTTATTATACTATGGATGCTGGTTTAAATCTAGATGAAACAGGTACTTGGTCTCAATCTGGTGATAATCCAGGCACAGCTTCATTTAGCGATATTTATAATCCAGAATCAAATGTTTGGTTTACTGAACCAGGTGTTTATGAATTTACTTGGACCGTATCTAACGGTACTTGTAATGATGCAGCAGCTGTTAGTATTTCTGTTCATGAACCTATTACAATTCCTCTAGGTGCAGAGATTACTGGCGTTGGTATGCCTATTGCTGGAGTTAGCGGTTATCAATATTCAATACCAAACTATGATGATGAATTAACATACTCTTGGTATTACGAAGCAAGTAATGAAACTTGTACATATATGCCAACATTGCATAATATCACAAGCAATGTTATTACTGTTGATTACCCTATGGACGCTTGCGATGGTACATTATATGTAGTTTTAACTGATCTTTGTGGTAATGCAAGTAGTGTATATATGGATGTAGATGTTCAAAATAACCCTGCTATCTTAACTAGCTCATTCCCTAATACAAATGAGTATATTGAATTTACAACTAATATGCAAATATACAGCAACTGTAATAGTACTGACCCTGTTGTTCCTTCTGACTTCCAAGTTATATTTGAACAAAATGGCGGTACAGCGACAGCTGTTACAATTACTAGTATTACTGAAATAGATGATACGCATTATAAATTTAATCTAAGCATAACTGGTACACCTAATGGTTGCGAAACTATTGAAATTAAACCAGTATCAAACGCGGTATTCGCTCCTGGTGAGGTTTGCATTCCAATGCTAACAGATCAAACAACTGGTGTATATCATTTATATAACAAGACAAACTTAGGTGCTGCTACTAACGTAACTCCTACAACCTATGCTCGTTCTGCTAATATTACTTGGACTGCTCCAGCAGGCACTAAATCATTAGTAGTCGTAAGTTGTAGTACTAGCTTTGTTGACCCAAGCAACTACACAGAATACGCTGCTGATGCAAATTATGGTAATCAAGCGTATACTCCAGGCACTGGTTATGCAGTCTATAATGGTACTGGCAATTCAGTAACTGTTACTGGTTTAACGCCAGAAACAACATATCATGTTGCTGTTTGGTCGTATACTGAAGCTTGTGGAACTAATAATGAATTCTATAACAGCTCAGAAGCTACAGCTACCTGCACTACTAAAGTACAAGCAACTAAATTAGTTGCAATTACTACACCAGCACAAGTGTCAAGTGGTGTTGCATTTAATGTAACTGTGCAAGCTCAAGATGATAATGATAACCCAGCTTATCCAGGTTGTGACGAAACATTAACGCTTGAATCAGCTACAGCTACTTTAGCTGCTAATGCTACTCAAGTTACAATTAGTAATGTAATTTATACTAATAGTAGTGGAGAATGCGACCATGAATTCACAATTGATGATAATAGTACTTGCTCGTATGATCTAACTTCCGCTACATTCGTAGCTGATGTTGCACCTTCTGCTCCAACTACACAAGCTAGGACTATGGTTTTCATGGGCATTCAAAAGAATCAAGTAACTGTGAGATGGACTAACGGAAATGGTACTGGTAGAATGCTTGCAGGAAGAGTAGGTAGCTCATCTATTCCTAAGACTGCTTTTGTTAATGGTACAGATTACTCTGCAGTTACTACTTCATCGCCATCTAACTTTAATAATGGTTTTGATATGGGTAATAGTGGCACTAAAGGCTTGTTTGTTTCTACTAGCTCTACTAACCAAGTAACAGTTGATAATTTAACTACTGGAACAACTTATAACTTTAGAGTAGTTGAGTTTAATAAACCAGATTGTGATGATGATTGGTCTTTGGCAAACTTCAACTCTCCTAATAGTGCTTCACTGAACCCTCGTTCAATAACAACAAGTAGCAAATTTGGTTCATTTAATGGAGTAGAAATATCTTACTTTAATGGTAAGTCTATTCAAGCACAAGTAAACTTAAATTGGGAAGCTATTTCTGAAGATGGTATTACTCATTATGAAATTTACAGACAAGGAATTAATGATGAGAATATGACTAAAGTTATTTCTTCAAATGTTAAAACTAGTGCTGGCTTTACTAACCAATACTCTGTAAACGATAACAAAGGTCTAATACTTGGACAAACTTACATATATCGTTTAGTTGGTGTAGACGTAAATGGTCAATCAACTGATTTAGCTGAAACAATGGTTACAGTGAACGATGATGTAAATACTGCTGCTAACTTAACTTTAAGCACTGTGAATCCAAATCCTGTTAAGGACGTTGTTAAATTTGATGTTACAACTTCAAGATTAAGCAATGTTCTTATCGAAATTCGCAACTTAGATGGCCAAGTTATCTATTCTGAAGAAAGAATGATAAACGGTGTAAATACAATTGAATATAAAATGAATAATAAAGCAGCTGGCTCTTACTATATCACTGTTACTAGTGGTGATGAAGGGTCATTTACTTCATTCATTTTCCAACCATAGTATAAACTATATTTGTTTAAATTTAGGAGCTACTTCATTAATTTGAAGTAGCTTCTTTTATTTTGTCGTTTTTATTGTTATTTTAGTAATACTTGTTTCGTCTTACTTATTATTTTATGAGTTTATAATGTTAAAGTATATATTATTATCTATAATACTTGTTTTTAGTTCTCTCAATGCCAAAGAATATTACATTAATTCTTTAAATGGGAGTGATACCACTTCATCTTTTGATGGTTTATCTCCCAATAAATCTTTCAAATCTATTCATAAAGCACTAAATTTAGTAGAACAAGGTGATATAATTATAATAGAAGGTAAGAGCAAAGACAAGGCACTTATATATAAAGAAAATATAATAGTAGGTGAAAATATGCCTTTCTTTATAATTAGAGGCAAAGATAACCCAACAATCAAAAGTAATGATGATAATAGAAATATAGGTGTTTTAGCACTGAATAAGGACATTAGAATAGAAGGGCTTACTTTTGATGGCTTCGTTGATGGAAAAATGAGTGATATTAATAAAAATGGTGGCGCTGCAATTGTTATAAAAGATGGGTTTAGGGACGCTGTTATAAATAATTGCAAATTCATTAATTGCAATTATGGGATAATTGCTAACGAAAATCAATCTATTCGTATAAATGGGAATGAATTTACAAAAATAACAAAGCTCTCTAATAAGCCGCTTGATGGCGGCATAGCTATTCAAATACTTAGCCACGACAAATATATACAAGATAATCAAATAGGAACAGAAGCTAAAAATACTTTTTCCGAGATAGATAATTATGGAATATTAATTGGCAATAATGATAAACTTGTTTTAGCAGACTATTCCAAAATAGAAAATAATACCTTTTCTAATAGTAAAGGTTGTGGTATAGCTTTGTTTAATGTTGAGGGTATTGTCAGTGTTACCAAAAATATATTTGATAAGTGCGAAACATCTTTAGAAATCAAGGGTTTGTCGGTTGATGCAATTATAAGTGATAATGTTTTTAAAGGGGCTACTGGTAATTACGAAGTCTTAAGTGATGAGAACTATCCCGGTGATTTATTATATTCTATATGGAAGGGCAATAATAACACCTTTACTAACAAATTACATGGTGTTTCAGAAAATAATGAGCAGTCAATTAAATCAATTGATGGCAAACGATTTATTACTACTAATGAAAAATTGTTAAAATCTTCAATAAAAGGAGATATGAAAATATTAGATTAAACCTTTCTATATTGATATATATTGTAGTATCTTTGATGACTTTTAACTATTCTTTTGCTATCAATAAGCATGATAAGAATAGTTTGTGGCAGGTAAGTAGCCATAATAAGAAAATTATAGAGCGTTTACTTAGCGACGACATCAGACCTATAAAACAAAGTTACACTATTAGCCCACTTAATAAATTTATTATACATTACGACACCTTAGGCAAAGATGCCGTTGATTTAGCAGATGTGAATAATAACTCTATACCAGATTATATTGATTCTGTTGCTTTTTATTTTGATTATGCTTATACTATTGCAATTGACTCATTAGGATATAAAGTTCCTCCGATTGATAGTTTGCGTGGAGGCGATAATAAATATGATATTTATATTGAAAATTTAGTTTACGAAGATACATACGTTTATGGTTATACAATTTCTGAAGATATTTTTGAAAATGAATATAAAGCTTTATCTGCAAACTCTTATATTGTTATAGATAATAACTATAGCCCCAACGATAGTATTACAGTTAATGGCATAAGGAAGCAAGCATTCAGAACTTTTGCCATAGATGCTGTAAAAATAACTTCTGCTCACGAATATCATCATGCTATTCAGTATGGCTATAATATACAAGATAAAGATGGTAATTTATTTAAAGAAATGACCTCTACTTGGTTAGAATACTATATTTATCCAAATATATTTGATTTTACTCAATATGTTGTTGATTTATTCCAGAACATATACGATATGCCAATCACAGTAAACGGCCCAGATAATGGTTATAGATGGTCTATTTTTTTACAGTATATAGCAAAAGCTATCGATACTAAAATAATTTTAAATATTTGGGAAGATGCTTCTAAAAATATAGACTTTTTTACTTCATTAGAGAATAATTTAAAGCTATACAATAAAGATATTAAACAAGTATGGCAGGATTTTATACCATATCTATACTTTACTTCCACTCGTACAATTGATTCTGTATATTTTAATTCGAGTTTAAACTTTCCAAAACTGAAGTTTATAGATACAAAATACATTGAAAGTAATTTGAAAATTGAAAAAGAATTGACTCCATTTCAAATATATACAGCAAGGCTTATTAATTCAACTCAAGTGGACAAAGAAATTGAAGCTATAGATATTATAGCTACTTATGCTGTAAATGATGTTGATAAGAATATTGCTAACAAAATTAATTTTCATTTTGATATTTCTACAGCTAATAATTTGCCTAATAAGGTAAATTACTCAAACTCACTTTATTATGACTTTACAGAGATGAGCGATGAGAGCGAAAAAACTATATTGCATATATTTATAAATGATGGCTTAAATTATAGCGATAAAAGCTTTGCTTTTACAAATCCAAATAATCCTAAAAATGATGTTCTATTTATATCGTTACCAATAGAATCAAAGTCTAATGACTTTGATTATGTCGTTTATAATATGGATATGCAGGAACAATATAAGGGTAAGTCTGATAGCAACAGATATAATGGGTTTTATGGGGTCGAATTAAATAATGAAAAGCTAAATAATGGTATATATTATTACCATATATTTAATAAAAATCATAATTATTATGGAAAATTTACGATATTAATAAAATAGATGTATAATAATATTTTGAGGAAGATATGAAAATATTCAACATATTTATATTAATTGTTCTATGTGCAATTAATCTTAATGCTGCTGATTGGTCAAAAACAAGTGGCCCAAAAGATGGTAGTATATATCTGGGTACTTATTGCTTACAGCATGTGTCTGATAATACGATTGTGGCTGGTACTATGGCTAATGGGGTTTTCAAAACCACTAATAGTGGAAATTCATGGACAAATGTGAAGAGTTTATCAACAACCTCATATTGCTTAAGTAAAAGCTCTAATGGGTACTTGTTCTTGGGAACTGATGGCGATGGGGTATATCGTTCTACTGATAACGGGAATAATTGGACCAAGGTGCTTAGTTGTCAAGGTGTAGTTTGGGATATTAGCTCTGCAGGTAGTTCTAATATATATGCTTGTAGCGAAATTGATGGGGTATATCATTCCACTGATAATGGCGCAACTTGGAGCCTATTGTGGGAAACTGAAATGATACCTATTTCTGTATATGCTAATGGCAATGATATTTATGTCGGTACAATGATAGATGGACTTTATTACTCTGATGATGGAGGATTGAATTTCAACTTTTTAGACTTTTCTGGTGATGTTGTTTGGGATATTGCCACAAACCAAGATTCTATAATTGTATGTACAGAAATGGGTGGCGTAAATTATTCTACTGACGGTGCAACTTTTACAAACTTTGGATTTCCAAACTCTGGCGTAAGTCGATTTTATCAATTTAGCAATGGCAAACAATACCTTATAGCTACAAATATGGTATATGTTTATGATCCAATTGAGAATCTATGGGAATCCTATAATGATGGTTTAGGGATAAATAGTGCGAGTGATATTGAAGAAGATAGCGAAGGGTATTTGCTTGTGTCTACTTTAGGCGATGGTGTATATAAAACTTCCACTTCAATCTTAGAGCCAGAAATATTATCCTTAAGCGATGCTAATTCTGAGTATTGTGCTGGAGAATATTTTACAATTGATTATACTGCACGTGGTGCTTTCGCAGGGACTAACAATTTTACTATTCAACTTTCTGATGCTGATGGTGATTTTACTAATCCGATTATCATAGGCACAGTACAAGCTCAAAAAAGTGGTTCTATTGATGTAGTTATTCCTTTTGATACTCCGCAAGGTGCTAACCATCATTATAGAATAGTATCTTCGCAACCAGTAATTACGGGTCCAAGTTCTACGTCTTTTGTTGTAAATGAACTAAGCACTTCGCTTAATAGTCCTGCTAATTTTGCTACAGATGTTAGCGTGAAGCCAACTTTTTCTTGGGAAGCAAATGATTGCGCTGTAAATTATACTTTGCAAGTGTCTACAGAGAGTGATTTTTCAACTATTGATTATCAATTTGCTAGTTTAAGTACTAATTCTTACACAATGCTTGTAGAATTAAATACAAACACTACTTACTATTGGAGAGTAATTTTGCAATCTCTTCTTGGAGATGAACTATATACAGATTATAACGAGTTTCTTACAACTGCAAATGCACTTGATAACCAAACAATTTACTTAAAGGCTGGTTGGAATATTATATCAAGCTACATTACAAACGAATCTATGAACGTAGCAAACTATTTAGGTAGCATAGCGTCAAATATAACAATAGTCAAAAATGCTACTGGCAAAGTATATATACCAGAGTTTAATATAAATACTATAAATAATTGGAATATCAATAGTTCCTATAGATTTTTTATGAAGAATGCCGATACATTAGAATTATCAGGCGAGGCAATTGTGCCTGAAAATAATACTATTAATTTATCTGCAGGCTGGAATATGTTATCGTACTTAAGAAATTCACCAATGAATATTATTACTGCTTTACAGCAATTAACAGATAATAGCAATTTAGTAATTGCAAAAAATGCTAAAGGTCAAACATATATACCTGCTTTTGGTATAAATACGATTGGTGATATGCTACCTGGCCAAGGATATTTAATATATGTTACTAATGTGGATGCGTTTACATATCCAGCTAATTAATACTTACTCATAATTTATAAATAATAAGGGCTTATCTGCAAAGATAATCCCTTATTTGCTAGTAGATAGTAAGTCCATTTCTATAAATACCACTCTAATTATAACTAATTCACCTTCATATTCTTAATAAAATAAATAATATTTGTGATAAAAATGGCAAAAAAAAAGTTTTTTGTAACAATAACTCAAAATATTTTGTATGTTTGTAAAGTATAATAAAGTACGATTCTGCTTTTTAGGGTAAAGAATAATTACGTTCTTTACCTTAATAATTAGAAGATAGTAATAATTTGGTTATAGCCAAATTGATTATGAAAATATCCACTATTTTTAAGGAATTTGTTATGACATTAACTTTACAAGAACTTGCGGGAGTTATATCATTAGTCCTAAGTATATTAGTAGTAATGATTTTTGCTTACTTAATAGTAGCAGCTACTAAAAGTGAGGACAAGGTAACCGCAAAAAAGAAAATATATAAAGTAAGAGGACGCTACCTTTGGGGTTTAGGAGGAGCGGTGGCTGTACTTTTCTTTATATCAATGCAATCTCTTCCCTATCCAAGTTTTATGGGAACTGCCGACAAGGTAGTAAATGTCGTTGCATATCAATGGGCATGGAAATTAGCTGAAGGCGAGGCTACAGTAGATCCTGCTACATTCGATGGCACTAATGATATTACTTTACCAGCAAACACAATGATACAATTTAACGTAACTTCTGCGGACGTAAACCACAATTTTGCCATCTATGATAGTGAAGGCGTATTAGTGGCACAGACACAAGCAATGCCAAGCTATACTAACAAATTATTATATAAATTCAAACAAGCCGGCGAATACAAGGTTCTTTGTTTGGAGTATTGTGGTTTAGCGCATGCCTTTATGGTTGCAAATATTCATGTTAAATAAAATATTGGAAAGGAAAAATATGTTACAATTAGATCCATTGGAATTTAAAAAGCAAAGAAGATTAGCAGTATTATGGGGAATTACTTTGATGATACTTTTCCCTGTATTAATTATATTAGGTCTTCTTATGCGTATGAGTCAGGGCGATATGTCAGATTTATCGCCAGATACTTTTTATGCTTATATGACCTTTCATGGTCTTGGGATGGCTGGCACTTTATTCAGTTTTTCGTTAGCAGGTCTGTGGTTTTTAAATAGCACACGCATAGTAAGACTAAATTTAAAAATTGGTTATTTTGTTTATATTGCTATCCTCTTAGGAGTAATTGGATTAGCTATAGGTGTATTTGTAGGTAACTTCGGACCAGGTTGGTATATGCTTTATCCGCTACCTTTCAAGGGAGGATCGTGGAGCACTTGGTCTACACAAATATCAACTGTATCACTATTGATTTTAGGTGCATCGTGGCTAATAGGTATATTACATATACTATATAATTTGGCAAAAGAGTTTGGAGGTTTATCTAATTTATTAGGCTGGCAATACCTAAAAAAACAAGAAGTAAAGCGAGAATTACCACCTCTTGTGCTAATTACTACAATTAGTTTAATACCTGGTCTATTTGCTTTTGTTACTGGCGCTGCAATGCTAATTATGTATTTATTACAAACATTCGAACCTACATTGAATTTTGACCCATTACTAATGAAGAATATGGTTATGTTCTTTGGGCATACACTTGTAAATATTACAATGTATTGTTGCTTAGGTTGGGTATATACGTTGTTACCAGAATTTACTCACAGAGAATGGAAAGTAAATAATGTATTAGTGTATTCTTGGAATGCTACTTTCTTCTTTATTGTATTTGCATACTTCCACCATTTATATATGGACTTTTCTCAAGCAAGCGGATTGCAATATTTTGGTCAAGTAGCTTCATACTTAAGCCCAATTCCAGCAACAGGTATTACTATGTTTGGGGTAGTAGCACAAATTTATCATGCAAAATTAAAATGGTCGATAGTTCCATTAACATTTTTAATGGGGACGCTTGGTTGGGCTATTGGTGGCTTATCCGCTGTAGTTGATTCTACTATTGCAATTAATAAAGTATTACATAATACATTATGGGTGCCTGCACACTTCCATACTTATATGTTGATGGGTGTGGTCTTATTCATTATTGGATTTTTATTTTATTTATTCTCTGCTAAAGGGAATATTAAAATATCAAAAGTTGCAATGGCTGGATTTTGGACCTTTGTGTTGGGTAGCTATGGATTTCTCCTAATGTTTTATTTGGGTGGTTACCATAGTATTCCGCGTCGATTCTCAAGCTATTCTGGTGTCGGTATCGAAAGTACACATAGTATAGGAGCATCTTTAGCAAAAGGTGGCGTTCATTCTATTCATCTACTACTTCTAGGATTGTTTGTTATGTATGTTGTATTAGTATACAACTTAATGAAAAAGAGCGATGCGGATTTAGAAGCTGAAGCTCTTAGCGAAAATTCTTAATAGATTATAATGAGTAAAGGGACTTATATCATAAAAATATTAAATCCCTTTACTCGTAAATTTAGTAAGGTACTCGGTTTGAGTATATAAATATAAACTCCTTATAGTTGAGGAGCTATCTGTAAGGCAGATAGGAGATTAATTTAATGAAAAAGATACTTATACCTATAATAACATTCTGCGTATGTTTTGCTGTAATTTGGAGTTGGACTAATGCTTTTAGTTCTTTTACTGTTTTTTCATATACTTTAAAAGAAGCTGGCGATACTCCTCGCTATTTTCCCGATATTAAGTTTATAAATCAAAATGCTAATGTTTTCGATTTAAAAGATAAGCATAAATATGTTTTAATGAATTTTGTTTACTTAAATTGCCCATCTGTCTGCCATAAAGTAAACAATCAATTAGAAGAGATATACCACCTATTAGATACATCTATTGTGCCATCAAAATTAGAGTTCGTTACTGTTAGTTTTGATTTAAAAAATGATAACTTAGAAAAGATTGAAAAGTATCGCGATTTCTTTGGTGATAGTATACCCGGCTGGGCGTTTGCTTTACCATATCAAACAAATGAAGTGCAATTCCGTAACTTCTTAAAAGATATTGGTATTTGGGCAGAAGAAGCTCCTCAAACGGGCATCATTAATCATTCAATTTATTTATTTCTAATTTCTCCGGAGAATAAAATCATAAAGACGTTCGACCCTGCTAGAGAAAATAACCAACAAATAATTAATAAGCTATATCAATGTATTCAAGAAAAGCCAGAGTTGTCATCTATTCGTTAATAATAGTGGTGTTTTATTTAATATCATTCCAATTTAATGACTGGTTCTCTATTACTATGCCACGCCATCAGCTAATACAATTACCCTTAATGCTCTTGTTGGGCATAATTATAGCCTTTACTTTGCCTAAACTCATAATAAAAGAACTCCACTGGGGTATTTCTGCTTTAATTTTTATAATGGCATCGTTGGTATTTTGGATGTTGCCACTATCTATTGACTTCACTATTGTTTCTGAAAGTTTTAATAGATTGATGCATGTTAATATGCTTATCTGTGGCGTATTGCTAATAGCTACGTTCCGTGGGATTATTTTTGAACTTAAATACATTTTTATGGGCATGGTTTCGGCTATGCTTGCTTCTACTGGATTATCTTTGTCAGTTTTTAATATACTATTGTGTAGTTCCTTCGATATAGAACAACAAAAAGAAACGGGGCTACTATTAATCATAATTGGAGTTAGTTTGTTTGTTGCAAACATCGTATTTTTCTTTAGAGCTTTATCTAAAAAAAATATTAAAGATGAGCAATTAGCGGGCTAAATTCTTTAAATTATGAAATAAAATATTAAAATGGCTTTAGTACCATCAAGAAAATAATTATTATAAAGATTAAATTTTCAATCCTTTCATAAAAAAATAATTTCTTAGATAATTTATAGTATGCTTGAGGGATTTCATCCCCAGTGTGTTCTTTAAGCAAGGCTTTGATAGGTTTGGATAAAGGCGAAAGAATAATGGGACCAAACGCAAGAGCAATTACAAACAGTATTAAACTTAAAAGATACCAAGTTAAATCAAATAAATATGTTCTCATTATACCCATTGTTAAGCCAGATAACAAAAGTAAAGTGCCGCCTACCATCACAAATATATGCAAACGATTACGAATAAGGTAAGCATGTCTTAGTTCTACCATAGTTTTTGCTTTCGTTACAATATATATCATTACAAACCCAGGTCCCATACCCAAAATTGCTGATAAAATATGTATTAGCACTATAATATTATACAATGTTAGCATTATAATTTCCTATTCATTTAATTCTATATCCGAAGAAGGAGATTGTTATAATTATAATAAGACTGCAATGTCCGCTTCTACAAATGTAATAATAAAGAGAACAATTATTACATTTAATTCATCACTTATCCAATACTTTGTTAAATAACATTTTTAATAGTGGTTTGTATATAGTATAGTTTTGTACCATAATAGTTTTTAAATTTATTCAATTAGGTACAAAAAAATATGTGGATAGAAGTTTTTAAGGTAGGTACCCATAAAGACAAAAATGGTCATTCCGATACCTATACTCAAGATTCCTTAGCAGCGATTGCGTCTGATTATAATACTAAAATTCAGAGCTACCCAAATCTAATTATGCCTGTACTCAATTCCCATGATAATGATGCTATAAAGCTTGGGACTATCAAGCAATTAACATTAAACAATGATATATTACTTGCTGACATAGATATTGATGATAGTGAAATCATCAGGAAAATGCAGAATAATGAAATACAAAATATATCGATAGGTCTAAGTGAAAATAATCTTACTCACATTGCTCTATTAGAAAATGAATTACCAGCTGTAGAGGGACTTTTACCTATACAAGAAAGTATTGCAGTAGAAGCATTGTCAGTACAAGACAAGACAATTAATAATGATATAGCAGAATTAAAAGAAAAGTATAAGCAATTAAACAAAGGCTTTAGCCCAATATCGTTAGAATTAGCAGAGGGGATATTAGAGAACTTAGCAAAGGTAGACCCCGATATTAGCAAATCTATCGGTAACAATTTTATTAAATTTATTGAAGACTTACAAAAGTCATATCTTACGAGAGAATATTCCCATTATAAATCTAATGCTGAATATGAATATAGGATGAACTTTACTAATAGTTCATCTGATAGGCAATTACTACATGCAGAAATAATAAAGCAACTAAAAAACAATCCATCTTTAAATTATGAGCAAGCATTGCTTAAGGTCATTCAATAATTTTTTTATCATAGGAGAGCAAAATGATACAATTAGATAAATTGCGTATGATAGACCCAGTACTTACGGGATTAGCGCAATCGTATTCAAACTTTAACTTAATATATAAAGAATTATTTCCTATTGTTGCGGTAACTAAGCAGAAGGGAAAAATTCCTTTATTTGGTAAGGAAGCCTTTGCGTCGAGGCAAACTGAAAGAGCTATTAGAAGTAGATCTAATAGAATATTGCCAAGCGATATTGAACTAATAACATTTGAAACACAAGAACACGATATAGAGGTAGCTTTAGACTACCTTGAAAACGAAGAATCATTAAATAATCTTAAATATGAAAAGCGGCTAACGAAACAATTATCAGATATTTTGGAGCTTACAAAAGAAATTGAGGCTGCAGAATTGGCTCAAGATACTAATGAATATTCTTCTGGAATGTATAGAGAACTTACGAATGCTGAAGCAATAGATAACCCAAGTTCTACAATTAATCCTATTGAGCTAATTATGGAATCGAAAGAAAGCATACGTTCTAAAATTGCTATATACCCAAATACAATGATTATTGGAGTAAGAGCATATAAAGCTCTGCTTAACCATACTAAAATTGTAGAGAAAATTAAATTTACTGGCGTGCAAAAGGTAAGTAAGGATATGTTAAGTGAGCTTTTTGAAATTCCAAATATTAAAGTGGGGATGGCACTAACAAGCAATGATAATACTACTTTTAGTGATATTTGGAGTGATAACATAGTGTTAGCTTATGTCGATAGGAGTAGTTCGGAAGAAAGAACCGAATACAATCCAAGCTTTGGCTATACATTCCAAAGGCAAGGCTTACCAGAAACAGATACTTACTTTGAGAATGGAGGTAAAATCAAGGTAATAAGATGCACTGACAATTATGGAATTAAAATTACGGGAAAAGATGCAGGCTATTTAATTAAAAATATTTGTCAATAATAATATATAGGAGTCAGTTATGTCAAAAATACCAAGCTACCAACCAGTCCTTACTTTGTCGTGTGCTTCTATTACGGATATACCGGAAGCAAGGTTTGTGGAATACGATGGAAGGCTGTGCCGTGGTAATTATCGCGCACTTGGCGTAAGCGAAATATCAACCTTAAGTGGTGAAATTGCACCAATAATAGCGATTGGTACAGCGTTAGTCTTAGCCAACGAGACAATAAATATAGGCGCCGAAATTGCATCAGACGAGTTTGGAAGAGCTATAAATTATACGAGCGGAACAATTAATGCTATTGCTCTTTCAAGTGCTGTTGCTGGGGAATATGTTAAAGTATTATTAAAGTTCTAAGTTATGGCTTATATTACAAAAGACGACTTGCTTATAGAATTTGCTGTACACGACTTATCTAAATTAACTGGGAATAAAGATGGCATTACAATAAACCTTGATAGATTGAACCTTTGTTGTGAAATGGCAACAACAGAGGTAAACGCCAATTTGTCGAACCTTTATGAGTTGCCCTTTACTATCGTACCAGATATTATAAAAAATATCAGCTATGAATTTAGTGTATATTATTTGTACAGTTCATATTATACTAATATGGAAATTCCGGAGCAAGTTAAATGGCGCAAGATAAATGCAAATAATACTCTAAGAATGATTAAAAAGGGAGAGGCTCTGGTTAATCCCACGATTACAAATAATAGAATAATTACAAGAAATACTAACTTAAAAAATGAGTTTGAACTGACATATTTAAGAGAAATGTCTAATATTTAAGTGGAGCAAAAATGAAAGAAGTAGGTAATTTTTTATTAAGAAATGCGATATGGATCTTGTTAGGTCTGATTGCTATATTTTTCCTGAATCCAGCGAACCCAGAGATAAAAACTATATTATTGATAACTCTAATAGAAGCATTGGCAATTGGACTATCGGCAATGGCAGTGTTTGCTTATACTAAAATAGATTTTATAAAAGAACAAGCTAATCAATTAGGTTATATATTTTTAGGAGTACATATATGTGTAGGCTTTGTGGTTATGGGCGTCTATATTGCTCAATTCTCATTTTAGTTGCTCTAAATTATACTCAAAGTCTCTCTTTTGATAAGTATTTATTACAATGTAATAAAGATTTATTAGAACTGTCCACTTTAGTAGGCTTATCTGAGGTGAATACTTTAGAATTAACAAATAAAAATGACGGCGAAGTAGTTAAATATTTGATTGCTGTAGGGCTAAATAAAGGAAATCCGTATTGTGCTGCTGGGCAATATTGGTGCTTTTGGCAAGCGTGCAAAATTATGAAGTTAGACTACAGCAATATACCTATTCCAAAAACTGGATTAGCGAGCAGTATATATAATTACGCTAAAGCAAAGGGAGATAGAGCTGATGCTAAGGTCAAAAAAAATGATTTAATTATATGGAAAAAGAAAAACTCGATATTTGGCCATATCGAAAGAATTATAGAAGTTAAAGGAGCAGGCTGGGTAAAAACTTTAGCTTTCAATGTATCGGGAGCAGTGGGCAGGAAAGAAGGTGTATTTATTAAGCAAAGAAATTTATATCATCTACTATCGCGAATGAGAGTGCACGGTTTAGTAGGATTTATTAACTCAAAGTAAAGGAAAAAATGAAGATTATTTTCTCTGACGAACAGATGAATCTTGAATTAGAAAGTGAGTGGATAAAAATTAAGCAAAAAAGCCGTTTTTATAGTAAGTATATAAGTTCTTTGGAATTAATCTGGAAAGATGTAACGTTCGATGCCGTGCCGGCGCCATTTGGGGAGCTTAAATTGTATTATAGTAATTCTATGAATGTTCAAGATGAGTTTTATTTATTAGCAATAAATAGTAGTGATAATCTAAGTTCGCCAGAATTACTTGAAATTAATAGTGCTTTTGCCTATTTAAAAATTCACTATTTGCCAAACGATATTTTGAACGGCAAATTAAATATAGTTGCAAATATTAATTAAGTATAGATATTTAAATTGTTTTACTGATGCAAATAAACTACAAAGAAATTAAGGAGTTAATACAAAATCTTGCTGTATTAACTCCTGGCTTTACAGCTCTATCGTTAGAGAATAATTATTTTGAATATCCGCCCCATTTAAGATATTTAGACAAGATTATAGCAAGGGAAATTGTATCGGGGGGTGCACGCTTAATCATCAATATGCCGCCTCGACATGGAAAATCAGAATTAATATCCAAATACCTACCTTTTTGGTTCCTTGGTACTTTTCCCGACAAAAGAATTATACTTTGTTCTTATGAAAAGAGTTTCGCTGTCAGTTTAGGGCGTAAAGTACGTGATTTAATCAACTTGTATGGTAAAAAAATATTTGATATTGAATTGAGAAGTGATTCGCGTGCGGTTGCGGATTTTAATATATTACATCATCGCGGAGGTATGTCGGTAGCTGGCGCAGGTGGTTCTATTACTGGGAAAGGTGCCGACCTTTTAATTATTGATGACCCTATCAAAAATGACGCAATTGCAAACAGTTCAGTCATGAGAGATAATATTTGGGAATGGTTTTTGGCAACGGTCTATACAAGAATTGAGCCTAATGGAAATATAATAATAGTTATGACACGGTGGCACCAAGATGACATAACGGGAAGAATATTAGAAAATATAGATACAGGGAATTGGAAACTAATTAAATTACCAGCTTTAGCTAATGGTCAAGACATATTAGAAAGAGATTATGACGAACCATTATGGGAAGATAGATTTAGTAAAAAGCAACTTTTAGATATTAAAAACACCTTAGGCACATATTGGTTTACTGCATTATACCAGCAAGAACCGTCCATAAAAAATGGAAGTATATTTAAACGCTCTAATTTTAAGTATTTTTATGAAGAAGGGGAGTTCTATTATTTAGAAGATATAAATAGTACTAAGTTTGTTCATAAATCAGATTTATCTATATATATTACTGTAGATTTAGCGATTAGTAGCTCACAAATGGCAGATTATACGGTAGCCTTGGTTGCGGGGCGAAGTCGTAGCGGTGAAATATTAATATTAGATGTAATCAGGCAAAAAATAGGCACAAGTGAACACTTAAGTTTTCTACAAAAAATTTATCTTCAATATAAGCCGGTAATAATTGGTATAGAAGCTGTTCAATACCAAGTATCATTAATAGAAATAGCGTCCAAATTAGGATTGCCTGTTAGCTCTTTAAAGGCTGACAAAGACAAAATAAGCCGTTCATTAGCTATCGCTGCTAAAATCGAACAAGGGATAGTATATTTTAAAAGAAATTCTGCTTGGCGCGATGATTTTGAGAAGGAATTATTAGAATTTCCAACATCTAAGCACGACGACCAAGTAGACGCCCTTGCATATATAGAGCGTATAATTTCTCCTATTTCAAGTGTTAAACCTGTTGGAAGAAGAAAAATATAGTAAATATGATCAATTACAGCAAGAATAATAAAATTGTAAATTTATTGAACCGTTGCTATTATAGCAATATCATTTGAATATATAAAATATACAAGTGTTTTAAAAGGTAATAATAGGAAATAGTATGGAGTTTAATAATAAAATAAATGATCATGAAGATTTACTTAAAGTTTTACAAGAACGGTTTATAAAAAATATGTATCGCCATCCTAATATAGCATGGGATGAAGTTGTAGGTAAATTACAAGTAAATCCTACAAAATTACAATCTATTAGCATGATGGAAGAAAGCGGGGGAGAGCCTGATATAATAACTAATCCTAATAATAATACAGAATATTTATTTTGCGATTGCTCATTAGAAAGTCCGAAAGGAAGGCGCAGCCTGTGCTATGATGATGCAGCCTTGGAATCAAGGAAAGAAAATAAACCGCAAGGTAGTGCTGTTCAGTTAGCTAATCAAATGGGGATAGAGATATTAGATGAAGAGCAATATAAATACTTGATGACTTTTGGGGAATTTGACACCAAAACCTCAAGTTGGGTTAAGACGCCAGACCAGGTTAGGGTGCGTGGCGGAGCAATTTTTGGAGATTTCCGCTTTGGAAGGGTTTTTATTTACCATAATGGTGCCGAATCTTATTACGCTGCGCGTGGCTTTAGAGGGATAATTTATTTGTAATATAAATGCAGAAAATATAAAGATTTAGATAATTAACATTTATTTTTTTGTATTAACTGATAAGGTGTATTATGCAATGGTATTTAAAAGTTGTTATGAATTATGCTAACTTTAATGGCAGGGCTAGAAGAAAAGAATTCTAGTTTTTTTTGTCTTGTTTAATCTGATTGTGTCGGTAGCTTTCTCTGTTATATACACTATTCTTGGCACTAGTGTATTAGGTGTTATTTATTCGCTTGCTATATTGATACCTTCGCTAACTGTCGGTATACGAAGAATACATGATATAGGCAAAAGTGCTTGGTTTGTGCTGGTACCAATTTATAATCTGGTGTTAGCTTGCACTGAAGGTGAGTTTTATGATAATGAGTATGGAGCTAATCCAAAGAGCTTTGGCGAGCTTACAGATTATCAGATATACTATAAATTTATGAAAACAGGAAGACTAGAGGCATTTAGCGACGGCGTCCTTGCTATAATAATAACAATTATGGTGTTAGAATTGAAAGTACCAGAAGGTACTGATATTTCTAATTTAATGCCTTTACTGCCTAAATTCCTATCTTATATATTAAGCTTTGTGTACGTTGGTATTTATTGGAACAATCATCATCATTTATTTCATATTATAGAGCGGGTAAATGGCAATATATTATGGGCAAACCTTGCCTTATTATTTAGCCTGTCATTATTGCCATTTACGAGTGCTTGGATGGGTGAAAATCACTTTGCGAGCTCTCCCACTATTTTATATGGAGTTAATTTACTATTATGCGCATCCACCTTTACAATATTAGAGATTATTGCTATCAAATCAAACGGCAGTCAATCCAAATTAGCTCGAGCGATTAAAAATAAAATGAAAGAAAATGCTTCAGTTATTTTATATAGTGTTGGTATTCTCTTAGGGTATTTCTATCCGATTGCAAGTATGCTTTGCTATTCAATTGTAGCTCTAATATGGATAATACCCGATACCAGAATAGAAAAATTTCTCGATTCAACAGAATAGTTCTCCTTTAAAATTAAATAATTCTAAAATAAATCATTGCAATATTCTTTTAAGTATTGTTGTATGAGACTTGTAATTATATAATGCAGCTTATTCACGTTTTAGGAGTATATTGATATATGCTAAAAACTATTGCACAAAAAGTAGTAGAATTTAATAGTAATTTAAATTACATTGGGAGTTTGCCGCTCGGGTTTCGTGTACTTAATCCTTTTATTGAAAATCCCGAAACTATGCTGGTAATGAAAGAATTTTATCATAAATTTTATAACGATAATAATAAAAGAAAATTTATTATTGGTATTAATCCTAGCAGGCATGGAGCAGGAGTAACAGGAGTACCATTTACAGACACTAAGCGACTTCATTCTATGTGCGGAATTGAAATGAAATCGGAATATACTCATGAGGTATCTTCTGTGTTTCTTTATGATATGATTAATGAATTTGGTGGGGCGAAGTTGTTTTACAAAGAATTTTATATTAATTCTCCATTTCCCTTAGCAATTATCAGAAATTCTAAAGACGGTAAATGGCTAAATGCGAATTATTACGATGATAAAGAATTGTTTGAAAGTGTAAAGGAATTTATGATACAATCTTTAATTAATCATATTAATATAGGTTTAAATACAGATGAAGTTTATGTCTTAGGCAAAAAGAATGCTGATTTTATAACGTTACTCAATGATGAGGCAAAGCTATTTGGGCGATTGATAGTATTAGAGCACCCACGATTTATACAACAATATAAATCTAAGGAAAAGCAATTATATATTGATAAATACATCTTAGCTTTAAAGGGAAGCAATGGAAGCACAAAATAAAAAAATATATACTATAGGGCATTCGACTCACCCTATAGATGAATTTATTGATATTCTAAAGCACTATTCTATTGAAGTATTAATAGACATACGTAGCTTGCCTGGTTCAAGAAAATTCCCACAATTTAATAAAGAAAACTTAGAAATTTCAATGCCTAATTCAGGGATAGAGTATGTGCATTTATTAGGATTAGGGGGTAGAAGAAGAGTAAGAAAAGATTCAACAAACAATCGCTGGCATAATGATTCTTTCAAAGGCTATGCTGACTATATGGAAACAAAGGAATTTGAAATATCTATAAATATGTTGGAAGATATAGCTAAAAATAAAATGTCTTGCTATATGTGTGCGGAAGTGCTGTGGTGGCGTTGCCATCGGTCGATGGTTTCTGATTATCTAAAAAATAATAATTGGGAGGTTTTGCATATTCTTTCTAAAAATAGTACGCAGCAACACAAATACACCGAGCCAGCCCAAATTATTAACGGTAAATTAACTTATTCCGATACTTAAATAAAATATTTACATACCATAATATTCTTGCTTTTTCGTCTCACACTCCAATAAGATGTGAAAATTTTAGAATTCATCTTGAATTAATTTACACTAAACATAAGGAAAAGATTATGGCTATCCAACAAAGAATAAATGTTCATCAGTTAGATCCAAGTGCATTTGATGTAATGATAACAATGGAAAAGCATATAGCTACTACTGATTTGAGTATACAACTTAGAGAATTAATCAAAATAAGAGCATCGCAAATTAATCATTGTGCATACTGCCTTGATATGCACACAAAAGATGCGCGTAAAGAAGGACTAACAGAACAAAAACTAAATGTTATTGCTGCTTGGGAAGAAAGTCCATTATTTGATGAGGCTGAAAGAGCGGCTCTAAAATTCACGGAAGAAGTTACTAAAATTGCTGATCATGGAGTGAGCGACACTACTTTTAATGAACTGCAAAAGCATTTTACAAACAAGCAAATTGCTCAAATGATTATAGTTATAAATCAAATTAATTCTTGGAATAGAATAGCAGTAGCTACAAAGCAATTGCACCCAATAGATTAAATTACCTACTTATTCGACATATAGGGAATGAATTGGATAATATTAATTGTTGCTGGTTTATTCGAGGTAGCATTTGCATTCTGCTTAGGAAAGGCTAAGCAAACTGAAAGTACGGAAATGTATTTATGGTATGGGGGATTCCTCGTCGCCCTTACCATAAGTATGTTACTTTTGATGAAAGCTGTTCAAACCTTACCAATAGGGACAGCTTACGCTGTATGGACTGGAGTCGGTGCAGTTGGAACAGTATTAGTTGGAATATTAATTTTTAAAGAGCCGGCAACTTTCTTGCGTATCTTCTTTCTTACAACTTTAATTGCTTCTATAATTGGCTTAAAGGCTGTTTCTAACTGAAAGTATGATAATGTCAAAAAATTATTTCGATAATACTATTTATAAAGAAAAAGATTATACTAAAGAGATTCTCTTAAAAGGTGAATACGAAAGTTGCATATTTGAGAAGTGTAATTTTAATGAATGCAATCTATTGGATTATAAGTTTGTGGACTGTAAATTTATCTCTTCAAACTTAAGTCTGATAAAGGTTGATAATACAAGTTTTCAAGATATAGTGTTTAAGGATTGCAAGGTAATTGGAGTGAATTTTAATAATTGCAATGATTTTGCTTTAAGTTTTTCATTTGATAATTGCATACTAAACAATTCAACCTTTTTTAAATTAAAAATACCACATACTCATTTTGCTAATTCTAAATTAATAGAAGTCGATTTTGCACAATGTGATTTATCTAACTGTAATTTTGAAAGCTGTGATTTAGATAAGGCAATATTTGATAGCACAACTCTTGAGAAAGCAGATTTATCAACATCCTTCAATTTTGTCATAGATCCAGAAAATAATAAGATTAAGAAAGCTAAGTTTTCTAACCTTGGGCTAAGAAACCTACTTCAGAAGTATAATATAGTAATAATAGACTAAATTTGCATATTAATAATAGATTTTATATTTTAGTTTTATTAAAACTAATTGGGAATTTTATTATGTCTAATATTAAGTTAATAATAGAAGAAAGAGCACGCAATATAGGTAACTTTATGGTGGGGCGATTGTTGCCATTTAGGCAAAAGAGAATGATTGGACCGTTTATTTATATTGACCATATGGGACCTGTTAAAATGAGTGAAAGGCAAAATTTCGATGTTTTACCTCACCCACATATTGGCTTATCTACTCTAACATTCTTATTTGAGGGTAGTATTATGCACCGCGACACCTTAGGTAATGAAGTTGAAATTAAGCCCGGAGCAGTGAATTGGATGACCGCTGGTAAGGGAATTGTTCATTCAGAACGTACGCCCGAGTATTTACGTCATTCTGAAAAAATGATGCATGGTTTGCAAATTTGGGTTGCATTACCAAAGCACTTAGAGCAAATGGACGCCGAGTTTTACCATATAAATAAGGAACAAATTCCTACGTGGAGCCAAGGAGCATTAAATTTTAAATTAATAGCTGGCGAAGCTTTCAACAGAAAATCTACTGTGCCTGTTTATAGTAAACTATTTATGATAGAAATTCATAGTAATAGTAAAGAAGTTGTTAAAATAGGCGAGGACTTATACGGCGAATCTGGTTTATATATATTAGAAGGTAGTATAGAGAGTGGAGAACATACATACGAAGCCCATCATTTATTAATAGCTAATGATACCAAATTATGTGAATTTACGATTAATGCTGGGAGTACGATTTATATATTTGGTGGCGAACCTTTCCCAGAAGAAAGGTACATAGATTGGAACTTTGTTTCATCTGATAAATCTTTAATAGAGCAAGCAAAAAATAAATGGATTAATAGACAGTTTGGCGATATTAGAGGAGAAGAAGAAGACTTTATACCTTATCCAACAAGATAACACTATATATGATTATACTAAGATGATAAATCCCCATAGTTAATGAAACTACGGGGATTTAATTCCTAAATAAAGGCTTTTTTAATTAAAATTTATTTACATTAGTTAATGTTATCTTATAATAAGTACCCATATCTTCTATTGTACAGTTATTGCCGTCTACGGGAACATATTTACTAGTGTTGCTGTCATAGAACCTTATTTGTGAAGTACTGTTTAGTACCTTAGGTGCTATTGCAGCTTTGTCTACTCTCATAGTAACAGTAGCGAACAAGCTGTTGTTCGGTCCGCTTATATCAATGAAATCGGAGCTAATGCTACCTGTAGGGTTATTAGAATTTATCTTTATAGATATGTCTGGAGTATCGCCTGATGCTGTACTAATAGTAACGCTATAGTTGTGCGTGCCGTCAGTAATTGGGAAGTTATATATAGTATTTGCTTGCATACCCTTTATTGTTAGCTTGCCGCCACTTGTAGTTTGGATATTGCCACCCGTAATATTACCAGTAAGTTCAAAGTCATTAGAGCCAAGTATCACGGTTTTATTGCCGAAGTCTAAATTTCCGGTATGTGTAGTCTTAGATACTTGTGCTAAATTCAACGTTCCATAATCGCATAATTTGCTTAATGCAGTAGCAATATCACTAAAGTATTGAAAATTCCAGCCCAGAGTAGAATTATTATAACTTGCATCCACGAATACCAGCGTAATGCAATTACTTAGCCCCGGTATTGGGTTTACTGCTGGGTCGGCTTCAGGCGTATCATAAGTAAACGCCCTCAAGTATGGATATGAATAATATGAAGAACCGTCTTGTATATTCCAAGTAGTAGAGAAGTTCCAGCTTGTAAAAGTAGCTTGCGTTTTCATTTCAGCTGTAGTTTTACCAGTACCGCCCGCCGAGCTACTTTTTCCGCTTGTTTGCATGTCCCAGTAGCTATTGTTGCTGACTGTGCCGCCATTGAAACCCACGAGCCCGCCGACATCGTAAGTCCCGCTAACGCTGCCAGTAGAGTAACTGCCACTAACTGTGCCACCATTGAATCCCACGAGCCCGCCGACAATGCTAGCACTATCGCTAACGCTATCACCACCGCCACCGCCAACGCCACCACTACCGCCAACGCCACCACTATCGCCAACGCTACCACTACCGCCAACGCTACCCGTAGAGTAGCTGCCACTGACACTGCCATCATTGACTCCCACGAGCCCGCCGACAGTGCTATATCCGTTAGCGCTGCCAGTAGAGTAGCTATCGCTGACTGTGTCACCATTTAATCCCACGAGCCCGCCGACACCACTATTCCCGCTAACGCTGCCAGTAGAGTAGCTGCCGCTGACACTGCCATCATTGACTCCCACGAGCCCGCCGACAAAGCTACTACTAGCGCTAACGACACCCGTAGAGTAGCTACTGCTGACTGTGCCATCATTTAATCCCACAAGACCGCCGACATTGCTAGTCCCGGCAATATATACATCAAGTAGCCCGATATTGCTGACTGTGCTGCCACTGCCAGTCCGCCCAAATAAGCCAATATAGTCGCTATATGTTCTCTTTATATATAAGTTAGATATAGTATGATTTTGACCATTGTAGCTGCCAGTAAATCTTGTACTGTTGTTTCCTATTGGAGAAAAGCCATATTGGTCGTTGCCGTTCCAATCTACTGTGCCGTCGCCGTCCCAATCTACTGTAGATTCGTTGGCATCGAAGCTTATGTTAGCTGTCTGGATAAAGTATTTGCTCCAATCGCTACTTGTGTTAGATAATTTTATCAAGTCGGCTATAGTTGATATTTGGTAAGGCGATCCAGAAGAGCCGTTGCCGCCAGAATAAGTACCCGCAGAAGTAGTAAATGTTCTCATTAACAAAAAGAATAAGCCTAATAATAT
Organism: Kapaibacterium sp. (SeqCode); assembly: GCA_035445085.1. Lineage (GTDB taxonomy): Bacteria > Bacteroidota > Ignavibacteria > Kapaibacteriales > UBA2268 > JBDHXE01. The sequence goes on from DAOMQA010000003.1 coordinate 173,796, forward strand.
ATATTGCTTCATAAACATCCTCTTTTAATAGATACTTACAATAAATAATTACAAACATAAGCAAAAAACTGCTTTTTATGTAATTAATAATGATTAATTGTTAAATTTAAATGTTTACTGAACTTCTATATATGTTTTAACTTTTATATTAAATACTTCGTAGATATTTTCTTCTGTAATTATAGATTTTGTTTCTCCATACTTATAGATTGAATTATTTTTTAAAAACATAATATTATCAGCATATTTAGCTGCTATGTTTAAATCATGAACGACGCCTACAACAGTTACATCATGGTTTGATAGTATAAAATTCGTAATTTTGTCCATTAAATCATATTGATAAAAAATATCCAAATATGTAAGTGGTTCGTCCAAAAGTAAAATTCTTTGCTGTGAACTTTCATTTTGCCAAATTTGTGAAAACACACGCGCAAATTGTACTCGTTGCTTTTCTCCTCCACTTAAAGTAAGATAATTTCGATCTTTTAAGTCTGCAACGTTAAATAAATCCATTGCATTTAAACAAATTTCTATATTTTTCTTATCAATCTTTCCTTTAAAATGTGGGTAACGTCCCATAATCACAACTTCAAATACCGTTAATGGAAAACTTAATTCCAGATTTTGCGACAGTACAGCCCTAAATTTAGCCATTTCACTAAAACTATATTCCTCTATATTGTGATTATTTAGAAATATACTGCCAGACTTTGTTTTATTTTCGCCACTAATGATTTTAATTAGAGTAGATTTGCCAGCACCATTAGCTCCCAAAATCAAGCTAATTTTACCTTGCTCAAATATGCAATTTATATTGTTCAATATTATCTTGTCGTTAATTTTATAGCTTATATTTTCTAACTTTACCATAATTAATATATATAATTTGATTTTCTTAATAATATAATGAATATAGGAACACCGATAACTGACGTAACAATCCCGATAGGCAATTCTGCAGGAGCGAGTAGCAAGCGTGCAATTAGATCGGAAGCAGTCAATACAATAGCGCCCGTTATTGCACCAGACCATACAAGAAATCTGTTATCGGAACCGTTTATTATCCTTAATAAATGAGGTACAATTAAACCCACGAAGGCAATAACACCCACAAAGGCAGTAGCTACTGCAACCATAATGACATTAATCAATAGTACTATTATTTTTAAGCGATTTACATTAATTCCAAGTAATTGCGCTTCTTGCTCCCCTAACATTAAAGTATTAAGTTGCTTAGCGTAGTTTAAACTTAATAGTATGCAAATAATAGAAATAGTAGCTACAAAGTATAGTGCTTCCCAATACGCACCAGATAGAGTACCTAAATTCCAAAAAGTAATAGACCTTGCTTGAGGGTCTCTCGCTATATAGGACATAAATCCTACCCCACTCATAAACAAAGCATTAATGGCCACACCTACCAGCAAAAGAGAAATAACAGAGTTGCGCCCACTTTCTTTTGAACGTGAAAGATATAATACTAAGGCAGTAGAAATAATTCCACCTATAGTAGCAGCTACTGGTAAAGTCCACTCACCTAAGTTTATCTTAAAACTTGCTCCCAAAACAAAATAAAGAGCTGCACCAAAAGCGGCTCCACTAGATGTACCTATCAGCCCTGGCTCCACAATAGGATTACGGAAGAGTGCTTGCATAAGTACCCCTCCAACTGCTAAAGCCGCACCTACAAATATTCCCATAAATACACGTGGTAACCTAATATACAAGAATATTCTTTGATTTAAATCGCTTATATCATTATTGTTTAGTAACTTGGCAAATGTATCTATAATTTCATCATTAGATATATGCACAGCTCCCCAGCGAAGCGATGCCAGCGACAGTAAGAACAATATAGCAATAAGTAAAGTAGCGATTATAATAGTTTTTCTACTGTTCATCTTGATGTATTAGTTGTTGTATTAATAGAATATTCTCTCCAGTTCTTGGTCCCAAATATACTAAATCGTGTTCTTCAATTCTATAAATCCGATGATTTTTAAAGGCTTCTGTTAGATTTATTCCGGGTAATTTTTCTATATCTTTACCATTATTCAATCTATCGTATCCAAAATCCGTAAGTAAAATAATATCTGGATTAGCTGCAGCTATAATTTCTGGCGAAAGTAATTTCATTCCTTTTTCATCATTTACAGCCATCTCTCCACCTGCCCATTCTAACATTTTCGCAGCGATACTTTTCTTTGTCATAACTAAATATACATTAGATGCCCTTCCAAAATGTATAATTAATACTTTAGGTTTCTTTTTATACTTATTGGTATTCTCAAGAGCAAACTTCATATCATTATCTAATTTTGCACAAAGACTATCTGCTTGCTTTTCTTTGCCGAAGTACTTACCAATTTCTCTAATCAATGAGTCTGTACCAGCTATTGTCGCTTGATACTTAGTAAATACCTTCATCGGTATTTTTAGCTTTTCTAATTGACTTACCACATGCTCTGGTCCTATATTATTATCGTGCAATATTAAATTAGGCTTTAGCGCTAAAATTGCTTCGCTACTTAAAGCACGGTGATAGCCAACAGTAGGTAAGTTTTTAATTTCAGGTGGGTAAGTACTAGACAAGTCCACTCCTACTAAATCCTTTTGAGCATTTAGGGCATAAATTATTTCCGAATATTGTTTAGAAATGCATACAATTCGCTTGGAGTTATCTTTTTTGTCATCTTTATTATTAAATCTATTACAACTGATAATAGAGCAGGCAATAATAAATAAGGCTATATAATTTCTCATAAATTTTTCTCGTTTTTTAGCTTCAATCAGCTCTATTTCTTTTGGTAGAGCTGATTGAATTAGCTTTATAATTATTAAAATATTTAACTAAAAATTATACTTAATATTAACACCACCAAAAAAGTTTATTTCGTTTGGACCTGGTATATAAGCATCAGGTAATTGATTTACAAACACCATATTATAGTATTGCGCCCCACTAATATTATTAGCACCAGCATACAAATCAAAATCAAAATTGCTTACTGATTGCTTGAAACCTAACTTAGCATTTACTAAGCTATATGAACTCGCTTCGTTTAGACCATCAGAAGTATAAGGCATACTTGATCTATAATTATAAAACACATTGCCGTAGATACCTACTTTTGTGTCAAAATCAACTCCTATATTAAATACATAAGGCGCTACACCAGCCACAGCTTTGCCGGAATAATCTTCGATAATAGTTGTATCTTTTTTTGCTGAATTTTTGCCAACCTTTTCAAATTGATAATCTTCATATTTAAAGTCAGAGTAAGTAAAATTAGTAGTTGTTTGCAATAACTTAATAAAATTTGAATTAGATTCAATTACTTTATAAGTTAGCATTAATTCTAAACCTTTGTTGTTTAAAGTGCCACCATTAACTAAATAAGTGTACAAAGTTGCAGTATTTTCTGGATTAGCTACAGCAATAGTAGTAAATTTATCTTCATATTTGGTGTTGAATAAAGCTACTGTATAATACAAGCTATTATCTAACATATTACCTTTGGTACCTATTTCTATCTGTGTGCCTTTTTCTGGCTTTAAACCCACATTCATTTCTCCAGTGGTTGCAATTAAAATATTACTGCTTATTGGAGCTTTGTGAGCTACCGAATAAGAAGCATAAACTGACAGTTCTTCCCCAAATTTCTTATTTAAAGCAATAGTCGGCGAAATTAGATTATTATAGCTATTTTCATAAACTTTTAAATTGTTATTATTTGGATGATTGTTGTTTAATGCCCATAACCTATCTTCCAGCTTTAGACTCATATTACTTACTCCAATACCGGCAGTAAAAGCAAATTGCATGGGCAAACTAACAGTCCATTGAGTAAAGTATGAATATGTAGAGTTAGTTGTAAATTGATTGCTCCTAATTTGGGTGATTATATTATAATTATTTAAATTAGTACTATCAGCGCCCATGCCAAAGCCTTGAGTAAATGCGTTCATTTTTTGAACTTCCAAACCTGTGATACCCGAAAGAGTAATTTCGTCTGATAAATTAAAAAACTTTTCAAATACTGTTCTAAAGCCATAGTTGATAGGCGTCTTATCTGTCCAGCCTCCCGCAGAACTTTGATCCATACTTTGAGATGAACCAAATAACGAGCTCGTATTAGATATATGTGAATTTAATCTATATGTATGCCCAAAGCCTGCTCTAAATGTTCTTACAGCCGAATGAGCATCATTTTTTATATAACGTGGATTACCTGAATAATCAAAACTATCGTATTGAGCTTTTGTTAATTCGCCATTACGTGCATCGTAGCTATCAATATACCCTAAATAAGCATTCATGCTTTGGTTATCGTTTAATCGAAACGAGCCAGTTAAATTAACGAAATCTTTTTCTGAATTAGTATGAACCATAAAGCCATCAGACTTTTGATGCCCATAACTAATTAATAAAGATGAGTTATTACCTGCTACTCCTAATCTTGTTGTTGTTCTTAGTAATCCATAGCTACCGCCCATTATTTCTTGGCTAACTGCTTTTGTATTTTGTGGTAATATTTCACTTTGTAAATTAACAACGCCAGAAATAGCCATTCCATATAATGTGCCAGCAGGTCCTTTTAATACTTCGGCAGAAGATAGAGTACCAAAATCAATATCATCCATTACGGTAAGCCCCTCAGCATCTGTAATAGGAATGCCGTTAAGATACATTTTTACGCCTTGTCCATCAAAATTATTGCTTACACCTTTAAATCCCATACCATTTCCATAGCCACGTATATTAATTTGTTGCCCACCTGATTCGGAGCGACGTTGCATTGTAACCCCAGGTATATTAGCATTAATAGCGTCATCAAGATATAGCCCAGTACTACGGTTTAAAGCAACGGCATCTATCTTGGCAATTGAACTTGCTTGCTCTAACTGTGATTTATTAAAATTAGAACTTGCAGTAACTTCCACATTCCCTAATTGAAAAGCGTCGGCAACCATATTTACTACTATTAATTCATTCTCATTACATTTAAAGTTATTTTCGTATTTCTTATAACCAATATACGTAACTTTAATATTTACACTTTCGCCATTACAAGATATAGCAAATACCCCATTTTTATCGCTTACTACTCCATTGGAGCCATTAAGAGTTATATTGGCTCCTGATAATGGCAACATTGAATTAGCATCAACAACTTTTCCTTTTAACTGACTGCCTTGAGCTACCAAAATATTTAAGCTCACAATACATAATAATATAATACCTAAAATTTTCATTTTTATCCTTAAAATGATTAAATATTAATATTGTCTGAATAATTATTTTACAATATTAACTTGATTATTAAAAAAAAATATTTAAATAAGAGTAGTAGTTAGCTCGTATAAAAGCTAACTATTTGATTATTACTCATTAAACAATTGCGTATGATTATATGATAGCAAGCTAAATAATCATATACAATTGCAGCAAAGAATTTTAATAATATTTATATCAGGGTATTATTGGGCGGTGGGGTAAGTATTTCAATTATAGGACAAGTATAAAAAGACTTCTTATCCAATTTAATTGGGAATTTCAATATTTTGAACTTATTCAGAACATCAGAGTTATTTTTCAGTATACATATTAGTTTTAATATTTTATTTATGCTATTAATTGGATTTTTTGCTTTTTGAGAGTCGTTTCTTAGCTTATTAAGCAGCAAATCATCTAATTTAGCAAATAGTGTCTCTTCTTCTTTATCATTTACGCAAAGTAATTTAATAGTGTCGCAAATTACTGATTTATGGACGATGTCATACATTCGATTTTGACAGCGAAATTCCTTGCTGTCTCGTGTCCAATCTAATTTATTATATTCGGATATAGACAGCGTAAAACAATGTAATTCTTCATTAGGTATACCAGCTTTTATTAATTGCTTAATGCTATTTCTAATATTAGCAAGTTCATACTTATAAAGTATAAATACGCCTAATAAATTGAAACAAAAGGCGACTAACAACAATATAGAGATATACTTTTTAATATAATAGTACAGAATTACTTAGTTAAATTAATAATAATATTTAGAAGTACATAACTTCTTACTACAAATTTATGAAATTTCGAGAACCCAACACTTATGAAATTTTATATTCAGCGATTATTATATATATTCGTCTTAACTTTTGCATTCCATTACTTTATATTGCCTATATAAAGTAATACTTGCCTATTTATAGTGCTACTCTCATTTATTTCCAATAATCTCTATCCAAACTCCTATATTGTATTGCCTCACTTATATGCTTTACTTTAATATTTTTACTTTCGTCTAAATCTGCTATTGTTCTACTAACTTTTAGGATTCTATCGTAGGCACGCGCAGAAAGCCCCAATTTTTCCATAGCCACTTTTAGTATATCTTGCGAAGCATTGTCTAATTCACAAAACTCCCTTAATTCATTGCTATTCATATCAGCATTCTTGAATGATGGCGTATCAGCAAATCTATTTTGTTGTATTTTACGAGCATTAATAACCCTATTTCTAATTACTTCGGAGGATTCTCCTTCTCGCTTTGATGAAAGTTCTTGGTACTTTACTGCTGGTACCTCTACATGTATATCTATCCTATCTAATAATGGTCCAGAAATTTTACTCAAATAATTTTGTATCTTCTGTGGAGTGCAAGAGCATTCTTTAGTTGGGTCGCCATAATTACCACAAGGGCAAGGATTCATAGAACATATTAGCATAAAGTTAGCAGGGTATTCTATTGTTGTTTTAGTTCGTGATATAATTATTCTTTTATCTTCTAATGGTTGCCTCATTACTTCTAAGACATTACGCGCAAATTCTGGTAATTCATCAAGGAACAAAACTCCATGATGAGCTAAAGATATTTCTCCAGGTCTAATTTTACTCATACCACCTCCAACTAATGCTGCGTCTGAAATAGTATGGTGCGGGGAGCGAAATGGTCTTACACTAATCAAAGGAGTACCTTCTGGCAAAAATCCCGAGATAGAGTGTATTTTTGTAGTTTCTAAGGCTTCTTCTAAGGTTAGAGGCGGCAAAATTGTAGTTATCCTTTTTGCAAGCATAGTCTTGCCAGAGCCGGGTGGACCTAACATTAATAGGTTATGTCCTCCCGCAGCAGCTACTTCTAAGGCTCTTTTGACACTTTCTTGCCCTTTTACATCTTTTAAATTTAAGAGGTCATCATATTTTTCTGTATTAAAGTATGCTTCTATATCTACTTTACTTGGCTGTATCTCTATCTCATTATTTATATATTGAACTACCTCCTTTAAGTTATGTGTAGCTATTATGGCTATATCAGTAACCATAGCCGCTTCTTCGGCATTTTGATAGGGCAGTATTATTTTTTCAAATCCTTGTTTCTTAGCTTCAAGTGCAATAGGCAAAGCTCCCTTAATTGGTCTAAGAAACCCTTCAAGGGATAATTCACCAAGGAAAATACACTTTTCTAAGCTACTATAATCGATAAGCCCAGATGAAGCCAATATACCTAAAGCGATAGGTAAATCAAATGCACTACCTTCTTTTCGTATATCCGCTGGAGCTAAATTAATAGTAATTTTTTTTGCTGGAAACATAAATTCTGAATTTTTTATAGCTGCACCTACTCGTTCCCTTGCTTCTTTTACTGAAGAGTCTGGCAAGCCAACAATAGTAAACGAGGGCAATTGCATATCTAAATGTGTTTCTATTTGTATTGGGTACGCACTAATGCCTACTAACGAAGCTGAAACTAATCTTGAATACATTTTTAAACTATGGATAATATTACAAAATATAAAATTAACTAAATTCCTATATATAATAAGATTTTTTTTATCTAATATTTTCACAATTTAATTAATCTATGTTTTATTATTTCGTCAATATCTTACTTAACTAAACTTTGGCAAAGATGAAATTATTGATTTTACTTGTAATTATTATCCCTTTAAATATCACCCTGCTACTCTCTAATGTGCAATGGGCAAAGAAAGTAATCGCTTTCTCATCTCAAGCAAGTAATTTAGAAAACTCTGCCAATCAGATACTTGGCAAGCCAAATATAATGCCGGGCTATGGAAATTCTGATTGCGCTTGGATGCCACAATACCCTTCAAGGAAAGTAGAATGGATAAAAGTGCAATTTAATAATCCAATTTATATTAAGCAAGTTGCAGTAAATGAAAATTATAATTCTGGGGCAATAGTAAAAATTACTGTATATGATTCCTTAGGCAATGGATATGCAATATATAATAGTAATACACCAGAAAAAGTAAAGTCTAAAGATATGCTTAGAGTTTTCCCTGATGGTTTAGACTTCCGTTCTAACCACATAAGAATAGATATAAATACAGCTTTATTTACAGATTATTACCAAATTGATGCTATTGCTATTTCAGATAATATTGATAGTATCAAGGTAAAGGTAAACGAAATAAAAGACTCAACTAATTTGTTAATAATTAAAGAAAATCTAGGCAATAAGATAAATTCTGCAAGTAGAGAACTGGCGCCTATTATTTCGGCTGATGGCGATTACTTATTTTTTACACGTGATGGACATCCAGATAATATTGGACCATTCCGTAAGCAAGATATTTGGATGGCGGTTCGTAATCCAGACAATTCTTTCTCATATCCAACTAATCTAAAAGCTCCACTAAATGATGAAAATGTAAATTTTGCTGTGTCTCTAAGTGCTGATGCAAATAAATTATTAGTAGGTAATATTTATTTGACAAATGGAAATTATAGAAAGGGATTGTCATTTTCTACTTTTGATGGCGAATATTGGTCTTTTCCAGATTCGTTAATTATCGATGATTTTTATAACTTAGCAGATAAAGCAAGTTATAATTTATCTGCGAATGGTAAAATTTTACTTTTAGCAATAAAAAGAAAGGATACCTTTGGCAAAACTGATATATATGTGTCCTTTCTACAAGATAATGCTACTTGGAGCAAGCCTAAAAACTTAGGGAATGTTATCAATACTGCAGAAGAAGAAATTTCTCCTTTTTTAGCATCAGATAATAAGACAATTTATTATTCCACTTCTGGCTATCCTGGATATGGCTCTTCGGATATGTTTTTAAGTAAGCGTTTAGACGATACTTGGGAAAATTGGAGTGAACCAATTAATTTAGGCTCACAGATAAATACTAAAGGTTGGGATGCGTATTATAGTATAACGGCGTCGGGAGAATATGCCTATTTTGTATCATCAGAGAATAGTATAGGCTACGAGGATATTTTTCGAGTAAAGCTACCACAAACTATTAAGCCAGAGGCAGTTATTTTGGTAAAAGGAAAAGTTATTAACGCAAAAAGCACTTTGCCAATAAAAGCAGATATTAAATTTGAGTTATTACCATCAGGCAAAGAGGCGGGCATAGCTACTTCAAATAAGCTAAGTGGCGAATTTAGAATTGTGTTGCCAGCGGGCAAGAAATACGGATTTAGAGCGGTAGCCGATGGATATATATCTATTAATGAGAATATAAATTTAGAAAATCTAAGCGAATATGATGAAAAAAATATTGATTTATCTCTATATCCTATAGAAGTAGGTACACAATTTAGGATTAATAATATCTTTTTTGATACTGGAAAGGCAAATCTCTTAGAGGATTCGTATTCAGAGTTAAATAGATTGGTAGATTTTCTTGCACAAGAAAAAGAAATGACAATTGTAATTATAGGACACACCGATAACGTAGGTGATGACAAGAGTAATTTAGAACTTAGTAAAAAAAGAGCTTTAGCAGTTAAAGAATACTTAGTAAACAAAGGAATAGCTCCAGAGCGTATCAAATCAAAAGGGCTTGGCGAAAGCAAACCCTTGGGAAGTAATTCATCTGAAGTAGGGCGACAAAAAAACAGAAGAGTAGAATTTGAAATTATCTCGAAATAATTATTTTTTTGTCAAGTGCTTGGCTTGCAAAATGCTTTCAAATCTAATTGCAATTAATGCTGTTATTATCTTGTTAGGCTAAAAAAGATAGTATTATATTTCTTGCCAGATTTGATTTATAATCAAAGCACTTCGTTTATTGGTATAGTCATTATCTGCCATTCTTCAGACTCATTCTGATTTAAGAAATAGGTTAGACCATCTTCAATTTTTAGGAAATATGAACGAAAGAGACGGCTTGCGGTTGAGAACAAGACGATTTCTTTTTCCATACCTATTTTTACATCATAGACTTGTAATATAGAGGAAGTAATGTAATTTTCTTTATTGCTTGCACATAAGTATACAATAGCCTTATTTTTAAAGGAATTTAAACTCATAATCTTATACTTATAATCATATATCGAATATTTGTGTTCTAACGTTGAATCATTATCGGAGCGTATTAATTCTAAATATCCTCGTATTTGCACACTATCTTGGATTGAATCTTTGAAAATAAAAAATAGCCCATTCCATGGATTAAGATAAGCATATTGATTTTTGTTTAATTCACAAAACAATCCTTTCGAAGATATAAAGTTTTTAGAATTATAGTAATTAAACATATCTTTATAACTTATCTTATAATCTATAGCTTTATCATTGATTGAATCTAATAATGCTACTAAATAATAATTACCCGACTTTAAGGTATTGAAAGAAGAAGCATATTTATGGCTTATTAAGCATAACAAACCATCGTTAGTATTCACTAAATCATAAATTGATATTGAGTCGTTTAAATCTATAACTTCATAATTTGTTGCATCGTAATACTGTAACGTTAAATATTTTTTTTCTATTATTTTAGGGTTCAGACTGCTATTTAAGCCATTAAATGCTTTGGCGCTAACAATGATGTTGTCTGATTTGTCATAATTTACAAACATATATTTAGTCTCTATAGAAAATTGCTTAGGGATTATTGACCTATAATAGCTAACACTATCTTTAATGCAGTAATATTTCAAATTAGAATCAACTTTAATTATTCGCTTAGCGACTCCACTTTTTATATTAAACTCCTTGATAGTTTGGTCAAATTGGTCAAGGGTTATAAAATTATCTTGCTTTTGATTAAGTATAGGAGGCGAAGGGCGATATAGATTAACGCTATCAATAAGTTTATAGGATTTATATTTATCGATATTTATACATTTGAAATTGTTTAAAATATCACTTAAATTTATATCGCTCTTTTTTAGCTCACTTTTACTATAAACTATACGATCTTCACAATTTGTAACAAACAAGGTTGGCAACGTTTTGCTTGATATAAATTTTGTAAATTGATTCGTAGTATCATTTATGATATTTGTATAATTAAAATTTTGTAAAAATGCAGCAAATTCTCTTTTTTTATGAGTTTTAGTAATCAGTATCAAATCATTATTATTATGTAATTTTGCTACGTCGGAAATATATTTTTTCAGTAAAACAGATTCACAAGATGTACACTTATTAAAATCAAAATAAAGATAATACTTGAAACAATTATTAGGTCTTGTATTACCTTCAATTGAAAGAAAGACAAAAACAATAATTAACAGATGGTAAAGCCGAACTTTAAAATGTACTTTCATTTCAAAATAATATATATAGTCATATATGAATAGTCAAATAAACTACCGCATATTTAAAATTATTTGTTTAAATTCTTGCACTGTATTTGCCGATACTCTAACAAAACAAATATATGCTTCTTTTTAGAATTAAAACAAAAATAATTATCTCGAAATAATTATTTTTTTGCCAAGTGCTTGGCTTGCTTCTTCGTAGCCTCCTAAGTTGCTCACGTGAGTATAGCCTAATGCTTCTAAGCTTGTTTTGGCTATATTGGCTCTATAGCCAGTTTGACAATATACTGCAATACTTGCATCTTTGTTGGGTATATTGTTTACGATTTGACTTTTGATATCATCGACTGGTATATGAATTGCATTTTCTAAATGACCTTCATTCCATTCTTCATTGCTTCTTACATCGATTATAATAAGTCCTGTTTGTTGGTCTATGTATTTATTATTGGAAGTTTTTTGTACAGAGGAGCAAGCAACAATAAATGTCATAAACATAATGAAAAATAAATACCGTTTTAGCATAATACTACTTCTATAAAATTTAACATATATCTTAGGTGTAGCGATACCGTTTATTTTCAGACATAACTATCATTTAATTATTGGACAAAATATATTATTAATCAAACATAGCTCTTTTGTGCAGAGTTTTATCTTATTTTTCTACATCAATAGACTTTATTTTAGATAATGCTTGAGAAGATGTTGCTTTTCTTGCTTATAGGAGCAACCAAAACAGAATCATTTCATCTTTAGTATTATGTATTAGCTTAATGAAATTTTTTTTAAATATAAACTACGATAATAGGCTATATTGTGAATTAAGCGAACAAATTAAGCTTTGAATATGCTGAATGGTGCGACTGTAAGTATTTAGAAATATAGGTGCTTTTTGCTTGTTTCTCTTTGGTTTCTTTAGTGTTTTTGGATGTAGATTTTTCGACACTGGCTTTTGCTTCGGTTTGGCTTGCTTCTGCTGCAACTTTCCTATCTTGCGGTGATGGATCACTTGGTGCTAATGCAGCGCGCCTAACTTGTTGCATTTTGTTAATAGTCTTATCAGGGTTATCAGCTACTGCAGAAGCGTCTACTTTTACTTCACCGCCTACAGCATATTGCTTGCCATCGGGTCCAGTCTGGTATTGGTAGCTTGCTCCACCTCTGACTAAGTTGCCCCCCGCAGCTAAATGTGCTTGCTCGTGTGCTTTAACTTTTTGGTCTACTGCTTTTAGCTCTTCTATTACCTTTTTCTCTTTATCGCTTAGTTCTTTTTTTCCTATTTCTAATTTATCTGTCTTTGAAGATTCCTTTTGTGTAGTATTTGTGTTTACAGCTAACTTAATTGGCTCATTGTCATTATATTTAGTATTAGGCATAGCATCCGTAGCCCGCATAGAATCAGGATAATGAAAATAAGTATCAATATTTGAGCTAATACTTAGCAATTGTTTACCTAAAAATTATTCAAATCTAATAAACTTATACTAGAATAACAAATTAAAAGTAATTAAGCTATAAACTTAATTACCTTTCAGTCTCTTGAACGGAGGGTATATTCTTTTTTTTCTTAAAATGTTTCCATACAATAATAGCAATGGTAATTGCAACTATCGGCAATAAAATATAGCCATAAATTGCTATATACTTTTCAACTACTTTCCAATTATCGCCAAAGCTAGCGCCAAGTAATAATAATATAGTATTCCAAAGTAGAGAGCTAACAGTAGCTAATATAATTGTAGTTGTAAAGTTAATTTTGGACATTCCAGCAAAGAAGCCAACAATGGCTCTAATACCGGAAATAAATCTATTGCCAATGATTATCCAATAACCATATTTATAGAACCAGCGTTCCACAGTGAGTAGGTTTTCGTTCGATATAAATCTTATTTTGCCGGATTCTATCACCTTTCTTTCAATACCAGCACCTAATTTATACATTATGGCAAAGCCTAATATACCGCCAAGAGTAGATATAATGAGCATCTCTGTAAACCCAACCACGCCAAGCCCAATTAAAGTGCCTGCAAATAATAATCCAGAGTCACCCGGAATTGGAGGGAAGATATTTTCGGCAAGGGTGATAAGAAATGCAAAAACAAGTACCCAATACCAAGGTACTCCAATTAAAAGCCCAATAAAATACTCTAACATTTAATTTACTGTATGATTGTTCAAAAGATAAGTTAAGTTTAAAATATTGATAATTTTATCGTCCATCTTGCCAATAGCAGATATATAATCACTTGTAACTCCTTTTGTTAGGACGGGAGGAGGCTCAGTAACAGTTGCATCAAGTCGTAGTACTTCTCTAACAGAATCAACGATAATGCCTACAATCATATTATTAAACTCAAGAATAATAATGCGTGTGTTTTTGTCGTAATCTATGGGGGGTAAATTAAGTTTATGCCTCATATCAATAATAGGTATTACTTTGCCACGTAGGTTAATAACACCTTTGATATAGCTTGGTGTGTTAGGCACTCGCGTAATATCGTTTACTTTAATAATTTCCCTAATACAATTAATTTCGAGTGCGAAGAATTCATTGGCAATAGTAAAGCCTACAAGCTCCAATACATTGGTTTGCGCGTCTATATCATAAATTGCACTCATAATTTTACCCTTATTTAATATTAATAGTAATTACCATTTAAGTAGATTTACTTCATCAACATAAATAGTATTTTTATTTCTAAATAGAGCTAAAAATATTGCTAACCCTACAGCTGCCTCTGCTGCTGCCACACTCATAACAAAAAAGACAAAAACTTGACCCGAGGATTCACCAAAGTACGATGAAAATGATACAAGGGTAAGATTAACAGAATTTAGCATAATTTCTAAACTCATAAATATTATAATAGCATTTCTTCTGGTTAATACACCTATAGTGCCAATTGTAAATAGCACTGCCGATATAATAAGATAATATTCTAATGGTATAGTAAGCATTATTTTTTATCCAATTTAATTCAACTTCTTTTTGGCAAGAGCTATCGAACCAACAATAGCTGCAGTTAATAAAATAGCGACCCCTTCGATTGGCAGCAAGAAATTGGTAAATAATTCTTTGCCTAAAGCTGTTACTGTGCCAGCATTTAAAGATAAATTAGGGTCAAATTGTCGTAAATCAAAATTAACAACAAACACGCTAACTAGCATCATTGCAAGCGCACAAGCAAGCCCAATAGCTAAGTATTGCTTTGCGTTGTATCGTATTTTTAATTTTTCCTCGTCACCTAAATTCAATAGCATCACCACAAATACAACCATTACCATAATAGCACCGGCATATACTAATACTTGCAAAACTGCTAAGAATTGGGCATTGAGCGTTAAATAAAAACCACTCAATATAAAAAAATGGAATACAAGTGCCATTGCACTTTTTACTGGGTGTTTTGAGGCAACCGTAACGATTGCGGAACTAATTCCCAAAACCGCCAATATCGAAAAAAATAATAATGATAGTGTCACTTTTCTTATCTATTTTAATTATACACCTCGAACAAACAAAAATAAGAAAATTTTGTCTATTCTTCAATTATATTTTTAAAAAACTCAACTTTAATTATTCCCTTTACTACAAAGATGTTTTCTAATAATTGGTCTACTATACTTTTGTCCGAAAGTTTGAGCTTTATTGTTTCTACAAAATTGTTATCTTCTATCTTAAATTTTATTGATAATAGTCCAATATTCTTTGTCGAAACCAAGGCTGCATTAATACTATCTAATGTTTGAGGTCCATACTTAGCCGTTATTATTATATATGTAAGTAATTTACCATCATGTAATTTAGTAAAGCTTTCGTCTTTTAAATTAAGAACTTTAGTGAGTTTCTTTTTATGTTGTTCTACAGTCTTTTCGTTAGTTTTTTCAATGTTATCAAACTTTAGTCCATATTCTAATTTATATTTTATAAATTCAATTGCTTTATTAATGTCAAATTTAGCTGTACTTAGTGCAATATAAAAGTCTTTCTTTTCCGCAAATTTCATACTTTTAATAAGTTGTTCAAAGGTTTCACTATTCACATATATATCGAATTCTTTGCACTTCTCTTCCCAAAGTTTCATACCTTTTTGTTCATAGTTTCGCTCTTCTTCTTTCAAATACTTGTTAATAGCAATTTTTGCTCTATTAGTAACCACATATCTTAGCCAGTCAGCTTTAGGAGTTTGATTTTTTGAAGTTAAAATCTCTATTTGATCGCCACTTTCTAATTTATAGTCAATTGGTGCAATTTTAGAGTTCACTTTAGCGCCTACATAATGGTAGCCTATTTCGGAATGAATATCAAAAGCAAAGTCGAGTGGAGTAGAGTCCTTAGGCAAAGTTCTAAACTCATTCTTAGGCGTATATACATATATTTCATCAAAAAGTAGATTTTTCTTAACGCTATCTAACAGCTCTTCACTTGTATTTAATCCTACGTTTTCAAATATTTCTCTAACTGTTGTTATCCAATCGTTAATTTGCTTGCGTTCTAAAATAGAATTTGGGTCTACTTTGCCACCTTTATATCTAAAATGAGCAGCAAAACCCTCTTCAGCAAATTCATGCATAGCACGCGTGCGGAATTGCACTTCAACTATTTTCTTTTTAATTCCAACTACAGCAGTATGTATTGATTGGTAGCCGTTACGTTTAGAACTATTAATATAATCTTTAAAAGTTTCTGGTACTGGTGGATATATACTTGCCACTAAGCCATAACAGTAAAAACAAATGTTGGGGTCATCTGTTTCTAATATAATTCTTACAGCAAACAAATCGTATAATTCATCAATATTCTTTTTCCGTGCTTTCATTTTATTGAAAATAGAATAAATATTCTTTGGTCTACCTTTGATTGAATGTTTTATTCTTAATCTTTTTAATAACCCATCATTATTTAATTTCTCTTCTATCGGAGTAATAAAATTCTGAATATACTCTTCTCTTTCTTCACGGGTAGAATTTAAAGCACTTTTAATGTCATCATACGATTGGCGATTAATTTCCTTAAAAGATAAATCCTCTAATTCCCATTTAATATTACGTAATCCAAAGCGATTAGCAAAAGGTGCATAAACATCTAAGGTTTCTCTTGCTAATTTCAATCTACTCGATTCTGGCAAATAATCAACAGTACGCATATTATGCAATCTATCTGCTAATTTTATAAGGATGATTCTTACATCTTTGAACAAAGAAAGCAATAATTTGCGATAATTTTCTATTTGCGATTCGGAATCTATATTCTTGCTCTCAATGTGTGCTATCTTATAAATGCCTTCTACAATTGTTGCAACGTCTTTACCGAATTCTATTTCTATATCGTTTATTGTTACTTTTTCACCTTCGTCTAATACATCATGCAATAAAGCCGAAATAATAGATATATCATCAAGCGGAATTTCATTGATTACAATTCTTGCAACTTGAAGTGGGTGTGTATAATAAGGTAAGCCAGATTTTCTTAGTTTGTTTTTATGCGATTCGCAACAGAGTACAAAGGCTTTTTTTATTCTTTCTTCGTTAAAGGTCTTAAGGTGCTTACTACATTCATAAAGCAATATGCTTAGGTCATTTTCGGGATTTATCCCTATTTCCATAGTTGATGGCGTTTTCTTGCCTATTAACGTATTTAAATTTATATTAAACATTTACAGCTTGTTATCTAAATAGTATTTCATCATATTTATCCATGTATTTACAGAATGGTCCCATTCTGCTCCCCAAACTTCAAAGCTATGAAGAATGCCTTTGTTAAAAAGTATCTCCGACAATCGCCTTGTATTTTCGGGATATTCACCTACTCCGCTACCAGACGATAAATAAATATGCTTTCTACTTAACAGAAATGATAGCCAATAGTTATCGTTTAAATTTGGCAGATAATCGCATGGTGAGTTAAAATAACAATTATCATCGAAATAATCACCACTAAGTTGCCTTATATCATAATAGCCACTCATAGAAATAGTTCCCAGAAAAATATCCGGTCTTCTAAAAAATGTATTAGCAGCATGAAAAGCAGCACTGCTTGCCCCACAAGTAACAATAGGAACGGCGCCACCACTTTCTCGGTAAATTAACGGTACTATTTCATCTACAATAAAATTGTTGTACTCAAAATGCTTTTTTGAACGTTCAAAGGGCTCAATATTATAGTTGTTCCAAGATTCATTATCAATAATTTCTACACTGAATATCTTGCACTTGCCTATATTCAAATAATGCTCTAATGAATTAATCAATAGTTCACAATCATTATCGCTAAACATAGGGCATCGAAAAAATAATAAATTTAGACCATAATGACCGTAAGTTTTAACGCATACGTCTCGCTTCAGATACTCACTAGCTATATTATAGATACGACTTTCCATTTATTGAACTCCATTTTTAGCAAACTTAATAAATATTAATGAAATTTATGTTAAAATTATAATTCATTGGATGAATTTTAATTTATAGTTGAATAAAATCAATTGTATATTAGAAAAGAGCTGATTTCTTCCTAATCTTTGCTTAACATAGAATTTAAATTATAAGGCACTTATTTGCAATTCTGCACAAAAAATATAACGCTTATATAATTAAGACTATGCTTTGCTTGTCCATTCTACACTGACGTAAATATAACATTGTTTATAATGATTAAGTTAACCTCTAAATAAATTCTTAAAATTTTATAGTTTTAATTTTTTATGTTATATTTATTTACTTTTATTTATATTTGAAAATTAGTGGTTTTAAATTTCAAAT
>DAOMQA010000004.1:0-42273 GCA_035445085.1 Kapaibacterium sp. (SeqCode)
AATTGGGGATTAATTTGGTAATTTAATTGTGTATACTTATTTTAGGACTATTCATTAGTATCATTGCATATTGAACATTGTTGGTATGGTATGTTTTTTGATATATGTTAATTTTTAAATGACTTTTTAACAGAATAATATGGTAAATATAATCGTAGATTATTTAGATAATTTAAATTGTAAAGTTACACACGAACCTTCGGGTACGTATTTTCTTACCGATGCTCCCTTAGATAATAATGGTAAGGCAGAGTATATATCTCCAACTGATTTGGCTGCCGCTTCGATAGGTTCTTGTATAGCTACAATTATGGGCATAAAGGCAAACGCTAATAATATTAATTTAAGCGGTCTCAAAATTATCGTCTCTAAAGAAATGATAAATGAGCCATTTAGAAGAATAAATAAGCTAACAGTTAATGTATATTTTAAAAATAGCTACAACGATAAAGAGAAAGCTATTTTGGAAAACGTAATTAAAACTTGCCCCGTTTCTCGTTCACTTTTGCCCGAGATTGAGATAATTTCTAATGTACATTATATAGAATAGTATGAGTAAATTAATTATATATATTTTAGTATTAGCCTGTATAGTAATTAGTGCATATAGCTTGTTATCAGCACCAAAAAAAAGTACATATTTAGATTTAGCAAAAAAACTTTATGAAAATGGCGATTATAAACAAGCAATAGAATTTATAGATAAATCCTCTGACAAAGATACAGTGAACTTAGATAGAGCTTATAATTTAAGAGGTATTTGTAATTATAATTTAAAAAAGTATGACATAGCGTTGTTAGATTTAAATAAGTCTTTGGTATTAATTAATCAAAAACTTGAACACCAAACCAAAGCTGATCAAATTAAAGACCTAAACTCTATTAAAACAAACACTTATTTTAATAGAGCATTAGTTTATCAGGAATTAAGTGAATTAGATTCTGCAATTAATGATTATACTTATGTTATCAATAATGATAAATCAAATAAGTTTGCATACTTTAATAAAGGATTCATTTTCTACCAAAAACAAATGAACGATAGTGCTCTATTATATTTTTCGCAAGTACTTTCGATAGACTCAAATGATATGGACGCCCTATATAACCAAGCGAATATATATTACGAACTTAATAATTGCGAGAAAGCTCAAATAGCTTATTATAAGTTAATTACTAATAAACGAGCAGATGAGTTTGTCTACCTAAATATGGCTGATTGTGAGTTTAGAAATAAAAATTATGAACAGTCTATCAACGATTACTCACAGTCAATTAAAATAAATAAATTTATGCTGTCTGCATATTATAATAGGGCACAAGCCTACAAGGTTACAAAAAAATTTAACGAATCTTTAAAAGATTTAAAATTCGTTTTGGAAAATATTGGAAAAGATATTAATTTTGCTAATCGTGGAGATGAAATTCAAAATGAAATTTCCAACTTACAAAAATTTATAAAAGGGAATAAATAGCTTGAAGAAAAGAATCAAGATTGAACTACATACCCAAATAATCATAGCTTTAGTTTTAGGTGCAATATTTGGTTCATTTTTCAAAATAGATCATAATCAAATTAATATCTTTTACGGTAAAGATAGTGTTAAACTTGTAGATTTAAGTCAAGTTAGCCAAGCCTCCATTATAAATAAAATAGGGTTAGATACTACTTTCATCCAGAATCCTAGGCTAAAGGATCTTATTAAGTATAATGCACAAAGTCAGGTTGATTTTATATTAACACAAAATAATAGAGACGTGCATTATGCAAATATTAAATCACTGGAGCTTCGTCAAACTATTGCAACATCTATTAAACCAATTGGGGATTTATTTATTAGATTGTTGAGTTTTATAGCCATACCCTTAGTACTATCAACTTTAATTGTAGGTGCTGGTAGCTTAGATGATGTAAAAAAATTAGGTCGAATTGGGCTTAAGACTTTTGTTCTCTTTATTTCAACAACTATGATTGCAATTATAATAGGTCTAATTCTTGCAAATATAATACAACCGGGTTCTTATATTACTGAAGATACTAAAGTAAATTTATTAACAGAATTTACTGGAGATGTAAGTCAAAAATTAGCCAATCAAGGTAATTTTAGCCTAACAGATTTTTTCTTAAACATTGTTCCTAAAAATCCATTTGAAGCAATAGCAACGGGCGATATGCTCCAAATAGTCTTTTTTGCAGTTTTCATTGGTATTTCATTAACATTTGTTAAAGATGAATTTAGCAAACCAGTATTGAGCTTTTTTAATGGTTTAAGCGAAGTAATGTTAGTTATTGTGCATTTTGTTATGAAATTAGCTCCTTATGGGGTATTTGCTCTTATTGCTGCGACTGTTGCAAGCTTTGGATTTAATATTATATCTACCTTATTAATGTACATAATTACAGTATTATTAGGCTTAGTACTTCAAGTAATACTTGTGTATGGCTTGCTCATAAAAGTTTTTACCAAGAGAAACTTCTTTGACTTGATACATAAAATGAAAGATGCAATGGTTATAGCATTCTCAACAAGTTCTTCTGCTGCTACTTTGCCTGTTACTATGGATTGTGTAGAAAATAAACTTAAAGTACCTAATAAAATAGCTGGTTTTGTATTGCCTTTAGGTGTTACAATGAATATGGATGGAACAGCTTTATACCAAGGCGTAGCTACTATATTTATTGCTCAAATTTATGGAATGGATTTATCAATAACTGCTCAATTGACTATAATTATTACTGCTGTATTAGCTTCAATAGGTACAGCTCCGGTACCAGGCGTTGGTATAATTATGTTAGTCATGATACTCAATTCAGTAAATATACCAGCTGAAGGGATAGCTCTAATTATCGGAGTAGATAGACTACTTGACATGGCTCGAACAATCTCTAATATCTTAGGTGATTCGTCTGTTGCTGTTGTAGTATCAGATACAGAAAAATAAATGAGATTAACTTTTCTTTGTATGTTTTTTAGTTTTAGTATTTTTTAAATCAGTTTCCTTTTGATTTCTAAATTTACTTGGTTTGAAAGAATCTAACTCATAAACGACTGAATTATAATGAAAACCTGGCATTGCTTCCTTATCAGGGGTCGTAATTTTTAATTTTTGCTCTTGTGTTGCCAACATTATAACAGGAATATGATCTTCTCTACTTAAATATATTGTCCCGCCTAAGTTAGTTACTGCCTCTACAATGATCTTTGCATCATTTGATAAAGTAATAACATTCCCCGTGGCAGTACGTATATAATTAGCCGAATACGTAGAATAACCTAAAGTATCTACTGGAAGTTGGGAGCGATATAATGTACTTTGTTTAATAATAGGGTACGGCACTCCATTTTCGGCTAAAGTATCATAAGATGAAACAATCCAAGATTCATTATTAACTTTATAAATTTCTCTAAATTCCATAAATAAATAAGGGCTGAAAGCTCCTCCAGGCGACATAGAAAATATATTTGGGTCATTTACAAATGAGCGGATTCTTTTTCCTGTCGAATCAATGACTAAATGAACATTACGATTAATCCATGGGGAAGAGGTTCTTCTTGCTTTCTCTGTATTACTATATACCTCATCGGCAATATAATTTTTTAATGTATAAGTTAAATAAAAATATTTATTCTTTTTACCTACTGAATCGCATACTACTTCATATATTTCATATCTATCTTTTGTAAGAGCCTTTCCAAATTCTATTACTATACTATCCCTTGAAGATACTCTATATGTTATAGTATCTCCGGGGTAAAATTTATAATAATAATCACTTAACACTCTAATAGGTTCATCTGTTGTCATTAGTGAATCTTGGGCATAGATTCCAATATTTATTACAAATAGGAGCAATATATAAAGCATAATAATTCTATATTAAATAATAATAAATTTGAGACGTAATAAATAGATAAAAATTAGAATATTAGCAAGAAATTAAAAAATAATTCATAATTTTGTAAGTTTGTTTGATACAATAGCATAAAGATGAGAAAGGTTTTATTTATTTGTTTTATAGTATTTTCATTGGGGGCGAATGAGATACTAATAGCGCAACAAGGCTTTAGAATTATTAAAAATGATAATAAATATCCAGATGTCCACACTTTTTATTACATTTTTGACAAATTAGGTAACCCAAATAATAGTTTGAGTATTTCAGATTTTGCAATAAGAGATAATGGGGAAAATGTCTCTAATATATTAACTAATATTTGCAGAGACGCCAATATTGATACTAATATTTCTATCAATATCAGCTTTGATTTAGGTATTAGCACCTTAAAATATCCAGATGATAACTTTTCTAATGCTAAAAAATTACTCAAGAGTATATTTGAAAAAAGATTCTTTAGTGAATATGCTTTTACATCTTTTGATAATAAAACATATCTGAACCGTGAGTTTAATGATACAACAAAAAAAATTTCTGAAATATTAGATGCCTTAATCCCACAAAGTGGCTCAGATAGAAAAAGTTCATTTAATAAAGAGCCTGCTGGTAGTTTCAAAATTTTGAGTAAGGCTCAATATAAGAAAGTACTTTTATTAATTACTGATGAAAATACAAATTTAGATAATAGTAGTATAATCAAGTATGCTCAAGATAATAATATAGCGATTTATATCGCTATGTTTGAGAAAACAGCAAATGAAAATTATCAACAAATTTGCGAACGAACTGGGGGCTTATTAATTGATAAAATAAGCAAAAAAGATGATTTACTAACCATTGCGAATACGTTTAAAAGCCATATCATAGGATATTTGCCTTGTGAATTATCTTGGCAACTAAATTATAATTGCGACAATACACACCAAATTGAACTTACAGTACCGTCGCTTAGTTTAAGTAATCATTTTAATTTAATATCAGATAATAATCAAAAGTCCTACCTAAATGCTACACCCAAGTACCTAAATTTTAGCTCTATTCCAATAGGTACAAAATCAAGACAAAGTTTTACAATAACTGCTTTAAATAGGGATATCTTAATAGATTCAATTATTATGCAACGTGATTTTAATTTAAAGCAATTGAAAAAGAACGATGTTGATACAAGTAAATTTGACACTATTGATTTATTCGCTAAGGATATGTTTAGAATTATAGACGGTGATGTTAAAAATTATCTTTTAGAAAAAGGTAAATTTATAAATATAACTATCGAGTATACTGCTTACCAAGAACCCATTGTGTATACGGAGCTATCTATCATAGCTAATTCTTGTATGACCGATACTATTTTAATGACAGCTGGCTATCCTAATAAGAAGCCGTTTCAAGGATCAATTAAGTTAGTACATCCAAATCAAAAGGAAATTCTCATTGTGGGTGATACATCTTTTGTTAAATGGAAAGGCTTATTACCAAAAGATATAGTACAAGTAGAATACTCGACTGATAATGGGAAAACTTATAAAACTATAAAAAATAATACAGAGGGCTTAGAAATAAATTGGGTAGTCCCAGATACTCCTAGTGATTCATGCAGAGTTAAACTATATCAATTATGGCCCAATAATATAGGACAAACATTTTATTTAAGGCATAATGGTCAAGTTAATTCAGCTTTTTTTAATTCTACAGGCAAAGAAATAGTAACTTCTTCTGGAGATGGTAATGCTTATGTATGGGATGTGTTCACTGCTAAATTAAAATTCAAACTAATAGGTCATACTAAGAAAGTTACTTGGGCAGTATTCGATCCTACTGACAAATACATTTTAACTTCGTCCGAAGATTCAACTGTACGTGTTTGGAACGCAGCCAACGGCAGTCTAATAACAACACTCACGGAACATACTCACCGTGTAGAGTCGGTAGCTTGGAGTCCAGATGCTAAATATTTTGCCTCAAACGATTTTAGGGGGGAACTCATAATTTGGGATACAACTTGGAATGTTGTAAAGAAAATAAAATCTAATAACGGTCCTGTAAAATTTGCTAGCTTTAACCCAATAAATTATCAAGAAATAGCTACAGCTAATATGGGTTCAAATATTAAAGTTTGGAATTGGTTTACTTATAAAAATGGAGATAAACCAATACAAGTATACGAAACTAACGCCTATAATAATTGGCATGTTACTTATAATCAAGATGGAACTAAAATTGCCGCTACAACCGAATCATCTAAACCGCAGCGTTTATATGTTTGGGATACGCAAAAGCCAGGTAAGTACTTATATTATATATCTCACAACATTGACGAAACTACTAATAATTCCATTATCTCATCAAGTTTCTTTTATCACCCTGAGCTAAAGAAAGAATTAATTCTTACATCAAGTACAGATAATACTGCAAGGCTTTGGAGTGCTGAAGACGGTTCTGTTTTCCCCGTCATCGATTATATCGGTCAAAATGTATTTGGTAATGATAGGGAAAAACATAACAACGCTGTTAGAACAGCGGTCTTTGATAAAATTGGAGCTAGGGTAGTAACAGCAAGTTGGGACTCTACTGCCATTATATGGAATTTGAACCAGAGGGAAATCCAACAAGATGTTTCAGATTCATTATTCCGAATTGTAAGAGTAGATGGTAAAATACAAGACATTGATTTTGGTCAATTACCATTAGGTCAGATAAAGGACTCCTTAATAACAACAGTATTTAAAAATGAAAGTGAATTTACATATAAGCTCTATAATATTGAAGTAAAAGGTACAAATTATACTGATTTTACTATCAATAATCAAATAAAACTGCCTATTATTATGAAACCTGGGGACTCAATAAATTTAGAAATTTCATTTGAGCCTCAAGACTACGGTTATCGGCAAGCAGAGATTGTATTTTCGATACCAGCGAAACAAATTAAAGCTAAATTAGTAGGTAATTCTTTTCAACAAACATTATTTCCTAATAATCCAATTATTGATTTTGGAGAAGTTCGTTTAGGCAACTTTAAGGATACTACATTTTCAGCTATTGTAAGGAATATATCTACAAAACTTGTAGATATAGATACAATATTAGTTGCGGGAGCGTACAAGAATGATTTTTCAATTACGCAAGGTAATTTAATAAAAAATATAAATGGAAGTTCCGATTTATTAATGACCGTAAGATTTAACCCATTAATGATTGGCAGAAAAAATGCGCAGATACAAATATTATATAAAGAGTTAGGTTCACCAACAATTATTAATCTTTTTGGCGAAGGAATAAATTACCGACTTGATTCTATTACTATTTCTACACCTAAGATTATTGCAAAATTAGGAGAAATAGTGTCTGTTCCAATTTATATTCAAGATATGTCATTGCACTCTATTCCACAAACTATAGAAGGCATCAATACATACCTTACATTTAATTCTACTCTTTTAGAACCTATTGGTGTATTTGATGAAGATATGATTAGTGGGGTAGAGCGAACACTAAAAATTAGTCTCCCTATTAGTCAAAATGGCGATTCTATACTAAAGAGAATTGATTTTAAAGTAGCTTTTGGGAACGACTCAATGTCTACTCTAAAACTCTCTAATTCATATCCAATTGGGGAAGGTATGTTGAAAATTAATGAAAATAATGGTTCCCTATATATTAGTGATTTATGTTTTGATAATGGCATAAGGCTTTTTGACCCAATGGGTAAAATATCTTTAGGACAGAATGCACCAAACCCAGCTACAAATAAAACTTTAATTAAATTTGAAGTATTAGAGCCTGGCAATACAAAACTATTTATTATTGATTTACTTGGTAATAAGGTAGCAGATATAATAGATAGAGAATTAGCTAAAGGTTCGTATGAAATCGAAATTAATACAAGCAAATTCTCAAGTGGAATGTACAAATACATTTTACAAACACAAACACAATTTTTAACTAAAAGTATGCAAATTATAAAGGATTAATAAAAATGTTGCAAAATGTAAGAGGCACAAAAGATATATTTTTAAATGACATCGAAAAATGGCATTATGTAGAGAATAAAATTAAAGAAGTATGTTCGTTGTTTGCATATACCGAATTAAGAACTCCAATATTCGAAAAGACAGAAGTATTTTCAAGAAGCATAGGGGACACCACAGATATAGTTAATAAAGAAATGTATACATTTGTAGACAAAGGAGGTGAGTCTATAACCTTACGTCCAGAAATGACAGCAGCCTTAGTTCGTTCTGTAATTCAAAACAATCTAACTCACGACGTCTCTACTTTGAGACTATATTACTTTGGTCCATTTTTCCGTTATGAAAGACCTCAAAAAGGTAGATTAAGGCAGTTTCACCAATTCGGTGCCGAATGTATAGCCTCACCTTATCCCGAAAGTGATGTGGAAATCATTCAGTTAGCGTACAAACTAATTCAGCAATTAGGAATTGATAATTTTGTTTTAGAAATTAATTCCTTAGGAAATGAGCAGAGTAGAGCTAATTACAAGGCGGCTTTAGTTGATTACCTTCAGCAAAATATAAATCATCTATCATTAGATTCGCAATCTCGCTTGCTTACCAATCCTCTTCGCGTATTAGATTCAAAGGATGAAAAAGATAAATTAATTACTTTAAATGCTCCTAATATCTTAGAATATTTAGATAAAGAAAGTAAAGAACATTTTGACGCGGTAGTAGAATTATTAGAGAGTGCGAACGTGCCTTTTGTGATATCGCCGAAATTAGTACGCGGGCTGGATTATTATTGCCATACAGTTTTTGAATTTAAAAGCACAGCTTTAGGTTCGCAAGATGCCTTTGGTGGCGGTGGCAGGTACAACACTCTTTTTGAACAATTAGGTGGGAAATCTACACCTGCAGTTGGCTTCGCTATGGGTATCGAAAGATTAATCTTAATTTTAGAACACTTAGGAAAATTTGAACACCAAACTAAAAACTACGATATTTATATAGTTCATTCTGGAGACAATACGACTCAATATGCAAACCAAGTAGCTTCAAGCTTAAGAAATAGAGGCAAAAAAGTTGTTTTAGATTTGCAAAAACGATCGTTTAAAGCCCAAATGAGAGAGGCTGATAAATTTGGAGCTAGTTATAGTATTATTATTGGTGCTAATGAACTTAACGACAACAAATTAACAATTAAAAACTTAAAGGATGGTGGGCAAGCAGAAATATCTTTTAAGTTGATTAACACAATTAATTTTGATTAATGAAATCAATTAAAAAGAACAAGACATTTTCTGTATTTTTAGCTTCCATATCTAAATGGCAGGTTAAATTAATTTTTGCGCTGATTGCAATTTCAATTATTATAGGTACTATAATTTTTACTCAAACCTTAGTAAATGAAATCATTGAAAGAGAGAAATATGCAGTTGAATTATACGCCAAAACAAATGCAAATCTCATGCAAAATTTAATGAATGATACACCAAATACTTCAAGTACAGATGTCTTATTATTTTTTGTGGAAAACGTAACCCCGACAATTAATTTTCCTGTAATTGTAACCTTCGAGAATGACAAGCCATACGAACCGTTTGAAAGTTGGACGCTAAATATTCCGTTTAAAAAAAATATGAATATACAGGATCAACGGAAAATTGTGCACGAGTATTTAGAAAAAATGAAGGAAACTTACCCCCCAATATTAGTAAGAGATGAAACTGGCAAAATTATAAGTAAATTTTATTATAGCCATTCAATATTGGTTGATAAGCTCCGCTTTTTTCCTATAATAGCAATTTTTATAATATCATTATTTGGTTTTATTGGGTATATATCATTTAGTTTGTCTCGCGATAGTGAACAAAATAAAATATGGGTAGGAATGAGCAAGGAAGCAGCACATCAGTTAGGCACACCATTATCAAGTCTTTTAGCTTGGATAGAAATTCTGCAATACGACTCAAGCGATCCAGAAGCTGTAAAAGAAACATTAATGGAAATGGAAAAAGATGTAGAAAGACTCAATACTATTGCAAAAAGATTTTCTAAGATTGGCTCTACTCCAGAAAAAGAGCTTATAAATTTATCTGTTTTAATATCTAGTGTCTGTAATTACTTTGATAAGCGAGTGCCACATTTGGGCAAAAAGATTGAAATTATCCAAAGTTTAGATGACAAGGTATGGGCTAAGGTAAATATAGAGCTGTTTGCATGGGTTATTGAGAATCTATTAAAAAATGCTGTTGAAGCAATAGAAACAAGAGATGGTAAAATTTATATTTATATGAGATATTCATCGAAGGGAAAAGTTAGTATCTTAGTCAAAGATACTGGTAAAGGTATACCTCAAAAAATGAAAAAACAAGTATTTTATCCGGGATTTAGTACGAAGAAGCGTGGTTGGGGTTTAGGGTTGAGCCTTACTAAAAGGATAGTAGAAGAATATCATGATGGAAAAATATTTGTAAAAGAATCTATTATAGGTAAAGGAACTACGTTTGCAATAGAACTCCCAATTGAAGAAATAAAAGACTAAGGCAACTCTTAAGAATGTATAATTCTAATCCTATCAGATAGTGCATAGTGAATTGTTAATAATACTTGTGAGTAGTAGCTTTATGAATTAGTATTAAAGTAATGATTAGGATAGATAAATTCAAGTATTTTGATTTTAAAAGTTTATTATTTTTTAAAAAAATAATAAATTTTATCGTATATTTAATGTTGCGTTGTGTTTGATTTTATAATGAATTATTGAATATTAAATTTGGTGGTATATATGTTGAATTTTTTTACAATTTTATCCGTTTTTTGTTTAATGTTTGCTAGTGCAATTAGTCAGAATTTTAATATGTCTGAAGTTGATGCCTCAAAATTTCCAATAGTAAGCGCTAACTTCTCTGCTTTTGATTTTAGCCAAAAACAATACCAAAACTTAACTTCCAATGATTTTACTGTTGTCGATAATGGTATTAAGCTACCTGCCTCGTTAGTTAGTCTTGAATGCACAAAAGATGCTCCTTATAACATAGTAATAGTCATTGATAAATCATCATCTATGAAAGAAGAGGTTGATGGGCAAGTAAAATGGGATTGGGCAAAAGAAGGCGTAGAAACATTTATGAATAATATTCCAATAGGTGATAGTTCAAGAATGGCTTTAACATTGTTTTCTGGAAATGCCAGTATTGCATGTAACTTTACTAAATACAAGAAGGAGATATTAGACTCCCTAAATAAACTGCAAGGATCCGATATTTATGGTAGTACAAATTTTAATGTAGCGTTCTTAGATAATTTTGCAGGTGCAATTAATTTATTAAAAAAGCAAAATCCTAA
This sequence comes from Kapaibacterium sp. (SeqCode), assembly GCA_035445085.1. GTDB lineage: Bacteria > Bacteroidota > Ignavibacteria > Kapaibacteriales > UBA2268 > JBDHXE01. Next base: position 11,206 of record DAOMQA010000004.1, read on the forward strand.
TTACAAAAGAGCGATAATATTTTTATCTGATGGAGAACACGAAAATTCCAACGGTCCTTTCCAATTAAATACCGTATCTAACTTATTAAGAGAATTTAATATCCAACTTTTTGCTATTACTTTACTTTCTACTAAAAGCAATGATTTAGACTTATTAGCTCAAAGAACAGGTGGTTATTATGATTTTGTTAGCAGTAAATCACAATTAAACGGACTATATACGAATTTTGCTAATCAATTACAGCTAAGACAAATTTGTAAATTAGTATGGCAGAACCCCGATGTTTGTGGTGAACACTCTTTATATCGTTCAGCAAGTATCAGGTTCAATATACTTGGAATAACCGTTAACAAAACTTATACGGCACCACAAACAAGTATTGTCTATATAGAAAGCGACCAATCATTATATGATTTCGGCAATCCAGATATTGGTAAATATGAAGAACGAGAAATAGTAGTAACTCCGCGAATTAAGAATTTTACGGCAAAGAACATAAAAATTGTGCCGAAAGACTATTTTGAAATAATTGATTGGGGTGATGGTATTGGAAATCAACCAAACTATGATTTTATAATGCCTGTAAATGTACCACGAAAAATAAAAGTTAGGTTTACACCTCAAATCGTAAAAAAATATAGAAAAGCAGCTTTAATTTTAGAGGGTGAACCTTGCCCAAAAGAAATCCAATTAGTTGGCGGTTATCATAGAGTAACAATCACAAAACCTACACAAGGAGAATTTCTAAGTCAATGCGACTCCGTAAACATAGTATGGCAGGGTAATGAATCCGATGCTCTTTTAGATTTATCTTATTCAAGTGATAACGGCACTACATGGAAAAGCATAATCAAGAAATATCAGGGCTATTCATATAAATGGAAATCTCCAGTTGTTGGTAACAATATTAAAGTAAAAGTTGAATCTACACCCGGTTATGAATATGATTTTGCTAACTCATATGGCGGCACAAATGATGATATTACAACATCATTATGTGTAACAGAAAACGGCTTGTATCATTATGTAACGGGTTATTTTAGTGGTGAATTTACAATTGGGTCTACTAAATTAGTAAGTAAAGGTAAAGAAGATATATTTTTAGCTAAATTTGATAACGAAGGAAATTTAATCTGGGCACAAAGTGCTGGCTCTATGGAGTTTGATGATAGAGCTTATGGTGTTGTAACAGATTATGATGGCAATGTATATTTAACAGGTGTTACTTATGACGGAGTGCAATTTGATAATTTTTCACCAGCATTAGAAGTACAGAAAATACCATATTTATTTGTAACAAAGTTTAATGCTTATGGTAAATACTTAAACTCTAGGTTCCTTGGTGCAACCCCAGAATACAAAAATCTACAGATGGCTGGATATAAAATTGGTTTTGAATACAAACTTGGTGAACTACCAAAAATAATGGTTGAAGGTACATATAAGGGTGAGTATATGGATTATAACTTAAATGTTTACCTACCATTATCTTTAATAGATACTGTATTCTCTTTTGCTATGACGCCAGACTTAGAGATTACAGAAATGTATGCTGCCGCCAAAAATTGGACTTATACTACAAAAGAAGCTAATTATATTAGTGAAGCTTTTTACGAAACTGATAATTTTTCAGGTAGCTTAAAAATAGATAGATTTAATTTGAACAGCAAAGGGAAAAACGATTTTTGGATATCAAAATATAGTAAAATCGCTCAATCTGTTGATATAAGTGCTGCATTTTCTATCGTTAAACAAGAACCAAAGTTCATTAATAATATATATGTATTTGGCGATGTTGTTTATGGTGATAGTGTAGCTCATACTTTAACAAAAACTATTTATAACCCTTTTGCAGTTCCAGTGGAAATTACTGGCTACAAATTTGGAGCCATTGCCGATTCTGATGTAAAAAATGATTATACTTTACTAACAGATATTATTGGAAAGAAAATTAACCCTAATGATTCTATAGACTTACAAATTGCTTTTAAACCAAATTATACTGGTCCTCGTAACGCTTGGTTAGATATATCTTCATCTTGTGGAAGCGATATCAGATTAGAGATTAAGGGTAATGGAGTATGCGGTGGAACATCGCTTCCTATTTATGATTTTGGTGATCAGAATTTGAAAAAAGCTAAAAAGGATACAATTAAATGTGCTTTTAAAAATATTTCAAATGTAAAGTTAGTAGTTAGTCCATTAGTTAGAGGCACAAACTTCAGTGATTATACATTAGAAATACCAGATTATTACACAGTATATAATGGAAAAATTACAGTTAATCCTAACGAATGCTTAGATATTATTGTAACATTTAACCCAAAAGAACTTGGAGCAAGAGAAGCATATATTAACTTTAATGTAGAGAATCCTTGTAAAAACTCAATGATGGATTTAGCAGGTGTGGGAATTTCATCTGATATAAGTATAACTTCTTATGATTGGAGCGAAAGGCGAGTAAAAGGTAATTATCCTGCACAAATACAGATTAAAAACAATAGCGAAGGAATAGAGAGAATTGATAGTATTAAATTTGCTGATGCTAATTATAGCAAGTATTTTGATTTAAAGATTAATCCAAATGATTACCCAATAAATATAGATGCTAATTCTATAATAAATATTGATGTTCAATATAATCCGATATTAGAACAAATTGATAGTGCAGATATTTATTGTTACATTGCCTCGAGAGCCGAACCTTTAGTAGCTAAACTCAATGGTATAGGAATATTACCTAAGCTAATTACAAATTGGACTTGCGGTAAAGAAATTAATATTGGCGATTCTACGATTGCTACTTTAACATTAGAAAATCCATCGAAATCATCTATTCTTCAAATTAATGAGATTAAATTTGAAAATATTATAGAAGAGTTTACCTTTATTAACCCAAATGATGTGTTAGCAAGGACACTTAATAAAGAGGAAAAAATCACGATACCTGTTATGTTCAAACCTAAAGCTAATAGTCCTAATACTAATAATATTTTTATTTACGCTGACGACTACGATGGACAATTTAAAGAACAATGGAAATTAACGAAAGTAAATACTTCTTGTGATGGTCTTCAAATTGAGTTTAATAATATTGACTTTGGAAATGTAATATTATGTTCTAATAATGCTACAAACATAATATTGAAAAATAACAGTAAATCAAAAGATGTAACTTTGTATTTAGACAATGCTATATTTTCCCAAAATTCGGATATATTTAAATTGAATATCGCTGGTAATCTACAATTAAATGCTGGTGCAGAAATTATTTTACCAATATCTATGCTTGCATCTAAATTAGAAACATTTACAAGTGTCTTAAGTATTCCAAATTCAGCTAATTATGCAATTGAAATAAATATCAGTGGTAGTAGTAAAAATTACGTGCCATCAACTACTCTAAAGTCGGCAGAATACTCGGTAGCTGATATTTTTAGCTATCCAATAGATTTAGATATACCACAACTTAAATCAGGTGAGATAAATAACGTAAAATTGATATTGAATTATGACCCTTATGTTATTAAATATATGGATAATTCAATTAAATCAAGCTTGGCGAATTGGATGTGGACTACTAACTATTTAAGTAATGGTAACTTAGAAATTAATGGTAGTGGTAAAATTAATGATAATCAAAAGATTCAATCTTTCTCATTGGATTTTATGGTATTACTGAACGACAAGCACAAAACTGATATAACAGTAAAAGCTGATTACGATTGCCAAATATTCGATTATGATTTAAGTGTTATTACTTCAAGCAAGCTTTGCTTCAATGATAATAGAATTATTGTTAAAAACGGTCAAGCTAACTTTGCTTTAAAAGATATTTCACCTAATCCAATTGTAGAAAATACAAATATAGAATTTGGTCTTGGCTTTGAAGTAGATGTCCAAATTGATATCTTTAATTCTAATGGTGAAAAAATTGAAAGCCTTGTAAATAATACTTTACCATCAGGTTACTATGAAACTTTATTAGATACTAGAAACCTAAGCAATGGGATATATTTTGTAAAAATGGTGGCAGGTCCATTTAAAGAAACTAAAAAAATCATTATCTTAAAATAATCGATATTTATTACTTCAAAGTAGAGGCATCAGCATGATTGCCTCTACTTTTTTATATTATGTTATCACTTATAGATAAACAAATATATTATATGCAATTTCGTTGATAATTTCTTTGATAATCGAATTTACAATTAATGTTTTTTGAACTTACTAAGACATCGGAAAGTAGTAAAGCAAGAGTAGGCTCTATATCCACAGATCACGGTATTATTGAAACTCCTATATTTATGCCTGTTGGGACGGCTGGAACTGTAAAAGCAGTAGAACAAAGGGAATTAATTGAGTTAGATGCAAAAATCATATTAGGCAACACCTACCATTTGTATTTAAGACCTGGTAATGAAGTAATGCATGCTTTAGGTGGTTTACATAGATTTATGAATTGGAATAGACCTATACTTACAGATAGTGGTGGTTATCAAGTATTTTCTCTTAATGAAATTAGAAAGATTTATCAATATGGAGTAGAATTTAGATCACATATTGACGGCTCAAAGCATCTTTTTACACCTGAATCCGTTGTAAACACCCAGCGAATTATTGGTTCAGATATAATGATGGTCTTAGATGAGTGTGCACCATACCCTGCAGATTATAGTTATACTAAAAAATCTATGGAATTATCAATAAAGTGGGCTAAGGAATCAAGAATATCTTTTAATAATACGGCGAGTATATATAATCATCAACAATACCAATTTGGGATAGCGCAAGGTGGAATGTATAATGATTTACGAAAAGAATACCTTCAGCAAATGATAGATATAGATTTTGATGGCAATGCAATAGGCGGCTTATCTGTTGGTGAACCAACGGAATTAATGTATGAGATTACAGATATTTCTACCGATATATTGCCAAAAGATAAACCAAGATATTTAATGGGGGTAGGTACACCTGAGAATATATTGCAATCAATTGAAATGGGTATAGATATGTTTGATTGTGTTATGCCAACTCGTAATGCGAGAAATGGACAGCTTTTTACTACAAATGGCAAAATTAATATTAGAAACGCAAAATATAAATTTGAAGAAAAACCACTTGATGAAAATCTTGATTCATATGCAAGTAATAATTTTTCTTTGGCGTATTTAAGGCATTTGTTTATTTCAGATGAAATTCTAGGTCTTCAGCTTGCCTCCCTGCATAATATTGCCTTTTATTTAAACTTAGTAAAAGAAGCTAGAAAGCATATATTGAATGGAGATTTTGAATTATGGAAGAAAAACTATTTAGAGAACTATAATCAATCTAATAAATTATAAAAAAGTAATATTTTTGTATTAATGTTAAATGAATTTTAGGATAAAATAATGAATTTACTATCGAGTATAATATTAATGGCGCCAGCTCAAGGTGATGGTGCATCGTCTGGTGGCGGAATGGTTTCAATGCTAGTTATGTTTGGTTTGGTATTTGTTGTAATGTATTTTTTTATGATACGCCCTCAACAAAAACGCCAAAAAGAACATCAACAAATGTTAGCTGGAATAAAAAAAGGTGATAAAGTAGTTACTAGCGCAGGAATTCATGGAACAGTATCTGAGACTGATGACAAAACAATGACTTTACAAATTGCCGATAATGTAAAAATTAAATTTGAAAAGACTGCAGTAACAACTAAGTTATCATAATGAATACAATAGAAGAAGCTTTAATTGACTTAAGCTCTGGTAAAATGGTCGTTGTTTTGGACGATGAAGACAGAGAAAATGAAGGTGATTTAGTTTGTTCGGCAGAACTATGCACTCCAGAAATGGTCAATTTTATGGCAACTCACGGTAAGGGATTAATTTGCGTTTCGATCACTGAAAAGAAAGCACAGGAATTAAATTTAGAATTAATGGTACGTCATAATTCTTCTTTACATGAAACTAAATTTACTGTAAGTGTAGATTATGCGCACGGTACAACTACGGGCATTTCTGCATATGACAGAGCTAAGACAATTCGTGCTTTGTGTAAAGCTGATACAAAACCTGAAGATTTACTCAGACCTGGTCATGTTTTCCCACTGATAGCGCATAGCGAAGGGGTTCTAAGAAGAGCAGGGCACACAGAAGCATCGGTTGATCTAATGCGCTTATCTGGGTTAAGACCCGCTGCAGTAATATGCGAGATAATTAACGATGATGGTACAATGTCTAGATTAGATGATCTGAAAGTATTTGCAGATAAATTTAATCTTAAGATGATTACAATAAAAGACTTGATAGCTTATAAAATCAAGATTGAATCCATTGTAAGTAAAGTTGCCGAAACACGTTTGCCCACGCAATACGGTGAATTCAAATTAGTAGTATTTGAAAATAATTTTGATCATCAAGAACACATTGCTCTGATTAAAGGAGATATTAGTGGTGATGAACCTGTCCTTCTAAGAGTGCATTCTGAATGCTTAACAGGGGATATATTCCATTCATTAAGGTGCGACTGCGGAGAACAGTTAGCAAATGCCTTAGAAATGATTAATAAAGAAGGGCGTGGCGTACTATTATATATGAGGCAAGAGGGCAGAGGTATTGGGCTAACAAATAAGATAAAAGCCTATAAACTTCAAGACCAAGGTCTTGATACTGTTGAGGCAAATATACATTTAGGATTTGACCCCGACCCAAGAGATTATGGAATAGGTGCGCAGATATTAAGACTTCTAGGTATAAAAAAAATGAGGTTGATTAGCAACAACCCGACAAAGAGAGTAGGATTAGAAAGTTATGGCTTAGAAGTTGTGGAGCAAGTGCCAATTGAAGTAACTCCTAATGATATCAACCGAAATTATATGCTAACGAAGAAAAATAAAATGGGACATATTCTGAAAAAAATATAATTTTATTATATAAGAATTATTACTATTTTTGTATTAATCTTTTGTTTACGACAAAGCCATCATCGGCTTTGTCTTAATTTTTTTATAATAACAAATTGAGGCGAACATGTCTAAAACAGTATATATGACAAAAGAAAGAATGAAAGAAATTGAAGAGGAACTTCATGAATTAAAATCTAAAGGACGTTCTGAAATTGCACGTAAAATTGCTGAGGCAAGGTCTCATGGTGATTTATCTGAGAATGCTGATTACGATGCAGCAAAAGACGAACAAGGTCTTTTAGAGCTTAAAATATCTAAATTAACTGAGATGCTTGCTAATAGCCAAGTTATTTCTGCTGATGAATTTCCGGATGATAAAATATATATTCTATCTAAAGTAAAATTAAAAAACACAAAAACTGGAAAAATTAATGAATATCAATTAGTATCTCCAGAAGAAGCAGATTTTGAAAAAAACAAAATAGCTGTTACGTCACCTATGGGTAAATCTTTGATGGGTAAGAAAGTAGGCGAAATTGCTGAAGTAATTGTACCAGCAAAAACTACTGTTTTTGAAATTATTGAAATTTATAAGTAATAAAAAGAATTTTAATTAAACCTTTCCTTTAAATTATTGTCTATTAATAAAAGGAAAGGTTTTTTTTATGAGTACAAATGCTTTGGCTTTAAATTTAGACTTCGAGTTAATAGATGAAATTATCGAGAGTAACAATACTAGAGCTGTCAACAAGTTTGTTAGGTCGCATCAATCTTTCGTTTTACATACTGCATTGAGGTATTTAAAAGATTATGAAGATGCCGATGATATAACACAAGAGGTATTTATTACGGCGCTAGATAACTTAAGAAAATTTAATAGAAAAAGTTCAATTAAGACTTGGTTATATAAAATCACTGTTAACAAATGCAAAAACGAGCTTAGAAAGAAAAAATTTATATCATTTATTACATTAGGAACAAGTTCTAATAGTGAAGATGATAATTACTTTGATATAGCTTCAGATGAACCCAAACCCGACAATATAATAGAGTTTAATGAAGTTGAAAAGATATTTGTCAGTGCTTATAATAAATTACCAGAAAAGCAACGAGAAACATTTATTCTTAGGTATTTCGATGATTTAAGCTACGAAGAAATATCTAGAATATCAGGAACTAGTATTGGCGGTTTAAAGGCAAATTATTTTCAAGCGGTACAAAAAATTGCCAATGAATTAAAAGTTTATTATGGAGGAAAGTAATCATGAGTGATGAATTATTACATCGTTTAGAAGAAATGTTACCAGATTATTTATTTGGTAGCTTAAATCAAGAAGATAGATTATTCTTTGAATCCAATATTGAAAAATTCCCAGATTTGAAAAGTGAATTAGAACAAGCTGATGAAGTGTTTAAAAAATTTGATAAAATGAATTTTGAAAGACAATTAGATTATTCAGCTCGTAACATTTCAGTTAAGGTTATTAAAAAGAGAGAAGCTAAAGCTATGTATAGATACTCAAGTATGCAGTATTTATTGAGATATTTAGTTCCGTTTGCCTTGATAATAGGAGGAACGTATTTCTTTATGTTTAATCAAGGTGGAAAAAATGAAACCATTGCCTCCTCTACCACTAATAAAAATAATGATTCAATCTTCTCAAGCGAAAGCGTAATTTATCAGCTTTTAGAATATCCACAAGAGATTTCTTCTAATTCAAATTTATCAAATGAGTTAGAATTAATTTATGATGAAGAAATTTTATTGGCATTTAGCGGGCAAGATAAAAATGATAATTTGGATAATATAGAAGTGTATGATAGTAACCTATATTCTGCCAATAAGGTAATCAATAATTTACAAAGTTTAGATGAAGATGAATTTCAAAATTTTATACAGGATTTACAACATGCTAATATCAAAGAATAGTTTAAGTTACATTGTGATATTTTTAATATTCTCTTTTTCGTTAGCTTTTGCGCAGCCTAACAATAAAAGGGCTGAAAAGGTACAAAAGTTAAAAAAAGAAAAACTTGTTGAGTTTATGAATTTAAGTGAAAGTGAATCTACAAAATTTTTAGCTAAGTATAATGAAGTAGAAAAAAACATAAGCAATAAACATAGTGCATTAAAGACGTTAAATGATGATTTAGAGCACGCCCTTAAAGAAAATAAAAGCAATAAGGAATTATCTGACTTATCAAATAAATTATTAAATGCTCATCATGAATACCAAGCGGCAATAAGCAATAGATTTGAGGAGTTTAAAAATATACTAAATGAAAAACAATTTGCACAATACTTAGTATTTGAAAAGAAATTTCTAAAGAAAATAAGAGACGTGCTTAAAAAGAGAAGAGTAAAGAATTAAGTAATATACTTCAGCTAAAAAAAATCTAAAGCTATCCTAATTATTAAAAAATTCTGGATAGCTTGTTATAAAATTTATAACATCGCACCTTATAACTTCAAATAATATACTTATTCTTGGATATTTGCTGAAATACTTAAAAGGAAGGAAGAGTGAGTTTAAATTATTTTACATTGCCCCAATTAAATCAAAAGCTTGCACAAACTTCATAATATCACTAATATTATGTGCATCTATTTTGCAACGTATACTTTCTCTATGGGTTCTAATTGTATGAGGAGACGAAAAAAGAATATCTGAAATACTATCATTCGAATACCCTTCAGCGATTAGTTTAATTATTTCTTTTTCTTTCTTAGTCAAACTCATCAACTTGCGCCAAGATAAGCTATCCAATAAAACAATATCAAGAATTTTTGATACCTTAACACCAAAAGTTCCTAAATCTTTTAAAGCATAAGCAACATTTAAGCTCTCGCCATGATTTATTATTTTTTTATTTGAAATATACCAATTACACTCTGATCTAAACTTAATATTTTGAAATGTAGTACAAATAGTAGATGTATCATTTATTAGTTCAAAATTATGATTTTGTTCAATTGCAAATTTGAAAACTTCTGGGTTAGCTATCTTAGCAACAAATGATACTGAATTGCTTTTGAAAAGTTCGAATTCATTTGCATCAAAAAGATTTTTAACAAGTTGGTTACCTTCAAGAAAGTTTTTAGATATTCTACAATTTGTGCAAACAAAAAATGGTAAATAGTCAATCACATACAAAAAAGATTGCGGATCATTATGGTACAAAACACCTAATTTATATGCAATATATTGGTTAGAACTCAATAGTTCGGTTTCAGTATAATACCCCATATTTTATTTCCCCATATACTTGCAAATGTACAAAAATATTTAAATTTCACAAATCAAAAAATACGCTTTTATACGTATTTTCTAAAAAGATATAAAATGTTAATTTTACAATATTAAACATTCATTTTTAGGAATTTATTATGAAGAATTATTTCTTATTTATTGTTGCTTTGATATGTTCTATATATTGTGCATATTCCAAGCAGTATACTGTTTCTAATTATCCATATACTAAAGCACAGTTCAGTAATTTGCAAACTACAATAGATTCGGCGGCGTCTGGCGACACCATCTATGTATCTGGTTCCCCAAATAATTATTCGAGTAACATAGTGATAAAGAAACCTATTCATTTAATAGGTGAAGGATATAATAATACTAATAAATATAACTCGTTAACGCCGTCAGTATACTTGTATGCTGATAGCATTACTATTGAAGGATTTAATATAAATTCTTTTAGTATTGGCTATGCTCCTAATGAGACTTATAAACCAATTACAAACATATCCATACGATTCAATAGAATATATATGATAAATCTTTATGGTTTAAGTCAATCTATAATTTATAATAATTATATTACAAATATAGTTTTCCACTCTACCACTACCACTGCCAATAATTCCATATTTGCAAATAATGTTTTAGGTCAGGTGAATTTCAGTACTTATGCGTATAATTTACTACTTGCCAATAATATTTTTCTTAAGCATGATGATTGTGCTCAGGTATTTTCATATTATGTTTCATATAATAACTGTAACGGAAGTTCATACAACCTAATGCTTCAAAATAATATTTTTTATAGAGTAGAGCCACGTCCAGCTAATTATTCAAACTTTGTCAATAATCTAACTTATGCAAGTGCTAATGATGCTTTACCTTATGGTAGCAATACTGGTATCAATAATCTTATTAACATCGACCCAAAATTCAAAAGCGCCAACATAAACTTAACAATTAGCACTTTTTTAAACTATGACCTATCTTTAAGTGACGACTCACCATGTAAAAACGCTGGTACTGATTCAACAGATTTGGGGCTAACAGGAGGTTACTATCCTTGGCCTATAAAATCAGATGGAAAATTAGATATAAGCGGCTGTCCACGTACCCCAACAATTGAACAATTTGACTTGTTACAGTTAGTGGTAGGTAAAGATGGTACTTTAAGATTTAACACACAAGTTATTAGAAAGAAGTAGTTGAGAGTAAAGTTATGAGCAAAAGTATTGTTGCTTTGATAGTTTATCTTGGAATATCACTTATACCATTATTCTCACAGAGTAATGCTTATATAGATTTGCATAAATTCTCAGCTTCCTATGGTAATGATATCATGGGATTAGTAATTCAGGATACTATACTTTATGGCATCTCAAAAACGGGAGGGAGTAGTAATAAGGGCGCTATTTTTAGTTTTAATATCAAAACTAATACTTTTATTAATTTAAAGGATTTTGTTGGTGGCACAGATGATGGCGCCTATCCTTTCGATAACTTAATTATAAGTGGGAATTACTTATTCGGCTCAACTGCAATTGGAGGCAATACCAATAATGGTGTTCTTTATAAAATAAAACGAGACGGAAGTGATTACCAGGTTTTACACCATTACAACAGCCCTAATAGCCCAACTGGTGTAGGTGGAGTTTACTTTATTCTCGATAGTAATTATATCTACTTCACTTTTAGAGGCAGTGGTATTAATAATGAATATGGATATTTAGCAAAAGTTAAGGACGATGGAAGTGCTTATCAGCTACTCCATACGTTTAACCAATCAAACGATGGGAAATATGCAGAATCCCTTTTGAAAATTGGAGAATACATATATGGTGTAACTTTAACTGGAGGTAACAACAATGAAGGTACACTTTATAAAATCAAAAAGGATAGCACAAATTATTCTATAATTAAAAGTTTTGTTAATAGTTCATCTATAGGTTACACACCATCGTCAATTTTCAAAATAGGTAATTCAATTTTTGGAAAGAGTCGCTACTCTGATAATTTAGAGCAACATACAGGAGACTTAATATTCAAAATCAATTCTGACGGTTCATCTTTTAGCATAATAAAATCTTTTTATGATAATACCATAACTTATAATTTTATTAATGGCTTTAAAGTTAATCAAAATGTAATTTATACAACTTTAAATAAAAAAATTGGTGGTAATGTTAAACAAGTTTCGCTTATTAGAGTTAATTCAGATGGTAGTAATTATGCTAATTTAGGTACTTGGGTAAGGGATTCCGGACAGTATTCATTTTTAAACGGTTATGAATTTGCTAGTAATTCCATATTGGTATCTTTATCATCTTTGGATTCTAAAACTAATATTTTGCAGAAGATGGAGATTGATGCTAGTAATAAAAGTAATGTGTATAATTTTGCAGAGAATGATGAACTACAAGCAATACTTTATACATCTAAAGACTCCGTATTTTACGGTATAAAGCATAATTATGAGACTTCTGATAATTATCTTTTTAGATATTCATTAATATCAAATCCAGAGTTAGATAACGTATCTATACTAAGCATTACGAAACATTCTGCAGCACTAAATTGCCCTATTATTAGTAATGGAAATAGGAAAATCATTAATGCAGGGTATTGTATTAATAAAACAGGTAATCCTGATACAAACGATATTGTTTATAATTTTTACAATAATGCATCTCAATCCTTTACTTCAATAATTGGCTATGTTAATAGACTTGATAAAAATACAACATATTATATAAGAGCTTTTGCTTATAACGATATAGGTATAAGCTATAGCAAGCAAATTCAAATTACCACTCTTAATGATGAATTTATTACTCATTATGAAGTATTCCTTGATGAAGATATTGGGATAGGTAGTGGCAATCTAACTTCAACAGCCAATACAGATACAGTAAGATTAAATAATATCAATTTCTCTCTAAATTCAGTCAATACAGGTTTTCATCAAATAAGTATAAGATTTAAAGATAACTTAAATCTATGGAGCAACAACCTGACAAGAACTGTGATGGTAAGAGCAGAACCTAATAATTTACTAAATAATCCAGTAATTACAAAACTAGAATATTTCTTTGATGATGACCCTGGTATAAATAATGGCAAAGTACTACTATTCAATGAAAGGAGCGATACACTAACATTAACTAAGGCTATGTTTAATACAGATTCACTTAGTGCTGGGTTTCATCAAATTACATTGAGATTTATGGATACTTTAAATCTATGGAGCAACAACCTGACAAGAACTGTGATGGTAAGAGCAGAACCTAATAATTTACTAAATAATCCAGTAATTACAAAACTAGAATATTTCTTTGATGATGACCCTGGTATAAATAATGGCAAAGTACTACTATTCAATGAAAGGAGCGATACACTAACATTAACTAAGGCTATGTTTAATACAGATTCACTTAGTGCTGGGTTTCATCAAATTACATTGAGATTTATGGATACTTTAAATCTATGGAGCAATAACCTGACAAGAACTTTTATGGTAAGGGAAGAGCCTAATAATTTGTTAAATAATCCAGTAATTACAAAACTAGAATATTTCTTTGATGATGACCCAGGTATAGATAAAGGCAAATCATTCTTATTCAATGAAAGGAATGATACCTTGGCATTAACTAAGGCTATGCTTAATACAGATTCACTTAGTGCTGGGTTTCATCAAATTACATTTAGATTTATGGATACTTTAAACCTATGGAGCAATAACCTGACAAGAACTGTGATGGTAAGGGAAAGTAGTGATGAGGTTGATGCCAAGATTTCAGAGCTTGAATATTTTATTGGTAATGACCCTGGATTTGCACAAGGTGATATGTTTGATTTTCTAGATTCAACGATAATTAATCAAAAATTTATTTTACCAGTTCATAATTTACCTTTAGGTCCTAGCTATGCTACTGTAAGATTTAAAGATGATAGGGGTGTTTGGTCACATAATCTAAGCAAACAAGTTACAATTTGTGAAATAGATGGGCCAGAAGCAAGTTTTAATTATATTGGGTTTGGGAATGAAATAACTTTTATTGACTCATCTTATAAGACAATAAAGTGGCGATGGGATTTTGGAGATGGAACTATTGATAGTACAATAAATCCAAGGCACAAATATGCTAACGCAGGTATTTATAATGTTAAGCAAAGTGTTAATAATATCTGTGGCAAAGATTCTCTTATTACGCAAGTACAGATAAGTGGTATACAAGATATATCTCCTAAAAAGGGTGGAAATATTGGAAACGTAACAATCAGTATATATGGAGTCGGCTTTGCTGATACTACGATTGTGTATTTACAGGATTCAACTGAAAATGGATTAGAAAAAATTTATCCAGACACACTATATTTATCCAACAATGTGGCAAAAGCTAATTTTGATTTACTTGATAAGAGTATTGGTAAATATGATGTCAAAGTTGAAAAATTAAACGACCCATTCAAAAAAGATGATATTCTACCAGATATTTTTGAAATTGAACAAGGTATTAGACCAGATATTGAATTACAAGTAATTGGACCGCCAGTTATTCGAAGAGGAGTTCCTGCTAATTATTCATTAAATATTACTAATAAAGGGAATATAGATGCTAATAATTTTATTGTATGGCTAATGGTAGGTCCTGATACAAATGCCACTATCAAAATGAAATTCCCAGATGATTTACCCGGGAACTTTGAAGCTGATTCTACCATTCTAAACGATTCAGTACCAACTTTTTATACTATCGATACTCTTAGAGGGAAACCATATTTAGCAAAAGCTACTGCTATTCTTATACCAAAATTAGCAGCTCGTTCAACAATAAATGATTTAAAATTCTCTATTACTTCCACTTCAGACAGTATTAGTGTTGCTGCTTATAATACACCTCCAGAGAATTTATTGTCTCTTGGCAGTAAAGTAAAGAAAGACAAAGATAAATTACAAGATGCGAAAAAAGTAATTCAGGAATGTATTTTTGACCTTGTGGATATGGATGTGGATCCAATTAGCATAATACTTAACTTAATACCTGGCTATGATGACATCAAAAGTTGCTTACAGACTAGCTATGAGGTTGCAACTGATTTTGATAATTATAAAGAAGCATTAAATGGCTCTACTATTGCAAAAGCTTATTTGATTAAAAATCTAGTAACTTTACTCAAAGACTGTGCTTTATCTGCACTACAAATAATGTACCCTTATTCAACGCTTGTCCGTGCAGCAATTGTAATAATAGATCACATGAATGAATTAGTTGAGGCATTTGAATGTGGTTGGGCAATAGGCGAAGAATTAAATGGCATGAAACAACAACCTATCACAATAAGAGCCTCTATGGACCCAAACGAAAAAATTGGACCTTCAAATATTCCAGGTATTAACTACGTTCAATCAAGCTCAACACTACCTTTTACAGTTATGTTCGAGAATGTTGATACAGCCGCATTAGCAGCACAAGAAGTTTTTATTTATGATACTCTCGATAAACAGCACCTTGATTTATCAACTTTTGAACTTACTTCTTTTAATTTTGCTGATAAGACTATTAATATTCCTCAAGGCTTACAACATTATTCTGTAGATGTAGATATGAGACCAGCGAAAGATTTGATTGTAAGAATTATTGGACAGCTTGATACAACAGCAGGAGTTGCTAAGTGGCATTATACTTCCTTCGACCCAAAGACTATGGATTTGACCGAAGATCCCCTTCTCGGTTTCCTTGCTCCTAATCAAAGCCCTCCTGAAGGCGAAGGAAAGGTTAGTTACTTAGTGAAGCCTAAAGATAGTTTATCCAATGGTACTGTTATAAGAAATAAAGCCAAAATAGTTTTTGACGCAAATCAGCCAATACTTACTAATGAATGGAAAGTTACTATTGATGATACCAAACCTTATAGCACCATAAACAGTTTACCTCCAGTCATTTATGATACTAATTTTACTGTAAGTTGGGGAGGAATAGACCCGTCTGGTTCAATTAAGGGATATAATATTTATGTTAAAGTGAATGATAATAGTTATACACCTTGGCTCGTTGGTACCAATGATACTAGTGGAGTATATAAGGGGCATTATGATTCCACCTATAAATTTTACTCTATTGCTTTTGATTATGCTGGAAATATAGAAGAAACAAAAGAAATTTATGATACTTATATAACTTTAAGGCAATTATTACCACCCCCATTAGTTTCACCTGAAGATTCGAGTTATCATATTGATATAAAACCAACCTTTGTTTGGGATTCATCACATTATTCATTGAAATATCAATTACAATTATCTGATACTGTAAATTTTAGCAATTTGTTGATAGACAATCAGAATCTAATTGGATTATCTCATCAATATATAGATTCTTTACAATATAATAGAAGATACTATTGGAGAATGAGAACTATAAATGGAATCTTTAAAAGTTCTTGGTCGCCAATATTTAGTTTTACCACAATAGAGGAGCCAGTAAATATTCCTGATAGTTGGGTATTTTCTGATAGTACAGGCGTATCTGCCAACATTTTAATACCAAAAGCAATTATGCCAAAAGTAGGCGATAGATATATTGCGAAAGGCGATGCAATTGGGCTTTTCTTTACAAGAAATGATTCATTAATTTGTGCTGGATATGGCGTTTGGAATAGCCAAGACCTGAATATTACTGTATGGGGCGATAATCCTGTAACTTTAATTAAGGATGGTTTTTCATCAAATGAAGTTTATACATTTAGAGTATGGGACGCCCAACAAGCAAAAGTAAGAAAAGGTATAGTCGAATACGAATCTGGTGAACATTATTTTAACGATGGTTTATATAGCGTTCTAAAGAAGCTCTATACAAATGAAACTCAAAAGGTAATAGTTAATCAAGGTTGGAATTATATATCTTCATACATCATCCCTGAAAAGCCAGCCTTAGAAGAAGTACTACATAACAACTCTAATAGTTTGTTGATTTTAAAAACAATAAAGGGGAAAACATATATTCCGCAATATGGAATTAATACAATTGGTGATTGGAAAACTATTGAGGCATATCAAGGATATTTTACTCAATCAGATACTATACTTATTAATGGAGAAGTTGTGATCCCTGAAACTACACCAATAATTTTAAATACTGGTTGGTCATTAATTTCATATTTGAGAAATATTAATGGTGCAATTGAGGATAATCTAGAAAGTATTGTTGAGAATGATGGTGGATTATTAATTGCAAAAACAGTTAATGGGAATGTATACGTACCATCATTTGGCATTAATACAATTGGTACAATGAAAGTTGGTAATGGCTATCAGGTATATTTAACAAGGAAAGATTCGCTGATATACCCTGCTAATTCACTCAGCAAATCAACATCTAGGGCAATTTCTCCAAGCCCAGTTTATTTAGAGCCAAAGCATTCTATTACTGGTTCATCATCTAATCTAATTATTGTAACCAATGCCAACGATAATGATGAATTTGGTGTTTACAATCAAAAAGATGAATTAATTGGGTCTGGAATAGTTATCCATGGTAAATCGGTAATTACAATTTGGGGCGATGACGAGCAAACGGACATTGTTGATGGCGCAATTTTAAACGAACAATTAAAATTAAAGTATTATAATTTTAAAACTGGGCTATTAGAGTACAATGATTATCAACTCACAAATCAAAAAGGTGAATTAATAAATAATACTTTAAGATACACAAAGGATGGTATTTTGTTCGGAAGAGTTGAGGTTCAAGAATTAAATCTAGGGTTATCTCTAGACATCAGCCCGAATCCTGCTAGAGAGTCGTTGGACATATTGTACCAATTAGGTAATGCTAATAATTGTTTAATCCAAATTTATAGTAGTAATGGGGAAATGGTTGATGAAATTGCAGTATTAAATAGCAACAAATATACTTATATTACAGACAAACTTTCATCAGGAACTTATATTATGGTATTAAATTGTAATAATCAAACTCTAATGAGAAGATTTATAATTGTGAAATAGTTCTATATAAATTTACTCAGTATAAAATCCCTCTATACTATCCATAATGATTGTAGAGGGATTTCTTAGTTAAAGCAGAAAGTAAAAATTAATTTAATAAATTTTACTTTCCTTTTAAAATAGTAATTTTAAATAATATACTTATTCTTGGATATTTGCTAAAATTTAGCTAATTTTGCCTCAAATTGGGTTTTAAATGAAAGAATATCCAGCTTTTAAATTTTTAATTTTCTTTTCTATATTTGTATACTTGTTTAACTATCTTAATCAAGTATTTAATTTATTTATTAGTTATCAATACTTAACCCTAATACTTTTTGCTTGCTTGGTTCTAACTATTATTAAGAAATATAATAATACATCATACTTTATTGCCACTATAATCTGTTCTCTTATAATTTGCTTAAATTTGTCGTTAAACACACTGCAATACCCAAATAAATTTATACCTATGCAAAAGGCTATATTTAATGGTAAGATCATTAGTATATTAGATAAAGATAGTAATTTAAGAATAGTTGCAGAAGGGGATTTAGATGCAAAAAGTTTACCTAAGATAGAAAATACAAAAATTATTTTAAAAGTCAGTGATTTGTGTAAACTAAGAGCAAAATTAAGAGTTGGTAGTTATTTTTATTCTACTCTTAAAATAAGGGCGCCTCATAAAAAATTAATTAATCAAGATTTTGATGAACTGAAATATTTCCAGATTAATAATTATAGTTTTTATGCATTTGCAAAAGCACAGGATTTAGTGATTTTAAAAGAAGCAAGCTATTATGATGGCTTAGTTGATAAAATTAAAGTCAATATAAAACAAAAGATTTATCAATTATATGATTTACAAATTGCTCCTATTGCATTAGCTATTCTAATAGGTGATAAGAGCGCTATAGATATAGAAACAAAACGGAGCTTTTCATTTACTGGTACGGCTCATTTATTAGCCGTAAGCGGGACACACGTAGGCATAATTGCTACTTTAGTTTTTATGCTTCTCAGCGTTATTTATAATAGATGGTTAAAATTTACTATTTTTATATTTATAATGATTGCCTTCATTATTATTACTGGCAGTGAGGCTTCTGCTATACGAGCTGGATTGATGTCTATAATTATTGTTTTGGGAATGACTTTAGAAAGAAATGTTCACCCTTTAAACTCACTTTCATTAGCAAGTATATTAATGTTAATTTATAATAATAGTTTATTTTATTCTCCAGCTTTCCAAATGTCTGTAGGCTCTGTTTTAGGGATTATTATTTTTTATAATGTTATATATACTCATTTAAAGCAGCTCAACAAAAAAAATATAACAATCATTAATAATATATTTCTTTCAGTATCTATCAGCATAGCAGCATCTATTGTTGTATCTCCAATTGTTGCCTATTATTTTGATGTATTTTCAATTATTTCGCTAATAGCTAATTTAATTGAAATTCCATTATTTACAATGTCTATGTTTGGAATAATCATTAGTATTATTTGCTCTTATATATATATGCCTTTAGCTCAATTCCTTGCTTTATCTTCAAACTTCTTATTAGGGCAACTTCTAAGTATTAATTATATGCTATCTAAAATCAATTATGCTTACATTTTAGGGCAAAGTGCATTTTATCTTTCAATATTAGTATCAATATATTTATCATATATAATACTATCTAATTCCATAAGGTTATTGATATTTAGAGTAAGCGTATTACTTGTATTTACTACTATTATTATAAAATATCAGTCACCAAACTTAAAAAAAGAATCGCATTCAATTATTATTCCTACAGCAAATTATATTTATGCTATAAATGATACAAGCAATAAAGTAGACCCTACTATTTATATTTTTGATAGGAAAAATGGACTAAAGCCATATTTTGATAAGTATTTAAGCTATATTGTAGATAATTTCTCTAAGCCCACTATTTACTACTGTGGCAACTATGGTATCGCTTTAACAGATTATTATAAAGGTAAATCAAATATAGCAAGTATTATGATAATGCCAAGCATGTCCGATACTATTAGCAAATATTTAAATCTAAAAACAAATTTTATACAATACATAAGCTATGAGCATTAATATACTAAAAACAAATATATTTCTAAACTATAAAATTATTGCTGGAACTACATTAATAAATAAGCAATTATATCCTCCTAATGGATTTTCAATAAGTAAGGCAGAAATTTATAATGATAATGACATTCATACAATGAGGCAAGATTTTGCTGATTTTTTAAATTGCAAGTATGAGGATTTAGCATTCCAAACACAATTACATAGTGATATCATAACAATAGTAGATAACTCTTATTCTTGTGCCCAATCAGATGCAATAATAACAAATATCAGGGGAAAGATATTAGTAGCTTCTATCGCTGATTGTGGTGGCATTTTACTATATGACCCAATAAACGGGGTAGTTGCTGCCGTTCATTCTGGGTGGAGGGGTTCATACCAGAATATTGTCGGTAAAACTATTGCTGCATTAGCAAATAAATTTATGACTGAGCCGAAGAATTTGTTAGCATATTTAGCTCCATCTGCTTCCGTAGAAAATTACGAAATAGGGGGGGAGCTATTAGAAATGTTAGGTAATTACTCAATAAAAAGAAATGAAAAAATATATTTTGATAATAAGAAAATGATAACTCAGCAATTATTAAATGCTGGCGTTCAAGCTCAAAATATTGAAATATCAAATATTTGTACAATTAGTGATGCCAACTATCATTCATTTAGAAGAGATAAAAAGAAATCGGGTAGAATGGCAACCTTTATTGGAATGTTAGAATGAAAACTTATATCTATATAATTATGGTTTTACTAAGTAGTACATCGCTACTATTTGCGAATAGTCATAGTGAGCTAATTACGATGAAAGAGAATTATATCAAATCTTTAGAATTTATAGGAGCAAGCAACTACTACTATCTCAATACAGGTTTATTATATGCAGATGGTACATTTCAAATTAATCAATTAAACTACATAAATGGTAATAATTTCCGGCAATTAGAATTTGATGGTGTTAAAATTAATAGTTTATTCGACAAATCGATTGACTATTCACAAATATTCTATGATGATATATTTAATCTAAAAGATAATTTAAAAGTACTTAACAAGAAATTAAATATCGATGATACGACCAATATTAAGTTTGAGTTGGGAGCAGGTTCTAATATCGCTGATGCCAATCTGCTATATTATGGGCAGTCTGGTAATTTTAGATGGAAGACTCGAAACAATTATTATGTTACAAATGGATATAATAACCCTAATGGAGTTGAAGAAGATATTTTGGCGAAAATATCACAACAAGCCTTTCAATCTTCCATTGGATTTAGCATATTAGATTCAAAATCTATTGTAGAGTATAATCAATTAATTATGATGAACAAGTCTAATAATAAATATAATAAATTAGTCTATGATTTTAATGAGATAAATAATTTGAACACGCTTTTTTCTTTAAAATATAGGAGTATCAATTCGGAGCTAATTTCAACCAATGGGCAAGTTTACTTCAAATATATTAATAGAAATATTGATTACCCAAGCTACAAATTATTATCAAAAGAAAATGATATTTCTTACGGAATATCTTTAGGAGTAGACTTTAATTTATTAGAAAAAGCTACTAAGTTACAATTAAAATATGCTTCAGAACAAATGCGAGCAACTACTTTTAATAAGCAATATTCTTTACGATTAGAACAATTAGATTTCTTTATCAATCAAGATTTTAATTTATATTCTAATAATCATACTCATTTAAAATTAGGATTAAACTATTATAATCCTATAGATGATACAAAAAAAATTGAATATAAAGGTTTATTAAAATATAACTTAGAGTTTGGGTTTCACCATACTTTCATTTTTCAAAATCAAATAAATGATATTTATGCAAGAATTAGCTTTAAAAATGAAAGTTCTAATTTTAATTATTTATTTGCTAAGACCTTGTATAGCGATACTTTAATTGAAGATATTAACTATTTAAATACATACACTTTAGGCTATAAAATTATGGCTACGGACGATGCTTACCTTGATGTATACTTAGGTCTTTTTGATTATAATGATCAATTGAATTTTAATGATAATAAATATCCAACAAAAAGAGCAGGATTAATAAGCCTCGATATAAATTATCGCTTCTATTTTCTTAATTTAAGCATATATGCACGATCATTTATCAGCGACACATACATTTCTTATGATACATTACTTTTACAACTACCAAGTAGAACTTTAGAATATAAGCTGTATATAGAGTTATTTAAAAATACACTTATTTTACTTTCGCTTAAGAATTATAAGTTTAGGGAGGAGTTCAAAGATATTAGGCGCACACAATATCAAAGTGAAGTATATTTATTAAACATAAATCTTGAGCAGCCAATTAGTAAAAACTTCAAATTATTTATAATAGGTGAGAATATCCTAGATAATAAAATTCCAGTCTATCCCTATTATTTCCAACCTGGTATAAATTTTCATGGCGGAATATCTGCTACATTTTAAAGATTAAGATTGGAGTTTTGTAAAGAAAGCATATATATAAAAAGAGGCTGTCATAAATTATTGACAGCCTCTTTTAGTTTTAAAAAAATGTAATCATCTAAAAGTCTTTATAGAATTTAGATCTATAATCTTCTATTTTAGCATTTTCTTTAATAGCTTGGAACCATTGGTAGAAAGCATTATTTTTTGTCTGTATTTGTAGGCTTTGAATATAATCACCTAATTTTTCTTTGATTTCTTTATCTGTTGGTACCGATTTAGATTTCACATAAACTATATAATAGCCGTTTTCACCTCTAAATGGCTCAGATATTTTACTTTCAGCTGTAGCAAATAATTTAGGAGCGAAGGCAGCATCTTGTCCAAATTCTGATATTGATGGAGAATATTTAAAATCATTTAAATTTCTATAATACTTTTTCAGAGTAGAATCAGCAGCAACAGCAGCCTCTAACGTTGGATAGTTTTTAACTTTATTATATAATTCATTAATTTTTGACTTAATTCCATCTAATTGCTTGATTTTACCTAATCTTTGTGAAATTTCAGCTCTGACATCATCTAATTGGCTAATACCAGCTTCTCGCGCATCGGCAACTTGTGCAATAACAACGCCAAATTTATCTAATTCAATAGGTTCCAAAATTGTTCCAACTTCGTTATTGAACGCTAATGAAGCTAAATAACGAGAGCTAAGAACAGGGCTATTTTTTAAGAAAAACGGAGATTCGGCAAATCTGTATTTTAATTTACTTGCTAATGAATCAAGTGGAGTGCCTTGTTTTGCTTGTTGTTCAATAGATTTTGCATCTCTAAAAATTTGTGAACGAGTAGCAGAGCTAACACTTACAGAAATTTTAATTTCTGAATATTTTAAATCTTCAGATTTTTTATCTTCAACTTTAATTATATGATAGCCAAATTGAGTTTCAATTGGCATAGAGATTGAGCCAACTGGAGTACTAAACGCAGCTGCTTCAAATTCTTTTACCATTTTACCTTTGCCAAAGTACCCTAAATCACCGCCTTGTCTTGCTGAACCAGGGTCTTGTGAGTATTTAGCTGCATATACACCAAAGTCTTCACTACCAGCTTTCACTTCATTATAAATCTTTTGTGCTTCTGCTTTAGCGCTATCTTTGTTGTTATTAGCCGCAATTAAGATGTGTGCTGCTTTTACTACTTCATTTGCACCTACTCTTTTGTCATCTAACCTATAAAAAACAGTTCCAGTAGGTAAATTAATAGGACCAGCAATACCTTTAATAGGTAGATTTGCCAAAAATGCCATAACTTGTGGATCTACATCACTTACTAATTTATATTCTGAAGTAGTACCAGAATATTCATTTAGCTTAATCTCAAATATGCTATCTTTTTCTAAATCAGTAGATACAGCTGCTAAAGCAGTAGTAATACCATTAATTTTCTTTAGAGCTTTAGTAGAATCATCTTTTGAAGGCTTGATTTGTATAGCAACATATTTTAATTTACGTGCAGCTTTTTGCTTAAAATATTGCTTATTATCATTATAACACTTTTCAATTTCTTCTTTAGTTACTTTTAATTCTGTTTGAGGCATATCCCTTAAAGAAACACCTATAAATTCTGCATTAGCAAAGCTATTTTCATTTTTGTACTTTAAAGAAGCAAACTCTGGTGTAATAATACCTTGTGTAGAACCTACTAAAGTCTGTATTTCTTGATTTTGTAAATTTTGACGAATATACTTTTCAATATTAATCAAATCATTCCTAAATGATGCTATCGCTTCTTGCTTTTGTTCTGCAGGCACATTACCAAGATATTTGCTATAGTTTTCTGGGTTTGTAATAAGCTCTAAATATAAAGTCTTATTAAATTTACCAGTAGAATCAGAGAAGCTTTTCATCAAGAAATCAGGCGGGTTATCTATCATTTGTTCTTTAATAGTTTTATCGCTGACAATAATACCGAAAGCTTTTAATTGTTGTTTTAATAGAATTTCTTCTACCATTGCGTCCCAAACACGTTGGCGAATAGCCTCATTATCAATTTCAGTTGTTTGCCCTTGTTGAGCCATTTGTCTTCTTTGGTTGTCTTCTTCTTCCTTAACCTTCTTTTCGTAATCCACATAGAGGATATCTTCACCATTTACAACCCCTAAGACTTGTGAACCAGCACCTCCTGAGGCACCACGCAAGCCATCAATAACTGTTGGATCGCCAATCGTAAAAAAGGCTACCAACAGAAATGCAAAGATTCCAAAAACATAAGGTGAAATTCTTCTAATCTGTTGTAATGTTCCCATTAACCAAAAACTCCTATCTAATTATTAATATTTAAATTTCTTGTTTAATTTTTTTCAAACTACAAAATTAATAAAAAAGTGGCAATTATAGATATAAATTTATTTTAAAAGCACTGTTTTTAGCATTATTTCATTTCTTTCTAAGTATATATATATAATATTGTATATTTATACGTTACTAATATTATATGTAGAGTTTGCATAAATTTTAAGAACTTCTTAATTCGCATCAATACCTAACAATGCTACTCCATAAAAATAAGATAAAAAAAATATTATTTATATCTTGTTAATTACTAAAAAAATGTTACTTTTGTAAATCTATATAAATTAAATTTTTGAAAGGGTAGTATGGCGCACCATAAATCAGCGTTAAAGAGAATCAGACAAAGTAGAAAACGTAGATTGTACAACCGTTTGAACAAAAAATTAGTAAAAAATGCTATTAAGTCTGTATTAGAATGTAAGACTGCCGAAGATGCAATTAAAAATTATTCTTCAGCTACAAGTATTCTTGATAAAGTAGCCGCAAGAGGCGTTTTACACAAAAATAACGTAGCTAATAAGAAATCTAGATTAGCTAAGTTTGTAAATAAATTAAAATTTCCTAAGCAAGCAACTGCATAAAGTATTTTGACGCGCCCTTAGCTCAATTGGATAGAGTATTTGACTACGGATCAAAAGGTTAGGGGTTCGACTCCCTTAGGGCGTGCAAACTATTATGTTAAGTAATTGATTTTTAATAACTTGCGTTTTAGCTATTTCTAATACGGACACATATACGGACAAAAGTATATGTTTTTGGTTTGCTGATGGTATAATTTAGTATAATGAAGTATAAAGGTATAATTGGTATAATTGGTATAACGTGGTATAATTGGTATAATTGGTATAATTGGTATAATTGGTATAATTTGGTATAACGTAGTATAATTGGTATAAAAAAAGCTATGTAACCAATTATAAAACTGTAATACATAGCTCCAATAATTAAAGTCAATTCTATTACTCTAATCTAACTATTTCATAACTTCCATCTCTCCATTTTGAAATAGTGTTTGTCCAATTATCAGTATGATAACCAAATTGTTTAAAAACTCCCGCTACTTCATTTCTTAAAAATGTATGGAATTCAATCAATTCTTTTACTGTCATTTCTTGCAAAGGTCTGACTTCGATTTCAGAATAAACGTCCTTTATTTTACTTAAAAGTGCTGTTGCTTTTTCTTGAAAACTTAATTGATGTAATCTTATTAAATTTTCCATTTCAAAAAATTTCAAGTTTGCAATTTCTTTGCTTAATTCTTTACTCCATTTAATCAAAGTGCTTTTTGATATTTTCAGTTCTTGACTGATTTTTTCATAAGATAAGCCACTTGCACGGAGCTTGACAAATTCAAGTTTTACTTCATTTTCAATCATAATATTTTCCCTTTTATTTCGCATTTTTGTAATATAAAACTGTCAAAAAGCTCTGGGGCTGTAAAGCCCCTTTACTTTAAAATGGAATTTCATTTCTGTTAATTGTATATTTATTGTTTTCTAATTTCAAAAGTAAGTTTTCATTTGTCATTGCTGATATTACTTTTTTCCCGTTTGCTATGCTTTTCCCTGTTGCAGAAACATATTTATTTACACAATCGGAGTAATACATTTCGTTTTCATTTGTAAAAATTTCCTTTGCAATTTGGGTTAATTCATTAATTCTTTTTTCCCTTTGTGCTGTGTCTATTAATAAATGATTTTTTTCCAAATCAAAATCAATAAAATCAAAGTGCAAATAATTTTCTTGGTTCAACTCCAATACCATTACTTTTTCATTTATTGGGCTGTTTCTTGCCTTAACCTGTTTCAAGTATCGATAATTAATATTGGTGTTACTCTGGTTAATTATCAAACAATTATCAATAGCATTAACAAGTTTTGAACTCCCGTAAATATCATAAATTGTTAGCTCCCTATTTTCTTTAATTTTTGTAGTATGATGTAATAAGATAATTGAAATATTTAGTTCGTCTTTTAACCGTTTGGCTCTACTTACTAATTCTTGCATTTGCTCTATTTCATTTTTAGCTTGCAAACCTATTGAAGTTAAATTATCAATTATTACAACTTGCACGTTAAACTCTTTTACAAAATTTTCAACAATATCAAAGTTAAAATTGTAGTCAGTCAGCTTCATTAGTTCGTCAATATCTGGTCTTAAAAAGTTATCATTTGGCTGATAATTTGGAAAACGTTTTAATATTTGGGAATAATTCATTTCAAAGTCAAAGTAAGCAACTTTTAAAGCTCCCGCTTCATTAGTCAAATCTAATATTTTATTTCCTTTACTAATTCCATCAGCAATTTGATATGAAAAAATAGTTTTACCAACGTTGGTTTTTCCCGCTATTACAAGTAATTCATTTGTAAATAAAAAATTACCAAAAATTTGTTTCATAGGTTCTTTTCCCTTTGATGTTTCTAAAAAATTTGAAAAATTTGGGTTAAGGTTTTTAAAAAATTTCTCTGGCTCTATTGTGCCGTTATTCAATAATGACGCTGTTTCAATTTCTGTCATAGGTTCGTATTTAGGTATTGTTAGCATAGTCTTTTTCCCTTTTTGTATTGTATCATTTCGCCCGTGCTTAGTAGAATAATTGTGGCATTATGATTTCCATAAAAAGCATTTGTAATATTGCTTGTTTGTTGGTCTGACTTGTAAATTTTAATAAACTCTTTGATGGTGCTTTTATAAATTTCTGGGTCTGTTATCAATCGTGGCAAAGGAAATACTATTCTTAATCTGTGCCATT
Organism: Kapaibacterium sp. (SeqCode); assembly: GCA_035445085.1. Classification (GTDB taxonomy): domain Bacteria; phylum Bacteroidota; class Ignavibacteria; order Kapaibacteriales; family UBA2268; genus JBDHXE01. Next base: position 38,986 of record DAOMQA010000004.1, read on the forward strand.
GTTTTGTATGGCTGGGAGTAGTGTAAATCATAATTGCTTTTCTGGTCTGTGGCATTTCCAAAAGTTCTTGGACACTTAGATAATTTTCAACTAATTTATTTTTATTTTCATCAGCATTATCAATATCAATTATTACTAATTCAGAAAATTTGAAATTAGCTGTTTTCCTGTGTGTAGCTCCGTCTTGGTTTTCTATTAATTGACTTGGTAAAATGGCATAACCTTTTCCAATCATATCAGCAATTTGATTTATTGTTAAATTCATATTCTTAAAGCCATAAGTTAGAAAATCAAAACTTGGGAGTTTTTCCCTTGTTTCTGGGTGCAAGTTTTTGTTTAGAATTTTGTCATTTATTGCAACTCTGAAAACTCTGTCATCTTGTAACCAATCAGCATTATTTAGAGTTATTTCCCTTGCCTGTGCTGATGTTAAACCGTCCTTTTCATATTCCTGTAATACGTCCTTTACAAATTCAGGTAAAAAGCTATTTTCTGGGTGCTGATAGATAGGTTTTTCAAACTTTTCCAATTCTAAGTGGCTTTTTAGAGCTTTTTCCTGTGGTCTATGATAATTACTATGGTTCTGTTTTAAAGTGGCTCTATTGCCGTTTGTGTGGCTTTTTAGAGCTTTTTCCTGTGGTCTATGATAATTACTATGGTTCTGTTTTAAAGTGGCTCTATTGCCGTTTGTGTGGCTTTTTTCAAAACTGTAACCATATTGTTTAGCAAAATAAACCAAAGTGCCAAAATTTACATTTTTTAAAGTATTTCTTAACTTGTAATTGGTTTCATTTGGCTTTTCGTCTCGCCATTTACTTTTAATGATGTAATCAGCTTCAATTTTAGGAAATGTATTTCCTATGGCTGATATGACTTTAAGCCATGTTTCGTAGTCTGGTCTTGGTGGCAAATAGCTTAATAACTCCATAGCAAATTTAGAGCTGGGAGCTTCATAAAACTGTCTGTTATTCATATTTAAAACTCCCTTTGTCTGACTTTGTTTAGAGCTTCATAGACTTCATTTTTCTTGAAAAAGATTTTATTAGCCATACGATAAAAGGGAATTAAGCCCCGCTTTTTCCAATCATAAACCGTTGGTTTTGAAACTTGCAATATCTTTGCAACTTCGTCAATCTTTATCAGTTCTTGGGCTGGTTCTGGTGCTTTTTGAGTAATAGCATATTCGTTTAGAGCTTCATTAACTACACGTCTAATTATTAGCTCCAAATCATTTTTACTAAATGGTGTCATTGCATAATTATTTTCCATAATCAGCTCCATTTAGAAACTTAAGCAAATCAGCTCTTTTAATAAAATACTGTTTGCCTTTTTTGACGGCTGGTATTACTTTTTTTTTGATGTAATACCTTAATGTTTGTTGGGAAATTGAATAAAGAATACTTGCAACTTGTGTTGTAAAATATTCTGGTGCTGTTTCTTTGCTGTTAAGCATAAAAAACTCCATTTATTAATGATTATTAATTTCAGAGCTTTTTAGAATTGACTTGTAATTATTATGTGCTGATTATTCAAAATTAAACTTTAACTTTAACATTTATGTTTATAAATATTTAAAATAATATATAAATTTGTAGTTTATGTAAAAGTTTAGTATTTTTACACATAAGCAATTTGCTAACAAATTGTTTTATAATTGGTAAAATTTGCTTTGGCGAGCGTCTAATTTTACTCTTACAAGTCAGGGTGTAACGCTCTGACTTTATTTATTAGTTACAAATGTAATTAAACTATTTGTAACTAATAAAAAAAAAGTTTTCAACAAATGTAATTAAACTATTTGTAACTAATAAAAAAAAGTTTTCAAGAGAAAAAATTATGCTTACAAAATATGATAATTCTTTATTATTATTTAATGTTAATTACGAAAACTGTTATTATTCCTTAATGTTAATTACGAAAACTGTTATTATTCCTTAATGTTAATTACGAAAACTGTTATTATTCCTTAATGAAATTCTAATTAATTCCATCAGCAATTTGAATAAAACATTAATCATTTTGCAATTTTTAATTTAGGTTCGTCCCACGCTTGTTTAATTTCCTGTTCTTTTATAGTTGTAACTATTTTTATGTATTTCTTGAAACTTGAATAATCTGTGTGCCCTGTAATTGCCATTACAATTTCTGGTCTCATACCTTTTTCCAAAGATAGAGTTACAAAGGTTCGTCTGGCTGTGTGTGTCGATACTAATTCATATTTAAAGAATTCCTTTTCGTCTTTGTTATTGCCACGATATTTAACTATACTTACAAGTTCGTCAATACCAACTAATTTACAAAGTTCTTTTAATCTGGCATTTGTTTTTTGCTCTGAAACGCTTGGGAGTGGCTTAGTGTCATTTTCATATCTTTTAAGAATTGCATTAGCTTTTTTAGTAATTGGTATCTGTAAATATTGCTTGGTTTTCTTAGTGTGTAAGTGCCAAACATTATTTTTAATATCGTGTCTTTTCAAATTCAAAATATCGGAGTAACGAACTCCCGTGTAACATTGAAATAAAAAAACGTCTCTTACATTGCTTAATGGCTTGTTATTACTTAAATCGTAATCATAAAGTTTGCTTAGCTCCCAATCAGTTAAATAAATAATATCGGTCTGGTGCTGTGGTGTTTTGAAACTTTTGAAATCTAAATTGCTATGCTTTTTCTTTTCATAGCTCCATTTCATAAAAGTTTTAAGATACTTGAAATACTTAAACATTGTATTGGTGCTTAAATTTTCCTTTTCTAACAAATAGTTTTTAAACAAATCATAAAACATTAAATCAATAGTTTCAAATTTTATGGCAAAATTGGAAAAAGTCTGAAAAGCAATTAATTTTGATTTTAGAGTAACATACTTTTCTTGCATAGAGTTTGACAAATCATTTTTTCTTAATTCAAGAAATAAGCCATAAATTTGAAAAAAATCTGGCTCTGGTTCTGGCTCTGGTGCTTTCCTAAATCTATTGTTTAGAGCTTCAAAGTAATCGGAGTAATCAGCATTAACGTTATCAGCTTTTACAACCTTAATTACTTTTTCAATTTCAAGTTTAAACCTTGTTAAAAATTCGTTTGTTTCTGGTGCAAGTGTGTAAGATGTTTTAACAATTTGCTTTTCAGAATTCCAATAGTTAGGGTTTATTTTTGTTTTTGTGCTGATTTTAATTGTTTTCCTATTCCTAAAGCCCCTAACATAAGCATAAATCATTTTTTGGTTTTCTTTTGTTTTTACATTTTCCAAATAATAATAAACTGTCATTTTTAGCTCCAAAGAAATTATACTTA
>DAOMQA010000004.1:42373-185935 GCA_035445085.1 Kapaibacterium sp. (SeqCode)
ATTATACCAATTATACCAATTATACCAATTATACCAATTATACCAATTATACCAATTATACCAAATTATACCAATTATACCAATTATACCAAATTATACTTAATCAGTATTGCAAAAAGATATAATACAAATATAATATACGGACACATATACGGACACATTTATTTTATTTAACTTGCATTTACTTATTATTAACTTAATTCTTTTTTCTCAAAACATAGACTAAGTGCTAATAAATAAATTAAGTTAGTATTATGTAAATATAAGTAGAAATAAAGATAAGCACTCCCTTAGGGCGTGCAAATTTTTATCGTTGTGTCTTGTATATTACATAGTAACGCTATTTATAGGCGTTATTTTTAGTATTTTCTTGCTTACCTACTTAACTCAAACTCTATAGTTGGCTCTCTTCAATTATTTTTTGCTTAATGAAATGACGATTATGCTATATAGTCCGTAAAGTAGTAATTTACGGACTATAAACTTTATTAATTTTATCTTTTCTTTTCTTCTCGTTCTTCCCAAGGCGTATTTTTTCTTCTGAACACTAATGAAATAGGAGTTCCTTTAAGCGGAAAATTCCTTCTGATAGCTCTTTCAATAAATCTTTTATAAGAGTCTGGTATTAGAGTCGGATGATTAGAAAACAAAGCAAATAAAGGCGGCTCTGTGCCTACTTGTGTTACATAATTAATTCTAAGGTCATAGCCTCTCACTGAAGGCGGTGGGGTTTTGTCTAATTCTTGTAAGACTACATCATTTAAAATGTGTGTTTTAATTCTTTCTTTTCTTACTTCATGAATTTCTTTAGCTAATTCAATTACCTTTATAATTCTCTGCTTAGTTAAAGCTGATATAAATACTACAGGAACATAATCATACATTTTCAAGTCTTCATATATCTTTTTCGTGAACTCGTCTGCAGTTTTGTGATCTTTTTCTACTGCATCCCATTTATTTATTGCGATAATGATTCCTTTTCTAGCAACATCAACTTGATTTATAATTTTTTTATCTTGATCTTCTAAGCCACGCGTAGCGTCTACCAAAATTATTGCTATATCACACCTTTCGATAGCTTTTCCAGTCCTGATAATAGAATACATTTCAATATTCTCTTTTACTTGACTTTTCTTTCTCAAGCCAGCCGTATCAATTAAAACTATTTCTTCACCATGGTATTTTAAAATACTATCAACTGAGTCTCTGGTTGTCCCCGGTATATCAGTTACAATTGAGCGCTCTTTTCCTAATAGAGCGTTAGTTAAACTTGATTTACCAGCATTTGGTCTGCCAACAATAGCTATTTTTAGCCTATTATCTTCTTCGGCTTCAACAGTTTTACTTAAGTTATTAGTAACATCATCTAAAAGGTCTCCTGTTCCATATCCACTAAGTGAGGATATAGCAAAAGGGTTACCAATTCCCAAGCTATGGAACTCATAAGAATATGATTCCATTCTAGTATTATCGCATTTGTTTATAGCTAAGGTAATAGGTTTTGAACTTGAACGTAATATAGTAGCTATATCGATATCAAACGCAGTTACTCCATCTCGTCCATCACAAACAAAGACAATTACATCGGCTTCTTCAACAGCGTTCATAGCTTGCTCTCTAATGGCGCGTTCCATTGTATCCTCAGTACCCGGTATAAAACCGCCAGTATCAACGACTTGAAATCTTAATCCATTCCACTCACAAAAGCCATATATCCTATCTCGCGTAACTCCCGGCGTATCTTCTACAATAGCTTCTTTATGCCCAACTAAACGGTTAAATAAAGTTGATTTTCCAACATTTGGTCTTCCTACTAAGGCAACTAAACTCATTTTTTTTATTTTTTATTTTAATAGATTTACAAAAATAGCTATTTTTAATTATATTATAGATACTTAAATGATAGAAAATGAATAATACTTTAAATAATAAGAGAATATTATTAGGTGTAACGGGTTCAATTGCAGCATATAAATCACCTCTACTACTTAGAGAATTAATCAAGTTAGGTGCTAATGTTCAAGTAATTATGACACCTGCATCAAGTAATTTTGTTAGTCCAACTGTGATGAGTAACTTAAGCCATAATAATGTTATAATTGATATGTTTGATAGTAATAATCAAAACGATGGGGCTTGGCATATTAAATTAGCGCATCAAAGTGATTTAATGATTATTGCCCCTTGTTCACTGTCTACTTTATCAAAAATAGCTTATGGTATGTGCGACAATGCGCTTACAACCCTAACAATTGCCTTAGAAAACTCTGTCCCTTTACTTATATCTCCGGCAATGGATTCTACTATGTGGACTCACCCCGCTACTCAAAGGGCAGTCAAACAAGTCGTAGATGATGGAGCAATATTAATACCACCTATTGATGGTGAGCTATCTAGTGGACTAATTGGACCAGGTAGACTGCCTGATATACCAGATTTAGTGAGACAAGTAGAAGTCACATTGAACAAAGCAACGTCAACTAATCGTTATAATTATACTAATTATAAGGCGGGTGAAGCGATTGAAAAAGAACCTAAAAAAATAGAACACATACCTAATCTTATAGATACTCCTATTTATCCTATTTCTAACGATATTGATAAAGATAAGTTTAACTCTGAATTAGAGTTTCACAAATTAAAAAATAAGTTAGTATGAAAGTATTAATAACAGCTGGTCCAACAAGAGAAAAAATTGACGATGTTAGATATATATCTAATTATTCGAGTGGGAAAATGGGCTATGCCTTAGCGGATATTGCTTTTGAGCTAAATTATGACGTTACATTAATTAGCGGGCTTGTAAATATTTCTCCAAAGCATAATTATCATATTGAATTTATCGAAAGTGCCGACGAAATGCACCAACAAGTTTTAAAATATTATCAAGATATGGATATTTTAATATTCGCTGCTGCTGTTGCCGATTTTAAGCCTCTAAATTACCACCAAGGTAAAATAAAAAAGCAAATAGGTGAACAAATAATTAGCTTAGAATTAATCAAAAACCCAGATATTTTAGCAGATATTGCTTCAAGAAAAAGTGATAACCAGTTTGTTGTAGGATTTGCATTAGAGGCAGAGAATGAAATTAATAATGCAATATCAAAACTAACATCTAAAAATTGCGATTTAATTATTTTAAACTCTTCAAATAAACAAGATAGTGGGTTTAATGGTGATAATAACACGATTACAATTATTGATAAAAAACATAACATTCTAACTTTCCCACCAATGACTAAGGTCGAATGCGCTAAAACAATTTTTACAGAAATTTCAAAAATAAAAAAGGTATAATCTAATGAACAAAATTATAATAAGTTTGCTACTTACAATCAGTATTAGTTTACCAGTCTACTCTCAACAGAGTAAGGATAAAAGTAAATTTATTGAACCCAAAAATGAAACCTGGGAAACAATTGAAAAAGAAATTAAAGAATTTAATGCTAAGCCCGACAAAAAGCCTAAAAAGCTCATACCAGACTTTGATAAAATTGAAATACCGAAATCTCTATCAGATTTTAAACAGTCTTGGCATAACGAACCAATTATGCAAAGCGCTACTGGTACTTGTTGGTGTTTTTGTGGTACTTCATTTTTAGAATCTGAAATAGAAAGAATAAATCATAAAAAATTAAAGATGTCTGAAATGCATACAGTATACTACGAGTATATAGAAAGAGCTTTAGACTTTATAAAGACTCATGGTGCGACATATATCGGCGAAGGATCCCAATCAAGTGCAGTAGTAAGGATATGGAAAAAATATGGGTGCGTGCCAGAAGATACTTATACAGGTAAATTAAATGGGCAGAAGCACCACGACCATACTAAAATGTTTGCTGAAATTGATTCGTATTTAAAGTTCTGTAAAGCGAATAATATATGGAGTGAAGAAATGATAATTCCCAATATCAAGGCTATCTTAAATCATTTTATGGGTGTGCCACCTACTGAATTTTCATATAATAATAAAAACTACACTCCTAAGCAATTTTTAAATGAAGTGGTTAGTATTAATTTAGATGATTATATTGATTTTATGTCTTTAAAAAAATATGATTTTAATACTTGGAATGTTTATGAAGTACCCGACAATTGGTGGTTTGGAAAATTCTTTAATATCAATGCCGATAACTTTATTAACTCAATAAAAAAAGCCATTAAGAACGGTTTTACAATGACGATTGGTGGGGACGTGAGCGAAGCAGGCTTATACTCCTATGCTGATGCAGCAATAGTACCATCATTTGATATTCCCTCTGAATATATCGACGATGATGCTAGGGAGTTTAGATTTGAAAATGGAACAACAGGGGACGACCATGGTATTCAAATTGTAGGATACACAGAATTAAAGAATAAAACTTGGTTTTTAATCAAAGATTCTGGCAGTGGAGCTAGAAATGGTAAAATGAAAGGTTATTATATGTATAGCGAAGATTACGTAAAACTCAAGATGCTGACATTTATGGCTCACAAAGATGCTGTCCCAGACTTAATAAAACTAATAAAATAAATTTTGATAAATGTGTAAATATAGTTAAATTGTAAAATTATTAAATGAGAAAAAAGATATGGTTTTAAACTTAGCAGAAGAATTATTATTATTGGGCTTAGAAACTGACACAGGTGAGCTTATGCTGACTGTTACTACTTCTTTACCGTATGGTTTGGCTGGTGCTTTACTTTTAGAGCTATTCAATGCTGATAAAATTGTAATGGATAACAATAATATCAAAGTGATTAATTCAAGTTCAACAAATGACGCCGTTATTGATGAAGCCTTAGGTTTGATAAGCAAATCATCTGAAAACAAAGATTGTAAATATTGGGTAAAGAAAATTATTTCAGAAATGCCTGATTTAATAGATAAGATAATGAATAATTTAGTTGCAAAAGGTATCTTAAAAAAAGAATCCAAAAAAATTCTTTGGATTATACCAATAGATACTTTTCCTATGCAAGACGCTTTACCAACAGTCTATACACGGCTAAGAGTAAGAGAAATAGTTTTAGAGAGTCAATCTCCAGATAAAAGAGATGTTGCGTTGCTTAGTTTAATTAAAGCAACTAACTTAACTGACGAATTATTTATGAAAGAAGAAAGGACTCAAGCTACAAATATTATAAATGATTTAATTGGTGGAGAACAAATCGGTCAAGCAATTAAAGACATTAATTTGGAAATTACTTCCATCATTGCCTCTTCGGTGGCTGGCTCGGTGGCTGCTGCAAGCGTAGTAGGTACATACTAATCTTATGAGTAAACTTGTAAATTATAAGGAACATCAGAAGCATTATTCTGATGCTTCCTTTTTCAAGAAAATTAATAATGTTGCAAAAAAGATAGGGAAGAGGCTAATACATAAAGCTCTTTTATTATATTATGTTGCAATGGATAATGATACTCCTGTATGGACAAAATCATTAATATTTGGAGTTCTGGGTTATTTTATTCTACCATTAGATGTTATCCCAGATATAGCACCATTTGTAGGTTTTTCTGATGATTTAGCAGCAATTGTATCAACGATTTCTATCATTTGGAATAATATTAAGCCTGAGCATTTAGTGCATGTAGATAAGATGATGATTAGAATTTTCGGTACAACTATCAAAGAATAAACATATTATATTATATTTAATCAAACATCGCACCTACATTCAATAAATTAAAAGGATCGAATATTGCTTTGATTGCCTTAAATTTATCAATATTTTGCTGACCATACATCTTTATCAAGTAACTCTTTTTTAATTTACCGATACCATGTTCAGCGGAAACGGTTCCATTTAGTTGTAGGGATAAGTCTATAACTTTTTCATAAACTTCTAAAGCACGTCTGTATTCGACTTCGTTTTGACAAAATATATTTGCGTGCAAATGTGAATTTCCTATATGACCAAAAATGACATTCTTAAGTTCTAATTTTGAAAACGCATTTAAGTAATAATCAAATAATATTGGAAATTTGTCATCTGGTACTGCTGTATCTAAGCCAACTTTCTTTTGAGAATTCTGTGTTAAATTTTCATATACTTGCAAGGGTAATTCGTGTCTAAACTCCCTTAAATTTTGATGCTCTTTATCGTTTAAAGCTACCCACGTATTTTCTGAATAGTTAGTATATTTTGAAATTATGTTATTCCAGCTATCCAATACCTGCTCTTCATTTGATAAGGAATATTCTTGCTCTATCCAAATGCCACCAACGGCTTTCTTTGGTATTTGTGAATATTTAGATCTTAATAATTCTAAAGAACTCTTATCAAAGTATTCAATTAATCTTGCAGATATTTCCTTTATATTGCGGTAATCTAATAAATTATTCCTCTGGCTATGTTCTCTAACTTCTTCTACAAAATTTCTTAAGTGATAAGAATCATCAAAAAATATAACTAAACCTAAAATTTTCTCTGGTATATCTATAACTCTTAATTTGATTTGCTTTATTGCTCCCAATGTGCCTTCAGAACCTATAATTAAATCTATTAAATCCAGGTCTTCTTTTATAAAATATCCAGAAGCATTTTTGACACTTGGCATTCCAATGTCAAAAGTATTAAAAGAATATGTTAGCCCATTGTCAGTATGGAATGTTAATAGGTTATTAGTGGCTTTAAATTCGCTTCTTTTTATACGTACAATGTCTCCATCTGCTAATATTATTTCTATTTCTTCAACCCAATTTCTGATTGCCCCATACTTAAATGTACGTGAGCCCGAAGCATTCGTAGATATATTACCACCAATCGAGGCATTCATTTCCGTAGGATTTGGAGGTAAAAATTTTCCTTTTGTTTCAAGAAAGCTATTAAGTTCAGATAGCGTTACGCCTGGCTCAACAATTACATAATCGTTACTAAATTCGATGATATTTTTAAGCTTCTCTGTAGAAATTACTATACCACCATTTGGAACACGGGAACCAGTTATTCCTGTACCGGCTCCAGAAAAATATATTCTATACTTTTCATCGAAGCCTAATTTAATAGCATCTATTAAATCTTCAATACTTTCAGGAATATAAACAACATCAGCACTACCTTGTAGGTTTGATGAATCATAAGTATAAGGATAAATATCTAATAAAGTAGTTTTGATAATCATAATAGAATATTAATTAAACATACTAATATCAAAATTTTGATTAATTACACTATTATATACTTGCTTGTGCTTACCAATGTAGCCTTCTATAGAATGCTCTTTAATAAACTGCGTAAAATCAAAATTAAGGTTATCAATATTATCAATCATTTGAATAATTTTATTTCTTAAGTCTTCTTTATTTCCATGCTCAAATGTCAGTCCTATATTCCATTTCTTGATAGTATAACCAATAGTTCCATTATCGGTCCCAATTACGGGTATTTTTCTCACAGCAGCATCTATTAGAGGACCGCTTTGGTTAATAGAAGGTCGAGTATAAGGTACCAAATAAATATCACTAACTATAATATTATCAACAAATTCATCATCTGTTAGCCGTGTTTGTTTCGCAATGAATCTATGTTGTATGCCAGACTCGGCTAATGGCTTTGGGAGACTATGCTTATAGCCAAGATAGTCTGTACCAATAATATTAATAAAAATTTTATCCTTATAAGTATCCTCAAGTTTAGAAACAGAATCAATAAAAAAATCAAGACCTTTATCTGGTCTTAGCATCCCTACAATTGAAAGTACAATTTTTTCTTCGGGGATATTGAAGCTCTTTCTTATTTCATATTTTTTTAGTGGGTTATGGTCAATCTTAAATGCACTCGGTAAATAATTTGTTATAACATTCTTGATTCCATTGCTTGCTAATTCTTCTTTTAAGGAATCACTCAAGGCAAAGATCACATCACAATGCTTAACAATATCTTTTAAAACATTCATATCGCAAAAAGAATGGTAAGTAGCTATAACAAATATACCTCTTTTTTTACACTCTTTAAATAATGCCTTATAATTATACAAAAGCAACACATCAATAGTCCCAACATGTAGGACTTTAACATTATCATTTAACTTGTTGATAATTAAATAAGGATACATTTTCTCAAAAATACCACTTATTATAGTGTAGATTACAATTTGCAAATTGTCCACTGAATCGTGTAAACGCGTGAGCACATAGTGAACACTTGCAATATCAGTATAAATGATTTGTGTATTGCTATTTATATCAATAATATCTTGCTTAAAATTTATAGAAGCTAATAATTTATTATATCTAAAGCAATCGACAACTACTAAATAAAAATAAATATAAGCTGGTAATTTTAATAAAAATACTGGTAATTTCGGAAATTTACCTTTAAAAAAACCTAATATAATATTATAGCGATACTTATTAACAGCGCTCATTAACTATTGTATCTTCCCCTGATTAGCAACGGTACTTAATGCGTTTTTAAGCTTTTCATCGTCTGCTAAAAAGTATTTTTTAATAGGATTGAGTTTTTCATCTAGTTCGTAAACTAAGGGTATTCCTGTAGGAACGTTAAATTTTAAAATCTCGTCTTCGCTCATATTATCTAAAAGTTTTATTAAAGCTCTTAAACTATTACCATGAGCGGATATTATTACTTTTTTCCCTGCAATAATGTCTTTACTAATAACATTTTCCCATAGAGGCAAAAATCTATTTACTGTATCAGCCAAACATTCGCCCTTAGGGAGGATAGATTTATCTATATTAGCATATTTTATATCATTGCCTGGAAATTGCGGGTCATTTATATCTAAGAGTGGGGGCGGAGTAGAATAGCTCCTTCTCCAAATCAAAACTTGCTCTTCACCATATTTTGTAGCCATATCACTTTTATTTAATCCTTGCAAAGCTCCATAATGACGTTCATTTAAACGCCAATCCTTAATCACTGGTATCCACAGCAAATCTAAATTTTCTAAGCTTATAAATAATGTCTTTATAGCCCTTTTTAAATATGAGGTATATGCAATATCAAAGCTCAGTCCAGCATTTTTAATAGCATCGGACGCATAAGTAGCTTCATCAATACCTTTTTCAGATAAATCTACATCTACCCAACCAGTAAATCTATTTTCTTTATTCCAAACGCTTTCTCCATGGCGTAACAGCACTAATTTATACATAAGGTTATCCCCGTAACTTTTTATAATTTTCCGCCTTAGTTAATTCTTCTAAAGTATTTATACCTTGTAATTCATCAAAATTATCTGCTTGAATTGCATTAACTTTATAATTTTCACTTACGGCAATTTCAATAATATCTGTTAAGTAGTATTCGGATTGATTATTATTATTTTTTACTTTACCCAAAAGATTAAATAATAATCTATTATCTACAATTATAATTCCACTATTAATTTCTGTAATCTTTTGAATATTTGTATCAGCATCTTTTTGTTCTGTAATTTTGAGAAATTCATTCTTATCATTTCTAACAATTCTGCCATATCCAAATGGATTATTAGCATTTGCACTTAATACAGATAGGTCATTATGGTTTTCATAATGTGCTTTTATAAAAGTTGAAAGCGTTTCATAAGTGATATTTGGAATATCACCTGCCAATATTAAGGTATTACCATCAAAGTTATCCAACAAGTTATTTGCCATTAACACTGCATGTCCCGTACCTAGTTGCTGTTCTTGATTGGCAAATAAGATATCTTTATAGCCCTCAGACTGTATATATTCTTTTACTAAATCACCCTTATGACCTACCACTAAAATGATTGTCTTTGGCTTCAACTCAAAGACTACATTGACAACATAGTATATCAACGGTTTACCTAATAATTTTGCTAAGACCTTAGGCGTATCAGGATTATTCATCCTTTTGCCTTTACCTGCCGCTAAAACTACTACAGATAGATCTTTCATACTTACTTTCCTGTTCTTTTAATTTTATTATTTTCATCTAAGACTAAAACTAATGGTTTGTGCTCTTTTACTAAATGATTTTCCAAGGAGCAATACGTCATAATAATAATTTTGTCTCCTACCGCAGCCTTGCGAGCGGCAGCTCCATTAAGACAAATTATACCTGTTCCGCGTTCTCCTTTTATAACATAGGTTTCAAACCTTTCTCCGTTGTTATTATTAACAACAGCTACCTTTTCAAATTCAACAATATCGGCAGCTTCCATTAAGTCTTCATCAATAGTAATACTTCCCTCGTAATACAATTCAGCTTGAGTTACAGTTGCTTGATGTAGTTTAGATTTTAAAAGATTTCTAAGCAATTTAATTCCCAAAAAATATTTACAAACATATATAGAGATATAAACGAAATTTTACAGAAATTCATTTATTCATTAATAATGGCAATCTTTTGAACACCTGCTACATCGCTAATAGCAGATTTCGCAGAAATAATATAAATCCCAGATTTAACAAAATTACCATTTTTATCTTTACCATTCCAAACCGTCTTTCTACTCATTGTATTTATACTATTGACTAATTCACCAGAGCTTGTTAATATTCTTACTTCAGAATTATCGGCTAATCCATCAATAGATAATTCTAAATCTGTTTTAGGTCTAAATGGTTGTGGATAGCAAGATATATCATATTTAGGTGCTGGCTCTATCGATAAACTATTAGCCTCATATATACCGTAATTTGTTCCAAAATATACTTTTCCTGTATAAGGATTATAAGCTAAAGAAATAACATCGTTTGTAGGCAGTGGGTAGTTATCCATAGTTATATATGCTATTGTATCAGTGGCTAAAGGATCTATGACAAACACTCCATTACTAGTAGCTATCCATTTATTATTTAAACCATCCACCATTATATCATTTACATTTATATCTCCAATCAATCTATTCAGATTTCTGATACTTAGATTTGATGGACCACCATTATTTGATAATACTTGAGACGGGTTATTTATTACAGCAACACCTTTTGGAGTACCAATCCAAACCATACCATTTTTATCCACTGTAATGCAATTATGCATATTATCTAATAAATTAGGATTATTTGATAAAGTTATAACTCCAGATACATCATCGCTAATGTTACTTAAAGTTCCCATTTCATTATAGTACATAAGCCCAGTACCACTAGGGTTATTTCCTCCAAGCCACTTAGTTCCATAAGGGTCTATATCGATGGTCATAAAAGTTCTTTGGTTTGGTATTCTAGGGTTTTGAAAACCATAACTTTTATAAGAACTACCATCGTAATCAAAGCAAAGTAGGGCAGGACCATTAGAAATTTCGCCTAAGTTCGTAACCCAAATTCTACCATTTTTGTCAATCGCAGTTGCACCAGCTACAACGAATTTTGGTGCTGTACCTAAGCCTCTAAATTCTGAATTAGTTTCGTTAAATAATTGGAAATTATAGTTAGAGTCAGAGGCAACTTTGTCGCCAATCAATAAGCCCTTGCCATAATTTGAGGCAATGATTCTGCCTTTTGAGTCTATATTTATTCTATGGTATGTATTATCGTATATTTCTGGGTAAAATTGCGATAGATAGTTTGTCCATTTTTTTCCATCATACTTCGAAAAGCCCTTACTCGACACCCCAAAACCAGACGCTATCCATAAGTTTCCTTCTAAATCAACGATAGCATCCTTTATATTATTTGTAGCAGGAGTATTGGGGAGATTATATTTTAACTCTCCATTTTTAAAGATACCAAAGCCAAATGTTTTATATGTGATGATTAAATGACCGTTATCACTATCGTTATTTGAAAAAATAGATTCAATAAAATCTGGGTGCTTAATATTTAATTCATTTTTGTTATAGTCATATATTTTAAATATATTTGTATAATAAAGTGAATTATTAATAATTGCCATACTTTTGAACTGATCCGATGATTCTGCAAACTGTTCAAAAGTATTACCGTTATAAGTAAGTATAAATCTATCAGACATTAAAAATAACTTATTATCAAATTTTGTAATTTTAAAGATACGATTTTGATATAAACCCTCTTTTACTGTATAATTAGTCCAAGACTTTGGGTTAGGTAGGAAACTTGATAAATCGGCACTCGCAATCCCTTCATCAGTAGCAACCCAGATCTTATTATCATCTATTAGTATATCATTTATTGGGGTGTTAATCGAGAAATTACCAATTTTAAATATAGTTTCTTTAAATACTAAATTGATAGGGTCGAATATTGCCAATCCAAAGCCACCAGCAATATAAATTTTACCATTTATATTAATTATTCTATTGATTATAGAATTGGATAACTTTTGATTTTTAATATCTGATATATGTAGCCATTTTCCATCTGCGAATATCTCAATAATACCATCCTTAGCACCCGCATATATTCTCTTAGAATCTTTATCATAATAAACCGTCGAAATCTGATTATTTAATAATGACTCAACATTTGTATATACAATTTCTGAGTTCGAAATTGGATCAAATTTAAAAATTCCACCATCAGTTGCACACCAATAATTATCATTTGCATCAGCAGATACAAAGTTTATCTTCATAATTGAACTATGAGATTTCCAATTATCTAATTTAAATTGTGAGTGCGCTACAAAGTATGAAGTAAATATAATAGCAATAATCCATCGCTTCATAATAATTAACCCTAATATAATAATTAGTTTAAAAGAATATAATTACTCCATAGCTTTTAATAAAGAAACCATTTCAATAGCTGTTATACCTGCTTCAAATCCCTTGTTACCAGCTTTAGTACCGCTCCTTTCAATTGCTTGTTCAATGGTATCTGTGGTTAAAACTCCAAAAATACAAGGTATACCAGTATCTAAACTAACTTTTGAAATTCCTTTTGTTACTTCTGAAGCAATAAAATCAAAATGAGGAGTAGAACCTCTAATTACCGCTCCCAAAGCAATGACAGCATCGTATTTTTTGGAATTAGCTAACTTTTGTACTGTTAATGGTATTTCAAATGCACCCGGACAATATGCAATTGTAATTTTTTGCTCATCAGCCCTATTACGCTTCAAGGCATCAAGAGCACCGTTTAACAATGAACTAACTACAAATTGATTCCAACGTGATACAACTATTGCAAATGAATAATCTTTTGCCTCAAAAATACCTTCAATAATTTTTGCCATTTTTAACTCAAGTTTACTTTAAAAGCCCTAAACTACAAAGATAATTAAATTTTTATAATTAATCTGTAAAAAAGTAGTATTTTTATTGTTTGGAATTAAGACACTTTAATTTTTTTTAATTTATTAGGTTTATATGAAACAAATATTGTTTATGGTTTTTGCAGTTAGCATATTAATGGCTTGCAATGCAGAAGCAAAAAGTAAAAAGCCAATCAAAACTGAAAAAGACTCAGTTTCTTACAGTTTAGGATTGCAGTGGGGAGCTACCTTAGCTAAAGATTCAATCCAAGTAGATATCGATATTATTGCCGATGGTCTATCTGATGCTTTATCAGGCAAAGATAAGTCTCTTACGATGGAAGAAGCTGCCAATGTATTACAAGGATTAGTTACAAAGCTACAAAGCAAGCACCAAGCACAACAACAAAAAGAAATGGAAGAATTTGCAAAGTTAGGCGAAAAATCTAAAGCTGAAGGAGAGCAATTCTTAGCTAACAATAAAACCAAAGCTGGCGTTCAAACTACTGCTTCTGGTTTACAATATAAAATCGAAAAACCGGGATCCGCTGTAAAACCAAGTCCAAATGACAAAGTTAAAGTTCATTACAAAGGAACTTTAATTAATGGTAAAGTTTTCGATAGTTCGTACGAAAGGAACGATCCTGTTGAATTTCAATTAAATGGTGTTATTCCGGGTTGGACTGAAGGTCTTCAATTAATTGGTGAAGGTGGTAAAATTATCCTTTATATTCCATATAATTTAGCTTATGGAGAGCAAGGTAATCCGCCAGTGATTCCAGGCTATTCTACTTTGGTTTTTGAAGTTGAGTTATTAAAAGTTACAAAGTAATTTAAATCTTTAAAATAAAAACTACTGGGGTTAGAATATTTGTATTTTAACCCCAGTTTTAATTAAATTATAGTTTGGATAAATTATTCTTTAATAACTCTAATTGACTTATCAGGCTTTCATGTTTTTCTTTTTCCTTTTGAATAATGTCTGGTTTTGCATTACTTACAAACTTCTCATTATTTAATTTAGATTCAGTAGATTTTATTAAGCCTTCTACTCTACTAATATCATTTTTGAGTTTATCCTTTAATTGTTCAATATCAACCTTGTTCTCAGAAATCAAATGCAACTCAATATCTCTATATACAGAAGATATTGAATTATCTGGCTTTATAGCATTTATTTCAATTACTACGTTAGCTGTCTTTGATAAGATTGAAATAATATTAGCAAATTGAACTAAAGTTTGCTTATAAGTTTCATCTTTCAATGATATATAAAGTGGCAATTTATTTGATGGTGCTATATTATTTGTATTCTTTAATTTTCGAACCTCTTCAACTAAATTTTGAACTAAAAGAAACTTATTCTCTATATCTTCACTAACTAAGCTATTATTTGGCAATGGAAAACTTTGAGTAGATATAGATTTATTATCATTATTTGCACTTATTAGATGCCAAATTTCTTCCGAGATAAATGGCATTATTGGGTGAATAATTTTAAGTATAGTTTCAAATATATCAATTGTTGAATTAATTAATTTTTTATTATACAAATGGTTATCTTGGTCATTCGATTGAATCTTTAATATTTCTACATACCAATCGCAGAAATCTCTCCAAATAAAATCATATACTATCTTTGAATAATCATTAATTTTATATTCTATTAATGAACTGTCAATTTGTTCTATTGTAGAATTGAGCCTTGATAATAACCACTTGTCAGAAATACTTAGCTCGTTATTACTTAGTAGTTCTCGAGATTCCGAAAACTGGTTAAACTGATCGAATTTCATCATTATAAAACGCGCTGCATTCCATATTTTGTTACAGAAATTACGTCCTATTTCAACAGAAGGTATATCTTGTGCATCTACGTCTACATCCATTCTCACATCTTGCCCTAATGGAGAAAGATAGAGCATAGTAAATCTAACGGCATCAGCACCGTACTTATCTATAATATTTAATGGATCGGGTGAGTTACCTAATGATTTAGACAACTTTCTGCCTTTTCCGTCACGTATTAATGAAGTAAAATAAACGTCCTTGAAAGGTATAATATTATGATGATACTTTGTAGCCATAATCATTCTAGCAACCCAGAAGAAAATAATATCCGGAGCTGTTACTAATAAGTCAGTAGGGTAGAACTTCTTCATATCTGCAGAATACTCATTGCTATCTATATCCCATTTCATAGTAGTCATTGGCCAGAGCCACGATGAAAACCAGGTATCTAATACATCTTCATCTTGTTTTAATGGAATGTCATCTGATATATTTAATTTGACTCTGGCTTGTTTTTCATTTTTTGCAGCAGTTAATCTTCCATCAGGAGTATAATATACTGGTATCCTATGTCCCCACCATAGTTGGCGTGATATGCACCAATCACGTATATTGTTCATCCAATGTTCATAGGTTTTGACCCAATGATTTGGATAAAATTTAATTTCACCTTCCAAAACCGGAGTTAATGCCAATTCAGCTAATGGTTTCATCTTTACAAACCATTGATCACTTAAATATGGTTCGACTGGCTCGCCACCTCTTTGTGAAAATCCTACATTATGAGTATAATCCTCAACTTTTTCTATTAAATTATTTTCTTTTAGTTTTTCAACGATTCTTTTTCTTGCTTCAAATCTATCTAATCCATTAAACTCACCTGCCAATTCGTTTAAGCTACCATCTGGATTTATTGTATTAATTACTTCTAAGTTGTGTCGTTCACCTACCAAAAAATCATTTGGATCGTGTGCGGGCGTAATTTTGACACAACCAGTACCAAAAGCAGGGTCGGCATAATCGTCTCCCACAACTATAATTTTCCTATGCACTAACGGCGCTATAACATACTTTCCTATTAAATGTTTGTATCTTTCATCGTTAGGATTGACAGCCACTGCAATATCGCCGTAAATTGTCTCAGGGCGAGCAGTAGCACAACAAATATATTCAGAAGAGCCGTCAATTTGGTATTTAAGAGTATATAATTTTTCATTAACTTCTCTAAATTCAACTTCTTCATCAGATAGAGCTGTTTGGGAAAGTGGGGACCAATTAATAATTCTTTTGCCTCTATATATTAATCCATCATCAAAAAGTTTAATAAATGTTCCAATGACAGTATCCGAAGCTTCTTTATCCATTGTAAAAATTGTCCTACTCCAATCAATTGAAACACCTAATTGTTCCATTTGCTTAAAAATTATTCCGCCATACTTATTTTTCCATTCAAGTACTCTTTCTACAAATTGCTCCCTACCTAAATCATACCTTGTTAATCCTTCATTTTTCAACTCCTTTTCTACCCTTGTTTGAGTGGCAATACCAGCATGATCAATACCAGGGAACCAGCAAACCTCCATACCTAACATTCTATTTCTTCTAATAAATAAATCTTGGATAGTCATATTTAAGATGTGCCCAAAATGTAATATTCCAGTTACGTTTGGGGGTGGCAACAAAATTGAGTAACCTTTTTTAGATGAATTATTATTAGCTTGATATAAATTATCTTCTGCCCATATATTATACCATTTATTTTCTGCGTCTTTTGGATTATAAGATTTAGGGAACTCTCTTAACATAATATTTTACAATGATTATTCAAAAAATCAAAAATAAGCAAAAATTAAGTTTTATTTAAATTAAAATCTAAGTAATAAAAATTAAAAAAAAACATTACTAACAAAAAAAAGTTTAGGAATTTAGTTATTTTCTCGCCATATTTGCATATTATTTTAAATAATTTTAATAATTTATTAGGAGGAAAATATGAATATTAAGAGAACTCTTGCTGTATTGGGAGCAAGTACCCTCATGATTTCCTTTGTATCTCTTACAAGTTGTACTTCAATGATAACAGAGGAACAATTGGCACAATTACAAGATTTACGTAAAAAGGAACGTCAGTTGAACACAGACATCTCTGCAAGAAATTCAGAAATCAACAAGTTGGAGTCTGAATTAAATTCACGTAAAAGAGAACTAACTGACTGTAACAAAGATAAAGATTTTATTCAACAAAAGTTAAGTCAATGGCCTAATGTTTGGCCTGATTATACTCCAGTAAAATAATTATTAACGTAAATTAAGGAATTGAATATGAAGAATATATTATATATACTTATTGCCTTTGCTGTTAGTGTTTCTATTACATTTGCTGATGATATCCCAGCACCTGATTCTAAGCCAGATGCAGAATTAACCAAGAAAGAAGCTGAAATTAGAATCAACCAATTTTTGGTAAAAGTTAAATCTTTAGAAGATCAACTAAATTCTTTAAATTCTAAATATGATGGAATGAAGTCTGATTTAGAAAATACCAATAAGGCTCTAAAAGATTGTCAAGATGAAATTTTAAGATTGGTAGGTGCTACTAACGCTGATTTAGCTGCATTTCGCCAGAAATTAGGTGTAATCGAAGCTAAAGTTAGAGAATTGCAGAGATTACCAGATGCTCAATTAGTTGAAAGGCAAGATGAGGTGAAAAACTTAGAAAACGACTTGAACGAACTAAGAGCCAACAAAATATCTATTTTACCTGAGTTTTACCCTAAGGTGATACAGTTAGCTAAAGACATACGCGGTTTATATAGAGAAAAGAAAATCACTACTTATACCGTTGGTACTTGGGCCGAAAACAAAGATTGCTTGTGGAATATTGCAGGCAAGATAGAAATATATGCAGATCCATTTATGTGGCCTAAAATTTGGCAAGGTAACACTGATATTATCAGAAACCCGGACATCATTCACCCAGGTCAGGTACTAACGATTCCTGAAAAAGGTGATAAAACTACCGATGAAATCAAGGCAGAACGTAGATACTGGAGAAATAAAAAAGCTGCTCAAAAACAAGAGTCAGAAGTTAAACCAGGCGGAACAAATTAATAGTTTATGAAATAATGTTTATTTTGAAAGCCTTGCTTAAATAAATAGCGGGGCTTTTCTTTTTTTTAAATAATATGACAAGTATAGAAAAGAAAATTATATTAGATAACGATGATATTGTTTCTATTTTAGGGATAAATGATATAAATCTTAATTTAATTGAATCAAGATTCAGAGCTTCTATTATTTTACGCGGGAACGAACTTTCAATAATTGGCGATAGCGTAGAAGTTGAAAAAATTGAAAAAATATTTGATGAAATTAAATACGTTCTCAAAAAAAATAAGGCTATAAACCAAGTTGATATAAAGACAATCATTGAATTAGTTGATAATAAACCAATTAGTAAAGATATATCAAGTAAAAGCAAAACAAATCATATAATATTCCCTGGTATTAAAGATGTTGTAAGGGCAAGAACTCCAAAACAATTAGAGTATTTAGATAAAGTGTTAAACAATGATTTAGTTTTTGCAATTGGCCCGGCGGGCACTGGGAAAACATTTTTAGCGGTCGCCATGGCTTTAGCAGCATTACGCAATAATGAGGTTGTGAAAATAGTTCTCTCGAGACCAGCAGTAGAGGCAGGGGAATCGCTTGGTTTTTTGCCTGGTGATTTACAAGAAAAAATTGACCCATATCTAAGACCTCTTACAGACGCCTTGCATTATATGATTAGCGTAGATAAAGTTAGAAATTTAATGGAAAAAAATATCATTGAAATTACACCTTTAGCTTATATGCGTGGTAGGACTCTGAATAATTCTTTTATTATATTAGATGAAGCCCAAAATGCAACTGCTATGCAAATGAAAATGTTTCTAACAAGATTAGGTGTTAATTCTCGAGCTATAATCACTGGAGATTTAACTCAAATAGATTTGCCTAACAAATCAAATTCTGGTTTATTGCAAGCTACGAAAATTTTACAAAATATCGATGGAATAGAATTCGTTTATTTCGATAATAAAGATGTAGTTAGACATAGATTAGTAGCTGAAATAGTAAAAGCTTATGAAAGAGAGGATTCGTAAATTATATGTTGAGAAATAATTATTTGTGGATATAGATTTATTTAAAATAGGATTCCTAACCGTTTCGCTTATCGATGTATTAGATATAACTATCGTAGCAACTATATTTTATTGGATTTATAAAGCCCTCAAAAATACTATCGCAATCCAAATTCTAATCGGGATGATTATTATTATGGGCTTGCAGTTTATTACTGAAGCTATTGATTTAAAATCATTAAATTGGATTATTAATACAATATGGAATGTATGGCTAATAGCGTTTATTATTTTATTCCAACCAGAGTTACGGAAATTATTATTGTTAATAACTAGGAGCCCAATCTTTAATTTATTTGTAAAAACTAAATTATCTGAATATATTGATGAAGTAATTGATGCGGTAATTGAGCTTTCTGAAAAACATGTAGGGGTATTAATTGTATTTACAAAAACTCAGAATGTTCAAATGACTGTTGGAACAGGTATACCTCTACAAGCAGTCATTTCAAAAGAGTTAATAATGTCAATATTTAATGTAAAATCACCTTTACATGACGGTGCAGTAATCATAGAAAACAATATGATGGTAGCAGCAAGGTGCGTATTACCTCTATCATCTGTAACTAAGTATGGAACCAAGAATTTAGGTACAAGGCATAGAGCTGCCTTAGGGCTTAGTGAACAAGTTGATGCCCTTATACTCATTGTTTCGGAAGAAACAGGGGGAATTTCAATTGCTCAAGGCGGAGAATTAACTTTGAATATATCTGAAAAAGAATTGTCTAGTATTATTAAATTTAGATTATCCGAAGATTAGATGTGCATGCTAAATAAATATAAGATTAGACAATAAAATTATTTTTAACAATCTTACTTAAAATGTTGCGTAACTTTATTTTAATAATTGTGTCTTAGGTAATATGAGTTATATCGTAAAATTATTAATGGTGATATGCAAAATAAAATAGTTGCTATTATTGGTCCTACAGGCATTGGTAAATCTAATTTAGCTGTTCAATTATCTCAATATGCTAATTTTGAAATAATCTCTGCTGACTCTAGGCAAATTTTTAAATATTTAGATATAGGCACTGCTAAACCTACGCAAGAAGAATTGGACAGTTTGCCACACCATTTTATAAATTTTATCAATCCGTCAGAATATTATTCTGCTGGATTATTTGCAAAAGATGCCTTCCAAGCATATAAAGCCATTGTAAGTAGAGGTAATTTCCCATTGTTAGTAGGCGGCTCTGGATTATACATTAAAGCACTAATAGATGGTTTCTCTTCAAGTGAAGACTCCATTAACTCGGATTTAGAAGCAAATATAAATATTCGTAAAGACTTAGAGAGTATATTAATTCAATATGGCAGAGATTTCCTTCATAATGAATTATTTAAAGTTGATCCAACAACTGCCGAATTATACCCAGATAAAAACCCACGTAGAATCATCAGAGCCTTAGAATATTATTATATTACGGGCAAATTGTTCTCTGACACATTCAATGCTGATATTCAATCTGACTTCATTCCTTTTTATATTGGTTTAAATACTAACAGAGATATATTATACAACATTATTAATGATCGCGTTAATAAGATGTGGCAAATGGGTTTATTAGATGAGACACAAACTGTATTGAATATGGGGTACTCAAAAGAATTAAATTCATTAAATACAGTTGGCTACAAAGAAACTATAAGTTACATAGAATCTTTAATTACTGAGCAGCAAGCAATAGAATTAATCAAACAAAACACAAGAAGGTATGCTAAAAGGCAGCTAACTTGGTTTAAAGCTATCAACAATGTAAATTGGTTTAAAACCAATGAATTAGATGTACCTACTTTAGCAGAAGAAATAAAAAGATTTTATAATTTCTAAAATTATTATTATTTTCACTTTTAAGCATAAAGATTTCTGAGGATTATTTTGAGAAAAACTACAACTTTAATAAGTTTAGTTATTTGGATTTTTGCATATTCATTAATTGCTAAACAAGATGAAGCATATATAAGTGAGACTTATTTTGTTCAACCTACAACTTCAATTTCAGAGCTACATTCTAAATTTAATGATATTTTAAGCAAGGTCAATACAAATACATATTCAATTGCAGTCTATTCATTAGATAAAGATCATTATTATTATGAGAGAAATGCAAACATGCCACTAACTCCAGCTTCATTAACTAAATTATTTAGTACTTTTAATACAATAAACACTTTAGGTGCTGATTTTCAATACCAAACAAAAGCATATATAGATGGTATTATTAAAAATGATACACTCTTTGGCTCTATAATTATTAAGGGCAGTGGTGACCCAATCATTTCTACTAATGACTTAGAGCAGTTAGCTGATAAAATAAAAAATTACGGAATCAAATACGTTAAGGGTGATTTGATTACTGATGGTAGAGTATTTGATAGCGAATTTCATAGAATTAAATATAGTGGCGATGCTGATATAGTAGAACCTACACCGCCAATATCTGGCTTATCTTTAGAAAGAAATACCGTTACAGTACTTGTTACAGCAGGTAGGGTAGGAGAGAAGACTAGGGTACAGTGTTTTCCAAGTTCAGACTATTTTAGAATTAATAACCAAAGCACTATAAGAGCAGTCAAATCTCGAAAGAGAAAGACTACTAAATCAAAGAAGCATTCTAGTTTATATAAAGAAAATTATATAAACTATGTAGGTGATGAATTACGTAAGAAGCCCTCAAATTCACCTATATCCATTTATTCAAAAGAAAGTAATGAAGACTACCAGACAATCAATGTTTCTGGGAGTATCAATCCAAATTCCTCATACTCTTATCAGGTATTTATTAATAATCCAAACAAAGCCTTTGCTGGTGCCTTATATAGGCGATTAATTGCCTCTAATATGAAGTTCAGTGGTAAATTTAGGAACGTTACTAATAATGAGCTTATACTATATAATAATTTGATTCAAATTGCTCAAGCCGATAGGAATATTTGGGATATAATAAGTTTAACCAACAAAAATAGCGACAATTATCTTGCCGAAAACTTATATAAGTTGTACTCTAATAAAATAGCTAGGGATTCTAAACACAAGTTTAGCGAGCTAAAAGATACCATCTCTAAACACTTATATTTAGAATGTAATGAGTGCTTATTAAATGATGGCTCTGGATTATCAAGAAGAAATTTAGTAACAAGCAAAACCATTATCAACTTACTGAAGGGTGCATACCATTCATCTTATAGTAATAGCTTTTTTAATGCACTGTCAATAGGCGGCGTAGACGGTACCCTAAGGCGGCGTTTTCGTTCAGGTGCATCATACGGTAATATAAAAGCTAAAACAGGTACATTACGTAATGTTAGTGGATTAGCAGGTATTGTAAAGACTTTAGATGGTGAAAACCTCTTATTTGCATTTATTTTTAATGGCAATGACGTTGGAAACTATAAATATATCGAAAATCAATTAGCTGACCATTTAGCGAATTTTCAAATAATTCAAATTAAGCCAAGTAATGAAATCAATAAATAAAATTCTTTTATATTTATTTCTTTTCTTCGTTGCTCTAATTATGGTATTTCCATTATTTTGGATGATATTATTATCATTCAAAAAATTTCCAGATGGTAATACTAATTTAATAGACTTAATAACAAGTTCTTACTCATTAATCAATTATATTGATGCATTTAAAGCAGATAATTTTGGTCGCTATTTTATAAACTCTATTATCGTATCCACTTGTGTTACAGTGGGCAATTTAATATTTTGTCTAATGACAGCTTATGCCTTATCACGAAAAGAGTTTATTTTAAATAAATTTCTTTTCTTCACAGTCCTTACTGTCATCATAGTCCCTCCACATGTCATAATGATACCATTATATAAGTTAATGGTCAATTTTAATTGGATAAATACATACTTCGCTTTAATAGTACCATGGCTAATAACTCCATTTGGTATTTTCTTGCTTAAACAATATATCGATGTATTGCCTCACGACATCGAAGATGCGGCACGAATAGATGGGGCAAATGAATGGTATATTTTATTTAAAATAGTTGCACCATTATCTAAACCAATACTAACAGTGTTAGCTATTTATACCTTTTTAGGCAATTGGAATTCGTTTCTATTTCCATTTTTATTCACAAATCATTCAGACTTCAGGACACTACCAGTAGGCTTAGCATTTTATCTTGGGAAACAATCGGTTGATTGGGGGCATTTAATGGCAGGAGCTGCAATTTCTGGATTGCCTATCATCATTATATTTATTCTATTCCAAAAGCAAATCATACAAGGACTAACTGCCGGCGCTTTGAAAGAATAAAAAAACTGTAATTAAAATATAATTAATTACAGTTTCTACTTTTGAGTTAATATTGTAAAAAACTAAATCTTGTTAGTCTTTATAATATACTTTTCACCTAAGCTGTAAGCGCCAAAAATCACAATCGAGAATATCACTGAACTTATTAAAGTTCCTTTATAGAATGGAAGTGCAGCAACATAGCATTCTGTAAGCCCAGCAAGAGATTTTTCATAAGGAATATTATTGATATTAGTAGCATAGAGCCAAGCACCAAAGTTTGTAATAATGAAAAATATAATTGAACCTGCAATCGAATTTAAAGTTACTGATATCAAATTACTATTTTTAATAAATAGTTTTCCTTGTAATACAACTAAAACAAAAGAAGCATACACAAAGAACATTGTATTATGAAATCCAATATGATAGCCAAAAAGGTTAGTGCTAAATAATTCTAAAAATATATCACTAACAAGCATTGCAAGAATTGGAATGATAAACGCTAATTTATTATTCTGTGAAAATATATAACCAGCAAATAAAGCAATACCCATTATTGGCTGGAAATTAGGCAAAATAGGGAACATCCTGAAAATTACAGCAATAGCAATTAAACTTAATGCCAAAATCTTATCATTACTTAATGATTTCATCACATTTTTATCCTATGTAAAAAACAATTAATACAAATATAAGAAGAAGAGAAGAAATATAATAAGAAATTCTTAGTTTACATAATATAGATTATATAACCTAATTATATTACATATGTTCATCATCTTTATCTAAAAGCATGTTCTTAATATTCTTGATAAAAACCGTATCATTGTCATCAATACGTTTTTCTATGCGTTGTAGCATTTCCTTTTTTATCATGTCTCTCATCAACGCTTCATTACCACCATCAACTGATGCTAATTTGTTATTCTTGCCTTCTTCTTTATTCTTTTTCATATAGTTCTATAATTCACATTGAACAATTTTAGAGTTATTTATTGTGAACTTTGGTTTACCTTTTAAATTAAAATTTCCAAATGGAGTATTTTTAGATTTTGATTTAAAATTATTTGCTTCAACAACCCATTCCTCGTTTAAATCAAATATTGTAAAGTTTGCTTTTTCACCAACTTTAAATTCAATAGTTTGCAAATTAAGTATTTTACGTGGATTAACTGACATTTTTTCAATCAATTCAGATACTGATAGATGGTCCTTATGCACCAAATATGTTAGGGATAAGCCTAATGATGTTTCTAAGCCTACAATACCGTTAAGTGCATTTTCCAATTCAACATATTTTTCATGAATTGCATGCGGTGCATGGTCTGTTGCTATACAGTCAATAGTGCCATCCTTTAAGCCATTAATCAAAGCTTCAATATCTGCTTCTTTTCTAAGCGGTGGATTCATTTTAAAATTTGAATCATAATTAACTAAATTTTCATCACTTAGAACGAAATGATGAGGTGTAACTTCAGCACTAACTCGCAATCCCTTATTTTTAGCATCTTTAACTAATTTGACTGAACCTCTTGTACTTAAATGTTGTGCATGATAGCGTCTATTTCCTAAATATTCTGCCATCATAATATCGCGAGAAAGAATAATTTCTTCTGCTATTGATGGATAGCCTTTTAAGCCTAATCTATATGATAATTCGCTTTCGTTCATAGAATAATTATGAGTTAATGACGTATCTTCACAATGTTGAGATAATAGTAAATCTTTAGGTGTAGCAAATTCAAATGCTAGCCTCATTACTTCAGAATTAGATACAGGTGAACCATCATCAGTAAACATTAGAACACCATTATCGCTTAATTCCAACATTTCACTAAGAAGCTTACCTTCTCGCCCTTTAGTAATAGCAGCAGAAATATATACATCAGTTAATGCATTTTTACTTTTATTTTTAATATAATCAACTACAGCAACTGTATCAATGCAAGGATCAGTATTTGGCATAACTACTACACCAGTAAAGCCCCCATTTGCCGCTGAATTTGTACCACTGTTAGTATCTTCTTTATATTCAAAACCAGGTTCTCTAAAATGTACATGCATATCAAACAAGCCAGGTGAGCAAATATAGTCTTTACCTTCTATAATTTGATATTGATTATCAACTTGAATTTCATTATCCGAGATTTGAGTAATGATACCATCAATGACTTCGATATTTGTTATTTTATCAATACTTTGAGCTGGATTTATTGCTCTAATGTTTTTAAGTAATAGTTTCATCTTATCCTTTTAAATTCGTTATTTTACTACAAACTTATGCAAAAATAAGCGTTTTTATTGGACTGTAGAGAAAATATTTAATTGTTTATTTTGATTATAAAACTTTTTAAGAAAAGTTTTCCTATGAATTGGAGTTTCACCATATTTCTTTAATTTTTCAAAATGTAGCTTTGTAGCATATCCTTTATGCTGGTCAAAATCATATTCTGGGTAAAGTTTACTTGCTTCTTCTATCATCCAATTATCACGAAGAACTTTTGCTATAATCGAGGCGCTAGCTATCGATAAGAACTTAGAATCACCTTTAATAATTGTCTTAAATATAAATACATCTGAATGAAATTTATTACCATCAATAAAACATAGCTGCGGTTTAGTCTTAAGCAATAATAGCGAATTATTCATTGATTTGATAGAGGCTTCCAAAATATTGATTTTATCTATAAGCACATTATCTATAAAATTGGCAGCGTAATCACAATGATTGATGATATAGTGATAAGCCTCTTCCCTATTGATTTTAGTTAATTGCTTTGAATCATTGATTAAATTGCCATCAAAACCCATCTTTAATATTACACTAGCGCTCACCACAGGTCCTGCCAAGCAACCACGCCCTACTTCATCTGTTCCAGAAAATATTATATGCTCTGAAAAACAATTTAATTCTTCGTCTGCAAAGAACATATTATAAAAATTAGGTTAAATTATTTTTCAATAAGTTTAATAAATTCATTTCTTAGATTTATATCATCTAATAAGTAGCCTCTCATTACTGAGGTTGTCATTATTGAATCTTCTTCTGAAGAATGTACTCCACGCGCTATCATACAATAATGCTTTGCATTTATCACTACTCCTAAAGCCTTGGGTTTTAGTAACTGTTCTATATAATCGGCTATTTGCTCGCCTAATTCCTCTTGTATTTGCCCACGTCGAGCAAACCAATCAACTATCCTAGTAAGTTTAGAGAGTCCAATTACATTTTTATTAGGGATATATCCAATAAATGCTCTTCCAGATATTGTTTGCCAATGATGTGAGCATACACTCATTACAGGTATACCCTTGCTAATTACCAAATTATTTACTTTATTTCTATTAGGGAAAACTGCTAATTTAGGTGGTGAATTATATCTCCCAGCAAATAATTCATTAATATACATTTTAGCGATTCTATGAGGAGTATTCTGAGAATTAGGATCATTTCTCGATATTCTTAAAATGTCAAAAACTTCTTCGAACTTCGATTCAAGCTGTTCTAACATCAACAACCTTTCTTCATCATTTAACTGAATATTACCGTTTGCATCGAAATTTTCATAGCCCTTACTATTGATTAGAGGAAATGTTACTTCACTATGGGGCACCTCCGACTTTGATACTAAATTCCTGTTTTGTCTAAATTGGTCATCTATCAAAATTTATTCTCCCAATTAGTTAGTATAATTTTTAATATCAATTTTATCTCCAAAATATTCAACATAGCTGGTAGGAGTTTCATAAATTTTAATTTTAAATAGCTTGCCTGGTGTTATTTTGCTTTCAAGAATTTCCCAGAATTTAACTGCTAAATGTTCAACCGTTGGAATAACTCCTCTTAAAAATTCAACATCATAATTTAAATGCTTATGGTCAACTTTAATAAATATTTCTTCATCAATAATATTTTTTAACTTTTTTAAATCAATAACATACCCAGTCTTTGGGTCTGGTATACCAGCAATCGTTACTTCTAAAACGTAATTATGACCATGCCCATTAATATTATTACATTTATCATATACTTGTTCATTCTGTTCATCAGAGAATGTTGGATTAAATAATCTATGGGCAGCCGAAAACGTTACTTGTTTGGTAATATATAACATATTCTTGAATTTGTTAATTTAAAAAATATTACTTTAGACGTCTTATTTTGTTTAATATTTAAAATTATGATTATGTTGCAAATTGTGAAAGTAGCACTTATACTTAGTCTGTTTATCTTAGTCTCGTGTTCATCTGTTAAAGAAACAAGTAAAAATAAGGATAGTGAGCAAACATTAAAATTAAATATAGATAATTCCTTTGTTAAAAATCTCGAGTTAGAAGGAGACTTCCATATCAAAGCTAATTTTGGCGAATATAATTTTGCGGGAGAAATTAAAATTGATAGTAGTTATAAAATTAGTATAGATTTATTTGGTCCGTTTGGTATTCAATTAGCTAAAATCTATTCTGACACTAATAAATTTATTGCGCATAATATCTTTGAAAACACAATATACACCGGTAGCCCTACAGAAGAAAATATATATAAAGCTACTGGTATTTACTTGTCAGTAAAAGATTTAATTAAAATTATTAAAAGTGAATTAATGTTCCCAAGCTCAGAATATATTAAAGATAATTTATACGAACAAGGTAATTTATTTAAGCGAGTTGATAAGCGAAAATTTGCTGATTATGCCTTAATAAATGAACAACAGCTACTACAAGAATACCAAAGAAAAGATCAAAACAACGCTACGATGTTTAGAATCTTAATCGATGATTACTTAATCGATTCAAATTATAAAATTGCAAAATCTATCAACATATTAATTAGCAATAAGGACTTTAATTTCAAATTCTTAGCCACTTCAATTAAAGTGAACAAAGATGCTTCGCTTCCAAATAAATTCAACATACCGGCATCTGCGAAAATCATTAATCTCAATGAGATAGATTAATTAGATGAGGTTTTACATTATATATTTCATAATACTGTTATTTGGTATCAACTACTTAGATGTATTATCAGAAGATAATTCTATTCTAATAGCAAAGCAATTTGTCGATACATTAAAGATAAATAACACTGAAGGTTTGCTTGACACTAATCAAAACCAATCAAAAAGAAAGGTCGTTATGCAGAGAGTAAATGATAGTGGTTTAGATACAATAGTTACTTACAAAGCAAAAGATAGTATTGTTTTTAGTGCTAAAAACAAACAAATGAAATTAAATAATGAAGCGAATATTAACTTTAAAGGACAAATTATAGATGCATATCAAATAATAATTTCTTTTGATGAATCTAAATTAAGTGCTATCTCCAAAATAGATTCAAATAATAAATTCTATGGGATCCCAAAATTTTCTGATAAGGGTGAAGATTTTTACGGTCAAAATATTGACTTTAACTTTAAAACTGGAAAAGGAGTAATTTCTCTTGGTGAAACAGAAGTTAGCCAACAATTCTTTTTTGGCGAAAAGATAAAAAAAATCAATGAACAAGAATACAATATTTGTAATGGGTATTTTACAACATGTGATAATCCAGAGCCTCATTTCCATTTTGGCTCATCAAAGATGAAAGTAATTAATAAAGATAGGATATTTTTAGATCCTTTGGTATTTTATATTGAAGACTTGCCAATTATGATTATCCCTTTTGGTTTATTCTTTCCTAGTTCAAGTGGTAGGCAATCAGGTTTGATGATACCTACCTTTTCATTCTCAAAATCTCGTGGAGTAGTTTTTCAAAATTTCGGTTACTATTGGGCTGCTTCTGATTATTGGGACACACAGTTAAAAACAGATATTTATACAAAAGGTGGAATAATGCTCAAGACTACCACAAGATGGACAGAAAGATATAATTTTAATGGTAGTATGGATTTGGATTACGGCAAGACTCGCAATAATGTAGACCAAGATTATTCTACAAATTGGAAATTGGTTCTCAACCATACTCAGGACTTTACACCATATGATAAGTTAGTAGTTAATTTAAATTTTTATTCAGAAAATTTTAATAGAAATACTCAAACAACTAACGCAGATTATATAACTCAATCTGTTCGTTCGTCTGCTTCTTATTCTAAGCAATTTAATAATGGGACTACTTTAGGTATAGGCTATGAGAGAGAGCAAAATATAATAAGTGATGAATATACGCAATCCTCTTCTGCTAGATATAATATTCCAAGTAAGAAAATTTTTAGTTCATTTACTAATATGCCCAAATGGATTCGTGATATCACATTGAATTACTCTGTAAATGCCCGTTATAAGAACTCTAAACAGCTTATAACAAGCTATCAGCAAAATTTAAATGACTCATCAAAAATTGATACTATCAAATCATACAGATATAACCATAGTCAGAGAATAGACCATAACCCATCTATAAATATATCTCCTAAGTTAGGAAATTTTATTTTTAGACCTTATATTAACTTTAATGCAACAAATTTTTTTAGAAGTGTAAATCGTAAATTTAACAATAGCGACTCTACTATAACTGCAGATACAACTTGGGGTTTATATACAGATTATACTTACGGCGCTGGGCTTAATATTTCTACTTATTTATATGGAATATTTGATGATAATAAAAAACTTTTTGGTTTGATTAAAGCAAGCGATTTGGGAATTAAAGCGTTTAGGCACGTATATAATCCTACTTTGGGTTGGTCAATAAGGCCAAATCAATCATCAATTAATAGCTTATTCGGCGAATATTTTAACCAATCAACTCAACAAAAAGTAATCTATTCAAGGTTTGATTTAGATGGAGGTGGAATTTCTTCAAGACAATTTTCTAGCTCATTAAATTATTCTGATATTCATAGCTTTGAAATTAAGATAGCACAAGGCGATACTCTACCAGACAAAAATTTAGAACTCTTAAAGATAAATTTAAATTCTTCTTATGACTTTGCTAAAGATAGCCTAAATTTAAATGATTTAAATGTTCAATTTCGCTCCCCTGCGTTGAAGTTTATTGATTTTAATGGTTCAACGACTTTTAAATTCTATGATGAAATTAGAATAAGTGAATATGACTCAATCAGAAACGTATATAGCGATAGGTATGTAACAACAAATAATTTGCTACTTTCTCAAGGCAAAGGATTATTTAGAATGTCTAATTTATCTTTGAGTATAGGTACTACTTTTAATTCCTCAGGAGTACAAACAACTGATGAAAGCCCTCAAGATACGATGCAGACGGCAATTGATTCGGCAAGCTATGGAGAGAGATTTAGTCAAAGAAATTTTACTAATAGACCATACCACGATATTTATGGAGATAATACACCAGGATACACTAATTTTAACTTTCCATGGTCACTTAATTTAAGTTTATATTATATGTATGGACGACCTTCAATTGACCCAAAAACTAAAAATGAAACAATTGATTTGAGATTATCGGGTACATTAAAATTAACCAATACTTGGAATTTATCTTTTAGTGGAGGTTATGATTTTATTAGGCATACTCTTACCGTGCCAAGTATAAATTTGCATAAAGATTTACATTGTTGGGAGTTCATTTTTAATTGGATTCCAACTGGTGGAAACGCCGGCTTTTATTTAAGGTTAGGTCTTAAAGCACCGCAACTAAGAGATTTAAAAATAGAAAAACAAAGTAACCCACTACTAAGGTAATGTTTTAATTTGCCAAACAAAGCAAGATTTTCGTATATTTGAAAATGGTAAAACTAAATATATTAATAGTTATCGGATTTTTAGTGAATATAATGAACATGTATTCACAACAAGATACTTTATTTAAAAATGAACTTTTTGGAATTCATTTGCGTGGTGGCTTAGCATTTAACTATTATAATTTAAATTTTACTAGCTTCGATGGTGCAGTAGATTGCGGTCTATTTTCTAATGGATATGGCACAGCTTTCTTTGGGGAAGCATCTGTAGAAAAGGCTATTAGTGAGCAATTTCAATTTTTGCTATCACTTTCTTACTTTGATAGAAGTGCAAAATTTAGCGTTATTAATTCATTTGAATCAAGAGACTTAAACGATAATCAGATAGTAACGGTAAATACTGAAAATTATATTCAGACTACACTTAACTTTTTAGAAATAGCACCACATTTGAAGTATGTATTAATTAGAGACTTTATTAATGCTCCCTTAAGGATAGGTATTGGTGCAAGAATTGCTATTCCATTATCCAAGCAGTTTGTCCAAAAGGAAAGAATTGTATCACCTAATAACGCAGTGTTTATTAATAGTGGCGGAGTTAGAACTCAAGTGAGAGATTTGGCAGAGGGAGTAATTAATACTATCAATCCTTTGCAATACGGCATTAGAGCCGACTTAGAAAATTTATTAGATATAGGTAACGGTAACTATTTTACTCAATCCGTAATTTTTGATTATAATCTATCTGACCTTACAAATGACACTAAATGGAATATCTGGTCTTTAAATTTAGGATTAGGTATTAGATTCTCTATTCAGCAGTCTCCGCAGATAAAGCCTATACAAAAGGAAATTGAGTATATTGAAGACACAAAAGAAAAACCTATATTTATTGAACCAAAAGAAGAAGAAAAAGTATTTAGCTTAAAGATAGATTCAATAAGTGGTCTAAAAATTGAAACAGGCAGTGAACTCTTAGCTACTATCCCATTAGTTAATGCTGTATTCTTTGATTTAAAAAGCTACGAAATACCAAAGTTCTATAGGCAAGGGAAAATTGATAGCTTAGATTTATTTTATTCTGACCCTATATCAGTGCATAGCTATGTATTACAAAGAATTGCCAATATTCTGGATAGGAATATAAATTCAAGTGTTATTTTACAATCCTCTACTTCTGGGGCTGATGAATTAAATAATTTAGAATTAAGCAAAATGAGAGCAGAAAAAGTTCGAGATGCTTTAATTTCATTAGGAATAAGTTCAAATAAGATTAAAATTCAACCCTTAATAACTCCAATAAACCAATCAAATCCAGATGTTAATGAAGGGCGTATAGAAAATCGTCGCGTTGAAATAATTGTTCAAAATGCACCATTACAAGAATATGTTAATTTTATAAAGTATAGGGAGCTTGCTGCTACTGTAAACTATTCGGTTAAAATAAAAAATTACGATTCTTCCGAGGTCACAATAATTGAATCTATCAATCACACAAAATCTATTATCAACAAGGAAGGTAATTATTCTTTTGATATTGATAAAAGATTATTAAACGATGATTCTACTTTAACAATTAATATCCAATCACAAATTCAAGATTCAACAACAAAGATAAGTGAGAAAATTGATTTATCTAAAGCAGAAATAATAAATAAAGATTATAATTTAGATAATTTCGTGGCAATACTTATGTTTGAATATAATAGTTCTAATTTATCAACTGAAAATAAGGTATTGTTGAAGCAACTAAGCGACAAATTGCCAAATTGGATTACTATTGAGTTAATTGGTTCTGCTGATATTATTGGGACAAGCGAATATAATCAAGAATTAGCAAAACAAAGGGCTCTAAATACAGAGAAGTTTATCAATTCAATTTCCAATAATAAATTTATTATTAGAACAAAAATTATGATTGACAAATTTGATGATACTACGCCACAAGGTAGATTCTTGAACCGCTCGATTAAAATTAGATTGATAAAATAAGTAATACTTATTCCATTAATTTAACAGCTGGAATTTCATCTATAAAATGCCTTAAATACAATAATTGGTATATCTGTTCTAAAGCATTTTGTATTTCTGAACTCCATTTGGTAATAATGCTTCCTTCTCGAATTATTTCACTATCTCTTATCTCTTTAATCGAAAACTCATCATTGATTTCTTTATCATAGCACTTTTCAATAAATTCTTTTAGTTTTAGTGGCTCTTCTTCGTTTCTTACTATCCAAAATGCATTAATAAGTGGCATTTCATAGGTTTCAAAAAAGTCTTCGCTCAAATCTAATTGTCCTTGCTTGCCAGAATCATTATAAATTAAACTGCAAGAATCCTCACTTAATTCGCCAAGATTAGAGTAATTTTTGGCTTCTGGAAACAAATTATAGCGTTCAGATAGTAGTATTAAAGCTACCTTTGTCAAAAAGTCTTCTTTATTACTAACAAAAAGTTCGCTAATAGTTCTTAAATTTCCTTTAAAATTTATTGAAGCTTGATTAGTATAAGACACTGAAGCGATGATTCGCGTTGGCACTATCCTAAGGTCTGCAAACTTGAAAGTTCTTGCCAAAATATATGGGTTTACCAACATCAAATCAAATTTATTCTCTAAAATAAACTTGGTAATTTGTGGTTCATTCAATTTAAAAACTTCATAGCTAAATTCTTCTGCTACTTTATCAATATTTTGAACTAATGGACTATATATTGGATTATCCAATATTGCGACCCTAATTTTTTTCATTTTTTACCACTTTATTATAAATATTTAAAGTATTATATATTGCAATACCTACTGCGACGCTTACATTTAAAGAGTGTTTTACACCATACATAGGTATTTCGATACTAAAGTCGCATAACTCAAGAATTTCGTCGTCTACACCAGAAATTTCATTCCCCGCAATGATTAATATTGGAAAATCATCTTCGGATAAATCATTATAATTTCTACAATTATTAGTAATTTCTAATGCGCATATTTTATATCCACCTTCCTTATGTAATTTTATAGCCTCATTAGCATCTTTATAATACCTCCATGGAACCGTTTCGGTGGCGCCTAATGCAGTCTTTTCTATTTCCTTCCTAGGGGGATGTGGCGTAAATCCGGTTAATATTATTTCTTCTACTAAAGCAGAGTCTGAGCTCCTAAATATAGAGCCAACATTGTATAAACTTCTCACATTATTTAGAAGTAATTTAATCGGGTGCCTTTTATATTCTTTGATATGCTTTGTATCTTTTCTAACGTCTATAATTTCAGAATGTACTAACTTTCTCATTCAAATTTAAATAAGTTTAAAAATCTTTGATTTATTTTATTTATATTGCTATAATTTATTTGCAAAAGTAAAGATTTGCATCGTATAATTCTCATAATTTATAGAGGTAATTATGAAGTTCTGTCCATTATTATTTGCCATTTTCTTTTTATTTATGGCTAAAGCCTTATCCAATGATGTCATTGGTACAGACTTTATTGCTACATTTATTCCAAATTACCATAATAATTCGAATAGTCCAGATAATCAGATGAAATACGGCGATTCTGTATATTTATTTATTTATGCCGATAAAGTAGCTAATGTTAATATCGAATATAATAATCAACTTGGGCAACACTTTGTTGATAATTTTAAGGTAAGTGCTAACACTATATATACTTTTAAAAAGACCTCTTATGATTATGCACTCTTAGGATATAATAAATCTGGTACAATAAAAAATAGAAACAATTCCGAAATGACATCTAATATATCATTTAGAGTAAAGTCCGATTCGCCAATTATGGTATACGGGCATAGTCAAGCAGTTAAGTCAAGTGAGTCTTTTAATGTAATGCCTGTTCAAGCCTTAGGGAACGATTATATTGTAGCTGCTTACAATAGTTCAAACTATAACAATACTGGTTTTGCAAATGGCTCTACACCATCACAATTTGCAATAGTGGCCACAGAAGATAATACACAAGTAGATATATTACCATCGGTTGCTACTAAGTATAATGGCACTAAAAATCAAGCTATAAAATTAAATAAAAATGAAGTATACTTAGTGCAGGCTGATATTACTCCTACTTTGGAATATGCTGATTTAACTGGGAGTTCTGTTAAAAGCAATAAACCAATTGCAATATTTGGAGGGCATCAAAGAGCAGCTGTCCCGTATAATATAAAAGGCAGTGCTGTATCTCGCGACTATTTGGTTGAACAAATACCAACATTAGAAACATGGAGTCTATCTACATATGTTATTCCATTTCCACAACCTAGCGCTATAGCAACTACTATAGATGATATCTTTAGAGTGATAGCTGGATTTGATAATACTGATATTTTTATTGATGATATTTATTATGGTACATTAAATAAAGGGAAATTTTTTGAATTACCATTAGATAAAGCATATAAAGTACGTGGAAGTTCCCCTATATTAGCAATAGCTTATAAGCGTTCATCGCAAACTTCAACTGCAGATTATTCACTTGGAGACCCTTTAATGCAAATAGTTCCTAGCATAGACCAATATGGCAATTCATACAAATTTATTAACATTCAAGCGTATGAATTTAATGGCTGGGACTACAGTCCTGTTTATGAAGAGCATTTTATAGCTTTAATCGTACACTCCAATTCTTTAAATACCATTAAATTAGATGGCGCTACTATTACTACAAATGGTTTTAAAAAAATTGAAGGTACTGATTACTATTATGGTTACAAGAAAGTTACTGATGGCGTTCATACAATCTCTGCCACAGACAACTTTGGATTATTTATTTGCGGATATGGCGAAGCTAATTCTTATGGATATTTTAGTGGTATTTTAACTAAGCGAGATGATTACGAGCCTCCAACCTTTCAAACTGTAACGGATAATTGCTTTATTTTAAATGGAAAAATTGAAGATAAAAGAATAGCAGAGGCAAGTTATGATAAATCAAAAACTCAAAATTTAAAAGTTGAAATCGATACCTTTAAACCCTATGTAAAGGAGCTTAATTTTAGAGCAGAATTAATAAACAAAAAGCAAGATGGACAAACTAGAATAATTGCGAAGGATTCTATTGGACAACAAAACTACAAAGATATTAAAATTGCAGGGTTTACTATCGGAATAACTCAATCACCAATAATAGAACAAACCGAACCAATCATTATAGAAGATATTTTGCTGTTAAATGAAAAGAAATGCTACGAGTATACAATAAAGAATTACGGTTCGCATGATCAAATTATAACTAAAGCAAGTTTAAGATTTGCTACTGATTTAACTTGTAATTTACCTGCAAAATTTACTTTAAAGCCTGGAGAAAGTAAAAATTTTAGTGTTTGCATTACACCTACCAGCGGGGATTCATATATTGATACCTTATTTATTGAAGATGCTTGTAATAAGCAAGATTTTATAGTATTTAATTTACTCTCGAAGAAAGATGACAAAGAACCAGTTCTTACATCAAGTAAAGATAAATGTAATAATAGTATATTTATTACTATAAGTGATTCAAGTAGAATTGATAGAGGAATAAAGCAAGTAATAATTGAGCAACAGACTAATATTAAAATTAACGAGATATATAAATCCAAATCTGTTATTAACTTAGACGCTAAAGTTATAGACCCATATAAAGATGCTTTTATTTCTATCACTGCAATTGATTCTGTTGGCTTATCAGTTAATTATAAGGATACTATACCTGGATTTACAATCGCTATAAATAGCATTAGAGATAGCTCAAATATACTAAATTTTGATACAACTAAAATTGGCTTAGTTTATTGCAAAGAAATCACATTAACAAACTACGGAATGTTTCCAATTACTTTAGATGATATATATTTAAATCAAAACATATATTTTTCTATACCATTGAGTCAGCTTCCGTTAATTATTAGCCCCAATGAAAGTAAGAACTTAGAGGTATGTCTTAAATCTTACACAGCATCTACAAATAGAATATTTGACACACTACATATTCCATTTAATTGTTTAGATAAGGCATTTTTAATGGAAAGTGTTTCGGATTCTTTAATTTTTGATAATAAATCTAAGTGTGAAGTAAATTTAGTCTTTTCGTCAGGTGAAATTGAAAATAGTAATAATGTGGGAGCATTATACCCAAATCCAACTAAGACTGAAATTAATTTTGTGATGAAAATTAAAGAAAACGCCCATATTATAGGTAAAATTTATAATAACTTAGGTCAGGAAGTAAGC
The DNA here is from genome assembly GCA_035445085.1 of Kapaibacterium sp. (SeqCode). Lineage (GTDB taxonomy): Bacteria > Bacteroidota > Ignavibacteria > Kapaibacteriales > UBA2268 > JBDHXE01. The sequence goes on from DAOMQA010000004.1 coordinate 79,604, forward strand.
CAATATTTAAATAGTAATTTTAATAATGGCGTTTTTGAAGTAAATGTAAATATTGAAAAGTTAGGAAATGGAGTATACTATAATATAGTATCAATAAATAACGAAATATTTTCTACTATTTTCACTATTAATAAGTAGGCAGAATAAAACTTTATAGCTCTTTATACGTATTAGATTAGTGTTAATTATCTAAAAATAAATTTTAGGGTTTTATAAATGAAGATAAGGCTAATCTATCTTATTCCGATAATTTTGCTCGGAGTTGCTATTGGTGTGTTTATACATCCATTAGTATCAAGCGATAACGTATATGATCAGTTTGAGAAATATAAAAAAGTATTTGGTATAACCGTAAAGAACTATGTTGATGATGTAGATTCGCAAAAGCTAACAGAGTCTGCTATACGTGGTATGTTAGGCGAACTGGACCCCCATTCTGTTTATATTACTGCAAAGGAAATGAAAGAGGTTCAAGAAGATTTTCAAGGCTCTTTTGAAGGTATTGGCGTTCAATTTGATATGATTAATGATACGATTGTTATCATCACTCCTATTGCTGGCGGTCCTAGTGAATCTGTTGGCATACAAGCAGGCGATAAAATTATTAAGATAGATGGTGAAAATGCCGTTGGAATGGAAAGAAATGAAGTACCGAAGAAATTAAAAGGAACTAAAGGAACGGTTGTCAATGTAGATATTAAAAGGGGACATAATACAAAACTACTTCCCTTTGCAATTACTAGAGATAAGATTCCTTTGCACAGCGTAGACGCTTCATTTATGTTTGACAACTCCGATATTGGTTTTATTAAAGTAAATCGCTTTGCTGCTAATACTTTTGATGAACTAAATTCAGCTTTAATTGATTTGTCTTCAAAAGGAATGAAAAAACTGATATTGGATCTTCGCGGCAACCCTGGTGGATTCTTACAACAAGCCTATTACATGGCAAGCGAGTTTCTTAAAAGAGGTGATACGATTGTATTTACCAAAGGAAGAAGGCCAGAATTTGATGAATATTTAATTAATACTAAAGAAGGCAATTTTAATAAAGTCCCACTGATTGTTTTAATCAATCAAGGTTCAGCATCTGCAAGCGAAATCGTTTCTGGTGCTGTTCAAGACTTGGATAGAGGCTTAATTGTTGGAACTACCTCATTCGGTAAGGGCTTAGTACAAAGACAATACGAAATTGGCGATGGCTCTGCATTTCGTTTAACTATATCAAGGTATTATACGCCTTCGGGACGTAGTATTCAACGCCCATACAAAGATAAGACTGATTACAGAAAATTAGTCGGAAGATTAGAGTTAGAAGAAGGCTCTAATATAGAGCATGCATTGGAAAAAGTAAAAAAGGAAATCATTAAAGAAAATGAAGCTGAGTTAGCCAAAGATAAAAAAAGTAAAAACATAGTAAACTTAGATTCAATTCCAATTTACAAAACGAGAAAAGGTAGAACCGTTCTTGGCGGTGGTGGTATTACACCAGACTATATTATTAAAAGTGATACTTTAACTGACTTGTCTGTTGAATTAAGAATGAATCGTATACCTTACGAGTATGTAAATAATAATTTAGATAACGGTGCTAAAATTAAAGCTAAGTATAATAACGATTTTAAAGAATTTAAAAAAGATTTTACTATTTCAGATAAGATGTTACAAGAATTTAAAAAATTAGCAGAATCAAAGAAAATCAAATGGAATGATAAAGACTTTGATGTCGATAAAGACTTTATTATTGGTGAAATTAAAAGTACTATTGCAAGTATCATTTGGGGCACTGATGCCAGATATGAACTTTTCTTTACTACTATGGATAGACAAGTTCAAAAATGCCTTCAATTATTCCCTGAAGCCGAAAAGATTGTTCTAAAGAAATAAAATATAAATTTACAATCAAGGCAAAAAAATATAAGGCTAAGTTAATAATTAATATTGACTTAGCCTTATCAATTAATATTAACACCTATTTAACCCGCATTATTCATTAGTGATTTATTCTAATGAATATCAATAGAACAAAGTAATTATAAATTGTTGAAAAATAAAGAGATGCAATAAGCCAAAAAATGCGTAAATTGAGGATGAAATTTGTAAGAAAACCTTATAAAAAAAATGGGAATAAAATTATCTCTGGCTATGAAAAGAAGAGAATGATTTACAGAAATTTGGTATAGAACTAAAGTTTTCAAAGTACCTGTTAAACTACAATTTTAAATCTCTAATGAATAATGCGGGATAAAAAATGATGAAGAACAAAACTCTCAAATGTGGAGGTGGCGATATGATTGTGGTGTAAAAATAAAAAATGAAGAATTTAGAACAAAACCAGAAGCAAGTACCATACAAGCTATGGCTTATACTTGTAATAATAATTGGATATATAATTCCAATGAAGGCAGAAAACCCTGAGTGGGTGTTTATTCCACGTGATCCATATAGGCAGTGTGCTAGTTCATTCTTTGAAAAAGGTGAATATATGTACTATAGTTGTGCTTTCACTGCTTACAAGATGCATAAGGAGAGTTTGAAAATAGTATATTCGATTACAAATTATGATTGTCAACTGAAATGTTTTGAGGATACAAATGGTATAATTTGGTTAATTGATATTAACGGAATTGTTACAAAAATCAAAGATAAGGATACTGTTCAATTTACTAGTGGTAATTCCATTCTGGGAAAAGAAATCTTTGATGTCAAATATGATGAAAAAAACAATTCAATATGGCTCACAACGTGGAAAGGACTAATTAGAATCCAAAATGAAGAATGGACAATATTTAATACAAAAAATTCAGGGATCCAAACTGATTCTTTATGGGGGTTATGTATTGATGATGATTCAAATCTAATCATTGGTACTAAAAATAAAGGGTTAATAATTTACAATGGGAATACTTTTGAAAATTATCAAAATGACACTTTGGATAAATATATTTATTCAATTGACGCTGTACAGAAAGATGAAAAAGGTAATATCTGGTTTAAATATAGGTATAATTTAGTCAAGTATGATGGAACAAATTGGACAATATTCAAACAGTCTGATTCTACATTTAAATTTGAATTAGACGAATTTCTTGTTGAAAATAGTTATAATATTTGGATAATAGCTAGGTATGTTTATCATTTTGATGGCGAAAAGTTCAAGAAAATCAAAATGTTTGATGGCGAAAAGGATTTCGATTATATTTATTCTGTTTTTAAAGATATAAAAGGTAATATGTGGTTTGGAGCTTATAGCGAACAGGGAGAAAATAGTGGTATTATAATTTACAGAAAAGGTGGGGTAATACTTTCAGCAGAATTAGAAAATAATTTAAAGCAAATTGGGTATATATTTCCAAATCCCTCGGATGAATATATTCAATTAAATACAGAAATTGAATTGGGTACAAATTTTGCAATAATTAACACAAATGGCATTAAGGTTAGTAGTGGTAATTATAATGGACAGATAAATATATCTAACCTTAATCCTGGTTTTTATACAATTAACATAAAGAATCAAAATTATAAATTTATCAAGAAATAAAAGGAGCTTTAAAACATGAAAAGTTTTAAAATTAAATTGTTTGTATTGGTAATATCTTTAGTATTTTTATCCATTAATTATAATGTATATCCACAGAACAATTCCATTGTTAGAAATGGTAGTTTTGAAAAACATAAACCAGGACAATATCCTATTCATACAACTCCTCATATTGGTTATAAAAAGAATCAATTAATGAAATGTATCGGATTCTGTAAGTCATCAGACATTGATTTTGGGTGGCCACCTACAAGCCCATCTATGGGCTGTGACGACAATGATGCAAATTCCCCGAGTTATGACGGTGGCTGGTATTGGGCCACAAATGAGGCATCACCTGACTATTTTCATCTTAATGGAGTAGGCGTAGCCAAATCGCCTTATATATCAGCTTATAAAATTGATAAACATACTTATAAGTGGGAAAATAGATATCCTTATGGTTATAGAATGTATGGGCCAAATTATTTTGATAGTGCTTTTGTAGGTATTAGGTTTGATGTTAGATACCCTGATTTTAGAAATTACCACAATCCAAAGTTTACAAATTATAAGGAATATATACAATCAAGATTGAGTATCCCTTTAGTTGGTCCGTCGAAATACCATGTGAAGTTTTTTGTTAGTAAGTCAAAACATAGCATTCCATCAATAAAGAAACTTGGTGCGTATTTTTCAGATACAGCCATACAATCACAACACATTTTCAAGAGCGTATAACATGAACATTTCATTTACCAACTATCCAAATAAATTAGAATTTGTAACAAATCCACAGATATGTAGTGATTTTAGACTAGACCAAACTGCTGATGAAGATATGGATATGGTGGTTGGCAAGAAATATCAGGAACATTAATAGTGCCTGCAGGTAAAACATATAACTACATCACAATTGGAAACTTTCAAAATGATATAGATTTATATTTCGATTTGGAAGATATACAGTATTATGGCAGAAGTACCGGGCAAGCATATTATTTCATTGATTCGGTAAGTGTTTATCCAATAGACGCAACTGAATGTGAATGTGTTTCGATGTTGGTACCTATTGAAATAAATAAATACGTACCATCTAACGATTCAACACAATGTTGCTATGAATATAAAATAATAATCCCTGATTCATCAGCCAAATGGACATACAGTCTATGTAATGTTCATAAAATTCAAATAAGAAAAGGGGAGGAAATTCTAGTTGAAGAAATAGCAGCAGAAAGTGAAGATTTTGCTGGGATGAATTTCTATGGCTCTTTTTGTGTTGAAAAATTTAACACATCAAATAACGAATTTACAATCGTATTTTTTACAAGAAACTCAAATGGCGATTATATTCCTTTAGAAAGATGTACCAAAGTTATGAAACTCAATTGTGTATGTGACTGTTCGAATTTTAGTGATTATCCACATCCAAAAAATAAGGCAACTCTTGAATTAATAAAGGTAGATTCATCAGCTTCAGGTAGATGTTGTTGGGATATAGTTCTAAAGAATCCATTTACAAATGATAGTACTTCATGTGAATATGATTTATCTGGGCAATTCTTATTTGTAAATTCAAATTTGCTATTGAATGATTATGATTTTTCAGCACCATTTATAATTAAGCCAGGTGAGGAAATTATTTTGGGAAGTGTTTGTTCCAATGGTATACCTCCAGAGCAATATCAAAACCAAACAATTAATTTTATTTTATCAACTGACAGTCTTTCTTCTTCTGGATGCGATACTGTAGCCAAAAAAGTCTTAGCTTGCGATACTACATTATTATGTTGTGATAATTGGAAAATACGTTTAGATACACTGAAACATTTTATTGATGATCATTTACATCCTCAGTGGCGTTATTGTGGTACTTATTTATACCTTTATTATTTTAATACTGTAGATTATTGTAATTTAAATGATACTTTTAATGTCTCATTAACAAGTTCAAACAACATTGTAAGTCAAGAATTTGATTTAGTCCCCGCAACCTTATCAAGTGGTGAAATTATTAATATTTCACCATATATGATTTTTGAAGATAGTTTAAGAGCTTGTGTAAAAATCATAAATAAACGGACTCTTGATACATGCGAAAGATGCACAACAGTTTATTGTTTACCTAACATAATTTTGCCTGATAATATGGAACAAGGTGGAGGTGAATTATTAAAAAACAGTATAGGTGATTTACCTGAAGAGTTGAATATCATAAAAATTGCCCCTCATCCTATTGAAGACAATTTTGAAATTCAATTACTCTCCAATAAAAAGGAATTAAGTCAAATTAAAATATTTGATTTGATGGGTATTGAAGTTTATAGTATAGATTATTATCTTATTGAGGGCTTCAACAAAATCTCAGTAAATAATTTAGATTTATCAAACGGTACTTATCTTTTAACTATCACAACAGATAATAAAATAAAAAGTAGTAAAATTCAAATAATGAGATAGGTTTTAAAACCAATAAAAAAGGCAAAAAATATAAGGCTAAGTTAATAATTAATATTGACTTAGCCTTATCAATTAATATTAATACCTACCCTAATAGAGTAAGTTTACAATTTATAAAATAGACCTTTAATCTTCTACTTTTGCTCTCATTATATCCCAAACAAAGTATCCCAATAAGCCTATAAATGCAATTAACGCAGTAATTTCAGCACCAATATCACCTTCTTTCCAAATATTTGTGCCAAGATTAATTGATGCCCATCCCATATTATTAACAAACATAATCAATGCACCAAGCACCCCAAACAGAGCTGCACCAGCGATAAATCCTGAAGCTATTAATGTGCCTCTTTGAACGCGTGCTTCAGATAGTTTTTCATTTTTAGTACTATTTTTTACAAAGTGGGAGATTAAACCGCCTACCAATAGTGGAGTATTTAGATCCAATGGTATAAACATACCTAACGCAAAAGCTAAAGGTGAAATTCCTATCCAATTCATCAAGACAGCTATCAAAGCACCTACAACAAACAACATCCAATGGATTTGAGCTCCAGGCAACATTAGTGGCTCTATTACTGCTGCCATAGCGTTTGCTTGTGGTGCTACTAAAGGATCTGGAAAGGCTGGAGTTTTGACAAAACCATAAGCTTGGCTCAATATATATATAACTAATCCAACTGTGGCAGCAGACAATAATGTTCCTAAAAATTTCCATTGTTGTTGCTTAATTGGCGTTGTTCCTAACCAATACCCTACCTTCAAATCTGTTATAAAGCCACCTGCCATTGAAAGAGCTGTACATACTACACCACCAATAACAAGGGCACTAACCATTCCTTGAGGACCGCTCAGTCCCGCTTGTACTAACACAATAGATGAAACAATTAAAGTCATTAAAGTCATGCCTGAAACTGGATTACTTCCAACAATAGCAATAGCGTTGGCAGCAACAGTCGTAAATAGGAAAGATACAACGACTAAAGTTATGAGAGCTATAACCGCTTGAGTTAAAGTAATATTCACTCCAGTTACTAAAAATATAAAAATAGCTAAGATAGTAAGTATACTTAGCATTATAACAAAACTCATTTTTATATCTTTTTGAGTCCTTAACTCGTCTTCTTGTTTACCTTCTTTAGAACCTAAAATTCCGGCAACAGCTAGTTTAAATGCCGAGCCAATAACTCCTGATGATTTTATTATCCCAATAATACCAGCCATAGCTATTGCACCTACGCCTATCGGTCTTACAAACTGCCTAAATATATCATCGGGCGACATCGATGCAAAGAAATTTACACCACCTTGCCCAGCACTTATTTCGCCAATAGAATTTATTAGAGGTATCAGTACAATCCAAGATAGTAGAGAACCAACAGTAATAATAGTAGAAAATTTTAGCCCAACTAAGTAGCCAAAACTAAAAATTAAAGAGCTAATATTTAATTTTAATACAATTTTAGATTTATCGGCTAAAGTAGCTCCAATAGGTATAATCTTGGAAGTAATTACATCAGCCCATAACTTAAATGATGTAAACATAAAATCAAATAAGCCGCCAATTAAACCACTAACAATTAATATCCCTGCTTGCTTCCCACCTTTTTCACCCGTTATCAAAATTTCTGTTGTTGCTGTTGCTTCAGGAAATGGGAATTTGCCATGCATATCCTTAACAAAGTACTTTCTAAATGGGATTAAAAATAAAATACCTAAGAAACCACCAAGTAAAGATGAAAAGAATATTTGCCAGAAGTTTACTTGGATTTCAGGATATTTGTATTGTAAAATATATAAACCCGGTATTGTAAAAATTGCACCGGCAACTATTACACCACTACTAGCTCCAATTGACTGGATAATTACATTTTGCCCTAAAGCATTTTTCTTCTTGAAAAATGAGGAAGCTCCAACTGCTATAATAGATATGGGAATTGCTGCCTCGAATACTTGCCCAATTTTTAATCCTGAAAAGGCAGCTGCTGCTGAAAATATTATTGCCATAAGCAAGCCCATTCCCACAGACCAAGGTGTAATCTCTGGTACATTTGTATTAGCAGGCATTACCGGATGATATTCTTCACCAACGTTTAGTTCCCGATACGCATTCTCAGGCAAATTTGACTGTCCATTTGTATTGTGTTCCATATAGTTCCAATTATTATTTATTTATTGATTTTTCTAACCATACTTTAGATAGCTCTAAAATTGTCTCAACAGATACTTGCAAGAAGTCAATAGAAACCCATTCAGTTTTGCTATGAAAATTCTGACCACCTGTATATATGTTTGGTGTAGGCAATCCCATAGCCGTAAGGCGTGAACCATCAGTTCCTCCACGTATTGGACTCCAATATGGATTCGCTCCTACCCTTTCGCATGCTTCCCATAAATAATCTAAGCCATGCGGTTGACTTTCTAAATCATCTAACATATTTCTATAATATTCTACAATTTCCATTTCTATACGAGTTTTTGGATGATTAGCTTGCACTTTATCTACAATCCCTTGCATTATACTTTTTTGTGTATCTAACCCTTCAGTTTTAAAATCTCTAAATAAAATTTGTAATTCTGATTTATCAATTGTACCTGTAACTTTGTGAGGATGTATATAAGGTTGATAGCCATCAGTAGTTTCAGGGGCCATATCACGAGGCATAAGTGCAATAATATCAGCTATAGCTCTAATTGAGTTTATCATTATATCTTTAGCATAGCCAGGGTGAATATCCCTACCATATGCTCTAATAATACATGCATTAGCACTAAAAGTTTCTTTATTGATTTCTCCAGGCATCTCGCCATCAATTGTATAAGCGTATTCGCAATTAAACTTTTCTACGTCAAAAAAGTTTGCACCGCGCCCTATTTCTTCGTCAGGAGTAAAACCAATTCTTATATCACCATGTAAAATATCTTTATTTTTTATCAAATGACTAACTGCCGTCATAATTGCAGTTACACCAGATTTGTCATCAGAACCCAATAGAGTAGTTCCATCTGTAGTTATAATCGTATGGCCAATACATCTTGAAAGTGTCTTATTTTCACTCATTCTGATAACAACACTATTATCAGCAGGCAAAACTATATCCCCACCTTGATAACTTTCAATTATTTGTGGTTGTACATTAGTACCACTCGAGTCTGGTGAAGTATCTACGTGCGCTATAAAGCCTATTTGGGGTACTTTCCCATAAGCTGGATGATCGTTGGGTATATTAGATGGTAGTGTAGCATATACATAACATTTATCGTTAATTTCTGCATCGACAATACCCATTTCTTTTAATTCTTTAACTAACAAATTTGCTAAGTCAAATTGTTTTTGAGTAGAAGGAGTGCTTTGACTGTCAGGGTCTGACTGTGTATCAATCTTAACATATCTGACTAACCTATCAATAATTTCTGATTTCATATTATTCCAAAAATTTGAAAAACATTAAACTCTAAGTTAATTAAAAGTTTTTAGATTAACAAAAAATATTACTCAATTGTAGTATTTACCGCAAATATTCTAATTTTATATTATTTTTGAATATAGTAACTATATGGTATTAAATTGGAATCTTGGAAAGCCGAATCAGCTTTATTTGTAGTAACAATAATTTGGGGCGCTACATTTCTTTTAACAAAAATTGGATTAGATGGAACTACTCCATCAATTTTTCTATTATTAAGATTATCATTAGCATTACTCATCAGCTTAATATTTTTTGGTAAGTACTTATTACGCTTAAACAAGACAATACTTGCTCAAGGGACGGTCTTAGGCTTGTTGTTTGGTGTGGGCTTTTTATTGCAAACGTATGGATTAAAATTCACGTCGGTATCAAAAACAGCTTTTATCACTGGTATTACGGTCGTAATAACTCCTTTTGTATATTTTTTAGTCAAAAAGAAAGCAATAGGAAGATGGGCTAAAGTTGGTGTAATTATAGCATCAATTGGTTTATATATCTTCACTAAACCAGATTTCGATAATTTGAACATAGGAGATATTTTAACTTTACTTTCAACAATTATGTGGGCTTTCTATATTACCCTGATGGACACTTTTACAAAGGGGAAAAGCGGAATGGCTTTAACTTCCAACTTAGTAATATTACAATTTTTTATTTCTACATTATTATTTATTATATCGTTCTTTTTATTTGATTTTAATAACTATAAGCTCGTGATTAGTAATTCTTTATTAATTGCAGTCGCTTTTAATGGGATTTTGGCATCGTTTGCTGTTTCGTTTATACATACTGCCTTTCAGAGATACACAACGCCAGTAAAGGCAGCGCTAATCTTTTCGTTAGAACCATTATTTGCTGGGACATTTGCTATTATCTTTATAAACGAAATTTTATCAACAAGAGAGTATATTGGTGGTGGCATACTATTTATAGGTGTAATGATTTCTGAATTAGGTGTATTTTTAGAACCATTACTAAAAAAGATGAAGATACTAAATTCTTAAAAATTTTTGATAAAATTGCTCACTATTTAGTTTTGTATAAATTCTCGCTCCGTTTGGTGCAATTAATTTATGTTCACATTTCTTTAAATTTATTATGAGTGCCTTCATCTCTTCAATACTTAGTACTTGCCCGACCTTGATAGCTAAGGTATTAGAAATTTCTTTATATATATTATCTACAATATCTAAATTAATAATATTAGGTAATTGAATTAACTGGATAACTAAATCATTCAAAACTTCACTTTCTTTGCCTTCAGATATTAGTGATGGGATTTCATAAAAGCAAAGTTTACTATCTATTTTAAAATAAAAGCCAGCTTTATTCAATAATTCTAAATTTTCCTTAAAAAAAGGCTTATCTTCAATGGATATATCAATATTGATTGGAAATAATAATTTATTGGTCTCAAACTTGATACTGTTAGACTTTAATGAATCATAAATTATTCTCTTATGCGTAGAATTTTGCTCATAAATTTCTAATTCATTATTAAATTCATTTATAATATATCTATTTAATAACTGATATACCTTTCCAATTGGATTATCTATAATAACTTCTTGCTTGTTTGAGAAAATCAAATCAAAAGCAGAATTTAGTTGATTATTTTGATAAAGTAATCTTGATTTTTCATCTTCTTGGTAATTATCAATTTTTTGATAACTAGTAGAATTATAATTTTTCTTTAAATTATCATAAGCTCTATTAGGCGTTGTATCTAAAATTTCTCCTGTAACCTTATTCACTTCAATAAATTCATTATCGAGCTGTATATTGATAAATGGAGACGTTATATTTATTTCATTTAAGTCCGGAATAAAATGTTTATTGAATAAAGCAGAACTAACAACATCTTTTAAAGTATTATATATAAACCTCTCTTCTTCAAATTTTACTTCATTCTTTTGAGGGTGTATATTAATATCTATTTTTTTGTAATCTACAGTTAAATTAATAATGAAAAATGGTTTCTGATTCCTATCTAATATCTTTTCATATACAGAGTTAATTGAGTGAGCTAAAGTTGGTGAAAATATAGCTCTTCGATTTAAAAAAAAATATTGTCCACTCCTATTTTGTTTTGCAAGCTCAGGTCCACCAATATAACCATTTATTTCAAGTCGTTCATCTTTATAGCTTATAGGAATTAATTTATTGCTAATTTGTGAGCCTAAGATTTCATTTATCCTATTAAATAAATCTGTTGCTTTTACATCAAAAATCAGAACATTATCATCATAAAAAGTAAATCTAATTTCTGGATAACTTAAAGCAAATTTTATCATTGTATCAGAGATATACTTAAACTCCGTCATATCTGATTTGAGAAATTTGCGTCTGGCTGGAACATTATAAAATAAATTTCTTATAAATATTTGCGTTCCCTTATCTGCATTAAAGGGATTAATAAGTTCGTCTTTCAATGGTTCGGAAATTAATTGCCAACCGAACTCAGAGCCTGATTGTTTAGTTCTAATTTCAACATTTGCAACAGAACAAACAGACGCTAAGGCTTCTCCCCTAAATCCAAAAGTTTTAATTTGCTCTAAGTCTTCAGAAGTAAATACTTTGCTTGTTGCATGCCTTCTAATAGATAACTTCAAATCTTCTTTATTCATACCTTGTCCATTATCTACGATATGAATAAGTTTTTTACCAGATTGCTTTACTATTACAACTATAGAATCAGCACCCGCATCTATAGAATTTTCTACTAATTCCTTAACAACAGATTCGGGTCTTTGTACAACCTCCCCTGCTGCAATTTGATTAGCAATAAATTCTGGCAGTACTCTAATTTTATTTTCTATCATCAAAAAATACTTTTATAAAACACAAATATTTCAGATTTAAAATTAAGTTAAATAATTGACTTAGTAAAGAAATAATATCAATAAAAATAAAAAAAGCCGATTTTCATCGGCTTCTGTGGTTGGAGAGGGAATTGAACCCCCGACACAAGGATTTTCAGTCCTTTGCTCTACCAACTGAGCTACCCAACCGATAGAGATTACAAAAGTAGGCAATAATCACATTACTACCAAATTTATTTTTTAAAAATCATCATTTTGTTGATTATTTTCGTCAGGCGATCTTCTCTCTTTTTGCTTAATGCCTTGATTTATCTTATATTGAATACCTAAAGAAATAAATTGAGTCATTCTTTTCATATCAAAATTATAAGTAAAACCCGGTCCAGAAGATACTTGATAGAACTTTTGAGTATCAAAAATATCACTTGCTCTCAATGACAAAGATAAATCTTCTAAAATGTCATATCTTAGTCCAGCATCTACTGAGTAACTTTCTGACCTTGAGCCTTGGGCCGTTACTGTAGGTGCAGTATAATATCCAGAAACCTGAAGATTAAATTGTTTACTTAAAAGCATATTAAACGATAGTCTTGATGACCAAGTATAGTCTTGTCTTGATTCTCTGCTCGCATCTATACCTTCAATTTTATAATTATAATACGATATATCACCGTTAAAACGCATCCATTTAAATATAGGACCGTTTAAATTCAATTCTATACCATAAGATTGGCTTTTAGCCATATTTTCCCAAGTAGATAGTATTACAGAATCAGAAATCATCTTTTGGTATCTTTCCATTACATTATCTGTAAATCTATAAAATAACCCTGGATTTATTGCAATACCTCCAATATTATGAATAGTCCCTAATTCAAATAAATTTGAATATTCTGGCTTCAAATTGGGGTTACCAGACCTAATAGTGTAAATATCAGTATAATCCGTCCATGGGTTAAGTGACCAGCCACGAGGTCGCGTGATTCTCTGACTATAGTTTGCTTGAACTTGGAGAGCGGGGCTAAACTTATAGCTAATATTAGCACTTGGAAATAAGTTAAAGTAAGTTTGACTATTTACCATACCTTTATTTGTTAAATCGCCAATAATATTTGAATTTTCGGCTCTCAAACCAGCTTGTAGAAACAACGCATTAAAATCAGCTGACAAAATGAAATATCCCGCCATTATATTCTCATTATATTCATAATAATTTTTCCGTGCTGTGTCTGACTGCCAATTACCACTAATTTGATTATTATAATCAAATTTAGTATCCCTAACTACTGATGAAGCTCTAATACCTGATTCAATTTTAAAATTTTCATTAAACTTATTACTATAATCTATTTGATATACTATAGATTTATCTTTTTCAATACTAATTGATTTTTCTAATGCATTATTTAATGGATCGTAGCTTAAATATTGATCGTAATCAGTAAATTCGTCGTCATTTGAAGTAGAATAAAACAAATCACTTGTTAAATAATGCTCTTTATCAAAATTGAGCCTATAGTTAGCAGAAAAATCAAAATTAGGGCTATGGCTATCCTCATAAGAAGATCGCCTTACTGTATCTATGTTTGGTGAAACCACATAGCTTTGGTTAGTTAAAGTATAGCCTCTCACATCAGCAAATCGAGGTCTGTACGAACCGCTTATTATTAGGCTTTGATTTTTATCTAGATTCCACTCAAAACCTGCTTTTACATTATGCATAAGCATTGCCCTATTTCTATCAGAAGTTTGAAACAATAATGAAGTGTCATTAACGGCGGGTAGTTGCGTAACTCTATTAGAAGTTCCACCCATTCCCCAAATAAACCTATTGAATGAATAAGAAGCGAAAAGATTTATCCCATTTACTTTATAATTTAAATTTAATGAAGATGAATATCTATCTTGTGTTCCAATATTAATATTAACCAAGCCATTAAGTCCAGAGTCTCTTTCTTCTTTTAAAACAATATTCAAGATACCTGTTGCCCCTTCCGCTTCATACTTTGCAGATGGATTAGTAATAATTTCTATATGGTCTATAATATCGGCTGGCAATTGTTCTAATGCAGACGAACCACCCCCTAAAAATGTAGTTGGTTTACCATTGATAAGAATATTTACATTCCCTGAACCTCTTAGTGCAACATTGCCATCAATATCTACATTTACAGATGGGGCATTCTTAAGAACGTCTAAAGCATTCCCACCTTTTGAAGCAATGTCTTGGTCTACATTTATTACTCTTTTGCCAGATTGAAATTGAATGACATCTTTATCTGCTGTTATAGTAATTTCATCTGTCAATTGTGATGTTTGATTTAATTCGATTGTCCCAAAATTATATGTAGGCTTAGACGAAGAAATAGTGAATGATTCGATGAATAGTTGTTGATAACCAACATAATTAATTCTTAACAAATATTTACCACTATGAATTTTTTCTATCAGTAAATTCCCATGCTCATCAGTATACGCTCCCCCAGCAATCGTGGAATCTTTTTGTCTTAGCAAAGTTGCACTGGCTCTTGTTAAACCCTGCTTTGTATCGCCATCTATAATTCTTCCTTTGATTTCGCCACTTTTAAAATCTTCATTTCTATTAGTTTGTGAGTATAAAACTGTTGTTAGACATATAAATAGCACATAACTTGCTATCCAAAATTTTGTAAATCTCATAAAATATTCTTAATAATTATTAAATTGCGTTAATATAATACTATATAGACGAGTAAAAAGTTACAATATATTTAAAAAATTACAGAATTTTCATTTTATTCTTGATATTTGTTCTTACAAATATTGCTTTTATATCATTGAGTATTAGAAATTCTAATTAGCTTTTATTATATATTTTTTTTAACTTTGTAATTCAATTTTATGATATTACAAAATAAGATAAATAATAAGTAATAATTAACACTTTAAATATATTACATAGAGTGAATTTAAGTAAACAGCAATTTCAACAATTAAAAAAAATTTGTATCATTAGAACTGATAAACTTGGTGATATGGTTCTAACATTACCAATGTTTCGCATCATCAAATATATCAACCCACAAGTACAGACAATATTAATATGCTCTATTTATGTAAGTCCATTAGTAGAAGGTATTGAGTTTGTTGATAAAATATATTATATAGAAGAGACTACAATTAAAGAAATCAACAAAATTGAAAATATTGATTTAATTTTTTTCCCCAGAGCTGAATTCAGTGAGATTTGGCAGTCTTATATTTCTGGGATTAAATATCGAGTTGGTACAGCATATAGATTATATAGCTTTTTATATACTATTAAAATAAAGGATCATAGAAAAGTATCAAAATTTCACGAAGCAGAATATAATTTAAGAATGATTAGCCAAATTACGAATGAAACATATCATGTAAATCTTGTAGCTCCTCAAATTAATATAAAAGATACTATTTACCCAAGTTTTAATGATAATAAGCAATTAATAATCCTTCACCCAGGCAGCAACGGCTCTGCAAAAGATATAACATCAGAAACGTGGCGTATCGTAATAAATAAGCTATTATCTATGAATTTTCGCCTAATAATTACTGGATTAGAAAAAGAAAAAGAGTTGTGCGATAGTTTAGCTAATCAATCCGACGAAATTATTAACTTTTGCGGTAAATTATCTTTAAAAGAGACAATAGCTCTAATAAGTCGATGTAATTGCTTAATTGCAAATTCTACGGGTATCATACATATTGCTGCTTCCTTAAATATAGCAACAATTGGTTTTTACCCTAATACTCCCCACATAGGTGCTGCCAGATGGGGTCCATATAATAAAAAGACACTCATAGTTAGTCCCAAGCATGGAGACGATATGTCTTTAATTGATAGTGAGATGGTAGAAAGTGCTATCAATCAAATTACTAAAATTATGAATGAGACGGATATTTGTTAATATGGAACTACAATATATAAAAGGAGTTGGACCAAGTCGCGCAAAAATATTAGAAAGCGCTGGATTAGCAACAATAGAAGATTTAATAAACTATTATCCCAAATCATATATTGATAGAGAAGCAGTAAAAAGTATTAGGGAATTAAAGCACTTTATATTAAATAGAGATAATATAAAAATTAACCTTAATGGAATAAATGATATTAAAATTTCAAGCGAAGTGTCAATAATTGGAAAAATTACTTATAAGAAAATACTGAACTTTTCTAAAAAAGAAATGTTAAAACTAACAATTAGCGATGGAAGCGATAGTTGTTCTATAATTTTTTGGAATAGGGCACAGTTTTTTGGAAAAGTTTATAGTATTGGCGAATTACTTTTAATAAGTGGCGTTCCCGAGTTAGATGATTATAAGCAATTAAGTTTTACGCACCCCGATATTGATAAAATAGACAAAGAAGACGAAGATAATTTTCATTTAGGGAAGATTTTACCCAAATATAGTTTAAATGATAAGTTAGTCAAAGGAAATATTACACAGAAAGTACTTAGATTAATAATTAAAAATACTTTTGATTTATATAAAGTTAAAATCGTTGAAACTCTACCGCCACATATCCTGTTTAAATATAATTTAGACAGTTTAGAAAAGAGTATTATGAATATACATTTCCCAGAGGATAAGCAAGAGTTAGAGAGTGCCATTTATAGGCTGAAATTTGATGAGATTCTATATTATCTGCTAAATGTAAAATTACTTAAATCTGGCTATCAACACAAATATAATGGGATAAAGATAGATTCTAAAAGCATTAAAGCAAGAACTTTATATGATAGTTTGCCATTTGAATTAACCAAAGACCAAAAAAAAGTATTGAATGATATCGCCAAAGATATGAAATCAGACGAGCCAATGAACCGCCTAATACAGGGCGATGTTGGCTCTGGTAAGACAATAGTATCAATTTTGGCAATGCTTATGGTAGTTGATGCAGGTTATCAATGTTTAATAATGGCGCCAACTGAAATATTAGCTGAGCAACATTATAGGAGCTTAAGTAATTATTTAAGTACCTTCGGCATAAAAATATACTTATTAACGGGAAGTATTAGATCTAAATTAAAAAAAGAAATACTTGCTAATATCAAAGAGGAATCACCTGTTATAATTATAGGCACACATGCCCTTTTTCAAAGTAACATCGAATACAAAGACTTAGCGCTAATTGTCATTGATGAACAACATAGATTTGGAGTAGAACAAAGAGCAGACTTAATAGATAGAGCTAAACTATCATTAGACAGGACAGATATAAGCCCACATATTTTAGTCTTAAGTGCTACTCCAATTCCTAGGACCTTAAGCATGACAATTTACGGGGATTTAGATATTTCCATTATTAAATCTATGCCTAAAAATAGAAAGGCAATTATTAGCAAAGTTGTTTTTGATAGCGATAGGCTCAAGGTTTATAATTTTATAAAAGAGAATATTAGGAAAGGTTACCAAGCTTTTATAGTATATCCCTTAGTTGAGAAATCAGAAAAATTAGAACTAAAGGCTGCCACAGAGCATTACGAAGCTCTTTGTAATGAAATATTCCCAGAACTTAAAATTGGTTTAATTCATGGGCAAATGCCTTGGAATGAGAAAGATGAGGTAATGCAGAAATTTTTAAATAAAGAATTTCATATTTTAGTAGCTACTACCGTCATTGAGGTTGGTATAGATATTCCTAATGCTAATATTATGCTAATTGAAGATGCACATAGATTTGGATTGTCCCAATTACACCAATTACGCGGAAGAGTTGGGCGGTCAGACCTACAATCATATTGTTTTTTAATGACAAAAGAACATTATAAATTTCATATCAACAAGAAAAAAGAGGATTCAGCCTTTGAAAGGAACTTAGCTATCATTAGATTGAATGCAATGGAAAAAACTAATGATGGCTTTGAATTAGCAGAAATTGATTTGAAATTAAGAGGACCCGGAGACATGTTAGGCACTAAACAAAGTGGCTTGCCTGATTTCAATTTTTTAGATTTAGTAAATGATGTAGAACTCATTGAAAATGTAAAAACTATAGTAGAAGAAATAATTATAGGCGATCCTGACTTTTCTAAATCGGAAAATAAAATATTAAAAAATGAATTACTATTCAGATATGGGAAAAATAAATCTTTCTATAATATAGCTTAATTGAGGAGGAATAATGCCAATTATAGTTCATAATACAGAATTTGATATTAATAAAAACCAGCTTAATTTAAATGAAATTATTAGTAACTATATTGTTAAAGATAAAATAGATGAATTATTTATAGTATTACCTACTGCTAAATGGCAAAGATATTTGAATAATCATATTGTAAGGCAGTATTTTGAGCACCATAAAAAGCCTACACCATCTTTAAACATATATAATTTAAGTAAATTTACTGAATTTATATATTCAAAATTATTCAAGCAAAATGAACATGTATTAATTTCCGATGCCTTTAGGCTTTCAAAGTTTGAGGAAGCATGCAACAAAGCAGACTTACATTTCTTTCGTAACTTTGGACAGAAAATGAATTTAAATTTAGTAAAACGCTTATCAGATACAATCTATGGACTAAAGGAAGATGGTATCAGGGTAAATGATTTAATGAAGGATATTGAAGTAATTGCTACTTCTATCGAGGGCGGTATTGACTATTCTTATGATTTAGGTCGTCTAAAAGATATTTATCAGATTTACAAAGAATTTGAATATTTATTAAAAAGTAAGTTACTTGATTTGCCAGCTTTAATAGATTTAGTAAGCCAAAAGCTAAGTGATGTAAATTTACTAAACCCTAATAGTATTAAGGAATTAGTTTTTGACAATCGTGATATAGTTATTTTTGTTTACGGCTTCACTGATTTTAAAAAGCCCGAGATTGATTTTTTATCAAAGTTTGGCTACTCAAATATTCCTTTAGCAATTCATATTGACTTTTCTTCAAAGAATGGTCCTTTGTATAGCAATATGAGGGAAATAGTAAACTGGCTTGAACAAACGCAAAGATTTAAGTCTTTTGAAGATGACATGAATGACGAGCTTAATGGCAAGCAAGATCCAACACAGCTTAATATTAACACTTTTCTGCGTAAGCATTTGTTTATTGAAAAGAGTATTATGAACTACTCACAACTAAACGACAAGCTAACTATTTATGAGCTTGACGATATAAATAATGAAGTGATATTTATAGCTAAATTAGTAAAAAAATTGATTATCGAAGATAAATACAAAGCAAATGAGATATGCGTTGTAGCGCGTCAGCCATCAGTATATACCGATTTAATAAGAAATGAATTTAATAAAGAGAGAATTCCTCATAACATCTCTGATAGGTTCGAACTTAAAAGTTCACCCATAATCACTTTGATATTCAATGTATTAGAATTAATAACAAATGATTATCACCGAGACACTTATATCAAAATACTAAAAAATCCACTTGTAAATTTTGAAAAGAATATAAAAGAAGATGTACACATTGATATCGATAATTTAATCAGGGTATTTTCTGCTTTTAAATTATTAAGGTACCCTTGGGACAATAAGTTTGACAGTAGAATAAACTATCTGAATCACAGAATTAATCAAAAGAATGAGGATGCTGCCGAAGAATTTGAAATCAATTTATTAAAACATGAATTAGCTAATGTAATTAAAGCAAAAAATGATTTTTTAATTATTAACTCAAAATTACCACAATTAAATGGTAAAACTGATCTTACTTCAGATGAGTTTACTAACTTAGTCAAAGATAATATTATAGATAGGTTAGGAGTCATTGAAAAGATTAAAGACTTTTATAAGAGGACATTTGAAATACATACTAAAGGGCTATATACATCACATATTAATTTTACAATTGATGAAATAGAAAAGTTATCTAAATCTATCAATAAATTTATAAAACTACTTAATGAGATAAATTACATCAATAATATGCTAAATCCCAATATCAAATTTAGTATTTATGAGCTCATTGAAAGGTTAAAGATTGCTGTTAGCGGTGAAAAATATAATATTCATGAAAAAGTAAACTACGGAGTAGATATAACCTCTATTGAACAAACAAGAGGTATTCCATATAAAGTCTCTATCTTATGCGGAGCTTTTGAAGGCAATCTACCTATTGCCTTCAAAACAGATTCATTTATTGGCAAAGACATACCCAATTCTAAAGAACGACACTATAATTCAGAACAAGTACAATTTTATCAATTTCTGACTAATAATTCTGCTCAACAAGGTTATAAGCTATTTATTACTTATCCTAGTAAAATGGATAATAATGACTTGGTGCCATCGCACTTTTTATTATCATTATATAAAATTACTGGCATAGACAAGCATTCACTCTATAAAATATCCTACAACAACGTTGAGCATATGAAATGGTTTAGTTATTTAACTAATATCAGCGAAATTGAAGAGGAACGATTTAAAACGCTACACGATAAGCATGATACGTATTTTAATTACTTAGCTAACAGGAAATCTACACTACCTCTAGTTCGTATCCTCTCCGATAACCCTCAAGTAGATTATAATTTTAATATAGATAGTAATAGTATATTATCAATATCAACTCTTGAAAACTACAATGAATGCCCTTATAAATACTATGTATCAAAAGTTTTAAAAATTCAAGAAGAAAAAGACACTAACAAGGAATTGTCTTCTTTAGAAAAAGGAGATTTAATTCATTATGTTCTATTTAAATTTTATAATAGCTTAAAAGAGGATATAGCATCTGATAATTCTAATACTACATTTAATACAATCAAGCTATGCACACAAAAACAAGATGAAATCTATACTTTATTTATTCATATAGCGCATGCAATTTTCAAAGAATTTAAAGACTCCGATATATTCTTTGATTTATTCTATAATGAAATGTTAGGATTTGATTTTAGAGAAGAGTTAGGCGAATACCCAGGTTTAAGTGATAATAAGGGCAAGCTATTACAATGGTTAAAGAAGGAGTTAAAAAGACAATCTGACGATAAATTTTATAAACCAGCTTTATTTGAATATGCTTTTGGCTTTAAAAAAGAAACAGCAGTACTTATAGATAATAAATTTAGATTACGTGGTAAGATTGATAGGATTGAATTAAAAGAAGGAGATAACGTAATTAAATTTAATGTTGCAGACTATAAAATGGTCTTAGGCAAAAAACATTCATATTCTTCAATTATCAAAGGCGAGTCATTACAAATGCCTTTATATATGTATGCTTTCAAAAAGATATTAGAGGGACAAGAGGCAATAAATAAATTACAAGTTGATTACCATGGGGCAGTATACTATCCTACTACTAAGTTTTATGAAAATAAAAATAGCGTTTTTTATAAATTTGCACTATATGATGATGAATTAATAGAGCAAGAAGTCAGCCCAAGGTCAAAAAAGAATATTAAAAACATTAATGAAGTAATTGATAATTCAATCCAGCACGCAAGCCACATCGTTGATAATATCAATAGTGGAATTTTTGATATAAAGCCAGGGCGGCACTGCCAATTTTGTACCTTTGCTGCTATTTGTAGAAAAAACACTTTAATTTAACTTATTTAAAAATTTGATCTTTCCACTTAATATTTGATTTAAATACAAGGGGCGGTATAAGTAATTCCATAATAAGAAAGAAAGCTACTGCTGGCAACGTCCATTTTACTATATTGCTTTTACCAATACCAATGAGCGCTTGGCTGATAAGGATAGAATCGCTTACCAATCTAACTGTTAATAATATCAAAAATAATAAATATTGTCCACTAAATAATGTCGCAAGCAAAGCACCCCATACTGCTACAGAACTTAATACAAAGAAAAATGCAACCCATTTAAGATCTAAACCACCTCTACCCCATCTCCTTAATTGGGAAACTAAGTCTGGAAAGGATTTACAAGGATTAGTTTCAACTACAGCATCAGGATTGGTTATATAGGTAGCAATCCCACCCATTTTCATTATTGTCTTCAATAATGCATAATCTTCAGTTATTGAAAATGGTATTTTGCTATAACCCCCTATTTCTTTATATATATTACGTCTAATTGCAAGGTTAGTTCCAAAACAACCTAAAGGATAATTAAATGCCGGACCTGCGCTTGCCATTTTGTGAAGATATACCCATTGAACGGCTTGTATTTTATCAAAAATTCTATCTCCCTTAAGCGTCGTGTAAGCGGATACAATATTAACTTTAGGGTTTGAAAAATACTTTACAATTGTAGAAATCCACTTCGGATTTACTTCACAATCTGCATCAGTCATTAGTATCAATTCACCTTTAGATATATTAATTCCATAGTCTAATGCTCCTGGTTTACCTCTCAAATTATTATTCTTATTTGCTTCGCTAATATTTATAATTTTTAAATTAGGAATACTTAAAGCTAATTTATCTAATATTTTCAACGTGTTATCTTTTGAACGATCATTTACTGCAATAATCTCATAATTATCAATAGGATAATTTGATTTGCTAATACAAGTTATTGCATTCTCTATATTATTTTCTTCGTTACGGGCAGGAACAATTATTGATACAAATGGCTGATAATCTAATTGTAAATCTTCAACAGACTTTCTTTTGGTTTTTCTGGCGCCAATAAAAATCAGCAAACTCCTTATTATAAAGAGTAAAATTGCAATATATGCTATTATTAATATCATTTGTTATATACAATCTATCAAAAATAATTACCCAACACAATACAAGGGAGCATATGCCCCCTTGTGTATCTTTTAATATTTAGTAAACCTTTAATTATCTTACAATTAACCTAATTAATAGGTTCTTCTAAAGTCTTTAATCTTTGTTGAGTCATTAACTTTTCATCTAATACAGTTTCACCTGGTACATAAGTAAACTTTAAGTTCTTATTTATATCATCATAATCGGCAGAAATCGTAGCTCCTATACCAAGATTTTCCCTTAATATAAGTTCAGCTAACTCATCTTCAACGTATTTCTGAATAGATCTACGCAATGGCCTAGCTCCATACTTTTGGTCATACCCTTTTTCAACAAGAAAATCTTTTGCCTTATCAGATAAAATTAATTCCATTTTATTATTTTTAATACGTTTCATTAATTCACGTAATTGAATATCAATAATACCATAAATATGAGATTTATCTAATTGGTGGAATACTATAAAATCATCAACTCTATTAATAAATTCTGGGTTAAACATTCTCTTAACTGCTTCATCTATAATAGACTTAACATTTTCAAAATCTTCTTTTTCCTTATTTGCAGAGAAGCCAATTTTACCACCAGCTTTCACATCTCTAGTGCCAATATTTGAAGTCATTATAATTATAGTGTTCTTAAAATCCACCTTTCTACCCAATCCATCAGTTAAAATACCATCATCAAAAACTTGTAATAATATATTAAATACATCTGGGTGAGCCTTCTCGATTTCATCTAATAATATAATACTGTATGGTTTTCTTCTAACTTTTTCGGTTAATTGTCCGCCTTCTTCATAACCAACATAACCAGGAGGTGCACCAACTAATCTCGAAACAGAAAACTTTTCAATATATTCACTCATATCAATTCTAATTAAAGCATCTTCTGTATTAAACATTACACGCGCTAGCGCTTTTGCTAATTCAGTTTTACCAACACCTGTGGGACCCAAGAACATAAATGAACCAATTGGTCTTTTTGGGTCTTTAAGTCCAGCTCTTGCTCTACGTATCGCTTTAGACAGCGAATCAATAGCATCATTTTGCCCTACAACGTATTGCTTTAAGTCGTCTGATAATTTTAATAATTTATTAGTTTCTGATTCGGCAATTTTGTTTACAGGAATACCTGTTATCATTGCTACTACATCCGATACATCGTCTTCGGTAACAGGAAATACATTTTCGGTAGATTTACTTTCCCAATTTATTTTTGCCTGCTCCAGATCGCTTTGAAGTTTTCTTTCTTCATCTCTTAATCTAGCTGCTTCTTCAAAGTTTTGCTTTTTAACTACTAAATTTTTATCATTTCTAATAGTATTAATCTTTTCTTCTAACTCTATTATATCTTTAGGTACTACAATATTAGCTAAATGCACTTTAGCACCAGCTTCATCTAATACATCAATAGCCTTATCTGGAAACATTCTATCTGATATATATCTATCAGATAAATGAACACAACTTAAAATAGCTTCATCTGTATAAGCTACATTATGATGTTCTTCATATTTATCCTTAATATTATTGAGGATAGTGATAGTATCTTCTGCGGTAGGTGGCTCAACCAATACTTTTTGAAAACGCCTATCCAAAGCTCCATCTTTTTCAATAAATTGCCTATACTCATCTAAAGTTGTTGCACCAATACATTGTATATCCCCTCTTGCTAGTGCAGGCTTAAACATATTAGAAGCATCTAAAGAGCCTGAAGCACCTCCAGCACCAACAATAGTATGAATCTCATCAATAAATAAAATTACATCGGTAGCTTTTTCTAATTCTGTAAGTACAGCTTTCATTCTTTCTTCAAATTGCCCGCGGTATTTGGTGCCAGCAACTAAGGATGCAACATCTAAGGTAACAATTCTTTTATCGAATAATGCGCGTGATACTTTCTTTTGAACTATCTGTAAAGCTAATCCTTCAACAATAGCTGTTTTGCCTACACCAGGTTCACCAATAAGGACTGGATTATTTTTCTTCCTCCTAGATAAGACCTGAGATACTCTTTCTATTTCTTTACTTCTACCGATAACTGGGTCTAACTTTCCTTCTAATGCTAACTTAGTTAAATCCCTTCCAAAGTTATCTAAGACAGGTGTCTTTGGCTTTTCTTTACTATTTTTAGTCTTTTGAGCTACTTGCTTAGGTGCTGTTGGAGTACCATTCAAAATATTATCTAATTCTTTCTTTGAATTTTCGTAAAAGACTGCAAATTGAGCTAATATTTGAGCTGCGATATTCTCTTCGTCTCTCAATAGAGAAAGCAGCAAATGTTCAGTCCCAATAACATCTGACTTATATAATTTTGCTTCTAAATATGTAATTTTTAATACTTTTTCTGCTTGTTTAGTTAAAGGAATGTTACCAATTGTCATAGTACCACTATTAGATTTAACCGTATCTTCTATACTTCTTTTTAATTTATATAGATCAGTACCTAGATTCTTTAAAATCTTAACAGCTAAACCTTCCCCTTCTCTAATAATACCTAATAGCAGGTGTTCAGTTCCAATATAATCATGACCTAATCTAATAGCTTCTTCTCTACTTAGTCTAATTACATCATTTACTCTGCTTGAGAAATTTCCTTCCATAAATTTTCCAATTTACAACATTTGTTATATTCGACGTGAAAATTATAATAATATTTGTTTTTGAGCTTATAGCAACAATTTTACTATAATCATTTAAAAAAAAATAATACTTTTGCTATATTCTTTAGTAAATAAATTGATGGTATGTTTTCCTTATGAGTAAATCAATAAAAAAGATTTTGATAACTGGTGCATTAGGCCAAATTGGTTCAGAATTAACCCAAGAATTAAGAAAAAAATATGGTATTGACAACGTAATTGCTTCCGATATAAGGAATAATCCACCAGAGCACTTTGCTAATTCGGGCACTTATGAATGTATAGATGTTCTTAATAGAGAAAGCATTGAAAATGTCGTTAATAAATACAATATAGACACTATTTTTCATTTAGCTGCAATTCTTTCGGCAGCTGGCGAAAGAGATCCGCTTTTCTGTTGGAACGTCAATATGAATGGTTCATTAAATATATTAGAAATTGGCGTAAAATACAAATTAAATAGGGTGATTATCCCAAGTTCGATTGCTGTTTGGGGGAAACATGCCCCGCAAGAAAACACTCCACAGGAAACGGTCCTCAAACCAAGCTCGATGTACGGTATCACAAAGGTAGCTGGTGAATTATTATGCGATTATTATGTTAGCAAATTTGGGTTAGATTGCAGAGGGCTTCGTTATCCGGGTATTATTTCTTCCGAGACTTTACCTGGTGGCGGCACTACTGATTATGCTGTCGAAATTTTCTATGAAGCAGTAAAAAATAAGAAATATAATTGTTTTCTGAGAGCAAATACTATTCTGCCAATGATGTATATGCCAGATTGTATTAAAGCTACTATTGATTTAGCCGAAGCGGATTTTGACAAATTAGATCATCATAGCGACTATAATTTAGCTGCATTTAGTTTTGACCCTCAAACCTTAGCGAATGAAATAAAAAAACACATACCTGAATTTGAAATTAGTTATAACCCAGATTATCGCCAAGCAATTGCTGATAGTTGGCCTCAATCTATTGATGATTCAAGCGCAAGAAATGAGTGGGGCTGGTCTCCTAATTTTGATTTACAATCAATGACTAAAGATATGATTATTAGATTAACTGATAAATATAAAAATGGATTGATATAATATAAATGCCAACTGCAATTTCTCTTTTTGCTTTATCATTTTTTTTGGAAATATACCAAATTTTTAGCTTAGGCTCTACTGGTGTAACGTTTAGCGACGTTATTACCATGGGAATGTTCTTATATTTTATTAAGTATACTATATGGGATGGTAAGACAATAAAAATCTCAAAAAATCCAGCTATTTTATTCTTATTTTTATTTTACATTATCACATTAATCTCTGGGTTTGCTCCTATTAGTAGAGGCATTTCTGGAGAAATGACTCAATTTATTAAATCTTTATCGCATTATCATTTCTCCCTACTTTTCTTAACAATTAATATTTTAATTTCTAACAAAAATGAGACATGGGAAAATTTTATAAAAATTTGGATAGTTGCCTCTATATTTATCAATATATTTGGTATCTATCAAATTATTGCCAGAGGGCTTAATTTACCTTTAGCTTGGTTAGAAATTGGCAACAATGCTTATTTAGCGCGTGGTATGTATGATAATTTAGAAGATGTTTCGCAGATTAGCTTAAAGTTTGGAAATTTTTTTAGAGCAACTTCAATTTTTTCTGAGCCGAGTGCATTAGCAGCATTTGATGCCTTAGTATTAGTTTTTTTGATAATACCTTATATACAAAATTTCAAGCCATTTTTAAAAAGTAAAT
Source organism: Kapaibacterium sp. (SeqCode) (assembly GCA_035445085.1). Taxonomy (GTDB): domain Bacteria; phylum Bacteroidota; class Ignavibacteria; order Kapaibacteriales; family UBA2268; genus JBDHXE01. The sequence goes on from DAOMQA010000004.1 coordinate 106,960, forward strand.
TTTTAACTATTACTTCGGTAATATCTACAATTTTAGGATTATTATTGGCTTTTTCTCTTACTGGCTTAACTTCCTTTGGCTTAGTTATTGGGAGTATTATCTTATTTGAGAAATTTAAAAATTTAAAATTATTCGTTAAAATACTTTTTTTCTTAATAATATTTCTAATAATTGCAGACCAAATAGTTACCTTATACTTTGGCATAAGTATCTTTGAATTATTTTATAAACGTATTTATGGTGTAATTCAATTTTTACTTACTAACCAGGTAAGCGCAATTGAAGGAGAGTCATTTTCAGGTCGTTCCGACAATGCTAGCGCTATGTTTAATATTTTTACACATAACCCTATTATTGGCACTGGATTAGGCTTAACTTCTGCCAGCCCATATTCTGATGGTTGGTTCTTTGCCGATATTACTATAATGGCAGTATTAGCTGAAACTGGGATAATTGGTTTTTTTGCATATATTAGTTTTTCTGCCTTACTTTTATTTCAAAGCATCAAGTTCTTAGTATTCCGGGATAGATATACAAACATTGACGATAGCCAACGTAGACTACAAATGATACTCTTCTATATCTTGATGATTTACATTGTAGTTAATTATTTAAGTGGCAATCAATTATTAAATGTATTTTCGCTTATAATGTTATCATTAATTTTCAATGTAATAGATAACTATTACTTAAATTATTTAAAAAAGTTCTATGAAGTTAAGTTCGTTAACAAACCACTATCAATTATATTTAAACAAGCTTTATTATCAAACGTCTCTAATAGTAAACTATCGAGAAAAGTAAATGAAAATGGAAATCAAATTATATAATTCTGCTACAAGACAAATTGAATATTTTAAGCCTATTAATAGCAATGAAGTTAAAATGTACTCTTGCGGGCCAACAGTTTATAATTTTGCGCATATTGGTAATATGCGAGCTTTTTTGTTTGCTGATTTATTGCAGAGAGTGCTTAGAGTTGTTGGTCAATACGATTTGAAATGGGTAATGAATATAACGGATATTGATGACAAGACAATTCGCGGCAGCAAAAAAGGCTCAAGTAATTGGATAGCTGAAATGGGAGTTCAAGGCGATTCGGCAATAGATAATTTGAATAGTTTTACAAATTTATATTTTGATTATTTTATTGAAGATATAAGTAGTTTAGGTATAAATATCGAGGATTTTTATGCTCTCCCTTTTGCAACAGACTACATAGAAGAAATGCAAGAGTTGATTTCAAAAATCTTTAAAAATGGTTATGCTTATATAAATGATGGTTCTGTATACTTTAATGTTAAAAAGTGGGCTAACGATGATAAATATGGCAAATTATTTAATATAGATTTTGAAAATTTTATTTCAGGTGCAAGAGTTGATTCTGATGAATACGAAAAAGAAAACGTAAGTGATTTTGTATTATGGAAAGCCCAAAAAGACGGTGAGCCATCTTGGGACTATGAGCTTGATGGCATAAAATGCCCTGGTAGGCCTGGTTGGCATATAGAGTGTTCTGCTATGGAATATGAACTCTTAGGTTTGCCATTTGATATTCATACTGGCGGAGTAGATTTAAAATTTCCTCACCATGAAGATGAAATTGCCCAATCAAAAGCAGGTTATGGATATGAGCCTACAAATTATTGGCTGCACAACGAATTCTTAGAGGTTGAAGGTCAAAAAATGTCTAAATCATTAGGAAATTTTTATACTATCAGGGATTTGCTCAATAAAGGGTTAAATCCGATTGATATTCGTTTTGCAATGCTATCTACACATTATAGAACTAAGTATAATTTTACATTCAATGGTATAGAATCTACTAAGAAAGCTAGGCAACGCATTCAAGAGTTTATCTATGAATTATTTGATGATACTATTTATGGCAAAATAAGTATTAATGTTGATGATATGCAACAAGTTATTTTTGGTCAATTAGCCAATGATTTGCATACGCCTAAAGCATTAGCTGAACTTTTTAATATTATTAACTCCATCAAAATAAATGAATTAGATAAAGATAGTAAAGATAAACTAATTACCTTAATGAAGAAATTAAATTTGATTTTTGGCTCATGGGTTTTTGAATCAAGGAATATTGAAGTAATTAATTTCCCTGCCGAAGTTCTTGAATTAGCTGAAAAAAGGTGGCAGGCAAAGTTAAATAAACAATTTACTGATGCAGATAATTATAGAAACAAATTAGAAGAGCTTGGCTATATAATTAAAGATTCTAAGGAAACATATATTATTCAAGAAAAAATATAATGTTAGAGCAAGGGAGCGTTGGTGTAATTGGGTCTGGACAAGTAGGAGCTTTATTAGCAATAAGACTTCATCAGCAGAACTTACTAAAATATATAATCAACAGAAATAGCAACAGATTACAGCGTTTACTTGATAATGGAATAGATAGCACTATAATATTAGATAATATATCTAGTATTACAGATAAGGTTGATTTTATAATCATTGCAACGCAAGAGAACCAAATTCAAAATGTAGTTATAGATTTATTAAGATTAACTATTCCATTAGACAATACTATTATATTTCATACCTCTGGGTCTTTAACAAAAGAAGTGTTAAAAGACTTGTCCGTTGCTAAGGCAGGCATTGCCGCCGCTCACCCTTTCCAAACTTTCTATAAATTTGATATTAGTACTTTGAAAAAAATAGCTTGGGGCATCGATTCTTCGGCATCTGACTTCCTACTAATTAGCCAACTTATTCAAGCAATTGATGGAGTTCCTATCAAACTAAGTAAAAAGGCAATAGAACAGAAAGATTTATATCATATTTCTGCAATAATAGCTTCAAATTTTCTGATGGGTTTACTAACTAATACAAAAGAATTATTGGGGGATATTGACTTAAAACCGGAGGTATTCTTAGCTCCCATTGTCCATCAAACAGTTCATAATTTCTTTGAAAACGAAAATAATCAAAATATTCCTATCACTGGTCCAATTGCTAGGGCAGATAATATTACAATTAGAAGACACATTACTGCCTTAGAAAAATTACCTGAATTTCAAAAATTTTATAGTGAATACTCTCTACTACTACTAAATACTCTTAAATCTAAGGAATTAATAAATTCTGATTCTTATCTTGAATTATTGAAATCTTTAAATATTAGCAATAGTTCACTTTAAGAAAAAAAATCACACTTCAATTTAGAATGTAACTATCTTATTTATCTATAGATTGTTATTATATATTTTTTATTCAGTGCATTCAAAAAAAAAAAAAACTGTTACAAATCAAAGCTTCAGTTGTCTATTAGGATAAGTTAGGAGTACATTTTATGAAAAAATATTTAATCCTCTGTTTTGTTATTGTACAAATCAATGCCTTTGGATTCGATTTGAATATAAGTAATCAATCAAAATCCAAAATCGTGTGTAATGGGGATAGTGCGAATTTGTGGGTTGATGTTGATGGAAGTAATCTTAAATTCATTTGGACCTATAATAACCAGGTAATTGAGAACGAACATTATAGAATACTTACTATAAAGAATTTTGATTATACCAAGTCAGGTATTTATAATTGTTTTGTAAGCGACTCTATTAGCAAGAAAATAGTAAAATCTGAAGATATAGTATTATATAACGCCACAGAAACAATTTTCATTAAGCAAGCAAAAAATGTTTTATTCAATATTAATACCAATGCTATATTTGAAACAAAAATTCATACAAATCTAAATGCCGAGAACAACGTAAAATTACAGTGGTATTTTTTGCCGGAAAGTGATTTGTGGGATATAAGCAAATTAGTTAAAATTGAAGATGACAATAAATTTTCAGGAACTACAACAGAAATTTTATCAATCAATACTATGAAATATGCAGATAAAGGCGCATATTATTGTATTGCACAGGGAGAGTGTGGTAATGATACAGCAATTGCAATATTAAGCGATAATTTATACTTTAAGCTAACTAATATCTCTAAGGATTATGAGGATTGCGAGGGGCACGACGTTACATTTGAAGTTAAAATCGAAAATAACTCTGGTACTACATTGGATTTACAGTGGTTCAACCCTGTGCTTAAAGAGATTAATGAATCTGATAAATATATTGGGACCAAAACTAATAAACTCACTATAAAAAATGTCAATAGTAAAGATAATAAAGCCTACTATCTAAAGGTTACAAGTAAAGAACTAAATATGTTTAAAAGGAGCGACCACTTTTATCTACAAGCACAAACGAAGCCTGAAATCTTAGTACAACCAGCTGATTATACAATTTTAGATAGAGAGTTACATCCCACATACCATGGGCAAACCTATGTAGGAGTAACAGTAAAAAATAGTGGCATTTGTAAATTCAATTGGTATAGAAACGATACCTTAGTACGTTCAACGAACAATTATTATTCATCTAATTACTTTTTAGGCAGCAATGGCGTAATTATACCAGCCAAGATGTCTGATGTTGGCGAATACCAGTGCGAGATAATAAACGAATGTGGCACTACTTGGTCTAAGAAAGCTACTGTAGTTTGGGGGTACAAAGATATATTTTCGTGCGAGGGTTCAGATGTTGAGTTAATCTCTGATAGCATAAGCAAAAATACCAATAAATATAGTTACGTTTGGTATTTCAAGGATAAAGAGATAAAAGAAAGCAATAAATATAAAAATGTAACTACTAATAAACTCACTATCAACAAATTAACAAGCAAGGATCAGGGTTCATATTACGTATATTATAAAACCTTATTAAGCGGAGTATCCAAATTTTTAGGTAAAGTATATTTGCAAGTAAATATAGTGCCTAAAATAACAAGGCAATTACCAGATACTATGTACCTTGATGGGAAATTTATAAAAAAAGACGCAATCGTCGTTAATGTAGTTGGCGATATCTTTAGCTACCAAATCTTTAATAAAGATAATGAGCCAATGGGAAACTCCATTTCTAAAAAGATTACTAATATTTATGATGAGTATCAAATTATATATTTAGGTGGACCAGATTTGACGCTTGCTGACGGAACTTACTATTTCAAATTCTGGAATACTTGTGGTATAGTAAAGTCTAATTACTTTACTATTAACAGTATCCAGAAACCTGTTAGAATAATTATAGATAGCCTACTAATCTCTTCAATAAAAGATAAAGAGAGTAGTCATAATTTTTCACTTTATCCTAACCCAAGCCAGTATATTTTAAATATTAAAACAGATCAAGCAGAGTTTCATAAATCAGAGCTAAAAGTATTTAATGCATTAGGGCAAGATTTAAGCAATTATATAATTGCATCAACGATGAAAGAAAATGAAATTCAAATTGATATATCTGCACTAAAAGAAGGTATATATTATATTAGGTATTTAAACTATACAGGGAAGTTTGTTAGAATTAATTAGCATGTAGAATAGAATAATACCGCAGTAGGCACTAACAATGCTCTACTGCTATTTATATTGATTTGTAATACTATGTTTATCTTGTATTTAGCTTGCAACGGCTGAATTTGGTTTTTCACTAACATTGGTATTATGATTATTCGTAGCTGTTGGGCTTTTTGTGTGGCTATTAGCGTAGTCAGTTATATAAAAGCCTGAGCCTTGAAATACGAGTCCAATATTCTTACTAATGACCCTATGTATCTTCCCTCTTTCCCCATCTTGGTCTTTACAATTTGGGTCTGGGCAAATTTCTAATGGCTTATCATTGATAGATTGCTTAATTTCAAAATTCTTTTTGCAAGTATCACATTTATAATTATATATTGGCATTTCTAAAATCGCTTTCTATTCTACTACATATATCGGGATTAGAGACGATATTCATTCTTTAATGTTTGATTTAAAAGATTTGCTAATTCTTTGGCCGCATTTTTCCTCTCATACTTATTAATTAAACTCAGTTGCGGAGAATATAATGGTAAGTTATTCTTCCATTTTTCAAAATATTCTTTGATATTCGTGGCTATTGCACCAATATCAGACTGATGAGCTAATAGACCGGTGTTCGTTTCTGTTAATAATTTATGGATAGCACTATTTAGAGGCGCTATAGCTAAGATTGGCTTTTTAATACCCATATATTCATATACTTTGCCAGGTACTATCTCCTCGCTTTCTTTTGATTCATCCACTATCAACAGCAAAACGTCAGCTTTTTGTAATTCTTTAATACTTTCACTATGAGGCAAGTAATGAATTATATTGATAGATTCCTTGAAGCCAGAATTGTCAATCATTTGATAAATTTCATTCCCAAAGCGACCTATAAAATTAATTTGAAAATCATTTATATTTATTTCACCATTATTAATCAATAAATTGAAAGCTTTAAATAATGCCTCTGGGTTTCTTCTGCCGTACATCGAGCCAGTATATGTTAAAATGAACTTACTGCTCTTAGGATAAGTTGCAATAGTAAAATCATTACTATCAAAACCATTGGGGATATGGATAAATTTAGATTCATTTAAATCAGGATATTTACTTAGTGCATCTTTACTTATCCCCTCCCAAGCTACTTCTACATAGTCTGCCTCTTTAAATACACTATGCTCCATTGCTTTATCAATGAGCTTAGGTAAAAACCACCTCTTAGGTGTAGAAATAAAATCCGTCCAAGGATCTCTAAATCCAGCTATCCAAGGAATATTCTTCTTTCTCTTTACATATCTTGCAATCAATGAGCAAGTATAAGGTGGCGAAGAACTATAAACAGCTTCTATATTATATTTTTCAACTAATTCTAAGGCTTTACTTTTTGCGGTTAGAAGCCAGCCTATTCGTGCATCAGGAATAAAAAATGTAGAGCGTATAAACTCTGCTATTACTTCACTCCCCTTGAGCTTGGCACCATCTTTATGTATTACGTTAACATCAACAGCTGCACCCTTTTCTTTGCCAGTGAACATTCTATACAAATCATAAGGTTCATAGATTTTAGTTCTATAAACTAATATATTTTCCGGTATTTTTTTTAACAAAGTTTCATCTTTAGCAGGAAATTGACCGTTCTCAACAGTTAAAATAATTGGATTATATCCAAATTCAGATAAATATTGGGTATGCTTTAATACTCTTTGAACACCTGGACCTCCAGATGGCGGAAAGTAATAAGCGATTATTAACAAGTTTTTCATATTCTTGACGTTTTTATACTTACAAACTTTAAAAATAAAGAAAATTAAAAACATAAGTATGAAAATTGTATTAGTGGTGGTATTTGTTTTTTGCAATTTGACATTTTCTTCTATAGCAAATGATATATTAGTAGAAAGCGAAAGTAGATGGGAGTCTTTTTTGAAGAACTTTTATTCTAAACCAGATTATGTTAAAAATAAAACATTGCTATCAGCCTTTTATGGACGCTCTTTTACAGATATTAACCAAAAAAGTATTACTAAATTCTCTGAAATTCACAATCTTGATTTTTATTATGGTTTTATCAGGGTTAATGATAAGATTAAATTTAAAGATATGTTTTCTCATCAAGGAGAGTATGCCTTTATTAGCAATACTTCTACAAATTTTAAAACATTTAAATTTCAATTAGATGGTATAGTTACCGATTCGTGGCGATTTGGATTTGGTTTGAATGATGGGTATGGCATAAATTTGCTTGATAATAGATTATATTTCAACCACTCTACCGCACTAACATGGATAAGAATTGATGTAGATTATTTTTCTGGCAATGAGAATGATATTGATTTTATCAAACGATTTGATGAAAGATTTAAATTTGGGTCATTATACAAAACAGGTTTAACATATCAACTATATGATGTATTAAATTTAGAAATAAATTACGAGCATGCTTATTATTTTCCTGATTTTCAATTTATACCATGGTTTGGGTCTTTTATTGTTGATAATATCATTCAAAGAGGACCTGAATTATTTGAGAAAGAGCTTGAAGCTACGTTTAAAAATTCTTATCCATTTATTAAAATGATATACAAAAATATTGCTTCATTCATATTAACTGAACTAAGAAGATATGATGGATATGCACCTTTTCCTTCAGAGCATACCTTAAACTATGACACTTTTAAAATCGGAATAGTGCTTATTATATAGTACAATAAAAGATTGTTATATTATCACTTTATATTAAAAATTGATACTCTTTTCTAACATTATTAAATTCAAATAATGATAAATGAATTCTTAAGAGTTAAGGTATTCTATCGCTTCTTCTTCGTTGTTTGTAATTTTAATAAAGGTATCAATTCGTAGCATTTTAAATAGTGTAGTGTTCGTACTATTTAGTCCAAAAATCACAAATTTATATACTTCATCTTCAAATTTCTCTTGTAATTTTATACAATAGTCGTTAATTGAAATCAAAGCTCCTATTCCTGGGCTTCCAATATAGGTAACTTTACTTAAATCCATTGCTATTAGCTTAACATTAGTATCGTACAACTTCTCTACCGTATCTCTAAGATGTGAATGCTCTAAATTTGACATCTTAGTTTCGTGGTATCTACAAATAGCAACACTTTCTTTATAATCAACATTTACTAACATATCTTTTATCAATTTATCAATATCATAAAAAACTAAAATACATAAACTTAGCTAATTTAAAAATGAATTTGTTGTAATAATTTTTTAATATCTCACTTTACAAGCATTTAACCCTAATAATTTAGAAATTATAGCCCGATTTATAGCTATTAGTCTATATATTGGAGTAAATAATAGAATTAAGAGTCGATTATTAAGTAGACTTCCAAGTATATGGTATATACCTCTTAAATTTATTAATATCCTAAAAACTGCTTCTGCTTCAATATAATAGCTGCTATTTTCTTTGTTAATCACAATTATAGTGCTCTCCCCAAGTTCTTGACTAATACCTGGGTAGAGCTTAAATTCAAAAAATTGACTTGGCAAAATTTCAAATGTAGCATTTATATCTTTATTGTGTACAAACTCTGCACATTTGCTACAGATACCGCAATCTCCATCATATAATAGATAGTATTTTACCATTCTAAGTATTGTATGCCCTTTACAGCAATATCATTTCGATTATACTTATTCTCATAACTAATAAAAGAGGCAGCTTTATATACTTTGGTAATTGCATCAAACAAGTTAGTATCGATGGCTACAACGTTTAATACTCTACCCCCATTTGTTCGAATCACTCCATTATCATAAATCGTTCCTGCATGGTAAATAGTAGCAACTGACTCTGCTTCGGCTAAGCCTTGTATCTCAAAGCCCTTTTCAAAATTATCAGGGTAGCCCTTAGATGCCAAAACTAGGCATACGGCGAAAGAATTATCTACTTGTTTTACTGCGTTCTTATCTATTTCTCCTATGGAGGCTGAATATAATAACTTTAAAAAGTCCCCTTCAATTACATTCAGAACTGCTTGAGTCTCTGGGTCTCCAAATCTAACATTAAACTCTACAACCTTAGGTTCTTTGTCTGGCGTAATCATTAAGCCTGCATATAGGCAACCTATAAATGGAGTGCCATTTATTTCCATTTGCTTGACCATAGGCTTAATCACTAACTCTTCTATTTTACTCATCATCTCAGAGTTTACTAAAGGAGTAGGGCAATAAGAACCCATACCACCTGTATTTTTACCCATTTCTCCATCGTTAATCTTTTTGTGGTCTTGAGAAGCTGGTAAAACAAAATAGTCCTTTCCATCGCATATTGCAAAAATCGATGCCTCGTCGCCTTTCATAAATTCTTCAATAATTATCTTTTTACTTGATTCGCCAAATTTGCCACTAAAGAATTCATCTACTGTATTTTCTGCTTCGCCTATATTATTTGCTATAACAACACCCTTGCCTGCTGCTAAACCATCCGCTTTAATAACAATAGGGTAAAGTTGCTCTTTAAGATAACGAATTGCTTCATGATATTCATTTATGTTAAAAACTTGATAATTTGCAGTAGGTACCCCTGCTTGTCTCATTATATTTTTGGCATATTCTTTAGAAGTCTCTAATTTTGATGCTTCCATAGAAGGACCAAAAACATTAATTCCTTCTAATCTTAATTTATCAGCAATACCTTCTGCTAAGTATTGCTCTGGTCCAACTACTACAAGTCCAATATCTCTACTTTTGCAAAATCTAATTATATCATAATAATTAGACAAATTAATAGACATATTTATTGCGATTTTCGAGGTACCGGGGTTCCCACTACAAATATATAATTGTCCACAAGATTCTGATAGGGAAATTTTATGAGTTAAGGCATTTTCTCTACCACCCGAACCTATTACTAAAGTATTTATTTTCTTCATGTTTAGCTTTCTTATTTCTTTTATACTTAAATTACTACTCTACAAGTTGTTATAAACATACAATTTAGTGTTTTATTATAATATTTTATTAATTTTAATGCTAATATGTTGTACGCTATCATAAATAGAAATGGCTTACATATTGTAGTAAGCCATTTTGCTTTAAAATATATCAAAGATTTTTGTATTAATTTTAGTCCAAAAAGTGAACGAACAAGCCATCTCTTAATTTTGGCTCAAACCAAGTAGATTTGGGCGGCATTACTTCACCAGCATCAGCTATAGCAATTAGCTCATCAATTGAAGTGTGGTGCATAGCAAAAGCTAAAGCCATTTCCCCGCTATCAACTCTTTTTTCTAACTCTGATAAACCGCGAATACCTCCCACAAAATCAATATTCTTATTCGTTCTTGGGTCGTCTATACCTAATATATTAGTTAAAATATACTTCTGCAGAATAGCTACATCTAAACTTTCCACAGGATCATTTGTATTAGTAAATTCATTCTTAAAAGTTAATTTATACCATTTGCCATCAATATATAGACCAAGTTCACCTTTTTGTTTAGGTTTATATATCCCATTGTTTTCAGTAATATCGCATACAGCAGCAAGTTTATTAAAAAATTCTTCTTGTGAATTTCCATTTAGATTTTTAATTAGCCTATTGTAGTCCATAATATATAAGTGGGAAGCAGGAAATATTACAGAAAGAAAATAATTATACTCTTCATTACCAGTGTGATTTGGATTAGCGTCCATTCTTTCTTTCCCAACAATGGCAGCAGCAGCAGAGCGATGATGACCGTCTGCTACATATAAATACGGAATAGAGGAAAAAATTTCTTCTATTTTTGTATTTGTAGCTTTATCTTGAATAACCCATACCTGATGGCGGATGCCATCATTTGTTAAAATATCTGTTTCTGGAGTTAATTTTGTTATATTGCTTACAATATCATTGATTTCGTTGTTATCTGGATATGTTAAGAATATAGGACCCGTATGAGCGTTAGTAATCCTTACGTGATTGCACCTATCTTCTTCTTTATCTTTTCTGGTTTTCTCATGTTTTTTGATTGTATCATTCCAATAATCTTGAATACTTGCAACGCCTACCAAGCCAAATTGAGTTCTACCATCCATAGTTTGAGCATATATATAGAATTTAGCTTCTGGATAATTTACTAAATAATTCCCGTCGATTAACTTTTGTAAATTTTCCTTACCCTTGTTGTATACTTGGGCATCATATAAATTAACATCTGTGGGTAAATCAATTTCCGGCTTTCCAACATGTAAAAAAGATAAAGGATGACCTTCTACCATAGCTCTTGCTTCGTCTGAATTCAGTACGTCATAAGGAGGAGCTGCTATTTCGCTAGCGAATTCTGGTTTAGGTCTATAAGAAGACATAGGTTTAAATACAGCCATTTCAAAACTTCCAAATAATGATATAATTTAAAAATTAATAATCTAAAATCTTAAGATTTATTAAGTAGTAAACTTGATATTTATAAAATTATTTTAAAAAAAGCCATTTCAAACAAATTTTCAAGATAATGGTTAATTTAAATAAAAAAAAAGGTTACCCATAATAGATAACCTTTCGACATATTTTAGTATGTAATTTATAATGAGTTCATTTAATTGCAGGCGCCTTGTTTTTTTAGAATATCTAAATTCTTCTTTGCTGTTTCATTGTTTGGGTCTAATTTTAATACTTTTTTATAATTTGCACATGCTTGGGCAAAATTTTGCAAATTATGATTTGCGATAGCCTGATATAAATAGGCATAAAGTTGCTCAGGGAAAAACGAAGCCCATTTTTCTCCTACGCTAACTACTTCTTTAAAATTCTTTTTATCTAAGTTAAGTTGAGCTAATTTTGCTAAAGATTGATTTAATGGGTAACTATTTTTTGCTGTATCTAATTTTGCAATATCAATGATATTATTCAATATTACTTCAGATACTGCAACGCTATCCATGTTGGTATACGCATCAGCTAAGCTAATACGTGCAAACAAGAAAGCTGAATCGAGAGAAATTGAGTGTTTTAAAGATTCTATCGATTTTGTATAATCTTTTAACATTAAATATGATTGCCCTATTAAATAATATGCAATATGGTCATTGCTTCCTTTGCATTTTTCATTAGATACTCTTCTTGTTAGGACATCGATTGCTTCGTTATACTTACCCATTTTTTGATACATATACCCCATATTATCCATTAACTTACAACTTTCATTAGGATCTAATTTAATAGCTTTCTCCCATTCAATAAAAGCATTTATAGTATCCTTTAATTGCATATAAGATTGCCCTATTTTTTGGAAGTCAAGTACGTTCAAGATTGTATCTTTCTCAGATTGCTTATAAGACTCTATTGATTGTTGGTATAAATGAGCAGCACCTGCGTTATCCTTCTTATTTAATAATTCTGCTGCATCAAATAAAGTACGAGACCTCTTTAATGTAGCTTTAATTTTTACAGAATCTATTTCCTTAGCCACGATATTTAAATGATATGCAGCAGTATCAAAGGCGCCAATTTCATCTAAAGATTGTGCTAAATACCATCTTCCGAGCGAACCAGAAGGTCTTAAATTTACATAGTTTCTTAAGGAAATAACTGCATCTTTAAAATTCTTAGATAAGAATAAAATCTTTCCTTGTTCAAAAAACGCTTTAGCATTTTTTGGGTCTTGAGTTGTAATCTTGTTCCATTCTTCTAATGAGCGAGAGAAATACTTGGTTGATAGTTCTTTATCTGCCTCTCTATTACCCAACCAATACAAAGATATAGCCAATTTCTCACGAGCATCTTCTAAATTCGGGTTTAAAGTCAGGGCTTCATCGTAGTTTTGCATTGCTAATTCATAAACACGTTGTTTGAAATAATAATCGCCCAATGCTACAAATGAAGCAGGTTCTTTTTTATTCATTTCACGCGCTTTAGTAATTAATAGTTCAGCCTTAGTTAAATCGTCGCTTGTTAAATTGTCCTTTAGTAAATAAACATTCGCCATTTCTAACAAAACAAATACATTAGTTTCATCTCTATCTTGTGCATCTTCTAAAGTTGCCATAGCTTGCTCTCTTTTACCTGATAAAGTAAGAGAGTGTGCTAATTTAATTCGTGCATCAATATTGTTTTTATCTAAATCTACGACCTTTTGAAACATCGCCTCAGCGTCAGTATATTTGTCCATTTCTAAGTAAACTTCACCTGCTATATAATATATATTAGCATCTTTTGGTTTTTCACTTACGGCTTTTGGAATTAACTGTAAAGCGGCTTCATAATCTTTTTGTTCTACAGCTTTTAAAAATTCTTCACTTGATTGAGAAAATGCAATATTTAAACTTATCGCAATTCCTATTAAAATCAATATATACTTCATTTATAATTAGTCCTTTAAAATATTATATTTATTATATTATTTAATTTCATTATCTGCTTCATGCAGTTTTATTTTAGCAAAAGCTGGTACAATACCATAATCTAAGAAATATTTTTGCACTTTTGTTTCCTTAGATAGATAAGATGCAAACCAGAACGGCTTATTCATTCTATCCTCAAGTAATATAACTTTATCAGTTATAATATACGGGTATTTTTCTTGTACGATAAAGCCTTGATGCACTATCTGCGGCGGTATCCTTATACCTTGTTTATTTACAAAAGAAATTCTTATCTTGGTGAGTTGTGATAACTTTATCACATTAGATAAATATGCAACACCAATTGCATTATCATTTTTACTTACATAATCTATAAGCTCTTGCATTGAAGCTAATTGCTTAACTTTATGAGTTATTTTATTATTTCTTGCAGCGGTGTTTATTAAATTTTGATAATGTGAATTATTAATATCGGTTGTAACTAATTCTGGCTCAACTTTTAAATGTGAGTAGTAATCTTTAAAATTCTTACCAGCTGTAAGTATATTAAAGATTTGTTCGTCATTTAAGGTATCTAATCCAATTTTGCCATTATGGAAAAAGACTAAGCCATCTTTAGCCATTTCCATTTCTGGTCTTATAAGTTGATATTCTTTGTTTAATGAATCTTCATCTTTCAGGTAATTCCGTGATAATACTATAGCTTCAGCTTTACCTGAAAAAAGAAGAGCAACTGCTTTTCTTGAATTCACATAATTAACTTTTAAGTTAATTTTTGGATAAGATTGTCTGTAGAAATCCATTACAGGTTCTATCATATTTATAAGTAATGTATCTACATATACTTCTAAATTTCCTTCATCGATGGATTGCTCTTTTGCTTGTTGTGATTTCTTTGAATTTTTACTTTCATCTTCACAGGAACTACAAGCAAGCGAAAGTATAATAATAGCAATAAATAGAAAGCTAATTTTTGTTTTCATCATCATCATCCTCCTTCATAAATTTATATCTTTTTTCTTGAGTATATAATAAAGATATTCGATATATTCCAAAAAGTGTGAAAACTATACCTGCCATTATTCTAAACTGTGGTTCTAAGTCGCTTAAAATAATACCGCTCAGTAGCAATATGCCTATTACAACGATTAATATTCTTACTGTGTAATTTATTATTCTTAATATCAATTTTCTATCGTCATAATAATTTAACTGAGCGGTCTCTAAACATTATCTTAGTCTGAAAGTAATAGGAATACTTACCCAGCATGTAATAGCATTGCCATTTTGAATCGCTGGAGTGAATAATCCATAATTCTTAATAGCATCTAATGCTGCTTGATTTAATAATTCATGGTCGGAAGATTCAATAAAATACTTCCTTGCTCTTCCGTCAGAACCTACAAGCACTCTTACTACTACTCTGCCTTCTACATTAGCACGGCGTGCTAAGTCTGGATATACTATACTTTTCTGAAGTTTGCCTAAATCAACTCCTGGTTCTTTTTCTACTGGAATAAAGTCATCTGGAGCAGGCTCAGCTTCTTTGTGTTCAATTTTTATTTCTCTCTTTTCACCAATATTAATATTTGATGAGAACCCACCTAAATCAACACCATCGCCACCTACTGAAGAAGCACGGCTCATCACATCTATTGTAGCAAAATCCTTCATATCAGCAGTAATTTGCGCATCTGGCACCCCTATTGGAGTTCCAGCTCTAGCCGCAGGTCCTGTACTGATAATCTCCTGTGGAGGAGGTGGGGGCGCTACTTCCGCAGCGTCTGCTGAAGGAAGCTGATCAAGTGTTACTTTTACAATTGGAGCTAACTTAGGAGCAGTTTTTGCACTTTCATTCCTCATTTGTATTCCAACATACAATAATAGAAGTAAAAGCGTAAGTGCTACTGTCATAATAAAGCCTCTGACAGTATATTTACGAATTAATTCCTTTAATTCGGAAGCTCCGTAACCTGAAGGAGCTGGAACTTCGATTACTAATTTTGCTGCGTTTGCCATAACTATAATCCTATAATTTTTTCACGTTCCTTTTCAGAAATTGGTGCGATTGTAAATCTTCGTTGTCTTTTTGTCGGATTTCCTGTACTATCTAATCCCTTAGCTATATCAGAAGTAATTGATACTTCAGCTAAATTCAGTTCGTCTAAAACATTAACTACTGTTCCATAGGCAGCTAAAGTATCTGGCTTTAGCGCAGTAATTAACTTATTTTTTACAGATTCTTTTAAATTCAACCTTATAGCTAAACTCTTAATGTCTTTCAAAGCTACCTCTTGAGGTTCGTCTTCTCCTATTGTATAATATATCTTATTATCATTTCTGATAAATAATTGAAATAACTCTGATATTCTCACTTCAACTTCATCTTCAATCTCAGGTGGTATAGACATTTCCATAACCTGAGGGGTTGCCATTGTAGTAGTAAACATAAAGAAAGTCAAAAGTAAAAATGTAATATCCACAAGTGGAGTCATATCTAAATAAAAACCAACTCTTTTCTTTTTCTTTCTCTTAGTCGATTTCCCTCTTTTGGATCTTTCGGCTGATAAAGCACCACCGCCACCGCTCATTTTATCCTCCCTAATCTTGTCTTAATTTAAAGACGATTTTATTAATTAAATGGTTACACATTATTTTAACCGCGCTTATCAGTTACATAATTAAACACGGGAGCGTTATTTTTTCTAAGTACGTCCATTGCATTAAATATCCATTTAAATGGTAAACGTTTGTCTGCGTCTATAGCAAATTTAGTATTAGCACGTATTTGACGTGTATTCCCAATTAATTCACTTAATTGGTCTAAATTTGAAACTTTAATTTGAGACTTTTCTTGTTGCTCTGGCGAAAGTGATTTAGACATTGCCCATACTTGAGGTCTATCAGTCTCATTTACTATTTCATAGTAATAGCTAGTATCAGTGGTAACAGTATCGACAGCAATTTTGATTACTGCTAAGTCTTTATCAGGTACTTTAGAAGTATCTGCCGAAACTTCAGGGCGTTCAATCACAAACTTTTGTTCAGACTCTGCCTGAGATTTAAATTTTGCAGTAAACATAAAGAAAGTTAATAGCAAAAATGTAATATCAACAAGTGGAGTCATATCGATAACAAAACCGGTCCTTTTTTTCTTTATCTTAGGCACGCATTTCTCCTATAATTAATTGATAATACACTATTTAATTTTTAATTCTAATTGTGAAAATTTGAGTAATATTTAAAATTGCTTCATCAATCATATAAATAAAATTATCAACTTTAGTTGTAAAGAAATTATAGAAAACAATTGATAAAATCGCACCAATCAAACCGCCTGCAGTATTATATAAGGCTTCAGAAATACCTAAAGATAATTGAACAGCTGAAACAGTACCGCTAAGAGCAAGAGCTTGGAACGCTCTAATCATACCAACAGTAGTTCCTAATAGACCAACCATTGTAGCAACAGAAGCTACTGTAGAAAGTATAACTAAATTCTTTTCTAAAAGAGGAGTTTCCAAATTCATAGCTTCATCTATTGCTCTTTGAATTTCAGATATTTTCTTTTCACCAGAATATTCTGGGTCATGTTCAATATCTTTAAAACGTAGAATAGCTGAACGTAATACATTCGCCATACTACCCCTCTGGTTGTCGCAGGCGCTTACGGCTGCATCTAAGTCCCCCTTGGTGAGATGATTAATCACATCTTTAATGAACACTGAAGGATTGCCTTTGCCATTTGCCTTACTTATTGAGAAGAATCTTTCAAATACAAACGTAATAGATATTAATATAAAAGATAATAATAAACCAACAAGAGGACCACCTGTATATATCGTACCTAACACATTACCAGCCTTAGGTTCGTGTTTAATTTCTGGGTCATTAAAATTATTTGGATTACCCATAACAAGGTAGTATACAGAATATGCAACTACAAATGATAATGTAATTACTATTACGTTAAAAAGATTTTTCATATAAAAACTCCATTATTTAATAAAAAAATTATTTACTCATTAATTAATTTTAAAGCATCACTTAAGGTATCAGTAATTGTAAAAACTAAAGTCAATTTAGTGATTACAAAAATATTCTCTAATGACTTACTTACATTACAAAGGATAATTTTACCATTACGTTTAGTAAAATTTGTATGAGAAGAAATTAGCACACCAAGAGCAGTAGAATTGAGATAAGTTACATTTTCTAAATCAATGATTAAACTATTCGTTTGCTTCTCAGCTAAACTTTTTAGGGTATCTCTCATTTCGTCTGTTTCTGGACCTCCAATAAATTGTCCTCGCAATTTTATAACTGCTCCGCCAATCTGCTCTTCTACTTTAACTTGGGACATAATAAACCTCTTTAATAAAATAAAAAAAATAACAACTTTAAGATTTCAAATTTAACAAATAAATAACTATTTTTAGTTAATAATTTGTTAATATACTGTAAATAAACACTTCAATCACATAAAAAGTTACAAGAGTTATTAATTATTATTAATCTTTTTGCCAATTAAAAATCTTTGATAATTATTATAATCATTATAAGACTCTATTTTATAATGATTTGCAAAAATATCACTTAAAATACTATATTGATTAAATGCCATTTCCAAAAAGAATAAGCCATCATCTTTTAAAATCGTTTTAAATATATTATTGAACCTTCTATAAAAATTTAAACCATCACCATTATCTGTTAAAGCTAATAATGGTTCGTAATCTTTAACTTCAGGTTCGCATAATAATAGTTCTTCATTAGAAATATATGGTGGATTAGAAATTATAACATCATACTTATCATTAGGAAATGTGCTAAGAATATCCATTACGTCAAAAGTAATATTACTTACATTATTACTTTTAGCGTTCATTTCTGCAATTAAGATCGCTTCTTTAGAATAATCAACTGAATATATAGTAGAATTGACAAAGTAATTACCCAAAGCAATACTTATACAGCCACTACCACAACCAAGCTCTAATATTTTTAGATTTTCATTTGGATCATATTTCCTGTATACTAACTCTACCAGTTGCTCTGTTTCAGGGCGAGGTATCAATACATTCTTATTAACACCGATAGTAAATTGCATAAATTGTGCATTACCAATTATATATTGTAATGGCTCTCTATTAACTTTACGTTTTACATACTCTTTAATAAGAGCTAATTCGGAATCATTTAATGGTTTTTCAAAATCCATATACAATCTTATTCTATCACATTCTAATACTTTGCAAAGTAATAGTTCGATACACAACCTAGCATCATCAATATTTTTGTTATTAAAATATTCAATCGCCCAATTAATAATATCAATAACTCTCCAAGTTCTATTCAAGATTATTTAAACCTCTGACCTAATAAAGCTAATAAAGCCATTCTTATAAATACACCATGCGTAACTTGCGTTTGAATTAAACAGTTCTTTTCAAAACTAATATTATAATCTAATTCAACACCGTAATTTACAGGTCCAGGGTGCATTACAACTAAGTCTTTTTTCCTTTTAAATTGCTCTATACTCAAACCATAGTATCTATTAAATTCACGTATCGAAGGTAGCATTCCGTTTTCCATTCTTTCACGTTGTAATCTAAGTACTAATATTACGTCTGCCCATTCCACTGCCTCGTCCATAGTTTCGCAAAATTGACAGTCCCAAATATTTAAATGCCTTGGCAATAGTGTACCCGGTCCGCATAAACGTACTTCGGCACCTAAAGTTTTAAGTAAAGCGATATTGGAGCGCGCTACTCTACTATGCAAAATATCTCCACTAATACATACTTTCAAGTCCTTAAAAGTTTTGAAATGTTGGCGTAAAGTATATGCATCTAATAAGGCTTGAGTAGGGTGTGCGTGTTTGCCATCACCTGCGTTCAATATCGTATCATCAGTATGATCTTGAAGAAACTTAGGTGTACCACTCTTTGAATGCCTAACTACATACATTTGCACGCCCATAGCTTCAATAGTTCTTAAAGTATCAATTAATGACTCACCTTTTGTTAAGCTACTTGTTGAAGATTGGAATGAAATACTATCAGCAGAAAGTCTTTTTGCAGCAATATCAAAAGATAATTTGGTTCTTGTTGAAGGCTCAAAGAAAGCCATTGCAATAGTAATACCCTTAAGTTCATCGAACTTAGTACCAGGCTTATAATTGGATATATAATAGTCAGTTAATTCAAAAATTGTCTGAATATCATCAAAAGTTAAATCAGACGATTGTATTAGCGAGGTTACAGATAATCTTTTATTTAGCATATTTTTTTATCATAAATTAATAAATTTTACAAAAATAAAAAAAGCCGTTCAAAAAACGGCTAATTATTTTTATAAATAGAAGGTAATTTATTTTTTCTTACCTTTCTTTTTCGGAGCTTCCACAACTGGATTAACTAAATCCTTTAAGGTTTTACCTGCTTTAAACTTAGCAGTCTTTCTTGCTGGGATTTCAATTGTTTCACCAGTACGCGGATTTTTACCAGTTCTGGCTTGTTTTTCCATTACAGAAAAAGTTCCAAAACCAATTAAAGTAACAGAATCACCATTTTTCAAAGCAGTAGATACCGCTTCAAAAGTGGCTTTAATTGCCTTTTCTGCATTTACCTTAGTAAGGTCTGCAACTTCGGCAACATGATTAACTAGATCAGTTTTATTCATTCCAATCAGCACTCCTATATTGTGTAACAAAAATAATTAATAATGAAAACTAATAAAATCTTAATAGTTGTCTTAAATAATTAAGAATTAATAGTTTCTACAATAGCACTTTTGTAAAGTTAATAAATAATAAATTAACAAACAATACATTTTTATTTTTTTTGTATAAAAAAAGCTTTTTTTTATACATTTTCTTTAAATTTTTGCTATAAAGATTAAATTTTGAATAAAAATTATCAATTTAATCGATATAACTGTAAAAATAGCAGCTAAAATATCATCAGCAATAACATAAAAGCTACCATTACGATTATTTAATAAATTTATAGGGAATGGCTTTAAAATATCAAAAAAGCGAAATAAAAATAAAGCTAAAAGCGAAATAAAAATATCATCAGCAATCAAACGGCTACTATAAATAAAACTCATTGCTATAAATTCGTCAACAACAATAAAATCAGGATCAAAGCCAAACTCTCCCTCTACCCTTTTGATAGCAAAATATGATAATACTAATATTATACAAAGTATAATATTAGTAACTACAATATACGCTGGAGGTATACTTAGTATTATTAGGGCTAAGATAGAACCATAAGTGCCGGGCGCAGGCTTTAGTTTACCTACACCAAGCATTGTCGTTAATAATAAATCAATCTTTCTTTGTAGCTTTTGGTTTAGCAATGAATGTTACTCCATAGTCTATTAATGTCCAAACTGAAACAGCAGTAATTATAAGCATCATAGCATCAATATAGTTTGAATACAAAAGTTCACGATATAACTTATAAGAAATGTCAATACATTTAGAATAATATACTAAAATAATAGTGAGTACATAAAATATAAAAAGCATTTGTAGAAACGTTTTCCATTTAGCTGTTTTACTCGTTATAAGCCCACTCTTAGTTTCAAACTTATAAATTCTCATTAATGTAGTAAATAGGTCTCTAAAAATTACAATTACAACTAACCATATATTAATTATTTGAAAATTTGCAAATGCTAAAAAAGCAAAACTTGTTAAAAATTTATCAGCTAAAGGGTCAAAGAAATTTCCAAACTTAGACATTGAATTATATCTTCTGGCAAAAAAACCATCTAAATAATCCGTAATAGCTCCAAATACATATAGACAATATGCAATAATAATTAGATTACTATCCCTCGATATTAATAATAGAAAAAATATAGGGGATAATATTAACCTAAGTATACTTAATATATTTGGTAAATAACTCAATCCTTGCTAATCGTATCGGCTATTTTAATAATTGTAACAAACGAATTTAGTTTAAGTGAGGCCCCGCCTATTAATCCACCGTCAATATCTGGCATCTTCAATAATTCTTCAGCATTATTTTCATTTAAACTTCCACCATATAATATTCTATTATCAGAGATACCGTAATTATCATTAATAAAGTTTCTTAAAAAAGAGTGGACTTCTTGGGCTTGCTCTGAGCTTGCAGAAACACCTGTTCCAATCGCCCAAACAGGCTCATAAGCTAAAGTTACTCTCAATAAATCTTCATTGTTTATATCATCAAAAGCCTTTGATATTTGTTGCTCTAACACCTGAAATGTCTTATGAGATTGTCGTTCTTCTAAAGTTTCACCAATACATAAGATAGGATTCACTGTACTATTTAGCAATGCCTTTAATTTTAAATTAATTAGCTTATCATTTTCTAAAAAAATATGTCTTCTCTCTGAATGTCCAATAATCGAATATTGTATATTAATATCTTCTAACATTGTGATAGAAATTTCACCTGTAAATGCTCCTTTATCTTCATAAAAGCAATTCTGTGAACCTATTTGTATTTTGCTCCCAGCTAATTTACTACGTATAGCTTGTAGCCAAATAGTCGGTGGACAAATTAATACATCGCTATGAAGCATCTTTGCCTCATAGTCATTATTAATATTAGAAGATAAGTTTATTGCTTCTTGGAAAGAAAGGTTCATTTTCCAATTACCAGCTATCAAAAATTTTCTCATAGTTATTACCTCGCCCTTTGAATTCCACTTACTTTAAAAATTTTATAATTACTTAAATCAGGATTACTTTCAAATCCATACCCTGTTATTAATTCATTTTTAGTATTTATTTTAACAAACTCTTTAGAAAAAATTTTCTGTTTTGAATTATCCCAATTCAATACTTCAGTTTCAAGCCTAACATTATTAGAATCAGATATAACTACTACATTACCCATAGCAATCATATCTTTTGATAAATCATCAATTCTAGCGCTATCACTCGTTAGGATACTCATTCTTTTTTGAGTAAATCTTGATAAAAATACAACATTGACCATACTATCTAAAAATGTAGTATGTATTTTATTAAATATACGTGCTTGTTTCGATTTTAATATTGCTTTGGTTATACTTGAATCTGCAAAAATAACTACAACATCGTTTGCAATTTGGTCTGCTTGCTCTTCATTCTGTAAAGAATTTGGTTTATAAGCTAACATTTCACTTCTATCTTTACAAGAGATAAATATACACACAGAAAATAGTATAATCACAATATACTTCATAAACTTTGTCTAAAATCGTAAATTTTTTTCAAATTATTTATAAAAGAATCTACCTCACTTAATTTTAGTTGTGTTGCAGCATCGCTTAAAGCTAATTTCGGTTCAGGATGGGTCTCAAAGAAAATGCCATCAATTCCTAAATTTAACGCTGAATATGCCAAAGGT
This sequence comes from Kapaibacterium sp. (SeqCode), assembly GCA_035445085.1. Classification (GTDB taxonomy): domain Bacteria; phylum Bacteroidota; class Ignavibacteria; order Kapaibacteriales; family UBA2268; genus JBDHXE01. The sequence goes on from DAOMQA010000004.1 coordinate 130,054, forward strand.
AAAATAAATTCTGGGCGACCGCCAGAAACTTCACCTTTAGATGGTTGCTGCACAGAATGCGTCGCATCGTATATAACGGGATAAATAGATTGCTTCATTGTAATCATAGATCTAAAATCAACTACTAAGTCGTGATAGCCAAAAAAAGTACCTCGCTCTGTAAGTAATATTTGGCTGTTCCCCGTACTTCTGACTTTATCAGCAGCTTTAATTACATCTTCTGGGGCCATAAATTGAGCCTTTTTAATATTAACTACTTTACCTGTATTACCAGCGGCTAACAAAATGTCTGTTTGTCGAGATAAAAACGCTGGAATTTGAAGTACATCTACAAATTCTGCTGCCATTTTTGCCTCATTATCAGAATGAATATCGGTAATTGTTTTTACATTATATTTAGAGGCAATTTGAGCTATCCAATCTAATGCTTTAGAATCCCCAACCCCACTAATAGAATTTATACTAGTCCTATTCGCTTTACGATACGATGCTTTAAAGTAAAAATCTATTTTATCATTATCGATTACTTGCAATAAATGGCTACAAACTTCATCTAATAAAGATAGAGATTCTGCTAAACAAGGACCAGCTATTAAAGTTAATTTATTCAAAATTTTTCCAAAGTTTATTAGTCATTAGTCAAAAATACATATTTTTGATAAGATTGAAAAGTTTGATATTACAAATTAAAATATTTGTAATATAGTATAAGAGCATTTATGGGGGAATGAAAATGTTTATTGATACTTATTTAAGTCCTTATTTTCCTGAGACTGAAAATTTATTTGACGATAGTATAGTTGTAATGATTGACGTACTTAGAGCTAGTACAACAATTTGTGCAGCATTGTATAATGGTGCCAAAGAAGTAATCCCTTGCGATACCTTAGACAAAGCCGTTTCGGTATACAATAATATGAGTAAAGATGTTAGGTTTTTGGGCGGAGAGCGAAATGGACTTAAGCCAAGTGGGTTTGATGCAGGTAATTCGCCTTTAGAATATACTAACGACATAATTAAAGATAAATCTGTAATTATGTCTACCTCTAACGGCACTAAAACTTTTTTAAAGGCGAAATTAGCACGCCGCAAAGTTGTGGCAGGTTTCGTTAATCATAGCACAATACTTGATTTCCTAGATTCTCAAATAGATGAATATAATAGTGAAAATAGACAAATTCGTATATTTATATTATGCTCTGGTACCAATGGTAGATTATCATATGAAGATATCATTTGTGCAGGCTCGTTCGTTAATGCGCTATCTAATAAGTATATATTTGATAAATTAAGTGATTCTGCAGAAATCGCCAAAAAACTCTACTCTATTAATCAAAGCTCACTCAAACAAGTACTTACCGATAGTGAACATGCAAAAAGATTGATAGAAATAGGTTTTGTTGAAGACGTAAATATAGCTTTCTCTTATGATACTTATCCTATTTTACCTAAATTTGTTGGAAGCTCAATAAAAAATTTGCAACAAACCTTAAGTGATTTATAGAATGAACGAGACAAATACGAATATTGACAGCGACGTTCAACAAGCAAACTATAATATGCAAATACGGATAATATCTATTTTAGGAATATTAATATCTGTTCTTATCTTCTTGTCATTACTTTCATTTAGCCCTTCTGATGAACAAAATGCTCAAATTAGTGTATCCGATATATTTAAGTTGTTTACTGGAGATGATGAATTAGAGGCAAAGGCATCAATAACTAAAAACTGGTTAGGCTTAGCAGGTGCAAAAATATCCGATATTATCTATAATGGCACTATTGGCTATTATGCATTTTCATTTCCACTCATTATAATATATTGGTTGGTAGTGATATTTTTAAAGAAAAATATTTCAAAAAACTTAATAAAATACACTATCATTTATTTTCTAATGGGAATATTTTTCTCTGGCTTTATTGGTTCACTACAACATATTGATTTCCTAAATACTATCCCAAAAGAATGGAGTGGCAGTATTGGACAGTTTATCTCAAATCTATTAATATCAATAGTGGGCATATTTTTTTCTATAGTCGTTTTTGCTTCTGGAATTGTATTCGTAATCTATTTAAGTTCAGAAGTTAGAACAATCATAGATGACAAGATTAATATAAAAGAAAAATTAATACACTTTTTTGATTTTAACCAAATATTTAGAAAAGAAGATAATACTAATACTACACAGAAAGTTACAAACACGGATAATGAATCAATAATCGATAATAATGTTGATACAAAGAAAGAAGATAATACGAATATAATTAATACTAATGATGTTGCAATTGAAGAAGAGTCGTTTAGCCCTAATCTCCCCTATGCTAATCCAATTGAAAATTCAAATTTAACTAATGTTCCAAATGACTTTGCTTCAGACCCTATTGTTAAGATACTGAAGTCCCCTAAATTAAATATAAAGAAAATTAATCCTGAAGAGCTTAACAATAGTATAGATTATAATCCATTTGAAGATAATATAGCTAGCAACGAATCTTCCGAAAATGATTTTTTACTTAAAGAACATAAAATCAATCAAATTGATAATGATACACCCAAAAAATTATTAAACGCCGAAGAAATCGACAAACAAAACACTGAGTTATTAGTTAAATTTGATAGTGCTATAAATGATTTACAGGAATTAATTGAGTCCGATAATACAACAGCAAGTTTAGCACCATTAAAGGAAAATCATACTAATAAACCTTCCGATGAACAATCTTCTGTAAAGGAGAATTTGAAAGCAATTAAGGCAACGATAAATTTAAATACAAGTAAACTCGAAACGGCAGATAAAGATTCTTCATATACTGAAGAAACTAATCTCAAAGCAGTAGAACATAAAAAGATAGATACTTTAATAGAACAACCTGTATCTTCTCCAAAGCCAGTAAATATAAACATATCCAAGGATATCAGCAAGGATAATGAATTGCCATTTCAATTATCTACTGCAATCCATGATGAGAATATAGTATACCAAAATCCAAGTTTTAACTTACTAAATAACCAATCTTCTAAAACGAATGTAAATGAAGCAGAACTTGAGACAAATGCACGTATACTACAAGAAAAATTAGAAACATTTAAAATTTATATTGAAGACCTTACTGTAACACCTGGTCCAGTAGTTACACAATATGAATTCGTTCCAGCTCCTGGGATTAAAATATCAAAAATAGAGAGCCTAACTGATGACTTAGCTATGGCGCTCAAAGCTAAAGGTATTAGAATTATTGCCCCAATTCCTGGCAAAGGTACCATTGGAGTGGAAATACCAAATACCAATCCTTCAGTAGTGAGATTTGGCGAGATAGTAAACAGCAATAAATTCCATAATTCTAACGCAAAACTTCCTATCGCACTAGGAAAAACGATTTCGGGCGAGGTATTTATTGCGGACTTAACAAAAATGCCCCACCTATTGATAGCTGGTTCAACTGGTTCGGGTAAATCCGTTGGGGTTAATACTTTAATCGCTTCTATACTATACAAAAAACATCCATCTGAAGTGAAATTTGTAATCATCGATCCTAAAAAAGTAGAACTTAGACAGTATGAAGGCTTGGCTAACCATTATATGGCAACGTCTCCTGATATTGAAGATATAATTGTTACCAAGTCTGAAGACGCTGTTATTATCTTAAAATCAGCAGTCAAAGAAATGGAATTGAGATATGATTTATTAGCTTCAGTTGCACAACGTAACATAAGCGATTATAACGAAAGAGTAGCTAATGGAACTCTAAAAGTAAAAGATAATGAAGCATATAGAAAAATGCCATATATTGTTGTAATCATAGACGAGCTGGCTGACTTAATGCTCACAGCTTCTAAGGAAATTGAAGAACCAATAACCAGATTAGCTCAAATGGCAAGAGCAGTTGGTATACACTTAGTTATAGCAACACAAAGACCATCTGTGGATGTAATTACAGGTATAATAAAAGCAAATTTCCCAGCTAGGATAGCATATTTAGTTGCTTCTAAAATCGACTCAAGGACTATTTTAGATATGCAGGGTGCAGAGCAACTATTGGGTCAAGGAGATATGTTATTTTTACCATCTGGACAACCGAAGCCTGTTAGAATTCAGAACGCATATATAAGCACTGAGGAAGTTGAATCAGTGTGTGAGTTTATTGAAGCTCAACAAGGATATTCCGAGCCTTATTATATGCCAACCTTAACAGAAAAAACAAATAAAGATATGATAAGTCCAGAAGATAGAGATGAATTATTTGAAGAAGCGGCAAGACTCATTATTAGAACACAGCAGGGTTCAGTATCTTTACTTCAACGAAGACTCAAGATTGGGTATGCAAGAGCTGGAAGGATTGTCGATGAGTTAGAAGCCGCAGGCGTGGTTGGACCATTTGATGGCAGCAAAGCTAGGTTAGTATTATTAGATTCTGAAAGCCAGCTTGAGGCAATACTATGATAAAATCATTAAAAATTAAAAATTTCATTCTCATTGACGAAATTGAAATACACTTATCCCCCTATCTTAATATTATCATAGGAGAGACTGGCTCAGGCAAGTCAATGTTACTCGACGCTTTATTAATATTATTCGGGGGGCGTGCCTCAGTAGAATTTGTTCGTAAAGGCGAAAATAAAGCCCTGATAGAAGCAGAAATAATTCATTTTAACAATAGCGTGAGTAAATTTTTATCTGATAATGACTTGGATTCAGAAGAAGACTTACTATTGATTCGCAAGGAAATATCAGCCAAAGGTAATACGCGAAATTTTATTAATGATACACCAGTTAATTTATCTCAATTAAAGGAGCTTGGTGATATATTAATTGATTTTCACGGACAGCACGAGCACCAATCTTTATTAAATGCACTGAACCATATAAATGTCCTTGATAATTCTAGTAATTATAAGGAATTAATGACAATATACGCACAAGAATATGATAAGCTAAAGCAGACACTAAATGAATTAAATCTGATTTTAAAACGAGAAAGCGATTTAAGCCAAAGAATAAAACAACGCCAATTTATTTATGAAGAAATAGTTAGTATCGATCCAGTTCAAAACGAAGATGTTAATTTGGAAAATGAGCTAAAATTATTAGAGAACTCAGAACTATTAATACATAGCTCTAATGAAATATACAACGATCTATACGCTAATGATAATTCAATCTTCAGTAAACTATCTGAAATTATTTCTAAAATAAATAAAATTACATCTTTTAATCCAAATATTCAAGATCAAGTAGAAGAGCTAAATTCATCTCGAATTATCACCAAAGAAGTTGCCAACACTATAAAAACAATAAGTGAAAAAATAGAATTTTCATCTGATAAAATAGAAGATTTTAGATTAAGGTATTCTAAAATTAAATCTCTAATAAAGAAATATGGTAGTTTAGATGAAATTTTAAGACTTAGACTCGAAATAGAAACGGAAAATGCAAACATAGAAGGTTTTGACTTAAAGATACAAGAATTAAAAGCGGAATTAAGTAAACAACAGAAATTAGTTGGTAATTTAGCTTTTGATTTAAGTCGTAAGAGAAAAACTGCGGCAAACGAACTTTCTCTTCAAATATCTGAATTACTCAAGGATATGGGTATTAAATATGTAGAGTTTGAGACTAAGTTTGAAGTAACAAAAATTCAACAAGACAAAGCAAGTAAAGTATATTGCGAGATTAATGATGAATTTTACGAATGTAGTAGCACCGGTATAGATAAGGTAGAGTTTTATATTTCTACAAATAAAGGGCAAAGTATAGCTCCGTTAGCAGTTGTGGCTTCGGGTGGAGAAATTAGCAGAATTATGTTAGCTTTAAAGAAAGTAATTTCTAATAGTGACATAATTGATACTATGGTATTTGACGAAATAGATACTGGGATTAGTGGGAGAATTGCCCAGATGGTCGGTAGTATGATGAAACAAATATCAATGCAGAAACAAATTATTGCTATAACTCACCTCCCACAGATAGCCGCGCTTGGGGATAAAAACTTTGTCGTAAAAAAACAAGAAGAGAGCGGAATCGAAATATCTAAAACGTTTGAATTAAATAAAGAAGAAAAAATTGAAGAAATTGCGAGAATGTTGAGTGGGGAATCTATAAGTGAGAATACGTTGCAATCAGCATTAGAGCTTATTAACTTTTCAAAACAATAATCTTATCAAATTCTACGTTAAGGCAAAGAAATTAGACTGAATTATGGAAAATAAATACTTTCTATCAAAAGATGAATTAGTAAGATTATTGGAAAATAATTTTAATCCAATTGATATAAATGATATTATTAGTGCTTATGATATAGCAGACCAAGCATATGGCGGGAAAAAGGCACTATCTGGGCAACCCTATTTTTTCCATACTACTAGGGTTATCAAAATCTTAATTGAAGAACTATTTATTAAAGAATCTAATTTAATCATCGCAGCCTTATTACATGATATAAATAAGACAAGCGCTGATATATCTGATGAAATTATAAATTATAATTTTAACCCCTATGTTACAAAATTAATCAATATTCTCAAAGAAGATTATGAGTATATTGAGAGAAATCAACACTTGCTCAAGGAGTTTAATTTGAATGAACTTCAAGATGATTATTTAATAATATGGTTAGCCGAGCATTTAGATAACTTGCGTTACCCAGCAGTAACTCCAGAACTAAATCCTTTAAATTATGTGCTGAATGTTAGTGCATATTATTTCCCAATATCAAAAAATTCAAACAGCCCTATAGTAAAATACCTCATATCTGAATTGAAAAAAGAAAAAAATAAGATTTTAAGTTAAGTATTTCTATTTTTTTTAATTACATTTGAAGTTTGTCTAAAATAGTAAAAGAAATATATGAAAAAGGCATTCATCACGGGGATAACAGGGCAAGACGGGTCATACTTAGCTGAATACTTGCTCATGTTAGGCTATGAAGTTCACGGTATTAAAAGAAGAAGTAGTTCATTTAATACTATGCGAATTGATCATATATACCAAGATCCTCACAAACAGGGTAAAAAGTTATTCCTATATTATGGAGATTTGTCTGATTCGAGTAATTTAAATCAACTTATAGCAGATATAAAGCCTGATGAGCTTTATCATATGGGAGCGCAAAGCCACGTTAAAGTTTCCTTTGATATGCCTGAATATACTGGTGAAATTACAGGGTTAGGTACTACAAGATTACTTGAAGCGATTAAACAAAACACTCCTAAAACCAAGTTTTACCAAGCATCATCGTCAGAACTTTTTGGCAGTGCTGTAGCTCCTCAAAATGAAAACACATATTTTGAGCCACAAAGCCCCTATGCAATTGCCAAATTGTATGCCTACTGGATGACTATTAATTATAGAAATGCATATAATATATTTGCTTGCAATGGTATCTTATTTAATCATGAGAGCCCTAGACGTGGCGAGACATTTGTAACGAGAAAAATTACCTATTCAATAGCCAGAATATTAGCAGGGCTACAAAGTGTATTATATTTAGGGAATCTAGACGCTAAGAGAGATTGGGGTTACGCTCCTGAATATGTAGTGATGGCACATAAAATAATGCAGCTGGACGAACCTACAGACTTAGTAATTGGAACTGGTGAAAGTCATTCTGTAAGAGACTTCGCAAGCAAAGCATTTGAATATTGCGGTATAGAAATAGAGTGGCACGGCGAAGGTGTAGAGGAAGTCGGCAAAGTTAAATCACTAAACAATAGCTCCAATGATAATATTAGAGTTGGTGATACCTTAATAAGGGTTGATAAGTCATATTATAGACCTACTGAAGTAAATTTTCTTTTAGCTGATATTAGCAAAGCTAAAAAGACTTTTAATTGGGAACCAGCAGTCAATTTTGATTCATTAGTAAAAATAATGATGGATTTTGATTTAAACCATTTTGGCGTTAGACAAGAATTTGAATCCGACGAGTTATTAGAATCATTAGGCTATGCTTGGACAAAAGGTATAAAAAAGAAAAATTAGTGCAAAAATGAAGAAGAATTCTAAAATATTTATTGCTGGACATAAAGGTTTAGTTGGTAGTGTTATATATAAAAATCTATTACAACAGGGCTTTGAAAATATTATTGTAGCTGAAAAAAGTAGTTTGGATTTAAGAAATCAAGCTCAAATAAATAATTTTTTCGCTATACACAAACCTGAATTTGTAATTTTAGCAGCAGGTAAAGTTGGTGGTATTATAGCCAACAGCACTTATAAGGCAGAATTTATTTATGACAATCTAATGATTGCCGCCAATATAATAAATGCGGCTAAAGAATATGGCATTAAAAAGTTATTAAATTTAGGTTCATCATGTATCTTTCCTAAGCAAGCTACTATTCCAATTAAGGAAGAATATCTATTAACTGGAGCTTTAGAAGCAACTAACGAACCTTATGCAATTGCCAAGATTGCTGCGATTAAACTATGTCGCTATTATAATGAACAATATGGAACAGATTTTATTTCCGTTATGCCGAATAATTTATACGGTATTAATGATAATTATAATTTTGAGACAAGCCATGTGTTGCCTGCTTTAATACGAAAAAATATTATAGCCAAGGCATTATCTGAAAATAATTTTGACTTGATTCTAAAAGATAGTAAGCTACATAAAATCGGCTTTGGCTTAGATGATAATAATAATAATAATATAGATTTAATTTTAAATAAATACTCTCAATTGGGAATAACATCAAACGAAATTACATTATGGGGTACTGGTAATGTTTATAGGGAATTTCTGTTTAATGAAGATTTAGCTGAGGCTTGTATATTCTTAATGCAAAATTATTCTGCAAATGAAATAGGTGAGTTCATTAATGTAGGCTACGGCACAGATATAACTATCAAAGAAGTTACCAATATTATAAGAGATATTGTTGGCTATAATGGTTCTATAAAATTTGACTCAAGTAAGCCAGATGGCACTTATAGAAAATTAATGGATACAAGTCGAATTAATAATTTGGGTTGGAAACCTAATACTAACTTAGAGACCGGTATTAAGATTGTAGTTGATGGCTATTATAATAAGCTAAAAGAATTATAATTTCCTTTAAAGATTATTATTATAATAGCTTAATACTGCTTCAATAACTAATTTTATATATCTTTTATGATTAACCTGAAGATATATAAAATTTAGTTGTTATAGTAATTATTACTTCCTATGCTAATTTTTATGCTCTATATAATACATAAACGAATCTTTTGTCGCTTGATAAATAAATAATAAATCTTTTGCAAACATTTCGATATCAATCAACGTACTCATATATATTGTAGATCGTTTAAAATTAATGTTCTTTTTTACTAACATTCTATGTAAATGAAAGTCAATTTTTGATTTAATATTTACATTTATATCTACATTCATAAAATCAATCTCTTCATCATTTTCAAAGTTTGATTTTATTATTCTATCCGCAATTTTTAAAGCAAATTCTTCGTAGCTTTTTAATAGCTCTTTAGTCTCTCTTATTTGATCGTTTGTGAATTGATTATGATTATTATCTATATATTTATGATTTTGCTTAGTTACTATAATTAGTCTATCCCCTAATTCTTGAAATGCTAATATTGATTTAGTATATAAATACCCATCATCGGGCACTTTAGGAGAGCTTTCAATATAGAGTTTTAGTATATTTTTAATAAAAGTACTCCCTTCATCATCTAATTTTTTTGCTAATTTAAAATTTGCTTTTAGATTTGTTGCTTCTGGTTTAAAAAATGATTCAAAACTATTGAGCAAAATTGAGGTATGCTTGTTAATATAATCGCTTATTGAATTTAAAATAAATTCAACCTTCTTGTCTGGATTTTCTTTTTCTGCAAGTAGTTTTCTTAGTTTTTCTTCTTCTTCCCTTTCTTTTTCTTTGTGCATTTTGCCCGTTCTTATAAATGCTACCACTACAAACAGTCCCACACCTAATACACCAAAGTAAGAGCCGAAATAAAGAATTAAAGCTATAATAGATGCCATTATAGTAGCCATAACACCTGTAAAGAACCAGCCTGCAACAACTGTAATCACTCCAGATACTCTATATACAGCAGAGTCTCTCCCCCACGCTTTGTCTGGGAGTGCTGCAGCCATTGCAACGATAAATGTAACATATGTAGTAGATAAAGGCAATTGTAGAGATGTAGCAAAAGAAATAAGCCCAGATGAAACAACAAGAATTACAGCAGCACGGATTAGGTCAAAAGATGGTGGTTGCTCACCTTCTATAATAATTGGCTTATATTTCGATAAATCAAATCTTTTAGATATTTTATTACTAATCGCTGGTGGCGTAATCTTAAGGATAAAATAAGCGAAATCAATGGCTATACGAACTAACAATCTTGCAAGCACATTAGATTCAAATCTTTCTGCACCTTCATCTTGCCTTCCTAAATTTAGCTCTGTTTTGGCAACATTCTGAGCTTTTTTAGAAAAATATAAAGTTATAACCATTATAACGCCTGATAACAATAAAATGAGCATATCAGCCTTGACTGGCTCTGTTAAATATGCCATCGTTTGATTAGCAGTATTAGGGTCGGCTAAGTAATAATAATATGCACTTAATCCAGCTAATGGTGCGCCAATAAAGTTTACTAAATCATTAGCGGAAAATGCCAATGCTAACCCAAAAGTACCTACCAATACAATAACTTTGAGCATATTTATTTTAGTAAACCACATTAACAATTGTATCACAATTGTCCAAAATACAATTAATCCACAAACTATTATACTCACATTGTTATTGATATATTGAAGTAGACCTTCTGATACAAAGGTAGCTCCTTTTGCACCTTTCATAAATATAAACATAAATATCATAGACAGAGCTACACCACTCCATATAGCACCATACTTTTTGAATTTGTCAATATAATCAAATGTAAATATCATCCTAGTAAGAAATTGGAAAAGATAGCCAAATATAAAGGCAAAGAAAATAGAACTAATAATCCCAACAATTATATTTAACAAACTTGATAAGTTTAAATATTCATAAACAGTAGAGAATTCTCCTCCTACATTTATTACTTTGATTGCAGAGATAGCAACAGATGCCCCTAATAACGTAAAAACCAATGAAACCGTAGTAGATGTAGGCAAACCAAAGGTATTAAAAAGATCAATCAATAAAACTTGCGCATATATCATTGCTAAAAATATAATTAATACTTCAGTAACATTGAATCTTTCTGGGTTAAATACACCAGTCCTAGCAACCTCTATCATTCCATTAGAGAAAAAGATACCAGTAAAAACACCAATGGCAGCCACTGTAAGAGCAGTCTTGAATTTGGCAGCTTTGGAGCCTAAGGCGGAATTAAGAAAGTTGATTGCATCGTTGGCAACACCTACCGTAAGATTTACAGCTGCTAATATTAACAGCAGTATTACCATTAATAAATTTATATCAAAAGACATAAAATTCCATAATTGTTAGTATAATACGTTTCAAATATAAAAATAAAATGATTTGAAAATGTTAAGAAATCTTAATATTTAGAATTTATTTTAAGTCGCCAATAAGTTCAGATATAAATAAAGTTATAGAATCACTTGTAAAATACCCATTAGAGTTCAATTTCAATAATTTATTATTGAATATTTCAATTTTATCAGCAAAAACCTGAAAATTACTCTGCTTAAATATATTATATAAATCGATATGATAATCTTTTTGAAATCTATTAAAATCAAGACCGCTTGAACGAAGTTCTAAATAAATTCGTTCTAATATTAGCTCATTCACCTTTAATATTTCAAAATTTTCTTCAGGCAATTCATTTTTTTCTAACAAAGCAAAATATTTGTGATTATTGCGGTAATTCCAGTATCTCCTATTATCTAAATATCCATGTGCAGAAGGACCAAAGGAGAAATACTCACCTTGCTCCCAATAATTCATATTATGTTTACACTCTTTGTTATTTTTCGAATAATTAGAAACTTCATAATGCTCAAAACCGTTAGCTGTTAGTAGTTTGTCGGCTAAATTATACATTAAATAGTCTGCATCTTCATCAGTTTTTTTTACTTTACCTGCTAAAAATTGATTATTTAACGGCGTCCCTTCTTCGTAAATTAAACTATAACAGGAAATATGTTCCGTTTCTAATTCAATCGCCCTCTCTAAAGTATTTGCCCAGCTTTCTATAGTTTGATTTGGTAATGCAAACATTAAGTCAATATTTATATTGTCAAATCCTATCGAACGCGCTTTACTTACTGATTTATATATGTCGTCAATATTATGTATTCTCTCTAAGAATTGTAGCTCATCCATATTAAAGGATTGCACACCAAAACTCAGCCTATTAGCACCCAATTGCTTATAAAACTCTAAATTTTTAGAATCAATCGTTCCCGGATTGCATTCAATCGTCCATTCATAATGTTCACTTAAATTAAAATTCCTATTAATTGCCTCTACCATTTGTTCAAATTGATGTGGCTTCATAAGTGAAGGAGTACCGCCACCGAAGAAAATAGATTTTAAAACAGGCTTATTATAATTCGTTAGCCTCAAATCTATTTCCTTCGACAACATTTTTGCAAATTGATTACGTGAATTTAAATTCTCGATAGAATAGAAATCACAATAAGAGCATTTATGAATACAGTATGGAAAATGAATATACAATCCATATTCTTTATTAATCATATCGCTCAAAGTGTATCATTTTCCTACTATAGCCCATATTCAGAAGGTTTGTACGTGCTTCGCTAACCATCTCTTTCCAACCGCATATATAAAATTCAGCGTCTGGCTTACTTGCCAATAATTCTTGGTATACTTTATGAACATATCCTCTATGACCGTTCCATTCTGGAGAAGTTTCTCTTGATAAGACTGGGTGGAAATGAAATGAATCTACTTTAGATAATTCTTCCATTTCGTCTAAATACGTCATATCTCTCATAAATCTAGTACCAAAAATTAAATGAATATTTTTGTGGGGAATATTTTTATTAAAAATATCTAAATATATTGAACGGAGTGGTGCTAAGCCAGTTCCTGTACAAATCATATACAAATCAGTTGTAATTTCATTTTTTAACATAAAATTACCGCGCGGTTCTGATGTTTTTAAAAAAGAGCCGATATGAATTTCATTAAATAAATAGGTAGTAGCTACCCCATTAGGATCTAATACTATTAATAGCTCAATAATATTGCTACCATTTGGAGCACTTGCTATCGAGTATTCTCTATAATTCTTCTTAGCAGGTATAGGAAATTCGATTTTAACGTGTTGCCCGGCTTCAAAATCGTAAGTTTCTAAATCATTAAATCTTAAATAAAACCTTCTTACATTAAAAGCTTCTTTGACTATATCAACAACCTCAGCCTGATACCATTGCATGTATTAATTTACCTTTATTAAGTTTATTAAATTGTTATAATATAAGTTTATTAAAACGAATTAATCTAATTTTTACGTTTAATAATAATCAAAATACTATTTTTGTAATATTAACACAATATTGATTGTAATGTTTAGAAAAGTATTAAAACAAATTGAAATCTATAATAAGTGGCTTATTTTATTTATTTTAAAGGTATTTTTAAGAAATAAACCGCAAGTATTTCCAGTTTCACCGCAGCAAGTTAAGAAACTATTACTGCTTAGATATGATGTATTAGGAGATATGGTAATTACTTTACCTATGATTCACTATTTACAACAATATTTACCTGATACACAAATAGATATTTTATGCACTAACAGAAATAATACTTTAGCTGAGCATACACCCGGTCTCAAAAACATATATCTATATAGCAGAAAAAAGCTATTCTTTAAAGAATTGCGACCCCTAAGAAAAGAGAAATACGATATGATAATTTCATTAGTATTTAATCGAACTACAATCGCTGGCTTAATTGCCAATTACATCAACCGTAAAGCTATAAAAGTACATTTGAAAGATAGCGACAATGTTGCATTGTATTCAATATTATTCAACGTGTTGTTACCATTTGAAAATATTAGATTTAAAATTACATTATTAGAACTACAAGTGAGAATGGCAGCAATGTTATTTGGAGTAGATTTTAAATACGAAGATATCAAAAAGGATAACTTGATTCTTAGTAATGACTTATTAACAAATGCTTTAAACTTATTTTCTGAGACAAGCCAAATAAAAATTATTTATAATATTTCGGCAGGGGCAGAGCATCGGCAATTTTCAACTATCAAAAATATAACGATCTTAAAGCATTTAACCGAGAGCCTATCTAAGTGTAATTTTTATGTTAGTTGTAGTCCCAATGATATTGAAAAAGCTAAATCAATAGTGTTAGGTGTAGATAAACCTAATTGCAGACTTGCTATACACTCTTCCAACGTTATGCAGAGCTTTGCAATTATTCAACTCGCTGATTTTGTAATTACTCCTGATACTGCTTTTGTTCAAATTGCTTCAATGTTTAATATTCCAACTATAATATTTTATTCTACTTTGACAGTTTTGCCTGACGAATGGCTTCCATATCGTAATAAATATACTTTCATGGTTACTAAAGAAAAAACATCAATTGAAGAATTAGATAACAATGAAATAATTAGAAGTATTATTGATTTTATAAATAAATAAAGTTATTTTTTCATGTTAGCGCGTAATATTAGCTGTTTTTGCTTAGGTTTATCTTCATTCCATTGGAACAGTGGTAAATTGAATTTCATAGGGTCGTCAAAAATTAAATTTTCTGGTATAAATTCTGCTATTGTAGTTCCTATCCAATAAATTTTATCTACTTCACCATTATCAAATTTGATACGTATAGAATCTGTGCTTTTCCTATCCACACCATTCTCTCCTTTATCATCAGCAAAAAAATACAAACTTTTCGCATCACCATTTGAATAAACAGATTGGACCGTTGCCGAATCAATATCAATAATTATGTCCTTACCAACTATTTGATTAAATCTATTTTTTTCTATACTATCGTGAACCATCACCATAATAGAATTATTAAAAGCATATAAATTCTTGACTTTATTATCTTTTAATTTAATTATTATAGAGTCTGCGTATAACTGAGATTGCTTATACCATACGATAGGCTTATGATTTAGAATAATAGAATCCTTGGAATATATAGCTTCGTTACTCTTTGTCATTATATCTCCTTTAACCAACTCTACGTTACCAGAGAACTTATAGTATTCATTTGAAGTATTTCGAAAAGCCTCCATAGTATCTGCCGAAATAGTCAAAGTATCGTACTTTGCCATTGTATTATAGCTATCTAAGCTGTCAGTAATATAAGTTGTATCTATTTTATATAATACCGGCTTGCCAAAAGCTGCATAATAATTATCATTTGGAAATGAGTATATAGTGTCCGCAGTAATCAATACATCAGTAAATTTTCCTTTAATAAATACATCTCCAAAGGCTTTACTAACCCTTGTAGCTCTATTATAAACAATTCTATTTGCAAAGATATTAATAGAATCATCTTCTATATTAACATTTATAATAAAATCAGCTATATAATTTTTTATATCATACGAACCTTCGGTAGCTTTAAGTACTGTTTTTTTATCGATAATTTTTACAGAATCGTACGCATAAGCAAAAGCGGCATTCCCGTCATAATGAATCTTAGGCGATAATAAAAGCATCGTATTTTGCTCTATTTTAACATTACCCAGCAAATCTGCTTTATTTTGTTCAATATATTGCTTGGCATACTTGCTTTTTACTATTACATCTCTATGCTTCAATACAACATTACCATAAAATTCTCTATATGATTGTTCGTTAAATGTTGAACCTACTAATGAGTCCGCATTCTCAAGGATAATATCATTATTAATGTTTTGAGAAGTTTCAGCAAACAACAAAATATACGATATAAGAGCAATAAAAGGAATATATTTATACATTACTTTTCTATAGCTAATTTTAAATCTAACAAACTACTCTCTTGGTCCCTCCCCATATACTTCTCCATCAACATTCCAAAAACTCTTGCAGCTGGATTAAAGCCTAATTCACCATAATCCACCCACTTTACTCTAATCCCATTATTTAGTGAGTCCAGAAAAAAAGTTCCGTTAATTCTATGCTCGTCATCATTTATAATTATTTCATAATCTATACTTTTATTAGGCTTATAGTTGAATATTCTTAAAACACCTGCCCCCATAAACTTACTTTTCCACTTTGCAGAACTATAAGGTCCTAAATTATTTTGTTGATAGCTAATAGTCATAGATGTATCTTTTTTAGTTGACATATAAGACCAATCTTCCCATTTTCTTAAATCAATAATATAATCTTCGATAGTAGCAAAATTTGAATCAATGATAATTTCTCGCTCAATTTTATATTTTGATGGTAAAAATAAGCTAATTAGAATTATTATAGCTAAAATTGACGTAGCAAAAATGAGAATATATTTAACAACTTTCATAGAAATTTAAATTATTAATAACTTTAAACCTATTAAGACGTCAAATGCAATAAAGTAAATATAAATTTTATAGCGAAATGAAAAAAATCATTATTATCAGTATCTTATACTTATTATTTAATGTAATTGAAAATGTGCAAGCTCAATCCGTCAATCAACAAAAATATCAATTAGGATTGTCTTATGAAAAGAATGGCATGAATGAGGAGGCAGAAAGAATATTTGATGAGTTAATCAAAGCCGAGCCTAATAATAAAAATTTCTTTGATGCCTATGTTGTGATTATGAAAAGACAAAATAAATTTTCTCAATTGGAAGTTATAGCTGAAAATTATTATAATAAGAATAAAAATGCAGAAACTGCAAATTTAATGGCAGAATTATATTGGAGGTCTGGCAAGTTAGATAAAGCTAATGATTTATGGGACGAGTCTATAAATTATGATAAATCTTCTAAAGATTTATATACTCTAATATCTAACACACAAATTGACTTGCGCTTGTTTGATAAAGCAATTTCTACTTTATTACTGGGTAGAGAAAACTTAGATGATTCGTTTATATTTTCGGACCAACTAATTAAATTATATATTTCTACTAATAATTATAAAAGTGGCTTTAAAGAAATATTAAATTCTTTAAATAATAATATGGACTTGGCTACAGCGCAAGGTAGAATTTATGCTTTGATGAGCAATCAAGAGTCTATTGATTTTTTAAATAATGGGCTTAAGGATTTGGCAAATCAAAACAAGCAAGCCTTAGCATATCAGGAGCTTTATGCTTGGTTTTTAAGAACAACTGAACGTTTAGATGAAGCATTGGATATTTATGTAAGATTAGATGAATTAAAAAAGACAAATGGCTATGAAATAATGAATTTTGCTACAATGAGCACTAAAGATGGTAATTATGATATTGCCCTCAAGGCTTATGACTTATTAATGGCAAAGGGTAGAAACAATCCTTATTATTCGTCTGCCGTTTATGGATATACAAAAGTATTAGACGATAAGATTGCTAATAATGAAGAGAATATAGACGCAAAATTATATAGCGAAATTATTGATAGGTATAATAAAATTATTACAGAATACCCAAAGACTGGACAAGCAGCAGATTCAAGACTAAGAATTGCAATGATTTATGGAGACAAGTTAAACGATATTGATAATGCTATTAAGGAATTGTACTCATTAAGAGAGGAATTTCCAAATACAATTCAGTTTGTGAATGGTTCACTTAGATTAGGGAAATATTTGTTAATGGAAGGTAAGCCCGATAAAGCTATAACTATATTCAAGGAGGTTTTGAATAATAAAAGAATAGTTAGCCCTAACCAAACTGATGAAGCAGAATATAACCTTGCTTTATGTGAATATTATACTGGAAGTATCGAAGAAGCTAAAAAGAATTTTAAAGTCATTTCTAAAGATACAGAATCTAATTCTTCAAACGATGCACTTACTATACTAACCTTTTTAGAAGAGAATAAAACATTTGTAGAGCCTTTAAACACCTATATAGCAGCAGAATATAAAAAATATCAAAGAAAATACAACGATGCTTTCGATTTATATTTAGAAACAGAAAGTAAAGCCGAAAATTCAAGTCTTGGCGAGCTCGCTCTATTTAATGCTGCAATGATTAAATTTGAGAATAAAGACTATTCTAAGTTTAGAGATATTATCAATAACCTATTAACAAAATACCCTAACTCCTTACGAGGTGATGAAATTATCTATTATTTAGCTGGATCTTTTTATAATGAGAAAAATGAAGCAGAGGCGCTTAAAAATTATACAGAGTTATTAACAAAATACCCTAACTCTATATATTTGAATGATGCACGTAAAAAAATAAGAATTTTACGTAAAGAAAAACTCTAATTATCCCAAGGTAAATTTACAGTTATTGGGATTGATTTACTCGCTTTTGGATTCAACTTAGGTTTTAATCTATTGACTAAGTATGTTTCTATACCAGACTGAGTAAGCACCCCTACTTTTGCCCAAGTAACAAAACAGCCGTGCGATTGAAATGCTGCAATTGCTGGATCTTTAGCTAATTTATTTAATTCAGATTTTATATTTCCTTTTCCTACATAAATAATATCATCTGTGCCATTACCACCAAAAATAACAAATACTCCATTAACATCTAATAATGAATGGCTTAAATCAAGTTTATAAAGCTCACACCATATTTCTCCTTTACATTTTAGCCAATCTACTGTCATAATTTATCCTTTATTACTTAATATACTATTAAACATTGAAATTGAAGAAATCGCAGCCGTTTCCGCCCTTAACCTACTATCTCCTATTTTAAATATTGTCGTCGTTTCGTTATTCGAAAAGACTCTTAATTCTTCTTCGCTTAACCCACCTTCAGGTCCAATAATTATGAGTGAATTTCTCTCTACTTCCGAACCCGAAAGATTATTTCCACTAATATCCGCTACAAATATTTGTGAAAAGTAATATTTTTTTTCGATTATTTCAAATATATTATTTAAAAAAAATAGATTTGTTAGTCTGCTACGCATAGACTGTTGAAAGGCAGCTAAAATTTTTGACTCTAATCGCTCTCTCTTATATTCTTTTTTGCCAGAATATTTAGATTTCGCCACATAAATATTACTAACTCCTAATTCTACAGCTTTCTCTACCGCAAATTCCATCCTATCCTTATTATCTAAAGAAGCTAACAAAATTGACAAATTATAATTATTTTCATTTTTGTTTGCTTCTACATATTTATGTACCTTAAACATCGTTGTTTGCTTATCGCTATAAAAATTACCTATGGCAGCAATACCTTTACCATTAGAAACAAAAACTTCTTCATTTTGCTTAAGCCTAAGCGCTCTAATATGATTAATTATATTAGAATTTTTAATAATAAGCTCGCCAATATCTAAGTCAAAATCTACTAAATATATACTTTCCACTAATTAATACCTTTTTTCATTACTAAAATAATCGTATTTTTGGTTTTATTGATTAAAAATCAGTTTCAAAATGAAGAATATTAAAGAAACTTTATATAATAAGATAGTACAAGAGCGACTTAGCTCAAATATCAACTTTGGTAATAGCAATAACAATAGTAATATAAAATATATTATTATTAGTATAACTTTCATTATTATTTCTTTTTTCTTTGTATTTCATATTGAGAACAAAGATATTAGTAAAAATGAACATAGGTTGCAAGTTGGAATGATTTGGGAAGACCCACCTTTAATAGCTGACTTTGCATTTCCAATTTATAAAAATTATGAAGAATATATATCGCAACGTAATTTAGAGTCAGAAAAAGCACTACCCGTATTTATTTTAGATAATTCTGTTAAAGTTAATGCCATAAAATATGTTAATAATACTTTAAATATTATTAGAGATACGCCAGATATTATCAGCGACGCTGGTTTATCAAAAAAGGATATTATATTTTTTGATTTAATGGCTAAAAGCCAAAAAGACTTAAGTATTACTAGTTTAAGAGCGTTTCTATTAAATTATATTGATAATATTTATAACAGAGGTTATGTAAATGTAGCATCTGACAAATTAAACAATAATGAAATTATAGTTCAAATTGGAGCTAACCGTAGGTATTTGCTACAAACCGAATATTTAATAGATAAGACAATTTTTATCGAGCAAGCTCAAGATAAGTCAAAAAGTATTTTAAATCCTAATGTGCAAAGCTTAGCTTTACTCATCTTAAATAAGTTAAATACTCCAAATTTAGTATTTAGCAAAGATTTGACTGATAAAAATATGATTCAAGCTATGGAATCTGTTCCAAGGACCTTGGGTATAGTACGAGCAGGTGAAATTATTGTCAATAATGGCGATAAACTAAGCACCGCAACAATACAAAGGATAACATCTTACCAAAGTTCTAAACAATTAATCAGTGATACAAGATATGGATTGTTCTATTATTTAAGTAACATTGGACAATCAGCAATGATATTAATGATATTGGTTGTATACTTGTTAATACTTAGAAAGCGAATTGTCAATGACCCTGTGCAATTAATAATAATTATGTTACAATTAATAATAATTGCAATAATCTCATGGTTTACGGGTAATTATATAACATCTTACCCAACAGAGTTTTTTATTGTAATACCATCTTTTGCAATGCTAAGTACAATTGTTTTTGATTCAAGAACAGCTTTTGTTCTAACCCTATCTATGGGGCTTATTGCAGCAGGGATAAGGAATAATGATTATATTTTAAGCCTTATTATGTTATTTTCTGGAACAATTGCTTCATTTACTGTAAGAGATATACAGAATAGAACTCAAGTTTATCAATCTATGTTTTTTATTTTTATTGCTTATTTATTATCAATCCTAATTTCTGTAACAGATAATTCATTATCCCTCGATATTATAATAATTAATATTCTTTTAGCAGTTGTTGGCTCCGTAATAGCCCCAATTATAACCTTTGGTTTATTATTTTTAATTGAGAATTTTACTAATTTTGCTAGCGACCTAAGAATAAAAGAATATGATAAATTAGACCACCCTTTGCTATTAAAGCTATCTGAAATAGCACCCGGTACCTTTCAGCATACTATGTCGGTAGCAATGCTTGTGGAACGCTGTGCTCGCGAAATTAATGCCAACCCCTTATTAGCAAAAGTTTCAACATATTATCATGATATCGGCAAAATGACCAAGCCGGAGTATTTTACTGAAAATCAAATCGGAATTGGTAACAAACATGACTTAATATCACCCAAAAAAAGTGCTACTATTATTATTGATCACGTGAACGAGGGAGTAAAATTAGCTAAACAATATAATTTACCCCAAAGAATGATTGATTTTATACCTATGCACCATGGCACAACCTTAGTTAAACATTTTTATGCAAAAGCCTTGGAAGAAGTAAGTGAAAATAGTATTGATGAAAATGATTTTAGATACCCAGGTCCCAAGCCAAGAACTAAAGAAGCTGTAATTTTGATGATTTGCGATAGCGCTGAAGCAATTTCTAGAATAGAGAGTAAATCTATATCTGAGATTGAGCAAATTATTGATAATAATATTAAAGATAGGATTAATGATGGTCAATTTAATGAATCCGATATTACATTAAAAGAATTAGAAATCATCAAGCAAACAATAGCAAAAACTATAATTGGAATGACACATAAACGAGTAAGCTATAAAGAAATGCCTAAGGATAAGTAATTTGAATATAGAGTTATTACCTGATTATCATAGAAAACAACAGCAATTTATAAACTATATAAAGTTTGAAAAGGGTTTAGCACAAAATTCAATCAATTCTTACCAAATTGACCTAAATCAATATTTTATATTTTTGATAAATATAAATAAAACGAAGGTTAATGAAATTACAAGTACAGAAATTGAATTATTCTTAAAGGCATTATATGATTTAGAATTATCCCAATCTACACGTTCTCGCTATCTATCTTCCATCAAATCCTTTCATAAGTTTTTATATTCAAATAAATTAATAAATTCAGATCCAAGCGAAAATATTGAATTTACTCGTAATAAACGTGAACTTCCAGATACTTTATCATTTCAAGATATTGATAATTTATTGCAATCTATTGATACGACTTCACTACATGGAATTAGGGATAGGAGTATGATAGAAACCTTATATGCTTGTGGGCTTAGAGTTTCGGAACTTATAAATTTAACAAAAAAAGATATAATTGCCGAATCCGAGATTGTTAGGGTATTTGGCAAGGGCTCGAAAGAACGAATTGTACCCATTGGTTCGCAAGCTTTAGCTTGGATAAATAAATATTTGAATGAGGTTAGGGGCAATATTATAAATAGCTCCCTTACAAATGATATACTATATTTAAATTTAAGAGGTAAACAACTTACACGTATGGGAGTTTGGAAAATTATTAAAGCATATTCTGATAAGATAGGATTAAAAAATGTTCATCCCCATACTTTTCGGCATTCCTTCGCCACACATTTATTGGAAGGCGGAGCCGACCTCAGAGCTGTGCAAGAAATGTTAGGGCATTCAGATATATCCACAACACAGATTTATACTCATATAGATAGAGATTTTATTAAAGAAGTACATAGAAATTTCCACCCTTTAGAGCGAAATTTTAAAAATTAAATTAATCTAAATCATAATCCCCTATTTTAAAGATAATTTCTTTTCCCAAAAAGCCTGATTATTAATATTATTCATTGTTTTAGACACTCCATCTTTAATGAGAATCTCTAAAGACAAAACTGCTTTATTCATCATCAATTTTAACTTTTCCTCTTCTTCAGTTGGAAATTTACCTAGCACATAATCTACTAACTCACCGGGTCCAAATTTGTTATCTATTCCGCATCTTAGTCTATAAAATTCGTTAGAATTTAATTCGGATATAATAGAACTAATACCATTGTGCCCTCCATCACTCCCACCTTTTTTAAGCTGTATCCTACCTGTTTGGAAATTATATTCATCCACAATTACAACTATCTTATCATTGCTTAGAGAATATTTATTTTTTATCTTAATAGCTGCCTCACCTGATAAATTCATATAAGTAGTAGGCATAGCGACAAATATTTTCTTGTTAGCATATTCGATTATAGAGTAATTATAAATTAAAGTACTTTGAATAGAAGCATTATGTTTTTTGATAAAAGATTCTGCAACCATCCAACCTATATTATGCCTGGTATGCTCATATTTTGTGCCGGGATTACCAAGCCCAAGTATTAAATAGTCCATTTCAATATAAATAAAAATCGTATTTAACGTAGATAGTATCAAAGTATTTATAAAATATTTGAACATTATAGATTTTAGCAATAAGTAGCTAATTTAAGCAATAAATTTAAACATATTTAGTCTATACTAAGAAAGTATAAATATAGGAGCAATTTATGAAGAGAATTTTTGGAATTTGCATTATATCAATTGCTTTATTAGCAATATCTTGCTCAACAGGTATCAAATTTCCACCATCATATAAAGTGCCTGCAGCTAATATTACGCTTAAAATCAAACCTTTAGAAAGTGGCAATCAAGAAATTTATATAAAGGCTGAATACTTAGCCGCCCCTGAAAGGTTAAACCCTAAGCGAAATGTTTATGTCGTTTGGGCAGCCACTATGAACGAGGGTATTAGAAATTTAGGTATCATTGACAATGAAAATGCTGAAACGGTCAAGTTTGAAACTTTAACACCGTTTAAACTTTCTGAAATATTTATTACTGCCGAAGACATAGGTAGCATTGGACAACCTGCTGGTGAGGAAGTAGCACGCATTGATGTAAAAGGAATAAAATAGCAACCTAAACATATAAAAAACTTTATTATATCAAATAGACCATAGATAATATCAGGGTCTATTTTTTTTATTAATATTTAAGTATCTATTATTTGAAACTAAAATTCTATATGTCCGTTTATACTTTAAAAAGGAGGAGTTATGAAATACATCACATTAATCGTACTCACAATTTTAATGTTGTCTTGTAGCAGTACAAATCAAAGTTCATATTTTGGTTATAATAATAACCCTAAGGAAGAGGAAACTTATAATGATGGTATTATAACATATAATTCAAGTAATGATACAGAGTTAGATAATGAATATTATAATAGCGATGACTTAAATTCGGCAGGCAATATAAACAATTATTATATTTTGCCTCCAAGTATGTATAGTCCTTGGGATTATCCTAGATTTGGATATTATAATAATCCTTATATCTCATATTATTATTGGAATAATTGGGATTATTATAGCCCATTTTCATATTGGTCTTACAATCCTTATTATTATAATTATTATCATCATCATTATTATGATCACTTCTATTATGACAAGCATTATGGGAATAATAATTTAGATCAAAAAGTCCCTCGTAAGGATTATAGAGACTTCGGTGTTTCACGCGGTGAGTATGGTTCGCCATCAAGAACCGTTACCTCAAGTTCTAGCTCAAGGGATAACAATACATCACCAAGTGGCTCAATCAGAGAGGCAAGTTCTTCTCCACGTAGAGAAAGAAGCACTAATAGCTATAATACACCAAAAGAAAGTAGCCCAGAATATCAAAATACAAGGGTAAACTCTGAGGCACAAGAATACAAGAGAAGTGAATCTAACAGCGAAAGAAAAGACAATAATATTAGGCAAAGTACTCCACGTTACGAATCGCCTAATAGAACAAATGAAAGGTCTCCATCAAATAATGGAAATATAAATAGTAGCCCATCACGAAATAGTAATAATAGCTCGCCTTCGCGCGGTTCAGAATCTAGAACTGAAGGCTCTGGGCAAAGAAGACGATAAATAGTAATTAGGAAAGTACTTATGAGAAAGCAATTAATAATAATTGTTAGTTTAATAATATTGCCAATAGCTTTAAAAGCACAATTTATTGAAGATGCACTACGATATTCTAAGCCAAATGGAACAATTAGCCCGAGAGTAGCAGCTTTAGGCGTATCGTATATAGGTTTAGCTGATGACTATGGCGCATTATTTTATAATCCCGCTGGGCTAACGCTTGTACAGAAATCAGAGTTGAATATCGGTTTAGGATTTAAACGAAATACAAGTGAAACAAATTTTTTATCTCAAGCCAATCTATTTAATTCAAATAGTGAATACATTACAAATTTAGGTATTGTTTCTGGCTTTGTAAAAGATGGAAAGAAAATTTCTGTTGGTATAGGGTATTTTAGGGAAAGTGATTTTTACAATACTTTAGAATTTTCTGCCATGAACCCTAATTCGTCTATTATAGCAAGTGAAACAAAGTTCGGACCAAATGTAGATGCAGATAATTGGGCTTACGAACTTTATTTATCAAATAAATCAAATTCCTCTGGCTATTCTACTCCTTATACTGATAGCTTAGTACAGACATCTTTTATAAATGAATCTGGCGGATTACATAACTTAAGTGGAGGTATCGCATTTGATATAAATGAAAATATCTCAATGGGAGCGGCATTAATAGGCAAATGGGGAACTTATGGATATAAAAGGGATTACAAAGAAAGCGATGGTTTAGGTGTTTACTCTAATACTTCTATTGATGGATATTCTTTATCAGAACTTAGGCTTAAAGAAGACATTTCACAGAGAGTAAGCGGCATTTCAGGTAGCTTAGGCATTATTGTAAAATATGCGGATTTCTTAAGAGCTAGTGCTAATATTAAGTTTCCTACTTGGTATAGAATAGAAGAATCATTCACGAAAAGATTAGATGCAAGTTATAGGGCTCAGAATTCAAGGTTTTTTGAATATAAAGGTGAAAATTCATATAATCTCACAAGCCCATTTATATACTCTGCTGGCGTTTCATTTAATTATTCAGGAATAACCTTTTCCACAGGAGTAGAATATTCCGATGTTAGCCAACTTAAATTCAGCGATGCAAGTTCACAATTGTTAGACCTCAATGATCAAATTGTGAAAGAACTGATTGGTCAAACGACTTGGGGCTTTGGCTTGGAATATGAACCTGGTATAATACCATTTGTTGGAAGAATTAGTTTTTCACAGACTAGTTCACCCTACTCCTTTGATGTTGCAAATGCTTACAAGACAGTTTTAGGCTTGGGATTAGGTGCTTATGTTAGCGAAGGAGTTAGATTAGATGCTGTATTTCAATGGCAAGAATTTGGCGAGCTAAGAACAAATTACACTGATGCCAATTATATATCTGAATATACAAGATATTTTCTTAATAACAAACCTCTGATCATTTCCTTCGGTATAACATATAGATACTAACGCAAAAGAAATTATATTAAAGTAAGGCAGATTGATAAAAATCTGCCTTACTTTATAAATGTTATTTAAATTCAAATGATATGAATTTGCATTTACTTTATAACTAAAAATTTAGCAATCTTAATATTGTTCAAATAACTTACCTTTATAAAATATAAGCCTATTGGCAAATTACTTATATCAATTTTTTCGTGAGATTTATAATTTTTATATTGTTTGATTATTTTGCCATCAATACCTATAATCTCAAAATTCAAAATACCGTCCAAATTCAATAATATATAGTCCATAGCAGGGTTAGGATAGATTACGCTAAAAGGTAAGCTATCTTCTTTAATTACAGATGGGTCGTCACAGTAAGCACTTAAAAAGTATTGAATGTTATTTGAAGCATTACTGCTTTCTATTGTTAGCGTATCGTAATATATACCAGACCTTGTAGGTGCAAACCTTATTTTTGCATCATATAATATACATGGGGCAAAATACTTAGGGAATGTTTTATCAATAATAAAAGCTCCTTCAGAACTTGCCGCAAAGCGATAAATTAGTTTATCAACAATACCATTACCACTATTGTTAGCAAAAATTGTTTTTGTTTGCGATGTTTGATTTATTTTAACTGTATCAAAACTTAAGGTATTTGTCCCTGCAATGGCTAATACTCTTTTTGCACTTGGATTCACATTATCTACATCAGAGAAGTATAAGTTACTATTCAGTTGCCAAATCCGCAACCCGCAAGAATCTATATTTTCAACGCTCAATTGCAAAGGCTCGTATTTTGATTCATTATTTAATATATAACTCCATGACTTAAAATAATTTTCAGTATAAATTATCTGTCCACTTTCTAATATACAATAAATAAATTCAGTATTTTCTAAAAAAAATGCTTTAATTATTTTATTAGGTAATACAAATGTTCTATCTTCCCATATTTCGCCCAAGTCATTAGAAAAAATGAACTTAGTTTCACTACTATCTTGAGTAATTACTCCTAAAGTGTTACTACTTGATAATATTACTATCTTATCTTTATTTAAGTTATTATATTTTTTTAGCTTATCCCACTTTTGGGCTATTGAATCAGAATAAAAAATATTTCCTGATTTTGTTAATAGTACCGCTGCATTATTCTTGTAAGCATAATGAACAATAGAATCTATTACATTCAAATCATTATTATTTTGCTCTACCCAAGAAATGCCACCATCATCACTAGTTTTGACCTTAATATTATTATCTTTATCGTTCCCTATTACCACCCCATTCATTTTATTAAAAAAATGAATATCATTAATATTCTTAAAACTCATATCCAAAGTATTAAACGAAAAACCAGAATTTGTTGTTCTCGCTAATTCAACATTATCAATTGGATTGTTAGATCGCAGTGCTACTATTGCTTCACTTTCGTCAAAAGGGTAAATAGCCATAGGTTCTTTACTAATTATAATTGGCTCATTATGTTTATTAAAAGAGAAAATTATGCCTTTGCTGTTAATAGATTTACTTCCTATTGCCCATAGCGCATATTTTGAAGGGCTTTTAATCGTTTTCCATATATTATAATTGCCATCTTTAAATTTTTGTGCTATAAGAAATCGTGTACTTGTTTCTAATTTAAAAGGAATATGCAATACTTCTAAATTCTTAAAATTATCTGCTTTAAGAATTACCAATATAGGAATATCCCCTTCAAAGTACGGCACTGAAGATGATAACTTAATTTTTAATTCTAAATTGAAGCTCTTATTTGAATCCAATACACTAAAATTAAAATGCTTTTGATTTAATTCTACAAAACTGACTAAAGGAATTAGCTCTAGGGAAACATTAGTTGCTTTTGAAGTATAATTATATAGCTCAATATTTAGATTTCGCTCTTTCTCTATTAAATCTAAGTATTTAGTATCTTCTAGGTAATAATCCTGTATAGTAATGATTGGATTATGATAATTCTCAATGTAATTATTTCTTAAACTTCCTACAGCATTAACAGCACCCCAATATTTTGATGTATCCGATTCTACTATATTTCTGATTGGGAGAGCATTTGTTCTTAAATGTGTTACTATTTGTTTATAATTCCAAGTTGGGTGTATCAACTTAATTAAGGCTACTAATGAAGTAATAATTGGGCTTGCCATAGATGTTCCACTCTTTACGTCATATTGGTTATCTTGGATGGTAGAATATATATTGTATCCTGGTGCAAATATATCTACTCCCCAACCATAATTTGAAAAGCTCGTAAGAGTTCTATCATTTTTAATTGCTCCAACTGTTATTACATTATTTAAGTTTGCTGGGGTAATATTCGGATGCTGCCCATTATCAAAGTCAAAATTACCAGCAGCACAAACTATAATTGAACCATTTTCTACGACATAGTCAGCTATATCTTGAGCTAATGGATTATATTCATCGCTAAGCCAACTACAATTAATTACTTTAGCCCCCCTATTTAGAGCATACAGAATACCTTCAAAAGGCTTAATTACATCGCTTGAAATAGCTATATTATCAATTGTAATTTTAACGGGAATATAAGAGATATTATATGCCAATGATGCTATCCCAGTACTATTATTGGTTTCAGCAGAGCAAATACCAGCCACATGCGTTCCATGATTGTTTGTTTTAAATGCAGGTACTACATCATTGTCTGGTTTAAACTTTTCGTCAGCAGCTTCTATACTACTAATATTACCAATAAAATCCCAGCCATAATAATCATCTATAAAACCATTATTATCATTATCTTTGCCATCATTCGGTATTTCATTATGATTTATTTTTATATTGTTTACTAAATCTAGGTTATTGAGAAATACACCAGAATCTACAATACCAACAGCTATTGATGAGTCGCCCTTTATAATTTTCCAAATATCATTAACTTGCATGGAGTCCAAATAATTAGTCATATTATTTAATGGGTCGTTCGAGTTAATAGCACTTAGTTTATAAATACGTTTGGGCACAACATATTCAAATTCATTACTTGCTTGTAATAGCTTTGCGATAGAATAAATATCGTATTTGCTATCAAAAGTAACAGAATATATGCTTGATAGCTTGTTTTTCTTCAATAAATTAGGTAAGTACTTTCCAAAAGGTCTTTCTATTTTATTAATTTTAAAATCATAATAGCCGTCTAAAGTAAGAATATTGTAAATTTGATTTTTTAAATCATTTATATCAATATAAGTCTTAGTTTTAATAAAAAAAGAACTCTTCAGATAATTTTCATTATCTTGATATATGTATGCAATTTTATCTAACTTATTACTTGAATCCCAAATTGTGTAATAATCCTTTGCATATACAAAAGATAACGAGCAAATAATATAAATTAATATGAATTTCATTAAAAATCTTGCTGAAGGATGACAAAATAGCAATTAGGTTCGGTCTTAGGGTTTTTCCTATCAAACTCCTTAATACAATTATTATTAACTTGTCCACCAAAAATTATAGAATAACTTTTGCCTAATGTAAAATATAAATCACTAATTCGATTAATATAATTTTGCAAATTGCTTGTATATACATAATAAGTTAATTTCATTTCTCTATTGATTGATGAATATGAAGAGAAGGTATTAATTGGTACACCCTCTTCAATAACAGCCGTAGCAGAAGTATCTCGTTTTATATTTATTAAATCCACATCACTCACATTTATAAACCTATATTGCAGAATGTTAGAGTTGTAGAATGGGAATGAATTTGTACTTACAACATTAATATTATCATCTAATTTAGATGCTATTACTAATGTTCTCTTAGATTTTTCAGGAGTAATTACAAAACTCTTGCCATTAATGGTTATATTTTGTTGTTTATTTTCGATTACGGTAGCAATTGAATTAGTAAAATTAATTTCAGCATTTTGTAGTAATCGAGATTCCCCGGACTGGCTTTCAAAACTTACTTTCATATTATCCGTACTCTTTATGCCATTTACTAATTGTACAAAAATACCTTCTTCTAAATACTTTACTTGTGTATTTTCAGCACTTTCATCTATCAATATAACTTTAATATTATTATTAATATCAGTTGTGATTACAATTAAATAGTTTTTATTTGCATCTATTTCTGCTCTTGTTGAGTATATTAGCCGAGCAGGCTCTGTAGAAGTAAAGATATTAATAGGAATTATGCCCTTACTAATTTTAACAGGGTTGGATATACTGCCGAATTCTTGTTTAGAAGATAATAGAGTGCCTGAACTATATGCAAATGGGTATGATTCAGATTTCTCCTCATACTTAGCTCCTAAAGCTACTGTTAGCTGGTAGTCAAATTTACCTGCATTAACCACTCTAAGCAAGGCATTATTACTTGTTAAGTTTGCAGTAGTATTTTCAACTAAAATTGATTCTGAAGCCTTTTGGCTTAAAGAGTCAAATACAATATAAGTATAATTAGTATTTACTTTAAACGATATAGAATTTTTTGTACTTTCCGTTCCTCCATAGCTTACTGCTAAAGTATCATAAGCTAATGAATTACAAACTGTAACATTCTTATAAGCATCTATATAGTTTGACGGTATACTTTGTGCAATGGGTGAGTTATCTCCATATTTATCTATATCAATTGTTTCAGAAGAAAGGTTTACAACCCTTAGTCCTGTATTTCTATCGCTATTTATAGGCATTTCATTGATAGCATTCACTTCTTGGTTATTTTCGTCTAATAGTAATAATTTTTCTTTTCCGTCCACTTTCGTGAGAATAAGCACATATTGGCTTTTAGTATTTATATCAAGGTCATATAAGTTTACAAAAGATTCTTGAGAAGCATTATTAGTTGGTACTTTAATTAATGAAATACTCATCTTACCGCTTTCTATAATCATAGGATTTAAATTATACTGCATATAACTTTGCTGACTAATTAATACATCGCCCGATGGGCAACCAAATTTTAATAAATATCTAAAATTTGTATCTGGAAAAGCATTTAAAAATTTTACTAAGGATTGTGTAGGACTTTCTGGGATAGCAGCAGTAGTTCTTAAGGTAATAATAGTATCTACAGAACAATTATTACAAGTAGTTTTATTTAAAGCTACAAAAGAATAGTTAGTATTTCTTAGATACTTTATTTGATTGCTTAATTCAAATTCATTTACATTATTATTTAAAACTTTAATAAATGCAGAGTCGCTAGAAGGCTTTATTGCTTTTGAAGTGTTCGCAAAACTTATATTTTCGATTTTTATATCTTCAAGCTGTAAACTTCTAATATTATTATCGCCTGATAAATTAATAAATCTTACTTTAACTGTTTCATTTTTGGCTGGCGGGTTTACAAGCAAAGGGTTCTCATCATTACAAGCCAATAATGAAAAAATTATTAATCCCCAAATTATAACGTTAAATTTCATGTGTTATCCATAATTATTTAATAATTAACGAAAAAAAACAATTTTTTGTATAAAATATTCATACAATAGTTCAATAATGATAATAATTTATTAAATTAAATGCAAAAATTAGTTAATTTTGAATTTATGAGATGTTTTGAAAGCTAATCAATTAGAATATCTTGATATATTTATAAATAATGATAATGATATTTATTCACTAATGTAATTATAGTATGGAAGAATTAAAAACTATTATTAGCGATTCGAAAGCAGCAAGGTGGACTGCTTTAATCGTTGTATCTTTTACAATGTTCGCCGGATATTATATTTCCGACGTCATGTCTCCACTAAAAGGGCTTCTCGAAAATCAATTAACTTGGAATAGTACTGACTATGGTTTTTTTACAAGTGCCTATGGCTGGTTTAATGTATTTTTATTCTTTTTAATTATCGGTGGCATTATACTCGATAAAATGGGTATAAGATTTACAGGAATAGCCGCAGCGGCAATCATGGCGGTAGGAACAGCAATCAAATTTTGGGCTATTTCTAATGATTCTTTGGCTGGCTCAACTCTTTTTGGTTGGAAATCGCAAGTAATGTTTGCAGCTATTGGATTTGCAATTTTTGGTGTTGGCGTAGAGATTGCAGGTATTACAGTTTCTAAGATCATAGTCAAATGGTTTAGAGGCAAAGAGCTTGCATTAGCGATGGGGCTTCAAATTTCAATAGCACGGCTTGGTACTGCCTTAGCTATATCAACATCATTGCCTATCGGCTTGCATTATAACGATGTATCTATTCCAATTCTTATTGGATTAATAATGCTAATTATTGGCTTTATTGCGTTTTTTATGTATACATTTATGGACAAAAAATTAGATGCTTCTATCAAAGCTAAGAATGTTGGCAATGAGGTTGCTGAAGATGAGTTTAAATTATCAGATATTCTATTTATCATAAAAAATAAAGGCTGGTGGTATATTGCTACATTATGCGTTTTATTTTATTCTGCTGTTTTCCCATTTTTAAAATACGCTACTGATCTAATGGTTAATAAGTTCGGAGTTAGTGATTATTGGGCGGGAGTAATTCCTGGCCTTTTACCTTTTGGCACTATTTTACTTACGCCTGTGTTTGGTACTATTTATGACCGTAAAGGCAAAGGTGCAACAATAATGATGATTGGGTCAGTATTGATTATACTTGTTCATCTTCTCTTTGCAATACCTTTTCTCAATAATTGGCTTATTGCAATTGTATTGATACTAATTTTAGGAGTTGGGTTCTCACTTGTACCTTCAGCTATGTGGCCTTCTGTCCCTAAAATTATACCTGAACATCAATTAGGCACAGCTTATGCTTTAATCTTTTGGGTACAAAATTGGGGACTAATGGGTGTACCTTTATTAATTGGCTGGGTTTTGTCTGAGTTTTGTATTACAGGTACAGTTGTAAAAGATGGCGTAACTACTACAACTTATGATTATACTATACCTATGCTTATTTTTATGTCATTTGGAGTATTGTCGTTACTGTTTGCTTACTTACTTAAAGTTGAAGATAAGAAAAAGTCTTACGGCTTAGAACAACCTAATATCACAAATTAATTTTAAGATAAGCTAATAATAAAAAAAGGAATTTTATTTAATAAAATTCCTTTTTTTAACTTTACAATCTTCGTTACATTATTTGCTAAATACTTCTGTAACTAATTTTGCAGCTTCTTCAAAATTAATTGCTACTTGGAATTTTAATCCAGAATTTTTTAACATTTCTGCCGCTTCAATTGCATTAGTACCATCTAATCTAATGATTACTGGTAAATGGACTTCCACCGTTTTTAATGCTTGAATAATACCTTCTGCAACTTTATCACATCTAACAATACCACCAAAAATGTTGATTAATACAGCTTCTACATTTGGGTCGCTTAGCATTATTCTAAAAGCATTAGCAATTCTTTCTGGGTTCGCTCCTCCCCCAACATCTAAGAAGTTAGCAGGTTTGCCACCAGATAATTGAATTAAGTCCATCGTAGCCATTGCCAAACCAGCTCCATTAACCATACAACCAACATTGCCATCTAATTTAATATAATTTAGGCTAAATCTTGATGCTTCTACTTCTAATGGATCTTCTTCTGCTAAATCTCGTAAGTCTAAATATTCTGGATGACGATAAATCGCATTTTCATCAAAAGTCATTTTTGCATCTAAGGCAATGATTCTATCATCATTTGTTAGTACCATAGGATTGATTTCAAGCATACTACAATCCAACTCTTCATAAGCTGTAACAATTTTCTTAATAAAAGAAACAAAGTTCTTATATGCTACTCCTTCAAAGCCAAGCCCAAAAGCTAACTCTCTTGCCTGGTATTCTTGAAAACCTAAGTTAGGATCGATATGTTCTTTAATAATTCTGTCTGGCGTTTCTTCAGCTACTTTTTCAATTTCAACGCCTCCTTCAGTAGAAGCCATAATAATATTACGTCCATTGCCCCTATCTAAAGTAATTGATAAGTAGTATTCTTTCTTAATTGAAACTCCTTCTTCTATCAACATTTTCTTTACAATTGATCCCGCGTCGCCAGTTTGAATTGTTATTAGTTTATTATTAATAATCGCATTCGCATATTGATAAGCTTTATCTGATATATTTTCGCCTGATATTACTGTAACCCCACGAACAGGTTTATCAAATAATACGACTTGGTCACCATTTTCAATATTATGAACAAAACCCTTACCTCGACCGCCAGCATGAATTTGTGCTTTCAATACAACTGTATTAATATCCTTTGATTGAAATTCATCGAATACTACTTTTCCTGCTTCAAAATCAGAAAATATCACTGCGTTCTTTAATACTGGAACTTCAAATCTCTTTAATAGTTCCTTTGCTTGATATTCATGAATCTTCATTGAATCCTCTAATATTATAAATTTTAATTTTCTTTATTTTCTTTAGCTTCTTTATTAGCCTCTGCTTTAGCTAACAATACTTTTCTACTTAATCTAAATTTACCTTCTTTAGTGATTTCAACTAGTTTAACTTCAATTTTCTCACCAACAGATAGGTATTTTCTCACGTCTTCTACTCTCTCATGAGCAATTTGGGATATATGCAATAATCCTTGTGTTTTAGGTAAAAACTCTACTACAGCACCCAATCCATCTTTAATATCCTTAACGGTTGCTTTATATATTTCGCCTTCTTTTGGCTTTGCAACTAATCCAAGAATTATTCTCTTAGCATTCTCACTAGTTTCTTTGTTAGTACCAGCAATCATTACAGTACCATCGTCTTGTATATTAATTTCTACATTATTTTCTTTTGAAATAGAACGTATAGTTTCTCCACCAGTACCAATCACAGCTCCAATCATATCAGTAGGAATTTTTAAAGCAGTAAATCTTGGGGCATAAGCTGAAATATCTTCTTTAGGCTCAGTTATTACTTCATTCATAATACCTAAAATATGGAATCTACCTTCCTTAGCTTGCAATAAAGCTTTAGACATTATTTCAGTTGATAAGCCTTCAATTTTTATATCCATTTGGCAAGCAGTAATACCTTCCAAAGTACCTGTTACTTTAAAGTCCATATCCCCTAAGAAATCTTCATCCCCAAGTATATCACTTAATATAGCGACTCTATCATCTTCTTTTATTAAGCCCATTGCAATACCTGCAACTGGTTTCTTCATTGGCACACCAGCGTCGTATAGTGCTAAAGAACCAGCACATACAGTCGCCATAGACGATGAGCCATTCGACTCAAGTATATCAGATACTACCCTAATAGTATATGGAAAGTCAGCAGCTTCAGGCAACATACCTTTTAATGCTCTCCACGCTAAATGTCCGTGCCCAATTTCACGACGTGAAATACCTGTCCTACCAACTTCTCCCGTCGAAAAAGGAGGGAAATTATAATGCAGCATAAATCTTTCGTTATAGACTGGTTTTAAGCCGTCTATCATTTGCTCATCTCTATTAGTGCCTAAGGTAACTGAAGTTAAACTTTGAGTTTCACCCCTTGTGAATAAAGATGAACCATGGCTACGAGGTAGTAAAGATATTTCGCAAGATATTGGTCTAATTTGTGTCGTATTTCTGCCATCTAATCTGATTGAATCGTCAAGAATCATATTACGCATATATTTCTTTTCGAGCTTACTTACAACCGAAGCCGTAAATTTTTCAATTTTACCGATTAATTCTTCAGATTCAGCATAGACTTCATTAGTCTTATTTAATGCTTTTTCAAGAATTGATGCTCTTTTTGCTCTTCTTTCCTCTTTTGAGGTAACTGTATGTACATATTCATAGAGTTCGTCGTGAATCTCATTTTTAATTAATTCAATAAACTCTTCTTTTGGTTCATCGATAATTATTGCTCTTTTTGGTTTTGAAACCTCAGCTAATAAATCATTTTGTAAATTATTAAGGAGTTTAATTTTATCATGAGCATACGTCAATGCTTCCATAAATTCACTTTCTGATATTTCAGCGCATTCACCCTCAACCATCAAAATAGCACTATTAGTTCCTGCAACAGTTATATCAATAGTTGATCTTGTTAGTTGCTCATAAGTAGGATTAACGATATAAGCACCATCTATTTTTCCGACTCTAACTTCTGATATTGGACCATTAAACGGTATATCAGATATTAAAAGTGCGGCGGAAGCACCTACTGCCGCTAATGTATCAGGGTCTTGCTCTGGATCAGCAGAAAATACATTAGCAATAATCTGGGTTTCATAATTCCATTGCTTAGGAATCATTGGTCTGATTGGTCTATCTATTAAGCGAGCAGAAAGAACTTCTTTATCTGAGGGCTTTCCTTCTCTTTTCATAAATCCGCCAGGAATTTTACCAGCTGCGGAGCTTTTTTCTCTATATTCTACTTGTAAAGGTAGAAAATCGATATCAGGCTTTGGCGTTTCACTAGCAGTTACGGTAACTAAAACCATAGCTTCACCACAAGTTACCATTACTGCACCATTTGCAAACTTAGCAAGTTTGCCTGTCTCTAAGGAATATTCTTTACCCTCAAAAATAATTTCTTTTTTATACATATTCTTTCTTATTCTTAATTAAAAAGTTTTAGACGAAATGAATTAATTTTTATCATAAAATAAAAAAAAACGGCGTTTCCGCCGCTTTCTTTACTTTCTCAAAGATAGAGCAGATAATACTGCACGGTATCTTGTAATATCTCGTTTTGCAAGATAATTTAAAATTTTTCTACGCTTTGCTACCATCTTAATCAAACCTCTACGGCTATGATGATCTTTCTTATGTCCTTCTAAATGACGAGTTAAGTCATTTATTTTTTGGGTAAGAATAGCAACCTGAACTTCCGATTTGCCAGTATCTCTATCATCTGCACCGAAATTCTTGATTGAATCTAATTTTTGTTCACTTGTGATCATTAATTTCTCCAATGTTCTAATTTTCTTTTAACAAAGTTACAAAAATAATAAAATAATTCCTATTTTTAAAATGAATTATTGTCTAATTGCTTAATATATTTTTGGCAAGCAAGTTTATCAGAGTTTAATTGTGCAACTAATGCTTCTAAGCCGCTAAACTTTACCTCATATCTTATAAAATTATGGAATCTTACCGTAATTTCTTTATCATATATTTGCATATTAAAATTAAGATAATTTACTTCTAACCTAACTTGCCCTATATCTGTAATCGTTGGACGAACCCCAATATTAGCCATGCCATAATATAAAACATTGTCTATCACTGAACTAACAAAATAAACACCATTAGCGGGCAGGAGTTTATTTTGGTCTTCTGCCTCTATATTAGCAGTAGGAAAACCTATCTTTTCTCCTCTATTATCGCCATGTACTACTTTGCCCGTTATTTCATAATTATATCCTAAATACTCATTTACCTTTTCGATTTGATTCTCTAAGAGTAATTTTCTAATAAGAGTACTCGATAAAATTTTATCATCTTTTGTAAAGGCATTATCTTGAATGACTTCAAATTTATATAAAGAGGCAAGTTTTAATAAATACTCCTTTGTACCTTCTCTATTTTTTCCAAAAGTATGGTCGTAACCTATAATAATTTTCTTAAAGCCAATATTTGCATATATTAAGTCTATTATAAATTGATTAGCAGTCAAAGATGCAACTTCTAAATTAAACTCCAGAAGGTAAATAATATCCAAATCAAATTGTTGAAGATAGTGAAGTCTTTCATCAATAGAATTCAATAATTTAATTGCAGAAGTAGCTGGTTTCTTTAAGATATTTTGTGGATGAGGATATATCGTTATTAGTACTTTTCTTAAATTATCTCTATTAGCAATATCTATCATTTGGTTGATTAATTGCTTGTGCCCTAGATGAACTCCATCAAAAGTACCTAAGGTAATTATTGTATTTTCATCTCTAACGATTTGTTTAATATCTTTAATTATTTGCATATTATTTTAAATATTGTGTTATTTCGTTAATCTTTAGAGCATCTTCTAATGAAAACTCCCCTACTTGTGTTCTTATTAGTTTGAAAAGATATGCGCTATTATCTAACTTTTTCCCTAAATCGTATGCAATGCTTCTAATATAAGTCCCCTTAGAGCATTCTACTTCAAACTCGCAAAATGGCATATATATATCTTTTATACTGATATTGAATATTTCAACTTCTTTGATTTTTGGTTCAATTGCTATATTCTTACGTGCCAAATCATAATGTCTTCTTCCATTATGCTTTTTAGCAGAATAAATTGGAGCAGTCTGCTGTAATTTCCCAATAAAACTACTAATTTCCGCTTCAATTAACTTTGGACTAATATTGTCAATGTGTGTTAATCTTATCTCTGGGTGTTCAGCATCATAAGATACAGTTTCTGCACCAAATTTAACAGTCCCTATATAACATTTATTTGTATCGATAAAGCTATTAATTTTTTTGGTATCTTTGCCTATACTAATAACAAGTAGCCCAGTTGCAAATGGGTCTAAGGAGCCAGCATGCCCTACCTTTTTGGTTTTAAATAAGCTACGAAACTTAGAGACTACATCAGAAGAAGTCCAAGTAAGCTCCTTATTAATTAAAAAGGTACAACCTTGTTCTAACAATTCTTGTTTGGATAAATTAAGTTCACCAATATTATGTTTTGTGATTAGCATTCTAAATAATTCTGATACTATTAAGAATCAGTAGGGTTAATGCTTAGATTTGTATCTGCTTCTTTAAGATTGCTCAATAAAGATTGAATTTTTTCCATTTCATTTAATGTATCATCAAAATAGAATTTTAATTCGGGCGTATAGCGAAGTCTTAATTCTTTGCCAACTAAGTGCTTTAACTCGTATTTTCTACTTTCTAATTCCTCAATTAGTCTTGCAGGTTTTGAATTTTTACCATACAGACTAATATATAGCTTAGCTAATTGCAAGTCCTTCGTAATTCTGACTGTTGTTAATGTTGCTAAGCCAGCAGATATTTCATTAGAAATATCTGATACTGGCTGCGCTAATAATTTCTTCATTGTTGAAGCTATTTTTTCTGCTCTAAATGACATTATACAAACTTTCTCTTAATTTCAATATTTTTAAAGGCTTCTATAATATCTCCATCGTTAATATCATTATAGCCATTTAGTTGAATACCACATTCAAACCCTTGGTCTACTTCTTTAACATCATCTTTGCTACGTTTTAATGATGCTATAGTTCCTTCAAATTCTTTAAATCCATCTCTCATTAAGCGAACTTTATCGTTACGTGAGATTTTGCCACTAAGAACATAACACCCAGCAATTGAGCCATATTTAGATATTTTGAAAACTTTTCGTACTTCTACAGTAGCAACAATCTCCTCTTTATATTCAGGCGTTAATAAACCTTCAAGAGCAAGTTGTATTTCGTTGATACAATCATAAATAATATCATACTGTCTAATATCTATCTTTTCATTTTCTGCTATTTTCTTTGCTTTGGCAGTTGGATTTACGTTAAATCCAATAACTACGGCACTAGAAGCTGCAGCCAACATTACATCGGATTCAGTAATATGCCCAGCACCTTTGTGCAAAATATTAACTTTTACTTCATCTCTTGATAATTTATAAAGTGAGTCTGCAAGCGCTTCTACCGAACCGGCCACATCGCCTTTAATTACTAAGTTTAGCTCTTTTACTCCACCAATTTGAATTTGCGCAGAAATTTCGTCTAACGTCTTATGATGTACTTGACGTAATTCTTGTTCTCTACGTAATTGCTTACGTTCAATGGCAATTTGTCGGGCTTCTTGATCAGAAGATGCAACTACGAAACTATCCCCAGCTTCTGGTACTTCATCAAAACCTACTACTAAAATCGGATCGCCCGGCTTAGCACTATGCAACTTTCTTTCACGTTCATCTAATAACGCTCTAACTTTTCCGAAGCTAACACCAGCTACAAATGGATCCCCGACACTCAAAGTTCCCTTCTGAACAATAATTGTTGCAACAGGTCCAAAACCTTGTTTCATATTTGACTCTATTACAATACCGCGAGCTTCTCTATCTGGGTTTGCTTTTAAATCTAGGAACTCAGCTTCTAACAAAATTTTGTCAAGTAATTCATCTATATTTATTCCCTTTTTAGCTGATATATGGACAGATTGATATTTTCCACCCCATTCTTCCACTAAGACATTTTGGTCAGCTAATTGTTGCTTTATTCTATCTGGGTTTGCATCAGGTTTGTCCATTTTATTAATGGCAATAACTATTGGCACATTTGCAGCTTTAGCATGGCTAATAGCTTCAATTGTTTGAGGCATTACAGAGTCATCCGCTGCAACAACAAGTATCACGATATCTGTAACTTGTGCACCCCGTGCTCTCATCGCAGTAAATGCTTCGTGACCAGGAGTATCTAAAAATGTAATAGTTTTACCATTCTGCAATTTAACTTTATAAGCACCGATATGTTGCGTAATTCCACCTGCTTCACCAGCAACTACATTTGCATTCCTAATATAATCTAAAAGCGAAGTTTTACCGTGATCAACGTGCCCCATTATTGTTACAATAGGTGAACGTGGCTTTAAAGTTTCTTCTGGGTCTATATCCTGCTCAACAAATTGAGATTCCTTTTCATCTAAGAAATCAACTTCGAAACCATAATCATCTGAAATTAAAATTATCGTTTCTTTATCTAATCTTTGGTTTATAGTTACCATTAATCCAAGTTGCATACATTTCATTATAATTTCACTTGGAGAGATACCCATTAAATTAGCTAAATCTGAGGTAGTAACAAACTCAGTAAGTTGCAAAGTCTTATCTTCACGGCTCTTTTCTTCTTTTAATCTTAATTCTTTTTCTTCACGCTCAGCTTTTTTCTTCAATTTATTTTTAGTACGAGATGATGAACCAGCTAAATCCATACCCGCTAATGTTTCACGAATAGCGCGATTCACTTCATCTTGGCTGATTGATTCACGAATAGTTTTTTTCTTTTTCTTTTTCTTATCAACTTTGTCGTTAGTTTCTTTGATTAATTTTTCTTTAGTATCTTTAGCATCTTTATTAAAGGTAGTACTCTCTTTATCTTTATCTCTAAATTTGAATTTATTATCTAATTGTTCTTTAATAGAACCGCTAAAAGTACTTGTATCATCGTTTGTATGCTTACGTTTTTTAAATTGCTTATTTTTTGAATTAGGATCGTGTTTATAATCTCTTTGATTTTTATTTCTATCCGTTTGAGAAGCTGGCTGTTGTGCCTTAGCTAATTCGATTTTACCTACAA
This sequence comes from Kapaibacterium sp. (SeqCode), assembly GCA_035445085.1. Taxonomy (GTDB): domain Bacteria; phylum Bacteroidota; class Ignavibacteria; order Kapaibacteriales; family UBA2268; genus JBDHXE01. The sequence continues at coordinate 171,480 of DAOMQA010000004.1, forward strand.
CAGTAAGCCCTCTTAGTTGAGGTGCAACTCCAAGTTCGTTATCATTGCTCTTTTTCTTTTTAAATTTATCAAATTTATCATTTCTTTCAAACTTTTTATGTTGCCCTTCATTTTTATTTTGGTCGGGGTTTTGCTTAAAATTTGTATTATCAATTTTTTTCTTATCATCATTTTTGAACTTATTCCCAAACTCACTAGGCTTTTTATCACTATTCTTATAATCATCGCGATACTTCTTCTCTGTACCTTGCTTATTATAATCTTTTTTCTTTTCCCAATGTTTTTCTGTATTTGGATTTCGTTCATCTCTGAAAACTTTCTTGTCCCCAGATTTAATAACATCTTTTTGGCCTTCAATAGTCTTATTATGTTTAGTAAAGTGTTGTTGGCTATCATCTTTGGCTTTAGTTGATTCACTCATTTTATGATGAGATATAGATAAATTTTCTTTATTCCTATCTATTACTATTGCTTCGTCAGGCTTATTCGGAGCTACTGGTGTAATATTTTCAGGATGAGCGATAGGCTCAGGTTTTGGCACCACTGTTTCTATTACTTTATTAGTAATAACTTTTTCCGGCTCTTGAACGTTCTGTATTACTTTAGTATGTTCTATTTTTACCTCTATTTTGTTAGGAGTTACTATTTCAGCTTTTTCAACTTTAACCTCCTCACTATTTGGTTTATTTATAGGCTTTGATATTGTAGAAATATCAATCTTACCAAGTATCACAGGTTGCTTAATTTCGTTCAAGTACGAATCTTGTGCAGGTGCAATATTTTTATCTTGATGAGTAATGTTAGGCGTCTGAGTTACATTCAGTAAGTTATCATCTTCAATATGAGTGCTTGATTTTTCAGCACCTATTGGAGTATGTTCTGATAGAGGTTCAACTTTTTTAGTTTCTTGCCTCAAATCCTTATGCTTTTGGATTTTTTCTCTCTGTATATCAGCAGCTTTTTTCTCTTTTTTAAATTTATCATGAATAAGTTCTACCATCTGCTCAGTTAAAGTCGTAGTAGGTTTATTCTGAATATCAAAGCCTTTACCTTGTAAATAACTTACAATGGTATCTCTTCCGATATTGATTTCGGAAGCAATTTTAAAAAGCTTTACTGTTTTTTCTCCGGCCATATTATCAATTACACATTAAATCAATTAAAACTATTTATTAAATTAAGAATCTCTTGTGATTCTTTTTCATCGAATTCTACAAGCATAACTGCTCTTAATTCTATTAATTTCTCTTTAGATAAAGATGGCAAGCTTAGCAAGCTATTAACATCAAAATCTAAAAATTCTTTTGCTGTTTCGATACCCAGATTGGTAACATCAGCAAAGAGTTCGTCTCCAAATTCGGATTTAAATTCACTTAGCTCAATATCTTCATCACCAAACTTTACAATATTAATATTATATCCTGTTAGTTTAGATGCTAAGCGAACGTTTTGCCCACTTTTTCCTACGGCAAGCGCTACTTGGTCATCGCCAACAATTACATTAGCTGTTTTGGTATCCTGAATGATTTCAATATCCATAACTTTAGCAGGAGATAAGGCTCTCATTATATAAACTGTTGGTTCTTCTGAAAATTCTACTAAATCTATATTCTCATTATTAAGTTCTCTTACAATCGAATGAATACGAATACCTTTCATGCCGACGCATGCGCCCACTGGATCTACTCTATCATCAAATGATTGGACGGCAACTTTAGAGCGTTCGCCTGGGTCTCTGGCAATAGATTTTATTTGGATAATACCATCGTAAATTTCAGGTATTTCTATTTCAAATAAACGTGCTAAGAAATCATCTGACGCCCTAGATATAATAATTTCTGGCTGCCCACCTGCGCCGTGCCTCTTAACTTCCTTAATAATTGCTTTTATTGTTTGGCTTTTCTTAAATCTGTTTGGTTCATTTGGGATTTGCTCTTCTCGTGGTAATCTCATTTCGACTTTATTGTGCATTACTAGCATATCATGTCTTCTTATTTGATACACTTCACCAACAATAATTTCATCTACCTTACCAATATAATCGCGATATACATTATCTTTTTCTATTTCACGAATTCTCATATTTAAATTTTGAGAAGCCATATTAACTAATCTTCTTCCAAAGCTATCAGCAATATTATCTAAGGTAATTTCTTCAACAAAATCATCCCCAATTTGATACTCTTCATCGCTCCACTTTTTAGTTTCTTCAAGAGAAATTTGAGTAACTTCATCTTCTACAACATCAACGATTTCTCGCATAAGATAAATTTCAATATCTCCCTTTTCCATATTAACTATAATTTCAAAATTAGCATTCTGTCCATACTTTCTTCTAACAATCATTGTTAAAGTCTCTTCAAGTATACCTTGAAGTAAATCACGGTCAATACTTTTGTGCTTAGCCATTTCTGTGAAAGCTTCAATTATTACTTTCTTATCAATTTTATGCTTTACTTTGCGTTTTGGCATAATGTTTTAACCAAAAAATTTCGATAATAAAAATGGGCTTTTTAGCCCACTGTTTCAATTCAAAAATACGAAATGAATTTGAAAATATCAAAATTATCTTATTTTTTATTATTTTTATTATATTTTAAATTTCAACTTAGGGAAAACAATGATTGATATAGATTTCTTTAAAATTGACGATTTGCTCCAAAGCGATGAAATTTTATTTCGTGATACAATCAAACAATATATTAATGAAAGGGTGCTTCCAATTATAGATGAGCATTATCAATTAGGGACTTTCCCTAATGAAATTCTCGCTGAACTTTCATCTTTAGGCGTATTTGGTATTACAATCCCTGAAGAATATGGAGGGGCTGGTAGCTCTTACCTAAATTATGGGTTAGCTATGCAGGAATTAGAAAGAGGCGATTCGGCAATTCGTTCATTTGCTAGCGTTCAAAGTTCGTTAGTAATGTTTCCTATTAATAAATTCGGTAGTGAAGAACAAAAAAAACGTTGGTTACCAGAATTAGCTCAAGCAACAAAAATTGGCTGCTTCGGACTTACAGAGCCTGATTTTGGCTCAAATCCTGCAGGTATGATTACCAATGCTATCGAGACCAATGATTCTTATGTTTTAAATGGTGCTAAGATGTGGATTACTAATGGTACTTTAGCTGACGTTGCTTTAGTATGGGCAAAATTAGACGGAGTTATACGAGGCTTTTTAGTTGAGAAAGGAACGCCAGGATTTAGTGCTCCAGAGATGAAAGGGAAATATTCATTAAGAGCAAGTGTAACTTCAGAATTAATATTTCAAGATTGCGCTATACCAAAAGAAAATATCTTACCAAATATTCAAGGTTTAAAGGGACCTCTATCGTGTTTAACTCAAGCAAGGTATGGTATTAGCTGGGGCGCTGTAGGAGCGGCTATTGCTTGTTATGAATCAACTGTTGATTATGCAAAATCTAGGATACAATTTGGCAAACCCATTGGGTCTTTTCAACTTGTACAAGAGAAATTAGCCGAAATGCTTACTGAAATCACAAAAGCTCAACTTGTAAATTTCAGATTAGCTCAACTAATGGACGCTGGACAAGCCACACCACAACACGTATCTTTTGGAAAAAGAAACAACGTAGCAATAGCATTAGATGTAGCCAGAAAAGCGCGTCTTTTACATGGCGCCAATGGGATTTTGGGAGAATATCCTATTATGAGACATGCTGCAAACTTAGAGTCAGTCATTACTTATGAAGGTACACATGATATTCATACTTTGATATTAGGTCAAGCTATTACGGGTATTGCTGCATATGAATAGCTTAATTTTTATTTAATAAATGCGCAAGAAGTATTTCTGCTACTTTATTTTTAGGATTAATTTTTAATGATTGTCTCGCATAATCAGTTGCCTTAGATACGTTCTTTGTTTTTAAATATGCATTTGACAAGGCTAGGCAAGTATTAGATTGTAGTAATGCACTTAAATTATTGCATTTAAGTGCATTTTCTAAAACTTCAATTGATTGTTTGTATTCTTTCATTTGGTAAAATGTATTTCCTAACTGGTACCAAGTGTAAGCATTTGACGAATCTTCTTGGATATGGTTAGCTAAAATTTGCAGATTTCTCTGGACCTTCTTTTGCATCTCTTCATTTGGTATCAAGTACCCATTATGGATAATCTCAATGTCTGTATTTCTCATCTGAAAATTATAATTTAGTAAAGAAGGTCCTATTTGTTCGTGTATTCTTCCGAAAAAATGAACTAATGGAAACCCTAAATTTCTAAAAATTCTTGGATATTGACCTACGTATTCTATTTTCTCACCTACATTATCCATTCCATAATTTATAACTTTACAAATAAGTAATCCTATCTCATCATCAATATTCTTTAAATTATTTGATAATAGTTCAATAGACCGTTGCGACAATACTTCATCAGCATCTATATATAAAACCCAATTTCCGTTACATTTATCTAAAGAATAATTTCTTGCATACGAAAAATCATCTCTCCAATCCATATTATATATTTTATCTGTGTATTCTTTGCATATATCAATAGTGTCATCTTCTGAACCTGTATCAACAATTATTATTTCATCTGCAATTAATTTGATACTTTCTAAGGTATTGCGAATATTTGCGCTTTCATTCTTTACAATCATAGAGACTGATAAATTGCTATCTGGATTATTTAATATTTGCCCTTTATAATAATAATCACTTATTTTATCAGCCTTAAACGAATTATTTAGTTCATTTTCAATTACTAATAGCTGCTCTATAAACTTAGATACATCTAATCCAAACATTATGGCTTGCTGTATTTTTAGTTTTAATTCGAAGAACAATTTATCATTCATACTTTTTTATTATTTAGTTCTACTACAAAATCTGCAAATATTCCATTCATATATATTTCAGGCATAGCTATATCGCATTCAATATACCTAGCTTTAACTCCAGCTTCCAAGAACATGGTTTGAGTTTTTTTATACGATTCTACCCATTTACCATTGGTGTGTAAATCATAAAAATCTTGCCCATTCTGGTGTATAATTACATCAGTGATACCTGTCTGTATAATTGCCCTTGCACAGTCATAGCAGGGTGTCCAAGGGATATATATCTTGCATGATTTTAGTTGCGTTCCGCGCCGAGCAGCGTTATAAATTGCGTTTCTTTCGGCATGTTCTACCCAATAATACTTTTCTCCACCCTCACGCGATAATCTCTTCTGATTGCTATCTGCTTCAATCCCTCTCGGTAATGAATTATATCCAGTAGAAACTAAAACATTGTCAGAATCTACAATTACAGAGCCTACATGAGTAGTTAAGTCCTTACTTCTCATACCTATTAAATAACACATAGTAATATAAAGTTGGTCCCAATCAGGTCTAATCAATTCATTCATAATTTAACTCCTTGTCCCATTCGTGGTCGCTTAGACCATCTAAAAAATTTGAATATCTTGCTGCTGTAAATAAATAATCACTTAGTCTATTTAGAAATATAACTGCAACTTGGCTTAGTTCTTCATTTTTAGATAATTCTACCACTATCCTTTCGGCTCGGCGACATACAGTTCTCGCTTGATGTAAATGAGCCGACACTGGTGAGCCACCTGGTAAAATAAAATGCCTAAGCGGAGGTAATTGCTCCGTATAATTATCTATTAAATCTTCTAAAAATTTAATAGATGATTCTTGTAATCTAATCACATTAAATTTTGGCTTCGGAAAATTTGGAGTTGCCAAGTCGCTCCCCAAATTAAATAACAAATTAGACAATATTTCTAAATGCCTATCTAATGGTGTTTTAGGATTGAATGCTCTTGCCAAACCAATTATTGAGTTTAATTCATCTACAGTACCGTAGGCTTGCACTCTCTGAGAATATTTTTTGACACGTTGTCCGTTAAAAAGCCCTGTGCTACCGTCATCACCTGTTTTTGTGTAAATTTTCATATTATAATAAATTATTTTAATAAAATTATATACTTTTACATATCTAAAAATACAAATTAGGATAAAATAATTGACAGAAAAAATTAAATTAATATTTGTTGGTGATGTAGTCGGTAATCCTGGAATGAATATTTTAGAGCAAGAATTGCCTAATTTAATAAATAAATATCAAGCAAACTTCATTGTTGTAAATGGCGAGAATGCTGATCAAGGAAAGGGTTTAAACGAAGATTTAACTAAAAGAATTTTTGATTTGGGTACTGATATAATTACAACAGGTAATCATATTTGGGAAAATTGGAAATCAAAACCGTTGTTGGCAACAAATGATAAAATAATAAGGCCGTCAAATTATCCGCCAGGTAATGTTGGTAAAGGTTTTAAAATTTTGCAATCAAAAAACAATTTTGCTGTTGCTGTTATTCAAATTCAAGGTAGGTCTTTAATGCAAGCTATCGATTGCCCTTTTAGAGGAATTGATAACGTTTTAAAATTTATTGGTAACCAAGCAAATATCATTATTGTGGATTTTCATGCCGAAACAAGTGCAGAAAAAATCGCTATGGCTTGGCATTTAGATGGCAGGGTAAGTGCTTTACTTGGCACACACACACATATTCAAACTGCCGACGCATGTATTTTCCCAAAAGGAATGGCGTATATTACTGATGTTGGTATGACTGGACCTTATGACTCGGTTGTAGGAATGAGGAAGGACATTGCATTAAAAAGACAAATTTTGCAAACCGCCCATAAATACGAAGTTGCTGTTGATGACCCCAAAATTAGTGCTGTATATATAGAAATAGAGGCAAATACTGGACAAGCAATGAGAATAGAACCTATTATTCTCCCTAAATTTACAAAAAATATATTTGATGAATTATAAAATTATGAAATTATATAATGTTGCAATTGTTGGAGCAAGTGGCTTAGTAGGCAGAAAGATGCTCCAAGTTTTAGAAGAAAGAAATTTCCCAATTAATAACTTGAAGCTGTTAGCTTCCGAACGTTCTGCTGGCAGAACAATGAAGTATAGGGGGAATGATTTACTTATTGAAAAATTAGAAGCAAATTCGTTTAATAATGTTGATATTGCCTTGTTTTCTGCTGGTAGTAATATCTCAAAGGAATATTCTAAGTATGCAGTACAATCAAAATGTATAGTTATAGACAATAGCTCTGCTTGGAGAATGACCGACGGTATTCCGCTAATAGTACCAGAAGTTAATTCTCACCAGCTAAAAGAGCATAATTATATCATAGCTAATCCTAACTGCTCTACAATACAATTAGTAGTTGCGCTCCACCCTATACACAAGAAATATGGTATTAAAAGATTAGTTTGCTCTACCTACCAATCAATCAGTGGAGCAGGTCAAAAGGGCGTAGATAAATTAATGACCGAAATAAGTGGTAATGAATACGATAGTAATATAAAATATGCTTATAACACTGCTTTTCATTCGTTTGCCGGCAACGATTTTACTGAAGAAGAGAACAAAATGATTAACGAAATACACAAGATTATGGAAGATACACAAATAGGTATCGCTGTAACTTGTGTTAGAGTACCAACCTTAGGTGGGCATTCAGAAAGTGTAAACTTGGAATTAGAACACGAGTACTCATTAGAAGATGTACGCGAATTATTAGCTAATAGTGATAATATAGTATTGATGGATAAACCGCAAGAAAATATATATCCGTACCCTCAATTAAGCAACGACAAAGATTTTGTATTTGTTGGCAGACTTCGCAGAGACAATAGTGTTGAAAATGGTTTATATCTTTGGGTAGTGGCAGACAACTTACGTAAAGGTGCCGCCACTAATGCCGTTCAAATTGCCGAAAAATTAATAGAATTAGAATTAGTTTAAAAAAGATATTTATCTTGTTTTAATATTACTCTTAGTTGGTTGCGCATAGTATTAATTTCCTCATTCGTATGATGAGATTGGAAAAACAATTTCAAAACGTAATGAGGATTTTCTGCATCACCTTGATTAAGTAAATGTGCCACAAATACCCTATCTGGATTTGTTGAAGACATTATAAATACTTCTACAATATCACCATCATCCTCTGTATCATTTTCTAAATCATTGAATACTAAAGCAGCAAATTTATCCTTGTAATAATAATGACTAAATGCATCAAGTCCAATTCTGTCAATAATTGTCAAACTATCGCCTAAGGCAGATTGTAGGAAATACTTCGATTCTCTTTTTCCACTTAAATAATCATTAAATGCGTTCCTTAAAGCAATAATTGGAGGATATGCTTTAATTCCTTCAGCAACTTTTAATTGCTCTGGCGTAAATTCAATTGGCTTGATTTTATCATCCCATAAGTTAGGGTTATATCCTTGACGGTAAGGTATTTGTGCATTACTTTTGACTTGCACATTTTCATCTAATAGTTTAGTATCTTGTGCTATATCAACTTTCTTATCGCTACTACAAGCAAATAGAGATATGATACATGTTATAAGCAGAATCAATATATTTTTCAATTTAAATTTCTCAATAATGATACACTAAAAATATTAACGAATAATATGCTTCTTCATTAGATATTAAATTTAACACTATCAATAAATATGAAAATAATTATACAAAGAGTCAGTAGTGCTCACGTAGAAATTGAGGGCAAAATTAAAGGAAAGATTAATAATGGATTTATGATTTTAGTAGGATTTAAAGAAAATGACACCAATGAAACTATTGATTGGATGTGTAATAAGATTGTTAGTCTAAGAATATTTTCAGATTTAGAAGACAAAATGAATTTATCATTATCTGATATAAATGGCGAAATTCTCCTTATTTCTAATTTCACATTATACGGAGACGCCCAGAAGGGTAATAGACCAAGTTTTTCAAATGCTGCCAAGCCCAATATTGCACTTCCATTATATAATTATATGATAGAGCGACTAAAAAGTTTGGGAATAAATACCGAAAGTGGTATTTTTGGAGCTTCTATGAAAGTCAGTTTAATAAATGACGGTCCTGTAACAATTACTTTAGAGAGATAAACAAGGAGAGATAGATGAAGAAAGTGGCGGTATTGGGCGCAGGAATGGTCGGCAGCGCAATAGCACGAGATTTAGCTAATAATTTTGACGTTACATCTTTTGATATGAATGAAGGAAAACTAAATTCTTTATCGAATTATGGTATTAAAACTCATTATACGGATTTGAGTTCCCCTGAAAATATATCAAGTGCTATACAAGGGTCTGATTTTGTAGTTAATGCAACACCCGGCTTTATGGGATATACCACTCTAAGAGAAATTATTAAAAATAAAAAGGATGTCGTTGATATTGCCTTTTTTCCTGAAAATAGCTTAGAATTAAATAGTTTAGCAGAAGAAAACGGTGTTACTGCTATAGTTGATATTGGCGTTGCACCTGGAATGAGTAACTTTTTATTAGGTTATCATTCAAGATTGATGAAGGTAAATGATTTTATCTGTTATGTAGGTGGGTTACCAGTAATTCGTGAACTACCTTTTCAATACAAAGCCCCCTTCTCCCCTATTGATGTAATAGAAGAATATACTCGTATTGCGAGATTTGTCGAAAATGGTAAAATCGTAAGCAAAGCAGCTATGAGCGATAGAGAATACATTTCATTTGAAGGGATTGGCACTTTAGAGGCTTTTAATAGTGATGGACTCCGTACACTAATCGATACGATAGATGTACCAAATATGATTGAAAAGACATTGCGATACCCTGGCCATATAGAAATGATTATTAATTTAAGGGATATGGGTTTCTTTGAAAATTCTGAAATCATTGTAAAAGACCAACATGTAAATATATTAGATTTTACTTCTAAAGTATTAATTAATAAATGGAAATTAAATGATAATGATACTGAATTTACAGTTATGAAAATCATTATAAGAGGTGTTGAAAATGATAAAATGCTTGAATACACTTATAATTTATTAGATAGAACAGATACACAAAATAATATATCATCAATGGCTAGAACAACTGGTTATACAGCAACAGCAGCTTTAAATATGATAAATGAGGGATTGTTTAATAAAAAAGGCGTGTTCCCACCAGAAAATATAGCTTTAAATTACGATATATATCAATATATTCTTAGTTATCTAAAGCTAAGAGGTATCGATTATAGATTGGAAGTTAAGTATTAGATATTTAGATGTTAGAAATTAGATTTATTATTGAATTATGAAAACAGTTACAGTACATACTTTAGGCTGCAAAGTAAACTATTCGGAAACAGCCCAATTAGTAGATAAGTTCGAAGAATTAGGATATACTATCAAAGAATTTGGTGAACAAAGTGATATTATATTAATCAATACTTGCTCTGTTACAAACAATGCGGACGTAGAAGCGCGTAAAATTATTCGAAGAGCAAAACGAAAATCACCTAATGCCTTTTTAGGTGTTTTAGGTTGCTATGCTCAATTAAAGCCAGACGAGGTAGCTCAGATAGAAGGTGTAGATGGTGTGTTTGGGCAGCGAGAAAAATTTATGATACCGTCATTAATCCATCAATATATGAATGGTGATATGACTCAAATCAATGTATCTTGTATTGAAGATTTGCCGTTTGAACCTGCTGTAACTACCGATAGCGAGTCAAGAACTCGCGCCTTCTTAAAATTACAAGATGGTTGCAATTATTTCTGCTCATTTTGCACTATTCCAAACGCTAGGGGCCGAAGTAGAAGCATTGATATTGCTCATATACCAAGACAATTAGAAAAAGTTGTAAATGCAGGCTATAAAGAAGTAGTTATTTCAGGTATTAACCTAGGCGATTATAAGTCTAAGAATGGCGAAAACTTTATAGATTTAGTAAAATTAATTTCCCAATCTGAACAGAATTTAAGGGTAAGAATATCATCGGTAGAACCTAATTTAGTAAAAGATGAAATAATAGATATTGTACATTCTTCGGATAAATTTTGTAAGCATTTTCATATCCCACTGCAAAGTGGTTCTAAAGAAATATTGCGTAAAATGAAACGTAGATATAGACCAGAACAATACAAAGAGTTAGTTTATAAAATTAAAGATAAAATACCTAATTGTGGAATAGGTGTTGATGTAATCGTAGGCTTTCCGGGTGAAACTGATGAATATTTCATCGAAACATTCGACTTATTAAACGAATTACCGATATCTTATTTACATGTGTTTACTTATTCCGAAAGAGATAATACACCTGCTATAAAGTTTCCCAACCCAGTAAAAATTGAAGAAAGAAAAAGGCGAACCAATATCTTAAGAGATTTATCATTTGCAAAGAAGCAGGAATTTTATGCACAACAAATTGGAAAATTGCTTACTGTAATACCAGAATCTTTCAATGAGAGCGAAGGACAATGGAAAAGCTGGTCTGATAATTATGTAAGGGTTAAATTTCCGGCAGATAAATCTTTGAAGAAAGATTTTACTAAGATTTTGATAACTAGTTCTGATGATGAATTTGCTTACGGCACAATTTTTAAATAGTCTATTGTTTTAAAGTAAAGTTATTTAGTAGCAGTTTAGTATATTTGTTTTTTTGAAATTGATATTGTTAATAGAATGATTGAATTAATAAGAGAAATGAGAGCTAATTTGGAAAATTTATTTCCAACATTAGATTCAGTAGAAAAATTAGAGAATTTTAAGTTAGAATATTTAGTAAAAAAAGGTAAGATTCAGAGATTTTTTGATGAATTAAAAACTGTACACGTAAGTGAAAAGCCTATAGTAGGTAAAGAGTTAAATGAATTAAGAAAATTTGCCGACAACAACTATTCCGAGTTACTGCTTAAATTTGGAGACCATCAAGAGAAAAGTGTAGATATAGATTTAACACTACCGGGCAGGGTATCGAAGAAAGGTACATATCACCCTGTTTTACAAAATATAGATGCATTTATAGATATTTTTAAGAATATGGGATTTACAGTAGCCGAAAGTGTGGATATTGAAGATGATTTTCATAATTTTGATGCTTTAAATTTCCCAGCAGACCACCCAGCAAGGGATATGCAAGATACCTTTTTTATACAGTCAGGAAGAAATGATTTATTATTACGTACTCATACTTCTCCCGTACAAATTAGGTTAATGAAGTCGCAAACTCCACCAATTAGGTCAATTATGCCGGGCAGAGTCTATAGAAATGAATCAATAAGTGCAAGGTCATTAGCTGAATTTCATCAAATTGAAGGCTTGTGCATAGATAAAAATGTTACTTTTAAGGAATTGAAGGCAACTATGATTACATTTGCAAAAAAGATGTACGGAAATAATTCTAAATTTAGATTCAGACCTTCATTTTTCCCATTTACTGAACCAAGTGCTGAAGTTGATATAAGTTGCTATTTATGTGATGGCAAAGGTTGTAGGGTATGCAAAAACTCTGGTTGGCTTGAAATTGCAGGTTGTGGTATGGTTCATCCTAACGTATTAAAGGCAGGTGGAATTGACCCAGAAGAATATACAGGCTATGCATTTGGTTTCGGGGTCGAAAGAGTAACAATGTTAACGGGCGGGATTGATGATATTAGGCTACTTTATGATAACGATATAAGATTTTTACAACAATTTTAATTTTTGTAAAAAAATAATTTGGAGATATGCTCAAAAAGCCTTACTTTTGTATTCTATACTTAACTAAGTAATGGTATTGGTCCCATAGACTAACGGTTAGGTCACAAGCCTTTCACGCTTGCAGTAGGGGTTCGAATCCCCTTGGGATCACAAAGAAGCTGAGCATAACGCTCGGCTTTTTTTATTATATACCCTGCTAAATTATATATAACATCAAATTGAAAGCATAATGATAGGGGTTATGGCTCGGCATTAATTCATGTAGAGGATCAACAGATAAAAATCTGCCTATACGGAGCCGCATACATACGGTAATCCATAGAGTAGTAGGCACTCTTGCCTTCGTATTTTCTATATTTTGTTTGTGTTGCCATAGTTTTTTTATAAAATCCCTCACCTCAAGCGAAAGTATGGAAGTGAGGGGGAATATCTTATAAGAAATCTTGATCCGTATGGCCAAACTTGTCAAAAAGAATTCCTTTTTTGTATAATAATCTTAACCAAGAAAATAATCTAATAGCATCATTTTCATAAAATACTTTATCAAAATCCAGATAACCACAATCTGAGGGAAATCTCCAAAAATTAGGTTCAAAAATTATCGATTTTTCCTTTTTGCCATCAACTTTGAATAATAAAAAATCAAACATAAATTCTGGTTTTATTTTATTATTTAACTTTAAATTTAACCTTTCACGATTTCTTAATTTCTCAAAAACAATATTTGAGTCAAATATTGTAGAACAAATTGTATCGTTTTTATTATAATAAAATACTGTAATAGAACCACTTTTCTTACTATCAAAATCTTTAATAAATAAATATTGAGCGAATTCTTTGATATTAGTGTTATTTTCTTCGCCTTGTTTGTTGGTAAGAGTTAATCCAACTCTATTGATTAATATGTAATATGATGAATCCTTCATTGAATTTAGGAAATGATATTTTAAATTATTGAATCTTTTTGACCTCCTTAAATCAATGATATTATTGTTAAAAGGAACAAAACCAATTGAATCAAAATGCACTGAAACAATTTCAGAAGTTAAACAATAAAAAGATGATATTTGTAAAGAATCATGCAAATTTAAGAACTCATCATATGAACGTTGATCATTTAAGCATATCAAAAATGATGAAAAGAAAAAGAATAAAATTACTATTTTTTTCATATTAATATTTTCCTTTTATTGGATTAAATAAATCATTATTTGGAATAATATATTTATATTTAGAACCGTTAGAATTTGTAAAAAGATAAAAATTAAAATAAAGCCGATTTGAAATACTATTAGTTTGATAATAATCGCTCAATATAGAATTACCGAATTGTAAAGCTTCTACTTCATCTTTAAGCAGGGTATAAGTTTTTCCTCTATGTCGTTTAGTTCCATAAGATGCATTTGATAATGTTCGATTTAACCACTCAATAAAATGAAAAAATTCATGAGAGAATAGGTATAGAGCATAATAATCTTGAATTGTTCCATCGAACATACCATTTGATAAATAAATATTATACTGATTTATATTATTTTTATTTATTTCAGCCCAACACATATCATCAATAATACTAAAAACATTTAATGATTTATTTTTTTTAGTAGCAACCTGTAGAAATGTATTATAAGTTGATTTTAGTAATGGCGATTTGTTCATTAAATTTTGTAATATTTGTTGTTCGTTTGAATTTAAAGGTTTCGCAGATGCTAAATTTGGAATTTTAAAAGCAGAACCATTGCCAATAACACAGGACCAATAAATGGATGAATTATCATTTGAATGTATTTTCCAATCCCCATTCCCTTTAGGATTCAAAATATTATATGGGTCATAAGTTTTCGGTCCGAATCCTTGTGTACTTCTAAGTGATCTGCCACCTCCTCCTCCACCAGAACCGTGTCCGCCCAGTA
>DAOMQA010000005.1:0-138047 GCA_035445085.1 Kapaibacterium sp. (SeqCode)
CCAGATAACTAAATTATCATTATCTACGGGGACATTAGGATTAGCGTTCTTTTCAGTAATAGGATAAATAAATCTCATCGGCATATCTGCTTCTGGCTTTGTTTGAGTTCTTCTCATATCAGTATATGATTGCCCTTCCAAAAATAAAGTTAATAACTTCTGATGTAAAATTTCATTTAATAAATCACTACCAGAATAATCTCCAATGCCCACCTCTGCTCTAATGCTATTTAAGGTAGCGGCAGCTGGGCCTGCTTGTGAATTACGGAACTGTGACTCTGCTAGAATAAAAGCATTTTCCTGATACGAAATTAATGGGAAATCGTCAGCATAATGTCCATATTTATTTAAAGATACTAATTTAGTAGGATCTTGCTCGTCAGCGGTTGGAGTAACAGTATTAAATTGTGCATAGCCAACATAATTACCATCTGCATTTGGTGTAAAATATTCTGCTAATCTTTTATCGCCAGCTTCAGCTTGTAAGTCGCGTATAAACGTATTCGTAGCGCGGATAGGTTCGCCAACTTCAGTGAGCCTCCAATGTCCCCAAGGCGAATACTCACCAGCTGCATCGTTGTATATTCCTAATAATGGAGCATCTCCGGATTGCATTCCTAATTCAGCTTGAGCCTGCGATTTATCATATTCCATAGTATGAAGATAATATCTTGCTTTTAAGGAATGTATAGCTTTAGTCCACTTTGCGCCATCGCCACCATAATTTAAATCTCTGGTAACAGCAGCAGAGTTTTGGAAATGTGTTAAGGCTTGGTCTAATAAGTTTTGTACTTCACTATATGCATCTCTTTGAGAAGCAAATGTAGGCGATTCTAAGCCATTAATCACTATTGGTATAGAACCATAGTAAGCCGCTAATTCACCAAGTAACAATGCCTTATAAGCCTTTGCCATACCAATATAAGTATTTTGTAATTTTTCATTATCTTCACCTAATCTTACTTCTGGTGCATTATTGATAATATCGTTAGCAATACGTACCCCTCTAAACCCTAATTTCCACATATCATCAACAAAACCGTCAGTTTGAAATAAATATGTATTCCAAGATACTGGTTGAGGGCGCCCTAAACCATCTGGAGCACACATTTGCCTTGACCACATTGCACCTATACGAGAGCGATCACCTGAATAAAAGTCAGCGGTAGCAACTTGCATTGAAATTAGCAAGCCATTTACACCATCTATTGTTTTAATATTTGCTTCATTTATGGCATTTGGTGAGTTATTAATACTACTATCTATATCACAAGATATAAAAATTAGTGATGATATTAATACAAGAGGTAATATAATAACTGCATTTTTAAATAATAAATTTATTTTTTTCATAATATCCTTTTCCTCCAATATTAATATATAACTGAAATACCAAATCTGAACGACTGTACTTGTGGTAATGTAAAGTAATCAAAACCACGTCCTTCCACACCGGAAAAAGTATTAACTTCTGGGTCATAACCACTATAATCAGTAATTGTTAATAAATTACGTGCAGAGAAACTAAATCCTATACCTGTTAAGTTCCAAGACTCTAGACCCTTCCAACGGTATTCGACTGTTAATTCTCTTAGCTTCACATAAGAAGCATTTTGAACATGGTTTTCATTGATATTAAATCCATTTCCGTGCTGTCTGTAATATACTTCCTTAGTTACTTGAACTGGATTGGCTGGATCGCTAATATCCATTACAGGATTGCCATCTTGATTAAACCAAGGTGCATTTCTATCTTCTGTATCGCCATGTGTGCCAAAATTATATAACGCTCCACGTGTACCATTCCATACATCAAAACCAATCATAGCATCCCATAAAAAGCTTATCGTAAAATTTTGAAACAATGTAAAGTCGTTTCTCCAGCTCCATTGAAAATCAGGGTTAGAATTACCAATAATTCTTTGATTTGGGTCTTGAATTGGCGAACCAATAATTGAATTACCATAATCATCTGTCATTAATTCACCATCAGGGTCGTCGGCAGTTGTTTTTGTTACATTTCCATACTGGTCTCTGACAATAGCACCGCCTGAGGTTTTAATATAATCACCAGCATAAACTATGTTACCATTAACATCTCTTAGCCAACCATATCCATAGAAAATACCCAACGGTTGATTTACCATTGCCACGTTCTGAATACCAACAAATCCACCGCCAAGCGTAATAATATCGGTAGGCTTCTGAACTGGACTAATATTTAGTTTGGTAACCATATTATCATTCTTAGAATAATTAATCATCGTAGACCAAGTAAAGTCTTCACTTGCAAAAGGAGTTGCTCTCAAAGTAATTTCGTACCCTTCGTTCCACATTTCTGCCGCATTTTTGAATTGTTGGTCAAATCCAGTAGAAGTAGGAACTGGCACATTAAGTATCATATCAAAAATAGCTTGATGATAATATGTAAATTCTAAGCTTACTAAGTCATCAAATAATCCTAAATCAACACCAACTTCCTTTTCAATTGTAAGTTCAGGTAAAATGTCTTTTGCACCAGCTATTATGAAGCTAGCAGCGTCAGTTCCTCCGCCTTGTTTTATTCCAATAAATCCGCTTCTATTAGCGGTTGTAGCTCTATCCCAAGGATCAAAGAAGCCTGCAGTACCGTATAGAAAGTTTGTTTGGTACGCATCAGGAAGAGATGGTGAGCCTGCCTCACCCCAAGATCCCCTTAAACGGGCAGAACTAAATACGCTTCTTAGCCCATCAAAATATCCTTCTTTATTAAGTTGATACGAGAAACCAACCTTTGGATAATAATGATATTTATCTGACTCCCCAAATGCTGATGAACCATCTCTTCTTATTGCTAATGTCAAAGATAATCTATCAAGCCAAGTAGAAGTTAATTGAGCAAATACGCCAGCAGTTTGCTTTTTATATAATGATGATGCTCCATCTTTTGTTGCTCCAGCATTTATTTGATCAAAGAAAGGTATTGTAGAATTAGCGTCAGCAGAATTTGCACTTCTATCAACCCATATAGATTGCGAGCCTAATACAAATGTAGTGAATAATTGGTCATCAAACCACCTATTTTGGGCATTTACAGAAAAGTCTAAATTCATTTGTTTATGAGTAATGCGTGCATCTAATATATAGCCTTCTCTTGCTGCTGAGGCAGCAGAACCAACTGCAAGCCTTTGTTTATTTAGATACTCGTATCTATCTAATCCAACTCTACCATCTATTGATAACCAAGTTATTGGTTGCCATTTTAACTCAGTTGAATGTAAAAACCTATCAATTTTTGAATTGAATGTATTAAAATGCTGTGTCCATAATGGATTATCGTAAGTTCCAAAGCGGCGCATAGCACCACTTGCATATAAATAATTTAAATTGTTAAATTCTGGCGGTGTCCTAAGCGAACCTAATAATATACCAGAAGTATTAGAACCATCTTGAGGCAAATCATTATTAGTGGTGATATAATTATTACTTGTCCTTAAAGTAACTCCAGGCAATATTGTTGCGCCAATATTAGCACGAATATTAGTCCGTTCTAATTGAGAGCCAATAACATACCCTTCAATACCTGAATATGTGCCGTTAATTAAGTAATCAAACTGTGGCACACCACCAGAGATAGTTAATGATTGCTCATGGGAAACTCCACTTCTAAATGGATCAGCAGAGTGATCATACACGGTAGAACCTGCAGGCAATTCCGCACCCCAAGAGTCATTAGAGCCTGTTTTACCTTCAGTAAATGGAATTCTCTGACCATATTTAGTTTGTAGAGGTACATTACCGGCATGCTTATCGAAAGTCAAGCTTGTATTGAAAGTAATTTGAGCTGGCTTATCAAAGCTCGTAAGCTTTCCTTTTTTAGTTGTAATCAATACTACACCATTGGCAGCTTGTGAACCATAAATTGCTGCAGCAGAAGCACCCTTAAGAATTTCAATAGACTCAATGTCTTGAGGATTTATATCAGTAGCACGGTTAGAGAATTGAACTGCACCGCTACCATCATATAAAGATGTATTATCCATAACGATACCATCTACAACATATAGAGGTTCAGAAGAACCAAGTATAGACTTTCTACCTCTCATTGTTATAAATGTGCCAGCTCCAGGAGTACCAGAGTTTCTCGTTACAGAAACACCAGGCACACGTCCGCTAATCGCATCAATAGCGGAGGGAGATACAACATTAGCAACGTCTTTTCCACTGATAGAGGAAATAGAATTACCAAGTGTATTTCTATCTACTTCACCAGTTAAACCTACAACAACTATCTGATTAGTTTGGATTGATTGAGATGATAACTCCAAAGTTATTTCTGTAGTCTCCCCACTTTTTACATTGACCTTTAATATTTTAGGTTCATACCCAACATATCGAGCTTCAACATTATGCTCTCCAGGTGGAGCTTCGAATTGAAACTTTCCTGCATTATCGGTAACAGCACCGATTCTGAGTGAAGTGATTGATACTGAAGCTCTTGGGAGAGGAGCTTTCGATTCCTGATCAATAACAACGCCCTTAATAAAATTCCGCTTTGCTTGAGCATTTAAATCATTTACTGACAAAGCGAAACACGCAAATAGTACTACCAATCCTAATATACGGATATATGAGTACCTTTTTAGCAATGCTAACATAGGCATTCCTTTTAGTAAATTATAAAATATTGCGAAAAAAAGAGAACGATATTACAAAATGAGATAGTAACTTTTACCTTATATTCCTCCGTACTTAATTTTTCTAAAAATATATGATTAAAATATTTTAATTATGATTTTTACATTATTAGTTTAACACCAATTATAAAATAAGTATATTTTCTTTAATTGTCAAGCTAAATTTTACAATAAAATATATAATTTTAATATTTTATGATTTAAAAGTGGCATTTTTTATCGTTTCTTCATTTAGAATTAATAAATAATAAAATAAAATATATAATTTTAGCTCCATATTAACTATTGATTACATTGAACGATATTAATAAATTTAAGCAATACCTCAATATTATCTTAAATTTGAATTGTATCGAATTTTGGCAAGGATAAGGAAATGAATATATTAGTTATAAACTGCGGTAGCTCATCATTAAAATTTCAAATCATTGAAACAAACAATGAACTAATAGATAAATATACAGATAAATGTTTAGTAAAAGGTCTTATTGAACGTATCGGTTCGTTAGCTTTAATTACAATTACACCTAATAACGCTGAACCATTTAAGACATCGGAATCGATACGCGACCACAAGACTGCAATAAATTATATTATCAACTGGATAAGCTCTGAAGAATCGAAAGTACCCGGAATAAACTCAATAAATGATATACATGCAATCGGGCATAGAACTGTTCATGGAGGCGAAGTATTTCATCAATCTGTAAAAATTAATAGTGAAGTAATTAAAGCATTAGAAGATAATATTGATTTAGCACCCTTGCATAACCCCGCCAATATACGTGGCATTAGGGCAGCAACTGAAGTCTTTGGCACTACAATACCACAAGTAGCAGTTTTTGATACTTCATTTCATCAAACTATGCCAGAAGAGAATTATCTTTATGCTATACCTTACCAATATTACCGAAGATATAAGATTAGGAAATATGGTTTTCATGGAACATCCCACAGGTTTGTATCTTATAGATATAGAAAAATGGCACATGTCGATAAAGAATCAACCAACATTATTACTGTTCATTTAGGAAATGGAGCTTCAATATGTGCCATTAAACAAGGTAAATCCGTTGCCACATCGATGGGTTTTACACCACTGGAAGGGCTAATAATGGGTACTCGTAGTGGAGATATTGATCCTTCTATTATTGAATTTTTAGCACACAAAGAGCAATCAAATTTAGACGAAATATTCAATATGTTGAACAAGCGTTCTGGGCTATTAGGAATTTCTGGCTTAACTCATGATATGCGAGATTTATTAGAAGAAGAAAAAGAATTTCAAGATAGAAGGGCTGTTTTAGCAATTAAAATGTATTCTAACAAGATAAAACAATATATTGGTGCATACATGACACAATTAGAAAAATGCGATGCAATTTGTTTTACTGGAGGTATTGGCGAAAATGCAGCAGAAATTAGGAGAAGGGTTTGTGAAAATTTAGAATGGTTAGGTATTTCATTAGACAAAGATAAAAATTTAAACATAGTAGGTGGCAAAGAAGGTATTATTAGCTCGGATAATAGTGCAATTAAATTATTTGTTATCCCCACAAATGAAGAGCTAATAATAGCAAGAGATACTTTCAGAATTGTGAACAATACTCCATTACCACAGTGATTTTAGGTTATTCCATGTTAAGAGAAAAATTCAATAACAATATAAGAGAAAAGGCAAAAGCACGTTTTGCTAAGATAGCTTTGCCAGATGCGGAAGATATTAGGGTAATTAATGCTGCAATATTTTTAGAGGATAATAATATCGCAAAAGTATTTTTAGTTGGAGATAGACTTAAAATTGAACATATAGCTATCGAAAACAATATCAACATTAAGAATATTGAAATTATTGAGCCTAACAAATCTAACGACATTAATACTTATACTCAAAAACTATATAATAAGAGAAAAAACAAAGGCTTAAGTGAAATAGAAGCGTTCAACAAAGCAAAGAACCCACTCTACTTTTCAGGCTTCTTATTAGAATCTGGACAAGTTGATGCAGTAGTAGCTGGTAATATTTCATCTACAAGTGATGTTATAAGAGCAGGTTTATATACAGTAGGCTTAAAGCCAAGCATATCCTTAGTTAGCTCATTTTTCATTATGGTATTTGATGATAAATTATATTGCTTTGCAGATTGTGCTGTAAATCCTAATCCAACTTCTGAACAATTATGCGATATTGCAATTAATTCGGCGCAAAACTTTGAGGTAATTACTGGTGAACCTGCCAAGGTAGCTATGCTTTCGTATTCTACCAATAAAAGTGCCTCTGGCGAAATGGTAGCAAAAGTACAAATAGCTAGTAAATTATTAAAAGAAAAATCACCTAATATAATATCGGATGGCGAAATGCAGTTAGATGCAGCTATTAATCTATCTGTTGCACAAAGGAAGTTCCCAAGTAGCAAGGTTGCAGGGCAAGCAAATGTTCTTATTTTCCCAGATTTGAACGCGGGTAATATAGGCTATAAATTGGTAGAGCGTTTAGCGGGTGCAGAGGCTATAGGACCAATAGTTCAGGGATTTGCAAAGCCTTATTGCGATTTATCGCGCGGCTGTTCTACAGAAGATATAATCAACGTCGCATCTATATGCAGTTTAATGGCTTGATAGCAACGACTTTAAATACCCATATCTTTATAATGAGGCATAATTAATAATATTTTTAATTATGTCTATATTTTTCCTGTAATTATTTGAATAAAATCTAAATATTATGTATTTTTACATAATAATTTGGTGATTATAAAATATTAGTTAAACAATAGTATAAGAGAAGGGTATATGCTGGCTGAGTTTTTAAGAGATTTTAATCCAATAATGATGGCATTATTTGCTACTCTCTTTACATGGGGAGTAACTGCCTTAGGTGCAGCATTAGTATATTTTTTCTCAAGTATCAATCAAAAGCTCCTGAACGCTATGTTAGGTTTTGCTGCAGGAGTAATGATAGCCGCAAGTTTTTGGTCATTATTAAGTCCAGCTATTGATATGTCCAAAGAATTAGGAATGGTTTCTTGGGTACCTGCAGTTGTTGGCTTTTTAGCTGGTGGACTTTTTTTATATTTGATAGATAGAGTACTCCCCCATTTACATCTGGGGTTTCAGCTTGAAGAAGCTGAGGGTATAAAAACCTCTTGGCATAGAAGTATATTATTAGTATTAGCAATAACCTTGCATAATATTCCTGAAGGGCTAGCTGTTGGAGTAGCTTTTGGAGCATTGCAATATAACCCAGAGCCAGTACAAATGGCTTCAGCAATTGCTTTAGCATTAGGAATAGGTCTGCAAAATTTCCCTGAAGGTGCTGCGGTTTCAGTTCCTCTAAGGCGTGAAGGCTTTTCGAAGCATAAAGCATTTATGTATGGGCAAGCTTCTGGATTAGTAGAGCCAATGGCAGGTGTATTAGGTGCTTGGTTGGTAATTCTAGTAAAGCCTTTGCTACCTTATGCTCTATCTTTTGCAGCTGGAGCAATGATTTTTGTAGTGATTGAAGAACTTATACCAGAATCTCAAAGTGGTAGAGAAAGTGATATGTCTACTATTGGCGCTATGATAGGCTTCGCAATAATGATGCTGTTAGACGTAGCATTTAGTTAGATAAATAGAAATAAAAACTCCTTCATCTAACGTATAGCAAATGAAGGAGTTAATTTATTGAATACAATTAAGGCGTGAAGTCTCAGAAATTATTTTTTCTTTGATTTCTTTTTGCCTTTTTTGTTATCCTTTTTCTTTTTATCATCTTTTTTGTCTTTTTTCTTATCTTTCTTATCTTTCTTATCTTTTTTCTTATCTTTTGCAGTATCGGCAATCATATCTTTTATTGCTGCTCTTGCAGCTGCTAATCTAGCTATCGGCACTCTAAATGGAGAGCAAGATACATAATTTAATCCTAATGAATGGCAGAACTCAACAGATGCAGGGTCGCCACCATGCTCACCGCAAATACCTATTTTGATAGACTCATTTGTTTCTCTACCTTTTTCGACAGCGTATTTCATTAAGAAACCTACACCTTGTTGGTCAATAGAAACAAACGGGTCAATATTATAAATTTCTCTATCAACATAATTTGGCAAGAACTTACCAGCATCATCACGACTTAGTCCAAGTGTAGTTTGAGTTAAATCGTTAGTACCGAAAGAGAAAAATTCAGCAACTTCAGCAATTTCGTCAGCAGTAATAGCACCACGTGGGATTTCTATCATTGTACCTACGGTATAAGAGAATTTTAACCCTTTTTCTTCCATCACTGCATCGGCAGTTTTTCTCACTATAGCTTCTTGATCTGATAATTCTTTAACGTGTCCGACTAAAGGTATCATAATTTCTGGATGAACAGTCATACCTTCTTTAATTACATTTGCAGTAGCTTCAAAAATAGCACGTGCTTGCATTTCGGTAATTTCTGGGAATATTAACCCAAGTCGGCAACCACGGAAGCCAAGCATCGGATTAAATTCATATAGTGCATCTACTCTTTCTTTAACTTTTTTAGGCTCTATACCCAATTGTTTAGCAATTTCTGCTTGTCCTTCAGTTCCGTGAGGCAAAAATTCATGTAATGGCGGGTCGATAGTTCTAATTGTTACTGGTCTGCCATTCATAGCTCTAAATAAGCCTTCAAAATCTTCTCTTTGCAATGGTAGTAATTTTGCTAACGCATTTTTTCGAGCTTCAATTGTATCAGCAAGAATCATCTCACGCATAGGTTCAATTTTACCTTCCCCAAAGAACATATGTTCGGTACGGCATAAGCCAATACCTTCAGCACCAAAGGCAATAGCATTTAATGATTGATCTGGTTGATCAGCGTTTGTTCTTATCATTAATTTTCTATATTGGTCTGCCCAAGTCATGATTTGATTATACATTCTATAAATAGGCGCATCTTTTGGTTCTAATGTTTTAGCAATTAACACCTCAATTACTTCACTTGGCTTAGTAGGTATGTTACCAGCAATAACTTCACCTGTTGATCCATCAATAGATATATAGTCTCCTTCTTTAATAACTACATCCTTACCTTCGACTTTCATAGTTCTCGCTTTGTAATCAATACTCAATGACCCACAACCAGCGACACACACTTTACCCATTTGACGAGCCACTAAAGCGGCATGTGAAGTCATACCACCACGTGCAGTTAGGATACCTTCTGCGGCGTTCATACCCGCAATATCTTCAGGAGAAGTTTCAATTCTAACAAGAATTACATCTTCGCCTTTTGCTTTCCATTCAACTGCGTCTTCAGCATTGAACACTACTTTGCCCGCAGCAGCCCCAGGACCAGCATTTAAACCTTTAGCTAAAAATCCCGATTGAATCGCACTTTTTTTGGCATCTAAATCAAATACAGGCCTCAACAATTGATTTAATTGGTCTGGTTCAATTCTCATTAAAGCTTCTTTTGGAGTAATCAGCCCTTCGTTTACCATATCTACAGCTATTTTTATTGCTGCCATTGCGGTACGCTTTCCAACACGACATTGAAGCATCCATAGCCTGCCATCTTGAATAGTAAATTCTACGTCTAACATATCATGATAATGCTGCTCTAATTTGTGTCTTATGTCCATCAGACCATCATAAGATTTTTTATCACTTTTTTCTAATTCACTGATAGGTAGAGGAGTTCTTGTGCCAGCAACAACGTCTTCACCTTGGGCATTCATTAGGTATTCACCATAAAAATAGTTATCACCATTAGCAGCGTCGCGAGTAAATGCAACACCAGTACCAGATGTTTCACCTAAGTTACCGAAAACCATTGATTGAACATTTACCGCTGTACCCCAAGATTCAGGTATATTATTTAATTTACGGTAAACTATAGCGCGCTCATTCATCCAAGATTGGAATACAGCACTAATTGCACCCCATAATTGTTCTTTTGGGTCTTCAGGGAAGTCGATTCCCTTAATTTTTTTTATTTCAGCTTTATATTCAGCAACAAGTTCTTTTAAATCTTCGGCAGTTAATTCAATATCTAAGGTTACGCCTTTTGAGTGCTTTTTAGCTTCAAGAATTCTTTCAAATGGATCGATATCATCTTTACCTTGAGGTTTTAAATCTAAAACTACGTCGCCGTACATAGATACAAATCTTCTGTAAGAATCATAAGCGAATCTTGGGCTACCAGATTTTTCTATTAAACCCTGAACTGTTACATCGTTCAACCCCAAGTTAAGAATTGTGTCCATCATACCAGGCATAGAAGCACGGGCGCCAGAACGCACCGACAGTAAGAGTGGATTTGTTGAATCACCAAACTTTGCTCCCATTTCTTTTTCGATATTTTCGATAGCATTATTTACTTGTGCTATCAATTCTTGAGGGTATTGTCTAGCATTCTCATAATAATACGTACAAACTCCCGTAGTAATAGTAAAGCCAGGAGGAACAGGTAATCCTAAATTTATCATTTCGGCAAGGTTAGCACCCTTTCCACCTAATAGCGATTTCATTTCGGCAGTACCATCAGCTTGTAAACCACCAAAGTAATATACATATTTATCTGACGCATGTTTTTTTGATTTGTCCTTTTTGTCTTTGGACTTTCCCATTTTTGTTTCCTAAAAAATGTTTTTAAATTATCTACAAATTTATGAAATTTTTCTCATACTTTACCATTTTTTTTACATTAAAGTTTGTAAACTATTAGTTTAATTATATATTATAAAATATATTAACAAATTAAAACATACAATACATTTTTTTCTAATTTATAATTTAGTTGAAATTAAAACGTCTACACTTATATGTACATATTTAATATAATTGGAGAATGTTATGGCATTTGAATTAAGCCCTTTACCTTACGCAAAAAATGCACTTGCACCTTATATTTCTGAAGAAACAATGGATTTTCATCATAGTAAGCATGTGCAAGCTTATGTAAATAATACTAATAATTTGATAGTTGGTACTGAGTTTGAACATTTATCACTAGCTGAAATAATTACAAAATCTAAAAGTGGTTCATTATTTAATAATGCGGCTCAAATTTGGAACCATGAGTTTTTCTGGAAAGTGATGACAGCAAATGGTGGCGGGATACCGTCTGGTAATTTGCTTAGCGAAATTGAATCTAATTTTGGCTCATTTCAAGTATTTAAAGAACAATTTATAAAATCCTCAACCTCCCTATTTGGTTCGGGCTGGTCTTGGCTAGTCAAAAATAGCGACAACAAATTAGAAATAGTTTCTTATAGTAACGCTGGTAATCCATTGAACGATGGCAAAACAGCTCTATTAGGTATAGATGTGTGGGAACATGCTTATTATATCGATTATAGAAACGCAAGAGCTAAGTATGTGGAAGCATTTTTTGATGTAATTAATTGGGATTTTGTTAGTTCTAACTTATAAAAACTTCCCTTGATTTGGATTCTTTATTTTATCAATCTTGCCGTTTGGTAAATAAAGAATCCTTACATATTTTCTAAAATTACAAACCACCAAGGCTATATAATTAACTCACAATCATAGTGCTATTGCGCTTATCTTAGCTTCTGTTTTTTCATAAATATATTTTTCAAATTCAGTAGAGCGAGACAAAGGAACTTTAATGTTGATAGTGATTGAATCGAAATAATGCTCATCTTGAGATATTGCAAAAGGTAGTATCAATCTTTTGACTAAGGAAACGTCTTTATAACTACAATTAATTGAATATTCTTTGCTAATATATTTGATGAGTGGAGTAGCTAATTTTAATGATTCTTCAGCAGAATCTGAATATGCTCTTACTAAGCCACCAACACCGAGTTTGGTACCGCCAAAGAAGCGAGTAACGACAACTAATATATCAGTAAAATTATATTTATTAATTGTAAAAAGGATTGGTTTGCCAGCACTCCCAGATGGTTCACCATCGTCAGAATAGCGAAAAATTGCGCCATCTGAGTTTAGTTTGTAGGCAAAACAATTATGAGTAGCATCAAAATATTGTTGTCGAATTAATTTAAGTAAGTCATTTGTAGAACTTACATCGGTAGTTGGTATGGCAGTG
The DNA here is from genome assembly GCA_035445085.1 of Kapaibacterium sp. (SeqCode). GTDB lineage: Bacteria > Bacteroidota > Ignavibacteria > Kapaibacteriales > UBA2268 > JBDHXE01. The sequence goes on from DAOMQA010000005.1 coordinate 12,703, forward strand.
CAAATAAATTTAGAACCCTTAATTTTAATTTCAGTTCTGATTTGTTCTGCTATTGTAAAATATTTATCTTCTTCCGGTATCACTAACATAAACAGATATGAAAATTGGAATAATTTGCTACCCTACTTATGGAGGTAGCGGTATAGTTGCCACAGAGCTTGGCATTCAACTTGCACAAAGAGGACATCAGATCCATTTTATTAGCTATGCAATGCCAATGCGACTTGATAAATATATGGATAATGTATATTACCACGAGGTTGATATACCTCACTATCCTCTTTTTGAATTTCATCTTTACACTCTTGCACTTACAGGTAAGATAATTGAAGTTGTAAAGCATGAAGAATTGGATATTATTCATGCTCATTATGCAATTCCTCACGCAATAAGTGGAATATTAACAAAAAACATTCTCAAAGATACAAATATAAAACTTTTAACAACATTACATGGTACGGATATTACTTTAGTTGGTTTAGAATTAGCATTTCACCCATTAGTAAAGTATTCCTTAGAGAATTCTGATGGAGTTAGTGCTGTATCTAATTACTTAAAACATAATACTTTACAACATTTTGAAACTAGTAAAGATATAGATGTAATATATAATTTTATAGATACAGATTTATATAAAAGAGTAGACGCTAGTAAACTAAGAAAGACTTTAGCTCCTAATAATGAAAAATTACTTATACACATATCGAATTTTAGGAGTGTAAAAAGAGTTCAAGATACTATTAGAATATTGAAAGAAGTAAACAAGGACATTCCTACAAAATTATTATTAGTAGGAGATGGTCCGGAGAAATCTGATTGCGAGAAATTAAGTAGAGAATTAGGTATGTCAGAGAATATTAAATTTTTGGGCAAGCAAAGTATGGTAGTTGAGCTCCTATCTGCTTCGGATGTATTTTTATTGCCAAGCCAGTCTGAAAGTTTTGGTTTGTCGGCTTTAGAGGCTATGAGTTGTGGTGTACCAGTAGTGGCTTCTAATATTGGTGGTATACCTGAAGTTGTCTCACATGGTAAAAGTGGATACGTTGCAGAATTCGGTGATATTAACCGAATGGCAAAGTATGTAAAAGATTTATTGAGTAACGAAAAGAAGTGGAAAATGTATTCAAAAGAATCGAGGAAAATAGCCGAAGAAAAATTTAATAAGCATATAATTATACCACAATACGAGCAATTATATGAACGATTAATCCATAGTTAGCCTTGAAGTTAAGCCTTTTTTATGGTTAATTAATTATGCATAGTAGGTTGAAGATTGCTCAAATCAAGATTTTAATTGAAGGAACAAAAGAAAGGCTATTTCAAAGAAATGAAATAGCCTTTGTAATAAGTTTAATTATCTTCTAATGGTCGTGATCGCCACAGCCACAACTACAGCCACAACTATTTGCTTTATTTGGGTTATTAAAAATAAAGCCAGTGCCGTATTCATCGCTAACATAATCTAATGTAACACCCATAAGGTAAAACAAACTAGAGCGATCAACTACTATATTTAAATCATCAACATTTAATAATTTGTCATAGTCATTAGTTTCTGCATCAAATCCCAGTAAGTAATTCATTCCAGAGCAACCACCACTTTGGGCTCCTAAACGTAGAGAATATTCTTCTGAAATTGAGTTTTCTTGACGAATATGACTAATTTTGTCTAATGCTCTACGTGTAATAAGTATGGAATCTTGCCCTTCCGCACCTAATATACCAGTTTGTAACTTTTCTGTTTCGAGTTCTGATATTAATATACTCATTTTTAATACCTATTAATTAATTAATTTTTTATTTATGTTATAAATTATATTTAAACTTAGCGTTTATTACGGATATATGCAAATTTAATTATCATCATAATCAACAACTACATCATCCGTTAGAGGATGGGCTTGACAAGTCAAGATATATCCTTCGTCAATATCATCGTCAGTTAATGAATCCCTCTCGTCCATGTATACTTTACCAGATTTCAGACGCGCTCTGCAAGTAGAGCAAACTCCTATCTGACAACTAAATGGCGGGTCGAATCCCTCTCGTAAGCCAGCCGATAAAATAGTCTCGTCTGGTGCTACAATAGCTTCAAATTCCTCCCCATAAAGATATACTTTTACTTTCCTATCTATTAGTTCTTCATCATTATCTAATATAATGTCCTCTCTATCTTCTTTGTTAGAATCAAGGGCAGCCGTAAAGTTTTCTTTATGTACCTTATATGAAGCTATTAGTAAATTTTTTAGAGCTAAATCTGATTCACTCATTAATCCTTGTGGGCCACAAATATAGAACTCGGCTTTATATAAGTTATCCCCTGTAATATCTTTGATATGATGGAGAATTTTTATAGAATCAAGCCTACTATTATTTGTAGTATAATTAGAATTATCTTTGCTCAAATAATGAATTACAGTAAATTTATCATTAAATTCCGCTGTTAATTGTTCAAGTTCTTTTTTAAATATAATGGTTTCTTGATTTCTATTTTGGTATAACAAAGTAATTTTACTTTGTGGTTCTTGCGCCAAAACGGTTTTAATAATAGACATCAGCGGTGTAATTCCAGAGCCACCTCCTATTAAGAGATAATATTTAGTCTCGTTAGGGTTGCATTCGATAGTAAAATTACCTAAAGGTGGCATAACTTCTACACTATCACCAATTTTTAGGACATTATTTACATAATTACTTACTTTACCTTCATCAACTTTCTTTACTGTAATAGTTAAATAGTTTTCGTTTGGCGTGCTACTTAAAGAATAAGCCCTGCGGCTTTCTTCACCATTTATAGGCACTTTAATAGTAATATACTGACCTGCCCTATAAGTAAATATATCTATCAATTCTTGAGGAATTTCAAAACTTATAGAAACAGTATCAATAGTTTCTTGCTTTATATCTGCTATTTTTAAGGTATAAAATTTAATTGCCATCTATTATATCAAATAATTTAAAATAAACCAAGTTCTAATTTTGCTTCATCGCTTAATAATGATTTGTCCCAAGGTGGACTAAAGGTTAAAATAACTTTTGCATCATTTACACCATTAATTTCCTTAATTGCTTGTTCTACTTGCCCTGGTAATGTTCCTGCTTCTGGGCAACCGGGTGCAGTAAGTGTCATTAATACTACAACTTCATTATTTAATGTAATTGATATATCATATATTAAACCAAGATCATAAATATTTACGGGTAATTCTGGGTCGTAAATTTTCTTAATTTCTTCAACAACAATTGCTTCTAATTCTTGAGGTGTCATAATAAACCCTAATTCATATTAATTTCTTTTTCTTGTTTTTTTTCAATAGCATTAATCATCGTATGCCAAGCTAACGATGCACATTTTACTCTTGAAGGAAATTCTCTCACACCTGCAAAAACAGCCATTTTACCAATTTCTAAAGTATCCACGCGATCGCGAATGCCCGCTGTAACAATCTTATGAAATTCATCAAATAATTCTTTTGCTTCCTCAATTGTTTTGCCAACTACTAAGGTTGTCATTATAGAAGCACTTGATTTAGAAATTGCACAACCGGAACCATTAAATTTTAATTCCTTAATAATATTATTTTCTATATTAGCAGTAATGTCAATTCTATCACCACACAAAGGATTATAGCCTTCGGCTTCGTTTGTTGCAGGTGCAATTTTGCCAAAGTTTCTTGGATTCTTATTGTGATCCAATATTACTTGCTGATATAGTTCTTGTATTTCATTCATCTTTTTTATTTAAAGATTTTAATAATTTTTAAAATAGAATTATATAGAACGTTTATTTCATCTATTGTATTATAAAAAGAAAATGAAGCGCGAGAAGTAGCTGGAATTCCAAAGCGTTTCATAATAGGCTCTGTGCAATGGTGTCCTGTTCTAACTGCGATCCCATCAGCATCTAACAATGTACCAATATCGTGGGGATGTACGTTATTTATAACAAAAGATACAACAGAGGCTTTATTTTTTGCCGTACCAATTATTTTTAATTCGTCAATTTCACTTAGTTTATTAGTAGCATAGTCTAACAAATAATTTTCATATTCATCTATAGCCTCTAAAGTAATACTTTGTATATAATCAATAGCATACCCCAGGGCAATATTTCCAGCTATGTGTGGCGTTCCAGCTTCAAATTTATGAGGTAAGTCGTTAAAAAGTGTCCTTTCAAAAGATACACTTTTAATCATATCTCCCCCACTCTGGTAAGGTGGCATTTTATCTAGCAAATCATATTTGCCATATAATATTCCAGTACCAGTTGGTCCATATAGTTTATGACCAGAGAAAACTAAAAAATCACAATCAAGTTTTTGCACATCAATAACTTTATGTTGAATAGACTGTGCAGCATCAATAATTGTAATAGCACCAATTTCTTTAGCTTTATTGATAACGTATTGAATAGGGTTTATCGTACCTAATGTGTTTGATATGTGAACTAAAGATACAATCTTTGTTTTTTCGTTCAGCATTTTATCGAAGTCCTCTAAAATCAATTCACCATTATCGTTAATTGGTATTACCCTTAATTTTAAGTCCTTCTCTTGTGCTAAAAGTTGCCAAGGTACAATATTAGCGTGATGCTCCATATTGCTAATTAGCACTTCATCACCTGCTTTTAAAAATTGTCTGCCATAACTTGATACAATTAGATTAAGAGCTTCTGTAGCCCCACGCGTAAAAATTATTTCTTCAATTTTTTGTGCGTTAATAAATTGCCTAATTTTCTCGCGACTATTTTCATAAGCTTCAGTGGATTTTTGGCTTAATGCGTGAACGCCTCGATGAATATTACTATTATAATGACGATAATAATTTTCTATTGCTTCAATGACAGCTCTTGGCTTTTGTGTTGTTGCAGCATTATCTAAATAGACTAATGGCTTATTATTTACTACTTCGCTCAAAGTAGGAAAGTCATTTCTAATTTTATCTATATCGAGTTTATTCATTATTATAATTCATCAATATTAATTAAATCTTCATTATCAATAAACTTTAAATCTTCGTTTAGCTTATGGCGTGTAATATTATGTAAGTAATTTTTTAATTGCTTATTTTTCAATTCATCAATTACTTCGGCAACAAAGGCATTCATCAATAATGATTCCGCTTTAATAGCATCAATGCCTCTTGCTCTTAAATAGAATAATGAGTTCTTATCAAGGGCTCCTGATGTTGCTCCATGGCTACATTTTACATCGTCAGCATATATTTCCAACTCTGGTTTAGTATTTATTGTGGCATTATTCGAAGCTAATATATTTTTATTGGATTGATATGCGTTAGTTTTTTGGGCATCTGGGTGAACCAATATTTTTCCATTAAAAATACCAGTAGAACGATCAAATAAGATACCGCGATAATTTTCATTACTAAAGCAATTTGGTTTTAAATGATCGACCAAAGTACGATTATCAACTAAATTATTATTATCCGCAATAAATACACCTAAGAAGTGAGCTTCAATATTTTCATCGTTTAATTTAGAATTTAAATTATTTCTTACAAAATTACCAGCAGTAGTAAAAGTTAAATTAACATAATTTGAATACTTTTGTTGATTGGCTTGAATAAAATCAACTATAACATCGCTATTTGAATCTTGCTGTAATTTAATATGATGTATTGTGGAATTTTCGCCTACAAAAATATCTGCTGTACCATTATAAAATGATTTGCTATCGCCAATAGTTACAAAAGATTCAATAATTGTTACTTCTGTATTATTTTCAAACCGGAATATCCTACGTGTATTAATTAAGCAATCATTTGTATTAGCATCGCTTATATATATAATATGTATGGGTTTGTCGATGACAATATTCTTACTAACTTTTAAAGATATACAGTTTTTGTAAAAGGCATCGTTTAATTTTGTAAAATAGGTTTGTCTATGCTCATCTAAGCTATCAAAAGCTCTTTGATTGTCAATTTCTTCTACCTCTAACTCTTGGGGCATATCTGATTTATTAAAGTCAATCTTACCGTTAAGAACATATATATGGTATGAATCTAAGCCATTTATTGCATATTTATTACAATCGCAATCAATTGAATCACTAAATTGTTGATCAAACTTAAAATCATATTTATTTAAAAAAGATAAATTTATATATTTCCAACTTTCATTCTTCAATGTAGGTAGGCTATTGTCCTTTAAAAAGTTATAGGCATCTAGGCGAAATTGAGGAATGTTAGATTCTTCATTAGGTATTAATTGCCTTACTTTATCTACAAAGTTCACTTTTTCCATTATATTCTCCATTATTTAGAGCCATCCTTTATCCAATCATAACCTTTTTCTTCTAATTCTAAGGCTAATTCTTTACCACCTGACTTTACGATTTTACCATTGCTAAGAACATGTACAAAATCTGGGACAATATAGTTTAGTAATCTTTGGTAGTGAGTTATAATAATAAAAGCATTATTATCAGATTTTAATTGATTAACTCCATTAGCAACTATTCTTAAGGCATCAATATCTAATCCAGAGTCTGTTTCGTCTAAGATTGCTAATTTTGTCTCTAACATTGCCATTTGGAATATTTCATTTCTTTTCTTTTCACCACCTGAGAACCCTTCATTTACCGAACGTACAAAAAAGCTAGGGTCAATTTCAATTAATTTAGCTTTTTCTCTCATTAATTTCAAGAAATCTATTGCATCCATTGGCTCTAAACCTTGATATTTTCTCTTTTCATTTACTGCAGCTTTCAAGAAATTAGCATTAGAAACACCGGGTATTTCGACGGGATATTGAAAAGCCAAAAATACACCTTCTTTTGCTCTATCTTCAGCAGGCATTTCCAATAAGTCTTTACCTAAGAATTCGACATTACCGTCAGTTACTGTAAAGTCTTCGCGTCCAGTCAGAACAGAAGCCAACGTTGATTTACCAGAGCCATTAGGTCCCATAATAGCGTGAATTTCGCCAGGGTTTACTTCAAGGTTGAGTCCGTGAAGTATTTCTTTATCATTAATATTTGCTTTTAAATTGTTTATTTTCAAAAATGACATAAAACTATCCATTATTTATATTATTAAATTTCTTATTAATTATTAACCGACTGAGCCTTCTAAACTAATAGATAGGAGTTTTTGCGCTTCAACAGCAAATTCCATAGGCAATTGATTTAAGACTTCTTTAGCGTATCCATTTACGATTAGTGCCACAGCATCTTCGGTTGATATACCTCGCTGATTAAGGTAGAAAACAATATCTTCAGAGATTTTAGAAGTAGTTGCTTCGTGTTCTACAGTAGCACTACTATTTTGAATTTCTAAGTAAGGAAATGTATGTGCACCGCACTTATCTCCCAATAGTAATGAATCACATTGTGAAAAGTTACGCGCATTATCGGCAGTTTTATTTACTTTCACTAAACCTCTGTAGCTATTATCGGAACGCCCTGCCGAAATACCTTTAGAAACAATTCTACTTTTAGTATTCTTCCCTACGTGTGTCATTTTAGTACCCGTATCGGCTTGTTGGAAATTATTTGTCATGGCAACCGAATAAAATTCACCTACGGAATTATCACCTTTTAAAACACAGCTTGGATATTTCCACGTAATTGCCGAACCAGTTTCTACTTGTGTCCAAGAAATTTTAGAATTATTACCCTCGCATAAGCCACGTTTTGTAACGAAGTTATACACACCGCCTTTTCCTTCTTTATCACCAGGATACCAATTTTGAACTGTAGAGTATTTAATTTCAGCGTTTTTATGTGCTACAAGCTCTACAACAGCAGCATGAAGCTGATTTTGGTCTCTTTGAGGTGCCGTACAACCTTCCAAATAGCTTACATAAGAATCTTCATCAGCAATAATTAAAGTTCTTTCAAATTGCCCAGCAGATGCAGCATTAATACGGAAATATGTAGATAACTCCATTGGGCTACGCACACCCTTAGGGATATATACAAAGGAACCATCACTAAATACAGCTGAATTTAATGTAGCAAAGAAATTATCTGTATATGGCACTACGCTACCTAAATATTTTTCCACCAATTCAGGGTGGGTTTGAACAGCTTCACTCATTGGACAAAAAATAATACCAACTTTTGCTAATTCATCTTTGAATGTTGTACCTACTGACACACTATCCAAGACTGCATCAATAGCAACACCTTGTAAACGCTTTTGTTCATTTAAAGGGAGTCCTAATTTTTCATAAATTTTCAAAATTTCTGGATCAACTTCATCTAAGCTCTTAGGATTATTCTTTTGCACAGGTGCAGCATAATAATAAGAATCTTGGTAATCTATCGGTGGAAACTTGACTTTAGACCAAGAAGGGTCTTTCATTTTAAGCCAAAAATTAAATGCTTTCAGTCGCCATTTTAACATAAATTCAGGTTCATTTTTCTTATTAGAAATAAATCTGATTACATCTTCATTTAAACCTTTTGGCGCAAATTCTTGCTCAATATCAGAGAAAAAGCCCCATTTATATTCTGAATTAGCAAGGTTCTCTAATAATTCGTCATCATTTTGTTTTATTTCTTGTGACATATAATATATACCTCTTTTTATTAATATTCTAATTTTATATTTAGTAATTTAGAATGGTCCGATAAATCAGCAATTGAAGTCTCATAAAAAATACGCTCTATCTTACCTTGTAGTATAAGCATTGGTTTTCTTAATGAGCAATTATCTAATCTAATACATTCTATACTATTCTCTCCAGTACAGTCAACTAAATTTATATTTTCTTCAAAAGCACGAATCACATCTATAAGCTTTAACTCATTTGCTTGCAGGACTAATTTATAGCCACCTTTGGTACCTTGTTGCGATTGAATGATACCATTCTTATTTAATACTTGCATTACTTTTGAAAGGAATTCGAAAGATAATTTCAGATGATTCGAAATTTCCTTAGTAGATACTAAAAATTCATCCTGCTCAGCTATATATTGCAGCGCTAGGATAGCATATTCAACTTTTTTAGGTAATTTCAGCATCTAAATACTTAAATCAATTTGAGTTTAAAATCGATTTCATTAACGATAATTATATAGGACTATTTTAATCTTATTTATAAATTTTATAATTTTCGCTATCAAGTATCAAAATAAAAAAGAGCTTGCTTTAGCCAAGCAAGCTCTAATAGCTCTTTCTAACACAGTGTAGTTATTTCGTAATATTAAACTTTTTATTAATTGTTCCAGTTTGATAATTAATTGTAATAAAATAAACACCACTTGATAGGTTTTGAATATTTATTTCAAATACATTTTGAGAGACTTTTGATTCAGCAATGACCGCTCCATCTAAGTTTGTGATAGTATAATTTAGAATTTTATTAGCTAATATATTACTCAACTCCACTCCCAAAACTTGATTTGCCCTATTCTGAAGTTTTATTCCAATTTGCCCAACGCCATCAGTATCATCGACTGAATTAGGCTCTAACGCCTCACCTTTGATAGCAAAGTTCATATTGCTATTATATTTATCATTGCTACTTATATAAAGATTTGCTGTTTTCTTACCTTTACTTAATGGTTCAAATTCAAGTTTTAACGTTAATGTATCGTTTACAGTTAAAACTCTTGGGTTAGGTGTAGCGGTACTTGACTCTTCAATAATTTCAAACTTTTTAGTACTTGATAGTGGCAATTTAATATCAGAGATAGTTAACCCCTGTGAATTAGCAGGAAAGATTTTAATTTCTTTTACCACTTTCTTACCTATACTAACACTACCGAAGTCAATTTCATCATTCTCAATATTTGATAATAATTGTACTTGTGGTGTTACTTCAAAACCCCATTGATAAAAATTACCCCAATCAGTAGGTAGAACTTTAATTAAATTAGAGGCACTCAATAGCTTCAAGCTAGCATTTTTTAAGCCCCCATTTTGTGCATAAGCCCAAAAACCGAAACCATAGCCATAAGGATTTTGAACTAATAAAGTATACTGTCCTTCTTTTAATTCTACTTCATCCAATACAACTTTATTATTTACAGTTTGTTGTTTATCGAAAACAATATTTCCATTTTTATCAGTAATTGAGTATACATAAGGTGATGATATTCCTAATACATCAGAATTATTTCCTGTAAATTCTATAGAGAACTTATTAGGCACTTCAGGTAATGATTTAGTGAATTTCTGTTGTCCTTTATTATTATAAATATATTCGTCAGCTTCATTATTCACTTTTGTAATTTCAAGATAAAAAATATCGGAAGCATCAGCATTGTACCAATTATTAAAAGGCAAGTCAATCTTAGCTTTTCCCATTATATCAATAGCTTCATCTAAAGTAGCAGTATATTCTACTAAATTATTTAAATCATTTCCATATTTAAAAGTAACTTCATAAATAGTATTTTTGCCAGTATTTTGAATTTCAATTGTTGGAACGCCAATCATAGGGTTTAATCTATTATTCATTGGGTCAATACTTGGGCTTAATATTCTAGTAAGTCTTGCATCATTGTTAAAATTAGCCTCATCGTAAGTAAATAAGAAACCTCTAATCACCCAGTTTGGAGGCGTACCACTTCCAGTAACAACTAAATTATAAGGCTCCATATCATAATCAATAGTATACGGTAAATTAGGAGTAATAAACGGCGATAAATCATAGTCAAAAAAGCCGACTTCTGCACCAGGGCACCAATTGGATCTATCATAAATCCAAGTGCCGCCTTGTGGATAAATAGGATTATCACCACATTCTCTCCATATATTTGTAGTAAACCTATTTACCCCGTTTATTGTAACATAGCTTTTCTTACTACAAAACTCGGAGCAATTGTCTTGTGTACTTCCAAATCCATGTCCTGTTTGAGTAACCCTAAGTACTGCACTTCTTTCATAATCAGTAAAATTATACTTAATCGGCTGTAATTTAGATTCAATGTTACTATCGTAAGTAACACCGTTCAAATCCCACAATTTAACAAAATTAATAGGATTTCTTGGCGGTGTACCTTCAATAATATCAAAGGTTAATTCTAAGTCTTCCATAGTATTTTGGTCGTATTGGTCTCCCCAACCGCCACAAGGAGCGTGTATATAGACACTACCTCTAAGTAATAGTGCAAAATCAGAAACATCTATAACCCAAGTAACGCCATCTCCTAAGGACAGACCATTACCGTAAGGTGTGATATATCTAAATATTTCAATATCTTCCTTCATAGTATTTTCATTATCAAAATCTACTCTTGCGATGGTATATCTCGTTATAGTTGTATCTGGCTCTACCGCTGTCGAATCCATAATTACACCTTTATCGTCAAAATTATATGTGTAGTAAGTGGGCCAAACAACAATAGAATCAGTTGGCACTGCTGGAGTATCCTGATTTTGATATAAGTACAGTTTTGATGAAGCTTTTGCTGATTTTACTACCTCCCCATTCTCATATTTATACGCCCAAGATGTATCATACATACAAGAGTAGTTAGTAGGAAATGAATTATTAACTCTAAAATTTACAGCATAAAATTGTGAGACATAAACATAAGCTAAGTAGTCCCATTCGCCACAAGGCTTGCCTGGTGGGCATCTTAGTTTGTAATTCATGAGAATTCGTTCAACATTATTCGGCTTTAAACTTGGAAAATTAAACCAGCCTAATCGCCTCTGTTGAAAATCAATAGTTCTAACTTTTGTTGTATCACCAGGCGCAGATATTAAAATAGATGAGGGTACAACTAACACACAAGTTAGTATAAGTAAGTAGATTTTGCGATACATTTGAACACCATTAATTTAACTAATAGGCAAAGATACAAAAAATTTACTACCTTTTCCTAATTCACTTTCTACAATAATCTCTCCACCCATAATTTTTGCTAATTCTTTGGAGATAGGAAGCCCTAAGCCATTTCCCTCATAACTTCTTGAAATAGATGGTTCTAATTGATAGAATCGTTCAAAGATTTTATTCATATTTTCTGGGCTAATGCCAATACCAGTATCATAGACATAGAAGATAATATTATAATTATCGATAGTATAGCCAACATTAATTTTGCCAAAATGAGTAAATTTAATAGCGTTGCTTATTAGATTTGATAGAATTTGATAAAGCCTTTTAGAGTCAGTACGCAAAAAGCTACTGTCATCGTCTAATGCCAATTTATATTCAAATTCTAATTCTTTAGTAATTGCCTTTTCGTAATACTCTTCGTATAAATCAAGAATAAGTGAGTTAATAAGGACTGGTTTAATATTGAGAATAATCTGATCAGTTTCTATTTGTGATAATTCTAAAATATTATTAATAGTATCTAATAATCTAAAGCTACTTAATTTTATTAATGCTACAAATTCTTTTATCTCTTCATTTTTTAAATCATCATTCTCAAGTAATTTTGAAAAACCAAGAATACCATTAAGTGGAGTACGAATTTCGTGAGACATATTCTGTAAAAATGCAGTTTTTAATTGATCGCTTTCTTCTGCCCTATCTTTCGCTACTTTAAGCTCTTTTTCAAAAATCTTACGCTCGGAAATATCTCTACTTAAAATATACATTTTCTCAAATTCATTCTTATCATTATACAAGACAGTAGCGTTGTCTTCCCTCCACATATAGTCGCCAGCAAGCGATTTTGCCCTATATGAATAATTAAAATGCTTGATACCAGATTGTATTGAAGCATATATTTTTTTTGCTACTTCATCTCTATCATGAGGATGAATGACGGCAGCATAGATTGCCTTGCCTATGGGTAATGCAAAGCTATTTCCTATATCAAATTGTTTGGTATAGGATGGTGAAAGATAAATAATATCAAAGTTATTATCCATTACAATAATTGCATCACTTGTATTTTCGGCTATAAGTCTAAATTTTTCTTCACTTTCCCTAATTTTATCTTCTGCAGTTTTACTTTGTGTAATATCTTGCGTAGTACCATAAAATTTAATATGCTTTCCGTCTTCATCAAAGATATTTATGCCATTTTCTTCGACCCATTTTACACGCCCATCCTTAAAGACCAAGCGATGAATACACAAATATTTTGTTTTGTTTTTGACCGAGTCAAGATATAGATTATGTATCATTTCTCTTTCTTTTTCTGGCACTAAGCTATAAAAATACTCATAGTCTGCAAGCCCATTATTATTCTGTAACTCTAAAATTTCATACATTTCTTCAGACCAATGGACTTTATAAGTATCTATCTCCATGGTCCAACTTCCAATTTTAGCTATTTTTTGTGACTCATTCAATAAATCTAATAATTGATTTTTTTCGTTATCTAATTTCCTGATGTTGCTAATATCTTCAATTATTGATAATAGATGTTTCTGCCCCTCTATTTCAATAACCCTAAAGGTTGTAAGAGTAGAAATGATAGAATTATCCTTGATTTTAAATTGTAGCTCTAAATTATCTATTTGACCGTCCCGTTTAATCAAGCTCATAACTTTGTTTCTATCTTCACTTGATAGCCAGAAACCTACTTCTTGAGTAGTTTTTCCAATCAATTCACTTTTTTTAAACCCAGTTAAATTTTCGATGGCTTGGTTAGCCTCAATAATCTTGCCGTCTTCAATTTGGGTAATAAGTATAATATTAGGCGATGCGTCAAAAATAGTTCTAAATAGTGCTTCGCTATTTTTAATATTCTGCTGTGCTTGAGTCATTTCAGTAATATCTTTTATAATTACTAAAATTGATGGCTGCGAGTTATAAATTATAGATTGAGAATGCACTTCCAATGTCTTTTGCTTATTATCTAAAGTGTCTATGCTTACTACACCGAATCCTAAGCCATTATTTTGCTGTATTTGCCTCATTCTTCCAATTGAGGCAGCTACCGAAGTTTTAACTAATAATTGATTGATATGTAAAGTTGAATAATCGTAGCCTGACGGGGCACCGATAAGTCTAAGAGATGCTTCATTCATAAATTCAATTTTACCATTTGTATGTATTATAGCTGCTTCTGGATTTAAATTAAGTAGCTCTTTATATACTTGAAGGTAATCTTCTTCAGAATTTATAGATAGCTTTCTATCTTTCATATATCAAATTATAATAAAAACTTTACTCATAAGCCTAAAATAGCAAATTTAACTCACTTTTCATAAATATATTTATCAATTATTTAATTTTTCCTCATTCTTTCGTCATAAAGAATACGTTATAATGGTTTTTGTTTATGAAAGAAATTTTAGTTTTAATTTTCACTGGCTTATTTGTTGGTGTAATGAGTGGATATTTAGGTATTGGTGGTGGCGTTATTATTGTTCCAATCCTAGTAAGTATTTTAGGCTATAGCCAACAAACAGCCCAAGGAACTTCCTTGGCTATTTTATTGCCCCCAATAAGTATTATGGCAGTAATTAATTATTACGATGCAGGATATGTAGACATAAAAGCAACAATTATAATGATTATTACATTTATGATTGGTAGTTATTTTTCGTCAAAATCAGCTGTAACCTTAGATACTAGCTATCTAAAAAAGGGCTTTGCTATATTTTTAATAATCTACGCTCTATATATTTTGTTTATTGATAAATAGATATTTTTATTACTTTTTTAGTTCATTTATTGAGTTCAAGATTCGTACATCTTGATTAATTTTATAAGATAAATTCAGAGCTTTTAAAGTAGATATTTTATCTTTTTGCATATTAAAATATGTTGCTGCGGATAATAAATTAGAAGCACAAATATTTACTATTCCAGAGTCTAAATAATTCATTTTTAGAGTATTTTTTGACTGTATAAACCTATCTAACAGTTTGTTATTAAAATTATATACCGAACTATCAATACTTTTGCTAAGTTTAAAACTTAAGCCTTTAGGAGTTATATGATAGCCCTTATAAATTTCAGGTTCAGTTTCTAAAATATCAATTCCAATATATATAGGTCTCGTATCAATATTTTTTTCGATTATAGAACGAAAAACCTCAATATAGTGATTTTGAATTAATGGATAGCTCATTGGGTCGCTACCACTTTCAAATTTACTTAAATCTAATTGGTAATTCTGAAATTCTCTTTTCGATGTGTTGTATAATGCTGGATATAGTCTTTCAAATTGTAAGGGGTACCACGTGCGTCGCATTAATTCTTTTTCAACTATAGTAATATCTTTACGGTAATTTTCTACATTTTGATAGTATATCATAGCAGAATTAAAATAATCCCATTGGGCTGTAATAATAATTGCGTTTGAATCTAAAGTAGAGCACACAGCTTTTGTATAATCTTCTACCAAATAATTATTGCTTTGATTGCTTACGTCTAAATTAAATATAATGTTAATTAGTGGTAATAATAGAGCTATGGGCAAAATTAATTTCCCTACTTTCTCGAATAAGAAAACTATTCCCAAACCAGAGAAGATTATTAGAATTAAAATTGACAATGCAAAGTACGCATCAATATCGTGTATTGAATAATTAATAGCATAAAAGAAATTAAACACTGCACTAATTAGTAAAAAAGATAACACGTCTTTATTTATCTTGAATAATCTATATACTCCAATGAGTGATGTAAAAATACCAAATACTCCAAGTTGATAAGGTAGATTAGAAAAATAATTTATTATATTTTTATCTAAATTTTCACCAGAAAACATCCATATTTGATATTGTTTGCCTTGTATATGATATAATAACTCGTTTAATCCTCTATGTACCCAACCCCAATTAACCGTTGGCAGAGATGCTGAACGTAATGGTAAATATAAATAAAAAGATAATCCAATTATTAAGGGTATGAATAATAGTAGGAATGTTTTTAACTCGATTCTATTTATTGAAAATGACTTTCCCAAATCAATGAAAAAGAAGTATATAATTCCAGGTATAATAAATATTATACTTAGGTGATTTGCAAAGCCTAAACCAATTAATAAGCTAACAACATACCAATAAGATTTATTTTCAAACCTCGATTTGATAGCATAAAGAATAATTAACGAGAAGATTAGCACTTGCAATGGGTACACTTCAATTGAATTGGATAGTTGCCATATTATTAGGGCGGAAGCAAACAACAAAGCTGTAAAGAAACTAATAAAGAATTTAAGATAGATTGTTAAGTTAGTAAAGTCTAATATCTTTTTTACGATACATTGAAGCACACCTACCGAAATTGCTATAAACACAGCTGACAGTACATTTTGTTGAAAAATTGGCGAGTTATTTATTGGCAATAGCGACCATATATGAGAAAGCAGAATAAATAAAGGATAGCCTGTAGGATGCGCTATACCAAGTGTAATTGCAGCCGATGCAAGTTCGCCACTATCAGTAAAAAATACACTTGGTGCTAAAGTTAGAACATATAATACAAATGCAATTAAACTAGAAACTATTGCAACAATGTAATTTTTATAACTTTCTTTCATCTCTAATTCTCCCGACTTTTCTTGAATTGCTTTACATAATCTAAATGTCTATTATAGCTTTCGGAGAAATTATGCAATCCACTACCATCATTTTTTGCTACCATATATAAATAATTATTATCTTCAGGGTATAATGTAGCAATAATTGAATTTAATGACGGGTTATTGATTGGAGCTGGTGGTAAACCAACATATCTATAAGTATTATATGGGTTATCAATTTTTAAATCATTTTTTGTAAGCCTACTCTTAGAACCAATAGCGTATTGAACTGTTGGGTCGGCTTGTAAAAGCATATTTATTCTTAATCTATTATGATATAACCCACTGACTTTAGCACGTTCGTCAGGAACAGTAGTTTCAGCCTCGACTATCGATGCTAAGGTAATAATCTGATGCTTAGAGAAGCCAAGGAAATTGGCTTGCTGTTCGTAGCTTTCTTTCCACTTACTTACTTGCTCACTCAATAGTGTATTTAGAATTTTTGATATTGGGGTATTAGGTATAAAATTATAAGTAGATGGATAAATATAACCTTCAATAGAATTTGCCTTAATATTGTACTTAGCTAAAAGTTCCTTATTATGAGATAAATTAATAAACTCCGTAGAATCTATATTAAGCTTATTTTTGAATATCGAAGCATATTCAAAAATATTCATACCTTCTGGTAAAGTTATCTTTATTGAATATAAGTTTTTACCTTCTAAAATAGAATTAATCAATTCATAGTTACTAATATTCGCAGGAAATTTATAGTACCCTGCTTGCAAGAATGAATTATCTTTAATCTTTAAAAAACCTATAAAATAATAATAGATTAATTTTGGGTTTAAATATCCTATTTTATTTAATTCATCGATAATAGCCTCCGATGATTGCCCCTTTTTAATTTCAAATATTATATCTTGATTTACAGGTTTGTCTGATAAAATGTAATTAAAAAATAAAAGGAAAGATACAATAATTATAATCAACCCCAGCGAAGAGTATAGTAATATTTTATTTTTCATTTCGTTTATATTGCTGTTTGGTAATATAGTTTTTAAAAATCTATAAAATTAAAATTTTCAATTTACAAATTTAAGGAGAATTTTGTGGGAATTAGAGTTTTTTTTGCAGGAAATAAAAAAGTTTATGCTGATTTAGGTAGCTTTGTAGTAGAAACAGACCAACCTCAACGTGTTGGTGGCGATGGAAGCGCCCCCTCTCCATATGAATTATTCTTAGCTTCTTTAGCTACTTGCGCTGGAATATACGTTAAAGGTTTTTGCGATAGCAGAGATATAAAGGCAGATGATATTGAGTTATATCAAGATTTGAAATGGGATACAATTAAACAATCGCCTAGTGAAATTAATATTGAGATAAGAGTTCCCGATAGCTTCCCTCCTAATTATTATGATGCCTTAGTAAACACCGTCAATAAGTGCGCTGTTAAAAAGACAATCCAAGAGCAACCAAATTTTAATGTAAAAACAGTTGTCAAATAGTTACATAGATATATTCTATTTTCTATTTAAAAATAAATGGCAGCCATAATCTGGCTGCCATTAGATATATATTCTATCAGTCAGACCTACATAGATGCTAAAATTGGCGCTAAGACTAAGGCAACGATAGACATTAATTTAATTAAAATATTAATAGATGGTCCGGACGTATCTTTAAATGGATCGCCTACTGTATCACCAGTTACAGCTGCTTTATGGGCTTCAGAGCCTTTGTAATATACTACACCATCAATATTTACGCCTTCTTCAAACATTTTTTTAGCGTTATCCCATGCTCCACCAGCATTCGATTGAAATATAGCCAAAAGTACTCCCACTACCGTCACACCAGCTAGCATCCCCGCCAAAGTTTCTGGTCCAAATGTGAAACCAACAACTGCCGGTGCCACAACTGCTAAAAAGCCTGGGGCTATCATTTCTTTAAGTGCGGCAACTGTTGATATTTCTACGCATTTAGCATATTCTGCTTTTCCTTCTGCTTCGTGATATATTTTTAAATCAGCTTCAGTCCAATCCTCTAATTCTTTGCCTTCATTTTTTTTGAATACAGTTAAGGCAGCTTTTAATTGTGGTATTTCGTTAAATTGCCTCCTAACTTCAGTAATCATAGAACGTGCAGCACGCCCAACAGCACCCATTGCTAATGCTGAAAATATAAATGGAAGGGTGCCACCTATAAATACTCCAGAAATGACATCAGCTTTAGAAATATCAATAGATTTAATGTTAGCAGAGGTCATATATGCACCAAATAACGCTAAAGCAGTAAGAGCTGCCGAACCAATTGCAAAGCCTTTCCCGATTGCTGCCGTAGAGTTACCAACAGCATCTAATTTATCTGTTCTTGATCTTACATCTTTTGGTAGTTCACTCATTTCGGCGATACCGCCAGCGTTGTCCGAAATAGGACCATATGCATCTACTGCTAATTGAATGCCTGTTGTAGCAAGCATACCAACCGCAGCAATAGCAATACCATACAGGTTAGCAAACTCAAATGATACCATAATAGCAATTATTATAAATAAGATTGGTATAGCAGTAGAATACATACCAGTACCCAAACCAGCTATAATATTTGTAGCAGAGCCAGTGATTGATTGCTCTGCAATTTTACGAACTGGTGTTTTGCCTAAACCAGTATAGTATTCGGTAATTAGGCCGATACCTACACCAGCTGCCAATCCTACAATAGTTGATAAAAATATACCAAATGATGTAATAATTTTTTGAGTACCATACAAAGGATCATCAAATACCCAGCTTGACGGAAGCATCCAAGTAATTAAGAAATACGATAGTACAATCATTGCAACTGAAGCTATAAACGTACCTGTATTTAGTGCCTTCTGAGGATTTCCTCCTTCATTAACTCTTACAAAGAACGTTCCTAAAATTGAGACTAGAATACCTGCCGCAGCTAAGAATAATGGTAATAATACAGCAGATAATCCTTTAAATGGAGCATTTGCAAATTCAGGTAATGCGTAGAAAGCTACACCAAGCACCATACTTCCTAATATAGAGCCGACATAAGATTCAAATAAATCCGCCCCCATACCAGCAACATCACCGACGTTATCGCCAACATTATCTGCAATAGTAGCTGGATTAAGTGGGTGATCTTCTGGAATGCCTGCTTCTACTTTGCCTACTAAATCAGCTCCAACATCTGCTGCTTTAGTATAAATACCGCCGCCAACGCGGGCAAACAGTGCAATTGAAGAAGCACCAAACGAAAATCCCGTAATAATTGAAATAATTTTATTCAGTCCATGAATTTCATTTATCGAGAAAAAGAATTGGTAAATGATAAATAAAACACTTAAACCTAAAGTTCCAAGCCCAACAACACCCATACCCATCACTGAGCCTCCAGTAAAAGCAACATTAAGAGCTTTATTTAGCCCTTCTCTGGCTGCATTAGTTGTTCTCACATTTGCTTTAGTAGCTACATTCATTCCTATTTTTCCAGCTAAAGCCGATGATAAGGCTCCAACAATAAAAGAAATGGCTATTAAAGGGTGCGAATCTGCAACAACAGCTCCTTGCATACCTAATAAAATTGCAACAATAACAATAAATATTGCTATAACTTTATACTCGGCTCTTAAAAATGCGGCCGCTCCGTCTGCAATAAAAGTTGATATTTTTATCATTTTATCTGTCCCAGCAGGCTGGTCGGCTACCCATTTAGATTTAAGAAAAGTGTAAAATAATGCCAGTAATCCAGAAACTGGTATTAAGTAAATCAGATTATACATACTAAATTCTTATAAAAATTAAACAAACATAATTTCACAATAATAAGATAGAATCCGTTATACAATCATCTAAAATAGTTATTATTTATTTCCTAAAAAAATCGAAATCACAATATGAATTAAAATTCATAAAACTAAAATGAAATTTTGAACTCAAATTATTTGGAATAATATTTTTGGAATTATCTTATTTTACTTATTAATACTATTTATTTTATTTTCTAAAATGTTACAATTATCATTAGTTTTTTTTAATTTAAGAATATTGCTTACTTTTGTAGAACAATTTATCTTCAATTAAAATGTGGAGTAATGTAATGCAAGAATTTAGAAATATGACTTACCTTGATTTTACAAACGAGGAAGTCTTTAATCAACAAAAAGCCGCCTTAAATAAAGTACGAGAACAATTAGGAAAAGAATACCCTAATATAATCGGTGGCAAAAACGTATTCACTGACAAAAAAACAACCTCCTACAATCCATCTCATAAAAACGAAGTTGTTGGCATTTTTCAGAAAGGTGGAAAAGAACAAGCTGAAGAAGCAATTCAAGTAGCATTAAAGGCTTTTGAAACGTGGAAATATACGCCTGCTCACCAAAGAGCTGAGTATTTATTTAAAGCTGCTGCAATTATGAAAGAACGTAGATTAGAAATAAATGCGTGGATGATTACAGAGGCAGGCAAAAACTTCTTAGAAGCAGATGCCGATACTTGTGAAGCAATTGATTTTATGGAGTTTTATGCTCACGAAGCAATTCGACATGGCAAATTACAGGATTTGACGCCTTATCCGGGTGAAAAGAATGAATACTTTTATATACCTTTAGGAGTAGGCGTATGTATTCCACCTTGGAATTTCCCATTTGCAATTATGGCAGGTATTTCGGCAGCTGGCTTTGCAACTGGTAATACGGTTGTTATGAAACCTTCATCTGAAACTCCTATGATGGCTTATTTATTTGCTGACATTATGAAAGAGGCAGGATTGCCTGATGGCGTTCTTAATTATTTTGTAGCAAGTGGCTCAGAAGCTGGCGATTATTTAGTAGATCATCCAAAGACTAGATTCATTTCCTTTACTGGCTCAATGGAAGTTGGATTAAGAATTATGGAAAGAGCAGCAAAGATTAATCCGGGCCAGATTTGGATAAAGAGAGTTATAGCTGAAATGGGTGGCAAAGACGCAATAATCGTTGATTCCGAAGCTGATATTGATGTTGCAGTTCAAGGTGTAGTAGCCGCAGCTTTTGGTTTCCAAGGGCAAAAATGCTCGGCATGCTCGCGTGCAATAGTAGATGAAAAAATTTATGATGTATTTGTAGCAAAACTAAAAGAAGAAACTGCAAAATTAGAAATAGGGTTTGCTGAAGATAATGCTAAGGTAGGTCCAGTAATAAGTGCTAAAGCAGAATCGACAATACTAAATTATATAAATATCGGCAAAGAAGAGGGTAAACTATTAATTGGTGGTAATAAAGTAGAAAGCTTAGACGGCTATTATATTGAGCCAACAATCTTTATTGATATTGACGAAAAAGCAAGATTAGCTCAAGAAGAAATATTTGGTCCAGTATTGGCAGTAATTAAAGCTAAAGATTATGACCATGCTTTAAATATCGCGAATAATACAATCTACGGGCTGACTGGTGCTGTATATTCAAATAATCCAGCTAAATTAGAAAGAGCAAAAGTAGAATTTCATTGTGGAAACTTGTACTTAAATCGCAAATGTACTGGTGCAATGGTTGATGTACACCCATTTGGAGGCTTCAATATGAGTGGAACAGATTCTAAGGCAGGCAGTAGAGACTATTTTATGTTGTTCTTGCAAGGCAAATCTGTTGCTACTAAAATATAGCACAACTAGCTCTTAATAAGAAGGCTTTACTACTTTGAAGAAAAAGACCCCGAAAGTTAGACAAAAACTTTTAGGGTCTTTTGTTATGAAGGCAAAAATCATATAATATTAAAAAAAGTTATCATCACTTTTTAATAATATAATTAATATTAAGAAGCTATTCTTGCCATATTGGAAATCTGCCTGGGGTCCAAGGTGATAATACTTTATCCATTTCTTTTTCTAAGTTACTAATTTGAGAATTATATAATACTTTTAAATCGTTCAATATGGCAGTTAGTTGCTGACTAGCAATGTTATAGCTTTGATGGTTTGTTTCGGTAGAACTTGAAGACGACCCCCACATTGTAAACACAATATATTCAGCTCTATCCTTTAATGACATAGCTTGGTTAGCATTTCTTTTGCTTATTGAATTATTGCCATTGAGCCTAATTTTAAGAGTTTGTAACTCATTTTCAATTTTATAAGCACTCTCTAATAATCCAGCACTATTGTTCCTTGTTAATTTAATAGATGCTTTCGTTAAGTCAATTCTTTTATATAAATCGCTTATAAATGAATTTGTGGCATCTATAGCTGCGTACATATCCATTACCTTATCTTGGAAATTAGCTAATTCTTGCTTATTGTTTGCAGGTAACGTTACGTTATTCAATGGTTTGCATATAAATTTTACAGGTGTAGTTAATTCCTTTGCTTTTCCATCCTGAACTAAGGATATTGTAACAGAATACTCTCCCGGCACAACAGGGAAACCAGCCCAATCATTGATTTTTGTATTAGAATTTGGGGCAGCTGAACTAGCAAATCTCATATCCCAATTTAATCTATTTATACCTTTGGTGGCAGGAGCAGTAAGTTGGCGAACAACCTTATTACTTTTATCTTTAATTGTAAACAATAGGTAAGATGCTTCTTCTTCATCTTCTAATTGCAACTGATCGTATGTAGGATAAGGAGGATTTTTACCAGCATCTCTTAATTCTTTTTCCTTTTCTAATCTAATTTGCTTTTTAGTTTTTACAGTTTCTTTAAGATAATATGTAATTACTGCTACCGAAGGTAGATTTTCGCCTCTGAAGAATGTCTCACCTTCATTTCTTCTGCTAGGTGAATTATCTTCTAAAAACATCGCTGCAGGTTTGATAGGAAATATATAAGCATCTTTGTCTATATTATCTTTATTAATCTCTCTAATAGGCGAATAATCGTCCCATATATATACTCCCCTACCAAATGTACCAATTACTAAATCATCTTCCCTTTCTTGAATATCTAAATCCCGCACAGCAATTGTAGGAAAGTTGTTTTTCATTTGGAACCAATTTTTGCCAGCATCTAAGGTAACAAACAAACCAAATTCTGTACCACAGAATAATATATCTGGATTTTTTGTATCTTCTTCGATAGTCCAAACAGAGCCGTTTTCTGGTAAATTACCACTAATAGATGACCATGTTTTTCCTTTATCAATTGATTTAAGAATATATGGCTTAAAATCATGATTTTTATGGTTATTAAAAGAAGCATAAACCACGTTTTCATTATGCCTTGAGGGATAAATATCAGAATTGTACGTATTTTCTGGCACACCCGCGAAAGTAGATACTTTAGTCCACTTTAATCCTCCATCCTCGCTTATTTGAATCAATCCATCATCAGTACCAACGTATAAAAGCCCTTCTTTTACAGGAGATTCTGCCATAGAAATTGCGTTTCCATATAAGGACGTTGAAGCGGACTTAGCAATAGCTTCTGGTCCCCACACTTTACCCATTACAGGCAGTTCATCTCTATTGATTTGCCTTGATATATCTTCACTTATACGCTTCCAAGTATTACCTTGGTCATCGGAGCGAAATACATAGTTAGCAGCAGTATATAGCCTTTTATGGTTATGTGGGCTAATAATTAAAGGCGTGTCCCAATTCCATCTAATCTCCATATCCTTTTCTGGTTGTGGTTGCACTCCAGTCATTTCACCACTTTTTTTGTCGTAACGTACGAAGTTTCCATATTGCCATTGACCATAAATTATATTTGGATCAACGGGGTCGATTTGTGGCTCATATCCATCGCCACCAACCACATAATTCCAATCTTGATTTAATATTCCACCTGGGTGAGCTGTCCTAGCGGGTGCACCTAATGAATTATTATCTTGAGTCCCTCCATATACATAGTAAAATGGCTCTGAATTATCTGCTTGTATCCTATAAAATTGAGTTACTGGCAAATTTTCAAAAAATCTCCAAGTGCTTCCTTTATCAAATGTTTCGTATAGGCCGCCATCGCCACCAATCAACATATGCTTATTATTATGTGGATCTATCCACATAGCATGGTCATCGACGTGCCTTTCGCGTGTACTAACATTGCTCCAAGTTTTTCCGCCATCAGAAGTAAAGCGAGTATAAGTATCTACCGCATATAAATTATCAAATTCTTGTGGGTCTGTGAATAATTCATGGTAGTATTGTGCAGAACCAGAATAATAAGGATTTTGCTTGCTCCAACTTGCTCCCCTATCGGTAGATTTAAAGAAACCTCCTTTTTCGGGTGCTTCTATCACAGCATATAATACGTCTGGATTTTGTGGGCTTATTGCTAATCCTATTCTACCTAAATCTCCTCCCGGTAAGCCACTATTTGCTTTTTCCCAAGTTGCGCCAGCGTCAGTAGATTTATAAACTGTAGCTTCTGGTCCTCCATCTATTACGGTCCAAACATGTCTCCTTCTTTGGTATGAAGCAGCATATATAACTTTGCTATCACGTGGGTCTATCAGAATATCTGTAACGCCGGTATTTTCACTTATTTTAAGAGATTGAGCCCAGGTTTTACCTCCATCAGTAGATTTATATAAACCTCTATCTCCTCCTGCACCCCATAATGGTCCTTGTGCGGCAACATAGATTATATCAGAATTCTTAGGGTCTATAATTATTTTAGCAATATGCTCTGACTTATCAAGCCCCATTTTTTTAAATGATTGTCCTCCATCAACAGATTTATAAATACCGTCTCCATAGCCTACACTTCGTTGAGAATTATTTTCACCTGTCCCCACCCATACCACAAATTTATTGTTGGGGTCTATCGCTACACAACCAATAGAGTAAGCACCATAATTATCAAAAATTGGAGTAAAAGATGAACCTGCATTTGTAGTTTTCCAAACATTTCCACTTGAAACGGCAATATACCACGTATTAGGGTCACTTGGATGTATTGCTATATCTCCGATACGTCCAGAAGTAGCAGCTGGTCCAATCGACCGTAATTTAAAATTATTAAATAAATCAGCATTAATTTTATCTTCTTTCTTGTCTTTACTTGCTTGTGAAAAAACCGAAGAGATATTGATAAAAATTAGCAATACAATTAGTTTTGAAATAAATTTCATAGTTTATCCTTATTTGTTAAAATTATATTAATACAAAATTATCATTTTATACAAATAATGCCAAAATAATATATCAACTAAGCTCTAAATAAAATAAATACTAAAAAACTATCATTTATATAGCTTTCTAATAATTTTCATATTTGCTTTCAATAATTAGTATTTTTTTACGACTTTTATTGCTTATAATGTAATTAATCGGAAAAATAATGACATCGAGCGAAATTAGGCAATCATTTTTAGATTTTTTTAAAAGCAAAGGGCACACAATAGTAGCTTCTGCACCAGTAATACCACATGGGGACCCAACTTTATTATTCACAAATGCAGGGATGAATCAATTTAAAGATGTATTCTTGGGAATAGGTAACAGAGATTATAAGCGTGCTGCCGATACTCAAAAATGTATCAGAGTAAGTGGAAAGCATAATGATTTAGAAGAAGTAGGAGTAGATACCTATCACCATACTTTTTTTGAGATGCTTGGCAATTGGAGCTTTGGTGATTATTATAAAAAAGAAGCCATTGATTGGGCATGGGAATTATTGACCGATGTATGGAAATTAGACCCCAATAGGCTATATGCAACTGTATATAGAACAGATGATGAGGCTTATGATTTATGGAAAAGATATTTACCTGAAAGTAGAATACAGAAATTTGATGAGAAAGACAACTTTTGGGAAATGGGCGAAACTGGACCTTGCGGGCCTTGTAGTGAAATTCATTATGATAGAACTCCAGATATGAGTGGCGCCCCATTAGTAAATATGGGATCCCCAGACGTAGTTGAGGTATGGAACTTAGTATTTATTCAATATAATAGAAAGCCTGATGGTGAGTTAGAAGCCCTTTCATCAACCCACGTAGATACAGGTATGGGTTTTGAAAGAATTTGTGCTGTAATACAAGGCAAGAACTCAAATTACGATACAGATGTATTTATGCCTTTAATTAATAAAATTTCAGAGCTATCTAAAAGAGCTTATAATGGCGGCTTAGAAGACAAGGATTCAATCGCTATGAGAGTAATAGCCGATCATATCAGAACACTCTCTTTTGCTATTGCTGATGGAGCATTACCTGGCAATGATGGGCGTGGCTATGTACTTAGAAGAATTCTTAGAAGAGGTGCAAGATTTGCACGAAATTTAGGATTTAATGAGCCAATGATGTATAAATTGATACCTATTTTAGTTGAAAGTTTTGGAGATATATTCCCAGAAATAAAAAATAATATTGAATTAATTACTAAAATAGTTCGCTCTGAAGAAGAAAGTTTCTTGCAAACTTTAGAAAGAGGCTTAACAAAATTTGATGAATTAGTATCTAATTCGACTACTATTTCTGGTTCTGATGCTTTTCTATTATATGATACTTTTGGATTTCCATTAGATTTAACCCAATTAATTGCTCGTGAGCGGAATTTATCGGTTGATACTTTAGAATTTGACAAACTAATGAATGAGCAAAAGAATCGTTCCCGTGCTTCTCGAAAGAACATAAATATGGGCAGTGAATTACCACACACCGAATTTATAAGCCAATTTGTCGGATATGATATTTTCCAAACTCAAGCAAATATTTTATTTATTCAAGATAACTTGCTTGTTTGTGATATTACTCCATTTTATTCTGAAAGTGGAGGACAGGTATCTGATACTGGGAAAATCGTAATAGATGGCACCTCTTACGAAGTAATTGACGTTAAAAAGAATGGTCAAGCTATTTTTCATTTATTAGATAGAAATGTTGAAACAAATTCACAAGTAGCTTATTTAGAAATTGATTATAGTAGAAGAAAAAGAATTATGAGGAATCACTCTGCTACTCATTTACTTCACGAAGCCTTAAGAACAGTTTTAGGTAATCATATCAAACAAGCCGGCTCTTTAGTAGCACCAGACTATTTACGATTTGATTTCAATCACTTTGAAAAGCCAAGTCAAGAGCAACTATCTATAATTGAGGATATGGTAAATTCCAAAATATTTAATCATGTAAAGGTTAGTATTGAAGAAGTAGACCTAGTAGAAGCTCAAAAAAATCAAAAGATTAAAATGTTTTTTGGCGATAAATATGGAGAACGTGTTAGAGTTGTAACTATGGACCCTAAATATTCTATGGAACTTTGCGGCGGTACTCATGTATCTGATACTTCTGAAATTGCTATGCTAAAAATACTAAGTGAGTCGTCAATTGCGGCTGGTGTACGCAGAATCGAAGCTATTACTGGTGATAGCGTAGCTATGTATATTAGAGAATTAAATAATACTATTTTAAATAAAGAACACGAATTAGCAAACTTGTCCGACAAGCTAAAGCACAGCGAGAAGGAATTAAACGCTATAAAAATCAACAAATTATCTAATGACTTATTAGCAGCAATTTTACAATTACCTACTAATAATGTTCGAATATTTGCTTCAAAAGTAGAAGAAATGACTATTGAAGAATTACGTGACTTATCTGACAATATACGCAATAAAGTTGGTACAAATTGTATTTTGTTATTAGTAAGCTCTAATTCTGAAAAAGCGCATATTGCATGTGCTGTTACTGATGATTTAAAATCAAAGTATCCAGCAGGTAAGCTTGTATCTAAAGCATCTCAAATTATTGGCGGCAACGGTGGTGGCAAGCCTCATTTGGCTACTGCAGGCGGTAAAGACATTGAAAATATAAATAAGCTAATTAACCAATTCGACAGCATCGTTAATGAGTTTTAATGGAAGATTTAAAAACAATTAAGAATCTTTTGGTATTTTTTGCAGTAGTTCTTTTATTTTATTTATTAAAAGAACTTGCTGCAATTCTGTTACCCTTTATTTTAGCTTTATTAATAGCTTTAATTGTACAGCCATTAATTATCTTTTTGAACGAAAGGAAAATTCCCAATTGGTTAGTATTTCCGTTTGTTACTATTATCTCTCTGAGTGTTTTATTATTTATAGCCTTAATAATAGCAGATACTGCAAGCCAAATATACTATCAGCGGGATTTTTTATTAGCCAAACTATTATCTAAGACAGACTATCTTTTAATATTGGTAAACAATACATTTCATTTAAAGTTAGATACTACACTTGTTGTATCCGAAATTTACCAATCTATTGATAGTGGAGCACTAAAAACTATATTAGCAAGTTTAGCGGGTGGCTTAGGGTCATTATTTAGTTCAGCTATTTTCTTTTCTTTATATTATATTATGCTGTTAGCTGGCATGACAAAATATAAAGAATTTTTAAGCTATGTAGGAGCTACCAAAAAAGACTCTGTAATTAGTGAGTATGAACATTTACAGAAGTCTGTATACTCTTATATGGTCATCAAAACTTTGATTAACTTGGGTATAGGACTTGTAACTATACTATTATGTTGGCTCTTTGGAATTAAATTCGCTATATTCTGGGGCTTTATTGCTTTTATCTTTCATTATATTCCTAACTTTGGCGCTATAGCGGGAGTTGCACTCCCTTCCTTAATGGCTTTTATACAATTAGATAATTTAGAAAATTTTATATTGTTTGTGCTTATTTTAGCTGTTGTACATTTTTCAACAGGTAATATAATAGAACCAATCATTATGGGTAATAAACTTAGATTAAATACAATTTTTGTTTTACTTGGTTTAGTATTTTGGGGTTATATATGGGGTATACCTGGAATGATACTTTCTGTACCTTTATTAGTAATTATTAAAATTATCTTAGAAAAGAGCCAAGAATTTAGTATTTTTGGTAGACTTATGGGCTATCCAGATAAGTAATTTATTCCTTACTATTTGATCTTGTGCTTTTTACTTTCTTATCGGCGCGATTTTTTATGAAATCTTTAATTCTCAAGTTTATATTTATATAATTCATTATACTTACAATGAATTTATAGTTGTTTATTTCGTAAAGATTAGTTAATTTAGAACTAATGTATGGACCTTTTATGAAATTTACAATTATATATACTTTTATATTATTAATCTTAGTTACAAGTAATGTTTGGGCTCAAGATACACTATCAAGCAAATTATCTTCGTATGAAGGTTTAAACTTTTTAGTTGGGTTTATGGAAAATGAAGCTACAACAGCTGATCCAATGAAATTATTAGAGCAAAAGATATTTATTACATCAACTAAGAATGCAAACGTGGAAATAACTTATGGTACGCAATACCCACCTACAAAAATACAAGTTCCAGCCAATGAGGTTATTGATATTGATGTATCTCCAAGTTTAGAAAATACAATTTCAGAAGTCGTAAGGAAGAGTTTGATTGAAATTAAGTCCGATGTACCTATTTCTGTGTATTGTTTTTCTTCTATCCCACGCTCATCGGATAGCTACACAGCAATACCTATTGCTAATTGGGGTAAAGAATATAGGATTGTTTCAGTTGCAAACGACCAATATAATAAAATAACATTAGATTCATTACGGGACTTAACACCACGTTCATCACAATTTTTGATAATGGCTGCTTATGATAATACTTCTATATCTATTACGCCCAAAGCTCTTACACGTGGCATAATGCAGGTAGATAAAACTTATGGCGTTATATTAAACAAAGGAGAATGCTATTTAGTACAATCATGGCAATATGCTCGCGGACAAGGAGATTTATCCGGAACTATTATTAAGTCAACCAGGCCTATTGGCGTTTTATCTGGGCACGTAAGAACTGCTATTATGCAAGGATTTGTAGAGCAACCTCCAGATTCTAAAGATCATTTAATTGAAATGCTACCACCATTAGAATCTTGGGGTAAAAACTATATAACCGTTCCTTTTGGAACAAGCCCTAATAAAGGCGATTATTTTAAAGTCATTGCAAAAGATGTTGGCACCAAAATTGAAATTATCAGCGAAAATGGAACTGAACAAATAAATTTTACTGGTAATGAAACAGTCAAAGTAGTTACGGGACTCAATAAGCCAGCTCAATGGATAGCAACTGCTCCTATTTTATTAACACAATTTATGAGTAGATTTAACGATACATTAGAATCTGATTATTACGACCCTTCAATGGTAGTAATACCACCTATCGAGCAATTTGTATCTAAAGTAATATTGCAAGCTCCTACCGAGGTATTTCAATATGCCGACGGAGAGAAATTTAATAATCATTATATAAACTTAGTGGCTGATTCATCTACTCTTTCAACGCTCAAAATTGATAATATTTTTATAAACTCAGTTACAAATATCGAGAAACAAACAATTCTTGGTACAAACTTACATTGGGCTAAAGTACCTATTGGGCGCGGGAAACATATAATTAAATGTGATACCGGTAGGTTTTCTGGTATTCTTTATGGTGTTGGGCGTTTTGATTCTTATGCTATGGCATTAGGTTCTTCTTTGCATAATCCTTTTACAGATGACAAAACTCCTCCACAATTAAGCTATCAAGATTCTTGTGATTGTATTAATGGCAAAATTACTGATGAAATTTCAGAAAATAGCTACGGTATTTATTATGCTTATGTAAGAAATGATTTATCAAATAATTATAATGTAAGTTTTAGTCCATTTGCACCAGATATGACGCAAATATTATTTACTGCTTGCCCTAATGACCTAAAGAAAGATGCTAACTTAAGCATAGAATATATGGATAAAAATGGCAATACAGAATTATTTGAATATAAATATTATGCAAAAAATATTAAATATGATGATAAAATTGTATTGGGTTCAATAAATTCTAAAGATTCTGTATGTTTTGATTATACTATAACTAACAATGGTGAGTCTGAGCAAACACTTTATATGGCTAATATTATTGGTGATACAAGATTAAAATTATATAATAACACATTCCCTATTAAGTTAGCACCGAAGGAATCGATTACTTTACAAATTTGTGTAAATGGCAAATTAGATACGACCGCCTTAAAAGCTAATTTATCACTTGATTTTGGTTGTCAAACTAAGGATACAATACCTATTCATGGTAGCTTTTTATCGATTGATTTAGTAGCAATTCCTTATGATTTTGGCGATGTGATGTTAAATAATACAAGGTGCGATTTTATAAAACTCATTAATAATAGTAATATTTCTATTAGAGTGGATTCTCTATCATATAACTTAGGCATACAGCCATTCGACTTTGATACGCTCGGTATATTTCCACGTATATTCAATGCAGGAGATACCATAATAGTACCAGTGTGTTTTATACCTACAGATAGGAAGGCATATTATTTAGATGTTACTTTTTATACTGAATATTCGATTAAAGTTAATTCTTATGTTAAGGGAAATGGAGTTGCTCCGTTAGTTAATTCAATAGTTATAGATTGGCATAAAAGAAGAGTTGGCACAATCAATGATAGTATAGCAACTTTTTATAATTTAGGCAATGCAGATGCCATTTTAAATTTTAAGAGTTTTATTAATAAGAAGGAAGACGATAATAATTCTACGATAATAGCCAATATCAAAGCTCTCTCTATAAAAGAGAAAGATTCGACCACTATTAACCTAAGCTATCAGCCTTCTACAATTGGAACGTATCTATTAGAATCGGACTTCAATATTAATTTTCACGATGCGCCACAGCTTAAATTAACGCTAAAGGGTATAGGCACTTTACCAATAATTAATACTACAAATGTTAAATTTAGTGATATAGAAGTATATAATACTAAAGATACATTAGCAACGGTAATTACAAATACTGGCAATGAGACATTAACTATTGATTCTATTATACCAATATCTGGCGATAGCAGTTCATTTATAATAGATTATTCAAAGCTGAAAGACCTCAAGATAGATGAAAATGGCTCTTATACCTTGCCTATTAAATTTATTCCGACGAAAGTAGGAAATCATACCTTACTTTTAGAGGCAACTCACGACGCAAATCCAAACTACAAGCGCAGTACAAGTATTATAGAAATATCTGGGCAAGCCTCTGAACCTTCAACTACAGATATTGATATATCTATTGTAACAAATAATAATTTAGTTTGTTTATTGGATACTGTAATTATCAAAATTAAAAATAATAGTATAAATAATGTGGATATTACGCAGTTAAGAATAAATAAAGCTACAAATATAATTAAAGCTGATTTAATTGATTTTGCACCTTATTTACTTGCTCCTAATGAAGAAATTGCTTACAAGGCAATTATCTATACAGAAAAAGACAAAGGCGGCAAAATAGAGTTTGTAGTAACTTTATTTAACAATATCGAAAAGCAATTAGAATTTGATTTTTATCCACTTGTAAACAAATTGAAAGTAGAGTTAGATAATAATATAACTTATAGTGCAGGTGATACTGTAATTGTTACTTTAAACGGAAACTATCCTAATAAAACAGATAGGTTAGTTAATTTCTATTTAAAAATTGATATAAAGAATGACTATTTATATTTAGTGGATTATCCAAATAGCGTTGAGATTATAGACGATAGAGGTGTTAGCCAGATAATCCCACTTTTAGCAAATAAGACGGCAAATTATATTGAATTATATTCTGATGAAATTGTTAAATTAGATGCTCCATCAGATTGGTCAATGAATTTAAAATTTATAGGATTATTAAGTACAAACAAGGATAGTGTATGGAATGTTAATTTTTCTTCGGATAGATGTTTTGATGAAGCAAATCAAAATCTAAATACTAAACTAAATGACTTATGTGTATTTAATGTAAGGCATATACAGCTAATTACAAACAAGTTTTTAGCTAATATTTATCCTAACCCAATTAGTGATAAAATTAATTTAAAAGTCGTAATGCCAGATGCAGACGACATAAATATTGAAATTTTTGATGAATCGGGTGAAAAAGTGATGAACAATAAAGTTTTTCCTTTGAAAAAAGGAATACATTTCGTAAGTTTAGATTTTGGTGATGTACCAAACGGTATTTATTTTTTAAAAGTTAGAAAACAAGATATTATTAATAATTTAAAATTTATAAAGATTAAATAAAAGGAGCAATATTATATGGTAAAAAAATTTATACCATTAGTTTTAGCCTTAGGTTTCATAATGACTGGTATGTCTTTAGCTCAGGATTTATCAAATCCTCTGTTACCTACTTATCAAAGGCCTCCAATATATATTGGGCCTGTTTTTGGCTATAATCGTTCAATGCACTCGGTAGATTTAGCCTCATTTGATGAAGCTATATGTCCCCGTTTTCAGAATGGTGATGCCAATGGATTTTATGCTGGGCTGTCTTGGGAGCAAATGCTTGGTGATTTAGCAAGTTCAAATTCTTCTTTCATTGTACGTGTGCTATACAATACTATGCCAGCAAATTTGGAAACTTCAGAAAACCCAATACCCTCATTAGTAACAGTTGTAGATGCAAATGGCAATCCTTCAAGTGAAGTAATTTTAAATTCTTCAACTACGCATACACAAGAAATAAAGTACTCAATGATTACTGGTGAAGTAATGTACAAATTAAATCCATTTGGTGCTGGGTTACCACTTGGCTTTACTATTGGTCCTACTTTTGATTTTGCTATGTCTAAGACACAAAGCCAAAAGTACAAGTTAGTAACACCTTTAGAAGCACAATTCAAGAGAAACGATGCAGCAGGCTATAGATATGAAGATAATGATAGAACTATCGTTATCAAAGATGGCGATATTCCTGAATCATCATCATTCCGTTTTGGTTTAAAAGCAGGTGTACAATATGAAATTATCACATCAGGCAAAATGTATATAGTTCCAGCTATGTATTATAACTTTGGTGTTACAAATTTAAGTTCAAGAGAAAATTGGAGAGTAAACGCTCTTCAGGTTGGTGTTGATATTAGATTTGCACTTTAAAATATATTCAATATTAAAATTTAAAATGGGTTATCTTAACAAGGTAGCCCATTTTTTTATACAAATAGTCAAACATATATAGTACAGACATATGGTTCTATATACTATGGAATTATCATGGTGCTTACTACAATTAGCCCCGAAGTCTCGAAGTTTCGGGGGTATAATTATTTAGATTAAATGGCATTTGATGTTTTCAGGCTTGTTTGATACTCTTGTATCCAATTTTCTTTATTCTCAATAAAGTATTTTTTAGCATCATCGTATTCATTTGGAATTTTACCATCAAGAATTGCTTCTTCTATTTGCTCTTTAATAAATCCTACTAATTTCGATGGTGGCACGTTACATACTTCCATAATCTCCTCCCCTCTTATAGGGGATTGAAATTCTCTTAGTTTATCTTTTTCTTGTACTTCTATAACCTTATTAAAAACAATTTCATAATTATTTTTATATTGTTCAGACAAATTCGGATTTTTAGTTGTAATATCTGCACGAACTAATATAAATAAATCTTCTAAGGCATCGCCAGCTTGAAAAGCAAGCCTTCTTATTGCTGAATCGCTTACCTCCTCATCTACTAGTTGCATAGGTCTTTGGTGTAATCTAATAAGCTTTTCTACATAGTTTAGATTATCCAGAGGAAATTTCATTCTTCTGAATATTTTCGGCATCCATTTAGCACCTAAATCTTCGTGCCCATGAAAAGTCCACCCAATTCCATTAATAAATTTCTTAGTCTTTGGTTTTGCAATATCGTGAGTAAGTGCAGCAAATCTCAACCATCTATTAGAAGTCATGGGTACAATATTCTCAAGTACCTTGACCGAATGCCTAAATACATCTTTATGTGCAAAAACTTTATTATCTTTTTCAACTAGGTCTACACCAGCAAGATTTTCTAATTCTGGAAATATCCATTGTAATATCCCGCTTTGGTGCAAAATAAACAAGCCTTTACCTGGATTATTGGAATCAATAATTTTAAATAACTCTTCCGTAATTCTTTCTTGTGAAATAATTTGTATTCTATCCGCCATTTCACTTAATTTATTAAGGCAAGTTTCTTCTATTGTAAAGTTTAGTTGAGAAGCAAAACGCGCCGCTCTCATCATACGTAATGGATCATCCGAGAAAGTAATCCCCGCCTCTAATGGTGTCTTTAAAATTTTATCTTGTAAATCCTTATATCCACCAAATAAATCTACCAACTCTCCATAATTTTCACGATTTAAAGATAAGGCTAAAGAATTTATAGTAAAATCTCTTCGTTTAAGGTCATCTTCTAAAGTTCCTTCGGTAACAATAGGTTTGCGAGAAGAAGGAATATATTCTTCTTTACGAGTACCTACAAACTCAAGATTATAGTCC
Source organism: Kapaibacterium sp. (SeqCode) (assembly GCA_035445085.1). Lineage (GTDB taxonomy): Bacteria > Bacteroidota > Ignavibacteria > Kapaibacteriales > UBA2268 > JBDHXE01. Next base: position 48,313 of record DAOMQA010000005.1, read on the forward strand.
CCCGCAACTATCAAAGCAGTTTTGAATCGCTCATATATTATAGGATGCTTCTGGAGCTTTTCGCCAACAAATTCAGCAAAAGCTATTGAATCGCCAACAACTGTAAAATCAATATCCTTAACATCTCTGCCCAGCAATTTATCCCTAACAAAACCTCCTACTACGTATATTTTAACGCCAAATTCTTGTGCTAAATCTGCCACTACTTTAATAATAGGAATACCTATTTCAATAACATTAGGTTTATCCAATTTGAATGAATATACTTCAGTTTTTCTAATAAATCTTTTTCTTTTGGGTTGGCTTGTTTCTAATATTGAGTCCATTTAAGCTATTTTAAAGTCATTGTAATATTTAATATCCGTTACTTTTTTATAAGTAGGAGTTAGATTATTTTTTCTTTCAATTACTTGCAAAGCTGAAGCAAAAATTGTTTGCCAAGTAAGTCCAAATTTTTCAATAAGCTCATCTGGTTCTCCACTGCCTCCAAATCTATCTGGCATACCGACAAATTCTACAGGAACAGGGTAATTTTTTGCTAAAACTTCGGATACTGCACCACCAAGTCCACCAAAAACTTGATGTTCTTCGGCAGTTACAATACATTTGCAATCACGTGCAGCATTAACAATTATCTCAACGTCGATTGGTTTTATAGTATGTAAATTAATGACCCTTGCCTTAATTCCTATTTTATCTAATTCTTGGGCAGCTAGAATTGATTGCCATACCATCAACCCATTAGCTATAATAGCAACATCGTTACCATCGCTTATAATATCACCTTTACCAATAGTAAAATTATCATTAATAGATGTAAATTCTGGGACAGCCGAACGACCAAATCTAATATATGCAGGTCCCACCATTTCACATATTGCTTTTGTCGCTAATTTAGTTTGATTGTAATCAGCTGGGACAATCAAAGTCATATTTGGTAAAGTTCTTAGGAATGATACTTCTTCTAATGATTGATGCGTAGCGCCATCAGGACCAACTGTAATACCAGAATGTCCACCACCAATTTTAACATTTGCTTCATTATAACAAATAGAGATTCTTAGCTGGTCTGCATTTCGGAATGCTGCAAAAGCGCTATAAGTTGAAAAGACCGCAATTTTACCAGATAAAGCTAAACCTGCTGCTATTGTTGTAGCATTCTGTTCTGCAATACCAACAGATACAAATCTTTCTGGAAATTTATCTCTAAAAATCGACGTCATTACTGAACCAGAAACATCTGCTCCAATTACGACTAAATTATTGTGTTCTTCGCCAATTTCAGCTAATGCTTCGCCAAAACCTTGCCTTGTTGTTTTTAATGATTCTGACTTGTAATCATGAATATTCTTCATATCAATCAATTTTATTTAATTTTTCTAACTTTACTAATTTTAATATATGTATTAATTGTTTATCATTTTGAATATTTCTATTCAGCCGTACAACTACAACAAATCTATCGTGAATCAATACTTCCGCACGCCCATAATCTAATTTTTTATCTAAAATAATAAAGCCTTCACTAAAATCATCTTTGTATTTAGTTGCGGGGCTATCTAAATCCTTAGGTGGGTTGGTATAAATTGCTTTGTCTGGTATTTCATTGCCTTTTCCGTAATCAAATATATCAATTACGATTGTTTGCCTTGATTGGCTTTGGTATTGACCTTTTACAAAAGTATAAAGTTTGCCATCATCGTTAGATTGTGTACCCATTGAATTAGGCAATTTTTCATACCCTTCAATTTCATTTGGCAAGAAGCTAATTAATTCTTCGGGCGTCAAATTATTCAAATAATTATACTGTTTGTTTTTCTTGCTTTCCATTTTTTGTAAATATTTGTTTTCTTCGGCTCTGAGCTTGTTAGTATCAATGGTAATATGATTTTTCTTTACTTCTTGATTGCAAGCAAATACAAACAATACGACAAAAAACATTGCAATAAACTTTGACATTATTCCAATTCCTTTAAAGCCTGAATAGCTTGCTCTGGTTTAGGTGGGTTTCCATGCCATTGATATTTATCTTGCATAAAAGATATACCATTCCCCATAAATGTAGTAGCAATAATACAAGTAGGTTTACCTTTATCACTTTTGGCGTTTTCTAAAAAGAAATTAAATCCTCTTTCGATATCTTCGTAGTTATGCCCATCAATTTCTATAACATTAAAATTGAAAGATTGAAACTTTTCTTTAATTGGATATACGCTCATAATATCTTTTACTCTACCATCGATTTGGCAATCATTATTATCAACTATCCAACATAGATTATTTAATTCAAGAGAGCCTGCTGCCATTGCTGCTTCCCAAGTTGCACCCTCTTGCAACTCACCATCACCCGTCAAACAAAATATATTTCGCTTATTATTATCAATCACCTTATCACTAATAGCCATTCCAACGGCAATAGAGACACCTTGCCCTAATGAGCCAGTAGAAGTTTCAATACCTGGTAAGTGCATATCTAAGCCTGGATGCCCTTGCAAGCGACTATTATATTTTCTAAGAGTAGATAACTCGTTTGGTGGGAAGAAATTAGCGCGTGCTAAGACTGAATATAATACAGGCGCTAAGTGTCCTGCACTTAATACAAATCTATCTCTTTCGCTCCAATTAGGTTCTTTGGGGTTATACTTCATGTAGTTTCCGAAGTAAAGAACTGTAAGTATTTCGGATATTCCTAATGAGCCTCCACTATGTCCACTTTTAGCTAAGGTAAGGCTTTTTATAATATCTCGTTTTATTTCTTTAGTGATTACACTATATTCATCTATTGATTTTTTGCTATTTTCAAAAACCAAATCTGAAAATTCAAACTTTTCCATTTAAATGAGTTTTATACTAAAAACATATTCAAAAGTAAACAAAAAAAATGAATTAAAGTAATAGTTCATAATAATAAGATTTTATCTATATGTTATTGGCACACTTTTTTCTTACTTTGCCAAGATTAAAGTATATTGTTATGAAAATAAAGAAGTTTTTAGCAGAAAGTTTGAAGGAAGGTAAGGACCGAATAATTGAGGAGTTAGGCGATGAAGCTATAATTTTATCAAGTAGAGTCTTCAAAAATCCTCAAAATGGCGCAGATGCTTATGAAATTGTTGCAGGTATTGACGAAACAATAGCCCCCAAAAAAAACCAAGCAACCCCAAAGCCTCCTATTAGCAAAAGTAGGGTTGATGAAAATCCTTCAAAGCTATTACAACAAGCAATCTTTGGCGATAAATCAAACGATAAGTTTATTCAATATTTTGAAACACTCAACGAAAAAATTAACGAATTAAACGAATATGTTAAATATAAATATAGTGGTAGTTTGGGCGGTATTTTTTCTGACTTTTATAAAATACTAAGAAGAGCCGAATTTGATGATGAATTTGCTTTAAAAATAACAAGTACACTATATAGCATAGGTAAATTCAATAATATAAATGAGTTAGTAAGTGAAGCAAGGCGAATCATAAGTTCCGATATACCTTTAAAAAATGGCTTAAAAAAAGGAATTGGTAGAAGCGTTTCTATTTTGATTGGTCCTACGGGTAGTGGCAAAACTACTACATTAGTAAAAATGGCAGTAATGGCTAAAATTTCTTTTAATGCTAATGTTCTTATTGTGTCGGCAGATACTTATAAAGTTGGTGGGAGCGAACAACTGCAGACCTTTGCATCAATAGCGGGTATTCCATATATAGCAGCATATTCGGCAAGTGAATTAAGAGGCTTACTTAGTAAAGAATCAAATTATGACTTTATTCTAATAGATACTGTAGGCATAAGTCCGCGAGTTAAAGAACATCTTCAAAATTTAGAAGAGATAGTTAAAAGCTCAAAAGCAGATAATATATTTTTAGTTCAATCAGCTACAAGTTCAACAAATAATTTTAAGTTTGTCTTAAAGAATTTTCTAAAATTTGGGATTAATGGGCTAATATTAACCAAAGTTGATGAAATTGAATCAATAGCGCCATTGGTAGGATTTTTAAGTACTATTGATTTGCCTTTAGCATATATTACTAACGGGCAAAGAATACCACAAGATATTGAATTAGCTTCACGTTCATATTTAAGTAAAATATTAATTCCTGATTCTTTCCTTATTTATTAGATGAGATATGTTGCGGCAATTAAATAGTAATTTTGAAAAAATGCCACTAACAATATCAATTTGTAGTGGTAAAGGCGGTGTAGGCAAAAGTGTAATTTGTTCTAACTTAGGCTATTCTTTGTCTAAAATGGGCTTCAAAACTATAATTTGGGATGCCGATAGCTTTTTCCCTAATCAGCACTTACTATTCGGCGTTGAGCCTCCAATAAGGTTATTAGATGTATATAAAAACCAAGTGCCGATAATTAACGCAATATCTAATATTAGCAAGAATTTAGATTTATTATCGGATAGCCCCGCAACTGGGAACTTCGTTAGAAGTGGTGTTACCCCTATATTAGATGTATATAAAGATTTGCTAATGGACACCGAATACGATATTATATTATTCGATACACCAGCAGGTGCAAGCGAACAATTAATACAATGTAGCAAAATTTCGGACAATATAATTATAATGATTACAGATGAACCAACTTCATTAATTGATGCCTATGGCTTAATCAAAATTATATTGAAATTTGTAAAAAAAGAGAAACTTAGCTTATTAGTCAATAATGTCATCGATATTGAAGATGCGGACGAAGTTTCACATAAATTAAGTTCAGCAACTATAAAATTTTTAGGATTTGAGTTACACCAATTAGGTTTTGTACCTTATGACAGATTAGTACGGCTCTCTATTCAAAAACAGGAATTATTTACAATAAGTAATCCAGACATTGAAATAAGCAATTATATAGATAAAATAGCAAAAAATATAGCACAACTTAAAGTTAAGAAATAAATTTTATGGCAAGCAAAGACAGTAAAGAAAAGCTAAGTAAAGAAGAAAAGCTTGAACAGCAAAAGAAGATTAAAGATCAGAAGACAAAAGAAGCAAGACGTAAAAAAAAGCTCAACGAAGCTAAAAAGCGTATTAATGCTATCATTAAGATGCCCTTCCGGATTCTATTTAATTCGACAATCTTTGTATCGTTGATAGCTTTTATTTTTATATATTTTTGGTTAGAAATTGAATTATACCAATCAATTTTATATGTATTTTTTATCTTCACAAGCATATATATTAGTGTTGGTATAACTATGGCAATATATTATTATATGCTATCTGAAGAGAAAATCAAAGAATTAAATGAAAGATTGGCAGAAGAGCAATTAAAGAAAGAAGAAGAAGAAAAATTAAGACAAAAACAAGAAATGGAAGAGTTGGAAGCCATTGAACGAGAGATGCTTGAAAGAAGGAATAAAAACAAGGAGCAAGTCATCCAATTGGAAAGTAGCGAAACGGATGAGGAACAACAAGATTTAAATTTATCGCAAGAAGATAATTTAGGTAACCTATACGATGATATGGATAACAATGACGACTATTTAAACGAAATTTTAGGCAGTGAATTTGATAATAATCAAAAATAATTCAAAATAATGTTTTATATTTGATTCTTTAATTTGTTATTATTTATGAACAATAATACTAAAGAAATAGAAGCACTTTGGAATGAGTATAGGCTAACTTTTGATTTAACAATCAAGCAACAGCTCATTATTAGTTATTCATGGTTAGTTAAGTATGCTATAAATAATATGCCTATACCTGTAAATTCAATTTTAGAAGAAAATGACTATTTATCTGTTGGTATGATTGCTTTAAATGATACCATAGAAAAGTTTGACCCCTCGCGTGGGTTTAAATTTGAAACTTACGCAATTCAAAGAATTAAAGGTATTATAAAAGATGAATTAAGAAGAGTAGATTTTCTTTCTCGTGGTGCGCGAAAGAAAGCACAAGATTACCAACAAACTCTTGAAAAATTCAAAAAAACAAATGGCGATGATATTTCAAACGAAGAAATTAGAAAAAAACTAAATGTAAGCCCAGAGAAGTTTAAAGAATATTTAGAAGCTGTTGCTTTAGCAAAGTCAGCAATATCTCTTAATGATGCTTCCACAAGCAGTATCACTATAGAAGATGAAACAATAAATATTATTGAAGAGATTCCAGATGAGTCTAGTGATTTCTTACAAGGTATTTATGAAAATGAAAGAAGAACAATGATTTTAGAATACATAAAAAAATTAAAAGACAATCAGCGAATAATTTTGACCTTATATTACTTTGAAAATCTTACCTTTAAAGAAATTGGGAAAGTACTAAACGTATCTGAAAGTAGGATTAGTCAGCTGCATACCCAATTATTAGCCGAATTAAAATCCAAGCTTTCAGAGTTACAATATGCTTAGTCCGCGAATAGCAAAAAAATTAGAATCAATACGAGATTTACCCACTGTTCCAATTGTTATTTCTGAAGTTTTATCGGCTATTGATGATCCTAAGATGTCTACTTTAAAATTATCCCAAATTATTGAGAAGGATCAAGGTCTTACCGCAAGAGTTTTAAGAGTGGCTAACTCACCATTTTATGGTTTTTCTAAGCGTATTTCTACTATAGATTTAGCTATAGTAGTTATGGGGTATAATGCCTTAAAGGAAATAGTATTAAGCCTTGTCATAAAGCGTTTTTTTTCGCGAATATCATCTAATATTTTTGATATTAGGACTTTTTGGCACTACGGATTATTTTGTGGTTCAACATCACGCCTATTAGCGAGGAAATTAGGCTACAAAATAGCTGGGGAAGCGTTTGTAGCTGGATTGATGCATGACTTGGGCATATTGGTAATAGCGGAGTACTTTTCTGAAGACTATAAAAAAATTAAACTCTTAACAGAAAGTGGTAAGCAAAGCAGAATAGAAGCTGAAATAGCTGTATTAGGTAGCTCGCACGGCGATATTGGTGCGTGGATTGCTGACAAGTGGAATTTGCCTACGCAAATCAGTAGATCAATTAAGCTACATCATACAAATTATCGTAAATTAGCTCCTACAAAGAATAATCAATTAAATTTTGATGAGATTGAAGAGCCTTTAACTGCCATAGTCTCTTTATCGGAGTGGTTTTCATCATTGTTAGGTTTTAAAAATTGGATTAATGAAAAATTGCCAATCGAGTATTATTTATCTGAAGAATTATTCCCTGAGTTAAGTGAACATGATTTTTTAGATCCCGAAAGTGCTTTCTTTTCTTTAAAGCAAGAGATGATAGACGAATATAATAAAGCTTGTATATATAGTGAGTTATAATAATGGATAATAATGTTAATTTTGGGAATTTTGAACCAGAAAAGGAGTACATACAATCCTTAGAATTATCTGTTCAAATGTTACAACGAGAAATCTCTTTACTCAGAGCTCAACAAGTTAATTATACAAGTTCATCTTTAATAGATATAAAATACCTTACTTATTTAAAGGATCTAAGCAATTCAAATAATTTAGAAAGTCTAAAGACTAAATTGGGAGAAATATTTCAACTATTGCTTAGTATTTTTGAATTTGACTTATATTTATATGATAATCGAAATATATTAAAAAGAAGCCGTAGTAGTATTCAATCAATTTTAGATGATAAGCTTATTTATTTAGAAGAAGAAGGTATAATTGACTGGGCTGTTCAAAATGATAATTTTACTATTATTAAAGATCTAAATACAAATTCAGAAGAAAAAGATATATATATATATATTATTCCCATAAAACTGAACAACCAAATTAAAGGTGTTTTGGTATTAAGCTCACCAAATTCAAAAGAATCTTTAACAGAAGAATCAATAAATGTAATAAATCAACTTACTGTATTCTTATCTTTAGCTGTTGATAACATAGAAAGTAATTTACAAATTAATAATATGAATCAAAGATTACAAAGCCTTAATCATCAATTTGAAGAATCTTCTTATATGGCTTCTATCTCTGGTATTCTCAAATCTATGATAATTGAAATACAACAACCACTGTTGATAATGGAAAGTAACTTCAAAATTATTGAAAGTGGTATAGACAGAGAGCAAAAGCGATTTGATATAATTAATGAACAATTAATGAAACTAAATGGTATCTATGATTATTTTAGGAAACTCACTAATAAGAATGCAAAAGACATAGAAAAAATTAATACTAATATCAGCGAATTACTTTTAGATAGTCTTGGAATGATAGGGTCACAATTGAAGCGAGAAGGTATAAGTTTTGAAGTAGATATTAGCGATAATGATATTTATATTTTATGCTTCCCTACTCAATTAGGACATGCTATTATCAATATAGTTATGTTTTTAGCAAGCAGATCTTTAGATATTGGTTCTATTACAATTACCTTGAGCCGTGGACTTAGAAATCAGGTTGTTATAACGTTCATCGATAACGGAGTAGGTTTATCAGACGAAGAATTATCTTACTTGCAATACCCAGAAAGTTCAGATTTATCAATGCCCAATTTAGTAGAAATGCAATATATTTACAAAGTAATCGAATTAAATAACGGAAAAGTTTTTATTAATTCAGAAGTAAATAAAGGTACTTCTATTAAGTTAATTTTTACAATTGTTAAATGATTGGTTTGTAAGGGAAATATATTAAGAGGTCTATTACTTGCGATAATAGTTTATTTATTATCGTCTTATAATCTGTTCGCACAAAACAAAATAAGTAATATTTCCGTAAATCCTCTCAACCGCTCTTATATTAGTTTTCAAACTCTACCTATTAATTTTATTTCAGCAATAAATAAAGATAAGAATCAAGTAACAATCACTATTAATGAACCATTTGAATATTTAGATACAAGTTTAATATACAATGGGATAATCAATAAAGTAGTTATAAATTCCAATTCTAAACATTGCTTAATAACATTATTTTTGAACGACAAGCGAGGTTATTCAATTGCTTCTCTCCCCTACTCTAAATCTTTAATGACTGAAGTATTTCAATGGAACAGCTTAAATAACGGTGAAGATAAATATAGAACTGCATTATTAGCAATAGAGAGCAAAATACCCGATACATCGTATACGAACTTAATAACTGCCTTAAGAGAGAATACTCCCGAAGTAGCAACGATTTTAGGTATAGAGTTAATAAAAGATTCATTAGTAAAATCTGCACAAAAAGTTTTAGAATATGCTGAAAGTATAGGGGATACAACGATTCCAGATATATTTGCAGCGATGAGCGATATATATAATTATTTGGGCAATTCTACGAAGCGAGATTTATATAAAAATAAATTTTTAAAGTTTTATCCAGACCCTAACTTTCCTTATTTTTTGAGCAGTATTAATAACAATAGAGATTTATCTATTATTCAAAAGCTATTATTTATTGACACTCTTTCAAAGCGAGCTACAATTATTCCAATAGATACATCTCAAACTGATTCTAATCATTTAAAAACTCCAAAATCATTAATCGCTTCAAAGTCTGAGTCAAAAAGCCCTATAATCGAATATGCTCTCTATATCTTATTCGCAATTTTGCTATTAGTTGCATTCTTCTATATGAAGTGGAGAAATAACAAGATACAAGAAATTATCGAAACTAAGAAGATAAAAATTCCAGAAAAAAAGAATGTGCAAAAAAGCCAAGAAGTTGAAGATAAAAAGCCACAACCTTCAAATTTGGCTAAAATTTATACTAAACAAGAAAGTAATAATAAACAGAAGAGTAGCAGCTCTGAAAAATCTATAGAATTAGAAGCAGAACAGATAAAACAACAAGAAGCAAAGACAAAAACTTTGTTGGATATTGTAAAGAAAGTTCAAGATGAAAAAAATGATAAGCCCAAAACTATCGAAGAAGAAGTTGAAGTAAAAAATGAGCCTTCTCATATTAGTATGCCTGCAAAAATAGAAATGGCTATGAATATTGCAAAAGAGCAGAAGAAGTTTAAAGAGCAGAGTTTAGAAGAATTTAACTCTATTTCATTGCCAACGGATGTAGAAAAATTGAACGAAATATCTAAGAAATTAGGAATAGAAAAGAGTGGCATAGAACTAAGAAAGCATATGGAAAGTATTATGGACAATAATAAAGAAATAGAGAAGTTAAAAGATAAATTCACAAATAGACAAGAATGAGATTTATATTATATACCATTTTATCATTGATAATGTACTCTACATTACTTTTTGCTCAGCCAAGCAGTAATGAATTTGCTTATGGCACAGAATTTGATAAAATTAGCATTAGTAGTTCGGTTGAAGCTGATACGAATACAAGTAATAAAATCGTACAAGTTTGGACGGGCAAAGATGATTTAAATGTTAAAATTAAAGTCAGTGATAAAAGTAAGCAGATTAATATAACGGTATATAATATGTTAGGTAAGGAAATCATAAAGGTTTACGAAGGCGTTCATAATCGCGATGATGAGGCTTATACGGTCAATGTAAGCCTACCAAATGGTATTTATATATGCGTGTTAAGAGGCGATACTTTTAGAAGTGCCGAAAAGTTTATAGTATCAAGATGATAATAAATAAACTCAATATATTGTATAAGCTATCTTTCGTTGTCATAGCCTTTATTTTGTTACTGCCAAATGATAATTTTGCTCAAAGTTTTGGCGCTGGCTATTCATCATCATATCTCAATCGCAATAACGGCGCTAGGGCAATTGGAATGGCTGGTGCATATACAGCTATTGCCAATGAACCTTCTGCTATATTTTATAATCCTGCAGGTATTGGCTATTTAGATGAAATACCGCTTGTCAATAGCTCAATATCAATTTTGGGGCTTGGTCGAGTAAATTCATCTTTATCGTGGGCGCAGGAGGTATCACCGTCTTTTGGGGTAGGTGCTTCATTTAATAGTTTTTATGGTGGTTCTTTTACTGCAAGAGACGTCAAAGGTAATCCTTTAGGAACAATGAATGATTTTCAGTATTCATTGGCTTTGGCAGGTGCATATAAAATTGAATTTATGAGTATGGGTGCCTCATTAAAATATTTAGGTAGCTCTTTAGGCTCTTCCTCCCTATCTGCTAGCGGAGTATCATTAGACTTAGGAACTAAATTTGATGTGTTCGACTTATTCTCTTTTGGATTAAGCATTCAAAATGTATCTGGTATGTTATTTTGGAATAATGAAGCAAGCTCAAGAGACGATATTCCTTATACAATCCGAACAGGAGTAGCTTTTGAATACGGTTTAAATGATGATTTGTTCACTACTCGTTCTACAATCACTGGTAAAGAAGAAACGGTATATATTCCAGCAACGCGATATATTTTATTTAGCGCCGATATGATTTTTAACCAATATGTAGCTTCACCAGATTTTGTTATAGGTACAGAAATATCCCCTCACGAATTAATAGCACTTAGAGGAGGTATTTCTATATATGGAGAGAAGTTAGGTACGCCACAATTATTTCCAATGAATTATTGGGGTGGCGGAATTTCAATCAGGCCAGATTTGAAAGATTTGCCCTTCAAAATGAATATTGATTATTCGATAGCAAATGAATATTTACTCAACAATGGTATAGCGCACCACGTATCATTATTATTTGAGTTTTAAGGCTACTTGATTCGCTCTATTCTTTATTGTAATTAAATTACTTACAATATCTCCGCTAAAAATACCACTACCACTAACAATTAAGTTAGCTCCATTTTCAATAGCTAAATGAACGTTATCTATTTTAATACCGCCGTCTACTTCAATATCTACATTACCTAAGTTATTTTTATCTAAATAATTTTTTATTTCGGAGGATCTTCTACAAAAAGAATCAATGAACGATTGCCCTCCAAAGCCTGGATTTACTGACATTAATAATATAAAATCGACATATTCTGCTGCTTCGAAAGCATATTGTAAAGGTGTAATCGGATTAAGTACAATACCTGCCTTAATTCCGAAGGACTTGATTAACGATATACTTCTATGTAGATGATAATTATTTTCGCAATGTATTGAAATCATATCAGCACCAGCTTCGGCAAATGCTGGAATATACGAATCTACATTTTCTATCATTAAATGTACATCAGCAAGCATATTATCTAAATTTGGTTTTAGGGCTTTGAGCATCATTGGTCCAAATGTAATATTAGGTACAAAATGGCCGTCCATAATATCAAAGTGAATAATATCTGCTTTGCCTTCTTTACATTTATTAATATCGTTTTCGAGGTTATAAAAGTTAGCCGATAATAGCGATGGTGCAATCTTAATTTCTTTCATTATTTATTCTTTATAATTATTTTAAAAAATTGAAGGAAAATTATCAATATAAAAAAGGATACAAAATTAATTATCATTTAGAATTAATAATGTATCCTTTTAACAACTTTTCCATTTATCTGTTTAATGTTTCACTATATACTATGGAACATTAGTTAATTGTTATTTCAAAACTCTATTTATTGATGCCATAAATGTTTCTTTATCTCTCATACCAACTATCTTTTCTACAATGTTGCCTTTAGTATCAACAATAAAAGTAGTAGGTACTGCTTCGATTTTACCAAAAGCTTCTGCCAATTCTTTTGTAATGATGAAGTTAGTATAAGTTATTTTGTTAGCTTCTGCAAACTTAGCAACGTGAGAAACTGGATCGGCTACTTTTTCTGACGCCATTCCAATAACAACGAAGTTCTTTTTACTTAATTCGTTGCTAATTTCAACTATATCTGGAATTTCTCTTCTGCAAGGCGGACACCAAGTACCCCAAAAGTTAATAAAGACTACTTTACCTTTCACAAAGTCTTTAAAATTTGTCTTTTTACCATCTTTATTAAATTCAAAATTAGGTATTGAATTTTTTGTCCCATTTTGAACATTAGAAATAGTATATATATTATCTTTTTGGCTTGTATCTGCGTTTGCATTCATGTTAAAAAAATATATACTAACAATTATTGCAATTGATAGGGAAGCAATTCCTATTAAACCTTTACTTTTCATTGAAGCTCCATAAATTAAATAATTATAAAACGATTATACTATATTCTTATTTAGCAATATTACTTTTATTGCTATTTTTCTTATTAAACCTTACAAAAGACGCTATAAAACCAAAAGCAGTAATCAACGTTCCTGCCCACACCAAATTAATAAATGGCTTTAAGGTTACATCAATAGTAAACACATCTGTTGGCTTTGGCATTGCTTCGCCTGATTTTTTAAAATAAAACTCTAATTTAGAATGGGATATATCTTTCATATCACGAACTATTCTAATCATATTTACATCAATACCATATTGAGGCAATGTTTTCCAATCTTCAAAGTTACCTTCCCAAGAATTAGGATCTATTCTCGTAGAAATAGTATCAAGAGAAGTAAGACCATTTAATTCAGTCTTTATAATAGTAATGAATACAACTCTACCATCGTTCATCATTGCTTTTTCATCCATACCCAAAGACTCTATCATAAATCTAATATCTTTATTTATTGGTATCACTCCTTCCTCACCCTTCATAAGAGATAGACGGTGCATATTAAAATCGGTTTCAACAGCGATAGGAGCTACATAAATATCTTTTTGCAATTTAGCATATATGCCGGGTTCTAAGAATGGAGATTGCCAATCATTGAAGTTACTCCAATAAACAATAGGCTTCACGACAGTACTTGTGCCACCTTTATCGATTTTAACAGAGAAATAATACTTTTCTCTATCGCTAAAATGCTGTTCAATTCTTTGTCTTCCCTCGAAAGTAAAGTCATATCCAAAAGCAGATTTAGTTTCCTTTTGTTTTAAAACAATATGCTGAGAATCAGAATAAGCCCCTGATACTACTGCACCAATAACTAATAGAGCTATCCCAAAGTGAGCTACATAAGCACCGCTTAAGCGTGAATTTTGAATTAATTTACGAATGATTAGCTCTAAGTTTGTAATTAGAGCAAAGATAGCAGAGAACGTAAGTGTAAGATAAACAAAATCTTGAATACCCATAAAATATAATATGACAGCTATTACAAGTGAAGCAATTAACGGAATAGTAATTTTATTGACTAAATCTTTTGTAGAACTTGATTGCCATCTTTGATATAAAGATACACCGTTAAGCAATAAAAATACAATGGCAAAGTAAGTTCCAAATCTATTATAGATACTAACATCAATAGCTGCTTTAGGTTGTTTAAATAATTCAGCCATAATTGGCCAACTTGTGCCAATAATAACTACGATGCCTAAAGCTATAAGCAATATAGAACCTAAAGTCAAAGAATATTCTTTTGACATTGGCTTAATAGTAGATTTTGCCAAATACTGATTAATATCCTTAAACCTCCAAGCAACAAAGACGATAGCTATAAGAGTAAATGTTACCATAAAAATAATAAGCATATTATATACTATGGCGCCTGGTGTAACGAATGAATGCACGGAAGTATCCCCTAATACACCGCTCCGAGTAAGGAATGTAGCATATAAAACAAAGATAAAGGATAATATTCCAAGTATAAAATTAGTTTTAATAAGTCCATTTGTTCTTCGTTGAACAATTGCTGTATGCACAAATGTTACTACAAATATCCACGGAATAAGCGATGAGTTTTCTACAGGGTCCCAAGCCCAAAAGCCGCCCCAACCAAGTGTTTCATAAGCCCAAAAGCCGCCAAGCATAATTCCTAAGCCTAATATAGCACCTCCAAATAAGGTCCAAGGAGTAACTATTGTTATCCAACTTTTATACTCTTTTTTAATCAATGCAGCTAAAGCAAATACAAAAGGTACCGTCATTAGCGAATAGCCTGTAAACAAAATAGGTGGGTGAATATTAATCCAATAATTCTGTAAAATAGGATTTAGCCCACGTCCATTTGGTGGTATAAAACCGACTTTAAGGTTTTCTTCGGCAAATGTTTCCCATACATAATCAAACGGGCTCTTAAGTATCAGAATAACTGCAATGAAAAGTATGACAAAGGCAAAAAAGCCCATGGCATAAGGTTCTAAATTTGTCTTTTTTGCTGCTTGTTGTACAAATAAGCCTACAATCGTCATAATCAGTAGCCATAATAAGAATGACCCCTGCTGTCCGGAATAAAATGTTGCAACTAATAAGAACTCGTGCAATTCTCGTGATGAATATTCCCAAATATAAGTAAATTGGAAATTATGAATTAATATGTTATAAAGTAAATAAACAGAAGTAGCTACAACCGACACTGCAGTCATATAGAAACACCAAGATGCAAATTTCCTCAGCTCAATTTTTTTATCTGATAAAAAGAATAAAATTGTAGATAAAATGCTAAATGATGCAATAGAATAAACGAGGATTTTACCAATCATTTCTTACCTAAAAATACAAAAAGTAAATAATTTATTTTTTTTCATTATAAAGTGACGTACCTTGTAAATCTTCAAATTGTCCTTCATATTTTGACGGGCACTTTGTAAGAATCTCTGAAGCATGAAAATCATTTCCTTCATACCTCCCCTTAATTACTAACATAGGTGCAACATCAAAGTTATTCGGCTTGCCACCTTTTGCTAAGACAACGGATTTATTTCCTTGCTCATCTACCATACTAAACTTGAATATATTTTTATCTGTATTTACATCTACTGGCAAACTTCTATCCCAAGAACCTATAACCTGTACTATTTTACCTGTGTTTTTAGCTTTGATAAAATCAGTATATTCAATTTTACTTGAATCAAAGGACATGATAGCAATAGCTACAAACACTACACCTATTGCTAAACCTAAAATATATTTAATCTTCATTTAAGATGCTCCTAAAACTTAACTAAATTTTAAATTTAAAAATTCTAATAATAAACGGTTTACTACCCTTTATTATTATTTAATTTATCATTACAAATAATTTCTAACTTCGTAACTTTTCTATCTATATTAAAAAGGAAGATTCCTAAACCCGTCCAAATAATTAAAGCTATAAAAAGTACTAGAAATATTGCGTTATTATGCAAAAACTCTTCCATTGTTATCCTTCATTAAGTTCATAAGATATTTTTTTATAACGAATCATCAGATTTAACATCCAAAAATACAGCAAAGTAAACGATAATAGCGCTAAACCAAAGCCATAAATTAGTGTAGTATCCAACGAATTTTGCTGTGGCGTTACTAATGGTCCTGAATTTGTATCATCAGCAGACCCTGGGTGCAAACCGCTTGTAAGTCTTGGTAGTATAAAAACCAGAAAAGGAACAGTAACAAATGCTATAATTGAATATACTGAACTAAGCGTCGCCTTACGTTCTTCATTATCTATGGCAGAGCGTAGAGCGAAGTATGCTAAGTAAATCATAATCAACACTAATATAGATGTTTGTCGCGGGTCCCAATTCCAATAAGCACCCCAATTAAATTTTGCCCATAGCATGCCAGTTACGGTTGCTAATATAGCAAAGACTGTTCCTAAGGCGGCAGTCGAGGTAGTATAGAAATCCCATATTAATTCTTTTGTTTTTAAATATCTAATGGCATAGACCATTGACATTAAATATGCTACTACACAAATCCAAGCTAACGGTACATGTAGGTTTAATATTCTTATTCTTTCGCCAAGGTTAGCAACAAACGGATATTCTAATAATGGATTTATGGCTATAGTACCTTTGTATTCTAATGCGTTAAACTCTTTATTAAGAGCTACTTTGATAATTAGCTTATTAATATGCTTAAATTCATCAGGAACTATTTCTGATTTTATAATTAATTTATTTTTGAAAGCTAAGCTATCAAATGTGGAGTTTACTGCTTGTTCTTTCCCAATAACTTTCGTCCAAATACCATTTACTTTAATCAAATCTTTACCATCGTTATCTAAATGTAAATTTATCTCTTGATATGTACCTTTTTTGAGGTATATTGTATCATTTAAATTACCTGATATTGGGGGATAAAGTGTTAAAATTAAGGATAGAGCAACAGAAATAATTATTGTAAGTTTCCACCATAGTGGTTTTTGAGACGCAATCTTAGGAAAAATTCCTAAGAGTAAGGCTACGATAAACGAGCCGAACATAATCGAAAATTTCATAATATTTTAAAATTTCATTTATACCTTAGTCAAATGTACGAATAAATTAAGACATAATATTATAATAGTTGTTTAGTAAGCCTTAGTGTATTCTTTTTATCTTTGCTATTTGAAGGGTAATATTTTATTTCGTCCATTACGCTTTTCACAATATGAATACCTAAGCCCCCTTTCTTGAACTTTTCGAAATACTCATCCATATTTATCGCTGGCTTTTCGGTTAAATCAAATGGTATTGCATCGTCAGTAATATTTATTATAAAATCCTTATGAATAAATTCAATTTTAATACAAATTTCTTTACCTTCTATGTCTTTATATCCATATTTAATTAAATTAGAACAGACCTCATCTACAGCAATAGTAATTTTATTAGTATCCAATTGACTAAATCCATACGATGCAGCCCAAAATTGCACAAAATCTCTTATAATACTAAGCTCTTCGGTTTTGCAAGCTATACATATTGATTTTTTATATTTCTTTTTTACAGTACTCATTAACCTAATTGTTGCTTAAATTTATTTAATGATATGTTCTCATCTATATCGATATCAAACAACATAGGAAAACCAAGTAAATCAAAAATAGCATATACTTTATCGCTTAATTCTGCCAATTTAATATCACCGTCTTTAAGTCTTATATCTTCAATAAAAGCCATTAATACCCCTAAGCCAGCACTTGATATATAATCTAATTTTTTGAAATTGACTATAATTTTATAAATACCGTCATCAATAGCATTCTTTAAGGAATTTTCAAATTCTGGCGCTGTATGGGCATCCAAAAAACCAATCAATTCAATAATAGTTATATCTTCGTTACTTCTAAAACATATCTCGAGTTTATTATTGTTAGTCATACGAATTCCCTATCAACATTTTATAAAGTATATATTGACAAATATTAGTTTTAATTATTATAGCTCCTATCTTTAAACACTGCAAATACTGTCATATCATCATGGTTTAGTTCATCTTTTATAAAGCCTTGTAAGTTATTTTTCATTCTATCAATAAATCCTTCGGCGTTATTGTTTTTTATATCTCTTAGCTGGTTAATTATTGGATCGTAGCCGTAGTCAGTATTGTTGTATGTGTTTAACTCATTGATTCCGTCAGTAATCAATATTACAGCAGCATCATCGACTAATTTGAGGCTCTTTTCTTCTAAATACTTCCCAAATATCTTATTATCCGCTAGCCCTACCCCTATCCCATTAGGTCTTATAAGCTCAACATTCCCATTATTTTTAATTATAAATGGTAAGTGCCCTGCTCTGGCAATAGTAATATTACCAAACGTATCATCAAAAACAATAACCGACATAGTAATAAACATCTTACTTTCTACATTATTATAAATAATCTCATTTATACCGCTTAATAGCTCAGTAGCAGTCTCGGCATTCTTTGATTTAGAAAGTACAATACCTTTAAGTTGCGCCATATAAAAAGAAGCTGAAATACCTTTTCCTGATACATCGCCAATTATTACGCAAGGCTTTCCGTTTTTCAATTCTACTACATCGTAATAATCTCCACCTACTACAGTTGCAGGGATAGACATTGCAGAGCAATTATATCCATTTATAATAGGTAGAGTCTGTGGCAAAAGTTTTGTTTGCATTTGCTGGGCAATTAACATCTCGCTTTTATATTTTTCTTTTTCTATAGACTCTTTCATTAGTTCAGAGTTTTCTAAAGCAATTCGAATATTATCACCAAAAGCGTTCATTACTTGAACATCATCATAATCTAAGGCGTATTCTTCATTCTTATAAATTAGAATTGTTCCTAATCTCTTATCAAATGAATAGATAGGAATGATTATTAAAGACTTAATTTCTGGGATATAATTACTTATTGGTGCGAACACCTTATCTTCAGATATCGATTCAACTAAATGAACTTTGTCAAAATTCTTAAAAATATCAATCGTTAGTTTCTTGTCAGCTAAAAGGTATATTTTCTTACTATCAATAGAAAATGTATTGACTATTCTATAATCTTCTTCATAATACTCTATCCAAGCACCATTTGCTCCGGAAGTTCTGATTGCTAAATCTGCAATTGTAGTAAGTATATAATCGGAATTTTTATTAATAGATTCTGCCACGTATCTTATTAAATATGTAAGGTTATTAATCTCTTGGTGTTTTTTGGCAAATAAAGTAGATGATGGTAGCATATTTAATATATTGAAGAACAACCTTATGTTCAAGACAGTAAAGAAAATATACGATACACTAAAAAATGTAGAAGCAACCGAATAATAATGCCGTAAATCATTAAATAATAGCGAAGTATCATTAAAAGTATTAATAACAATAATTGAACCAATAATTGTATTAATTAATGATAAGAATAATAATCTAATTTTTGTCTTTTTATCTAAGGTAGCAATCCAATTACTTTTCATTGGAGTATAATAGCTTATACCCATTATAAAAGTAACAATGATGAATACGGATATACTTTGGAATGTTTGATTAGAAAAATCTTTATAATTTAAACTATTTAATACAATCAGCACTAAAGATGCAATACTCAGCACTAACAAAATTTCCTTTGTATTCTTTTTTCTACGCGACCATACCCATTTTACCGAAAATCCTACATTAAGTATAGCAACCACAATAAGATATAGATATAGGAGCGTCTTTATAATTAAAGTAAAATAATCACTAATATGTTGCTCGGCAGTTAGGAAATTTTCTACTATTATATAAATAGCTATAACCGTTATACTTAGAAAAGTAGCTTGTGCAAAAGAGAAATTAAAAAACTGTAAAATCTCGTCGTACTTAATATTAAAATCATTCTTACTTTCTTCATAGTAGTAATATATAGCAAGACCTACTATTAGTATACTTGTAGTAAGATTCCACAGAGAATTATCATTTAGTATTAGTGACTTATCTATTGATAATAATATAATATCGCCTATTAATCTAATTAAGATTAATAGGATTCCACTACATATCAATAATATTTTTCTAATTTTAGTATTCATTAATTACTTTGTAAATACGTTTATTACTTTTTTTTGTTTCTTAAATATGATAATTTTATTAAATTCAGAACAAAGCAAGAAAATTGACAGTTTTGCCACCAATAAGATTGGCATACCTTCTATTTTATTAATGGAAAATGCCGCCATAAGCGCTAGTAATTTCATAATGCAAAACATCAAACAAAATCATAAAATACTATTATTATGTGGCAAAGGGAATAATGGTGGCGATGGATTAGCTATTGCACGACACTTGATTAATCATTCGTATAGCAATATCAGCATATATATAGTAGGAAATTCTAAGGATTTAAGTTCAGATTGTAGTATTAATTTCAAGATACTGCAAAATATGAATATCAATATTGGCACAATTGACAGCACCGAAGATATTGAAAGTATTGGTTCGTATTACGACGTTGTCATAGATTCAATTTTAGGGGTAGGCTTAAATGGTAAACTAAAAGAACCAATAAGTCAGTTAATTGCCAAAATAAATCAATTTAATGCTAAGAAGTTTGCTATTGATGTTCCAACTGGTTTAGATTCAGATTTAGGAAAAGCCGATATAAATACTTTCAAAGCGGATTTTACTCTGACAATGTACAGCCACAAAGTGGGACTATATATCAATCACGGTAGGATGTATTCTGGGCAAATAGTTACTGCATATTTGGGAATATCAGAAAGATATTTAGCAGGGCTGTCAACGGAATACATTCTTGAGGATAAAGATATAAAAGAATTAGCTCCTAAACGGAAAAATAATAGTAGTAAATTTGATTATGGCAGGATATTAATAATCGCTGGCTCCGAAAAATATTCTGGTGCTGCTGCTTTAGCTTCTAATGCTTGCATAAGTAGCGGAGCTGGATTAGTAGAATTATTTTCAAGCTATTTTCATCCGACATTATTAGCTGAAATAATACAACATAAGGCAATAGCTACTAAAGATGGTAATATTTCGTATAGTAATTTGGAATATCTACGAAGTATTATAGAAAAATATGATGTAATAAACATTGGACCGGGATTATCAGATGAGACAGAAACAATTGAGTTGATAAAATACATTATCTATCAATACCCTCATAAAAAAATAATTATTGATGCAGATGGCTTAAAAGCTATTGAATTAGGTAGAAAGTTGCATAAAAATATAGTTATTACCCCACATATTTACGAGTTTATTAACACTTTTCATTTAAATAAAGATGAGGTTATAGACAACCCACATCTTTTTGCTAAAAATATAGCCAGAGAATACAATTGTGTAGTTTTATTAAAATACTATCCCACAATTATTACAGATGGTGAAAGTTCCTATTATAATATAAATGGGAATAATGGAATGGCAACGGCTGGAATGGGTGATGTTCTTACTGGTATTATTGCATATTATTTATCCCAATTTGAGGACAATCTATTGGCAACAAGTTTCGGCGCTTATATACATTCTGTTTGTGGTGATTTGTATATAAAAAAGTATAATAAAGTAAGTTTAACTGCTAGTAAATTAATAAAGCACTTAAGAGAGATTGATTTTGGTAATAACTAAATTTTTAATAAGAAGCCTTTATTTAATTCCCGCTATTTTATGGATGTGTTTGCTAACTTACTTATCTTCACAAGAACAATTACCTGATGTGCAGGAATTATTCAAGAATGCAGATAAGGTAGCGCATTTTGGAGTATATTTTATATTAGGCTTATTCCTCAATTATGGTTTGAGTAAGTATTTTAATAAATCGTTCTTGTTTACGAGTATTATATCTATTGTTGTAGGTATTACCTTTTCTTTTATAGATGAATACCATCAATCATTTGTTCCGAATAGGGTATCTGATAGCCTTGATCTTGTAGCCGATACTTTAGGTATTCTATTAAGTTCGTTTATTTATAGATACCTTTTAAGTTCTTATAGTACTTTTTTGCAAAAAATAATAAAAAGATAAGTTTTAATTTTTTATTGTTAAATAAATTATTATTTTCATTCAAAGTATATTGTACATTTTAAAGAAAATTATTGTGAATTGGACGCCAATTTTTAGCTACTTATTATTTTTGTTTATATTGTCTTTTAATAGCTTAGCACAGCCAGTCAATAACGATAGGCAAGTACTAATTAATTCTTATTCTATAAATAAAAATAATTTCAACTTTACATCTCAAGATATAATTCTTTCTAACACAGATTCTATCAGCTTTTATTATGGATTAAAATCCGATGGTACCCTAGCAAAAGATCCCTTTTTATTTAGAGTATCGCTCAAAGTTGGCGAGGATTCATCTGTTTTTAACACAGGTCAAAACACTATCAGCTATAAAGGGTTGGCAGATGGGAAATATTTCCTAAGCATTGGAGGCTTTGACTTACAACGTCGGTGGAATGCAAAACCTACAGTTATAAAATTTGAAGTAGATAATCAAAAAGCCAAATTACTAAATGAATTAGATTCTCTTAAAAGAGCAAATGAGCAGATAAAGCAAGTTCCGAGCTTAGCTAAAAAAGATGATAGCTCTAATGATATATTTATAATAATTGCTTTAACTATTGTGCTAACCATAGTAATTATATTGTTAGCAACAATAATTTGGAGAAAGATTTTTTTAAATAAAAGCCAACAAACAATTCAAAAGAGGGCAGTAATGAGTAATAGTAGTAATGATATAGTTTCACAAGATAACTATAATAAAGTTGTTATAGAAAATAGTGAATTACGTGCTGAAATAGCAGCTCTTAGAGGGCAAATAGATGCTTTAAATATGCGTGGCGACCAATTAGGTAATCAAAATAAAGAACTCCAATCTAATCTAAATAAATTAGAGCATAGCAAAGACGAGCTTGAAGAATTACAAAAGCAAAAAGATGAATTATTCGCAGTTGTAATCCATGATATTAAAAACCCAGCTTCATTAATAAAATCCTTAGTAGAGCTACTTACTTCTTATGATTTAACAGCATCTGAGCAACAAGAAATAATAAACGATATAGCCCAAACAACAAGTAAAATAGTAAGTCTTTCTCAGGAGGTAACCAAAATATTGTCCTTGGAGGGTAGCAAGATTCATTTAAACTTCGACGTAAATAATATGAATGAAGTTATTAAAGATGTAAATCAGCGAAATCAAATTGCAGCAAAAAATAAATCTATAAATTTATTTGCAGAATTAATGGAAAGTTTGCCTTCAGCAGAATTTGACTACCAAAAAATTGATGAGATAATCGATAACTTAGTATCTAATGCTATTAAGTTTACCCCAACAGGCGGAACAATAAGAGTGAAATCGAGTAAAGAATTAAATAATTTGGTTGTAGAAGTAAGCGACAACGGGTTAGGTTTAACTGAAAGTGACCTACAGCAAACATTCAAAAGGGGAGTTAAGTTATCAGCCCAACCTACTGCTGGAGAATCTTCTACAGGCTTAGGGCTTTGGATTGTAAAGAAATTAGTAGAATCGCATAACGGTCGGGTTTGGGTTAAAAGTTCCTTAGGTAAAGGTTCTACTTTTGCATTTTCTATACCTCTCAAACAAAAGAAACATTGAGAGCTTAAGGCAGACGAAATAACTTAGATATTTTCAAGTTGCTATTTACTTGCATCTAACTAATTTTTATTTCTTTATAACGTCTATATATTCTTTTACAATTAGATTAATTAAATGCGTGGCGATACCTTCGGAAGTGAGTATAAAAAGATAGATTACGACCTAATAAAGCGTTTATTAGTATATATAAAGCCATACCAAAAATATGTTGTAATAGCGTCGGTGCTTACAATTTTAGTAGCTTTATTAGGTCCAGTAAGACCCTACCTCACCAAAATTGCTATTGATGACCATATATCAACACATGATTACAAGGGGTTATTAAATATAGTTATATATATTTCAATATTATTATTTGTAAATAGTTTAACTCGATTCTTATTAACATATTTAATGCAATGGGTAGGACAATCTATACTGAACGATATTAGATTGAAGCTATACTCACATATTCAACATTTATCAATGAAGTTTCATGATAAAAATCCTGTAGGTAGAATGGTAACCCGTGTTACTAACGATGTTGAAACGCTCAATCAGCTATTTTCGAGTGGCTTAGTGATGATGATTGCCGACGTTATGCTTATATTTTGTATCTTGGGCTTTATGTTTTATACAGATACAAGATTAACATTACTTACCATTATAGTCTTACCTTTGCTATTATTAGTAACATCAATATTTAGACGTAAAGTAAGAGATTTATTCGCAAAGTTAAGAGCGGAAGTTTCCAAGTTGAATACTTTCTTGAATGAATTTATTTCTGGCATTTCAACCGTTAAATTATTTGGACAAGAAAGTAAACTAAATTATGAGTTTGATCAAATAAATTTAAAAATACAAGATTATAATATAAAGACAATTTTCTATTATGCTTTGTTTTATCCTGCAGTCGAAATGATTTCAGCAATTGCTATTGGTATTGTATTATGGTATTCGGCGGAGAATATTTTATCAAATATGATGACTGTAGGTATTCTAATCGCATTTTTGCAATATGCACAGATGTTTTTTAGACCAATCAGGGACATTAGTGAAAAATATACAACTTTGCAGAATGCTATGGCCTCATCAGAAAGAATTTTTGCAACCTTAGATAACGATGATCTAATAGATAATAACGGCAATTTAGCAGAATTTAAGGGTATCCATAAAGATATTGAATTTAAGAATTTATGGTTCTCGTACGGTGATAATAAATGGGTATTGCAAGATATTAATTTTACAATAAAGAAAGGTGAGACTATTGCAATCGTAGGAGCTACTGGAAGTGGAAAGTCCACAATTATTAATCTCTTGAGTAGATTTTATGATTATGAAAAAGGTGAAATATTAATTGACGGTATAAATATCAATGAATATTCACAAGACTCAATAAGGAAACGCATAGCGATAGTTCAACAAGATGTCTTTTTGTTTTCTAGGTCAATAAAAGATAATATTACCATGGGCAATAATAGTATAGGACAATTAGAGTTAGAACATAGTACTAAGAGCCTTGGTGCTTATGATTTTATCATGCAATTAAATAATGGTTTTGATACATTAGTTTCGGAGCGAGGTCAGACATTGTCTGCGGGGCAAAGGCAATTAATATCATTTTGCAGGGCGTATATTTCTAATCCAGAGTTGCTAATTTTAGATGAGGCAACCTCCAATATTGATACGGAAACAGAGCAAGTGATAGAAAATTCATTGGAAACTTTATTAAAAGATAGAACTTCAATTGTTATAGCCCACAGACTATCAACGATAAAAAAAGCTAATAAAATTGTAGTCCTACACAAAGGACAAATAAAAGAGATAGGTTCGCATAAAGAACTTTTAGCACAGCATGGTTTTTATTCAAAGTTGTATCAATTGCAATATGAAAACCTTGAAACAAGATAGAAAACAAATTTTAAATTATATAAATATTGAAAGATGGAAAATAAAAAAACAAGTTATTCTTACGAGGACTTATTAAAGTCTGGTAACGGAACATTATTTGGTCCAAATTCTGGGCGATTGCCCTTGCCTAATATGCTTATGATTGATAGAATTACGCATATATCAAATGAAGGTGGCAAATACAATAAAGGAGTAGTAGTAGCAGAGATGGATGTAAGACCAGATTTATGGTTTTTTGATTGCCATTTTAAAGATGACCCCGTAATGCCGGGTTCTTTAGGATTAGATGCAATGTTACAATTGACTGGTTTTTATTTGACTCATTCAGGATATGAAGGTAAAGGACGAGCTTTGGGATGTGAGAAATTACATTTTACAGGGCAAGTTTTGCCAACAAGCAAATTAATAACTTACACTATTGATATCAGAAGGGTTATTAATTTAAAATTGATAATGGTTATATCAGACGGAACATTATCAGTAGATGGTGAAGATATATATTTTTGTGAATCAATGAAAGTAGGCTTGTTTAAATAATATCATTTATAGTATAAATGAGCTTGCTTAATTATATATATACAAGCTCATTTATTATTTTATTCATTTATTAGCAAGCATATTACATTTTATCCGGTGCTGTAACACCAAGAATTTTCAAGCCATTGTTTAATACTACTTTTGTAGTCTGCGCTAAAATTAAGCGGGCATTTCTAACCTCATTAGTGCTTCCCATAATTCTACAGTTGTGATAAAATTGATGGAAGGCAGCAGCTAATTCTTTTAGGTACTCTGTTAGGACTTGAGGTTCGCACTTCAGGCAAGAATTTTCTACAATCTCAGGAAATTCGAGAATAAATTTTATTAAATTTAATTCTTCAGCTTCTTTTAAATTATTTAAGTCGTAATTAATATTATTTATATCTATATTTTCTAAACTTACTTTCTCTATAATAGAAGCAATACGAGCGTGCGCATATTGTAAATAAAATACTGGATTCTTTTCACTTTGTTCGCGTGCGAGCGCTAAGTCAAATTCTAAATGAGTGTTTAAAGACCTCATTATTAAGAAAAATCTAACAACATCACTTCCAACTTCTTCTATTAGGTCGTCTAAAGTATAACTTTTACCTGTTCTTTTAGACATTTTAACTTGATTGCCGTTTTCGGTTAATGTAATAAATTGATGAATTAATACTTTAACTTTGCTTACATCATAACCTAAGGCTTTGATACCAGCTAAGACATCTGGTACTGTGGCTATATGATCAGAACCAAATACGTCAATAATTAAGTCGTAATCACGGTTCAGTTTCTCTCTATGATAAGCAATATCTGGTAATCTATATGTCGGCTCTCCAGAAGATTTTACAATCACTCTATCTTCTTCTAATCCCATTTCAGATAATTTGAGCCATAAAGCTCCATCTTTCTCGTAAGCTAAACCTTTTGCTTTAAATTCATTTATAACTTCTGTAATTTTTCCATCTGTATATAGAGTATCTTCATTAAAAAATATATCGTGTTCAATTTTTAAATTATTGAGTGTTTGTTTGATTGCATTAAAGCACCATTCCTCTGCAAACTTTCTGCAAATCTTTAAATTTTCCTCATTGTACTCTTTTAGTTGATTAGCATATTTTTCTTTTAATAGCGAAGCAATAGTTATTACATATTCACCATGGTAAGCATCTTCAGGTAAAGGAAAATCTTTGTCTTCTACTTGTTGCATATAACGCGCATATACAGACTTTCCAAGATTATTCATTTGGTTACCTGCGTTATTAAAGTAATACTCACGAGTAACATCAAACCCACACCACTTATATAAGCTTGAAATTATATCCCCTACAATTGCATTCCGCCCATGTCCGAGATGCAATAAACCTGTTGGGTTAGCGCTAACATACTCAACGTTTACCTTTTTGTCTTTACCAATCTCCGAGCTACCATACTCTAAACCAATATTAATCACATCATTTAATTTATTTTGATAATACTTAGGTGTGAATTTAAAATTAATAAATCCCGGCATAGCAACATTTATATCGGCAATTAATTCCTTATCAAGGTTTAGGTTTTGCACAATTTCGTTTGCAATTTGAATAGGAGCTTTTTTAAGTTTTTTAGATAATAAGAAGGCAATATTTGAAGAAATATCACCATTATCAGTATTTTTTGGCTTTTCAAGATTGATTGATAAGTGCTCTCCTACTTCTACGCCAATAGTATTTAAACTTTGCTGCAATAAGTTATATATATACGTATTTTTCATTTTAGTCGATTATATGTTCTTTAAAAAATGGTTTGACTTCTTCAAATTTCATAACTTTTGGCTTGCCGTCACCGTCAATTTTTAAAAATTGAGCATCTCCCCATAGTTTTTCTAATTTATAAAAGTGACGTATTTCTTTTTTCATAACATGAACAACAACATCAAAATAATCAATTAATACCCACTCGCGTGTAGCTTCCCCTTCGACGCGTGGTCTTTGAATTTTTAATGCCCTTGTATTGTCTACAATATTATCAACTACAGCGGCTACTTGGATCTCGGAATCACAAGAACATATAACGAAATAATCTGAAGGGGCAAAATCTATTCCTTCAAGATTTAAAATTAAAACTTCATCTGCTAATTTATCCTCAGCTAATCGGGCACAAAGTACTGCCAATCCTTTCGAAGATCTCGGCTTTCCATAATTTGACAAGATAATATTCTACCAATAATGTTAATAAATCGTATTTATTACGAAAATTTATATATTTAATTTTAAATTTTATCTTTGTAAAATAAATTTTGAACTAATTGGCTTATTATTCAAATCAAAATATACAAGGAAGTATACTCCATTTGGTAATTCATTTAAATCTATACTCATCATAGGATTATCGGCATTAAATTTTAACAACAGTTTCTGGCTTATATCTGCTATATAAAAGTACTTTATATCTCTTGTAAGCTCAACGTTAATAACGCCAGAGCTTGGATTAGGGTATAGCTTAACTAAAAGATGGTTTGTATTAATATTTTTGCTCACACTTTGTATATCTTTATTATCACTTATTACAGAATCATAGCTATTTTTAACACATTCTGGTAGAAAAGTATATTGTAAAATTAACCTTTTTATCAAACTATTAAAAGTCTCTACTGTATACTTGTCTGTTGATGGTTCTATATGTGGATTACCTATCCCACTATGATCAGTCAGGAAAATATATGTCCCATTGGTAAGTAAAGCTAATGCTCTCATTAAAAATTCCGTACCATTTTCGATACCACTGCAAGTAACT
The DNA here is from genome assembly GCA_035445085.1 of Kapaibacterium sp. (SeqCode). Taxonomy (GTDB): domain Bacteria; phylum Bacteroidota; class Ignavibacteria; order Kapaibacteriales; family UBA2268; genus JBDHXE01. The sequence goes on from DAOMQA010000005.1 coordinate 77,067, forward strand.
GGTAATATTCTTATACCTTTGGCACTAGCAATTTTAATGATATTATTGATTGAATCAATAACATTTTTATTATTATGAGGCGGTGCGTCTAAAATTAAAAATATCACTTTAGCAATAGAATTAGTATCCCAATTAAAATTATTAATAACTTCATTTAGCCCTACCTCTACTGCTTCAGGGTAGTCTCCACCATCTTTAGCTTGAATATTGCTTAAAAATTTTAAAGACTTTTTAATATCAGCACTTAAATCTGATGAACGAATTAAAAACTCTTCCCCATAATCTCTATAACAGCTTATTCCAAGATTAATAATTAGCTCTGGTAAAGTATCTTGTATAGATTGGATAATCTCTTCTAAGTCTGTCTTTAAATAGTCTATTTCGTCTCCCATCGAACCAGTAGCATCAACCAATAAGGCTATATCTATCGAGCGTACATTATTAGTACATTCAGAATTAAAAGTAGTATAATTGATACCGTCTTCAATATATTTCGGATTGGTAATAAACTGCTCCTTTGTGTCATTAGTTATTTTTATGTATAATTTATTAGTATCTATATTATTTATAAATGGATTAAGCCATAATTCTGCCTTTCCAGTATTGTCAGTAATAGATTTCCATATTATTGTATTATTACTCAAAAGATATACTTTAGAGCCATAGATAGGCAATTGATTTTGATTTTGAACAATCACAGTAAACCGAGATTTAGGAGCTATATTCCAAACTTTTGTATAATTCTTAAACTCTTCGTTAGTTAAATCAGCCCAGAGCTCCCATTTTGCGAAGTCATTAATTTCACCAGCAGTTAATTTACCAGCGGAAGGAGTTATATTATTAGTATGATTTTCATATAAATTATTCTTCTTGATTGGTGCTTTGGCATAGCTCATCCCTTCGGTAGCCATTCCCATAGTAGATGCGCTTTTGCTACTATAAGTTTCTTCTATATCATCTAATTTTGTAGCTTTTGCCCCATCCTTTGGCTTTTTTATTAATATGACTTGCAACTTAGCAGTAGATGTAATAATGATTTTAGAATTTAAATAATCTTTATGAGAAAAATATATTGTATCTCCAATATTTGTTTTCTCTAATGTAAAACGTCCCAATTTATTGGCTTTTGTGCTATTATTAGTTCTTAGATTTTTGACGCTAACATATTTAATTATATTTCCGCTTGTGTCTATAATATTACCGCTAATTTTAGAAGCGAGTACAGAATTACAAATCAGTAATTGAGCTACAATCAGGACAAATATATACTTTTTCATACTATCCCTACCCTATTTAAATATGAATACAATACTTATACAATAGCAAGATGGAATAGCATGAAAAATGTTACAATTACTTTCTTATATAAAAAGAATGAATATCACCATCAAAGTTTTCAATTTTATAAAGATTAAATCTGTGGCTTAACTCTATATTTTTTGTTTTAACCGCAGCAAAGGATTTTATACAATCTCCAATTATTATAGGAGCCGTAAAGACATGTAATTCATCAATTAAGTTTTCAGCTAATAATGAAGAATGGAGTGTAGGACCACCCTCGACTAAAACAGAAGAAATATGATACTCATTATATAATTTATTGAAGGCGTCCTCTAAAAGTACCTTACCATTGGTATCCGTTTCGCATCCAATTAATTTTACTCCTCCTAATCTTAAAATATCAGCCTTCCGAGATGTAGAGCTATTTATACTACATAGCACCAAGGTATTAATTCTATCGTCATTTTTAAAGATACTTAAATTAAGTGCTAAATTTAGATTAGTATCTAAGGCAATTTTTACAGGATTTCGTCCAGCTACCAAACGAGTATTTAACAATGGATTATCTTTCAATATAGTATTTTTTCCAACCATTACAGCGTCTAAGTGACTTCGCATCAAATGGCAATATGTTCTTGATTTCTCATTACTTATCCATTTAGAAATTCCATCTTTGGTAGCAATGCAACCATCTAGGGATTGTGCAATTTTAGCAACAATATATGGCTCGTTTGTAGTCTGATTTTTAAAAAATATTCTATTTAGAAACTCTCCTTCATCAGATAGAACATCACTGATAACTTCTACACCATTGTCTTTCAATTTTTGTATTCCCTTACCTGAAACCATTGGATTAGGATCAATATTAGAGATAACTACTTTTTTAAAGCCGGACTTTATTATCAAATCAGTACAAGGAGGTGTTTTCCCTATATGGTCGCACGGTTCTAAATTAACATATAGAATACATTCGGCAAGATTAATATCTTTTGCATTTTTTATAGCATTAACTTCAGCATGTGGTTTGCCAAAACTTTGGTGGTAACCTTCTGCGATTATATCTCCATTCCGAACTATTACAGCACCAACTAAGGGATTCGGTCCTACACTGCCTTCGCCCATTTTAGCTAATTCGAAAGTGCGCCTTATAAACTTTGTATCATCCATTATTTAATCTCAAATTCAATATTACAAATATACCTATTAGGTTTTGCAGGTATTTCAAGAGTAGCAAGATACTTGCCATTTTTAAAGTTTCTGCCATAACTATCTTTTAAATTCCAATCAAAAGTATAAATTTTAGTATCATTTATATTTTTCGGCTCTACTTCTCCAATAACCATAAAAAAATCTTTATTAGTGCTTGAATTATACATTTCAACCATATCAGAGTTATATACTTTAACGACAAAGTTTTCACTACTTGGTATATATTCATCATCAACAACTGTAAGCCGCGTTGCCTCTAATGTAAACCTAGATGAATCTTGAGAGAACTGTTCATATGAGCCTTCCATTTTCATAATTTCTGGATAATTTGATTGAATAAATGTCTTTTTTATACTTGTACAAGCAATCAAGAATAAAAAAAAGATAGCTCCAATATAAATATAATTTCTAAACAATTTTTTTTTCCGTTAATTTGTATTATTCTAATTTATAATTTTATTTTTTTATGACAAAACAAAATTTAAAATATTTGATTTTTTCATTACTTTTTTTTAATAATTATTCATATTTATTTCCTTTAGGCTCTGCTGGTAGCCTAGCAAGTTACGAAAATAGATATATAGTAGATATGCCGAATTGTGGACTAATATCAGACAAAAAAATAGCCTTAGATATTTTATATATGAAAAGTGGCTCTTTGTCATTAGCAGCAGAATATTCATTTTTGAATACAGCCAACGCTGGATTATCTTATAGTATGAATAATATTATCGGCAACGGAGAAATTAGTTCACAAAAATACCCTGGTATAAGCCTAAAAGTAAGGCTAATAGATGAAACTTATAAATTACCAGCAATTGCACTAGGTTTTAGCAATCAAAGTCGCAGTGTATATTTAAGCAATAGCAATAGATTTCAAGTTTTATCACCTGGCTTATACTTCGCTTTAAGTAAGAGTTTTAGATGGAAGTTAGGATACTTAGCAAGCCACTTTGGAGTAAATTATTCTTTTGATAATGATGCACCTAATAGAACACCGAATGTATATTTTGGGATAGAACAATCTATAAATTCTTTTTCATCAATTAATTTAGAATATAATCTACAGTTAGACGAAACTAAAAATAAATTATATAATAGTAAGGGTCTATTAAACGTTGCATTAAGAGCTGGGGTTATTAGCGGTCTTACTTTAGAATTACAATTAAAAGATTTACTCAACAATAATAAAGAAATAAACTCTATTGAAAGACAATTTGGAATAGAAATATTCAAAAGCATAAGTTTTTAAATAAATTATTAGAGATATTAAAATGCTTAAAGACATAAAGTTATTAATAAATAACGCTCACAATACAAGCCAAGAGTATTTGGAAGTCAAAAGCCCGTACTCAAATGAAACGTTGGCTAAATTAATTAAGCCAAGCCCTGAAGAAGTGGAATTAGCGTTCAACAATAGTTTTAATTCAATAGAATTAATGAAAAATATACCTCCATATAAAAGAGCCGATATTTTATATTATGTAGCGGACAAAATCAAGCAGAACCACGAAGAATTAGCCCAATTAATCTCTTTGGAAGGTGGCAAACCTTTAAAAGATGCAAGGATTGAAGTAAGCCGCGCAATAAATACGGTCAAATTTTCTGGAGACGAAGCTCTTAGAGTGCATGGTAATCAAATAAATATGGATATGTCTGCTAAATCAGAGCAACATTTAGCGTTTACCATAAAAGAGCCTATAGGGGTAGTACTTGCGATATCAGCATTTAACCACCCTATAAATTTAATATGCCATCAAGTTTCAACTGCCATTGCAGCAGGTAACCCCATAATTATTAAACCATCAGAAAAGACACCTTTATCTGCATATAAAATTGCAAACTATTTTTTGGAAGCTGGCGTTGCACCTAATGCCATTTCCTTATTGCCTCTTGAAGGCAATGAAACTTCAAAAATTATAAGCGATAAAAGGCTTAGTTTTGTGTCATTTATAGGTAGTAGTAAAGTCGGCTGGCAAATACCTAAGCTAATAGCAAGCGGCGTTGCTTATGCCTTAGAGCATGGAGGAACTGCTGTTGCTGTTGTGGATGAAAGTTGTGATATAGAATACAGTGTAAATAGTATTGTAAAAGGAGCGTTTTACCATGCGGGGCAAGTATGCGTTTCTACCCAAAATGTTTATATAGCTAAAAGTATCTATGCAGACTTTAAAAAGTTAATCGTTCAAAAGACGGCGGAATTACTGACTGGAGACCCAAATAATGAATTCACTGATGTAGGTCCCATTATTACTCAGTATAAATTACAGCAAATCCTAAATGACATAGATCAAGCTATTTCAATGGGCGCTAATAAATTTATTGGTGGGGATATTATAGATAATAATTGTATTAGTCCTACAATTTTAGAAAATACAAATATGTCAATGAATGTTATGAAAGATGAAATTTTTGGACCAGTAGTAAATATAAATCCATTTGAAGATTTAGATAAAGTAGTACAATTAGCTAATGCATCTCCATTTGCTTTTCAAAATGCTATATACACTAGTGATATTAATAGGGCTTTGAGTTTTGCAAAAAAAATACGTTCAAAAGCTGTAATCATTAATGATTCTACTGCTTTTAGAGTAGATTGGATGCCTTTTGGAGGATTTGCAGATTCTGGCTTTGGTGTCGGTGGCATAAAATATTCTATAGATGATTTAGTCAGAGAAAAATTAATAATAATGAAACATCTATTATAAATATGCAAAAGACCTTGTTTGATTTTCTTCTTAATTTTAAAATTGTATTCTTACAAAAATTTGGTAGTGAAGTTGAAAAACTCGCTATTAATGTAGCGGATGAATATTACTTATTACTCAAAAGCAATATTCTCCACGATGACATAATACATAGAATAATAAAAACTAAAAAAAGCAACACTTCAAGTATAGAAAGCTACAATAAATTTATCTATAGTAGCAAATTAGATAGCGATAGTCTTTATGATAGAAAATATGGTAGCCGTGCAAAATTTATTATTAATTTATATAAGTTAATACTTAGTATTCATTTGGATAAAGAAATGTATCGAGATGTGAAAGCATATGAAATAGAGCTAAATTTATCTATCCTGAAGTTAAATAAAGGTTTTAACAAAATAATTTTATATATGTTTAAAAAGTATTTTAATGAATAAACAACTTAATAATGATGTTACAATCATCGGAGCAGGGGTTGCTGGCATCTGTGCGGCGAATAATTTATTAAATAATGGTTATTCTGTTACTTTAATTGAGCAAAGAGAACTACCCGGTGGTCGAATAAATTCAATTTTAGATGGCAGAAGCGGTGATGTTATCGATAATTCTCAACATTTATTGATGGGTGCCTATAAGGAATTTTTAGAATTATTAAAAGACTTGGGAACTTATCAGTATCTAAAGTTTCTGGATGAAATTGACTTGCGTTTATATTCATCAAATAAAATATTCCATCTACGAGCTACTTCCACCGGAAAATTTTCGTTTATGAAGTCAATCTTAAGATTAGACGGCATCCCGATGAAGGATAAATTAAATTTATTCTATATATTCGCTCTTATTCAATTCCAAAATACTAATGATTTCAAATCATATGATAGTTATACATATCTAAAAAAATTCAATCAAAGCGATAGTTTTATTCAGTTATTTTGGGAGCCACTAATATTAGCAACATTAAATAATTTACCGCAATATGCTCCAGCTTCTCTTTTAATTACCGTTTTGCAAAAATCCTTTTTGGCAGATTCTTATAGTAGCAAAATGATACTACCTAACAAGGGTTTATCAGAATTAATTACGCCAATAGTTGATAAAGTTAATAAAAATGGAATATTTTTAGCCAAAAATAAATTAAAAGAAATATGTTTAAAAGATGGCTTAGTAGATTATATTGTAACAAACGAGTATGAACATATTCGCTCAAAATATTATATAATGGCTACTCAAGCTAATGAAGTTATTAAGTATTATCCTTTGCAAGAATCTAAATTATTAAATAATTTAAAACAATTTGAATATTCTCCTATTTTATCAGTCTATTTATGGTTTGATACAGGTAGCTTTGATTTTGACTTTTGTGGTTTTATTGGTTCAGACACCCAATGGCTATTCAATAGACGAAGGTTTATAGATGCAACAGATGTCAAATACTCTAACCATTTTACTTTATTAGTCAGCTCTGCAGATAACTTAATATCATTAAGTAATAACGAAATTTTAAATATTGTTATGGAAGATTTAAGATTGCGTTTCCCAGAATATAAAGATAAGGAACCACAACATTATAAAATAATTAAAGAGAAGTTTGCAACGCTAAGAATTACTACTACTACCGAACGTTTACGACCAGATAATCAGACAGAAATTCCTAATTTATTATTAGCGGGTGATTGGACAGATACAGAATATCCTGCCACTATCGAAAGCGCTGCAATTAGTGGTAACTATACTGCAAGGGTTATTGCTACTCTAATGTAGTAAAAGGATGTTACTAAATTATAGATTCGCAACATCCTTTTATATCAATATAAACTAATATTATTTTGCTATCAATGTATCTGTTTTTGCTGTATTATGAGGGTTTTCAGTCCTTACAATACCAGTAAGCCCACCTTCAATCAACCATTTATTTGCTACCTTATTTAAAACCCTTGCCCCTCTAAGATAGAAATCATTGGTAACTCCAGATTTTGTAACTTTAGCATTTGTGCCATAGAAAATAGTTGCTAAAGTACCTTGTTGGTCTATAAAAATTGTAACATCTTCTAAGTTCCCATACGATATTTTATCGTAAACTTGCCATTGCTCATCAATGGCTTTTTTGTATTCAGCAAAACTCTTTAGAACTTCGGCGGAGTCAGTCCCATAGAAAGTAACTTCGTCGCTTAGATATTCTATCATTTTACTAAAATCCTCTTCTTCACTAGCTTTATTAAAAGAAATAATGACATTTTTAATGTTTTCTTTCTCCGTTTCAATTTCCTGATGTGAAAGAAATTGATTTTTAGGTTCACATCCACTAATCAAGATAGCAAGAAAAGCACTAAACAATAGTATTATTCTAATCATACCCTACCTCCAATTTATTAAAAGTTACATACCATACCAAATCTGGTATATTAATTGTAATTTTCAGTATACAATATAATGAAATTATATATAATATTATAAAAATTATTTAAATATTGGGACAAAATTATGAAAATCACTGAAATTAGTTCACAAAACTATCAAGCGTTTCAACCGAAAGAGCTTAAGAAATCAGACATTTCCAATAATTCTATCAAAAGCACGGACAAATTGGAAATAAATCAAAGTAGTAATAATTGGCAGAAAGACATATTGTTAGATGCACTATCTATGATTGAGAATAATATCCAATTGGATAATAATATGCCATTAGATAAAGTTCAAAATCAACCAATTGAAACTTATGAAGAAGCACTAATGGAATTAAATTGGCTAAAGACACCATTTTTTAAGGCACAAGCATACAACGCTCAAGCTAATTTAGAGGCTGGCGATGTTATGTATTTATTTACAGAAAATTAGTAGCCAATAAGGTATTAATTATATGAGTAGAAATTGAATAGGGCTAAGTATTATTAAGTATTTAGCTCTAATTATTACACTCAATAGTATATCTTTTAGTAACTAACTTCAATTATACCATTGGTAATATTTAACTTCTCGTCTTGATTGTCAAGAGTGAATAAATCAGCATAAAAGGTTGCCTTAAAAATATGCTCGTTCCATTCAATAATTTGAATCGAACCCTTATTTGCCCTAAAAGACTCACCTCCATTGTCAATGGAGAATATTAGTGAATTGCTTTCATTAAACTCATAATTGGTTGCAATATACTTTGGTATCAATAACCTTATGATAATGTTATTATTCTTTATAGAGGTTTTTAGAGTACTATGAATAGTAAGAAAATCATTGTTATCATCTGCAAGCTGTATACTTATGCGGTTCGATTGAAATAGGTAATTATACTTTCCAGAAACATTAAATTGAATTGTACCTTGTTGTAAATTTTCAGGACTACTTATATTTTCAGAACAAGATATAATCAATGATATTAATAAAATATGAAAGCACAAATAAGAATATTTCAAGCTAAATATTCCCTTGTAGTGGTCTAATTACAATTTCCTCTACTAATAAATTTCCTTGTAGTGAGCTGTCTATGTTTTTTACTATGGTCATAGCTACATCGTATGCTTGCATAAGTTTATCCTTAAAATCAATTTGAGATTGTGCGTCCCAAATATCCGTGCAAGTTGCTCCTGGCAACACATCAATGACTCTAATACCAACTTTCCTATACTCATTTCTAAGCGAGCGCCCTAACGAAAGTAAGGCTGATTTACTCATATTATAAATTGAACAATTTGCAAAATTTTCAAAAGCTGATACAGATGAGATATTCACTATTGTCCCCTCTTGTTTTTCCAACATATTAGGTAGAGCGGACTGTACGCAATAAATAGGACCATTAATATTTACTTTAAATAATCGCTCAACTTCTTCGCTTGTAGTATCAACAAATGCTTTAAATAGGCCAACGCCAGCATTATTTATCAAAATATCTACACTATTAAATTTTTCATAGATTCTATTGTATATTTGTTGTACTTGAGTTTTATCACTTACATCGCACTGATAATAATAGAAATTATGATTTTGAGCAAATTGCGAATCAAAATAGTTATTATTTATATAGTAACTTAGTGGTTTAGTGCTAGACGCTATTACAACGGCGCCTTGTTCTAATAGAACTTGGCTTAATGCTGCTCCAATGCCTTTAGTGCCACCAGTAACCCATACAATCTTGTTTTTTATGTAATCCATATAAAATAGTTATTACGATTGCCCTAAGAATTTGCTTATTTCATCTCTAATAGAAGCAGCTTTTTCATAATCTTCTTCTTTTATTGCTTTATCTAAATCACTATTCATTTGCTCTAACTTGTTTTTAGGCTTTTTATTAGCTGATACTTGCCTTTGAATCATTTTAATTTCATCATCTTCTTCAGAATCAATAGCTGGTTCATTAGCACCTTCTGTAGTTAGTGATGTTTCGTCCATAATATCACTATTAACATAAATAGGCACGTTTAACCTAACAGCAATTGCTATTGCGTCGCTAGGTCTCGCATCAATCTCTACGGCTATGTCTTCAAATATCAACTTAGCGTAGAATGTACCTTCAACTAAATCATATATTAAAATTTCAGTAAGGCTAACATTTAGGCTTTCTAAAATAGTTTTAATTAAATCGTGTGTCATTGGTCTTGGCGGTAAGACACCTTCCATTTCAAGAGCAATCGATTGAGCTTCAAAAGCCCCTATCATAATTGGTAACCTTCTATTACCATCTACTTCTTTAAGTATCAGTGTGTAGGCATTGTTACTTGTCGGTGCTGCAGATAGTCCCAATACTGTTAAATGAATTTTTTCCATTATTGATTTTTTACTTATATTTAATCTTAAATTGACTTTTGTAAATACATTTTATTTTAAGAATAGAGTTTCGCTAAAAACATTAAATCCGTAAGTGCAATTGCAGTAACAGCCTCCAACACTGGAGGTACTCTTAGTACTATTGCTGAATCGTGTCTCCCCTTTATTTCAAGTTCTTCAACTTGCTTTGTTTTGCTATTATAGGTTTGCTGAGTGATAGCAATGCTAGACGCTGGCTTGATAGCAACTCTGAAATATAAGGTATTTCCATTAGATATTCCGCCATTTATTCCTCCAGCATTATTTGTCTTGGATGTTCCCAAGCTATCAATAATAATATCGTTCATCTCGCTGCCATATATGTTAGCTGATTGAAAGCCACGACCAAATTCAATACCTTTTACTGCCGGTATTGAGAATACAAGATGGGAAATAACGGATTCTAAGGAATCAAAAAATGGCTCCCCTATACCTATTGGCAAGTTATTAACCTCGCAATATACAATTCCTCCCAGACTATCCCCTGCTTCGGAAGTATTTTCTACGAGTTGCTTATAGTCTTTAAGTCCACCAACATATTCTATATTAGCTTTAATTTCAACATGTGGTATAATTTTCTTAGCGATAACTCCAGCAACGACTAAAGCAGCTGTTAATCGTCCTGAAAAGTGCCCTCCACCACGCGGGTCATTAAATCCATTGTATTTGTTGTACGCTGTAAAGTCAGCGTGACCAGGGCGATAATGGCTCTTTAAATTGTCGTAATCTTTTGAAACTTTATTCTTATTTTCGATTTCAATCAATATTGGCGCACCGCTACTATAACCATTGTATACTCCAGATTTAATCATCGGAACATCATCTTCCTTTCTTGGGGTAGTTCCCACTACTTTAGGTTTTCTTCTTTCCAGATCTAACAAAAAATCCTCTTGGTTTATTTTAATTCCCGGCGGACAACCATCAATAAGAACCCCTACAATCTCGCCGTGCGACTCCCCTACTACAGAAACTCTAAATATCCTGCCAAAACTATTCATAGGCTTCTATCATATTTGCTTGTTCATAAAACATTGGATAAGACTTATTAACACAAGTCTCAACTTTTAATTGCATCTGTGGATTAATTAATTTATAAGCTATCGCATAGCTCATTGCAAGACGGTGGTCATTTTTACAGTCAAGTTGGCAATATTTTAGGTTCATCGTATTAATTTGCAAACTGTTGCTTTTGTAACTTAAATTGGCTCCCAACTTATTATAAGAACTAATTAGTTCATTTAACCTATCGCTTTCTTTAAATTTTAGCCTTTCTACATTTCGTATAATACATGCTTTATTTGTATATAACGCTAACGGCACTAAAGCCGGGACTAAATCGGGGCAGTCTTCAGCATCAAAATCAAAACCCGTTAATATTGCTTTTTCAATAACTAATAAATCATCTATAATATTGACTTTACCATTAATATCTTTTAATAATTTGATTATAATACTATCGCTTTGAGTAGAATTTATATTTAAGTTTGAAAAAGTAGCTTTTCCCAATAAAGATGCCATTATTATTAAATTTGCAGCGCCGGACCAATCTCCTTCAATATTGATATGACTTAAATCTACTATGCTTTTATTTATTAACGTTATGCTTCGATAATTCATATTTTTATACTCAAAGCCAAACAATGCTAATATATCCATAGTCAAGTCAATATATTGTTTACTATTAGGATTAATTATTTCAAGAATAAACTCACTATAATACGCTTGTAAAAATAGCAAAGCAGTAGCATATTGAGAGCTAATTTCGCAACTTACCGATATTTTATTAATGTGGCGATTATTAATAGAAGGGTAAAACTCTAAGTAAGTGCCATAAATATTAATCTCTTTTCCAAACTGATTAAAGATATTATAAAGTTCCTTCAAATCTCTTTCATACACCCTTCTATCATAATCTATTCTAATAGGAGCAGTTTCAAACATCAAAATAATAGGCAATACCCTTGCAGCAAAACCAGAACTTTTAATATTTAATTTATAAAATTCCTTGTGGCTACGTGGTCTATCATTTATCAATAGGGCATCTTTTTGTAATTTAATTGAATAACCTAATTTGAGGAAACAATCAATTATGACCAAATTATCATCGGAGTACGTAAAATTATTAATTATCAACATCTTGCCGTCTAAAATAGCAGCAATCAATACCCTTTGAAAGTAGCTTTTATTGGAGCTCACATTAATAATTTGCTTATATGACATAATTCTGTATTTCTTTGGCTAATAAATCAACTGTTTCATTAAAATTTTCATTCAATACGACTAAATCGGAATTTGAGAAATAAGTATCTACTCTATTTTCATATAATTCTATATACTTAGCATAATCTTTTAATAATGGCCTATCTGTGTTTTGTATTCTTTTAAATGAATTTTCTAAATATGACACTACCCATATTCTATATGTATTCTTCTTAAGAATATTTATTTGCCCAGAGGAGCTAAGAATGCCTGCACCCGTAGCGATAATATTACAATTAGTAAAGTCTATTTCTTCTAGAACAGATTGTTCCATTTTCCTAAATTGGTCTTCGCCTTTTTGCTGGAATATATTACTTATGTCGCCATATCTCATTACAATCTGCTCATCAATATCAATATAATTAAATGATAATCTCTTAGCAATTGCCTTCGCTAATGTGGTCTTGCCAGCGCCCATAAATCCTAGCAAGGCAATCGAATTGTATTTTTTACTCTTAATTGAATTAACTTCTTTTGAGCGGGCTTTTGGATAATAATATTCAAACGATTTTATAGCTTGAGCAATTAACCACATCTCGCCGCTAATATATTTACAATTCAATAATTTATCTCCAAATACATCTATCTGATAAATCAAGTCAATTATAAGTTTATTTTCAATTTTCAACCCATCTTCCAAATAAGATTTAGTATGTGGTATTGTATTAATTATTATTTCATAATTATTAATTACCTTGTTAATATCTGTTATATTTAGTAGGCTTTGAATATAATATAATTGTGTTTTTTTATGCTCTGGATTTCTTAGAATTATATCATATAATATTTGCTTATCTCTTAGGATACTGATAATATTTTTTGCTGACTCTCCACCTCCAATTATTAACACCGTACTATTATTTATTTTCAATGAGTTAATTAATTCTATAAAGTGTTCGTTATCTGTATTATAATAGGAATTTCCTCTATCGGAATTATATACCGTATTTATACTCCCTCTGTTTGGGAAAGTACCTTTCAATGGAGACGTAAGATTAAATCCATCCAGCTTTAGAATAGAATTCATTATAGAAATTTCTTGAATATCACGTGCTAATACTCTTGTATAATAGGCAGTTATATTATTTTCTTGAAATAATGTATTGTAAATATCTGGTGATTTACTATGCGAAATTGGGCTACCGAAAACAGCAAATCTATCCATATCAGTCTACACTTAAACTAAAATATTCTCCAATATCTAATTGGCTTGTATTTATTCTTACTTGATTTCCAATAGCAGCATAGTTTAAAGGGCAACCATTTATATAAGCATGTACTCTACTAAATTTCCCAAAGTTACCAGTACAAAATATAGCGATATTTCCAGAGTTGTAATTTAATACATCCTTTATTTTATCATAATCCTCATAATTATCAACATCTTCAATAACTATTTTAATATAATCTACTTGAATATTAGCTAAAAATTGAATATACTTGTTTATATCATGTTTGTTGAAATCTTGATACTTAAAATGATTTGAGGCAATAAACTTTGTACTTTTAAAACGGTCATCTTGCTTTAAATCTATTAAATTAGAATAATCCCAATTATAATCAAAATCTAAGTACTTTACCTTTTGATTTAAAGCAAAAAGTAGTTGCTCTCTAATATTGGCAAATGTTCCTTTGACTGTAAAGATTGGGTATTTAATTTGTTGAAATAAATAATCTAATTCATCGAAAGTAAATTGACATAAGTCTTGCCTTATCTCTATATGACTATATAAGTTAGACAACTTTATTAATCTATTAAAATCTGATAAATTATAGCTAATGAAGACCATAATATCTTGCCAAATCATTGAATGAAACTTTAATTACTTCAGATTTTCCAATTTCAAGGATATTTATTAAGTCAATTATTCCGTTGTTTGCCTTTTTATCATTAGATAGTTGCTCCTTATGTATAGTCAAAGAGATTTTAGATTTATTAAATATTCTGTATCTTTTTAATATATCTATATAATTATCAATGAGTTGAGTATTTGTATTGAACAAGTATTGCAGGAATCTTAATTCTTCAACTGCTCCGTATGATATTGCAATTCCATGTGGTATTTTATTATTTAACTCTATTATATGCCCAATAGTATGACCAAAATTCAACACCTTCCTCATGTTATTATCATAGAAGTCGGCTTCAACAATCTTGTTTTTAGTTTTAATTGCTTCATTTATTATATAATGGTAATTATCATTATAGTTCTTATAATTATTACTAAGATAATTGAATAATTCATAATTAGAAGTCATTGATATTTTAATAAGTTCCCCAATTCCGCTAAGAATATCTTTTTGCTTTAAAGTTTGCAAAATATCAGTATCTATAAAAATATGTTCAGGTGATTTAAAGGTACCTATTGTATTTTTGATACCTCTATGATTTATCCCAGTCTTTGCCCCATGAGCAGCATCAACCATAGCCAATAACGTAGTAGGCACTAATATATGTTTCACGCCGCGCTTATATACCGAAGCAACAAAGCCTGTAATATCGCATACTATACCTCCACCAATGCCAACAATACTCGTATTTCTGCTAAAGTTTTTAGAAAGCATAAATTCAATAATTTTACTCACTACAATTAATGATTTATTCTTTTCAGTGCTACTAATCACTATCTTACTATTTTGCGGAATATCTAAGTTATAATATTTTTCGATATTCTTATCAATAATATAAAAATTATTAGATTCATATTGACGCACTATCTCATTGATATTTAGGAATATTACATCTGGTGATTTAAATAATATGATATTATTATTGTGCATACTTAATTTCGTCTAAGAAGGTAATAATGTGATTTAAAGTTTTATAATTAATAGTTTGCTTTGCATCAACAATAGATTCTTGAGGATTAAAGTGCGTTTCTATCATCAAACCATCGGCACCAAGCTGTAAGGCAGCCTTTGATATATCTTCGACGTAGTCGGCATTACCAGTAGAGTGCGAAGGATCGAATATTACTTTCAGTTTCGTTATATTTTTAAGTTCACGTATAGAGGCTAAATCTGGAGTAAATCTAAGGTTAGAGTCAATCTGCTCAAATGTTCTAATGCCTCTCAAGCATAGCAACACCTCTTGCCCTTCTTTCAATATGTATTCCGCAGCATATATAAATTCCTTTATTGTTGCATTGAAATTACGCTTTAAGATTATAGGCTTTTTGTTCTTTTGGTTGATTTCTGCAATATCTTTTAATAATTGGTATGAAAACATATTTTTGCTACCAATTTGTATTATATCTATATCATTATAATGTTGCAATAGCTGTTGAGACGACATAACTTCCGTTACCATATTCATATTATAATACTTAGCAGCGTCTCTTAAATATTGAACACCTATACTTCCTAACCCTTGAAAATCATTTGGTGAAGTACGAGGTTTGAAAGCCCCACCTCTTAAGTATTTAATATTTAATTGCGATAAGTCCTTGGCAATACTAAAAATCTGTTCTTCCGACTCAACGCTACAAGGTCCAGCTATTATAAAAGGTAGTTTGCTTTTCTCAATTGTTTCTTGATTGGTCTTTTCAATTTCTTGATAATACTTTAATTTGGAGTAATATAAGATACTTGAGTATACTTTCTTAATTTCATCTTGGTTTATTTTATCTTTGAATTTATCGATTAAAGAATTTATCAATAAATATTCACGTTCTTTATCTAAAACGTCTAACCCGTTATCTAACTTACACCTAATAATATCATCTGAAAGTAAATTTCTTTGAATAATAAGCTGAAGTATCTCATCATCTATTCTATCAATCTCTTTCCTATTATTTTCTACAAACATTTTCTCAATTTATTACAATAAAAAACAACAAATTTACATCATTTAGAGTAATTTTTTACTAAATATTATAAGGAATTTAAAATTGTCTACTATAAATAAGAAATTCGAGACGAAGGCAACGGCTACCGAGATGAAGCATTATATTGATACAACCGTATTAACTAACTCTGTTATAAAAAGTGTTTTAGAGCAAGCAAGTTGGAGCGGCAATACTTTATATGCAAGTTCTAAGTTAGGGAAAGGGACAATTAAGTTAAGTGATAACTTAGTTGAAATAGATATTGAACTAACGCTCTTTGGTAGCTTTGCTAAAAAGTCATTAGAAGCTACCTTAGATAAAGAATTTAAACGCTTGAAGCCTTAATTTTGATTTGCTGAACCAGCATTCCTAAAATTATTAGCATTAAGCCTATTATTGATGTTAGCATAATCTCTTCTTTAAGAATCCAATGTATAAGAAACATTGATATTAAAGGAGAGAAATATATTATATTACCAATTTTAGCAGCATTGTCGCTATATTGTAGCGCTTTGAGCCAAGTAAAGAATGTAAGCCCCATTTCAAATAAGCCAATATAAAATGAAGATGTAAGCCCTTGATAATTAAAACTTATACTACTACCAGATATAACAATATATAAAATAGAATATAGCGTTCCAAAGAGGAAATTAAAAAATAGCTTAAATGTATCATCATACTGTTTTTTTAGATTTATTACCCAATATGAACCCCATATTAGAGAACTGAAAATGGCTAAAAATATACCCAAATAGCTTAAATTATTGGATATTTCACCCTTTGACACGCTTATTATAATAATACCAATAAAACTAATTGTTAAGCCTACAAAATTGATTTTTTTTATCTTTTGCTTGAGTATAAAAAAAGCCAGTATAGAAACAACTATCACCCAAGAGTAATTAAGCGGCTGTGCAATTTGTGCTTGTAATCTATCATAGGCGGCAAAAAGAACTAAGTAGTATAGAAAAGGGTTTAGAAGTCCGAGCATACTAAAATATAATAAATCTTTTATTTTTAATAGCTTAAATTTATTAATTTTTTTCTGAAATATTATAAACAAAAAGAAGACAATTGTAGAAGTAAGGGAAGACCAAAAAAGCATATTAATAATATCAAAATATTTTAGGCTAATTTTGAACGCCGTTGCTACAGTAGACCACATTAAGACAGTCAAAATTCCAAAAAAATAAGCTTTACTTTTATTAGTCATAATATTTAGATTGTTCCCAAAGATAATAATAATTATATAAAAATGCTTACAATTTCTGAAATAACAAAACAAATTAAGAAAGTTTTGGAGTTCGAGATCGGTGAAATTGAAATAATCGGAGAAATATCCAATTATGTTCACCACCAATCAGGACATAAGTATTTTGCTTTAAAAGATAGCAACGCACAGATTAGCGCTGTAATGTGGGGAAGCACGAAGATTAATTTTATTCCTAAAAATGGGATGAAGGTTTGTGTAAAGGGTAATTTAGAAGTTTATCCTCCACAAGGAAGATACCAAATAATTTGCAAAAGAATGTTGCCTGCAGGAGAAGGCGATCTATATTTGGCTTTTGAAGCTCTTAAGCTCAAGTTAATGGAGCAAGGCTATTTTGATAATAATAGAAAACGCCCTATCCCTGTATTGCCTCTCAGAGTAGGAGTTTCTACCTCTCCTACTGGTGCAGCCATTCAAGATATCATTACAACAATTGGAAGAAGAAATAAATTAATTGAGATTTATTTTAGGCCTACTCTGGTTCAAGGGGATGGTTCGGCGGAAGACATTGTCAAAGCTATTAAGGAACTCAATAAACTAAATTGTGATGTTATAATAATTGGCAGGGGCGGTGGCTCTATCGAAGATTTATGGTCGTATAATACTGAAATTGTGGCCGACGCCATATATAATTCTCAAACTCCTATAATTAGTGCAGTCGGTCATGAAAGTGATTTTACAATTTCCGATTTTGTAGCTGATTTTCGTTCATCAACTCCAACGGCAGGAGCAGAAGCAGTTAGTACTATTACTGTAGACGATATTCTAAACTTCTTAAGCACTTCATCAAAGACTATAGAAACATCTCTACGCCAGAAGATAGCTTATTATAGAGACTATTTAGAAGGTAATGTAGGCAATAATTTAAGCAGAGTAATTAAAGAAAAACTTAATTATTATAAACAATTTCTTGATTATAAATCCAGCTATTTAAATTCTATTAGCAATAATATACTAAATAATAAAACAAAAGAATTAGCTTACTTAAGTCTTAGATTAAAATCAAACGATCCATTATTACCTTTGAATAAAGGCTATTCATTATTAAAAAGTCAAGATAGGTTTATAGATAATAGTCAAAGTTTAGATGATTTTGATGAAATCGAAATAATTAGAAAGAATGAACATAAATTAGTTAAACTTAATGAAAGAAGATAAAAATGAAATTTGAAGATAAAATTAAATTGATAGAAGAAATTGTAAATTCGTTAGAGAATAAAGAATTATCAATGGATGACATGCTAAGCAAATATGAGCAAGGCACTTTACTTGTAAATGAATGTAGAGAATATATAAATCAAGCTGAACAAAAATTCATAAATATAAATGAAAAGTTTAATGACAATCAGGTTATTTAAAATTGTTATTTTTGTAGTTTATTTTTAATCAACAAATATAAGTATGTACGATAAAGTATTGTCGATTTTGGAAAGATTTTCTAAAGTTGAAGAAAGTTTAAATAACCCAGACATTATGAACGATGTAAAGCAATATCGTGAAATAAATAGGGAATATAAGAATTTAAAGAAAATTGCGGATATAGCAATAAAGTACAAAAAGAACTATGAGGATTTAGAATCTAATAAAGAGTTAGTAAAGGACAAGAACATAGAGTCAGAGCTAAGAGATATGGCTTATGAAGAGATAGAGCTTTTAACTCAAGTTTTAGAAGATATAGAAAGCGAACTTCGTATTTTACTTATTCCAAAAGATCCAAACGACTTAAAAAATTGTATTATGGAAATAAGGGCTGGTACTGGTGGTGATGAAGCTGGTATTTTTGCTGGTGATTTATTTAGAATGTACCAACGGTTTGCAGATAAGAAAGGTTTTCAAATTGAAATCATTGATTTTAATGAAAGTGAAAAAGGCGGTTTTAAAGAAGTTATATTTTCAATTGCTGGCGATGATGTTTTTGGATTAATGAAGTTTGAAAGTGGCGTTCATAGGGTTCAGCGAGTACCCGAGACCGAAGCACAAGGCAGAGTCCACACTTCGGCTGCAACAGTGGCAGTATTGCCAGAAGCTGAAGACATTGATGTTGATATTAAAGAAGAAGATTTAAGAATTGATATTTATAGAGCAGGCGGTAAAGGCGGTCAAAACGTAAATAAGGTTGAAACTGCAGTACGTATGATTCATATTCCTTCCGGTATAGTTGTACAATGCCAAGAAGAACGTTCACAGCTTAAAAATAGAGAAAAAGCTATGAAAGTATTACGCTCTAGGCTTTATGAAATGGAATTAGAAAAGCAACAAAGTGAAATGTCATCAACTAGAAAATCAATGGTAAAGACTGGCGATAGATCCGAAAAAATCAGGACATATAATTACCCACAAAACCGTGTAACAGACCACAGATTAGAAGGTGAAGCTAAAAATTATAGCTTACAAGACGTTGTTTCTGGAGGCTTAGATGCTGTAATTGAGAACTTACAAATTGCAGAAAGAACAGAGTTATTAAATCAAGGTATCGGAGCTTAGTAGCTACGATACCTTATATTTTCGAACTAATATAGATTATCAATCTTCTTGTCTAATACGTATAAACTTACTTGTTTTGCTCCTACTTCTGAATACTCGTATTTAGATTGTAGATTGCTTAATAAAATAGTAACGTCCCTTTTAATTCTTTCATCATAAGTATGGAATGAATTACCGCCAAAATCTAAAATGGCACGTCTAAAGTTATCATTATTGATATACGGAGCTAACACATCTTCTTTTAAATTTCTAATATATTTCTCAAATAAAGTTTTAAATTGTTTAGTTTCATTCATAGCTTTATTATTAACTCTAATTTCTTGAGAAAGAGTTTGTGAAATATACTCGTTTAAAGAATCTTTTCTAAATAATTTGCGTGTATTAGTAGTAGAGTCCGCTCCCAAAATTCTAATTTCAAATGAATTCAAAAGTTCTTCAGTAATTTCGATAACTTCTTCATTAAAAGTACTCTTCTTTGTGTCCCCAACCTCATAATTTATAGCAAAAAGATAATTTATTATTTCATCGGTAATATGCTTTTCGTTATAAGAATATAAAGAATCTTTTACACGCTGTAAGCAACCATAATCATATAAATCAATAAGTTTATCTATAAAATCCGCTGGTATTTCAATATTAAGATCATCTTTCTTGTTTTCAAAATAATCTTTAATGTCGTCCATTGTTATTAACCTTGATGAATTTTCATATTTGGACAAAAATTCATTAAACACAGACAAGGATTTTCGTCCAGAAATACCACGTTGCCCTTCATTTTCAGAATATAAAATTATTTCCTTACGTACTTCTCTATCAAAGTTCTTTATATCTTCTTCATTAAGCCACTCTGGTAATTTGCCAATATAAATTTGCATTTTCAATAGCATTAAATTCTTATCAAGATACTTATTATATAGCTCAGGGCGTTTTATCCATTTTCTTATAGCAGGTGCCTCATTATTTAATCTAGTAGCTATAATAACTTTAGCAAAATTCTCAAGAACATTATTCAAAAATTTATCTTTAATTCTCGTTCCGTATTTATTTTGGTAAATTGCTACTTCTGTGTTATAATCTAATATGTAAGGAATTTGAACAGATATAATTCTATCCTGAAAAGATTTTATTTCTTCATAATGAATCTTATCTTCTGGATTAACCAAGCCTATGAAAAGTGTTTTAATTTTTTCTTCTGTTAGCTCTACTTTGTGAACACCATCAGAAATAATACCGTGATATGCCTTTAATCTATCAACATTATATTCCTTTATATCCATTAGTGCAAGAATACCATTATTAGTTTTTGCTAAGTAAGAATATGTATATTTTACTTCATCATGCTTCAAAATATCATTAATCATATATTGTAGGGCAGGCTTACTAAGGTATCCATCTATTTTAGGATCACCTGGATTAAATACTGATACTCCCTCTCCTAATTGTCTATTAAAATAATTCCTTCTTGAAGAAAGCATTGAAAAGACTTCTATTGGATCCTTTAGTCTTTCTAGCAAGGATCTGGTAATTGAATTACATATAGCGCAAGGTGTATCTTTTAGCACCCATTCATATTGTTTATCATTAAATAATTCGTTCTTGAACTCTTCATCTGGAATGAGTTCCTCCAAGAAATCACGACGAAACTCTTTTGGAATCTGTAATATTGGGTGATCATGGTTAGGGCAACTAAATTCCAAATATTTTTCAGGCATATTAATTATAGGTTGCGGTAATGTTGTGTCAAGTTTGCTTTGTTCGGCATGTTTAAATTGCTGAAGTTCCTTCATGTGAAAACCGCCAAGTTTTTCTATATCTAACCTCCAATATGTTTTAAAAGATATGCCTTCTGGAGTTTTAGAGTATTCTTCAAATTTATTTAAAATATTATTTAAGAAAGTGGACTTACCACTGCCGGGAGGTCCCTCAAATATATAAATCCTATTTTTTTGAGTTCCTTTAGCAAATGTTTTTGTTAAATTCATCAATCTATTGGCAAATAATCTATCAGCAAAGAATGGTGAATCTAAGTTTTCACGGAATAAATTTTTAGTATTATAGTCTACGAAACCTATATGCTCGGCATCATAAATCTCATCTGTCCCCTCTGGTACATAATTATGTACCATATCGTGAAATAATTGAAAAATGTCCCTAAATGCTAGTCTAGGATTAATCGCTGCAAAGTATAGAAAGTCATTAAAAGGAACTGGTATTCTCTTTTCTCGTTCAACTATTGCATTAGACATTTTTATTAAAGTCTCAAGTTTTTTAGCCTTTTTCTGTAATTCTATAAATGTTTCCATATCTAGTTTTATTTTCTTTATAAATTTCTCTTAGATAGCTTCCTATCTTTCATAGTATAAAGCACAGGTCTGTATTCTAAAGATAGAATTTCCCCATTATTATCTCTTTTTGGTATAATTTCAGTTGTTTCTAATTGAATAAGTGCATTACTATTATTTCCTTGCCAAAGAAATTCTATACCCATCAGAGTCTCGGGTATATATTGCTTGTATAGTTGTTTGCCTTCAAAATGATGCTTTAAGTATAACAACGAATCATTGGTTTTTGATAAATCAACTTTAATATAAGGTGGGTGATACATATTATTTATTATCATCTTTTTGTAATCATCTGCTTTTCTACTTTTTACATAGTATTGCATCTTCCCTCTTTGTGGGTCAATTCTTTGTCCTACAACAAATAAATTATGAAAATCTACAAAATCTTGGTCGATGAAAGTATTTATTAACATTAAATCACTAAAATTTGTTCTTACATCAAATAAATATTGTTTCCCTTCCTTTTTTTTAGAATCATAACTCTCTCTTAATTCTGCATTGTGTATTTTTTGAAAATCCCATGTTATTTTACCTGTATCACCTAAGTACTCAACATATTGCAATAATCGCAACCCAATTGCATAAGGATTATATCCAACTCTTGATAAAGATGTTACCATTGAATTTAGAACGGCATATTCAGATTCGTAGCCAGAAATTCTATCATCGCTTCTAAACATAGTATCATGCCAATAGCTTGCCCAGCCCTCATTAATAGTTTTCGTTCTTATTTGTGGTGCAAAATACATAGCTGTATCTCTAACAATATTCATAACAGCTCGCATCCAATCATTACCGTCTTTCTTTAAAAAAGGGGAATTATCTCTGATAAACTCTATAATATCTATATATTGTTCAGAATATATAGCAGTAAACCTCTCAAATTTAGATTCAAATTCAGGGTATATCTTTTTTATATCGCTAAAGAATATTTGCTCCGCAATTAACGAGTTGCTTTCTAATAATTTATTAAATCTGTCAATCTCTTTATAAAACTCTGTAATAGGAGCATTAATTTCCTTTTCTAAGAACTCTGAAAAATAATAGTCTAATTTTGGTGTTGGGTTCATGTTTTTTGGTAAGTTCATCTTAGCTAATTTAGTAAAATAGCCAACAAGGTTATCTATGCCCCTCGAAAATTCTATAATATAGTCTACCCAACGCCCATAATTAGAGCGGAATTTTTCAATTAATCTTTTATCAGCAAGCGCTTGCCCAACAAAATCATCTTTCCAAGTATGCTCAAATAATATATTATTTTGGAAGAAATCGATATGCCCTAAAACGTGATAAAATATCATTATATTCATCCAATCTGGATTATTATCATTATAATATGAAATTGCAGGTCTAGAATTAATGACAGTCTCGAAAGGATTATGCGGATACAGTTTGTATTGTCCTTTACCTTTAAGAATTTCAACGTCATTTACCCAATAATTATACATTGTAGATATCATACCTTTGGGACTCAGTTCAATCATATCCTGATTTGTAACGATATATTCTAAAGATTCGTCGTCGAACTTGAGTCCAGCACCCCTTGCACGGACCTTGCATTCTTCCATTATCGTTTTTACATTCTGTTCTAATAACTTCATTCTTCTTTACTACCTTACTTTTTCTTCTACTAATTTTCTTATACCTTCTATCAATCTATTTTCATCTGTTTCTGCTGCCGGAAATGAATCTAACCTTATTAAATCAGGTCGTGAAGTTAAAATGCCAGAATTTTGAATATATTTTTCTACGGTTGTAAGCCCACTACCTCCCCAGCTATTTTTTGCTATTGTAATTCCCATTCTTGATACATAAGTAAAAATCTGGTCAATTTCGTTTAATGTCTTTCTTCCGTCGCTATCCCAATCATCACCATCTGTTCCATAAAATACATAAATATTATTATCTCGTGCAAGTTGTTCTTCATTAACAATTGTATTTACTAATTCAAAAGCTGGGTATACATTTGTTCCTCCAGCTACATTAGAATTATGATATGTATAGAAATCAGGTACTTCTTTTGCACTTTGGTCATGTAAGATAAAGCGGGTTTGTACATTTTGATTATATTGGTACATAAGCCAACTATAAATAAAAAGATGTTGGCTTGTAATACATTCGGTAGGCTTACCTTGCATAGAACCAGAATAATCACGTAAGAAAAACACTACTGCCGTAGTCTCAAAATCTTTTTCTGGAGACATAATTCTATAGACAGCATCGTTAGGGTTCATTAATAATTTTGCGGTATCAACCTCTTCACCCGGCTCAATATTACCTAAAATTATATTCGTTTTTACAATTCTTCGTAGAGTTTCTTTTTTATCTAAGATTTGTCCAAATCTTCTATTTCTGTCTGTTAAATCATATATATACTTACTAAATGATTTTTTTTTGCCTTTAGGTTTGAGGTTTGGTAGATTAAATTTTTCTGTTAGGACTTTTCCTAAATCAAAAGCATTGGAAATAACTTCATGATTTTCGCCTCCTCCCCCCTGTCCTGCTCCTTGTCCTTCACCCTCACCTTCTTGCGGGTCTAATGGAGTTTCCCCGATTACTTCGCCCTCTTCGCCTTCGCCTGCTCCTCCCATTTTGTCTTCTTCTGTATAAGAATCATCATGATAGAATTTTGGCTCGTGCGTGGTAGGGACAATAACTACTTGATTACTTTCTTTGTTTTGTTTAACTATTTTGCCTAATTTTATTCTTCTTGGAAAGCCATCTTTCTCGCGTTGCTCATCTCTATCAAGTAAGTCCTCTATCGTCTGCAATCTTAACGAGTAATCATCTGTGAACTTAAAGTTAATTGCCTCAAGAAATTGATGCTCATCATCAGAATGAAGTTGTTCATTTTGAATGAGTTTATATAGTTCTTTGTTTAATTTTTCTTCTATAGAACGATTATCATTCATTTGTTATTCTCTAATAGATTTTCTCAAATATACGATTATCATAATAAAAGATTAGAATATATTTACATTTAGAATATAAATATTAATTTCGCTTAGCTTTCATTTCTGTTATCATTTTACTAAAGTCTTCCTTTTCTAAATAATAATGTGAATTACAATATTGGCATATCAATTCATTTTCGCCACTTTTATGCATTTCTTCAATATCTTTTAAGTTTAAAGTAGCTAATTTATCCATAAAAGACTCTTTTGAACAACGACAAAAGAAATCAACTTGAGAACTTGAAATGAGCTTAAACTCAAATGGCAGTATGCTTTTCATGACTTCTAAGGGTGTAGCTCCATTTTCAAAGTAATCAGTTAGTTTATCGACTTTTAATAATTTATCATATAGGACTTTTAAATCTTCATTTGTGTAGCCAGGCATTGCCTGAACTATTAGCCCTGCGGATTGTCTGATTATTCCCGTTTCGTCAAATGCAACATCTAAAATTACAAAGCTCGGTATTTGCTCAGAATTAGAAAAATACTCTGCTATATCGGAAGTTACATCTCCATTAATTAAAGGTACAATACCTATTACAGGCTCTCTCTTATTATACATTATTCTTGAAACTTTCAGAACACCAATGCCTAATAAGTCTGACATCGATTCTATACTTTCAAAATCAAAATTTTTATCAAAATTTACATATCCTCTAACTTCGCCCAACTGCAATGCTTCGGCAAATATTTTTGATATTGGTCCTTTGCCCTCTAATTCGATAATTACTCGCTCTTCACCCATTAGAAAAGATGCTAACAATGAAGCAGAACTCATAGCACGAGCAAGCAAAGAGGCTTGAAAATGCGGCAAATGATGATTGATTTGGGCAGTTCTTGTAGTGGCAGTATTTTTAATACATACTGCTCTAAAATGCCCATTTTTAGAAAGCACTCTAACAGCCCTATCGCGCTGTTTGTATAGTTTTGCTAATTCTTCTTCTTCCATTCTATTATTTTTTCAACTATTTTAAAAATTATTATAACCTTACTTAAAAAAAATTATTTTATTTCTTATTAAATGTCTTGCTTTTACGTTTATATAAACTTTATGATACCAAACAATAAAATAGCTCTTGTTGATGAAGATGACAACATTATTGCATATGAAGACAAACTAATAGTTCATAGAGACGGTTTACTTCATAGAGCATTTTCTATTTTAGTATTCAATGATATTGGTGAAATATTATTACAACGTAGAGCCTTGCACAAGTACCATTCTGCTGGATTATGGAGTAACACATGTTGTAGCCATTTACCAGAAAATTCTGAAATGAAAGAAATCATACATACCAGATTAAACGAAGAAATGGGTTTTGATTGTGAACTTGAATTTCAATTTAAATTCACATATAAGGTAATATTTAATAATGGGCTTACAGAATATGAGACCGACCATTTATACTTTGGTTATTTTAATAGCGTACCAAACGTAAATCCCGAAGAAGCTATGGGTTGGATGTGGATATCTTACGAGAAATTAGAAGAATGGATAAAAACTTCTCCGGAAGAATTTACTTATTGGTTTAAAGAAATATTTAAGAGACTATCAATTATAAAATGAAAGACTTAAAACGATTAATTCCTTATTTAGCAAAATATAAGAAAAAAATAGCCATTGGCTTTGTAGTAGTTACTATATCTAATTTTTGTTCAACTTATGTGCCTAAGTTAGTAGGTGAAACAATAGACTTAATATCCAAGAATGGATTTTTTATTAGCGATGTTTATGAAAATATTGGCTTGATATTACTTTTTACATTCCTATCTGGCTTATTTATGTATTATACGCGACGAACAATCATTGTTGCCTCAAGAGAAATAGAATACGATTTAAGAAGAGATTTGATGAATGCTATACGCGATCAGTCTATGAATTTCTTTCATAGCCATCCAACGGGTATGCTAATGGCTCATTCTACAAATGATATACCAGCTACAAGAGAGTTTTTGGGTCCTGCGGTGATGTATTCAGCCAATACGCTTACAACTTTCGTTTTCGCTCTATATTTTATGTTGTCTCTAAGTCCGTCTATTACGCTAATAGGTCTAATACCTTTGCCTTTTATAGCTTACCTCACCTATTTATTAGGCAAAAAGATTCATATTGCTTTTAAAAATGTCCAAGAAAAATATGCGGATTTGACGACGCAAGCACAAGATACATTTTCCGGCTTGCGTGTTATGCGAGCTTATTCTCGTGAAGCTAACGAATTAAAGTTATTCGAAACATTTAGTTTCGATTATTTAAAGAAAAATTTAAAATTAGCGAAATATGATGCTTTTTTTATCCCTGTATTAACTTTATTAGTTGGTTCTTCACAAATTTTAGTTTTATACTTCGGAGGTAACCAAGTAATAGAAGGCACAGCAACATTAGGCGATTTGACACAGTTTTTTATATACTTAGAGTTATTGATATGGCCAGTAGCTGCTATTGGCTGGGTAACAAACTTAGTACAACGAGGAGCAGCATCAACAGGGCGATTAGGTGTATTAATGGATAACAAGCCTGATATTATCGAAAACAACAATAAATCACTTAAGATAAATAACTATTCTATAAAGTTTGAAGATGTATCTTATTCATACACAACTTCTAAAAATGACGTACTTCAAAATATCAATCTTAATATACCTGAGGGCTCGTCGTTGGGTATAGTTGGTAAAATAGGTAGTGGCAAAACCACCTTTATCAATCTAATATCGCGTTTATACGATGTAGAAAGTGGCACTATCAAGATTGGAGATATTAATTTAAAAGATATTTCATTTAAAAGTTTAAGGGACAGTATAGGGGTAGTATCACAAGAACCTTTTTTATTTTCTGATACCATACTCAATAACATTAGGTTTGGGAATGAAGATGCTTCTTTGGATCAAATTATCGAGATAGCCAAAAAAGTAAAACTATCTGATGAAGTTTTAACCTTCGAAAAGCAATATAATACTATGCTTGGGGAACGTGGTATCACGCTCTCGGGTGGGCAAAAACAAAGATTAGCAATAGCGCGTGCTTTAATTATGAATCCCAAAATATTAATCTTAGATGATTCGCTTTCGGCAGTAGATACCAATACTGAAGAGTATATTCTAAATAGTTTAAAAGAATTTTATAAAGAGAGAACTACAATCTTAATTTCGCACCGATTATCCGTTGTAAAGAATGTGGATAATATTATTTTTCTTGAAAATGGCAGAATTATAGAACAAGGCAGTCATACAGATTTAATTAATTTAAACGGCAAGTACGCCCATATGTATAAATTACAGCAGATAGCGGCAGAATTAGAAAAGATATAATACAGTACTGGATACACAAAAGTACAAATTGTAAGAATTTAGTATTATTCTATATAATATGCTTCTATTCTTTTAAGTTCAGCTTGTCGCCTATGTTTCAGTTTTAATTTTAAAATTATAATTTCCTTGAAGATTCTAATTATATCAAAGAAAGAAGTATAATTATAATGGGGTATTTTATTATCATTACAATACCTTGCTAAACTTTTTTTAGCAAAAATAATGTCTGCATATTCTATAGGACAATAATCCGAGTAACCGTCGCCAATATAAACTATATAGGCCTCATCAGCAACATTTTTTAATACGGCATTCCTTTTACAAGATGCAGAAAAACAATTGCAAGACTCAGTTGCTCCGGGGAAGTGTGGCTTTATATGATTATCATAGCTCAAATAATTAGATGCAACTTCAACACCATCTATATTATTCATTTCAAGAAAGGGTATAATATAGTCTGAAAAACCATCACTTACTATTTTTAAAGGAAATGCGTTTTCATTGCATAATTTTACAAATTGGTTAAAATATGGGTCTATATCTATATCTTTGATAAAATTTAGAATATCCTTCTTACTAAAACCTACGGGTAAGTTTTGGCATAGCTTATTCCAATAAGTACTTACAGAAATTTCTTTACTTAGTAATTGGGTACGATACGGTTCAAATTTACTATATGTTTTAAATAATTCATCCCCTATATCCTTTAATGCAATAGTACCATCAAAGTCACAAAAAACGTATATTTGTTTTTTAGATTTGTTCATAATTATAAAATTAATCAAAATACAAAAATAGGTAAAGAATTTAAATTAATTATAGGGAGTATATTTTTTGAAAGATTTAGGTAAAAGAGTTGCTGTTGCATTGATCGGTATTCCATTATTACTTTATGTAATTTATTCGGGTAGCATACCGTTTTTTATAGCTATCATTATAATTTCAACTATATCGTTGTGGGAATTTTACGAGATAGCACGTAATAAAGGCACTCAGCCTTTAACAATTTTAGGTCTTCTTGTAAATATTATTAGCCTAACTCTTTTGTACTTGCACTCAATCAATTTCAATATAACACAATACTATTTAATTACTTTTCTGCTATTTATTATATGTGCATTTCTATTTCAACTATTCCGCAAGGAAAATAATTCAATCAGCAATATATCTATAACAATTGGTGGCTTGATATATATAAATTTAATGTTTGCTTCTCTCTATATGCTAAGAGAATTTCATTTATTTTTTGGTAAGGTTATAGAGTTCAATCCAATGTTATTAGTCTACTCCTTTATAATATCAATTTGGGTTTGTGATAGTGCAGCATATTTCGTAGGTTCAAAATTTGGTAAAAACAAGCTTATGCCGTCAATAAGTCCCAAAAAGAGTTGGGAAGGTGCTGTAGCAGGCTTTATAGGTTCAGTGCTATCCATGCTTATTTTTAACTTAATTACCAATAATTTTTCTATAATTCATTCATTAGTTATAGGTGTTTTAGTTGGTACAGCTGGGCAAATAGGCGATTTATCAGAATCTCAAATAAAAAGAGATGCCAATGTTAAAGATAGCTCTAATATATTACCTGGGCATGGTGGTTTTCTTGATAGATTTGACAGCATAATGTTTGTATCTCCAATAATTTTATTATACTTACTTATCTTATCCTTTTAATAGTATGTACAAAACTCGTTTAAAGATATGCAAAAAATTAATGGTATAGCTTCTCCCAATCCACCATTAGAACAACTGTTAGCTGTATTCACGGCAATATTTGGGCTTATGCTATACCTACAAATATAATTAGTATAAGTTTCTTGGATAAACTACAAAGGCAAAAAGAAGTTCTCAAGGATGGATGATACGAGTTATCAAAAAAGATATAAATATTGTCCACATTGTGGCAAGAAATTAGACTTATATATAAAATTTTTCCCCTAAATAAAACGTTCATAGTATTTTAAAGATTAGTGAAATAACCTTATGATTGATTCAATTTTTACGAAGATAATAAACAGAGAGATTCCAGCATCGATAGTATACGAAGACGAGCAAGTAATTGCTTTTAATGATATTAACCCAATTGCACCAGTTCATATTTTAATAGTCCCCAAAAAACAAATCCCTACAATCAATGATTTGGAGCAAGATGACGCTACATTAATGGGATTGCTTATCTTAAGAGCAAAAGATATTGCAAAGAATCTTGGCATAGCCGAAAGGGGTTACAGGCTAATCTTTAATTGTAATAAAGAAGCCTGCCAAACAGTATTTCATATACATTTACATTTGATTGGTGGAAAGCAATTAGGATGGAACCAAGATTGATGTTAATTAGAGAAGACTTAATTAGTGAGGCTATTAGAGTATTTGAAGATGAGATAGAAGGCTTACAAATAGCTAAGAATAAAATTGATAGTAGTTTTGCAGATGCTGTAACCCTAATCTCATCATCTCATAAAGTAGTATTAAGTGGAGTAGGGAAATCTGGCTTAATAGCACGCAAAATAGCTGCAACACTCTCATCTATAGGTTGCTCGGCGACGTTTCTTCATCCCGTGGAAGCATTACACGGAGATATAGGCTTAGTTCAAAAAGATGATGTTGCTATATTATTATCAAAAAGTGGTACTACCGAGGAATTAAATAAATTAATTCCATATTTAAAGTTTCGTGGTGCCAAAATTATTTCTATCTTAGGTAATATTAATTCAACCATAGCAAGCTATTCCGATGTTGTTTTAGATGGAACAGTAGAAAGAGAAGCTTGTCCATTTAATTTAGCACCTACAACAAGTTCGACCCTTGCTTTAGTTATAGGAGATGCTTTAGCTATTGCTGTAATGAAAGTGAGAGGCACTACCTTAGAAGATTTTTCCAAATTACACCCCTTAGGCTTAATTGGCAGAAGTATCACTGTAAAAGTATCTGATATAATGCACAAAGGCACTAACATACCTACTATTCAACAATCTGCCAAATTAAAGGATGCGATTATTGAGATAAGTAGGAAGAATTTAGGTTGTGTTTGTGTAGTTAATGACGCTTATATTTTAGAAGGTATCATTACTGATGGAGATATTAGACGGGTATTTCAGCATACCGAAAATATCACGGATCTAAGAGTTTTTGATATTATGACAAAAGACCCCATCAAGATTAGTGAGGGAGCATATTTACAAGAAGCCATTGCATTAATGGAAAATAGAAATAGCGAAATTAGTGTCTTACCTGTTGTGGATATAAATCAACAATTACTTGGAGTAATAAGATTGCACGATATTGTAAGATCTGGCTCCTAATAAATCTTTTTTTGTACTAATTATCCTGTTTCATTAGTATATATTTTAATCAAGTCTCTTAATCTTTCTTGGAGAGTATTAAGAGGCTTTGTGGAAATTAGAGAGTTTTATTGAATTAAATTAAAAAAATATATAAATTAATCAATTTTACTTATTAATTTTGTTTTTTTTTAAATGTAATAATGGAAATAATGAGTAAAGTTACTGATATAAAATTAGGGAATAATAAGTCTCCTGCCAGCCGCAGGTCGCCTGTACTTATTATTTTTGCTGTAATAGTTATATCATTTTTGGGTATTATAATAGCACCTAAGTCTAATTTCAAAAATGATTGGGATATAATTGGAAAGCAATATGAAGAGAGCAAAGCAATAAGCGACCCTAAACTTAGGCAAGAAGCGTTTATGACCTCCCTCAAAGAAATGATAGCTATGCGTAATAAGTATCCAGAACATGCCAGATTATATTTAAATACAGCAGTTATTTTTCAAGCTTTGAATATGCCTGATTCAGCGTTTAAAAATGCGTATACTGCTTTAAAAAAAGGGGGCGATGGTACAGTCAATCAAATAAATTCATTTGCGATTGATATAATGCTCAAATCCACAATACAAAAAGCGCAAGTATTTTTTATGCAAAAAGATACGGTAGATGCTTTAAATACATTTAAATATGCTAATTCTTTAATTCAGCACCCATTTTTAGGTAAAACTATCGGTAGCTTTTATGCAAACTTTGGTAGTGCGGATAGTGCCTTAAAATATCTTTATCAATCTTACAAATTAAACAATCGCGACAGTGAAGTATTTTATTTTGTTGGACTTACTTATTATAAGGGCAATAAAATTGATAGTGCAATATATTTTCTCAATCAGGCTATTACAATGAATCCAAACGAACAGCAAGCTAAAAGCCTTATTAATTTAATAACCTCACAAGGAAATAATGAAAATTCCAAACATAATTAAAGATATTAATAGCTTAAGCCCAGAAATAGTTTTTTTAATTTGTGGCGTTTTATTTGGCTTACTCATGGTATATGCAAACCCTCCCTATCATTCTAATGACGAAGATAGGCACTTTTATTTAGCTTATAATTACTCTGAAGGTAATTTAGCTCCAACAGTGCAAAACGGCAAGGTTGGCTTTATTTTGCCTATTAGTTTATATAATATTACTGTATCTACACAAGGTAAAAATTACAATGCAGGTCAGAAGGTTTCTCGGCAAATGATAGATAATGCCGAGAAAGTTCCATTAAATAAAGATAAAAATTTGTTTTATGAAGCAACAACTATAAATATCAATCCTATTGCGTACATTGGACCAATTATAGGAATGTCTGTTGGTAAAGTCATAAATGATAACCCAATCCATATATTATGGGCTGGGAGGATTGGTAGTTTACTATTTTATCTATTAATAGTATATTTTGCTATAAAATTAATTCCATTCCATAAATTTCCCTTAACGCTTATTGCATTAAATCCGATGTCTCTTTACCAAGCCACATCAATAACTTATGATACTCCAATTTTTGCATTAACGCTCTTATTGTTTGCTTATACATTCAAACTCCTCTTTGACGAAACAACTATAAATGAGAATAATATAATTATGATTGTAGCAATAGCTTTAATAATCAATTTTTCTAAAGATGGCTACTTTTTACTTCCATTTATAGCATTATTATTACCTATGAATAGGTTTAAGAATAAAAATTTATATTATATAATGCTTGCAAGCCTAATTATCTCAATATTTATTCCTAATTGGACTTGGGGCGTTTATTTTCAAAGTTTGAATCTGCCTAACCCTAAGCCCTTAGTAAGTGATTTTCAATATGGCGGTAGTGAGCAAATAAATTTCCTGCTATCTAATCCATTTGGCTCTTTGTATAATATATTTATGAATATTATTACACAAGGCAAAGAGTGGATGTGGGGTGTATTTGGCAGATTTGGTTATTCATATTCAGTCTTAAATAAAGGGTTAATAACAGTTTACGGACTATTTTTATTTACTTATATCTTATTAGATAATAGCGGTAAATACGAAGTTACAGACAAACAAAGATATTTATTACTTTCTTTAGGAATCTTAACAGCTTTGATGATTATTGTCGGCTTTTATACCGTAGCTTCACCAGTAGGCGCTAAGTTAATTTTCGGAGTGCAAGGTAGATACTTTATACCTACATTGCCTTTCTTTATTTTTGCTCTATCCAATAATATTATAAAGAAGGAGCAATTCTTAGAACTAAAAGGAGTGGTAGCGATTTCAGCAATTGTAATAATGCTTTCGTATACAGTTTACTTTTTAGATAAGCAATTATGGATGAATTAATTTTTTTCACTAGAAACAATCAAATATTTTTATTATATTTATAAATAATTAAAATCGAATACAAGGTTATTATGGAATTCTTATTAACAGAAGAACAATTGATGCTAAAAGATATGGTATCAAAATTTGCAAAAGAAAAGATAGCACCAGTTGCGTCAGATAATGAACGTAATCATAGATTCCCAGCAGATATTATTGCAGAAGCAGGTGAATTAGGATTAATGGGTATAGCTTACCCTACTGAGTACGGCGGAGCAGGAATGGACTATGTTTCATACTTTTTAGCAGTAGAAGAAATTTCAAGATGGTGTGCCTCTACAGGTGTAATTATTTCTGCACATTCTTCATTGGTGTGTGATCCAATTTATAGATTTGGTACTGAAGCACAAAAGCAAAAGTATTTACCAGATATGCTTTCAGGTAAAAAAATTGGGTCATTTTCTCTTACTGAATCAAATGCAGGTTCAGATTCTGGAGCGACTCAAACAACAGCTAAATTTGAAAATGGCAAATGGATACTAAACGGTTCAAAATTATTTGCTACTAATGGGAAAGAGGCAGATGTTTTTGTATTGATAGCATCAACAGAACCATCCCTAAAAACGCGAGGAGTTACTGCTTTTATAGTAGATAAAGATACTCCCGGCTATAAAATTGGGAAAATAGAGCATAAGCTTGGAATACGCTCCTCTTCTACTACCGAGATAATCTTAGAAAACGTAGAAGTCCCTGATGACAATAGATTAGGCGAACTGAATGGTGGTTTTAAAATCGCTATGATTACTCTTGATGGCGGTAGATTAGGTATTGCATCGCAAGCATTAGGTATAGCCAGAGCATCATTAGAAGATTCTATTAAATACTCTAAAGAGAGACATCAATTCGACCAACCAATTTCAAACTTTCAGGCAATTCAATGGATGATAGCCGATATGACTACACGTTATGAAGCTGCTTGGATGCTGAATTGGCGTGCTAGCCGTATGAAAGACCTTAAAATGAACTACTCAAAAGAAGCAGCTATGGCAAAGTTAGATGCTTCAGAAACAGCAATGTTCTGTGCAAATAGAGCAATTCAAATTCATGGTGGGTATGGATATACGGAGGATTTTAATGTAGAGCGTTATTATAGAGACGCAAAGATTACAGAGATTTACGAAGGTACTAGTGAAATCCAAAGATTAGTAATTTCTAGAAGTATGCTTAAATAAAATAGATAGATAAGTAAAATAAATTAAGGTGAGGAAGCAATGTCTAATGAGAATAAATTAGAAGAGTTTCAAAAGGCAATAAATGTTGGCGAGAAAATAGAACCAAAAGATTGGATGCCTGAAGAATATAGGAAAAATCTTATACGAATGATTTCCCAGCATGCACATTCAGAAATAGTAGGTATGTTGCCTGAAGGTAATTGGGTTAGTAGAGCTCCTTCTCTGCGAAGGAAAATGATACTTTTAGCAAAAATTCAAGATGAGGCTGGACATGGCTTATATTTATATAATGCCGCTGAAACATTGGGTATATCGCGTGAAGAAATGATTGATAATTTATTAACAGGTAAAGCAAAGTATTCCTCTATCTTTAATTATCCTACTTTAACTTGGGCAGATATTGGTACAATAGGATGGTTAGTTGATGGAGCTGCTATGGTAAACCAAGTAAGTTTAATGCGCACATCTTACGGACCTTATTCACGTGCCATGGTAAGAATTTGTAAAGAGGAAGCTTTTCATAATAGGCAAGGCTACGAATTAATTGCGGAGCTATGCAATGGAACAGCAGAGCAAAAACAAATGGCCCAAGACGCTTTAAATCGCTGGTGGTGGCCTTCTTTAGCAATGTTTGGACCAGACGATAGCCGTTCTACACATAGTGAACAATCGTTAAAATGGAAAATTAAATCTGAATCCAACGAATCGTTGAGACAGAAGTTCATTAATATGACTGTACCTCAAGCAGAAGCTCGTGGGCTAAAAATTCCAGACCCAAACTTAAAGTATCATCCAGCTACAAAAACATATACTTATGGGCAAATTAATTGGGACGAGTTTTTTAATGTAATTAAAGGCAATGGTCCTTTAAATAAACTTCGCCTTCATACACGCAATCAAGCACACAAGAATGGCGAATGGGTACGGTTAGCAGCTGAAGCATATTCAAATAAAAAGAATTTAAAATAATAATTTATATGAGGAATGAAATGAGCGATACACAATGGAAATTATGGGAGGTTTTTGTTCAAGTAAAAACAGGAAAACCACACGAACATGTAGGTAATGTTCACGCTGCTGATGCTGAAATGGCAATACAGAATGCCAGGGATGTTTATGCTCGAAGAGATAAACTTACTAGTATATGGGTTGTACCTTCAGAGCTGATAACAGCTACAACTCCAAATGATAATGATTCATTTTTCGATTCTGTAGATAGCAAAATTTATAGGCATCCACTATTCTATAAAATACCAAAAGGGGTAAGCGTTGATGTCGAATAATAATTTATTAAACTATGTGTTAGCTTTAGCAGATGATAGATTGATATTGTCTCACAGGCTGGCAGAATGGTGCGGGCATGCTCCAATATTAGAAGAAGATATAGCTTTGACTAATATAGCTCTTGATAGTTTAGGTCAAGCGTCGCTATTTTATAAATATGCAGCAGATATTGAAGGAAACGGAAGAACTGAAGATGACTATGCTTATAAACGTAGCGAAAGAGAATTTCGTAACTTATTATTAGTAGAACAAGCTAATCAAGATTTCGCTTATACATTAGCACGTCAATTCTTTTTTGATGCCTATGAATTATTTCTATACGAAGAATTATTAAAAAGTAGCGATTCTCAATTACAAGCTATTGCAGAGAAGTCTATTAAAGAAACAAAGTATCATATTAGGCACTCTACCCAATGGATGCTTAGGTTAGGCGATGGCACTGATGAAAGTAAACTAAGAATCCAAGCAGCTTGTGATTACCTATGGATGTATGTAGGCGAAATGTTTACTAATTTAGAAGAAGAAAACGACTTAATTATTAACAATATTATTCCTGCAAATAAATTACTATGGAATAAATGGTTTGATTTCGTATCTGATGTAATGAAAGAAGCAACTCTTATTACACCCCCACCCGATGCCTTTATGCAAAGCGGTGGACGGCATGGCATACACACTGAGCATTTAGGTCATATTTTGGCTGATATGCAATATTTGCCACGCACCTACCCAAATGCAAAATGGTAAAATATTAAAGAACCCCAAACAGGTCTGTATAAGATATTACAGACCGTTGGGGGTAGCTTTGTAAGTGTTAGCGAAAATAATGTAAGCACTGATGTTAATACCTTCCCCTAACTTTCGTAAAACTGCTTGTTCGTGTGCAGGGTTTTATTGTATATATTTCTCAAACGGTTTTACAAATTTCTTAATCATATCATCTGCTCGTTTTTTAGCTTGGGTTACAAAATGTTTCAAGTAAGACTTTGCCCAACTTTCCATAGTCCCGCTATAAGTTTGGTCTAAATCCCGAACGTGAAATTGAATTTGCATTGCTGCCGCCCAATTTATATAAAGGTCGTTTGGTTGTGCTTTGAACAAACAAGCGAAATGCGTGTCATTACAAGCCAATTTGTCATTATTTAACAACCAATCAATTTCAAAATAGTTAATCGTAAAATTATCATACTCTTTATTGTCAAGCATTTTGGCACAAACTTGTGCCAATTTGAACGCTGAAATAATATTTGGCGGTTGTGCAGATTTAGAAACATTCCGAGTTTTAATGTCGATGATTTCATAAAAGCCATTTTTTACTACCAAAATATCTGCGGTGTCGTTTTGCTTTTCGTCAAACGGATTTTCAATACTCCATTTGTCTGTTGCGTTCTTGCCACGGCTTAGTAAAAACAAAACTGTTGGTGAATTGAACAATGCTTGTCGTGCTTCAAAGCCGATTACTTCTGGATTTTTGCTAAATAGGTCATTCAAATATTCGTATTGACGAAATGTATTTTTGGGAAATTGTTTTTTGATTTCGCTGTAAACGTGTTTGTCAAACGGCTCGCCTGCTGCGTGACCTGACAATGTCCCTGACAGTGGTTTGGAAACAGAGGTCCCTTTTATATTCTTTGATAACTTACTGTAAT
The DNA here is from genome assembly GCA_035445085.1 of Kapaibacterium sp. (SeqCode). Taxonomy (GTDB): domain Bacteria; phylum Bacteroidota; class Ignavibacteria; order Kapaibacteriales; family UBA2268; genus JBDHXE01. Next base: position 115,287 of record DAOMQA010000005.1, read on the forward strand.
CTACGTTCATCTTTTGATTTCAAAAAGTTGGTTAAACAATGTGTTGATTTTCGAAAGCAACTTTTTGTCTTTGTTCGTCAGAAATTGTCGCGTCAAATCGGTAATGGAATTGTGTAACAAAATTTCGTTTTTGTTATTCCAATCTATTTTTTTAAACGGAATACTTGCAATTGGTTTTTCGGAAAACTCAACAATGTTCCCTTTTACAATACCGTTGCATTTAAGCCAATCAAAAATTATTGCTTGGTTGAGATATGCTAAAATATATTCAATACTTTCTTTGGTTCCAGATTTCCTAAAAATAGCCGTTACGTCTTGTGTCGGGAAAACTCTGCCTTCCACTAACGCAAAACGGAAATAATCTTTGTTTGAAATGCGCTCTTTACAGGGAACAAAAATTCGTTGCTCGACCTTACTGAACAAATTGAAATTTCTCAAGAAAACCCATTCCCAATAATTTATTTTTCGGTTGTATTGATAGCGTTTCTCTAAATCAGTTTTGTACTTCTGAAAATGCGTATAAAAGTTTGGATATATTTTTTGGAGTTCACTTTCTTCTAATCTATAATTGATGAAAATGTATTTTGTAATGCGTTGAGCAAAAAATGGTGTTAAATCTTTTGCTTTAACCACGTTAATTGTTGCGGATTTCTCGGCTCTATTTAATTCGTATCCGTTCACTTGAAACGCTTTGTCTAAACCGCTGACCAATCCGTTTCCAATGTCGCAGATTTCACCAATAGTGTGAAATTCCGTTTTTTCTTCGTCAAAAAAACTAAGTAATGAGGTCGGATTTTGTTTTTGACAAACTATTTCTAATTGTTGCAATTCTTCCTTTACTTCATCACTTTGTAACAACCAACGTTCATTTGTTTTGAAATGTGAAACTTGCAAGTATTCAGCATCTTTGAGCGGAATTTGGTTTTGTAAATTTTCAAGTATTTCAGCAGTCAGACGTTGATTAGCATAAAACTTTACAACCTTAATACTTCGACTACGCTCAGTACAAGTTTTGCCTGTTTTTTGTTTGCTTTTTATAAACTTAAAAATGACGATGGAAACAGTAACTTTGTCAAAAATTGGCGTCTCATTAAAATGATAAATTTCTTCAAAATAGCCGTTTTGCACCATATAATTTCGCAACGAAATGGAATGAGTTGTATTCATCCAGTACTCAGGGCAAATAAAAATTAATTGTCCGTTTTCATTTAGTAATTCAATGGATTTAAGAATGAAAATGTACAGATAATCGCAAAGCGAATTGAAATATTTATTCCAAATAGGATTAGTAGAAAGTTCTTGTTTTAATTTATCTTCCAAATTTTTCCAACGTATATATGGAGGGTTCCCGATAATTAAATCAAACTTGTCGTCAATGTTTGCAGAAACAAAACTTTCGTAACAAACAAAGGGAAAATTGGTCGCTAAATCTGGGTCAATTTCAAAAGCGTCTAGATTGTTATAACCTTTTTGTTGTAACGTTTCCAAAAAGACGCCCTCGCCACAAGATGGTTCTAAAATTTTTGAATTAGCAGAAATACGTTGAACTGAGCTTGTTGAAGTTTCAGCCAATCCAACCATAAAATCAGCCACTACTTTTGGTGTAAAGTATTGCCCGAATTTATTTTTGCTATTCTGTTTTACTACTACTTCCATTTAAAAACCCTATTTCGGCAAAGTTACACTTTTTTCGTTTTTGTTCTGTTACGGCTTCTTCGGGCGTAAGTTTGATTTCTTTTTTCCTAACAAGACAAGTAGTGTAATATGCCTCCTTGTCTTTAAGGGTTTTAGTTATTATGCTTTTTTCAAGTTTTTCAATCTGTTCTTGTGAAAATTGAGTTAGCTTATAATTACTGTCTTTTAGAATTTCTGCTATTGTCATTTGCCATTTCCGATTTACGATAGCAAATGTTCTTCGGTCGTTTCAATTCCGAACTTTCAATTTAGCACGGTCGTCCGTTAGCATTGCTAACAACTATTTTATATAATCATTTTTTAATTATTAATACAAGGTCTAATTTTTTCAAATTTAATTTAAGATTAATAGCTACAATTTATTTTAGAATTTTACCATTAGACATAAATACTTCATCGTCAAATAGTATAGTTGGCTTTTCGATAATACAACTTAAGCGAATAGGAATATCTGTATTCCCTCCCAATCTTCTGTTATTTCCAAATGCTACAAAACACGTAGTTAGCGCTGATTCAGTCTCATAAAAATCATTCGATACTAAAGCACGTGGATTAATACCCAGCCCAAATTCTGATAGGTTACGGGCTTCTTCACCATACTTATTTAAGATTTTAGCTAAATACTTAGCATCATCCCCATCACCAGATATTTTTGTGGCAATTCCATTCTCGATTTGTATACTTACAGTATTTTTTAGAATCCCTATTTGCTCAATATATCCATCTATCACTAAAGTTCCATTAGTCTTTGCATCAATAGGTGATACAAAAACTTTTGTAGAAGGTATTATCCCTGTCTCCCCTATTTTCTTTAAAATACCAGTTACTGAAAATACTTCTCTGCCTTTTATAGGCAATGAAATATCGACGCCAGTTTTAGATTCAATTCTGACAATAGATGTATTTTTAAGTAATTCTTCATATTTCTGAACATTATTATTCAATTCATCTATATCTACTTGTAGACAACGATTTAGCCCATCTTCTGATATTGGGGGCAATATTGCCACTCTAATCCCTAAATTAGAAATATCCTTTAACATATTAGAATGGAACATAGGAATGTCAGCAACAACTAACATTGTATCAACTGCCTTAGATGCCTCATAAATTATATTAGGAAGTTCGTCCAATTCGACAGCGGTATTTATTTCCATATAAAACGCATCTTTGGTAATCTTCCTAGTTAATTCAAGGATATGTAGACCCACCTCTTGCTTTTTACTATCCGAGATTATCAAAATACTTTCATCTTCGTTTAAACAAAGATAATCCTTAATAAGTACATTTATAGCACGTTTCAACTTTAATGAAGCCATAATAAAAACCTAATTTCAATTAATATCAACAATTCTTTTTTATCAAAACGAACTTATAATAATCAACATTCAACAAAACATAGCTAAATAGTAGATATCTTTTCCTAACATCTATTTCATCTTTTAGATTTTGGTCTTATTTTGGAATTTAAAAACAAAATCTTTTTAGTTTGTATAAATTAATCGCTAAGTTCGATACAAATATATAAATTTTTAATTTATTAATATCAAAAAAAATAAGCCTGTATAAAATACAGGCTATTAATTTACAGAAAAAATATAATCTTATTTCTTAGGTGTATTTTTAATTACTTCGACCAAAAATTCCCACGTCTTATTTGTAGAACTTATAGATACTTTTTCTTGTGGTGAGTGTACATCTTCTAAAGTCGGTCCAAAAGAAAGCATATCCATACCTAAATATTTTTCACCAATTAAGCCACATTCTAAGCCTGCATGTATAACTAATATTTCTGGTTCGTTGCCAAACATTTTAGCATATATGCCTTTGGCATGTTCCAAAATTGGCGAATGTATATTTGGTTGCCAAGCTGGGTAGCCAGCACCACCAGATACTTTAGCCCCGCCTAATTCCATTGCACTTTTAATTTTCCCAGCCATATCAATTTTTTCTGATTCCATTGATGAACGTTGGCTTGTTAGTACTTCAATAGTGCTTTCTTTCGTTTCTACAATTGCAAAGTTAGATGACGTTTGAACTAATCCGTCAATATCTGGGCTCATTCTGTAAACGCCATGGTGAATAGCATTGAACGAATTAATAATATTTTTTTGCGATTGTAAGGATAGTACTCTTGAAGGCATGTTACTTGTAGCATATTCAACTTTTACACCTGGTTCCACCGACGAATATTCAGATGTAAGCGTCTCGCTAAATTGTTTTACAGCTTGTTCAAATTCATTCACTTGCTTGTTAGCAACTACTAAATTTACAAATGCTTCACGTGGAATAGCGTTATGTTTGCTACCGCTATTAAAATCGCTTAACCTAAAATCAATATTTTCTTGTAATACAAACAATAATCTTGACATAAATTTTGCGGCATTTCCTCTTCCTTCGTGAATATTTATTCCTGAGTGTCCACCCCTTAAATTAGTAATACTTAATTTATAGGCAGTATATTCGCTTGGTACAGTTTCAGCAGTATAAGGGTAAATTCCTAATGTATTCATTCCGCCTGCACAACCAATTGTGAATGTTCCGTCTTCTTCTGAGTCTAAATTAATTAATATATCGGATTTTAATAAGTTTGTCCCTAATTGAATAGCTCCAGTTAGCCCTGTTTCCTCGTCTAATGTTAATAATAACTCTAAGGCAGGGTGCGGTATATCTGTAGAATCCAACAGAGCCATGCCCATTGCTACGCCTACTCCGTTATCAGCGCCTAAAGTTGTTCCTTTCGCCTTTACCCAATCGCCATCAATATAAGGTTGAATAGCATCGTTATCAAAGTCAAATTCTACGTCTGCATTTTTTTCGCAAACCATATCAATATGCCCTTGTATACAGACAACTTTTCTATCTTCCATTCCAGCTGTTGCAGGCTTTCTGACAACAAAATTACCTATTTCATCTTCTTGAATTTCAAACCCCTTGTCTTTAGCCCATCCCTTAATATAAGCGGCTATTTTTTCTTCTTTCTTAGATGGTCTTGGATATTTTGTAATTTCTTCAAAATAGTACCAAACCTTTTCAGGTGCTAAATTGCCTAATATTCTAGACATTTTCTATCTCCTTTTTAATGTTTATAAACTTTATAAAACCATTTCTATATAAGTTTTGAATAAATACAATAACTCTTTCATTTATTTCAATTTCGTTACTAAACTTTGAGCTAAGTAAATTAATTATATCTGTAACAGAATTTTTATCATCAATAAGTTCCCAAGTACTTGAACCTAAAACATCTAGATTAGCCCTAATATATGGATTTGTCAAATATGGTTGGAGTAACTTACCCAATATTCTATCTTTAAATCTTGGCACTAAAACATCAATTAAGTTTTCTTCTCTATATTTATATTTGTATAAACGCGTAGGTACTAATTCTAATAGATTATGTTTCGTTTTAGTATTCTTTTCTTTAATCATAAACCCCATTAATTCAATATAACTAATGATACTTATATTAACGACAACATTTATTGAATATTTCAAAATAATTAATTGATTACAATTTTTATAAAAAAAGAAAGGAGTATATAATACCCCTCTTATAATTTATATCTGCTCTATTCAATTTAATAGATAAAAGTAAACTATTCTATTTACAAAGGTTCTCTAAATTTTTTGCCGATTGTGCATTTCCAAATTTTGCTGCTTGTACCCAATCTTTACAAGCTAAATCATTCCTACCCAGGGTATAGTATAAATTGCCTCTATTATGGTGGGCATCAGCAAAATTAGGATTAATATTAATTGCCGCACTAAAGTCAGCCATTGCTTTGTCATAATCTTTTAGGAGCAGATATGTATAGCCTCTATTATTGAGAGCGGCTATATCTCTATTATTTAAAGATAAAGCTCTGTTCATTAATTTAATTGCAGTTTTATAATCATGTGCAATTCCCGCAACAACCCCTAAGGTCATAATAGCTTTATAATTTGTAGGCTGAATTTTTATAGCTCTTTCTAAGTCTTTAGCCGATAACCTATATTCACCTCGCTGTTGATAAGCAACGCCCCTATCCACTAGAGCTTCTAAGTAGTCTGGATATAGTTCCAAAGATTTATTTATATCCCTAAAGCTCTCTTCCGCTTTGCCTATGGTTCTAAAAGAAACTCCTCTATTATAATACGCCATAGCTGACTTAGGATTTTCTTCTATAACCCTTCCATACAAGGTAAATGGGTTTTTGTATGTGGTAGAATAAGAATATGTATGAAAAGCATAAAATGCAATTAATAATAATAACAGATATTTTCTATTATTTTTTTTCTCATCATCTAAGAAATTAGATAAAATAGGTACTAATATAAATACAAACCCAAGTATAGGCAAATAGGCACGGTGTTCTAAATAACTATATGCATGTTCCCCTAAGCCATGCTTAAACATTAGAGTCGGCACTAAAAAAAAGAATATCCAAAGAATACCAAAAGAAATAATTTTAAAGTCAGCATTTTTATAAAAGTATAAATAAAATGACAGACCTGCTAATATCAGGAATCCAGAAAATGTAACAAAAGTAGAAAAATCAGCCATTGGGGAAAGCTTTGCCCCTAATATAAATTTCGATATAAATTCAAAGACAGTAGGTAAGTTTGCCATTAAATTATCCATATTATATATAGTATCTCCATAGCTTACCTTGATGGCGCCAGACCTCATATAGAAGTAAAATAGTATAGACGAAACCCATAATATAAATGGCAATTTAAGTTTGTTTAGTGAAAATTCGTCTGTTTTGTTAATATAATAGTACAAGATAAACAATGCTGGAGTAACGGCTGCTACTTCTTTTGAAAATAGGGCTGCTATAAATAATAAAGAGCTATAATATAAGTACTTATTATTATTTTTATTAATATAATCTATCCAATTTATAAATGAAGCAAATATAAAAGTAGCTACTAATAAATCACCCAGAGCCGGTATCCAAGCTACTGAATGTACAAATAATGGGTTTACAGCAAATATTAAACTAAGAATTAAAGAAATCGTATTATTACTTTGAACTTTCTTTAAAAACACAAAAACTAAGATAGAGTTTATTATATGAACAATTAAGTTCATAGAGTGGTATATTGTAGTATCAGGTTTTACCCCCATAAATTGAGTTTCAATAATAAATACTACTGTTTGCATTGGTCTATAAAATGGACTATTTAATCCCTTAATGAAGGCATCTGTTTTAAATGCTTCTGGAATATTAGATAATTGTTTTAAAAAATCAAAGTTACCAATTAAGAGAAGTTTATCGTCTAAACCAGAAAAATCAAAATTAAAGACCTTTATATAGGCAATTAACACTAAGACTGATATTATTATATATGGTGTATATCCACTACTAAGTTTATCCAAAAAGTTGCTACTATTTATTTTACTCATTTTTATTGCTATTTATATTTAAAATTTTAAATGTACAAAATATCATAACTTGCTAAAATATCATAAATACAAATGTAATTTGTAATAAACTTTTCAACAAACTATTTCTTTCAAAATTATGCTGTGCTCATAATAAAAAAAAACCTTCTGAATTAATTTTTCAGAAGGTTTTCAATGTCTATTATTAAATTACAATGAAATTGTATTTTCGTTCATAGATTCTAAGTTCTTGACTACAGCAGCTAATGTTTGTCCAGCTAACATACCATCAACAACTCTATGATCGTAAGTAATAGAAACGTACATCATATGGCGAACAACAACTATATCATTGCCTTCAATTTCCATAACAACGGGACGTTTCTTAATAGCACCAACACCAAAGATAACAACTTGAGGTTGGTTGATTACAGGAGTGCCAAATAAAGTACCGAAAGTACCTACATTTGTTAGAGTAATGGTACCACCTTGAATTTCATCTGGATTTAACTTTTTGTTTCTAGCTCTTGAAGCTAAATCTTGAATAGAATAAGAAATTCCTTTAAGATTTAACATATCAGAACCTTTGATGACAGGAACAATCAAGTTTCCATCTGGTAACGCAGTTGCGATACCAAGATTTATTCTTCTATGCTTTAATATATTTTTGCCATCAACACTTACGTTTACCATTGGATATTGGCGAACGGCATCAATTACAGCTTGAGCAAAAAATGGAGTATAAGTTAATTTATATCCTTCACTCTTTTCAAAGCTACCTTTATGTTTGTTTCTATAATTCACAATATTTGTTACATCAACTTCGCTAACACTTGTAACATGAGCAGAAGTATGCTTAGAATAAACCATATGTTCAGAAATTAATTGTCTAATTCTATCCATTGGTATTACTTCATAATCAGCACCTGCTGGTATATTCACTTGTGGTTTTGAAGGAGCAACTGGAGCTGGGGCAGCTTTTGGAGCAACTGGAGCTGGAGCTGGAGCAACAACTGCAGTAGGTGCTACACTTGCCACAGTGGCAGCCGGAGTAACGCCTTTGTTATTTATATAATTTAATAAATTTTCCTTAGTTACTCTACCGTCAATACCAGTACCTTTTATAGTAAGTAATTCTTCTAAGAAAATGCCATTTTGTTCAGCAATACTTTTTACTAATGGCGAGAAGAAATTGCCTTCATATCTTGTAGGTATTTCTTTTGTTCCACTTGTAATATTTTGAATAGGAGTAGTAGCAACTGGTGTTGGTACAACAACTGGAGCTGGAGTAGCTATAGCTTGAGCAACAGTTTCTTGTTTTGCTGGAACAGAGTGAACGGACACATTTGCATTAGTCGAAATTTTCGCAATAGGTGTTCCAACTTCTACAGTTTCATTTTCTTTAACTAATATTTCAGCTAATACACCATCTACTGGTGAAGGTACTTCACTATCAACTTTATCAGTTGATATTTCTAATATCATTTCATCACGTTCTACTTTGTCACCTGCTTTCTTAAGCCATTTAGTAACAGTTCCTTCTTGAAGTGATTCGCCCATTTTTGGCATTACTACTTGTACAAAGTTCTCATTTGAAGGGGTAAGAGTAGGAGCAACAACTGGTTCTTCTTTTGTAATAATTGGAGTTGGGGCTGGGCTAACAGTCTCTACTAAAGGCGCCTGTACTATTGGAGTAGCACTACTTGCTTGTGAGGCTTCTGTTTCGATATAAGCTATAATTGAACCAACTTCAACAGTTGTTCCTTCTTGCACTAAAATCTCAGTCAAAATACCAGAATTAGGTGCTGGAACTTCAGTATCAACTTTATCAGTTGATATTTCTAAAATCATTTCATCGCGTTCTACAGTATCTCCAACCTTCTTAATCCACTTGGTAATTGTTCCTTCTTGAAGTGATTCGCCCATTTTCGGCATTACTACTTCGATTTTCATTTAGATAGTCTCCCTTTTGAATTTCTAATTTAATAAGTTTTAATAAAATTACATAAACACTATAATTACGATTTTATTGTAATTATTCAATTTCATATATAGTCTTAAACTATTTATTTTTCTGGCATAGCGAAAAATCTTTCATCAATTTTTGGATTGACGGTAATTGTTTGATATGTTTTCTCGCTTACTTTCTTATCTCCAAGCCACTCTTCTACCTTTAAAGGAAAGAAAAAGCCTGCAGATTTAGTTACATTTTTAGTTTTACGTGCATAAATACCTTGTGGGGTCTCAATTTCTATTTTATATAACAATCCTGAAATTGCATCGAAGAATAAGAACATTGTCTGATCTGCTTTATCGCCTATTAGCTTAATTTTAAATAATTCTTTTTCATCAGCAGTAACTTTCTCGACAAACTCTAATTTTAAAGAGTCTTTATTATAATTAGCATACGAGCCACCAACAATATTTTCGCCTACTATTTGAGCTTTTACTTGATCGGCGTAAGAACTTGGCACTTCTTCCAACTTACCATTTGCTATTGGTGAAGCCCACCATAACATTTTTCCATCATAACCAACTTTTAATTTCTGACCTTGTGCTTCTTGCTCTACTCTATATAAGCTATCTTTTTTATACCAATACTTTACTGTAGCAGAGGCTGTTTGCCCTGTTTGAGGGTTAGAAGCATTTTCTACTACTGTAAACTTAAGTGACTGGATTGAATCCTTCCTAATAGATGCTTTTGTAACTTCCAAATATTTATCTAATATTTGGTACGGATCTTCCGAGTGCGCTATATTCGGCAATATAATTGCAACACATAATAGCAATAATATTTTTTTCAACATACATTTTACCTAATATTTTTAAAAAAAACTTTTATATCTATTAAAACGCAAAAGTATTAAAAAAGATACTTAAATTCTTAACAAGAATTAATTTACTAATACTTCACTAACTTTTTTTTCTAATTCCCAATCCATTAGCTTAATAATATCGCCAGAATTATTTAGTTCCATCAACTTACCACGCAGTTCCGCAGCTCCAAAGAATTCAGATGTATAAATTTTAAAAAACTTTTTCATTATAGCTATACCTTTATCGTTACCCCAAGTATTGATGAATAAGGTAAAATGCTCTTTCATAAGCTCTATTTTTTCTATTCTACTATGACTAACTTGTGTATTATTAAATAGCCATGGATTTTTGAAAATTCCCCTACCTATCATTACGCCATCAATTTGGTACTTAGTAATCATCTCATTACTTTGGCTCATACTAACTAAATCGCCATTCCCTATTAATGGGACATTTTTATCAATGCTATCCCTTACTTCTTTCGCAACTTTTAATTGTTCCCAATCTGCTGGATAGTCAGACATCATTTTTTGAGTACGAGCGTGCAATGTTATTGCAGCAGGGCTAACCGACATTAGCGATTCTATCCATTTTTCTGTTTCGTGAAACTTTATACCTGTTCTAGTTTTTACGCTTATCGGAATTTTGCTTGACTCTTTTGTTGCAAGAATTATTTCTTTTGCCAGTTCTGGGAATCTAATTAGCTCTGAGCATGATGCTTGCTTAACAATCTTTTTTACTGGGCATCCCATATTAATATCAATACCATCGAATTTATATTCTTCATTTATTAATTTAGTTGCTTTTGCAAAAATTTCGGGACTATGCCCCCAAATTTGGGCAACAATTTTAATATTTTTATCATTTAAAATCTTTCTTTCAGTATCACTTATTAATAATCTATGAGATACTCTATCTTTCCCAATTGGGTGGCACAAACCATCGGTAGAAGTGAACTCACCAAATACGACATTTAGGCACTGTGGGTCTGATATTTTTAATATAATCTGTCTAAAAACGGTATCAGTTACGTCCTCCATTGGTGCAAGAGCATAAATAGGACCGTTAAATGTATTCCAAAAACTCATGTATAAATTTCTTATTTCTTTACCACAAAAATAAACATTATTATACAAATGAATGAATTATATTAGAGATAATCCGTCGCTATTGTGTAATAATACTCTTTATATGGAAAAAATTAGTGAATAAAATTGATACAACTTATATATCAAAATGCTTAAAAATTCTTATATCGGCTACCCAAAGTATGCAAACAATGGATAGTAATAGCATAGAATATGATATTTATAGAACGGCAGTCGTTAAGGTTTTTGAATTAATATTAGAACAAGCCGGCAGTTTGCTAAAAAGAGCTTTGCGCCTATATTTATTTAGTTCCAAAAAGGCTGATTCATTATACTTTAAAGATATATTTAGACAGGCTGCACAGCATTCCATAATAACTATAAAAGAAGCAGAAAATTGGCTAAATTATAGAGATGAGCGAAATATTGCGGCACATAACTATGGCGAAGAACATGCCGAAGATATATTATTCCTTTTAAACAATTTTATTAAAGATACGAAGAGTCTAATCAAAAAACTAAATAGACTGAATAAAGATGAAATTAAACAATAGACATAAAGAGATGATTGTTCAGATACTAAATGAGAATTTAAGAAGTAAATGCAAAATAATATTATACGGCAGCAGGTACAAAGGCGATGCACATAGTGCTAGCGATTTGGATTTAATCATTAAATCTATCGACGGACAAGCTATTTCAAAAAATGAACTAAAACAACTACACAATAGCTTTATAGAAAGTCATTTGCCTTTTAGAATTGATATCAGGGACTACTACTCACTGCCAAATTATTTTTTAAAGTATATCGATATAGCAAATGAGGATTTTTATAAGAACTACTAAAATTGTATCGAGAAGCCATTATTAAGTCCCAAGGTATAATATTTAAGATTGGGTAATGGGTCATTGTCATATCTATAATTAAGTTGAGTGAAGAAATTGAAATTCCTAAAAATTGGGAATTGCAATTTCATTTCTGCTAGAATGCGATAATCATCTAATTCGTATACGGCTGGTTGAAAATACATAACAAGGTTGAGCTGAGATTTTTCATTAAAGATTACGAACATACTTAAGTAGTTAGTAAGCCGCACTAAATCAGAATAACCTGGGCTATTAATTTGATATTTTTCGTATTCATTCATTATTCCAAAACCAAGGTCAAAATCAATTTTAGTAGATGAATCTGAATCAGCATAATTTGAAATATCTATCCTAATTCCTGCTCCGAATAAATTTCTATGCTCCATTAATAAAAAGTGATCATATTCAATTTGATAAAAAGTCTCTGGATTAATATGCTTTAGTCCTTGGTAAATAAATCTATAATGCAAAAAACCTTTGTTACTAATTACAGAATTATTACCTTCTTTATATTCTAAATCTCCTACTAAAAAAGTATGAAACTTTGATTGGTAATAATCAATACGATAAGAGCCTACAAGTTTAAAAAAATCTTCATTGCCCTTAGTTAATTCAAAACCAGCAAATATAGAATGATAGAAGCCAATATCCTTTGATGAGCGAAATTGTTCAGTATTTTTCTGTGAATAAGTACCAATAAATGAATAAATAAAAAAGATTGGAATGAGGTATAAATATCTATAAATAGTGTATTTGTTTTTAAGTAAGTTCATGATATAAAAAATAGAGTAGTGTTAATATAGCAAATAAACCATAGTTGTTTACTATGGTTTATTGTAAAATTCTCAAATAACAATATAATAAAAACGAATTATTGCAAATATTCATCAGCCTTTTGCTTTGCATCTTGTGGGCTTATACTGCCATTAGCAAGATCATCAATTAATTGCCGACAAAATTTAGAATTTAAAGAATGAATATTAAAAGTGGATAGTAACTTAACTTTAGCAATTAATAATCTTTCTTCTATAGGCTTGCTTAAAAAATCATCAGCACCAGAATCAATAGACTTTAGTTGATTTGCGACATCATTTAATGCTGTAACAATCACGACAGGAATATGACGGGTATGTTCTTGCTCTTTAAGTTTTTCAACCGTTTCATAACCATCCATTCTCGGCATCATTACATCAAGCACAATCGCATCTGGCTGCTGTTCTTCAACCTTTTCTAAACAATCAATGCCGTCATAGGCTTCACGTGCTTCGTAGCCATTTGCTTCTAAATATCTTCTAAGAAGTTTCGTTGTGATTTTATTATCATCAACAACCAAGATAGATGCTTTTCTCATATTTAATTTTATAAATTAATTTGAATATACTCTGCAAAATAAATAATAATTCTGTAATGACAAAATATTAATATTTTTTTTACTTAACATTATTATAAAACTTATTCTCTACAATTAGACTATTTACAGTTTGCATTATTTGGTTACGTGCGTTTGCAATATCTGTATTATAAATTCTAGCGCCTGCAGCGTGAGTATGACCGCCGCCACCAAATTGAACTGCGACATCGCGAGCATTTACAAAGCCTTCTTTGGAACGGCACGACACTCTTATCTCATCTTTGTCTCTTAGATATGAAATAAGAATACCTAGCTTAACTCCCTTGATGCTTAAAGTTTTTTCAACAAAACCTTCCGTATCCTCAATAGTGGCTCCAGTAGCATCAAACATATCTTTCCCTAATTCCATTATACAAAGTTGCTGATCGTTGAATAATTGTAAATTAGAAAAAGCTAGACCTAACATTTTCAAGGCTGCTAATGTTGATTGATTATAGACCATTTCGTAGCAATAATCTGGCTTTGCCCCTAAATCAATTAATTCTGCTATCATTCTATGAGTCTTACTATTTGTCTTTTCAAATCTAAATGACCCTGTATCGGTCATTATTGCTGTATAAACTGCATTTGCCAAAGGTATATTCTGTAGATTTATATTACCGCTTATCAATGACCATACTAATTCTCCAGTAGAAGCTGAATTCGTATCGCCGTAGTAATAGTCTGCGAAATTTACTGGCGATAAGTGATGGTCTATCATTATTTTCTTTGCAGGAGAATTAAGCACAATATCCTGCATAGTTCTAAGTCGCTTTGGATCATTTAAATCTAAGATTAAAATTAAATCTGCATTATTAATAAGTGTATTATCATCGGAGTAACTAAAAGTTCTTATCTCATTGTTTACATCTAAAAATTCCAAGTTTGAAGGAGTAACGCTATCATTAATAATAAAGGCAGACCTACCAATAGTCTTTAAATAGTAAAACAAGCCCAGAGCGGAGCCAATAGCGTCTCCGTCTGGGTTAGTATGTGTTGTAATTATGATTCGCTTGCTTTGGTGAATGAGCTTTAAGCAGTCATTTTTGTTAATATCATTCATTATTTACTATTCAAAGAATCATTTAATCTTCTTTCTTTTCTTCCTTCCCAAGATTTACTATGATAAGCATAGCTTGCAATAAGTGGAAGCGAGATAGTAACTTCGGAGTACACCATTTGCTCAAAGTTGGTTTCTACTTTGCCCCAAGAGCTAGCTTCTTTAAGAGTTGAACCCGACAAAGCTCCATCACGTTCGTCGGCAACTGTAATTTGGACGGCGTATTTATGCATTTCAGCATCAATACCTAATACTTCGGCAGCAACAACTACGTCTTGTACAAAATTCTTTGGAACACCACCACCTAGCATAAATATGCCAGAAGTGCCAACTTCAATTTTTGTTCTAGTTAATTCTAAGAAGTCTTTTGCAGAGTCAATAGTTACTACCTCGCCTTTAGCATTATATTGGTGGTGAACTAATCCAAAACCAGCAGAACAATCAGAAAAAGCCGGGCAGAAGATTGGTATACCTTTTTCATATGCTACTCTAATGATTGAATCTTCACCTTTATTATTATCGACAAGATATTTACCCATTGCTTCTATAAATTCTCTTGAGCTATACGCTTTAGGTGGCAAAGAATTGGCAATATCAGCAACAGTCATATCGCATACCCTTAAATCTTCTTCATCTATATAGGTATCATAAATTCTATCAATCATTAATTCTCTAAGTTCGTTGTCATCAACGAATTGACTGCCTTGGTAATGTTTAAAGCCTAATGCTTCTAAGAAATCTTGGTCTACAATATTGGCACCAGTAGAGACAATAGCATCAACCATATTATTTTTCAGCAAATCAACAACGATATTTTTCATACCAGCGCTAATTAATGATCCTGCTAATGTAAGATATACTAAGCAGTCTTTGTCTTGTAGCATCATTTCATAAATCTTTGCTGCTCTATGTAAGTTACGCGCTTGAAAAGCAGTAGCCCCCATTTGCTCTACTAAATTAGTAGCATCGAAAGATTTGATATCTATATGTTTTACTATTTTATCTACATTTAGATAAGTATTTTTTTCAGTCATGTTTTTCTCAATGAAAATTTTAAAATTTTTATAATTGCTTGGAGTAGAAATAAAGGAATTTTTTCTCTGATACTGTTAGAGAAGCCTCACCTTTATCGTTCATTTTGTCAAGGATATAATTTAGACGTTCTTCATTTACTGTAGCATCTTCAGAAATACCATGGAAAGCAAAGTCATAGTTTTCCATATAATCAACTTCAGAGACAGCTTCACGGCTAATTTTATCTGTATTATATAAGTAGCTTAAATTCCTTTCTTTTATTGCAGAAAGGTATTCAACATCATTTGTTTCATTACTAGTTCTTTGCTCTACTACAAAATTATTTTGTGTTATTTGCTTCTTTGTATACAGTCTAATCTGGAAGTATATAATTAATGATGTCGTTACACCAAAAACAAAAGAAGATAGCGTACTCATTGCCATTTCAATATCATTAAGTCCGTAACTCATTATTTTAATAGACATCCATATCATCATAAACAATAATGTAGCAGGCAGTGCATACATTTTTGATTTAATAATTTTGATATACGACTTAGGTTTCAGCATTAAATATAAAGAAATCACAAAAAATGAGATGCTATCTAAGCCAGAAAATGAAAAATTAGAATTCCAGAACAATAGTGTAAGTATACCAGCAAATATTGTATTAAGTATAAGTAGCCAAAGTCCGAAACGAATTGAGCCGATTATATTTTCTAATTTTTCAGCAAAGAAATGAAATACAAAAGCAAACAATACAAAACTATCTACCGTATGAATAGCAAATGGAAAGGTCAGCAATTTCCATAAGGACAGCTGTGTAAAAATTGACTTAGCTTGTAAACTCAATATATCTATATAGGTGTTATTAGTAATAACATTCATTAAAAAAGCAATCGAAATTACAGCAAGTAATATTTTTGAAAGATTTATATTTTTAAGTAAAAACATTTTCTTCAAATACAATTAAATACTTATATATAGACAATTAAAGTAAGAATTTGTAACAAGTTTTATTTTAAATTGTCAATTAATTTATCAAAAGAGTCAATATTTAAGTTTTCGTAAAAGTCTTCATTAATAGCAATCATTGGCGCTCCACTACAAGCTCCCATACATTCGCACTCTTCTAAAGAAATAAAGCCATCATTAGTTCTTTCGTTATGCCCTATGCCAAAACGCTCTTTAGCATGCAAATATATTTTGTCGCCACCACGTAGCATACACGAAACATTTGTACATACCTGAACATGATATTTCCCCATAGGTTTTTTGAAATACATTGTATAGAACGAAGCCACGCCTTGCACTTGGATAAGTGGTAATTCTAATAATTTTGCAACATATTCCATAACTTCGATAGACAACCAGCCCCATTTATTTTGTGCCATCCATAAAATAGGCATTAGTGCAGCTTTCTTCTCAGGGTATTTAGCTATATGCTTTTCAACTTCTAATATCTCTTCTTTATTAAATTCTATTTGCATTACTACTTCTATGATAATTACAAAACACTAAAGACAAAAATAGTGAAAATTTCGTTTATTTCATCTTATCTTTTAAAAAGCGTTGAATAAACATTTTCATCGACAACCATTTTTTTGCTGTAAGCATAGCTTTATGAACTGTAGAGACCTTTACTCTCTGGCTATAGACATCATACCGTTCTAATTCAATTTTTTCTAACAGTCTATAGTAAATAGAATCCATTATTTCCGCTGCTACAATAGTAGGCTTTTCATCAGGTCGTAGCGAGGTTCTTGCTTTATAATAATATTCTCTAGCCCTTCCAGTTTGGAATCTCATTAACTCAATAAAATTTTCATTGTATACAGCGTTTATAATATCTTCTTCTGAATATTCAAACTTGATTAAATCTTCTTTTGGAATATAAATATACCCTCGCTCTTTATCAACAGCTATATCTCGTAAAATATTTGTCAGTTGCAAGGCATAGCCTAAATTTATAGCATAATTTTTAGTTTCTTCATATTTATATCCAAAAATCTCTATACTAATAAGTCCAACAACGCTGGCTACAGAATAACAATAGTCTTTTAATTCTTCAAATGTTTGGTAACGGTGTTGAATCAAATCTCGACGTACACCATCAATGAGAGTAAAAAAGTATTGCTTTGGAATATCGAATCGTTGTATCAGTTTATTAAACTGCTTCAAATAATATGTATCATTATTACCCAAATATGCTTTTTCAATTTCATTTTCCCACCAAGCTAATCTATCGAGTTTTTTTACAATCGATTTACTATTTATATTAGGAGTACCATCAACAATATCGTCAATATAGCTACAAAACGCATATATTGAATTAATAGCCGACCTTTCCTCTTTTGGCAAGAAGCTAAATGAATAGGCAAAGTTAGATTTTTGAGTTAAAGGAGCTTGTACCTTCTCGTGTATTGCCAAATCATTTTGTGTAATTATGCTCATATTTTTTTATTTTAAAAATGCTCTTATAATAATTACTATTAATTCAAATTTAATAATTTTTGGTCTAATTTGCAAAATATTATTTTCTAACTTTCTAATTTTTCTTAAAGTTAAACCGCCACTATCTATAATAACACTAAGTTCTTTACTCAACATTTTATTCTGAATATTCTTAGGTAAAAGACTACCTTGTTCAAATAGTTCTTCTGTATAGTCATATATTTCACCTAACATTCCGTTAATTTGAGAACTTTTTCCAACTAATCCTAAATTCTGGTATGCAATGTTATGTTTTCGAAGAATATGCTTAGGTATATAACATCTGCCTTGCTGCAAATCTCTTGACAAGTCTTGCCAAAAATTAATAAGCTGCAAACCGCTACAAATATAATGCGATAAGAGTAAATTCTGTTCCGACTGCTCATTAAATATACGTAGAATTAACTCTCCAACTGGGTCGGCTGATTTTTTACAATAATCTAATGTTTCCTCCCAATTATCTGCTTGGTGAAAATCTACATCACTTTTGAAGGCACTAATTAAATTACTAAATAAATCTATGGGCAAATTAAATCGCAGTATTGTATCTTGCAAAGATTGTAGTATTGGGTTATTAATTTGCTCTTTATTCAGAATATTCTGAATACTATGATTGAGTTTATCAAGTATATTCAATTTAAGTTCGTGTTCTACAAAATCTTCATCTGCAATATCGTCCGCTAATCTACTAAAAGCGTAAATAGCAAAAATATACTTTCGTAGCTCCTTTGGTATAAGGAACGAAGCTATAGGAAAATTTTCGTAATGGCTATTGGCAATGTTAGCAACATATCTATAACTTTCATTTATATCAATATTTGATTTGCCATTTATATATAGCTCCGATAGTTGTTCTATATCGTATCCCTGATAAATATTCATACTGCACTTCGTAATTTTATAAAATCACCTTAATTCTACAATTGTTACGCCTGCTCCGCCTTCAGTTAATTCCCCTAATTTAAAATATTTCACTTGTTCGATACCTTTTAAATACCTATGAATAGCTTCACGCAATGCTCCAGTCCCCTTCCCATGAACGATGGTGAGCATAGAAACAGAATTCATAATTGCATCTTGCATAAATAAATCTATTTCTCTAATAGCTTCGTCAGCACGCATACCTCGTACATCAATACGATTTTTTACATCAAATTTAATAAAATCACTATTTGACTGAATAATAATTTCTTTTTTTGCTAATTTAAGTTCATTATAAGATATTTTTACTTTGAACCCATTAAATTCTACTAAAGCTGTTTTTTGAGTATCATCGGCACTTATAATTGTACCTGTAGAATTACTATTTATCAGACTAACTATATCTCCTTCTTTCAATTTTGTCGGTTGCTCTTGATTTTGCTTATGCTTACTAATCTTAATTACTTCTTTTTCAAGTTTTTCTTTTTGCTTATTATATTCAACCTTTACTTCAGCAATTGGCTTTTGTGCTTCCTTAATCTCTTTTATTGTTTTCTCAACTAAGGAATTTGCATCGCTCACTATTTGCTGTGCTTCAACTTTAGCTTTATTTATTAGCTCTGCTTTCTTTACTTTAAATTCTGATAATTTTTTCTCGTAATCTATTCTTAATTTTTCTAATTTTAACTTTTCTTCGGCTAATAACAAGGCATTACTTTCGGCTTCTTGCTTATATTTTTGTAATAAAGCAATACTATCCTCTAATTCATTATGCCTACCACCAAGATATTTCTTAGCCCTATTTATAATATTATTTGGTATTCCTATATTATCAGCAAGAACAAAAGCATAAGAATTACCCGGAATACCATTAAGGAATTTATAAGTAGGCTTTAATTTCTGGCTATCAAATTCTAAGGAATCATTTGCAATCTCAGGTTTATTTAAAGCATAAGTCTTTAATGATGATTGGTGGGTAGTTGCAATAAAATATAATTTTATATTTAAAAATGAATCAATCAAGGAAGACGCTAATGCACCGCCTTCTTGTGGGTCAGTACCAGAACCAATTTCATCGGTCAAAACTAGTGAATCTTTGTTATAATTATCAATAATCTTTTTTAACCTGTACACTTGCGAAGAAAAAGTTGATAAATCATTCTCAATAGATTGTTGATCTCCGATAGAAGTGAAAACATACCTAAAATTTGTTTGACATTCTCCTAATGGAAATATACCAGATATTGCCATCAAAATATTAAGACCTACGCTTTTAAGAGCGACAGTTTTACCACCCGCGTTAGGTCCTGATATCAAATGTCCACGAATATTGGAATTAAATTCTATAGAAAGAGGCTTGACACCTTTTGAGCCTTTTGCATGAACTAAAAGAGGATGTCTAATATTATTAAGACATATCAAATCATTATCCGAAACAATAGGCTTAATACCACCATATTCAATTGCATATTTTGCTTTTGCCAATACGGAATCAAAGTGGGCAATGAGTGACAAGGAGTATAGTACTTGATTTGCTTCTTTGCCTATTTCATCTGTTAGATTAGATAGTATCTTATACATTTCCCTTTGTTCTTCATTATGCAACAAAGACAAATCGTTATTCATATCTACAATTTCGGAAGGCTCAACAAAAACTGTTGCCCCTGTTTGTGAAATTCCGTGAATAATACCAGGCAAAACCCTCTTATTTTCAACCTTCATAGGCAAAACAAATCTACCTTCGCGAATAGAGTAAAAATCATCTCTAACTAAATCTTCTTCACTCACTCTTTTGAGGATTTTTTGTAATCTATCTCTTAGCTTTGCAGACTTAATTCTAATATCGCTTCTTATACGTTGTAATTCTCTGGTTGCACTATCTCTAATTTCACCATTCTCGTCAATAGCTTCGCTAATGTGCTTTTCTAATATTCTATTTTCATATAAATTAGAGCTTAATTCATATAACTCTGCAAATTGCTCTTCTTTATCAATAAAATGATTTTTAACATATCTAAAAACTTTAATAGTATCTAATATATTTAAAATATCAATTGCACTAAGAACAGCATTTTCAATCATAGATTTATAAAGTTTCTGACTAATATCGTTTAGCCCATCTAAAGAAGGTATGCTATCTTTGTAGTGCATATCCATCATTTCTTCAATAAGGTTATGCTCTTTCTGCAAGAATTCTAAATCATCTTTTGGAATAGATTTAAGCACAATATCTTTACCAAGATCCGAATATGCAAACTTAGCAATTTGCTCTAAAACATTATTAAACTCTAATTGCTTTAAACTTTCTCTTAACACATCACTTTTATAAGGGTTCTCATTATCCATTTCCCTTATTCTCGATTCAGAACTCATTCAGAAATACCTAAAACTTCTTTTACTATAATTTGTACTTTCGTTCCGTCAGCTTGTCCTGTAAGTTTCTTCATTGCTAAGCCCATTACTTTCCCCATATCTTTTTGTGATGTGGCCCCAGTTTGTGCAACAACATCTTGAATAATTGCTTTTATATCTTCATCGCTAAGTTGAGGCGGCATAAATTCTTGAATAATTTTCAATTCAAGTTCTTCTTTTTCTTTTAAATCTATTCTACTAGCATTAGCATACATCTCTATTGAGTCTTTTCGCCTCTTTGCAAGGGTATTTAATATTTTTAATTCATCATCGCTATTCATTTCACGATTAGCACCACTTTTAGCAAATTCAATTATTGCAGCACGAATTGAACGTAAAGTATCTAATCGTTCTCGCTGACCGCTCTTCATTGCTTCCTTCATTCCTTCATTTATTTTTTGTTCTAAGCTCATAATTATATATAACCTCTTATAATTTATTTTAAATTAACTAAAATTCTACCAAATTGCTGACCTTTTAAGATTCGGTCAATTTCTTCACTTAATCCGTCTAGCTTCACTTCTTTTATTAAATTCTTTAAATTATCAATTTTCCAATCATTTGCTAAATTATTCCAAAGATATTGCCGTAAATCGCTACTTTTTGAAGCTGAATCAATTCCTATCATGCTCACTCCACGTAATAAAAAGGGGTATACATTTGTTTCGAAAGTATCGCCAGAAACATTGCCTAATACACAAACGATACCATGCATCTTTATTGCTCTAAAAACAGAAGATAAGGTAGCACCCCCTACATTATCTATGGCAGCAATGTATTTAGATGCAAGCAATGGACGTCCTGAATTGTCAATAAGGTCATTCCTATCTATAACATTATATGCACCAACTTGCATTAGTTTTTCACTCATATTCATTTTACCCGTAGATGCAACTACCTTGTAGCCTAACTTAGCAAGTATACCTACTGCCATTATCCCGACGCCCCCTGTTGCACCAGTTACGAGAACATCTCCATCTTGAGGTAAAATACCCTTTTTTATAATTTCATCGACACAAATTGCTGCCGTAAAGCCAGCAGTCCCATACATCATACTTTCTTCGAGTGTTAAGTTATCTGGTAACTTTATTAGCCATTCTGCTGGAACAGATATATATTCGGCAAATCCACCTTTAGTGTTCATCCCCAAGTCGTATCCAGTAACTATTACTTTATCGCCAACCTTATAATCTTGGCTATTACTTTGCTCAATAATTCCAGAGGCATCAACTCCAGGTATATGAGGATAATATTTAGAAATACCCTTATGCCCACGTGCCGAAAGTGCATCCTTGTAATTTAAAGATGAATAATGAACTTTAACTAAAATTTCATTATTATTTAAAAAATCAAAATTTACATTTTCAACCTTTCTTGTAAACTTATTAGGCTCAATTTCACGAACTACTAACGCTTTAAACATACTAATTACGGTTTTTTAGGTAAAAGTGTATAAACGAAATAATAAAGAAAAGATGTTATTTTTTATTTATAAGATAAAAGGATACTATAGCTAATAACCAGATTATAACATCAACTATTGGATAATATTGAAACGACTTAAATAGATATGGGTAGTAATACCAAGTTGCGTTCTATAATGCAATATTAAGATGTGGAAAAAAAGTCATAG
>DAOMQA010000006.1:0-125432 GCA_035445085.1 Kapaibacterium sp. (SeqCode)
CACTTAAGGACATCAAAACAGAACAATTTAAATCCGAGTTAAAAGAATCAGAAAAAGCAATTGATTTCGTTCTTAATCTTATATCATCAAGGCTTGGCCTTGATCATGATAGAGTGCTTGGTAGTCGTTATTCTATTCCTCTAATATTAAGACTTATTAAACAGAATCCTAAATTAAAAAGTGATTTGAAAAGCTTAGATAAAATTTTGTATTGGTATATTCATACTTTTCTTTGGGGGCGTTATGCAGGTTCTACAGAAAGTGTTTTATCTCAGGATCTAAATATTGTGGAATCTCAGAACAAATCAATTGATGATTTAATCCAGATGCTAAGACAAAACAGGGCAGATTTAAAACTATCACCTCAAGATTTTAGCGGATGGAGCACTGGAGCAAGGTTTTATCCTCTTCTTTATATGCTAACTAGAGTTTGCCATACTCGAGATTTATGCTCAAATTTAGAATTGTCAAATCATTTACTTGGAAAAATGAGTAGTCTCGAAGTACATCATATTTTTCCAAAAGCACAGCTTTATAAATTGAATTATTCAAGAGCTGAGGTTAACGCTCTATCAAATTATACTTTTCTTACTAAAGATACAAATCTTTATATATCGGATAGACTTCCATCAGATTATCTAAAAGAATTTTCTGATAAAAATCCTGGAGTACTCGAGTCTCATTGGATCCCAACTGATGAATATCTATGGAAGATTGAAAATTATCTTGACTTTATTGAAGCAAGAAAGAAATTACTCGCTAAAGCAGCTAATGATTTTTTGAATCAATTATACTCTGGCTCTGTAAAGGAAAGTGAAATTCAGGATTTTGCAAATAGAGAAGTAATAACTACTACTGATATATTAGGTGGTATTGCAGATGAAGAAGAAGAATCAATTATCAAAAACATTAATGAATGGATTTTATCAAAGGGTTTACCTGCTGGAGAATTTCAGTTTGAACTTATCTTTGGTGAAAACAAAACTGCTATAATAGATTTAGCATGGCCAGACGGTATTCAAACAGGTTTAAGTAAACCTGTAGCTTTTATTCTAAATGAAGAAAAAGAGCTTGAAGAAATTTTGAATAAGGCTGGATTTACATTCTATACAGATTCTGAAGATTTAAAAAAATATATTACAAATGAAATCTTGGGTTCAATTAATACAGACTAATATTTTGGAGTCACAAGGTAATAGAATACAAACGAATTTAAGAAAAGAGATGAAAAAAGATTATGCGTAAACAGAAAATAACATTAAGCCAACTTGAAAATTTCTTGTTTTCTTCGGCTGATAAAATTCGTGGCAAACTTGATGCTTCGGAATTTAAGGAATATATTTTCGGGATGTTGTTTATTAAAAGGATGTCCGATGAATTTGAAGTTAAATATCTTGAACTAAAAAAAAGGTATTCTTTTCTCGAACAACTGCAATTAGAGGATATTTTAGAAATTCCCTCCTCTTATTCTGATACTTTCTTTGTTCCTAAAAGGGCAAGATGGTCAGAAATTAAAGATTTGAAGGAAAATGTTGGAGAATCGTTAAATATCGCTATTTCTTCTTTGGAAGAATATAATGATGCATTGCGTGGCGTTTTGGCAGATAATATAAATTTCAACAAGACTGTTAACAACAAGCAAGTTCTTTCAAAACAGCAGCTTATTGACCTTATAAATCATTTTAATAATTTTCCGAAATTGATAAACGAGAATTTCGAGTTTCCTGATTTACTTGGAGCGGCTTACGAATATTTGATTAAGTTCTTTGCCGATTCTGCAGGGAAAAAAGGAGGCGAATTTTATACTCCTAATGAAGTAGTTCGATTAATGGTACAGATTTTAAAACCTCAAGAAGGAATGTCTGTTTACGACCCTACTGTTGGTTCTGGAGGTATGTTGATTCAATCTATGCAGTATGTTGAGGAGCAAGGGCAGAATCCAGATAATCTACTTCTATTAGGTCAAGAATCAAATGGTACTGTATGGTCTATTTGTAAAATCAATATGATTCTTCATGGAATCAAAGACCCAAGAATTGAAAATGGAGATACTATACTCGAACCTTTGCACAAACACGAGAATGGAAGACCTAAAGATGATTTTGATAGAGTTATTGCTAATCCCCCGTTTTCACTTAACTACAATAAAGCAAATATACAAAATCCACAGAGATTCAAGTATGGCTTTGCTCCTGAAACAGGCAAAAAAGCTGATTTGATGTTTGTTCAACACATGATTTATAGTTTGAATCGTATCGGTAAAATGGCGACTGTTATGCCTCATGGTGTTTTGTTTAGAGGTGGTAAGGAAAAAGTTATAAGGGAAGGTATTGTCAAGGATGGAATTATTGATTCAATTATTAGTTTGCCTGTTGGTTTGTTCTATGGAACCGGTATTCCAGCTTGTATTTTAATTGTTGATAAAAACAAACCGGAAATAAGAAAAAATAAAATCCTATTTATAAATGCTGATGCTGAATTTGCTGAAGGTAAAAGGCAAAATAAACTTAGACCTGAAGACATAGAAAAAATAGTATTTGTATTTGATAATAAACTTGAGATTCCTAAATATTCAAGACTGGTTGACATAGCAGAAATTGAAGAAAATGACTTCAACTTAAATATTCGCAGATATGTTGATAATACTCCAGAGCCTGAACCCGAAGATGTTAAAGCTCATTTGATCGGAGGAATTCCTTTAATCGAGATTTCGAGTTATCAGAAATTTTTCAATAAATTTGACTTTGATTATAAAGATGTATTCTACAAGCAAGACAAAAATTATCAACTTTTTAAAGATATAATTCAATCAAAAGAAAGTATTAAACAACTAATAGAATCACATCAATCTATCATAAATACATATCGAATTCTTAATAAGAAAATCTTAGAATGGTGGGAGGAAGCTAAAACCAAATTTGATAATTTTAAAAATGAGGTCAAAAATAATGAGATTAGATATGGTGTCGTTGCTGAAGGTATTGCAGATTACCTTACAATTAGCAATGGAAATATTCCAACTATCAGAAGCGAATTGATGTACTTACTAAAGAAAAATCTTTTGACATCAACAGTTTTAGACGAGTTTCAAGCCGCCAGTGTGTTTGTAAATTGGTGGCAGAATATAAAATATGATTTAAAAACAGTTTCATCATCTGGGTGGGAGCCAAACATTATTCCTGATGAATACATTATTGAGAAATTCTTTGCCCTTGAAAAGGAAGAAATAAATATAACTGAAGCTAAAATTTCAGAAAAAGAGTCGGTTCTTGATGAAATTATTGAAGATATTGACTATGAGCCGGATGAAGATGAAAAAGTTACTTTAACAACCATTAAAGAATATCTTCAAAATCAAATTAATGACCTTGAAGAATTAAATGATAAGAGCGCTAAGGTAGAAAAGAATAAATACCAAAAGCAATTGAATAGCATTAAAGATACGGAATCCGAATTGAAGGAACTCAATAAACTATTTAAAGCCAAAAACGCTGACTTGATTCTTAAAATTGAGCTTAAAAAATATGGTCTTGATGACTCCATTGCAGACTATCAATCTGCTTATGATGAAGCTCTTGAAGAACTCTCAAAGTTTAACGAAGAATTGAAAAAAGTTCTTTCAAATGCCCAATTGGATTTTGATGAAAACTCTACTTTGGAAGAAATTATTAAAGCTATTCAATCCAACATCAAAAAGCTAAAAAAATCGAAGGATAAAATCGAGAATCAGAAAAATGGTTTCTATCAATCAAATCTGAAAATATTCCAAACTCTTAAAAAGAGCTTTGACAAAATGCAAAGCCAGAAACTTATTATCGAAGTAGCTATAAAGAAAATTGAAATTACTTTCAAAGAAATAGGAGGTCAAATTACTGAGGAACAAGCTAAAGAGCTAATTCTTAAAAAGCTATTCGACACGGCAAATAACGAATTGCTAAGATACCTCAATTTCGAGAAAAGAGCTTTAATCTCTGCTCTCGAAAATCTTTGGGATAAGTATTCTACTCCTTTAAAACAGATTGAGGCAGAAAGGAATGATACTCTTGAAAAACTAAACCATTATTTGAAGGAGTTGAAGTATGTATAAATTCATTTCTTATTCTATAGAATTCGAGGGAATTAAAATTTTTAAGGTGGCGAATTCGAGACCTTTTAATCTTTATCAGGCATCCAACAGGTTAAACAACTTTCCAAAAAAAATAAGGAATAATTTTCTATGAGTAAGTGGGAAAAAGTTAAACTTGGAGCATTGGCTAATTATATTAATGGATATGCCTTTAAACCAAAAGATTGGGTTAAAGATGGCTTACCAATTATACGAATTGAACAACTCAAAAATCCATTAACATCTTATGATTATTATTCTGGTAAAGTTCCTCAGAATAATTTAATTTTCAAAGGCGATTTGATTTTTTCGTGGAGTGCATCTTTTGTTGCAAAAATTTGGAATATGAATGATGCAGTTCTAAACCAACATTTATATAAAGTAATTCCTAAAGAAGACAATAATATATTTTTCCTAAAACATTTACTTGATTACCATATTATCAAATTTGAAAATGATGCTCATGGTTCAACAATGAAACACTTAAAAAGAAATGAGTTGTTGGACTATTTAGTAAATATCCCTTTAGATAAATCCATCCAAACACGAATAGCAGAAATACTCTCTACTGCGGATAAAGCAATTGAAGATAGCGAAAAGCTAATTGCTAAATACAAGAGAATGAAAACCGGAATGATGCAAGACCTGCTTACAAAAGGTATTGATGAAAACGGAAACATACGCTCCGAAGCAACTCATAAATTTAAAGACTCACCTCTTGGCAGAATACCTGTTGAGTGGGAAGTGAAGAGATTGGAAGAGGTTTGTATTTATGTCAGTGATGGCTCGCATTTTAGCCCTAAAGCACGAGAAGAAGGTTTTGTTATTGGCAATGTAAAAGATATGGAAGAATTTGATTTTAATTATAATTCTTGTACTAAAATTTCTATCAGAGATTACGAAGTCCTTGTTTCACAAAATTGTCAGCCTCTGAAAGGTGATATTCTTTTATCTAAAGATGGTACTATAGGCAAAGTATTTGTATTTAATAAAGATAAAAAAATTGTAATCTTGTCATCAATCGCTATATTGAGACCATCGGACAAATATTCTTCTTTATATTTATCATATTTATTGAAATCTCAATACTTCAATAAAAATCTAATAAAATTTATATCTGGAAGTGCTCTTAAAAGAATTGTGATAAGAGATATAAAAAAAATGATATTTCCTTTGTCTTCTGATGAAAGAGAACAAAATAGAATATGTGATTATTTAAGTGAAATTGATTCTTTGGTTTTTGTAGAAACAGAAACCCTTTCTAAGCTCAAACGTCTTAAAGCCGGGCTAATGAATGACCTTTTGAGTGGAAAAGTGGAAGTAGTTGATAATTGAAAGTTGATAGTGGAGAATTGAAAATTGAAAATGGAGAATTGAAAGTTGAAAATGGAGAATTGAAAGTTGAAAATGGATAATTGAGAGTTAAAAAAAAGGAAATATAAAGTATTATAAAGGCAAAACAAAGTGTTTTAAAGGCAATGTGAATTGTTTTAAAGGCAAAATGAAGTATTTTTAGGGCAATACAAAGCAATTTAAAGGAGTTTTTGAGTTATTTAATGAAAAAATGGATTGAATTTATGATTTTTAGAAATAAAAAAAACAAATGAAAAATTATTAAGAAGGATAATTATGTCAATACCAATAAATGTAAACGAATTACTTTCAGGTAAAGTAGTTGAATATGAACGGATTGAATTTAAAAAAGGTTGGAACCCTTCAAAGATAATGCAAACCGTTTGCGGCTTTGCCAATGATTTTGAGAATCTTGGAAGCGGATATATAGTTGTTGGCATAGAAGAAATCAATGGTATGATAAAACGCCCGATTGAAGGGTTCCCTATTGATGATTTTGACAAAATCCAAAAAGAACTGATAGGTTATTGCAATTTGATGAGTCCGGCATATTTTCCACATATATCACTCGAAGAATTTGAGAATAAAAATTTGCTTGTATTATGGGTACCGGCTGGTAGTAACAGGCCATACAAAGTACCTAAAGATGTAACTTCAAAACATAAGGTTTGGGAATATTACATAAGGCAATATTCAAGTACAATTGTTGCTAATATCGAACAACAAAGAGAGCTGATTTCACTTACAGCAAATATCCCATTTGATGATAGAATTAATCGAAATGGTAAAATAGAAGATTTGAGTCTTACTTTAATAAAAAACCACTTGTATGAAATACGAAGTAAATTATATAATGATAGTTTGAAATTAACAATAGAGGAAATTTGTAAACAAATGAACCTATCGGAAGGAACTTCAGAAAATCTTTATCCTAAGAATATTGCATTGATGATGTTTAGCGATGCTCCTGAGAATTATTTTCCGAATTGCCGAATAGATATCATTGAATTTCCAAACGGAATCGCGTCAAACAAATTTTTTGAAAAATCTTTCACAGGTCCTATTCACATCCAATTGCGAGAAGCATTGGCATATATTAAAAGCAATATTATCAAGGAAAAAATAATTAAAGTTAAGAACAGAGCCCAATCAATAAGATTTTGGAATTATCCCTACCAAGCATTGGAAGAAGCACTGGCAAATGCTGTTTATCATAGAAATTATGAGATAAATGAACCAATTGAAGTAAGAATTTTACCAAACTCAATTGAAATAATTAGTCAAGGCGGGGTTGAACCATCAATTCGACCTGATGATTTGACAAAAGGTATAATTAGGGCAAGAAGATATAGAAACAGACGGGTAGGTGAATTTTTAAAAGAATTAAAACTAACTGAAGGCAGGGGAACAGGTATCCCAACCATCTTAAATGAACTTGAGAAGAACGGTTCACCATTACCATCCTTTGATACTGACGGAGATAGAAGAATGTTTTTTATTGTAGATATTCCCATTCATTTAGATTTTATCAATCCGATTAGTAACCAAGATAGTAACCAAGATAGTAACCAAGATATTTTTATATTAATTTTTTGCAAAGAACCAAAATCACGGAAAGAGATATTTGATTCTTTGGGTTTATCAAATCAATACAAAAATTTCAAAAATCATATAGAACCTCTTATAAAAGATGGATTACTTGAAATGACCCTTTTAGATAAACCAAAAAGCAAAAATCAGAAGTATATAACAACTAAAAAGGGTATCATTTATTTTGAAAATAAAGATTAAGGAATAATTATGACGAAGCAAGATTATGATTTACACGAGAAAGAGTTTGTTGAGGAACCGTTTCTTTCCCAACTCGAAACTCAAAAATGGCTTGTTAAAAGACTTACAAGCAATCAAAAGCCGGAAGATTCATTTAGGGAATCATTCAGTGATGTGGTATTATTACCTGAACTAAAAAAATCATTGGTTGCAATAAATCCTTGGCTGGAAGAAGACCAATTGCCGGAATTGATAAGAAGAATTACATCATTCGAAACTTCGTCATTAATTGAAGCAAATAAATCAATTCTGCAATTATTAATCGAGAATACTTCAACAGATGTGAACAGACAAACCGGAGAAGCAAGCCCAACAGTCAGATATATTGATTTTAAAAATATTGACAATAATGCATTTCTTGCAGTTTCTCAAATGAAGTTCAGAGTTCTGGGAACAGATAATTTTATATATCCTGATATTGTTTTATTTGTAAACGGCTTGCCATTGGTGGTTATTGAATGTAAATCTCCAAAGAAAAACAACCCTATTGGTGAAGCAATTGAGGACTTGATGGATTATTCAGGTCAATCCGGGGAATCATATAAGAAGTCAAGTAATCAACAACTTTTTTATTATAATCAGTTTATAGTGGCAACCGATAGGAACAGAGCGAAGTTTGGCACAATTACAACAAAAATAGAAAAGTATTTTTATCGTTGGACAGATCCATATCCATACAGTATTGATACCTTGGAACATGGCGATTCATCACCCAATGAACAGCAACGATTAATACTTGGAATGTTGTCGCATGATAATCTACTGAGTATTATCAAATCATTTACAATATTTAGCACGAATAGTGAAGGAAAATCTATCAAAATTGTTGGTAGATACCAACAATTTCGAGCAGTGAAGAAATCAGTTCAAAAAATGTTAAATGGTAATAACCGATTAGAAAAAAGCGGAATCATTTGGCATACGCAAGGTTCTGGAAAATCCCTCACAATGATGTTCATGGTTCGTGAAATGTACAATCATGAACAACTAAGAAAGTATAAAGTTCTCTTTATTACTGATAGAACTCAACTCGAAGACCAATTAAATACAACAAGTCAGAGTATAGGTTTTACGGTAAATGTAGCAGATAGTATATCAAAATTAAAAGAATACCTAAGAACGGATAGCTCTGATTTGGTAATGGGTATGATTCATAAGTTTCAACCTTCAGATTTAGAAATCGTATTCCCAATTCTCAATCCAAGTCCAAATATTCTAATTATGATTGATGAAGCTCATCGGTCAATTTACAAAAAGTTAGGAGCAAATTTGGATAAAGCTTTGCCTAATGCCGCAAGAATAGCATATACAGGAACCCCAACAGATAAAACAGAAAAGGAGTTTAAGGATTATATAGACAAATATACAATGAGGCAAGCTATTGATGATGGGGTTACTTTAGAAATTGTATATGAAGGAAGAACACATAAAGCTCAAATAGATAATAAACCTGATGCTGACAAAAGGTTTGAAGACGTATTTAGTGATTATAATATAGAGGAACGTCTTCAAATTCTTGGCTTTGGCACTAGAGATGCATACCTTGAAGCTCAAACAACAATTGAAGCCAAGGCTTCAGATATTATTAAACATTATATATTTCAGGTTTTTCCTAATGGATTTAAAGCTCAAATTGTAGCAAATTCCAGAGATGCCGCCGCCAGATATAAATCAGCTTTGGAACAAGCTATTAAGAAAGAAATTGAACAATTACATCTTTCAAATCCTTATTGTATTGATATTGATACATTAAGAAAACTTGAAATTGCTGTTGTTGTTTCCGGATTATTCAATGATAAACCACATATTAAACCTTTTACAAGCAATAACTATCACGAGAAATCTATTGCAAGTTTTAAAATTCCTTATAACAAAATAAATAAGGAAGAGAATATTGATGGTAATATTGGAATAATTGTTGTCAACAACATGCTTTTAACAGGTTTTGATGCTCCGATAGAACAAGTTCTTTATATCGACAGAATAATAAAGGCACACAATTTATTACAAGCTGTTGCAAGAGTGAACCGAATTGAAGAAAATAAAACCAAAGGATTCATAGTTGATTATGTAGGAATTGGTCATCATCTGAAAGAAGCCTTAGACGACTATGATGAAAGAGAACAAAAGGAAATCATTGATACTTTTGGGAATGAAGAGAGTGAATTGAACGACTTAATGCAAGCACATTCTGAAATATGGGATTTTGTTAAAAAGCACGGAATAAATGATTTATCTGATATGGATGCGATATACGATTTGTTTTATGATGAAGATATAAGATTTCAATTTATGTTGGCATTTCAAAAATTCAGTAAAAATTTGGACTCTGTGTTTCCAAGAAAAGAAGCTTTGGAATATTACGATGATTTTAAATTATTTTCAGCTGTGAATATCCAAGCTGGTGCTCATTTTAAAGATGATCGTTTGAGTATGAAATCAGTTCCAGAGAAGTTGAGAATAATCACTGACGAGTATCTTGTTTCAAAAGGTATTTATCAAAAGATAAAACCTATCGAAATTCTTGACGACAGATTCATGGAGCATGTTCAGCAGAAAAAACGAGCTAAAACTAAAGCTTCTGAAATTGAACACGCAATTAGACATCATATAAATATTAATTACAATGAAGATCCTGATCTTCACGCTTCATTTGCAGAATCTTTATCAAGTATTCTTGAAGAATTCAAAAACAATTGGGAAATGATTTATAAAAAACTTGAAGAATTGCGAGAGCGAATGAAGAATGCAAAAAAAGAACCAACCTATGGTCTTCATATTAGAAAAGAAATGCCGATTTTTAGAAAGCTTAAATCCTTATTCTTTGAGGATAAAGACCTTGAAGAAGATTCAATAGCTTATATTGTAAATCTAACTCAATTAATATTTATCAAAATCGAATCAGAAATTAGGTTACAGGGATTTTGGAATAGTACAATCCCTCAGAATAAACTAAAAGCTTCAATTCAAGATATTTTAATATCGCCAGATTTTAAACAAAAATATCCTGAAATTTTTAAAAGAGTTTTTGATGAAAGAAATAAGTTTATAACGGAATTGATGCTTTGGGCAAAAGATAATCATTTTACAATTATAACTGAAGATTAATGGATATAACATATAAAATAGAATATCGTAAAAGAAAGAACATCACTATTTCGGTAGAGAGGGACAAAACAATTATTGTTAAAGCTCCTCCAAATGCAAGTATTGAATATATTGATAAATGTGTCAATCAGAAAAGGCTCTGGCTCTATAATAAGTTGAATCATTCTCAAAAATATAAAGAAAAGCAAACGAAAGAATTCATCAATGGGAGTTCCGTTTACTATTTAGGACGTCATTATAAATTAGAAGTAGTTGATGATGAGAGTGATTGCATTTATTTTAAAAGTAAGTTTTTCATTTCAAAAAAATCTTTGAAATCAGCCGAACAATTATTACAAAGTTGGTATCGTCGCAAGGCTGAAGAAAAAATCAGACCTAAGATTAGATATTTTGCTGAGAATTTGGGTGTCCAGTATAATAGTTTAATGATTACGGATATGAAGTACCGTTGGGGTTCTTGTACACCCAAAAATAATATTAATTTCAATTGGAGATTGATAAAAGCACCATCTTTTGTGATTGATTACATTGTTGTCCACGAACTGACTCATTTGATTGAAACTAATCACACAAAAAAGTTTTGGGATATTGTTTCAATACAATTGCCAAATTATCAAAAAGCAAAAGAATGGCTTAAAGATTTTGGAGAGTTATTAGATTACTAAAAATTAAACAACATGCGTAAATATTGATATTTAATGTCAACCCTTTAGGTCCATTGAAATAAATGTTGAATGGTGTGTTTTATAATGAAATACAAAAGAAAAATGAACATAAAATGTGTATATTGTAAAGAATATTTTGGCTTACAAATCGTCATAATGCAATGATATTACAATGACTTAGCAGTCAACTAAATTATAACAATATTGCTATTGAAATTGTGAGGTAATGTAAACAATTGAGAGAAAACGATGAAAAAAGCAGATAAAATAATCAACCAAATCAAGCTCTATCAGCTTAACAATAAAGCAGTTACTGAGTTATATTCTAATTTGGACTTGGCAAATAGGATAGTTCTGCAGTTGTACCAAATTCGTCAAAAATACGGGTATTCCCAGCAGGAACCTGCCGATAAGATTGGAACAACACAGTCAGTAATAGCCAGAATGGAACTAAAAAAGTCAATTCCATCACTAAGTTTTCTGAATAAAGTTGCCAAAGCTCTCAAAATGGAGTTAAAGATTGAATTGGTTCCAATACAAAACAAATAGGAAGATTGATATGCACTGAATTAGTGCAAGTATTTTCGATATGCACTAAATATGATAAAATCAGTGCATAAAAGTTTGGTTCAATAATTGTATAACAGCAATTGTTAGTTATAAAAGCTTCCTATTTTCCGAAAAAGGTAGAATTAAGGTAGCAATTTGAATTGTTTTGAAACATTGAGATTAATGGATATTTATGAAAACATATACATACAAAGACTTGATTGAATCATATAAGTACTATCTTATATACAAAGATAGCGACCCTTTCTTTGATTACTATGTCCAAAGATATAAAGCATTAAGTAAGTCGTTTGGAGTAGATTTTGATGTGGAAATTAAAAGTGATAGTAAAAAAGATGACTTACTAAGGTGGTTTGTTGATTCTGTTAAAGCAACCACGAAAAGAATCAATCCTTTCGATGGATTAATGGAAGCACCTGCATACATTGGAAATCTTTATAAAGAACATACCAAAGATTTCATTGAAGCTGAAGGAGTTTTACATAAAGCTCACTTCAAGTTTCAATGCCATCTGTTTGAACTTATTTATGGTAATACTGAAAGCACTGTATCGTCAGCAGAACTATTGGAGAATGGTTTTGATGATTCTCAAAACGAACCTGATATAACTGATTTTTGGTGATACTTTATGGCAAGACCCGTAAATAAAAGTAAAGAACGATGGACAAGCTCCAAGTATAACATAGGATACTTAGAGCCAAGAAATGGAATTATTCAAACTCGGATTTGCGGTAAGCGACAAACAACTCATTTAAAATGGGTTGAAAAAAACAAGAAGGAAGCAATTGCAATTCTTGAGGAAAGAATAAAAATATTTTTACATCCACAACTTACTGAAATTGAACCTGAAATTATAGCTCCCAAAACTTTGTTTGAAGCAATAAAAGAATTTAAAAATACACGCTTTAAAGATTATTCAATAAATGTAAAAGTGGTTTACAGGAGAACTTTTAACTATTTTTTTTCTTCCGATATGATTCTTGAATATGAAAAGATTTTACAATATCTGGTTCAAAAAAATAGCAATTCAAAACTAAAGACAAGTACACGAAAAAAATACCTTGTCCAGTTAAGAAGATTTTTTGAATTTTGTAAAGAAAGAAAATTTATTGATAAAAACCCAATTGATATTATAGGAATACCTAAAGTACCCAAAAAGATTAACAAGTTAATATTTGAAAAGAACGAAGTTGAAGCTGTTGTTCAATACTTCTTCTTAAAACCTCATATGATTGAATATGGATTTTTATTTAAATTCCTATCTCAAACCGGACTAAGAATTGGGGAAGCATTAAATCTGAAGTGGGATGATATTAACGATATGGGATTTAAAATTCTTGGAAAAGGAGGTTTTGAACGATATTTTCCTATTGTTAATCCAGATGATAGAACAATTCTTTTCCCCGAGGTTTTAAGTTTAATTCAAGAAATTAAGAAAATTGGAAATAAAAAAGTATTCAGATGGAATTCGCCAGCTCAACCTCAGTTTCATCTTAACGAGGCAATGAAAAAACTGAATATTCCCAAACATATAAACGGAGTTTCTCGTTCTATACATACTTTTAGAGCAACAGCTGAATATTGGTGGGAAAATGAACTGATGTTACCCTTTGATGTGATATGCGATTTAGCAGGTCATTCTATGGCTGTTAGGGAAGGTCATTACAGAAAAGAAAGAGGTTTGAAAGAATTAGCAAAAGTAATCAAGCATCATATTCAAGAATGAGCATTGAAACTTGATAGATGATATTTTGATGGACAAAATATGGACAAAATAATATAAAAAAAAGAACTATAATTTAATGTAAAAAGTAACAACCAAAATAAAAGAATTAACTATAAAACAAGGTATAATCACGGGATATAAAGAAAAAAAGCCAAGCTTAATGCTTGGCTTTCTGTGGGCCCGGAGGGACTTGAACCCCCGACCAGCGGATTATGAGTCCGCTGCTCTAACCAACTGAGCTACGGGCCCTCTAAAAAACTTTCAACAAATCAATGTTGTCAGTCAAAAGAGATTACAAAAGTAATAAATTTCTTACTCTCTTACAAAAAATATTTTTAATAATTAAATAAACCGAAGAATATACCAGTTTGTACATTCAAGCCGTTTGCATTTAATTTATCCGGAATATTATTTACATTTGCTTCATTGTTGTATTTCCAATCGTATCCAAACCCAATATTATATCCAACTCCTAATCTTACCATCATAAAACTTGCTAAAGCATATTCAATGTTTACTTGTGGCTTAAGATTCCAATATGAGCCTTCTATTTGATGTCTATATATATTAGAGTTGTTGAAATCTGGCTTATAATCAGACCAATTAAAATTGCTTTGGGACTGGAAAGCATCCATGTTGATGGTAGAACGTCCTATAGCAATTCCAGGTAATATTGCTAATTTCTTTGTAGGTACGATGGCATAATCAAACGAAGCGCCCCACATACTTGTAGAATAATTGAACTTCTTAGTATAATTATTGTTATCTATTGATAAAGTCATACTTTCAGATTTGCTACCACCATAACTAAAAAAGGTTGCCCTAACGTTATTTAAATAAATTAAACCAGTGAAGCCTTCACCACCAATCTGAGTTAAATTGCCATCAAAAGATTTTCCCGGCATAAATGTATTTAATGCTTTATTCACTTCGTCATAATTTAAAAAGTTAAAATTAATAGTGATACCACCACCTAATGCAAAATATGGCGTTGATTCTGTTTGGAGAGGCTCTTGGTCAAAAGAAAAATCATCAATTCTATCATCTTGTGCTATCAAATTTAAGTTTAAAAATACAATAGCAGAAAATAATACTAGTACTTTTAATAATTTCATATATTTTTCCAAATTAAGGTTAACAAAAAATACTATTACGTAATTAGCATAGCTTAATTATACTAAAAGTCTAAATTATACGACTATATGATAGTTGCAATTGCTTATAAGGTTATATATTTATGTCAGAGTATTATTTTTCAAAGAAGTTCCATAAAGAGTTTAATGATGTTGTAGAGCTTGTTAGGTTAAAGCTACCTGAAATAGGATTTGGTATTATTACTGAAATAGATTTGAAAGAGACTTTCAAAAAGAAATTAGATGTTAATTTTCGCAATTATAAAATTTTAGGTGCTTGCCACCCTCAAACTGCTTATTCCGCTATCCAAACTGAAGACAAAATTGGTACTATGTTGCCTTGTAATATAATTGTTCAAGAATTAGAGAAAGGGGAGATTGAAGTTGCTGCTGTAGATCCAGTTGCTTCTATGGCTTCTGTGCAAAATATGCACTTAGCTGAACATGCCTATAATATTAGAAAAATACTCAAAAATTTTATTGCAGATTTATAAATACTTATTTCTTAAGTGAACGAGGGATCACATACTTCCCACGTTCACTTTTCTTTTCATCTTTAAACTTATAATATTCTATATTATCTTGTTTATTATCCTTTACTTCTATATTTGTTATGTTTGTGCTATCTAATAGGGTATTATTGAGATTACCTTTACTTTCATTTGTTTGAGGCTCTAAATTTACCTTTCCTATCACTTCTATTTTAGACTTAAAAATGTTACTTGATATTATTCGAATATCTTTAAAATTTGTTATTTTACTTTTAATAAGATTACTCGAATCCATTACTTCAAAAAAGGAAAAAATTGGAATGAATAACTCATTATGTAGCATAATAGATGGTTGGCTCATTTGTGCCACTCGCATAATAGACATATTTTGATAAACTATAAAAAATGATAAATCAGAAAAAATTAGTTTTTCATCATCATCAAAAATATAATAATCAAAAGTATTATCATTGGTGCTAAAAGAAAAAATTTCCGCAAGCTCATTGATAGAAATATAAGATTGATTATTATTTACAATAGTACTTATCCTTAGTTCGCTATCTTTGTATCTAAGCCTTATGCTATTCTGAGCAAAGCCTTCTATTGGTATTATTAAAATTAAAATTATTATGTAAAATACTTTATTCATCTTAATATATTTATACATCCATTTAATGGAAATTAAAAAGGCTCAAGCGTACGTTGAGCCATAAAAATATAAAATCTAACACAATCAACACTCATATATAAATATAAATATTTATTTTTGCGAACCGCCATTCTTTTCCATTTGTTGTTGTACTTGCTGCTGCTGTTGCATTTGCATCATTTGTTGCGTTCTTTGCATCATTCGTTGCCTAAATGTATCTAATTGTTCTTTAGTACTAAAATCAATAATTTCTACATCTAAGATAACCATTGCTCTGGGAGGTATTGAAGGACCAAAGCCCTTATCGCCAAAGGCTAATTTTGATGGAATATAAAATTCATATCTTGAGCCTTTCTTCATCAGCTTCATACCTTCTTTCCAACCTGGAAATAATTCGCTTATAGGAACTATCAATGGTTCTTTACCCCTTGTATTTTGTAAATCAGGGATATTAAGAGCCTTAATAGACATATGTATTTTAACAATATCATTATCATTTACTAAACGCCCACTACCTTCGGAAACAACCTTGTATTGCAAGCCAGAATTTGTAACTTTTATGCCGGGTTTACTTTTGTTATCTGCAAGAAATTTCTCGCCGTCTGTCTTTGCTGATTTTGTTGCCTTTTCTACGCTTTGCTGAGTTTGTTCTTGAATAATTCGTTGCTTTTCTTGTTCAGCTTTCATCTTAGCTTCCATTTTATCAGTCATTTTGCTGGCAAATAATTCCATATATTTAGTCATCGAATCATTTGACATAAATTTGTAACTACTATCTAAACCATCTAAATACCCTTTAACATAATAGTCAAAATTCAATTTAACGGAGTCGGATTTTAAGCGTAAAGCAAATTGATGACCTAAAGCATAACTAACTTGATCATCTAAAGTTTTTGGATATTCTAAATCTTTTTGCTGTATAGGAGATTTGCTCTGATCTTTTGAACAAGCTACAATTATCATCGAGGTCGATAAAATTGCTAAAGTACTTTTTATTAATTTCATATTTTACCATTAACTACTTTTTTATTAACCGTATATAGATGTATTAATTTTGAAAATATTTTATTATCTGTCTTTGTAAATGAATTAGATATACATTTCGTCTTCAAACAGCATTTAATAAAATAAAATTATTCACGATAATTAAAATATAAAAGGTAATATTGAATGGAACGATTTAAAAACTATATTAATGGGGAGTGGGTAAAAGCAAATACTGACTCTTATTTTCAAAATGTATCACCCGCTAATAATGACGATATAATTGGCGAATTCCCAGATTCAGATTTGGTAGACGTTAATAATGCTGTAAAAATAGCTAAGGAAGCTTTTAAAAAGTGGAAACTAATGCCTGCACCTAAGCGTGGCGATATACTTCGAAAAGCAGGTGATATTTTTACAAGACGTAAACAAGAATTAGCTCGCATAATGACAAGAGAAATGGGCAAACCTACTTTTGAAACTGAAGGCGATGTGCAAGAAGCAATTGATACTGCATATTATGCAGCAGCAGAGACAAGAAGATTGTTTGGGCAAACTGCACCGTCAGAGCTAAATAATAAAATGAATATGACTTTTAGAGTTCCTATTGGTGTTTGTGGTATCATTACAGCATGGAATTTCCCTGTTGCTGTTCCTTCTTGGAAAATATTGCCAGCATTAGCAGCTGGTAACACTGTGGTATATAAGCCTTCAGAGGAGGCCCCTCACTCTGGAGTGATTTTTGCGGAAATATTAGAAGAAGCGGGCTTACCAAAGGGCGTATTTAATGTTATTTTTGGTAAAGAAATAACAGGCAGTGCTATGGTTAATCACCCTGATATAAACTTAGTTGGCTTTACAGGTTCTACAGAAGTTGGGAAAAAGATAGCCGAAATATGTGGAAGAACTAATAAAAAATGCTCCTTAGAAATGGGAGGCAAAAATGCACAAATTATTTTAAATGATGCAAACTTAGAATTAGCAGTCGAAGGGGCGCTTTGGGGTGCTTTTGGCACAACTGGGCAGCGATGTACTGCAACCTCACGTTTAATCATAGAAAAAGGTATTTACGAAGAAGTTATAAATATCTTAAAAAATAGAGCTGAACAATTGATATTAGGCGATGGTCTAAAAGCTGACACTCAAGTTGGACCGCTAATTCATCATCAATCTCTTCAAAATTGTGAAAATTTTGTCAAAATAGCAGTGGAAGAAGGCGGTAAATTAATTTGTGGTGGTAAACGAGCAACTACAGGTAACTTACTCAAAGGTTCATTTTTTGAGCCTACAATTATCGCAGATGTTACAAAAGATATGACGATATTTAATGAAGAAGTGTTCGGACCAGTTCTGAGTATTAGTAAAGCAGAAAACTATGATGATGCTATTGAATTGCAAAACCATTGTAAGTACGGATTATCATCGTCGTTATATACTCGTAATGTAAATTATGCCTTTAGAGCTATACGCGATATAGAAGCAGGAATTACTTATATTAATGCACCAACAATTGGCGCTGAAGCTCATATGCCTTTTGGTGGGATAAAAGGGACAGGTAATGGTCATCGTGAAGGAGGTTGGACTGTATTTGATATATTTACTGAATGGAAAACTGTATATGTGGATTTTTCAGACCAACTACAAAGAGCACAAATAGATAACTATTAATAAAACATTCTTTACTTAAAAACAAAAAAATGGGGTTGTCCTTTTGTAGCACCCTCATTTTTTTTGTTTATATGAATAAACTTAACTTGTGAAATTATAATCAGAACTTCAACTTAAGGGCCCATCACACCTATCAAATACTTGCGACAAATTAACACCAAAGACTAAAATTGCAACCGTAATTGATAGCTCAAACTGCCAGTAGATATGATAGAGCTTGAAGTATTTTTGTCATAAGGAATTTTTAACTCTTTATTGATGAAAAAGCTAACGAAAAACATCAATATGCCGTCGTTTAATAAGTGCTAATATTGCAAGAGTATAGCTTACGACTATCTAAGTAATTGAAATTTGAGATAAAATTAAGGGCTTGCACAATATTGATGCAAGCCCTCGAAAACAAGTAATGTAATAAATAATTAATATTATCTACTAATTATAAATTCTCCACTTATATATTCTTTATCATTATAAATTTTAACAAAGTAAACGCCATTAGAGTATTCTTTAGTATTAATATTAATAATATTCTTACCGATATTAAGGTTGTTTAGATTTTCTCTAAGTAATATTCTACCACTCATATCCATTATTTCTAATTTAATATTATGAGTACTTTGTAAATTAAACTCAATGTTTGCAGAATTAACGGCAGGGTTTGGGCTAGTAGCAAAATTAGTATTAATAGTATTATCTTCTATATCTAAAATAGGGTCTGTGATAAACGACCATACTTGCGACCAATTAGACTGACCATTACTCATATTAGCAATAACTCTCCAGAAATATTCAGTATTAGGCTCTACAATAAAGTCATTAATGGAGTATTGATTTTGAACAATATTGTCCTGGCTACTTACTAAATTAGAAAAATCTTTATTGTTAGACACTTGAATATTATAGCTTTCTGCCTCACCGAAGCTAGACCATTGAAACTTTATCGGTAATTTAACATTTTCAGCACCATTCTTAGGGGCTATCAATGAAGGAGAATTGCCTGATGTAGAGAATTTCCAAACCTCTGACCATTCGCCATAACCATCTTGATTAACTCCTCTAACTCGCCAGAATAATTTAGTTTTGTTAGGCAGTTCATTGATTAAAGTGCTAAAATTACTTATAGTGTCTTGAGAATAGTATAAATCTTCAAAAATACTATCGCGTGCAATTTGTAAGTGATATTGGGTAGCTCCTGGTAGTGAGAACCATAAGAAAGTAAGGTCTGTTGGCAAATCTAAGCTATTGTTTGCAGGAGAGCGTAAACCTACTCTATTCAAAGTAGTTTTAAATGAAAAAGTAGACGACCAAACGCCAATATTAGAATCATTCTCTACTCTTGCACGCCAATAATATTCAGAAAAATAATTTAATCCACTAACAGCTAATTGCGTTAAATCCAATAGATTATTTGTATCTTTCACTATCTTAATGAAATTTGAATCAGATGCTACTTGTAGATGATAATTATTAACGTACTCATGTTTAGACCAAACTAAATTAACAGGTATTTTATTATTAACCTTTTTATTTTCTGGACTTATCAAGGCTAAAGGAGAATAAGCAGTTTTAAATTTCCAAGTTAATGAAAATACACTTTGACCTTCTTGGTTTACAGAAGCTACCTTCCACCAATAATATTTATCATATTCTAAACCTGTAATGTTATATGAAGTATCTTGAGCATCATATTCTTTAATGTTTATTGTAAAGTTAGCATCTTCAGCAATAATTAGCTTGTATGAATTGGCGTCAATAGCAGGGTGCCAAGTCATTTGTAAGTCAATATTATTGCCGTTTGAATTGTTCGTTGGGCTTGCTAATAGGGGAGGCCCAAGCACTGTTTTAAAGTTCCAATAATTGGACCAATAGCTGCTTGTAAATTTATTTTTAGCTCTTACCTTCCAATAATATGTTGTCAAACCTTCCAACAACGGTACTGAAATTGTAGTATCAGCATAATCATATTTTTGAAATATAGTATCCTTAAAATCCGATGATTTAGAAAGGATAACATCGTATTTATTAGCATCACTAACAGAAAACCATTCAAGTTTAGTGAGAACAGGTATACCTAAAGCGTTGCTATCAGGTGATTTAAGCTTTGGAGCACCAATTTTAGATACAAATGTTCTTGTAGTAGTCCAATCACTAAGAGCAGCGTGATTTTTAGACCTTACTCGCCAATAGTACTTAGTATAAGGTTCAAAATTACTTTGAACAAAGTAGTTTGTATCCGATGTAGTAACAAATTCAAATTTAAAAATAAAATCTTCATCAGTAGATATTTGTATCTGATAAAGTTCCGCTTCCTCTGTTGATTTCCAATTTAATTCTACTTGGTTAGGAACATCTTGTTCTTTGTCTTTTAGGTTTACTATTTCAGGAATTTTCATCGTTGCTGGAGCTACTGATTTAATTAACTCTCCCGAAGCAGTAGTAAAATATACATCACCATCATCATCTGATGCGATTGAGGTTAAAATATCTGAATTATAACTATTGTTTAATACCTTAAAAGATTTTCCAGTATCTAAAGAGCGGTAGCTCAAGTTGATATAGGCAAAATTATTTGGTAATTGATAATTACCACAACCATATATGACACCATTTCTATCAACGTGAACTAAATAATTATAGCTTAAGAAGAGGGAAATTAAATCAAATTTACTATACGAAGTATTTGCCCATATACCAAAATATGTAGCTGCAAAGACTCTGCCACTCTTATCTATAGTTATATCTAATATTTCATT
The DNA here is from genome assembly GCA_035445085.1 of Kapaibacterium sp. (SeqCode). GTDB lineage: Bacteria > Bacteroidota > Ignavibacteria > Kapaibacteriales > UBA2268 > JBDHXE01. Next base: position 21,036 of record DAOMQA010000006.1, read on the forward strand.
GGAATTACCACCCAATGGGTCAGATAGTTTCCAATTGGCACCGTTATCCCTAGTATAGTAAAAGGCATTTTGTAAACCTATATAAACCGTGTTATCTAAAGTAATCCCAATCTTTTTAGGCGTTTGTTTTATTTTAGATAAGTCCATAGTTACATTGTTCCAACTTGTGCCGCCGTCGCTACTATTTACCACTAATTTAGTAACAATTGGCTCAGAGGGAGGATTTGGCTCTGTTGAATGGACTGCAGTTAACCATATATACCCATTTGGAGCAATTTCTACGTCTGATACCACAGTGTCTTTAAATTTTATCATTGACCATGTTTTTCCAGCATCAAGAGATCGATGAATCCCACTGTTAGAAGCAGCGTATAAGGCTCCAGATGAATCTCTTGCTATAGAATTGATTGCAAAGCCAAGGCTTGCTGTATTATTCCAAGTTTTACCATCGTCGCTGCTTAGATTTATACTACCGTTATCATCGAACATTAATAAATTACCTTTTCCTAAGATAAATAATTTTGGATTGAGTGGTTTAATAATATCATCTAATTGTTTCCATTGTTCACCAAATGTTTCAGTATATTGAGGTTGCATTGCGTTAGCAAAAGCCCAATTATTTCCTTTTTTATCATTTAAAAGCTCGTTTATACCAGTACCTCTTATGTTTGTAGGTATCCAGGAAAAGTCTTCTACATCGTCGTAATAAAATATACCACCATACCTTGTTCCAAATATGATTTGATTCTTTTTATTTAGTGACATCGTAGTAACGTTCAAGTCGGGTAAGGACGATTTTGTATCTGTATAGGGTCTTGTCATAAAAGTATCTAATTCAGTCCAAGTTAGTCCGTCGTTACCAGAATTAAAAATACCCCTACCGTTGGTTGCAGCGTAAATTAATCCGTTGTTATCCCTGACAAATTGGTTTATAAAATAATTTTTTAATCCAGTGTTTTGTATTTTCCAAGTTCTACCTGTATCTCGGCTTGCATAAATCCCGCCCCCTTGAGTTCCCGCAATGATAAACCCATTGTTTGAGTAAGTGAGTGCACTAATATCGCGGTAATATAATCCTTGAATGGATTGATTCCAAGTTTTACCATCGTCTTTAGAAATATAGACACCGCCGCCATAAGTTCCAAGGATTAACCAATTATTTGAATGTCGGATAAGTGTTCTCACATTCTTGTGGTTTAGTCCAGAGTTAGATTCTTTCCAATTTTTAGCTCTATCTTCAGAAATATATATACCTCCACCCATTGTAGAAACAACGATATTGCCATTTTCAGCTTCCACAATACTTGTTATGTATAAATTACTTAGTCCTACATTCTGCTCTAACCAAGTTTTGCCAAAATTAGAAGATTTGTATATACCTTTACCCCATATACCTGCATAGATATAATCGTACGAATCATAATAGCTTGTTTTGACTATATTAGAATTTGGCGTCTTTAGTGTTCCAAAAAATTCAGGGTCATCATGTAAATCCCAAACTTCGGGTTGGCTCATAGAAGTAAAAGGGAGGAGGAACACAAATAATAATAAAGCGAAAAGGTACTTTAATTTTGGTAAGGATTTTACCATTAAATTACTCCAAATTAAATTATTAAACTTATTATATAACAAAATTAATGAAAAAAGGTTACAGTTTCTAAAAAAATATTCAAGAATATCTATTAATATATCTATAACATCAAATCTAACAAAAATATATTTACGATTAGAATTATATTAAATTCAATTTATAGTTTAGGCAATTTAACTTATAATTATTAACAAATCATTGTTGGATATATATTGGAAATATTGAGGAAATATTGTCATCTAAATTTCAAGCTATAAATAAATTAATAGCCCTAAACGATAATTTAGGGCTATTAAGGTAATGATTTAATACTTAAATATTATATTTATAATATTCTTATTGAATTTTTAAAGAATTATCTTTTAACATTTTATAAAGACCTTTCTTGTCCATTGTTTTAAATGCTTTAGCAGTTGCTTTTACAACTACCCAACTTTCTAATTCAGGCACCCAAACTTTCTTTTTTTGTAAATTTGGCAAAAAACGTCTTTTAGTTTTATTATTTGCATGTGATACATTATTACCTACTAAAGGTCCTACACCTGTTAATTCGCATCTTTTAGACATAATATCCTCTTTATTTTCATTTTCTCTACAAAATACAAAAATAATACTTTTTCGTGATTTTAAAAAATTATTTATAAATTATTTGCTATTATTGCTTATAATTTCATTATAAATGTTGAATATTTTAATTACACTTTGTTGCCATTGGAAATTTGCACTTATATAAAGTCTTGCGTTGATAGAAGATTTCTGCCACAAAATTTCATCGTCCATCAATTCAATAATCTTGTTTGCAAATTCTATTGGATTATCAATTTTAAATAAACCATTATCTTCATTTGCGCTAATACCCTCTGCTGCTATTGTTGTTGCAACAACTGGTATTTCCATCGCCATAGCCTCTAAGATTTTTATCCTAATCCCTGCACCTACAAATAATGGGTTTATATATATACCTGCTCTATTTAAATATGGTACAACGCTCTCTACAAAGCCAATCGGATTCACATCTTTGCGGGGGTATTTTTTTAAACTATCGGGTAACTCTTTTCCTAATAATGTTAAAAAAGCGTTTGGTTTTCGTTGTTTAATGTAAGGTAGTACCTTTTCAATAAACCAAATAAGCCCATCTACATTATGTACCCAATTGTATGTCGTTGCTATAATTATCTCGTTTTTATTTCTGCTTACTGTTTGCGGTTTCCATTTAATTAAATCAACTCCTGCACTGGCTACTACAATTTTATTGTGTAAATTAAGCTCTAATAAATATTTATAATCAACCTCTGTGATGGGTAATAGCACATCAAATTTTTTAAGAATATTTTCTTCCCAAAATTGTAGTAAGCGAGCTTGTCTTTTAATATATATCTTAGGAAAAATAGATTTTAGTTCATTAGCATACCGCTCCCAAATTTTCCATTCTATATTATGTAATCGCAATGAGATCGGTTTCCCAGTTTTTTCTTTGATATAAATTGCTAATTCTGCCATAGCTGTATGGTCGGCATGAATTATATCAAAACTAATATTAGCAATAATTTCATCAATTTGAGATATAATGCTGTTATTAAAGTGCTTACGAAGATAAAGCGGTTTTCTATCGAAGATAGAGTTGATCAAACGAAGCTTTGTATTTTTAATCGAATGTTCAATAAAAATTATCTTACCGTATTGCTCTGCTTCATCAATATATTGCTGTTCAATATCCGTACTTTTATAACACAGAAAAGTAATTTCTGCACCTAATTTAGATAATTCTCTATATATCGATGCGATACCAATTTTACCACCATCAGTTTCAGGAAATGGAAATTGTTGTGATAATTGTAATATCTTCACTTCTTCTTAATAAATAGTTTCTTTAAAATATTTGAATAATATAGTATTTGTGTTTTGATAGGATTGACCCCTAAAGTAATTTTTGGTATCATTTCCTTTGGAACAACTTGTCTTTCTTCACGGAAAGTACCAAAAGCAACTGATAGCATTCCAAAAAATCCTTCAAATAAAGCAGAAACCGCTAATCTCTTTATAAAAATACCCTCTATCATTTGCACATTGACATAAAATATAGTTCTAAATAGTGCATTCCAAAATGGGAAATACTTCCATTGATATCTTATGTATTGTTTTGATATTTTCACCCATCGTACGGGCTGATTTCTATTGCCTAACGAAGCATAATGTAAAGTTCTTATATTGGGAAAGTATCTGACACCAAAGCCATTAATAATTGCTCTTGTACAAAAGTCTAATTCTTCAAATCCAAATTCCCAAAATCCACCAATTTTATCATAGACTCTCCTCCTTATTCCAGCGCCAGTCCCTGGAAAAACAATAGTAGGGTAGCCTTTTTCAGGTATATTTACTTTATCCACCTTAATTGGATGCCATTCCCAAATTAAACTATTGCGTCTAACTTCAATATCTTCAGTACATATAATATCAATATCGTCATTTTTACTAAAAATGTCTGCAACTTTAGCAAAGGCGTTTATATCCTCTGGGTTAGAGTCATCGTCAGTTCTCCATATAATATCACCATCAGACATTTCTATACCAATATTAATTGCTCTTATATCAAAATTATCTGGTAACCATAAGTACTTCATACTTGGGAATAATTGAGGTATTCGTTCTTTTGTACCGTCATTGCTACCATTATCAACAACTATAATTTCTTTATTATCCCATGATTGTTGATTATATGCCTCAATAGTCTTAATTAAGTCTGGTAACCTATTTCTTGTTATGATTATTACACTAAACTTCATATAACTCGAAAATCACAAAAGTAAGGAAATATATTATTATAAAAAATTTAGAATATTTTTAAATTATTTGTTCAAGTCCCAAAAAACTATTAGTTTTAAATATGAATGAGTTACAATAATTTAAAATCTTTATTGAAATAGGATTAATAATGAAAATAGGTTTGTTTTTTGGTACTAATACAGGAAATACCGAAATAATTGCAGAAAAATTATCTGAAGAATTAGTAAAAAATGGATTTGAAGTTGATTTAAATGATATGGCATCTTCCTCTGTTGAGGACTTTAACGAATACACTACTATGATTATAGCTGTACCTACTTGGAATGACGGCGAAATGCAAGATGACTGGGATGCAGTTTATAAAGAATATAAAGTATATGATTTCTCTGGGAAGAAAGTCGCTTTTGTTGGACTTGGAGACCAAGATGGCTATCCTGATAACTTTTTAGATGCTATCGGTACTCTTGGCAAACCAGTATTAGCTAATGGTGGAGAAATATTTGGTTATTGGCCACTAGACGGATATGAATTTAGTACATCTGTTTGTATCGCTGATAACGGAAAGTTGTATGGACTTGGGATAGATGAAGATAACCAAGAACATTTAACTGATGAAAGAATCAAAGCTTGGGTCGCTCAAATTAAGCAAGAATTAGCATAATACATTAAGAGTTGCTACCTTGTAAAATTGCTAAATAAAAAAATATGAATAATAGTCTAACAATAAGGCAAGAGACAGGGGAAGATTATATAGAAGTTTTTGAAGTCAACCAACTTGCATTCGCAAATGATAACGAAGCAAGACTGGTTGACTCTCTAAGAAATAATACACAAGTCTTTGTCCCTGAACTTTCAATTGTTGCAAGTATACATAATAAAATAGTTGGGCATATTTTATTATCTAAAGTAAGAATTAAGGATAACAGAGAGAATTATCATATAAGTTTAAGCCTTGCACCAATGGCTGTAAAGCCTGAATTCCAAAAACAAGGGATAGGTGGGCAGTTAATAAGGAGAGGTTTAGAAATTGCTAAGCATTTAAAATTTAAATCTGTACTTGTATTAGGACATGAACACTACTACCCAAAATTCGGCTTTGAACCTGCCGAAAAATGGAATATCAAAACACCGTTCGACGTTCCATCAAATTTATTTATGGCGATAGAGTTAGAGCCAGATGGGCTAAAAGGCGTTTCTGGGGTGGTCATATACCCAAAGGAATTTGATGAAATCTGTTAAAGACAAGATTTTGTACTGCTACTTTATAAAATTACTATTCGCCATTATAATATCTACTATCAATTAAATATTGCAAAACATATTGGCAAAAATAAAAGGAGGCTTTATCGCTTGCTTGATAAAGCCTCCTTGCTACATTAGATTAGAAAATATTTACCTTTTAATTATTAGCTTCTTATGAGTAATTCCCGTATCAGTTATCAATAATAAATTATATTCACCATTTTGCAAATCATTTAAATCAATGTTTATTGTATTACTATTGATATTATGATTTAGCTTTAATGAATTTATTAGCCTGCCTTCTAAATTATAAATTTCAATTTGATTAATATTTACAGAGCTTTTTACAGTAACTTTATCGTTGGCTGGAATTGGATATAGCTCTATTCCATCGCCTAAATTATTTTCTTTAATCGTTGCCCTTAGTACCTGATTTGCACTATAACGATATTCATTTTCAGTATACTGTGATATTAAATTATATACTTCTACTAAATTTACATCTCTTAATGTTGATGATTTTGTATCATAAAATTTAAAGGTGATTTTTTCATTATTTAAGGCGCCTTCTATCAATTCGGTTTCTTCGTTGTTACCCCAAATAATTATAGTTGCTATTCCATTAAATACACAACCAGAACCAACTAATTGCCCATTAGAATTGTATGCACCTAATTCGTTATAATTTTCAGCATCGGTATAAGCAAGTACAACAGAATAATTACCTGTTTCTTTAGTATCTGGAATCAAATATTTAGGAAGAGGGGTAATTGTATTTATACTACCTTTTGTAGGTGGATTTGCTGGATAAGTAAGTTGAGCGGGTGGATTTGTTATATACATATTATACCCTTGCCCAACTTTCATATTTCCGATTGTATTGATACTATATTGTGGTATATAAACTTGTCCTGCATTGTTCTTACAAATAAATAGCGAATTTGTATTAGTCAAAGTTGCAAGACTACTTACTATAGAATTATCTGTATTTTTGAGATACGCTACAAAATACCAACCCAAAAGTAAATTTATTGTTTCATTTTCTGGAGTTACAGCTATACCTTTAACTTTTAGAGTGTCAGAGCTTACCATATATACTTGATAGGCTTGTTTATAATCCCACTTACCAATATTATTTATGCCAAACGCTGGAATATATGAATTACCGTATTTGTTTTTAACTATTGAAATACTACTTTTTATTTTATCAAACACAGCTTCCATTTGTCCGTTTTCTGGTTTTACATAGCTGGATATTAAATTCCAACCTATTGGTAAGTAAATATTATTATAACTTGGAGTTATTCCATTTGCTTGTCCTAAAATTGTAAGTCCATCTATATCATAAGAGTCGGGACCACTTGCAATAGTAAAATTAGCATATATCTCTCGTCCTACTTGACCGTCCCAGAATTTAAGGAAATATTTTTCACCAATAGCATAACCATCTTTGATAGGAGTTTGTGTATCATCGCCCCAGACTGTTATACTTAAATTCTGATTATTCCAAATTCCATAGCCTGCACAATATATTTCGGAGCCTCTACTATAAAATACTCCAATTACATCGCCTCTAACAATATTGCGCTTATCTATTTTTGGATTTATAGCTAATGGTACTAATATAGTAGCATTGTTCCCTGTATTACTTACAATATTCCAAGTATCTGGTATAATTTCATAAGTTATAGTAGTGAAATTTCTCTTAGATGACCAACTACTCTCATCGCCTAACCAATTATATGATTTTACTCTCCAGTAATATTTACTACTTATCTCTAATGAAGTATAATGATAATTTGTATCAATAATATTAGTAGAATCTATTACTAAATTAGTAAAATTTGAGTCTTTTGCTATTTGCAATCGATAATATACCGAATGGGCTGCCTTATTCCAAAGTACATACCCTATTTTTACTACATCTATTGAGTTATTTGCTGGACTAAGGAGCGTCGGTACGTCTGGTATTGCAATAGTATCAGTTGTAAAGGTAAAAATACTAGACCAATCACTTTCGTTGGCTTCATTAGCTGCCTTTACTCTCCAAAAATAGTTTGTTACTTGGGATAAGAAATTTGCTGGTATAAACGAATTTGAATTAGTTGTATCGTTCTTAGTATTTAATGGGTCAAAAGTAAGGGAGGTAGATAATTGTATATAATATTTATCAGCAAAAGGAACACTTGTCCAAGAAAATTGGGGTTTGTGTATTGTATTAAAATTACCATTATTGGGAGTCAATAATGTTGCTTGAACTAATTGTGCTTGCGTTTTAAAAGAGTAAGCAACGCTCCAAAAGCTCGAATCTATATCATCAGAAGCCTTAACTCTCCAATAATAGATTGTATTTTGGTTCAACTTATCATTAATTAGTAATTTGAGACTATTGTTGATTGTTGTAACATCATAAATTATATTAGTAAAACTTGAGTTACTTGAAATTTGTAATCTATATTTATTAGATTTACTTGGTTTGCTCCATTCAAAATTAGGTATGATAGAAATATTTATTGAATTATTTTCTGGTTCAATCAAGTCGGGAGCTAATATTACAAAGTCCGTATTATCAAATTCTAAAATTGTTCCATTCTCACCAACACCCCAGCCATGATTATAGTTTTTAAAATACAAACCATTTATTTTATTTCTTGTTACCTGCCCTTGTTGATACCAAGTATCCCCGCCGTCTGAAGTGTATATTATTCTGTCACCAGTAGCCCAGCCATTAAAGTTATCTACAAAAAATATGTCTTTTATATTTGTATAGCCAGTATTGACTAATTGCCAATTAGCACCTCCATCTGTTGTCTTTATGATATTATTATTTCCAAAAATACCCCAGCCAATTTGATTGTTTAAAAAGAATAATTTAGTTAAACTTGCATCCGAAGGATTAATTTGATAATTCCAATTAGTGCCGCCATCGCTTGTATAAAGTATTTCAGATTGATTTGTTATTACCCAGCCATTATTGTTGTCAGTGAATATTACTTGCAGATAGTTGTTATCAGAACCAACATTTTGCGAAAGCCAATTCTCGCCTCCATCATTTGTGATAAGTAAGTAACCATTATTGCCAGTAGCCCAGCCACGGTCTTGACTAATAAATGAAAGATTGACTAAATTTACAGTAGTATTACTTGGCTTTGATTTCCATGAAATGCCCCCATCTGTTGTTTTTATAATTTTACCTGAATCTCCAACAGCCCAGCCAATATTAGAATTGATAAAAAATAATTTATTAACTCTAATACCGATTGATTGGTAAAACCAAGAATTACCTCCATTTGTTGATTTTAAATACAGAGTATCTGGAGACAAGTCGATATAGGCATCATTATCATTAATAAAGCGGATTGATGATAAATTCACATTACCTAATTTGTCTACTAATTGATTTTCCCAACTTTCACCACCATTAGTAGTTTTGAGTAGAACACCTTTTTCACCACATGCAATGCCAATACTTGAGTTATAAAAGTTAATTGAAAATAAATTAGAGATGTTAGCAGTAGCTTTTTTAGTCCAATTATTCCCACCGTCATTGGATTTATATATTAATCCACTATCTGCAACTAAAAACGCTGTTGTTGAGTTAACAAATTTTATATCTCTAAGATTTTGCTTAGTTGATAAGTCAATTGCTGTCCAATTATTACCTCCATTTGTAGTTTTATAGAAGACGCCACTATCTCCAATTGCAAACCCTTTATTTAAATTGAGGAAAGTTATATTCTGTATGTTTTTGCTTGTAAATGCAGTGAGTTTATTCCAAGTAGAACCCCCATTAGATGTCTTGAGAATAGTTCCCTTGTTTCCTGCTACATATCCAATATTTAGGTTAGGAAATGAAACATAATTTAAGTTTTCAAATACCTGACTATTTTGAGACACCCAGCTATTGCCTCCATTAGTGGTTTTAAATATTGTACCTTCATTGCCAACTACCCAACCCGCATTCTTATCAGCAAGTACCATCGCATTGATATTTTTATTCGTTCCAATTTTGATTTCTTCCCAATTCTCGCCCTTATCTAACGATTTAAATATCGTTCCATAATCTCCACAGCCAAAAATCGTACTATCATAACTCGAAAAGTAAACAGAGTTGAACATATTTGTAGCGCCAGTCTTTCTTACCTTCCAGCTTGTGCCACCATCTGAAGATTGGATTATAGTCATCAGATCGCCCATAGCTAATACTGAAGTTTCACTATAAAGTTTAATAACGTTTAAATCATTGCCTTGCGGATAGCTATTTCTCCAATTCCATACCTGCTCTTTTTTTATAACTTCTGTAGTAAATTTAATGATATTATTAGATTTTGCATAATATAAGGTATTATATTTTAAATTATATGGTAAATTTAAGAATTTACCATTACTAATAAGCGTGTCTGAATTAGTAGCAAAAGTAGAGTCAGTAGATAAATATACAATAAATGATTTATCCTTATTTCCTTCAAATATAGGTTGGATTGTTACGCCGATTTGATTGTCAAAGGGAGAGATTATGTCTGCTAAGACAGCGCCTGCGGTGTTGCCACCAATCATACTTGTTACAAAGACATCATTAAGACTTGTTTGGCTTAATGAATCTTCATTTGTATATAATTTAGGTGAGTTGAAATACCCAGTAAATATAATTTGTCCGTTTTCATTGCTTGCGATACTTTCTAAATAATCAGAAGAATTCCCATAAATACGAGATAGATTTTTAACGTTCCCATTTGTATCTAATATTGAAATGTATGAATCGACTCCTTGCACTTGCTCTAATTTCCTATTCGATGGAAATATTAAAGAATCAGAATTATAATCTCCAGCACTCCAAATATTATTATATTTATCGATATGAATAAATTTGCCGTAGTCGTTGTTATTTCCATAGTACTTATTTGCCCATTTAAAATTGCCATTATTGTCCAATTTTGTAATAAATACATCTCTTTGTGAAAAATTATTTAAGCTAATAAATGAGCCAAAATTAAGGATTGGTGAGTTAAATGAACCAATAACATATACGTTGTTTTTACTATCTAGATCTAATGAATAAGCCTCGTCAGTTGCAGAGCCATATATTTTTTGTACCCATTGACATACTCCTGCGGAAGAATATTTGCTAATAAATACGTCGCTTAAACCAGAGTTACTAAGGCTAAAACCATTATTAAAATTTAGAGTAGCAGAGCTATAATACCCAGCAGTATAGACATTGTTATCATTATCTACTTTGATGGTAAATATGTTATCTAAGCCCGTTCCGGCAATCTTTTCAGCCCATTGGCAAAGCCCGCTATTGTTATATTTAGCTATAAAAATATCTAATGAGCTAAAGTTATTCAAAAACTTTCCGTTGTTCATATTAATACTTGAAGAAGTAAAAGTGCCGCTAATATAGATATTACCAGAGCTATCCAAGTCAATACTATTTGCTAAGTCTGAATTATTTCCAGCTATATTGATTGCCCATTGACAAGTTCCATTAGTATTGTATTTGCTTAAGAAAGCATCATTAGAGCCAATATTATTAATCGTTTTACCATTATTAAACGTTAGATTTGCAGAAGAGTAATAGCCAACTAGGTAGATATTGCCGTGTTTATCTACTTTAAGTTGTGTAGCCTGATCGGTACCAGCACCATAAATTTTTTGAGCCCACTGACAAATTCCACTACTATTGTATTTAGCTAGAAAAATATCACCTAAGCCGTCTCCCGATAATGTAACTCCATTGTTAAAATTTAGATTGGAGGAATTAAAATCACCTAAGATATAAATATTGCCTGCCGAATCTAAGTCTATACTTCGCCCGTAATCCTGCTGACTACCTCCAATTTTAAAAAGTAAGTTAGGGCTTGCAGAAAATAAGTTATTCAAATTAAATAAAAGGCAAACAATAATCAATAATGTATTATAAATCTTTTTCATCTTCAATTCTCGTGATTACACAACATATATAAGGTATATCGGCAGTTTTATGAAATAATTAACATGAATTTCGTCATTCCGTCATTGATAATTTAACAAAATAATACAAATGAAGAAAGAACAAACTAATACTATTGATAATATATCGGTCATAACTTTAGGCTGCTCCAAAAACTTGGTAGATTCGGAAAGGTTTACTGGTTTATTATTAAATAATGGATTTAAGTATACTGATGACTCCAAAAAGACCGATGCTTTAATTATAAATACATGCGGTTTTATCGGTCCTGCTAAAGAAGAAAATATTAATGTAATATTAGAAGCTGCAGAGCTAAGAAGAAGAGGGAAACTTAAAAAGTTAATAGTAACAGGTTGTCTTTCTGAAAGATATAATAAAGAATTAACTGAACAAATTGCAAATGTAGACCATTTCTTTGGAGTAAATTCTGATGAGAAAATATTAAGAGCATTGAAAGGTGGAGATAAATATAATTTGATTGGAGAAAGAATGCTCTTTACTCCAAAGCACTATGCTTATCTAAAAATTTCAGAAGGTTGCAATCAAAAGTGTTCATTTTGTGCTATTCCTCTGATGAGGGGCAAATATGAAACCTTTGATAAGACGCATTTGATTAAAGAAGCTAATAGGCTGGCTAAAGCCGGTATCAAAGAATTAATACTCATAGCCCAAGATAGTACTTATTATGGTAAAGATGTGAATGGTGAACAGTCTATAGCACGTTTGTTGAACGAAGTATCTTCGATTGATGGCATTGAATGGGTGAGAATGATGTATGCTTACCCACGCCAGTTTCCATATTCTGTTTTACCAGAAATCGCAGAAAACCCCAAGATTGTTAAATATGTAGACGTTCCCTTGCAACACATATCCAACAATGTATTAATGTCTATGAAGAGAGGTATCAAAAGAGTAAAAATAGAAAAATTAGTCAACGAGATTCGTAATCAAATACCAAATGTTGCTATTAGAAGTACTTTTATTGTTGGATATCCTAACGAAACAGAAAAAGATTTTCTTGAATTGTTAGAATGGATTAAAGAAGTAAAATTAGATAGGGTAGGGGTATTTACGTATTCGCAAGAAGAAGGAACAAGCGCTTATCCATTGGGAGACCCTATTCCTCAAACTGTGAAAGAAGAAAGAAGAGGGTTAATAATGGAAGCACAACAAGCAATCTCCTTAGAAAAGAATACAAAAAAAATTGGTACTACTCTAAAAGTATTAGTAGATGGCAGAGAAAGAGGTAATTATTTTGGAAGAACCCAGCACGATGCTCCAGATGTTGATAATTTAGTATATTTCAAAACTTTGCTACCCCTAAAGCCGGGCGAATTTGTAAATATTAAAATAGATAGGGCAGAAGAGTACGATCTGTTTGGAAATATTGTTTAATGAAAACAATTGAAATTAAAAAGAACCATCACAAAAGAGTACTAAGTGGTCATTTATGGATATTTAGTAACGAACTTGTTAGTATACCTAAATATTCACCAGGCGAGTTAGTAGAGGTATTTTACGAAAATCAATCTTTAGGTTTTGGTTTTTATAATCCTAATAGCCTAATATCTTGCAGACTTTTAAAATACAGTGATACTAATATTCAATCTTTAATTTATGAACGAATTTTAAATGCAAAAAAGCTAAGAGAACTATTAATTCCTAATGCCAATTCTTATAGATTGATTTATGGTGAATCTGATTTATTGCCAGGGCTAATTGTTGATAAATATGAGGATTATTTTGTAATACAGATACTATCTTATGGCTTTGAAATAAGAAAAGAAATACTTATTGATACTTTGTTAAGTATATTTAAACAGACGAAAGGGATAATATCAAGAGGAAATTCTAAACTCCGTGAATTGGAAGGGCTTGCTAATACTGATGAAATACTATTTGGTAGTATTCCCGATAATATAGAGATTGAAGATAATGGAATCAAAATTACAGTGAATTTAATTAGTGGTCAAAAAACTGGTTACTTCTTAGACCAAAGATATAATAGACATTATTTAAGAGCAATCTCTAAAGATAAAACTATTTTAGATGTATATTGTAATTTGGGCGGTTTTGGGCTTAATGCCTACAAAGGAGGCGCAAAAGAGGTAACTTTTATTGATGTGTCAGCGCAAGCCATAGAAAATACTAAGAAAAATCTGCTAAGTAATAATTTTGATAATTATTACTTATGTAATGAGGATGTGTTCTCATTTTTACCAAATTTGATTTCTCAAGGTAAAAAATATGATATTATTGTTTTAGATCCTCCTGCCTTTGCCAAAAATAAGAAATCTATTTATACTGCCGAAGCTGCATATGCTAAGTTAAATAGATATGGGATCAAACTTTTAAATAAAAATGGATTTTTAATAAGCTCGAGCTGTTCGCATTATATTGATGAGAGAAAATTTAATGAAATTATTAGTAAAGAAATTGCAAAATCTGGAAGAAATGCAAGATTAGTTTATAAGGCAGGTCATTCACCAGACCATCCAATCCTTCCATCAATGCCTGAAACAGAGTATTTAAAATATTTAGTACATTTTGTTGAATGATTTTAATGAAATAGCTTGGCTTGTATGTAGTAAGAGTTCATGTGATATATGTCTTTGTTAAATTGTACCGAGGTTGGGGTGTGGAATAGGGTATTTTAATACTCATTGTACTCTTACGATATATACTATTTATTGTCAAACAATTCGGCTGGATTAATTTTAAATTGTAGCATCTTTGCAGTATCTCTACCTCCATCACCACCTTTTTTTTGCATAGTAATTTTTCCTATTTTAAAATTCCCTCTGTTAGTAATTTCAATTTCTCCGTTTCCAAAATAGTTTATACAAAAATTCATTGGTTTTAGAACCCATCTTGCATTTTTCTCAACTTTTTGAACTACTAACATTCATTCTGCTACAAATTTTCCTTGCCCTTTCAATATGTCTGATACAATTAAATATTGATTATTCTTTAACCATTCTAAAATTATTTTCTGTTCAACTTCAGAAAATTCATTTGCAAACATTCTTCTTTTGTCTTTGGGCTTTTTGATTGTGGGTTCTTCTTCTCCTGTATATCTCTTTAAAATTGAAACGACTTGTAATGGAATACTCCACATTTCTGTATATTTATCTACCCATCGCTTATCAATTTGATTAAATCCTTTGGTATTACTTACCAATTTAACCTGTAAATTTTCAACATCAATTGCCTTCCTGAGTTTTATAGTTACTTGTACCTGAACGTCAGTTTTGTAACCAGATATTTTTACAGCTTCAAGATATTCTATTTCGGAAAGCTTGTATTTCATTAAGATTAACCACGCTTGAGCATCTTTATCTTTTTTCCAATCGTTAAACTTTTTAACTATATCATCTTCATTTCTAAAGCCGTCTTTTGCTGTTTGAGAACCTCTTTCTACTAAATTCATATTATTATATTACTGTAAATAAGTTATGCTTTGTATGTTCCTTTAGTCTTTCTTCTGAAATCTCAACGTATTCTTTTGAGATTTCGGAACCAATCCACTTCCGATTTAATAAATGTGCAATTTTTGCAGTGGTACCACTTCCCATAAAAGGGTCATAAATTAAGTCGTTTTCGTTAGTCCACGTATTAATTTGGTCAGCAACTAGTTTTTCTGGAAAAATAGCGGGATGATTATATGCAATCTTATCTTTTGTAGAAATGCCTCCACCAACTGAATAAAAGAAAACGTTACCTACTTTTTTTTCTGTTGTTCTTTCTACTTTTTCATAATCAAGAGTACCATTTTGTCCTCTATTTTTCATATTAGCAAGCCCTTGATATTTTGTAGGCTCTGTAATTGGATTAAATGTTTTGGGGCTACCTTTTGAAAATGCAAACATATATTCAAAATGCTGATGATATCTGTTCCCGGTTTGAGGCATAGGATTATTTTTATAGTAAATCATTGTATCATGTAGTCTAAAACCAACTCCTTTAAAAAATAATGCCTGTTTAAAAGATGTTCCAGTTTCGCTTCCGTCAATTGTTGCGTCAGCTACAACCCAAATAATGACTCCTCCTTGTTTTATAATACGGAATAATTCATTTGCAATTTTGTCAAATTCAAATTGATAACCATTATAATTTCTTATACCGTCATAAGGTGGCGATGTGATTACAAAGTCAACATAGTTGTCTGGCATATTTTTCATTGTAATCAAACAATCTTCATTATATATTTTTGCAAGGTCCATGTTACAAATTTAATCAATTTTTACGTTAAAATGAGCAGTATTTTTGCATATTTAATATTGCTATAACATAAGGCTTATATTTGCTTATTTATAGTCGTTGTCTGAATCTTCGGGTTGAACTGTATTTATTATTAAGAATAATCAACTTACGTGTGGACTCTACAGGATTCGAACCGGCGACCTCCACGATGTCAACGTGGCGCTCTAACCAACTGAGCTAAGAGTCCAAAAGTATATGCACAAAAGTACTAATATTTTTTATAAAATTACTAATATGTTGAAAAGTTTTTAATCAAAAAATCAAAATAAAATCAAGTCTTATCATTTACTATTCTAATTTTTTGTATGATTTTTAAATTATTTGGTGAAATATGTCCCGATATTATAGATTGCAAAATCTATCAAAATTGAAGCAAAATGATTGCGCCGAGCAAGAGTTTGAATTCAAACCCGTTTCAGAATACTTTAACGAATTTGTTTTTGGTCCTGAAGCCAAGAAAAAATACCTTCCCAACGATATTGTTGAAAAACTTAACGAAACCATTACCAACCATACACAATTAGAACTCGAAGTTGCAGAGATTGTATCTATGGGGTTAAAAAATTGGGCTATTGATAATGGTGTTACGCACTATACACATTGGTTCCAACCTCTAACAGGGAAAACGTCAGAAAAACATGATACATTCTTCAAATTTGATAAAAATTGGAGGGCTATTGAACAATTATCAGGTAATGAATTAATAGTGCAGGAACCAGATGGTTCTAGCTTTCCAACAGGTGGCTTACGTTCAACTCACGAAGCAAGAAGCTATACAATGTGGGACCCTACATCACCTATTTTTATACGTAGAACAAAATTTGGCAGAACTTTGTGTATACCGGCCATTCTAATTTCATACTCTGGAGAATCATTAGATATGAAAGCTCCTTTGCTCAAATCAATGAAGATTATTGATGAGGCAGCTACTAAAGTATGCAAATTATTTGATAAGAATATTACTAGAGTTACGCCAACTTTGGGCTGGGAACAAGAATACTTCGTGGTTGATGAGCAATTATATAATGCGCGCCCAGATTTAGTACTATCGGGTAGAACTTTATTTGGTAACGCTTCGGCAAGAAATCAACAATTGGCGGACCATTATTTTGGTACAATTCCCGAAAGAGTGTATAATTTCATCATTGAATTTGAACAAGAAGCTCTTAGATTAGGCATACCAATCAAAACAAGACATAACGAAGTTGCACCAAATCAATTTGAATGCGCTCCTCATTTTGAATTTGCTAATATAGCAGCAGACCATAACCTACTTTTGATGGATAACATAGATAAAATTGCCATTAAACATGGTTTAAGAGTATTGTTGCACGAAAAGCCATTTCAAGGGATTAATGGGTCTGGTAAACATAATAATTTTTCTATGGCTACTAACACAGGTTTAAATCTATTGGAGCCGGGCAATCATCCTGCATCAAATTTAATGTTTTTAACGTTTTTTATCAATACAATAAAGTCTATTGCTGATAATGGAGATTTGCTACGCTCTGCTATTGCTAATGCAGGCAATGATCATAGACTTGGCGCCCACGAAGCTCCACCTGCCATTATATCCGTATTTATTGGAGATAACATGCAACACGCGCTAAATAGTTTTCTAAATGATGCTATAGGTGAATTAAATGAAGAGTTTACAGAAAAGTTAAGTGATTTTGCTTTAGTGCCTTTTAAAAAACAGCATACAACCGACAGAAATAGAACTTCACCATTTCCATTTACAGGTAATAAATTTGAATTTAGGGCAGCTGGATCGTCTGTAAATGTGTCTCAACCAATGACAATATTGAATACTATTGTTGCTGATCAGCTTAATCATTTTTATAATAAAGTGGAAAAATTAATTATCGATGGAATGCAAACCGAAGATGCTATAAGAGCGACTTTAAAAGAAGTATATTATGAATCTGAAAAGATTATTTTTGATGGAGATAATTATTCGGAAGAATGGATAGATGAAGCTGAAAAAAGAGGTTTACCAAACCTCAAAAATACTCCTGAAGCGCTCAAAGTAATGTTGAATAAAAAGAATGTTGAATTATTAGAAAGAAATAATATTTTCAAGCAACACGAGATTGAGGCACGGTATAATGTATCTTTAGAAGAATACATTAATAAATTGGAAATTGAAGCTCTTTTGGTAAGCGAAATTGCTCAAACTATGATAATACCATCTGTTGTAAGCTACCAAAATGAGCTTATTTTAAATGTTCAAGGCTTAAATAACTTAGGATTAGTAAACGAAGCTAATACTCATAAAAATCAGCTAATTAAAATATCTAACCATTTAGAAGGTATTATTAGTAATGTAGAGAAAATGGAACAAGCTAAACAAGAAATGGATAGTTTATCTTTGCAAGAGAAAGCCATATATTATAACGATAAAATTAGACCATTTTTTGATATAATAAGATTTCATGCAGATAAATTAGAGTTAATAGTCGATGACAAACATTGGCAATTACCTAAGTATAGAGAATTATTATTTTTACATTAAAATCTAAACTTTTAAAATAAATATATGAGGTAGTTTAAAATAAAGCTACCTCATTTTATATT
Organism: Kapaibacterium sp. (SeqCode); assembly: GCA_035445085.1. Taxonomy (GTDB): domain Bacteria; phylum Bacteroidota; class Ignavibacteria; order Kapaibacteriales; family UBA2268; genus JBDHXE01. The sequence goes on from DAOMQA010000006.1 coordinate 39,446, forward strand.
ATAGCAAGCTAATTACACCTAAATTTACTAAAAAATTAAAGAAAATATTTTATATTGCGTCTAATCAAAACTATGAACAATGAAAAAAATGAGAAAGAAAAAAAGAGAACTCTATTCTACTATATCCGTAGAATATTGCTTATTCTAATATTATTTTTTTTTATTGGCGCTACTTCACTCGTAATTTTAGTAAACTTTCAATTCTTCAGGTCATGGGCATTAAATAGAATACTTAGCATAGTTAATAATGAACTAACCTCAAAAATTGAGGTAGATGATCTATATTTTAGTCTAATAAATGGAATAATATTAAAAGATGCTCGCTTATTAGTTGCAGGTGATACTTTAGCACAAGTAAGGGAAATTAATTTATCCTTAAATATTTCCAAGTTAATTAATAATGACATTAATGTTTATCACCTAAAATTGATTGATGCTAAAGTAAGGTTATTAAGAAGTAAAGATAGTACGTGGAATTTTGATAAAATTGCAGCACCATCACAAGATACTTCAAACTCTGATACGAAAATCAAAATATTTGCTAATAAAATGATTTTTCAGAACGTTGATTTTCTATATTATGATTCTACCTCTGTAATCGATAGCTCTGGTATAATTGATTTTTCACATTTTCACTTTAAAGATGTACAATTAGAAACAGAAGTCTATGCAGATTTGTATAACAGTGAGTTTAAGCTCAATATTAATAACCTTCATCTAATAGAAGGCAACACTAAGGCAAAAGTTGATGATTTAAAAGGTGAGTTAGGAATTAATACAAATGGACCATACGCAAAAAACATAACGGGCAAACTTGATAAATCAGAATTTGTAATCAATGCTTCACTAGATAATTTTAATGCTTTTACTGAAAAAGCACCTCTAATAGAGCAAGCAAACATTAAACTTGACTTAATTACGCACAACTTTGATTCAAAAATTGTTGATTATTTTTATATAATGCCGATAAAGGTTGGTAGAATCCACGACGGATATATTAATATATCTGGTAATCTTTATGATTTAGAGGTAAAAAAGCTAAATATAATATCTGATGAGCAAGAAATTTATATATCCGGCAAATTATTTGATATTCCAGAGGCAAAGAAGTTTCATTATTATTTAGATTTAAGCAACTCCCAGATTACTGAAAATACATTAAAACAGACTTTGCCTACAATTGACTTCTCTGCATTCCCTATGTTTGAGAGAATAAATTCAAATAAATTAATAATTAAAGGAAATACGCATTATATAAATTCGGATTTGAATCTTATTACGTCGATGGGGGATATAAAGGGGCAGTTTGCTCTTGACTTTAATAAACTTGCTTACCAAACTAATTTGGAATTTGCTAATGCAGATTTATCTAAAATTATAAGAAATAACGATATAAAAAGTAATTTAAATGGTAACCTAATTGCCAAAGGCTCTAATTTTGATATAGAAAATTTATTAATTGACCTGAATTTAGAGCTTAATAATTCTAAGTTTAGAAATCTAAATATTAACAGCTTAACAACAAAGTTAAATATTCGAGATAAGAAGGTAATTCGTGTTGATTCTGTACAACTAAACTTAAGTAGAACGAATGAATGGGCTGAATCAAAATACGACGATTTCTATAATAATAAGTCTGCAAACATTTATTTAGCTGGCTTGATAGATATTAACAACTTTAAAAATCCCAAATATGATTTAAATATCAAATTGGATGCTTTAGATTTAAACCAACTTTTACTGAATGAAAAACTACCCGACCACTTATCTGGAAATATAAGTGTTAATGGAAGTGGTATCAACCTTGATTCTTTGAAAGGTGATTATCAATTTACTATTAACGAACTTTTATTCAAAGATAGAGCCATCTTCCCATTCGTTGCTAATATCAAATTTGATAAGCAAGACTCTATACATAGTATCATAATAGATTCAGATTATTTAAATGCAAATTTAAATGGTAACTTTGTAACTTCGCAGTTGATAAGTGGATTGTCAAATCAGGCTAACTTCTTATCTAATTTTATTGAGAATAAATTAGATAAGATAAAACCAGATTTCGTAACATTAGGTAGCGAATCAGGAATTTTAAAAAAATTAATAGTAAAAGAATTTCCTAAAATTAATGGTAGTTTTTATGCTGATATTAAAGATATATCAATCATTAACACATTAATTGATAGTTTAGAACTAAATTCTCAAATGCTATTTAAGATGGATATTTATTCTGATAATAAAAATAGTACAATCAATATTGATACTCTCGATATCCAATATTTGAAAATAAAGAATAATGATTTTATTATTCAAGCAAACAATTTAGTAGCTCATTCTAAGGTGTCCTTAGAAATTAAGGATACAATACTAAATTTTAAACGATTTAACATTGATATTCCACAAAGTCAATTTTTTGTATATAATAATACAATTTTATATGAACCAACGTTAAAAGTAGATTTTGATGGTGAAACTCTAAATTTCAGCGGAAGTGTAGGCTTTAATGAGCAATTGAGAGCTAATTTAGAAGGTAATTTGATATTACAGAATGGCGGTGTTGATCTAAATATAGATAATGGAGCATTAAATTTTCAGGATAGTATTAGCTGGGTGGTATCTAATCCATTTACTGTCAATTCTTATGGTGAGTATTTCAAGATTGATAATTTTAAATTAACCCGTAATAATTTTGAATCGTTAGAAATACAAGGTAGCATCAAAGATAATATAGCCGAAAATATGAATATTCATGCACAAAATCTTCTTACTCAAAATTTAGTGCAAATTTTTGCACCAAGTATATACGAAGATTTAAGTACACTTAAATTAACTATTGACACTTTAAATTTGAATATTAATGGCGATTTGAAAAGTCCCGATATAAAATTAAATTTCCAATCAGATTCTTTATATTTCAATAATGTTGCTATTGGCTCATTCAACGGAGATTTGCGACACTCTAATAATTTTATTCAAGGGAATATTGTTTCTAAGGATAATATATCAAATAAAGTAATAAATTTAGAGGTAAATTCTTTACCAATTTATTTAGGATTAGACACTAACTTGTCAATTATTGATACTAATCGAATTTTTGATATAAAACTATTAGTAAGTAAATTACCTGCTGGTATGTTAGAGCCGTTTGCAAGTGGTGTGAACCGTTTAAAGGGAGATGTAGATGCTAATATTGCTATACGCGGCTATTTGCCAGATAAAATAAAGTGGGGTGGTGAATGCAATATAAATAACGGTGAATTTTGGGTAGATAACACAAATATTAAGTATTTAGCTGAAGCTAAAACAGTGTTTGAAGAAAATAAACTAAAAATAAACCAAATGATTGTGAAAAACAGACCTGATGATGTTCAATTTGGAAGAGTTGGGTCTGCGAGTATTACAGGTTATGTAAATATTGATAACTTTAAACCTGGATATATGGATTTAAAAATTAAAACTGATAGAATTCTTGCTTTAAGTGATGCGTCAAGTGCCAAAATGCCTGAATTATATGGTAATTTTATTATGACAACTGGCGAAGTTCCATTAAGATTTTTTGGAACACTACAAGAACCGAATTTAGAAGGCGATATTAATGTAATGTATGCTAATATTAAAATGCCTTTGTTTGAAAAGCGGAAGTCCGTAAGAACAACATTTGACTATCATTTGGAAGGCGATAGATATAAAGTAAAAATAAAAAATAGTCGCGACACCATTACTCATCCCGAGGATGAAGTCAAAACAAAGAAGGGTAGCGATCTTTTAGACTTAATGAACTTAAATTTAAGGATTAAGTTATTAGGACAGTTTGCAGTGAAAATGGATATGGAACTGATTGGAGAAATGAATGCCTTAATAGGCGTTCCAGATAAAACTGTACCTTTGATTTACCAGAAGAAAAGATATGCGAAAGATGCTAATCTTTTTGGAGAAGTAATAGTAAAAGAACAATCAATTATTAAATCATTAAAACAATTTAATACCTATGGTAATGTAAGTTTTCCTACTGGCTCAATCGAGAATCCAACATTAGACTTGATAGCAACCCATACAGGAACTTCATATTCAGGTAATATTAAAACACAATATTTAATCAAGATGTATATTACGGGGACAAAGTTAGACCCAAAAGTTAAGTTCCAGTATTTTATAAATGGAGAAGAAGGCACTGGTTCACAGGAGCAAATTAATGAAGATGCCCTTTACTTATTAGCGTTAGGTAGAACTAAAAATTCTGTAACTCAAACACAAGGTAATAATAGCTTAATTAATGAAGGGTTAGTATCGGGCTTTTCAAATTTTGCTAATAAAGCGCTGAGTGAGCTATTAGCCAGCACAGGCGTAATACAAAGTGCTGCCTTGGATTTCAGGGGTGGTGCAATTGATTTAGATCAAGCAACAGTAAAATTCTCTGGTCAAATTTATGGAGGTATTAGTTGGACGTTTGGAGGTAGTCTTTCTGATATTTCTGGCAATAATGAAATTACTTTAGATATACCTGCTTCAGAATTTTTAGAAAATCAATTCTGGTCTAATTTTATTTTGCAATTTACAAAAGCCTCATCAACCACTACAATTGTTACTCAAGATGCAAAAAACTGGGAAATTAAAGTAAAATTTGGTAATAGTTGGTAATTTTCAAATAAAACCATCTTTAGTATAACAAATTTGGTAACTACGAGTACAAAATTTATTAATTAATTTGATATTTAGGCATAATTTTTTCTATATTTGTGCAAAGTGAATTATATTGAATTATAAAGTTAATATATGCAAAAAGTATATGTATTTATCATATTATTATTAAGTTGTAGATTTGTATGTTCTGCAGAAGATACAATCACTCAAGAAAAATACCTAAAAAATAAAGGTAAAGAAACAGTTACACCTTCAGCTATTTCTAGAATAAGTCAATTATACTTTGATGCTTACCAATTATATAATAATAATTTACCTGGTGTAGAAAAATACGCCGATACAATCGAGCAAATTGTATCGCAAATTAATTTTGAAAAGGGGTATGCCTATGTAAATGAAATTAGGGCAATAGCTTTAATGAATAAGGCTAAATTTAACGACGCAAATCGTTACTTCCAAAAAGCATTAGATTTGTATACAAAATATAAAGATACAACCAATATTGCTAATATACATACTAATATCGGTATTTTGTATGCTGACATGTATCTCTATGATAAATGTATACAACATTATTTTGAGGCTGTAAAATTATATTCTGCACAAAATGATTTGCAAAATGTAGGGAGGACTTATTATAATATTGCTAATATTTATATACGGACTGGCAATGATGAAAAGTCCCTAGAAGTTCTCTTAAAAGCTAAAAAAATACTTCTTCAAGCCAATAGTGAATTTGGTGTTGCTATGGTAGAAATGAGCTTGTCTAATGTTTATATCGGTAAAGGTGATTATAGTAAAGCTTGGGAATTAGTATTAAATGCTGAGAAGATTTTTAAGGATAAACAAAATATACTACCAGCTTCTATGGTTGGAATTTATAGGGATAAAGGTAGGATTTATGAATATCGAAGAGAAAATGATAAGGCTTTAAAAGACTACTATAAGGGATATTTACTATCTAAGAAACTTAACCTGAAGGATAATCTTTTGACTTCAGCTGATCTGTATGCTAAGCTTTTAATAAAAATGAATCATACAGATTCGGCTCTGACTTTTCTAAATATGCTTGATACGTCGCTTCAAAGCACTAGATTTTTTAATGAATTAAAGCTAGTGTATACTACTTATTCCAATATTTACGCTAAAAAAGGTGTATACGACTCTGCTTACTTCTATATAAACAAAGCTGCAATTATGGCTGATAGTGTATATAATATAGATATGCTGAATAGACTAAATCAAGCGGATGTTATATTTAGTATATATGAAAAGGATAAATACATAAAATATCTCCAACAAAAAAAGACCATTGACGAATTGGAGTTACAAAAAATTGATTTGAACTTTAATATTTTATCGATTGTTTCAATCTCAATCTTTATTGCTTTTCTATTACTAATTGTATTTTTAATCTATCGTCATAGAAAAACTAAAGAGCAATTATTGCTTAAAGAGCAGATTACTATTGCTCAAAGTAGACTGAAACAAATATTAGATGGGACCGACCAAGGCATCTATGGTTTAGACAAAGACGGGTTATGTACTTTTATAAATACTGCCGCTTGTCAAATAATTGGCTTTGAACACGATGAATGTATTGGACGCAATATGCATCACCTAATACACCACCATCATTCTGATGGTAGTTATTTCCCAGCTGAAGAGTGCTTAATTTATAAAAGGAAAAATGAAAGTTTTAGAATAGAAGGTGAGTGCTTTTATAAAAAAGATGGTAGTAGCTTTATGGCTGAATACTCATATAATCCACTATTTGAGAATGATGTTTTAGTAGGTTCGGTGATTTCCTTCTTCGATATTACGGAGCGGCTAAAAATTAAAGAAGCAATAGCAGATAGTGAAAGAAAATATAGGATATTAACTGATAACTCTGATGATGTAATTTGGACAGCGAGCTTAGACGGTAAACTAACTTATATAAGCCCCGCCATCTATTATTTATTGGGATATACTCCACAAGAAATTATGCCGTTATCTTTAGAGCAAGTAATTGTTAAAGAGTCATTTACTAGAATGGAAGAGCTTTTTATAGCAGCAATGGAAGAAGTAAATACTGGCTTAAAAATAAACTCTGAACCAGTAGAAATTGAACATATTAGAAAAGATGGTACAAAAGTTTGGGCAGAAGTTGTTAATAAAGTAATGTATGATTTAGATTATAATCCAATAGGGATAGTAGGTATTACACGTAATATTAATGATAAGAAAATTGCTCAACAAGAAAAAGAATTGTTACTCAAACAATTAAAGGTAACAAACGAAACATTAGAAATTAGCTTAACACAAAAGGGAGCATTAATAGAAGAGTTAAGCAATTCCAAAGCTGAATTAGAAAAATTAAATACTGAAAAGGATAAATTCTTTTCAATAATAGCACATGATTTACGATCTCCTTTTGCTGGATTTTTAGGACTTACAGAGGTATTAGCTAATGATGTCAATGTATTTTCCAAAGATGAACTAAAAGATTTAAGTATGAACATGAAAGATTCGGCAACGAATCTATATAAATTATTAGATAATTTACTTCAGTGGTCGCGCATGCAAAGAGCTCAATTAGAAATTACAAAAGAAGAGTTTGTAATTAACCTAATGATTGAGCAAAATATACAATTACAATCTGAAGTTGCTAGGCAAAAAAATATCAAAATTGAAAATCTCTTACCTGATGCAGTATTAGTTTATGCTGATGTAGCTATGTTAAATACAGTTATAAGGAACATATTATCTAATTCAGTCAAATTTACTAATATTGGTGGGCGTATCGAAATTGGTGTTACTCATCAAACAAACAATAACATGCTATGTATATATATACAAGATAATGGTATTGGCATGCCCGACACGATAAAAAATAATTTATTCAAAATGGATAGTAAGATATCAAGGTTAGGTACAAATAACGAACCTAGTACGGGATTGGGTTTGATGCTTTGCAAGGAATTTATTACAAAAAATAACGGTACAATTACTGTAGAAAGTAAAGAAGGATTAGGTAGTACTTTTTATATTGAAATACCATCTCATCGCAACTAAACCTAATTAATTGAAACAAAAGTTCAAGCTCAATCGTATTTCAAATATTGAGTTTAATAATTAATAAAAAAATATGAGTATTAAATGGAAAATAATGACCAAAATATAGTTGATTACGCAAATATGATGCCTGATTATTCTTATAATAATCCCTATGATTTTAGAGTAGGATTTGGCAGGAGACTTGGAGCATATATAATTGATTATTTGATATATTCTTTGGTATTTGCTATTGTATTAATTGTTACGGGAAGAGGAGATGAATTCTTAGACGCAATGGGAAGCGCTGGAACGATAGATTATACAGAATTAAGTCGAATTGCTTCTTCGATAGCTCCATTAGCGTTAACTATTTCAATTATTTATTATTCTTTAGAAGCTTTTATTGGTGCTACACTCGGTAAACTTACTTTAGGGATAAAAATTGCCTCTTCAGATAGAACTGAAGCTCCCATAGCAAAATTATTAATACGATTTGCAGTCAAAAATATTAATACGCTAATTGCTATAGTAGGCTTGATGATTCCAGCTATATCTTTTGTAGGGACTATTACTGGGACAATAGTTTTTATTGGATTTTTCTTTATCTTAAATAGAAAAAAACAGGGCTTTCATGATTTAGCTGCGGACACAGCTGTATTTTATAAAGAGGATATTCTAAAACCACAAATAGGTGAATTATAAAATGGCAAAGACAAAGAGTAATAAAAAGGTATGGGTAGTCTTATCTATCTTGCTGCTTGCTATAATTGCTATAGTTTATTACATTTCAAATAAAAAAAATGATACAATTTCAATAAATACAGATATAGTAAGTAGGAGGACTATTTCACAAACGGTGTCGGCAATTGGCAAAATTGAAGCTGAGACCGAAGTGAAGATATCTTCACAAACTTCTGGTGAGGTAATTTACTTAGGCGTTAAAGAAGGTGATACAGTAAAAACTAACCAATTAGTAGCTAGGATTAAACCAGATATAATTGATGCTCAATTGAAGCAAATGGAAGCTTCAGCGGAAGCCTCTAAAATGGATATTGCTACCCGCGATGCAGATATGACTAGGTTAAAGTCGGAGTTAAGCAGAATAACAGATTTATATAAAAAAGAGTTTGCCTCTAAAAGAGAAATGGAAACCGCTCAAGCAGCTTACGACCAAGCCGTATCAGGTTATAAAGCATCTTTAGCTCGCTACCAACAGGCTTTAGCAATGCTGCAACAAACTAAAAGGGAGCAAGAGCGGACGTCTATTTTTACTCCGATTGGTGGTATTGTTACATCTCTTCCAATAGAATTAGGCGAAAAGGTAGTAGGAACAGGTATGATGGCAGGTACTGAAATGATGAAAGTATCCGATTTATCTGTAATGAATGCTGTGGTTGAAGTAGATGAAAATGATATTACACATGTTTCGGTAGGCGATACCGCAGTGATTGAAGTAGATGCTATTTCATTTAAAAAATACAAAGGAATAGTAATTGAAATAGGGCATTCAGCAATTAGTTCACAGCAAGGCACACAAGACCAAGTAATAAACTTCAAAGTTAAAGTAAGATTTATTGACTCTGAAGCTAAATTAAGACCAGGTATGAGTTGCAGTGTTGATATTATTACTGAAACAAAAGTAAATACTATATCAGCACCATTACAAGCTGTAACCGTTAGAGATACTAAATTAGATAGACAACCAGATGTGGATAATAGGCACGGTGCTGAAGAAGAAATAAAGCAACCAGTAATGAAAGATAGGCCACAATCTGTTGTATTTTTATTTAAAAATGGCAAAGCAAAAATGCAAAATGTAGAAACAGGTATCAGCGATAAAGGATATATAGAAATATTATCTGGTTTATCTGATGGTGATAAAATTATTTCTGGTCCTTTTATGGCAATCTCACAACAATTAAAAGATGGTGATATGGTTAAAGTAGATACTACTATGAATAAGTTCAATAAAAAGTAATTGGTATTGTATTATGTCTAAAACTATTATTAATATTGAAAATATTGCGAAAATTTACCAAATGGGGCTGGAAAAGGTATTTGCCTTGCGTAACGTATCTCTAAATATATCAGAAAATGAATATGTAGCTATAATGGGTCCGTCTGGTTCAGGTAAATCTACATTAATGAATATCTTGGGTTGTTTAGATACGCCTACCTCTGGAATATATCTTTTTGAAGGGGAAGACGTAAGCTCTATGGATGACAATGAGTTAGCTGATATTAGAAACAAAAAGATTGGATTTGTGTTTCAAACCTTTAATTTATTACCTAGGGCAAGCTCGCTTAAAAATGTAGAGTTACCTTTGGTGTATGCTGGAAAGCCTCGCCATGAGAGAAGTGAAATTGCTCGCAATACCCTTATTAATGTTGGCTTAGCAGAAAGAATTGACCACAAACCTAATGAGTTGTCTGGTGGACAACGGCAAAGAGTAGCGATAGCTCGTGCCTTAGTTACAAATCCTTCAATTATTTTAGCTGACGAACCTACTGGTAACTTAGACACCAAAACAGGGGTGGAAATTATGAAATTATTTAGTGATTTGTGGAAAAAAGGTAATACGATTATCTTGGTTACGCACGAAGAGGACATTGCTATGAATGCTCATAGAATTATTAGATTACGAGATGGGCTCATTGAGTCTGACCAGCAAAATCCAAACCCAATTTTATATAATTAAATTATGCGATTATCTGAGATTAGAGAGGATATATTAATTGCCTTAGATGCTTTAAGGTCTAATAAGATTCGATCTGCATTAGCCTCGTTAGGTGTCGTTATTGGAATTTCAACTGTTATTATGATGGGCTGGATACTATCTGGGTTACAATCAGCGATGGACGATACATTTAAGATAATGGGCGTAGATGTTATGTACATAGATAAATGGGATTGGACTGGCGGGAAAAATTGGAAAGATGTGCAGTATAGAAAAGATATAACTATGAAGCAAATTAAAGATTTTCGCGAAAATATACATTCGGCAGAACTGACTTTCCCTTCTACAATGATTTGGGGGCAAAATTTAAAATATAAAGGTGATAACTTTACAGGTATTACTGTTGTAGGAACAACTTACGAACATGGCATTACTCCAGCAGGGGAAGTAATTTTAGGTCGATATTTCACGCAATTTGAACAAGAAAACAATGTTAATGTAGTTGTACTGGGGCATAAGGTGTATGAAACTCTCTTTCCTCAAGAAAACCCTATAGGAAAAGAAATAAAAATTAAAGGACATAAGTTTTTAGTATTAGGTGTGATAAAAAAGCAAGGTACTATGATGTTTGATTTTATTGATAATCAAGTATTTATTCCACTGAAATCGGCTTTGTCTACTTTTGGTAATTTTGAACGTTCTGTTTCTGTAGGAATCAAAGCAGGTAGCCCCGAAAGGTTAGATTTGGTTAGAGAAGAGGCAAGGGGACTAATGAGGACTATCAGAAACTTGAAGCCATATCAAAGTGATGACTTTTCAATTAATGAAACTAAGGCATTTGAACAGCAAACCCAACAAATCAAACTTTATGTTTGGGGGGTAGGAATAGGAATGACGATACTTTCCTTTATTGTTGGAATTATTGGTATAATGAATATAATGTTTGTTTCTGTTACAGAAAGAACTAAAGAAATAGGTATCAGAAAGGCAATAGGTGCTAAAAAAAGATCGATACTATTCCAATTTATATTTGAAGCTTCTGTGCTGTCTTTAGTAGGTGCATTTATATCTTTAATCTTTTGCTCCGCTATTGTGTATTCTATTGCTACAATACTACCAAAATTTGTCCCAATGGCATCTTTCTTGAAGCCTTACTTACCGTTTGAGCTTCTAATTATTGCTTCAATTGTCTCAATAATAGTTGGTGTTGCCGCTGGATTTATTCCTGCCTTAAGAGCGTCAAACTTAGACCCTATAGAAGCACTTAGGTTTGATTAGGAGGGAAAAATGAACCTGTCAGAAAGTATTTTTATTGCAATTGAATCATTAAGGTCAAACAAACTTAGAGCTTTCTTGACCTTACTAAGTATATCAATAGGTGTTTTTGCTATTATTGTGGCTATTTCACTTGTAAAATCAATAAATGGAACAATTGATAAACAAATGGAAGTAATGGGCGAAAATACTTATTATATATTCAAAAGTCCTAAACTTCAGTTCGGTCGTGGTAGCTGGAGAAAGTATAGGAATAGAAAAATCATTAAATACTCAGACTATTTAGAGTTTAAAAAGCAAATGACAAGTAGCTATGCTATATCAGCATCTACTGACCCATCCATCCAGACAATAAAATTCGATGACCTATCAACTAACCCTGATGTTCAAGTTTTGGGGACAGATGAAAATTTTTTTGTAACATCTAATCTAACCGTTTCTAAAGGAAGAACGTTCGTAAATGCTGATATTAATTTTAATAGGAATTACGCAATAATCGGTAATGATATTGTACAAATACTCTTTCCAACCGTAAACCCAATTGGAAAACATATATCTATAGGTAAGCAAAAATATGAAGTAATTGGTGTCTTAGAAACAAGAGGGGCTTTGTTAGGACAGAAGCAAGATAATCAAATATTTATCCCTATTTCACAATTTCTTAAATATCATTCTGACGAAAGAAGTGAGTCACTTTCTTTAATGATAAAAGTTAGCAATTTGGAAGATATGCCCTATTCAATTGATGAAGCTATTGGCATAATGCGAAGTATTAGAAATCAGAAACCATGGGAGCTAAATAGCTTTGAATTAGAAACAAATTCATCTATAAAAGATCAATTTGGCTCTATTACTGGATACTTATCAATTTTCGGGCTTGCGACTGGTTTTATTGCTCTTATTGCTGCGGGTGTTGGTATAATGAATATTATGTTGGTAACTATCAAAGAACGAACAAGAGAGATAGGAGTACGAAAGGCACTGGGAGCTAAGAAAAGTTGGATACTACTTCAATTTTTAATTGAAACTATTACTATTTCTCAAATAGGTGGTATTATTGGTATTACTGCTGGTTTTTTTACATCAAGTTTGTTTAGCTTAGCGCTTGGTTTGAATATTATATTTCCATTTGATTGGGTGATAGCTGTAATACTAATTTGTACTATAATAGGTATATGTTTCGGTCTTTATCCAGCGATGAAAGCATCAAATTTAGATCCAATCGAAGCTCTTAGATATGAATAAAATCATTTGAAATATCAAATTTCTTATTAAATTGCATTCTTTTCTTTTACAATATTCGGAAGTTTTTCTTTGAGTAATAATAAATCATTTATTCGAGCTTGGTATTGGTATGATTGGGCTGTATCTGCCTTTACTACAACTATAATCACAGTACTGATTGGTCCTTATCTTACTACTATTACAAAAGCAGCATCTATTAACGGTTTTGTTGATGTAATGGGTATAAAGATATTTGCAGACTCCTTTGTGCCTTACGTAATATCAATATCTGTAATCTTACAAGTATTTTTGCTGCCGTATATCGGTACAATAAGCGATAAAAGCAACAAAAAAGAGAATTTATTTGCTATAACTGGTTTAGGCGGTGGAATTTTTGCATCTTTGATGTATTTTATTAAAGATGATAATTTCCTATTCGGTGGTGCTTTGTTGCTAATATCAAATCTACTTTACGGTTGTTCTATGGTTATATATAATTCATATTTGAATGATATATCAGAAGAGCACGAAAGAGATAAAATTTCTTCACGTGGCTACGCCTATGGCTATTTGGGCGGTGGCTTGTTATTAGCACTTAATTTAGCATTAATTTCTAATGCGGAATCACTTGGAATATCCACAGGGTTTGCCGTCAGAATTTCTTTAGCATCAGCAGGTATTTGGTGGTTTATTTTTGCCTTGATTCCAATACGAAAATTACGAGGACTTGAAGCCCGTCCTCAAATACCAAGCAATGAAAGTTATTTAACAGCATTTATTAATACTATTAAAGAATTACCCAAGTATCCACAAACCCTTATTTTTTTATTAGCATATATATTCTATAACGATGGTATTCAAGCCGTCATTGTAGTTTCTTCTCAATTTGGACAAGAAGCATTAGGGCTTGATATCTCTGTACTAACAACTGTCATTCTAATGGTGCAGTTTGTGGCATTTTTAGGCGCTATAATTTTTGAAAAAATTTCAAAAATTACTTCTACTAAAACTTCATTAACAGCAACAATAGTAATTTGGATTGTTGCTATATTATATGCCTACTTCTTCTTAAACTCTGAAGGTGGTTTTTATATATTAGGAGCTGTAATAGGCTTGGTTTTAGGTGGGTCGCAAGCATTAAGTAGATCATTGTTCTCAATATTAATTCCTAAAGGTAAGGAAGGAGAGTTTTATGGTATTTATGAAATCAGTGAGCGTGGCACAAGTTGGATTGGACCACTTTTATTTGGTCTTTCCTTACAATTTACCTCGTCATATAAGTTTGCTATACTAAGTTTAGCTATATTATTCGTTATTGGATTATTATTTTTATTGAAAGTAGATTTTAAAAAAGGTGCTAATGATGTTGGAAATAGTATATCAAATAATATTACGGCGTAGACTTGAAATTACAACACCATATATCTACTATTTCGTGGACGGTAGCAAATAAGCTATTATATGTCATTTATGGCTTTATATTTTTAATTCAAATCTCAATATTAACGCCAAATGACTTTGCTTTGTTTGCATTATTATTGGCTATAAATACATGGATATTTGTTATTTGCGACTCATTTGCTCTTCAATTAATAGTTCAGTATGGCTTTGATACAAACAAAGAAAAGCAAGCTAATACATATGCAATAATTCTTCATATTGCTATATCAATAATATTCTCTATAATTATATATGTTTTGGGCAATCAGCTTGCTTTATTATTTAATGAAAAAAGATTTATTGAAGTTAGTGATTTTTTGCCTCTATTAAGTATATTAATGATTCCAAGAACATACTTTAGTAAGTTTATAATTAAAGAACAGCAAATGAAATCATTATTTTATATTGATTTACTATTCTTCGGAACGTTTACTATATTAATTATATATTTTAAGGTACAATTTAATTACATGAGCTTTAAAGAAGCTGTATATATTTATTTCCTTGGGGCTTCACTAAGCTCTATTATGGCATTTGTACTGTCAAAGAAATATATTAAATTAGGATTTGAGGGAGATTTTAATTTTAAAGATATTATATATTTCTCAATACCATATACATTATCAAATACATTAATGGCAATTCCAAGACAATTAGATATTGTCATCCTAAAGTTGTTTTTTGATTTAAAAACTGTGGGTATTTACCAAGCAGCTCGAAGTATATTTAGGCTCTTTGAAGAAGGCATTAACGCCGCTAATACATTAATATATCCAGCCTTAGTTAAACATTTTAAATCTGGAAATAGGGAAGAAGCATACCTAATTACTACTAAAGGCATATCATTTGTTTTTATTAGCTTTGTGGCAGTTTCTATAGTCTTGCCGTTAGGAGTATCTAAGCTATTAATTACATTGTTTCTGAAATCAAGCTATTTAGATTCCATTTATTACTTTAATATTCTACTTATTAGCTCTATATTTTTGCCATTTTTTATAAGTTACTTTGTATTAACTGCTGCTGATTACCATCGAACTTTATTAAAGAATGTTGGTATTTCAGTAGGAGTATCTTTAGGTGCTTACGTGATAATTGGGTATTCTCAAAGTATTGAATTAATACCTTTAGCATATATTAGCTTCTTTGCTACTTTAGCTGTCTTAAACTACAATATCATGAAAAAGGAAATCTTCAAAAGTTTAAAAATAGCTTTTATTTTTAGAGCTTTTGAAGATAGCTTAAGCTTTATCAGAAAAAAAAGAGGCTAATTCTTACGTAAATTATTAAAATAATTCTTGATTAAATTCTCATAATCTTTAGAATATCCTTGTTGATTATTTCTTAGCAAGTCCTTAAATACTTTTTCATTATCAGTATTATTTAAATTCAGCCCAGCAGGAGAGGGAGCAAAGATATCATTTGCTGTATTTCCTTCTCTTTTCTTTTCAAAATCTCGCTCATTTTCACTTTTCTGTAAATCTAATAATCTAGATAATATCCTTTCTTGTTTTTTTAGCGATTCTGGACTATTTCCTTTACTTTTAATATCTGACATAACTTCTTTCATCTCTTGAGCAATTTTTTGCAATTCATCAATTTTCTTTTTATCTCCTCCAAATTGCTTTTGTTCTTTTGCCAATTCCTCTAAGGATTTTTGAGCTGTGCTTTGTTTATCTGCTAATCTACCTTGTTCAGCTTGCTTTTGTAACTGTTCTTTACCGCCTTGCCCTTGTTGCCCACCGCCCTGCATCATTTTCTGCATAGCTTGATTAACGGCTTGCTGTTCCGAGGCAATTTGTTGCATTTTTTGAGAGAAACTCATACCATTGCCACTATTTTGAGGATTGCCTTCACCTTCGCCTGAACCACTACCACCCGGATTATTACACGAACCTTGATTTTGCTGTTTTAGTGCGTCCATCATTTCTTGCATTTGTGATACCATTTTATTCATAGAAGACATAGCTTGAATTTGAGAATTTGATGCACCTCTTGTATTTCTATCTGCCATATTATCTATAGATTCACGCATTTGCTTTAAAGCATTTGCCATTTCTTGCCCCATTTGAGGTGTTACTGCCATAGATTTTTTTGATAATTCGTTCATAGCCTTAGCCACATTCATTAAAGACTCAAATGTTTGTGCTTGGTTTTGAGCGTATTGCGGTAATGAAGTAGAATTATAATCCGAACTTTGAGTTTGGTTTTTGATAAGCTCTTGTTTTTTTGATAATTCTAATAAATCAGATATTGCTTTTTGCATCTTTTGCGCCGATTCCTCATTACTCTGCTTTCTCATACTTTCTTTCATTTGCCCCATTTTCTGAGCGAAATTATTTAAATTCTGAGAAGCCTTTTTCTGGCTTTTTTCTGACTTTTTGTTATCACCTTGTTTCATACTATTTTGCGAATTCTGCATCTCTTGATTAGTTTCAGGGCTTTTTAGAGCGTCTTTCGCTTGTTCAAATTCTTCTTTTATTTGTTTTTGATCCTTCAAGTCATCTAATAGTTTATCTAAATCCTTCATATCCTTTTCTAAACTATTCAACTCATTTTGTAATTTATCCTGCTGTTTAGCTAAATTATTCTGGTTTTCCTTATTATTAGCATCACTTTTCTTTGTTTGTTCTGCTAAGTTTTCTTGTTGCTTGGCCAACTGCTCTGCTCTATTTTTTAAACCATCTACTTTTTGTTCTGCCTGCATTCTTTTTAGCAATTGCATTGTTCTTTCAATATTTTGCCTAAATTGTTCTTCATTGAATTTGAAGTTTTCCATTGCTTTCTTGAGATCTTCTTGATTCATATTTTTTAAGGCATCTTTCATTTTATCTTGCATTGCTCTTAATTCTGGAGTATCTACTTGCTTCATTAGCTTTTGTAACTCCATATATTTTTCAAGTGTTTCCTGCGACATTAAGTTGTTTTCTTGAAGATTCTTTGTTGTTTCTTCTAACTTTTGTTGAACGTCGCTTAGTTTTTCTTTCAATTCTTCTTGTTTCTTAGCTATATCTTGAGCTTTTTTCTTATCCTGCCAATCAGCTTCCTTTTTTAAATTCTTTTCTTTTAGCATTTCACGATTTAGCTCATCAATATCTTTTTTTACATCTAAGGCTTCTTTTAATATTTTTTCTAAATCTTGATGCACTTTTTCTTGAGCCATATCAGCTTCTTTTTGAACCTCTCTTAAAGAAGGCAATTTTACCGATATTGATTGCGTTTTGCTAACCTTAGGACCAGATATTATATCATTATCTGTTATTGCAAGGTAAAATTCATATTTATCATCTGGCATAATGCCTATTTTATTCAAATCCCAAATATATGGAATATCTTGGCTTAGCTCTTTTTTATTAATAATAATATCGAATGAAGAATATTTTTCATCAGGGCTTGCATATGGAGACTCTGTTAATCTATAGTATAATTTTAAATTAGAAAAACCATAATCATCATTAATTTTCGCTTTGATACTTAACAAACCATTAGAGTTAATTTCAACATCGCTTGTAGGTTCAATTAAACTGATTTCCGGGTAATTATCATTTTGTGCAATAATTGTATAATTTATCGGATTTTCGTTTGTATAAGCGTCTTTATCTATCAATTCAAAGTAGTAAATACCAGTTTGTCTTACTATTAATTCGCCACTAATTTTATTATTATTAATATTCAAAGGAATTCTTAAAGTATCTTGTTGAGTCTTATTTGTATCTACTTGAATATCTTTTTCAATAAATACTATGCTAGCTTTTTCAATATTTTTATTTGTTAAAAGCTCAAAAGTAGCTTTGCTACCCTTTAAAGCACTTATATCAGCATTTTGCTCATCAATAAACTTAGGGCTTAACTCTGAGTATGAAGGATAAACTAATCTCCCTGATATTGATTTTATTAAGGGTTTTTCTATTACTGTTACTTTAGCTGTTTGGGTAGAAATTTTTTCATCAAACCATTCAGAATAAGCAAAAAACTCCATTGTATTTTTAATTGAAGGTATTTCATAAATATATTTGCCGTCTAAATTAGCCTTAATTTCGAAAGAGTCAAATTTATCCTGGTTTTGTTCTTTCGTACTTAACCATATTTGCGATGGGCGAGTACCCTTTACAATAATTTCAATTCTGAATCTGCTATCACGTGCTAATTCAGCTTGCACAGGGGTTATTTCTAAGCTAAATGGCGCTGGTGGTAAAAAGCTTTGATTGAAGTGCATAATTCTATTTAAAGATTCACCTATAGTAGATTTAAAAGCCGTCGTACCAATAAGTAATAAAAAAGAAGGGATTAAGAAAAAAATAATTTTCTTTTTGAAGTCATTTTTATCTATTATTACATCAAAATCCTTCTGATATGACTGATTATAATATTCTTCGAAAGCTGCTAAAGCTAAATTAGATGACATTCCGTTTGACTTTTTAGAAATAGGTATAAGTTGCAAAGCATTACCTAAATTGTCATTCATATCGGGGTAAAATTTACCGATTCTTAAAGCTATATCGTTAATTGTTGGATTATTTTTTATATTAAATAATCTAACTAACGATGGGAAAGCAAAAACTCCAAAGCTAACTACAAAAGAAACAAAAGAAAGCCCTGCGAAAATTGTTCTTAAAGTGGTGTCGCTATACAGAATGCTTTCTAATAAAACACAAACAAGTAGAACCGATAAGCCAATTCCCAAGCTGATAAGTATGCCATTTAAGAATAGTAATAGATTTTCTTTTCTTCTAGTTGAGCGTATTTTATTTATTAATTGATTATATAAGGCATCATAATTTTGCATAATTTCCTCTTAATTATTCAAAGCCCAAACAATGAGGTTAGTACCAAATTGAAGAGCCTTTTCTCGTTTTTCAGGTGGATTATTGTGTATAGAAGATTCAACCCAACCGTCACTTGGATTGGATTCGTAAGTATATACAACGCAAAGTCTACCGTTATAAAACAAACCAAAGGTTTGCGGTGGTTTGTTATTATGCTCATGAATTTTGGGTACTCCGTTTGGAAACTGAAAATGAGCTTTAAATAAACCATGATTGTATGGGAGTTCTGTAAACTCTTGGTCTGGAAATACTTTCTTCATTTCTCTACGTATATATTCATCTAAGCCGTAATCATCATCTACATATAAAAAACCGCCGTTTTCTAAATATGCTCTTAATCTCCTCACTTCGCTATCTGTAAATGAAATAGAACCATGCCCAGTAAGAAAAAGTATAGGGTAATCAAAGACTTTGTCGGTATTTAGATCTACATATTCATAGACTGGGTTCACATTTAAATTAGTATTTTTTCTAACGTAATTTAATAAGTTTACTTCCCCAGAAGGATCGTTATACCAATCGCCACCTCCAGAATACTTTAACCGAGCTAAGGTTATTAAAGAACTATTACTTTCTGATTGTAAAGGTTCAATTAAAATGCTTATTAGAAATATAAGAAATACTAACTTTTTCATAGTCCTATCTATTATACTTGATTATTCTGATTGACGAAATTGAAAATGATAAATTACAAAGACGTACCTTTCTTTGCACGTAATGGGCGTGAATTAACAGTAAAAATTAGATTATTATACTTAGAATCGTTTAATTTTAGTTTATTCGAGGCTAAAAATCCAATCATTGCTGCATTATCAAGGCAAAAGTGCATATTAGGGAAATATACATTAATAGCGTTTTTATTCCCAAGATTATTCATTTTATTTCTTAGACGGCTATTAGCAGATACACCACCAGATACACATAAATTCACTATTGAATAATGTTTGGCTGCTTTAATTGATTTATTAACTAAAACATCTACAATTGCTTCCTGCAATGAAGCAGATATGTTATTAATTTCATCTATATAGCTATTGTTTGGAAAGTTATTTTGAAGAAAATACCTTACAGATGTTTTTAAGCCACTAAAACTAAAATTAAAGTTATTATCATTAATCATTGGCCTAGGAAAATTATATGCTTTGCTATTTCCATCTTTGGCTAATTTATCTATCATAGGACCTCCCGGGTACTCTAAGCCTAATAATTTAGCTATTTTATCAAATGCTTCCCCAGCTGCATCATCCTTAGTTAATCCAATGGTTTCGTATTGATTAAACGAGTCTACTTTAAATAAGGCAGTATGCCCGCCACTTACCACTAAAGATATAAATGGAAATTTCAAGTCTGAATTATCTATCATTGCTGAGTATAAATGACCTTCAATATGATTGATTGGCACAATAGGAAGATTGTGAGATAGAGCTAAACCCTTTGCAAAATTAGCCCCTACAACTAATGAACCATAAAGACCAGGTTCGACAGTAACCGCAATAGCATCTATCTGTTTTATGTCTAATGCTGATATAGTAAGAGCTTGTTCCACAATTTCGCTAATAATATCAAGATGTGCTCTCGAGGCTAATTCTGGTATAATCCCGCCATATTTTGAATGAAAGTACTGTGAGCTAATCACATTACTTAGTATAGTTGAACCATCAATTATAGAAGCGGCTGTATCATCGCAAGATGTTTCAATTGCTAATATCTTCATTCGCTAATATCCTATCTCGAATTATCAATAAGGCTTCGGTAACTGCTCGTTCTCTATTTAGTATCCGATCATTACCAAATATAAATTTTTTAGAAGAAGTCTCATATTTATCAGAATATCCTATATATACTGTGCCAATAGGCTTATCAGTCGTTCCACCATTTGGACCAGCAATTCCTGTTATAGAGATACCAATGTCAGTATGTAATAAATTCCTTGTATTAAAAGCCATAATTTCTGCTGTTTGTGCGCTGACAGCACCATAAGCCTCTAATATATTTATCGGAACATTTAATAAATCTTCTTTAGATTTATTTGAGTAAGTCTGGAAACCACCTACAAAGTATGCGGAACTACCATCAATCTGTGTTAAGGTTGCTCCTAATAATCCACCAGTACAAGATTCAGCAACAGATATAGTTAATTTAGATTCCCTTAATAGCTTTGCAAGATATGTTATTATATCCTCTTTGCCATATCCAATAACATAAGGGCTTATTTTCTTGTTGATGCTGTTTTCAAAATCTTCAATCATTTTATTTGCTGTATCAAAATCTTTTGCCTTTGCTCCGATCCTTAATCGAACACCTTTGCTCGACGGAAGATATGCTAATAATATACCATTTGGGTAGTTACTTTCTGCTCCAATTAATTCAGCTAATTTGGATTCGTATATCCCAGCTGTAATGATTGTTTTAAATTTAATGATTTCTTCAAGAGATTTTTGTAGTTCTTGTTGAATTATAGGTAAAACTTCATTATACATTAAGTACGTCATTTCTGACGGGACACCGGGCAATAAAATAATTTTTTGATTATTCTCACGAATAAATATACCCGGAGCTGTCCCTACATTATTATGCAAAGCTAAACTTTTTGACGGGATATTCGCTTGCTCTTTATGGACATTACTGATTTCTCGACCCTTTTCAGAGAGCATATTAATAATATGCTTTAAGGTAGGTTCGGAGGTTTTTAATTCATCATTGAAATACTCAGCAACGGCTCTTTTAGTTTTATCATCGTCCGTAGGTCCTAATCCACCTGTAGTAATAACAAAATCAGAATATTGAAAGGCGAAATTTAATTCTCTTTGAATATCTCTAATGTTATCCCCAACAGTACCATGATAAACTATATTTACACCGATTTCAGTAAGTAATTCGGAAATAAAGGCGACATTAGTGTTAATAATTTGCCCATTTAATATTTCATCACCAATCGTTATTATTGAGATTTTATACATAATTCTAAAACATTCCAGAAATAAGCTCTTCTAAAGAGATATTTTTAAAATACTCATCAATATCGAATTGTTTTAATTTTAATTTTATTGAATCTATGTCGTGTCTAGTCCCAATAAGTGCATCTTCTATGTCTTGGGTTTCTTTTATATTAAAATAATCACCAAATATTTTTGCTTTTTGAATTACTCCATCTTCTACTATTAAGTGAAATTCAATATTTCCACCATTAGTATGAATTAACTTCTCAAAGTTATATTTAGCATGCCAACCGTAGTTCCAATCCCAAGTTGAATATTTCTCTTCAGCTATACCTTTAATTATGGATTTATCGTAATCGGATAACTCATAAAACTTAGCATCTGGATACATTGATATAATTTTTTCCATTATCATATTCTTAAAAGACTCTAAATCTAAAGGCTCTTTTAGATGGTCGCTTACATTTGTTACTCTTGCTCTTACTGATTTTACGGTTTTATCTATATATTTTAAAGGGTTAACTTTTAGAGCATCTGATAAATCTTTCATTTCGGAAGCAAATAAAATTGTTCCATGTTGAAGCACTCTATTCTTTAATACGTGGACTGCATTCCCAGAGAATTTTTTACCGTCTATGGTTAAGTCATTTCTACCTTCAAACTTAGCTGGAACATCTAACGAGTTTAATACTTCAATGATAGGTAAGGTGTATTTTTGAAAGTCAACTAATTTCCCTTCGGTAGAATTAACGATAAATGTAAAATTTAAATTACCTAAATCGTGAAATACCGCTCCACCACCCGAAAGTCTTCTAACGACTTTAATATTTTTATTTCGTACTACATCTAAATTGATTTCAGCTAAAGTATTTTGATGTTTGCCAACAATGATGGCATTATCATTTCTCCAAAGCATAAATATATCATCATTGAATTTATGAAATAGGTAATCTTCTGTTGCCATATTAAAGTAAGGGTCGGTAGAATTATTATATATACAAAGCATTTTTATCTCAAAAAAATTATTTAATAAAGCTCATTGAAGCTATAATAACGTATCAAAGTAAAAATTATAGTAAATTATTATTTTTTCCTATATTATTTAACTATTTTGGCTACTTTAATAAGTTATCAAAATGAATATTTTAAGAAATAGTACAATTAATAGGATTATTTATCTGTCTTTGGGCGCCCTATGCTTGTTCCCTATAATGTCGCCACCATTCGCCTTATTTTTGGGGATAGTTGTAACGCAATTGTTTGAGCATCCATACCCCAAATTAAATAAAAAATTAACTAAATATTTACTCCAAATTTCTGTTGTAGGTTTAGGATTTGGCATAAATTTACAAACTGCATTAAAAGCAGGGAGTGAGGGGCTTATATTTACAATTATCTCAATTAGTACTACTATATTAATAGGGTATTTATTAGGTAAGTTCTTGAAAGTTGATAAGGTGATATCTTACTTGATATCTGGGGGTACAGCTATTTGCGGTGGTAGTGCTATTGCTGCTTTAACTCCTATTGTCAAAGCAAATGATAAGCAAGTTAGTATAGCTTTGGGAACAATATTTATTTTAAATTCTTTTGCTCTTTTTATTTTTCCACTAATAGGACATTATTTTAAATTAAGTCAATCTGATTTTGGAATATGGTGTGCTATTGCTATACACGATACTAGTTCCGTAGTAGGTGCAGCAACTATGTATGGGAGCGAAGCTTTACAAATTGCAACAACAGTAAAACTAATGAGAGCATTATGGATAATCCCTGTGGCATTTATAAGCTCACTATTATTTAAAAGTAAAGATTCTAAAATTAATATTCCCTATTTTATTGGCTACTTTATTTTAGCGATAGTTATTAACTCATATTATCCATTAGTACAAAAAATTAATTATATAATTGTTGATATTTCAAAATCGCTTCTTACTCTTACTTTGTTTTTAATAGGGACAAGCCTATCGAGATTAGCGTTAAAGGCAGTAGGAATTAAACCAATAATACAAGGAATGCTTCTATGGATATTAATTTCAGTTACTTCTCTTATTGCAATATTAAATTTTTAATCTATTATTGATATTTTATTGTTATTTTGTAGAATTACTAATTGATATATGCAATTAAGGTATTTATTTGATAAATATATAGGAAAAAGTATGAAGATTAAATCAATTTATGTAAATCTACCAATAAAAGACTTAGTAAAAACTAAAGAATTCTGGACTAAATTAGGCTTTACATTCAATGAAGATTTCAGCGATGATAAAGCGCTATGCCTGATGTTAAATGAAGATTCTATCTTTGCTATGCTAATAAGTGAAGCCTATTTTACAACTTTTACGAACAGGCCAATTTCAGATGGTTCAACAACGCAAGTATTATTGGCTATTGAAGTAGATAGCAAAGAAGAAGTTGATACTATAGTTAATACAGCTCTTGATAATGGAGGCAAAAGATATAGAAATGGAGAAGATTTGACTTGGATGTACTATGATAGCTTTGAAGATATTGATGGACATCAATGGGAGGTCTTATTTACGGATATAAGTAAATTACCACAGGATTAATTGATATTTATAATTAAGGAGTAAAACAATGAAAAAAATATTAATAATTTTAGCATTATTATGTAGCTTGACAGCTTTTACAATAATGAATAATAGTTGGGTAAACGACCCACCTCACTCGCAGTTAGCTTTTACTGTAAAGCATTTTTCAATAAATGAAGTAACTGGCTATTTCAAAGATTTTAAAGTAGAAATAGATGCTCCAAACTTGGATTTTAATAGTGCAAAAATAAGTATGTCTGCTAATATATCGTCGATAGATACTCGCGTTGAAGCAAGAGACAATCATCTAAGAAGCCCAGATTTTTTTGATGAAGCAAAGTACCCAACACTTTCGTTCATAAGTACATCGATAAGCCAAGACGATGATGATAAAAATGAATATGATGTAGTAGGAGACTTAACGATGCATGGTATAACAAAGCAAATCAAATTAGAATTAGAATATAAAGGTAAAACAATCAATCCAACAAATAAGCAAGAGATTATAGCGTTTGTAATAAAAGGAAATTTATATCGTTCTGATTTTGGTATAGGTAGTAAATTTGCTGATAATTTTATTAGTAATAAAGTTGAAATTAGAGGAGATGGAGAGTTTGTTAAAAGATAATGTCAAGAAATGCCTAAATTTTATGCTAAACCCATATACAGATAATAATATCGCTGGGTTTAGCATGTTATTCCTAAGATTCTTTGTAGGTATTCTATTAATGACACATGGCTACCCAAAGCTAATGAGGCTTTTCTCTGGAGAAGAAATAATGTTTACTTCAGTTATGGGTATGACGCCTATGATGTCTATGGCGTTAGCAATGTCTGCTGAATTTATAGGAGCTATCTTAATAATTTTAGGATTCTTGACTAGGTTTGCGGCAATACCGATAATAATTACTATGTTGGTTGTTGTATTTTATGTAGATAAAGGCTTGCCGTTCGTAAAAAGTGAACTTGCAATAATGTATCTTATTTCATATACATATATATTTTTGAATGGTGCAGGCAAGCATTCGGTTGATAATTTAATACATCAAAAGCTATTTAATAAATAAAGGATACTTTGTTACGAATAGCCTCTTTTATGTTAATCCTATTTTTCGTCTTCAATTTATTTGGAGGGCTATTATCATTTGTAATTTTACAAAAAAAACATCAAAAAGACGTTAAGCGTGAAATTATTAACCTCTTGTCAGACAGTGAATTAGTTACTTTCATCTTTCCAAAAGATACAAAAGAGCAAAAGAAAACTGGTATAGTTTGGATACATAGCCAGGAATTTAGATATAAGAATAAAATGTATGATATCGTGAGGAAGTCTACAATTGGCGATAGTATTAAATATATAGTTTACTACGACAAAAAAGAAACTAACTTGATTTCTGCATTTATTAATTCTTTTGATAGTGATGAAAGCAAGAAGCGTAATTCAAGACTATCTAATCTTAAATTATTTAAGCTAGATTATATTCAAGATAGCTTTGTTAAAATAGAGCCTACTTATAAAATAATTCAATATTATAATGATTTTATTATTAATTATTCTTTCCTTAATATAAAGATAATTTTCAAACCACCTTGCTTTATTTAATTTTCTATAAGAATACTACACTTTTAACATACACTTCATAAAGTATATGTTAAATAGGTTTATATAGATAATTGAGTACGTATATTGATTTACTCATTTATCTAAGCTTGTGTTTTTTATAAATTTGAATTAAATATAATTATGGAAATAAAATGAAAATTTTGATAAAAATATTATTAGCCTTTACTTTAAGTGTTTATTGTCTCTTTGCAGAATCAAGCAAGGATTCACTTAAAGTTTATAGATTAGGAGCTTTATCAGTTGATGCCTTTAAAGATAAACAAATAACTGAAAGTTCAATCTATACAATTAACTATGCAGCAATTAAAAGAACTGACTTAGTTAAATTCTCAGAAATACAACAAATAATCCCATCTGCCAGAATTAGGACAAATTCACGTGGTGAATCGTTAATATTCTTACGTGGCATAGGGGAGAGATCTGTAGGAGTCTTTTTAGATGGTATTCCTTTAAATATAGCTTGGGATAATAGAATAGATTTGAGTATGGTGCCAAGCGATGTAATTGGTGGTATAGATGTAAATACAAACGCATCATCAATATTATTAGGCTCTAACGTGGTAGGCGGTGCTTTAAATATTAATACTTTTGAAAGAGCAAGCGAAGGTAACGGTTTTGATCTATCGCTTAGAACTTCCAATTCTGATAATAATTCTATATCATTGACAAGTAGTAGTAGGAATGGAGCTTTTAATTCGATTATCAGCTTGTCATATAATAGTAGTATGGGTAATTTGAATCCAAATAAATTAGAGCCTTCAATTACAGGTGCTAATATTTTTAATCAGAATATTGATGATAAATATAGAACCAATACGAATTATAAAAACTTATCATTATATACAAGAGGGGAATATAAACTATCAGATAACTTTACTATTGGCTTATCATATTTATCATATAGTGGTAGTAAAGGGGTAGCCCCAGAATATCATTTAGATTCAAATTCAGCAAGATATTGGATATATCCAGAGTTTTCTCGGAATTTAATTGGATTAAACTTAGAGTATATCCCACAATTTGGATTTAATTCTATATTAAGAGTCAATTCGTGGTACGATAAATTTACTCAAACAATAGATTCTTATACTAATTATGATTATATGACTTTAAATGATAAACAAAATGATAATGACAATTCGCTAGGTTTGAGACTAAATTATCAAATAGATTTATCGTCGAGTCAATACTTACTAATAGGTATAAATTATCTCAATTCTTATCATACTGAAAGATATATTATCGGAGACTTATTAGAGTATGAGCAAAATAATTTGAATATAGGACTTCAGTATGGTGGATCAATTTCTAATTTAAGTTATAAAGTTGGTGGAGTATATGATAATTTTACAAGTCCATTAACGGGTGAATTTGTTCAAAATCGCAATTTATCTCAAAGTGATTGGGGCGCTTTTTTAAGTTTAGAGTATAAACTTACAGAGTATTTATCAGTATATAGTAATTTGAGTAGAAGAACGAGATTCCCTACTATGCGAGAGTCATATACAGGGGGACTAAATAAATTTATAGTAAATCCAGACTTAAAAGCTGAAACAGGGGTAATTACTGATTTAGGTGCAAAATATACTCATGAAAATTTTAGTATTAATTTAAGTGCTTTCTATACAGATTATAGCAATATGATTGTAAGAATTAGATTACCAAAGGAGCAGGATTCTTTACGCCGTAGAATGAGAGTGAATATAGCAGAAGCTAACGTGATAGGAAGTACTTTAGACTTAAATACTAAAATTACGGATAAGTTATCGTTAAATGCTAACATAACTTATATGAAGTCGGAAGGAAAAGAAAGTGGAGTTACAAAAGACTGGCTTGATAATAGACCAGAGTTTAACGGTGGCTTAGATATAAATTATAATTTTAATTTTGGATTGAGCGTTGTTGCTGAAGCCGATATTATTGCTGGAAATTATGAGCAAAACCCAGACGATGTAAATAACAAAATAGAATTAGCTTCTAATACATTTTTTAATTTTAGATTAGCATATAATAAAATTAATATTAATGGAGCTTTGGGTGAAGTTTATCTTAGAGCAAATAATATATTTGATAGCTATCGCGAAATACAATTAGGATTGTATGATCCCGGAAGAACTTTATACTTAGGCTTAAAATTGTCGATTTAATTTTGACGCCGACTATGAAAATAGTCGGCGTTTTTGATTTTTTTTATATATTTGAAGATAATCTAATGGTAAATATATGAAAATAGAAAATTATTTAATTGCTTCTGGTTCTAAAGTTAAATTAAGGGATTGGGACGCAGATGAATATTCAAGAAGTGATATTACTAAAGAAGAAGCAATACTCAAAACTAAAGAACTTAACCTAAAATTAGATACTATCCAAAAAATCCAAAACGCAGAAAAAAAACATAAGATATTAATTGTATTCCAAGGAATGGATACAAGTGGTAAAGATGGTGCTATTAGAAATGTGTTTAATAGCGTAAACCCTAGCGGGGTATATGTTGCCCATTTTGGTTCTCCATCAAAAGATGAGTTATCAAAAGATTTCTTATGGCGTATACATAATAAGATACCTGCAAAAGGTGAAATGGTAATTTTTAACCGCTCTCATTATGAAGATGTATTAATTGTAAGAGTGCAGAAACTTGCTCCTGATTCAGTGTGGAAAAAACGCTTTTCACATATCATAAATTTTGAAAAAATGCTATTTGATGAGGGGACAACAATTTATAAATTCTTCTTAAATATAAGTAAGGACGAGCAAAGAAAAAGATTACAATCTAGAATTGATAATCCTACTAAGCGTTGGAAATTAGACCCTAGTGATTTTATTGATAGGGAGAGGTGGAATGAATATATTAAAGCATACGAAGACGTGTTATCTAAAACAAGTAAATCGTATGCTCCATGGTATATAATACCAGCTAATAAGAAGTGGTATCGTGATTTAATTATCTCTACAATCTTGGAAAAGGAGCTAAGTAAAATGAAAATGAAGTTTCCAGAGCCAAAAGAAGATTATTCGGGAATAATAATTAAATAAAAGAATTAATTATTATTTGGTTCGGGGAATCGGTTTTCGATTTCTTCTTTAACTTTTTCCATATACCACATTGGAGTACTTGTAGCTCCCGCTATACCAACAGTTTCAGCGCCGTCAAACCACTGCCAATCAATTTCTTCAATTTTTTCAACAAAATAGCTCTTTGGGTTCTCTTTTAAGCAAGAGCTAAACAAAGATTTACCATTTGAAGATGCTTTACCTGATACAAAGATTAGTACATCATTATTCCGAGCGAACTCTTTAAATGGTTCTTCTCTACTCGTTACGGCACGGCAAGTAGTATTCCTAGATAATAATTTATCATCGACAGCTCCTAAATTAATCAAATCAACAATTTTATCTTGTAGATATTCTTCTATCTTGAAGAATAAAGACTTATCCATTGTGGTTTGAGACATAAGGACAGTTTTTTGATCGAAAGTAGTAATCTGCATTACTTCTTCCATAGTTTTTACAACTATACATTCATCATTACAAACACCTCGCAAGCCAATAACTTCAGGGTGTTCTTTTTTTCCAAAAATAATTATTTGAAACCCTTGATCGTGATACTTTCTTACTCTATTTTGTAAATTGGTTACTAATGGGCAAGTTGCGTCTACATAATTTATATTGAGGTCTTTAAACTTCTTATATGTTGATGGCGGCTCGCCGTGTGCTCTAATGATAATATTGGCATCTTTATCATTTTTAACAACTTCCTCAAGATCAGCATGCGAAATTGTCTTTAATCCCTTTTGTGCTAACCTATCAATTTCCATAGGGTTGTGAATAATATTACCTAAAATATAGGTATGTTCGCCTTTGTTATGTTGAAGGGTATCTTCTGCTATGTCTACAGTTCTAACAACACCCCAACAAAAGCCAGATTTACTATTAATTGAAACTTTCATTTTAATCTAATATAATTTTATTAGCTAAATCAATAACTTTATTTGTTTGCTCAATAATTGTAAGGTTTGAAGTATCAATCTCAATAGCATCTTCAGCTTTCTTTAAAGGAGATATATTTCTTGAGCTATCATATAAATCTCGGTCTGAAATTAATTTCTCAACTTCACTTATTGTTACTTCCATACCTTTTTTAGTCATTTCCAAATATCTTCGCTCTGCACGTGCTTGTATAGACGCAATAAGATAGATTTTAAGTTCGGCGTTTGGAAAAACAACTGTTCCAATATCACGACCATCCATAACCACTCCACCAGACTTACCCATTTCTCTTTGTTGAGCCACCATTAGCTCTCTTACGTAAGCATCTGCACTTACAGGGCTTACAAACTTAGTAACATCAGGAGTTCGTATTGCATCGCTAACATCAACGCCATTTAAAAAAGTTTTCTGCCCGTCTATAGACTGCTTCAGTTCTATTTTAGATTGGTCAGAGATAGTATGTAAATTTTCGGGCGTTAATTCTAAACCTGCCTGGAGCCATGCTAAAGTTATTGCTCTATACATAGCTCCAGTATCTATATATATATAATTTAACTTTTCAGCTATTATTTTAGCTGATGACGATTTACCAGACCCTGCTGGACCATCAATTGCAATGATAATCTTTTTCATATAATAATTTTATAATAGTTGATTTTACTAAGTCTACGTTTGAGAAATCGTGAAAAATGGCATCGGGGACTAATTGATTAAGTGCTTCATAACTTTGTTTGCCAGTTGCTACGCAAACGAATTTAATATTGTTTACTCTGGCGCACTCTTCATCGCGATAAGTGTCACCAATAATCAAAGTGTTTTTATGGTTAAATATGGTGGCATCAAAATAATTATTAGCGCGATTAATAGCAATCGGTGCTAATTCATTCCTATCATGAGAATCACAACCAAAAGCTCCAAACTTAAAATAACTATCTAATTTCACTGCCCTTAATTTATGATAAGCATTTTGATGGATATTTCCAGTTAATAATCCTAATTCAATAAAAGGTAATTCGGATAATTCTTTTACGAGTTGAGAGACCCCGGGTAGTATTTTAGTTGTATTTGAGTTAGTATGACGTTCAAAAGTATCGGATAATGCCTTCCAAAACTTAGGGATACTATCTTCAAGTTGCTCTAATGAATATCCAATTTCCTTAGCTATACTTTTAATTATTTGCAAATCTGTCATACCTTGAAAGTCTGGTATCACAGATTCACTAATATTTTTATTAAAATAATCTTGTAAAAGCTCTAAAATGAGTTCTTTTGCCAGATTTGGTGCAAAATTTAGAATTGTACCATCAATATCGAATAATACGAGATACTTTTTCATTAAAATGGAATATCGTCGTCCTCATCTTCTTCATTATTCTTGAAATTATTCGTATTCGATGAGCTTTCATCTTTACTAAATTGAGAAGAGGAACTAGTAGTAGATTTAGGGTCTAAATTAATAAGATTATTTGCATATACTTCGGTAATATATCTTGTAATGCCGTCTTTACCTTCGTAGGAACGTGTTTTGATTTTACCGTCTATAAATACTTTAGAGCCTTTCTTTAAATTTCGAGCAGCATTCTCAGCTAAATGTTCCCACAACACAACACTATGCCACTCAGTATTTTCTTTCCATTCACCAGAATTTTTGTCTTTGTAAGCTTCTGATGTAGCAATTTTTAAAGTACAAACACTAGCCCCTTGTGGGGTATTTCTTAACTCTGGGTCTGCACCTAAATTCCCAATTAATTCAATACGATTTAAACTTCTTGCCATCTTTTTCCCTTTTAAATATAGTTTGACTAACTTACTGATAAATTATTTGAAAACCAATTGCGGAATAATTAATTTTATCTTTATAAAACATTCCATGTATGCTATTACCAGAATAATAGTAATAGCCAAGGAATAAGCCAATATTTTGTAAAAATTTTATATTCATTCCTATTTGAGAATTAAAGTTTGTGGTGTTTTCACCATTGGCAAGATGAAGGCAACCACTAATTTCAAAATTATTACTCAATTTATATAGAATATCAGAACCGAGCTGTCCTTGTAATTCTGTAATATCATCAGGTTGAGTAGAAAATACTTCCTTGATACCTAAATATGGTCTAATGTATGCACCGTTAGATAAATAAATGTAGCTTGCTAAATGTGCTTCGGCAAATTCTCTACTATATACAAATGGTTGTTTAAAAAAGAACCCCTTGTTTGAATATCCATCTACCAAATGAGATGATATATGAGCAACTCTAATTCTACTTTCAAAATGTTCATTGAAAATTGTAAATTTAGCAGAATAATTAATTCCGAAAAAATAATCAGAAGTTTCTACTGGAAACTTAAAATTATCTTCACTTCTTAGCCTAGTAAAGGTAAAGAAATCTGCACCAAAAGACATTTCATTATCTTTGCCTTCATTTAACTTTATCAAATCGAACGAAGCTCCTATGTCTAATCTTAAATTATTATCATTAAAATTATATGAGCTACCAATTCTCGGCTCAAATGTATATGCAGTTAGTGGTTTAAAGGTTAGTATGCTCGCAAAAGTGTTGATGCTACTAACTGAAACAAATAATAATATAGCTACAAGTATAAATTGCATTTTATCGGTGTATTCCTCTGACAGAATTTTGAATAAATTCAATACAATGCTTAACCTCATCTGAAATAACTTCACGTTTCAAAAATTCCTTAATACCGTCTTTGTTATTAAAACCAGAAAATAGAATTGTATCATAAAATTGTTCAATTTCTTTAATTAATTCATTAGAATAACCACGCCTTCTAAGACCAACTTTATTAATACCTTCAACTTGAGCTGGCTTCCTATCTATTAAAGTATAAGGAGCTACATCTTTAACTACTTTCGCATCGGCACCAATCATAGAGTGCATGCCTAATTTACAGAACTGGTGTATTTTGGTTACTCCGCCTAATACAACCCAATCTTCAATTATTACATGTCCGCCTAATTGTGAGGCATTTGACATAATAATATTATTTCCCAAATGGCAATCATGGGCCACATGGCAATAAGTCATTATTAGACAATTTTCGCCAACAATAGTTCTACCAGTAGCGTGGGTACCTCTATTTATTGTGGCAAATTCTCTGATTTCAGTATTATCGCCAATATAAACATAAGTTTTTTCATTGTCGTATTTTAAATCTTGAGGTTCAGAAGAGATTATTGCATAAGAATATATTTTAACATTATTACCAATTCTTGAACCGTTTGCTATTACAGCTCCATTACGAATCTCGCAGTTATCACCAATAATAACATCGTCTTCAATCAATACATTTGAAGCAATTTTAACGTTATTACCGATTGTTGCATTAGGAGAAATTAAGGCAGTAGGATGTATATTTTCATTCATATATTATCTGTCCACTAATGCTGCTTGGAATTCTGATTCGGCAGCCAATTGAGAATCAACATAAGCTTTACCTAAGAAGGTAAATATATTTAATTTTTTGGAGACTAATTTTACTTCTAAAATTAATTGGTCACCGGGAATAACAGCACGTCTAAACTTAGCATTACTAACACCAATAAAAAAAGCTAATTTATTATTTAAATTATCAAATTTATTAAATAATATCATGCCTCCAGTCTGTGCTAATGCTTCAAGGATTAGCATACCCGGCATAACGGGTTTACTGGGGAAGTGCCCATTAAAATATTCTTCATTAAAAGTAACATTTTTTAACCCAATGATAGTATCATTACTTTCATCATACTTAAGAACTCTATCTACTAATAAGAAAGGGTATTTATGTGGGAGTAATGTTAATATTTTGTTAATATCATATAATAATATTCCAGGTTTTACCTTATCATTCTCTGTTTTTTTCTTTTCAAGATACAGTTTCCTAATTTTTTTCCCAAATTCAATATTAGAAGCATGGCCAGGCCGAGCCGCCAATATCTGAGCTTTAATAGGTACACCTATTAAAGCCAAATCACCTATCATATCCAAGAGTTTGTGCCTTGCAGGTTCATTTTTATATCTTAATTCAGTTCCATTAAGGATACCATTATCACCCATAGTAGGGGGGTGTTCTAATCCAAAAATATCTTTAAGTTCACTAAGTTCATCTTCAGTCATTTCTTTGTCATTGATGACTAAGGCACTATCTAACGAACCACCTTTAATTAGCCCTTGCTTATATAAAGAAACTACCTCAGTTAGAAAGCAAAATGTTCTGGCGGGCGCAAATTCACTCACAAATTCTTTGTCTAAATCAAATAAGCCAGAGTGCTGGCTACCCAATGCTGGATTAAAATAGTCTACCATAACTGTTATTCTGTAATTATCAGTAGGTAAGGCAACTATATCTACATATTTTGATTCATTATTATAACTAACAGTCTCATCAACTACAAAGTAATTCCTTTCTGCTTCTTGCTCTTTAAAGCCCGCTTCAAGTAGTGCTTCAACGTAATGTATTGAACTACCATCTATCACGGGAGGCTCATTAGAAGACAGCTCTATTTTACAATTATCTATGCGCAAGCCAACTAATGCAGCTAAAACGTGCTCTACTGTATGAACTTTTACATCGCCTAAGCCTAAAGTAGTACCGCGTGATAAATCAACTACGTAATCAACTAATGCAGGGACTTCGACTGGAGGATTTAAATCAGCTCTCACAAACATATAACCGTAATTTTCTGGTGCCGGATGAAATGTTATTGTGCATTGATTACCAGTATGTAGTCCTATTCCCGACATCGAAACCGATTTGTTTATTGTTCTCTGTTTTTCCATAATCTATTATTATTATAAAAAAAATCAGTATAGATACTGATTTAGCAAAAGACAAAAATAACAAAATTCTTTATCATTATAATTTATATTTTTATTAATCCATTATTTTTGAATAGATTTTTTTAAACTATTAATATCTTCAAGAACTTCGGGCAACTGGTTAATAACAGCTTCTATTCTAAATGCTTTTTTTACATCTCTAA
Source organism: Kapaibacterium sp. (SeqCode) (assembly GCA_035445085.1). Classification (GTDB taxonomy): domain Bacteria; phylum Bacteroidota; class Ignavibacteria; order Kapaibacteriales; family UBA2268; genus JBDHXE01. The sequence goes on from DAOMQA010000006.1 coordinate 74,655, forward strand.
TAGGGGAACCAAAGTAAACACCAGATTTATTTATAGTTTTAGAGACTCCAGATTGGGCTAAAATAGTAACATCATCACAGATTTCTAAGTGCCCAGCAATGCCCGTTTGCCCTCCCAATCTTGCTCTATTACCGATTTTAACTGAACCTGAAATTCCTACTTGTGCAGCAATACCAGAATTTTGCCCAATATCACAATTATGAGCTATATGGACTAAATTATCGATTTTAGTTCCTTTTCTTATAATAGTTGTTCCCATTAAGGCACAATCAATAGTTGAATTAGCTCCTATTTCTACATTATCTTCTAATTCTACATTGCCAAGTTGTGGAATCCGATCATAAGAGGCGTCTTCTGGGTTTTCTAAGTAGCCAAAGCCATCAGAACCTATTACAGAACCCGCCTGTAATATGCAATTATCACCAATTTTAGTATTTTTATATATCGTTACATTAGGATAAATGATAGTATTTCTACCAATCACTACATCGTCTGCAATTACGGAATTTGAATATATTTTAGTATATGCACCAATTTTACAGTCATTACCAACAACAACATTCTCAGCTAAATAAACACTATTATCTATGATACAAGAATCCCCAATTATTACCGAATGGTGGGCGCCTACTTTTTTATCAGAATTTTGGCTCTCAATAAATTTTAATAATCGTACTAAGGATTTGTATGGAGCATCTAATTTAATATAAACTTGGTTTGGATTAGGTAATTTTATTAAGCTATTAGGAACTAATAGGCATGTAGCTTTACATTCTGGTAAATATTTCTCATACTTATCAGAATAATAAAAGGATAAATCCCCTTCTTTAGCTAATTCGATTCCATTTAGACCATTAATTTTTGAATTTGTTTCGCCAACAATTGTACCACCAAGTAATTCAGCAATTTGGCTAATTGAAAAATTTATCATTATGCTTATTTTTTGGGTTTAGATAATTCTTTAGTGCTATTGGGATCAAGAACAGGTTGTTCGTGCTTATCTTGATCGAACTGTCTTTCATTAGTATCGTCTTGTTTGCCCGTGCGACTTCTTCTCCGCGGAGCTTTCGATTCTGTTTCAATGTTTCTAGGGTCTTTATCTATCTTATCTTTTAATTCTTTTTCTAAATCTTCTACCTCTACACCTAAGGCTTTTAAGATATGCACCGTCAAGTCATACTTATAATTAACATATGCTAAGGGCTGAATTGATTGGTCCCAAATAATATCAAAACTTTTATCGGCTGCTACCTGTTGTACTGCAGCATATATTTTTTCTTCTACAGAAGTAAAAATTGTCTTTACAGCATTGTCGTATTTACCGTTTGGTTCGAATATTTGTCTAGCGTTTTCATCCCTTTGTTTTTTTAATGTCTGTAACTCTGTATCCTTAGCTAACCTCTCTACTTCAGTCCAAACTAATCTATTTTTCTTAATTTCAAACTCTAAGTTATCTATTTTCATTTGCATTGCATCGAGTTCTCTCTGCCATTCATCAGTCATTGATTGTACGCGTTGCTTAGCTTGCTGAGCATCGGGAAGTTTTTCCCTAATAGTTTGAGAATTAAAAAAGCCAACTCTTTGTGCAAGCATAATATTGCTTGCACAAATTAAGGATATAAATATAATTAAGTACTTTTTCATAATATTTATTAGATATAATTAGACAGAAGTCAAAAATTATTTACCTGCTGTCCCTCTTTTTATTGCATCAATGACAGTAAATGTAATATCAATAGATGATTCAGAGTATAAGACCATTAATTTATCAACTACCATTTGGAATTTTTCTTTTTTAGCAACCACTTCAATTGCTTGCTTTACTTTTTCTCTAATAGGTGCTAATAATTTTTCTCTTAAAGTACCTAACTCACCTTGCTGCCCAAACTTGTCTTCTTGATACTGCAATAAGGTCATTTGTTGTTTTTGCAAATTTTCCTCCTCACTTTTTTGCTTATCTTGAGGCATCATTGATTTCTGTTTTTGATATTGCTCAAATTTAGATTGAAGGTCGTTTCTCATTGTCAAAAGTGTATCTTGCCATTTTTGACCAATCTCTTTTATTTGCTTATCAGCTGCAATTGCCTCTGGCAATTCTTTAAGTACTGATTCTACTTCTACAACAGCCACTTTGAATTGTTGCGATTGCAATGCTGTGCCAGAAACTGCAAAAGTTATTAAACCACAAACAATCATTGATTTGAATTTAAGCATAGTTGCTCCATAAATTATTAAATTATTGTATTGACGCATTACTAAAAAATATGTTACTGACCTAAATGAAATAAAAATCGCCAACCAGATACATCAGCCTCGTCGGCATATTTATCAAAGCCATAGCCATAGCTAAAACCTACTACTCCAATAGGAGCTATCATCAATTGAACACCAACACCAGCTGATCTTTTGAGATTAAAGGGGTCAGTATTTTGGAAGTCCTTAAATATATTACCTGCTTCTGCAAATCCATATACATAAACTGGCATAGGGTCTAATGATATAGCAAATCTTAATTCAGCTGTATATTTCATTAAAAATTTATCTCCATAACCAGTTCCTAACTTACTATCGGGGTACCCTCTTAGAGGCGTTACATTAGTAAATCCACTTAAGCCATTTCCACCCATTCTATATAATTCGATAGGGGAGATAGTAGTGTCAGAATTAAAGCCATTGATATAGCCAATTTTAGAACCTAACATAAATACTAATCTGTCGCTACCTTCAATCTTTGCTAATGGACTAAAAATCTCAAAATTTAATTCATTTTTAAAATAATCGATTTCTCCTAAGCCAATTGCACCCATAGCAAAATCAGTTGAATATGTAAACTTAGAGCCTGTTGATGGAAAGAACATATTATTTATGGATATTCTTGAAAAGCGTTGTCCGATAGTAATTTCGTTATACTTGCCTTGTCTATAATATATGTTCCCAGTTTTGTTGTCATTAATTTGAGCTCTTATACTCCAATCACCACGCCAAAAATCATCTGGCCATTTAAATCTACGACCAATATTAAGACCAACGCCTGTCCTAGATTGGTTTAAATCTAAAAAGTTATAATAAGAATCAAATACTGAAAAACCTACAGTAGTGGGTTCGTCGAATAGCCAAGGTTCAGTTAGACCAAGTGAAAAGGTACGATACCTATTGGCTTGACCAAATTCCCATTGAAAATTAAATACCTGTCCAGCACCGCCACGTAATGGCTCTGCAATAGAGAAATTATTAAAAGTAAAACCAACCGATCCAGTTAGACCAAATGTACCAGCAAAGCCAATAGAAGCATTGAAGGTATCAGTAGAACGTTCTTCAACTTTATATATCAAATCAACCGATGTATTATCTGTTTGAGAAGGCTTTACATCCGGGCGTAAAGTTTCTGGATTAAAATACTGCATAACTTGCAAAGCTCTTATACTTCGAATGATAGCTGAACGGTCAAAGTAGTCGCCGGGCTTTGTATATAACTCACGCCGAATTACTTTATCTTTAGTTTTGGTGTTTCCTACAATCTCAATCTTGCCAAACCTTACTCTATCGCCTTCGAATACCTTTACGGTTATATCGACAGAATCAGGAGGAACTCTGTATACTTCAGGCATTAACCTTGCTTGTAAATAGCCATTATCCATATATAATGATGCAGCATCGGTCTGGTTTTGATTGCCTGATAAATTCATCTGGAATTCTTCTAAGTTATAATAATCACCTTTTTTAAATTCTAATCTTCTCTCCAAAACCTTATTGTCAAACACTAAATTTCCTTCAAATTTAATATTACGTATATAAACCCTTGGACCTTCATCTACTTGTAAAGTTATATTGACTGTTTTGTCTATTGGATTATATTCTAAGGAATCTCCGATTAACGAGGCGTCTATATAGCCTTGATTTTGCATATATTTTACAAGTAATTTTTTATCTTCATCATATTTCTTTTTATCAAATTTAGCTGATTTCCAAATTTGCCACCAAGATTTGGTTGAGGTTTCTTTAAATGAGCCAGCCAAATCATCAGAGCTTAAATTATGGTTACCAACAAAATTGATAGAATTTACTTTGAAAGCAGCGCCTTCATTTATATCTATCAATAAATTGACATAGTGAGATGTATCAGTTACTTCGGTTTTTATATCAACTTCTACGAATGAGATTCCTTCTTTTTCGTATAATTTTATAATTTCATCTTTTGCTTTTTGCAAATCATTGTTGGATATAATATCGCCTTTGATTTTGCCTGTGGCTTTTTTGATTTCAAATTCATCAATTTCTTTATTATTATATATCAAAATAGAGCTTAGCCTTGGAAATTCCTCAACAATGATATTGAGAAATATACCCATTGGAGTTATTTTTTCTATCTTTATATCTATAAATGAAAATTGCTTACGTTTCCATAAATTTTGAATTGCTCTTTGGATTGCAAAATCATTAATAAGCTTGATTTGATTGCCAACTCTTAAGCCAGAGATTGAAATTATTGTTTCGGTATCTGCGTATACATTGCCTGATACAGTAATACCAGCTATTGTTAGCTCTTGCTCTTGGTTTGTTTGTGCCAAAATTGTTATAGAGCAAATTGGTAGGAGAATCAATAAAAATATAGTTCTACTAAATATTTTTGAAAGCATTAATTACTCGATTAAAATATGAATTACTTTGATTATTATCCGATAAATCGTCTTTGAGTTGTAGGGATGTTTTCCCAAACCTTCTTTCTCTGTTTAAAAAATTTGATAAAGCTAAGTATAAATCCTGTCTTCTAAATTCTGGCCAATATTTATCTGTAATATAAATTTCACCGTATGCCATTTCCCAAAGCATAAAGTTACTAAGCCTCATTTCGCCACTAGTTCGTATCAATAAATCTGTTTCGGGTAAGTTATGAGTAAGCAAATAAGATGAAAATAGTTCCTCATTTATATCTTCTGGGGAGATTTTACCTCGCCTAATGTCTAACCCTATCATTTGAACCGCCCTCACAATATCCCATCTACCACTATAGCTTAAAGCTAAAGTAAGAGTTAAGCCATCATTTTCTTTAGTTCTCTCAATAGAGTCTTTTAATAATTTTTGTATAGATTTCGGTAATGAACTAATTTTACCGATTGAATTAAGTTTTACTTTATTAATATCTAATTCTTCAATTTCTTGCCTTAGATATATTTCTAACAATTTCATCAATCCATTTACTTCGGGTGCAGGCCTTTTCCAATTTTCTATCGAAAAAGCATATAATGTAAGAAATTTTATGCCTAATTGTGAGGATGACTTTACTATATCTCTTACAGATTCTATACCTTGCTTATGCCCAGCAATTCTAGGAAAATTGTGCTCCAAAGCCCAGCGACCATTACCATCCATAATAATAGCAATATGTTTTGGTAATTTACCGCTATTAATAATTTCTAGTTGCTTTTCTTTATCATCAGGGTTTATTTCTGAATCCCAAGTCAATTTTTCCCTCTTTTTAAAATTTTAATAAAAACCCCATTACAAAATTACTGAATTATATAGAAAATATAAAACTTTTGTTAAAAGAAAAGGCTAATTAATGTAATAAAAAAAAATGTAAAAATAAATTTTTTAATTAGTAGGAATGTTATTAATTTTGAAGCCCTTGAAAATGAAAAATTTAAGAAATATATTTAATAAAATAATATTAAAGGATAATAAAATGACAAAAGCTGATATCGTAGACGAAATATCAAAAGAAACGGGACTAACAAAAGTCGAAACTAAGGCAGTAGTAGAAGGAGTATTTTCTTGTATAATGGAAGCTATTGCTTCAGGAAAAAGAATTGAGCTTAGAGGATTTGGTGTATTTAAACATAAAAGTAGAAAGCCAAGAATGGCACGCAATCCTAAGACTGGTGAATTAGTACCTTTGGATAAAAGATTTGTGCCTGTATTTAAGCCATCACCTGAGTTCTTAGTAAAAGTAAATGAATCTATGGTTGGCGTTGAAGAAGCTCTTGAAAAATAATTTTTATATTATATAAAAAAAACTTACATTTGTATATTGTTCAATGGTAATTTTATAACACGGAGTCAATATGCCTTGCGGTAAGAAGAGAAAACGCCACAAAATGGCTACTCATAAGAGAAAAAAGAGATTACGCAAAAATCGTCATAAAAAAAGAAAATAAAATAAAAAGGGCTATATTTAGCCCTTTTTATTTTTCATTATGTAATTTCATTTAAATTTACTAAATTGCAGTTTATTATGGGAGTAAATATAAATGAAATTTGTTTATACTTTAGTTTTATTAATTATTATTACTTGTTCTCAATCTTCTGCTAAATATTGGCAAAAAATTGAAAATATACCTGCTCCCTATAATAACAATTATTGGTTAGATGTTTTTTTCTTGCCATCGAACCCAAATTATGGTTGGGTTTGTGGCTTTAAAGGTATGATTCTTCGTACTAGCGATGGAGGAAATACTTGGAATGGTGCTATAGCGCCTGATGCTTACCACTTAGAACATATTCACTTCCCCTCAAAGAATGTCGGCTATACTTCTGGTCCTGACGGTATTTGGAAATCAACGGACGGAGGTATGACATGGAAAGATGTTACACCTAACGCCCTTAACCCAGAGTTTTGGGGTTGTTATTTCTTAGATGACGAATTAGGAGTATTAGTAGGGGGTGGTTGTGTTAGTAATCAGTCATTTTACAAGACTACAGATGGTGGTAGCTCTTGGACGGTATTTAACTCCAATGAACCAAATAGCGGTCTAACGGATGTTATTCTATATAATTCAGGAGAAGGCTATGCCTCTAGTAGCGGTGTTGTTTGGAAAACTAATGATTTTGGCTCTACTTGGTCTATTTTCTCGATGCTTGGCAGTAAGCTATGGCAGGAAGAGATTAATAAATTCGCAAATTCATTTTTAGTTCCTTATTCTGGTTTTGATTGCCAGGGAGGAGGGAATAATGGAGGAGCAAAATTTAGCACTGATAACGGGTTTACTTGGTTAGATAAAAATACTGGTGTTAGTATGTTCGGCTCTTTTTTACTAAGCCCACTAAAGGGCTGGGCGTGTGGGAATCAAGATAATGTAATATATACTTCGGATGGTGGTATTAATTGGCAAGATAAGGATTGTGGACTTGAAGTTAGTGATTATGATGATATGTGGTTTGTTGATGAAAATAATGGTTGGGTAGTAGGGGCAGGGGTTTACCATTTAGCACCATCTACCTATCCTATTAATAAGGATACTATTTTAATCGATAATGTATGTATAGGACAAAGTGGAAGAGATACAATTTGGATAAATAACAATTCGTTCGATAAATCAACAGGAAGAATCTTGATACCATCTTCTAAGGAGATATATCTTTATAATACACCAAAAGATTTTTTAATGGAGCAATGTTCTTTTTACCCAATTATTATTAATTATACAGCTTTCAAGGACACTACAATCACATTTAATTTTGACTTAATAATTAATGAGCCAGCTTCAGATAATAAGACATATAATGTTACAGTAATCTTAAAAACATTAAAATCAACTAGTTTTCCACAATTTTCTAATATCAAAATTGATAGTGTACAAGTAGACAATATTTATAATTATAGCCTTAATATATATTCTGAAAGTAACCAAGAGTTTTTAATTAATTATACGAAACTTTCGGGCAGCCCTAATATAAATATTAAAACTAAACTTCCTATACCAGCTTATAAAAATGGTAATCACCTTGATTTTGAGATATTAGCTACTGATACGGGGTGGGTATCTGCCAAATATAAACTGCAATTTGACCGTTGTAACTCAGATACTATCATTGAAATTAAAGCCTACGCATATTCTCCAATTATACAATCTATTGAGAAAATTGATAAGCTCGTAAGTTGCGAAAAAATAGCTTATGATACAGTAGATGTTTTTAATTATGGTAATAGTGATTTGATAATTGCAACATATTCAACCAAACCAATTAAGCCCGATATTAAAATATTAGGTTTTGTAGGTGAAAGCGTGCCCGTTGTAATTGCAAAAAACAAATCTAAAAAATTAATTATTCAAAGTAGTCCTAATACATTTGGGAGCGCGTCTTTTGAATTATTATTAATTAATAACGATGTAACTAAAATTAGAGGTATTAAAAATCCGTATAGAATTATTTATAATCTTGATTATAAAAAGCCTAAAATACAATCTGAAACTGTTATTGACTTTGGAAGAATATGTAAAGGCAGAGAATTAACACTACCACTAAAATTATTTAATTTAGGTAACTTAGACGGTACTGTATATTTAAATAAAGTATTAAATCAGCCATTTTCTTTTAGTTTTAAGAATAAACAAAACTCAGAAGTAATATTGGCGGGCGATAGTTTAGAAACGTATTTAACATTTATGTCTAATATTCCGGGGGATTTTATTGATACTTTAGAGCTAAGAACAAGCCCTTGTAATGAAATACATACAGTTGTCATAAAGGGGAGTACGATAGGCTCAGAAATTGAAGTAATTCCTTCTAAAATTGATACTACCTTTAAAGCAGGCGATACCATTGAAGTAATAGTTAGAATTTCTGCAATAGAGCGAGATATAATTATCGAAAAGATTTTTTTAAGCAACAATGACCCGAACTGGTACATTAAGCCAGAAATAGTTTTGCCACTTGTTGTAGTTAAAGGGCAAGCCGCTATTTTTAGAATTAAATTTTCTACAAATATCGTTTCTACATTAAATTCAATATTAGTATTTGAAAATTCCTCTATTTGCGATACTTTAGCTTTTGTTGATGTAAATTTATCTACTTTTTCAAAGTTTGTTTCGGTTGGACCTAATATATTAGATTTTGGTAAAAATTTATGTAATCTAAAAGATACGGTTTATAGTGTTTCCATTACAAATAAAGGGATTATACCCGATACACTCGAATCGATAACTATTAGTTCAAAGGACTTTGATATCCTTAATATGCCGAAATTACCTTATATAATGTCTGCTAATGAGATTTTTAAATTACAGGTAAAGTTTAATCCTAAGGTAGAAGGGGCTTATATTGCAAATATAAATATAGCAACTGTGTCTCCAGGAAGTCAAAACTTTACAATTGATCTAAAGGGAGAGTATTTCAAATCTCAAATTGTGACTAATAAATTACTCATTGATTTTGGTTTTATTGAGCAGTGCCAAACTGGGCAACTTGATAGTATAATATTTAGACAATTAGGAATGTTAGAAGATACACTTGAATTAATTAATTTAAGTGATGATTCATTTGTCAAAATAAATGATAATAATACAATATTACCTTTTGAATTAAATAATATTGCAATTTTAAAGTTAAGCCTAATTCAAGATAGCTTAGAATTGGGCGAGAACGAAATGGTATTTCATCTAAGGAGTAAATATTGTAACAATCAATTTGAAGTTGTTGTTAAAGCTAATTTAGTAACTCCTCGCTTATTAATTAACCCCAAGCCATTAGACTTTGAAACAAATTGGATAGGAACAAGTAAAATTCTGCCCCTTGAATTAAATAATAGCTCTAATATTGATATTGACATTATAGCTATTGAATTGAATTCTAATGAATTTGAATGCTTATCTTCATTAAATATCAATATACCGGCAAACTCAATAGTAAATTTACCAATTAAATTTACTGCTTTAAGTGAAGGGAAAAAAGATATTAATATAAAGTTAATTTACCGTACGAATTGTATCGACTCAACTTCGGGAATATTATTAGCAGATGTACCTAAAGAAGAGTATAAAGCTCAAATTAGTATTGGTGATTATATATCAGAACCAGATTCGATTATAACAATGGCTATTCATTCAGATTATATTTTAAATAATCTTGATTTAGATAGTATAAAGTTTGAAATACATTATGACAGAAAGTTGTTTTACCCACAAGAAGTATTTTTTGGGGGAAGTCTAAATAATGAAAACATCTCCTTTGATAAATCATTTGGAAATTTAACTATAAAAGTAAAAGGTGAAGAATCTAAGAAAATATTTGAAAAATCTGGAGATATAATTTTTATAAGAGGTAAAGTACTAATGGCTGTGCCTGACTCTACGCCTTTAGATATATATGATGTAGAATTGGGTACAAGTAAAAATATAGAACTAACGACAATTGATGGTAGTTTAAAAGTGGTAGACTTTTGCCATGAATTAACGAAGTTTGAATTTCAATTTATTCCAACTTTTACACCTAAAGTTAATAATATAATTAATAATAATATATTAAATTATTCTATCTCGGCAACAAAAGAGACTACTGTTAATGTTAGCCTTACTAATGCTATTGGCGAAATAATTGATATAGGTGAGCATAAGGTTTATACAACAAATTCTAACTTTTATCATAATCTGTACAACATATCCAACGGTTTATATTATATGAATTTTAGAAATCAGTTCTGGAGTAAGACATATAAAATACTAATAGTTAAATAGTTAGTGGGCTATCGTCTGTGGGTTTATCTTTAAGAAAATAGAAATAATAGAATAAGATTTCTGGTACTAATAAAATTACTAAAGATAATGTATCTTGAGAGAAGTAAATTGTGTTCCATGAATCTGGGTAGATTAAATTTGCTATTGTACCTGTTAATGCCCAGCCTATAGTAAAGAATAAGCCAATAATACCTATTGCAAGTAATGCTTCCTTAATACCTCTTGATTGCCAATTCATTGTAAAGGCAAATAAGGCGCCAGCTATGTGTAAGTAAAATATCAATAGTTCAATCATACAAACGTTTCTTATAAATGGATTTGAGATAAAGTTTAAAAATACAAAAAATTAGTATATTACTAAAATTACATATGCAAAAAGTTGGTTTTATAAGTACTAATAGTTTATTACTATGAAAAATAAAATGGATTTCCAAAAGAGTTCAACTAATAATTTATCATCACAAAAAACAGTATTAGACAATGGTATTACAGTGATAACTGACAAAGCTAACCATTATAAATCTTTCGCATTAGGTATATTTATTAATGCTGGCTCCAGAGATGATGAAAATAATAAAATCGGAACTGCACACTTTGTAGAACATTTGATATTTAGGAAGTCAAAGAAATTTAATTCTAAGCAAATTGCTAATAAGTTTGAAGAGTATGGAGCTTATACCAATGCTTATACTACACAAGAATTAACTTGCTTTTATGTCCGTGCTTTAAAGCCTCACCTAAGAAAATCAATCAATTTACTATGTGAAATTGTCTTTAATCCAGATTTTCAGAAAAGAGAAGCGGATATTGAAAGGCAAATTATTATCGAAGAAATTAAATCGTACGAAGATGATATTGAAGAAAATATTTCTGATTTAGGCGATAAGCTAATATTTGGAGAGCATAGCTTGGGAAATCCAATATTAGGAACAATTGATTCTGTAAAGAAAATTCTCATTAATGATTTGCAAAACTTTCACGATAAATATTATAACCCAGCTAACATTGTTTTTTGTGTTGTTGGTGATATAGACCATGAGAAATTCTGTAATTTGATTAGTAATTCAGTATTAAACTTAAAAACTAATAAAAATTACAGAAATAAAAGAGAAAAGCCAGTAATTGATAAAGCGAGAACAACGACCATTGAAAGGCATATAAAACAATCGCATTTGTTGTTACTTAATCAAATTCCAGATACAAATTCACAAGAAAAATATCCTATTGGTGTATTAAATACTATTTTTGGCGACGGTATGAGTTCGCGGTTGTATCAAAATTTACGCGATAAATATGGATTTGCTTATACAATTTATTCATCAATACAATTATATTCAGATATTGGTACTTTTTCAATTTATGCTGCCGTTGATTCAAGTAAATTAGAATTTATTCGTAATTTACTTGCCAATGAAATTCAGAAATTAGAAAAAATTAGTGAAAAAGAGTTAAAACGTGGCAAGGAGCAGTATATCACTGGAATAACGCTTGATACTGAGAGCTTGTCGTCAAGGATGCAAAGTTTAGCAAAAACTGAATTTACTAATGGTAAAATTGAATCAATAGAGTTAATTAGCCAGAGAATCCATTGTATAGAAAAGGTAGATTTGCTTGAAGTAGCACACAAGTATATTATAAATAAAGAGTTTTTTGAACTATCTATAGTCCCTATAACGAAGAAAAAAAATATAAGGCAAAATAAATGAATTCTAAAAAATCGACATTAATTATAGTTTCCGTGATTATTAGCGTAAGTATATTGTCTATATTTGCTTATTATAATCAAAAGGGTAAAAATGAATTTGTTAGTGATGAAATTAATAAGCAATTATTAGAGCCTTACATTAAGTTACTTCAAAATTCGGATTATAAGCAAGCTTATAATGAGTATACATCTTCAGACTTTAAAAGAAAATATACTTATGCTATGTACCAAAGAGCCCAAGACTCTAATCTAACTGTAAATGGTAAAATTAAATCCTTAGTTCCATTTTCAGGTATCTTTGTTAAGGAAATTACAGATAATAAATTAGCTGTTTTCAAAGGTACTGTAGTCTATGAAGCAGAGAAAATTAAAAAGAATATTGTTGTTGAAATACTGATTGAAAATGGTAAGATGCGATTAAATCGAACCTATGATAGCTATTTAACAATGAGCAATATCCTACCTGTTATATATTAATTTAGTTTGGGAGATGATTGTATAGCTCTATGCCAAGTATAGCAAAGAATCTATAAAGTAGCCTATACTTATAACTTCAGGGATAACTAATTTTTAAAAGAAAAGATAACAGAATAAGCTGTTAATTTACTCTGTTATCTTTATGTAATACATACAATACAATGAATTTATTTCAAATGGTGAAATATTCTCTTGGCAATAATTTGAGATTTAATTAGAGCATCTTCGTCTAATTCAGGCAATTCATCTTTCGCTTTCAAGTAATCTAATAGTATTTCGGTAGCGATATTTCCAGTGAGTTCATCTTTTGCCATAGGGCAACCACCAAAGCCCATCATTGCTGAATCAAAACTTACGCAACCACTTTCATAAGCTGCGCTAATCTTTTCTAAGGTAGTTTCCTTAGTAGAATGTATATGAGCGCCAAATTCTATAAATGGAAATTCTTTGGTTAGTGTCTCAAATAATAGCTTAATCGAATCCGGAGTAGAACTACCAATAGTATCCGATAAAGCAATATTATGTATGCCATTCTCACTTAATTTTTCAATCCAAGAAGATACAATATCTATATCCCATGGCTCATTGTATGGATTGCCAAACGCCATTGATAAATATAATATAATTTCTTTATTTCTGCTTGCACACAAATTACTGATTTCATCAACTCTTATTAAAGATTGCTGACGTGTAGAGTTTGTATTTCTCTTTTGAAATTCCTCCGAAATAGAAAATGGAAACCCTAAATAGTCTATTTCTTCAAATAGCGAGGCCTCATCTGCACCCCTCATATTGGCTACTATTGCTAATAATTGGGAATATGAATCGCGTAAATCTAATTTTTTCAGTACATCTATAGTGTCTCTCATTTGCGGTATTGCTTTTGACGATACAAAAGAACCAAAATCAATAACATCAAAACCAACTTTTAACAATGAATTTATGTATTGTATCTTTAATTCAGTAGGAATAAACTCAGTAATTCCTTGCATTGCATCACGAGGGCATTCTGTTAATTTAATCATCATAAAACCTAATTATCGTAACATCCTATCATTCTAGCAATAACTAATCTTTGTATCTCTGAAGTGCCTTCACCAATTTCTAATATCTTCTGGTCCCTATAAAATCTCTCTGCTGCATACTCCCTCATTAATCCATATCCGCCATGGATTTGAACACAATGGTCTGCGGCTTTATGTGCTAATTCTGAACAATATAGTTTAGCAATGGCGCCTTCTTTGGTAATCTTCTCACCTTTATTTAACATATTTACAATGTCATATAAATATGTTCTACCAATTTCTAAACCAGCTTCCAAATCAGCTAACTTAAAAGCTGTTGTCTGGTAGGTTGAAATTGAACGCCCAAAAGTCTTACGTTGTTTGGCATATTCTAATGCTAATTCATAGGCTCCTTGAGCTAAGCCGAGGCTCATTGCGGCTATCGAAAGTCTACCTTTATCTAAGGTAGCAAGCATTTGCTTAAAGCCATCGCCTATATTGCCCAAAATATTCTCTGACGGCACTTTACATTCATTAAAATATAATTCACTTGTATTTGAGGAACGCCAAAGCATTTTGCCTTTCATTTCTCTTGCTTCAAAGCCAGGTGTATCGTTATATAAAATAAAAGTTGTGTATTCTTTTTTGCCATCTGATTGTTGGCCAGTTACAGTTAAAACAGAAGAACCGAGAGTAATGTTTGTAGACGCATTTGTAATAAATATCTTCGAGCCATTGATAACCCAATCCTCACCAACTTGGTAGGCACGTGTTTTAGTGTTACCCGCATCGCTTCCAGCATCAGGTTCAGTAAGTCCAAAGCCCCATAAATTATTTACTAATTTAGGTAGAATTGTTTCTTTCTGATGCTCATTTCCAAAATTTAAAATTGGACCTATCCCTAATGAATTATGCGCTGCTACAGTTATTGCCTGTGAACTATCAACGCGAGCTAATTCTTCTACTAAAATTAAATAAGATAAATAATCTAAGTTTGAACCACCATATTCTTCCGGGATTGTAGCTCCAAGAAAGCCCATATCCGCAAGTTGTGAAGTCATTTCATAAGAAAACTCTTCCTTCTCATCTAAATCTTTTGCAACTGGTTTAATTACTTCTTCAGCAAATTTTCTGACTGTATTTCTAAGCTGATTATGCTCATCATCTAAATTTCTGTACAGCGAGGTCATTTATTTATCCATTTTAATTAAAATTCTTCAATATATAGTTAATTAAATCTTACAACTTACAAAATTACAAAATCAAAAAATCATTTCCAAGTTTCAAAGTAGGCAATTTCAAAAATAATTTATTTTCTGGCTTCTACTTCCTTGCTGACCATTGATTTAGCTTTAATATCATCTCGTCGTTGCTTAATTGAGGGGAATCGTAGAGCTTAGCTAAATTTCTTTGGCGATAAGATTCATAAACGCTGACGGCGCAAGCTACAGAAATATTTAGACTTTGAATCATGCCAACTTGAGGTATTAGAAAATTACCATCTGCCAAGCCTAAAGCTTTATCGGACACACCAAAGTGTTCATTGCCAAAAACTAAAGCGATTGTTTTAGTAAAATTAATTTCATAAAGAGAAGTTGCATCAGAATTCATCGCAGTGGTCATAATAGTGTAGCCATCACGTTTTAAATCTATAAAACATTCTTCTACTGAATTAAATTTAACAATTTCTATCCATTTGCTCGCACTTGCCGAACTTGTATTACTTAACTTTGGATAAGGCTGACTACCATCATAAATCAGATATACTTTCATAATGCCTGTTGCATCGCAAGAACGCAGGCACGCCGATAAATTATGCGGGTCAATAATATTTTCTAAAACGACTATTGTATCGGTGTGCCGTTTCTCAACTACATTTTTTAATTTATTATACCTTTCTGGAGTTAAAAATTGAGTAAAATCCATAAAATACCTTCTATTAATAATATGCAAAAATAGTTAAAATATAAGGTATACAAAAATTTTGAAGACTTACTTTTAGTGCTTAAGAGACCGTGAAAATGAATTTTAGTGCTTCTTTAGTGTATTTCATAGTGCAAAAGTAAATTAATTAATAATTATTTATGTAATTTTGTAAAGATATTGTGTATAATTATATAATAAGTTAATTATAATGGATACTGGATTTAATACTCCCGAATGGATACCTGAAAGCTATGATAAAGAAGTTACCGGCAAAGTAAGTACTGGTAGCGCTGAGCAAGGTCCAATGCAAAAAAAAATCAACAAGAGATATAATTATAACATTGCAGAATTATTTGAAGGGATATTAAATAAAAACACGACTATATTATCAAAAGCAATAACATTAATCGAGAGTAATTCACCTAAACATATTGAATTATCACAGCAATTACTGAAAAATATTTTACCGTATACAGGGCAATCAATTAGGGTCGGTATAACTGGTTCTCCAGGCTCAGGTAAAAGTACATTCATTGAATCGTTAGGTAATTATCTAATAGACCAAGGAAATAGGGTTGCAGTTTTAGCTGTGGACCCAAGCTCAATCATCACAGGTGGCTCTATTTTAGGCGACAAAACACGAATGGAAATACTATCTGGTAGGCAAGAAGCCTACATAAGACCTTCTCCATCCTCTGGCACCTTAGGGGGAGTAGCTAAAAAAACAAGGGAGACTATACTCTTATGTGAAGCAGCAGGGTATAATATTATTTTAATTGAAACTGTTGGAGTAGGGCAGAGCGAAGTTACCGTACGCTCTTTAGTTGATATATTTTTACTTTTATTGATACCCGGCTCAGGAGATGAATTACAAGGTATTAAAAAAGGGGTTGTTGAACTATCAGATTTGTTATTTGTAAATAAATGCGATGGAGAATTAAAAGATAAAGCCTTATTGACTAAAGTATCTTATTCATCTGCTCTTAAACTACTTCAATCTCCTACGGAAAATTGGAAGCCTAAAGTATTAATGGGCTCTGCTTTAAATAATGATGGTATTGATAAAGTATGGAACCAAATAATGAAATTCACAGAAATAACTAAAGGAAAATTAACTTTTGAAAAAAGGCGACAAGCTCAGTCAATTGAATGGATTTATACACTTTTGCAAGAGTATATTAATAACAAATATATAAATAATAGACAATATATATCGGATAAGAAATACATTGAAAATGAATTATTAAATAATATGATAACGCCTACCGAAGCAGTAGATAAATTAATTACATTAATGAAAATATGAAAATTTTAATTGCAAGTAACAACCAACACAAAGTAACAGAGTTCAAGAAGATTTTAGATGAATTACAGAGTTTAGAATTAGTAACTCCACATGACCTAAATATAAATATTGTACCTAATGAAAATGGAACAACTTTTGAAGAAAATTCTAAAATTAAATGTTTAGAGTTTTATCAAGTGTGTAAGCTACCGATTATCTCTGATGATAGTGGTTTAGAAGTAGATATATTAAACAAAATGCCGGGTATCCACTCTGCACGATATGCAGGATTAAGCGCAAGTGATAAAGAAAATAGAGAGTTTTTGATTGAGCAATTAAGAGGACTTGAAAGCGATATTTATACAGCAAGATTTAGATGCGTAATTACTTTTTATGATGGCGTGATATTAAAGCATTTTGAGGGTAGTGTTGAAGGTAGTATTATTAAGGAGGAAAGGGGGGAAAATGGCTTTGGCTATGATGCGATTTTTGTTCCTAATGAATTTAATATTACTTTTGCAGAAATGAGTTCAGAAGTTAAAAATAACATTAGCCATAGAGCTATTGCATTAAATAAGTTTAGTACATTTTTGAAAGAGTACTGCCAAGATGGAAGAAAGTAAAGAAAACGAAGATATTAATTTTTTTGGACATATAGAAGAGTTACGTAAGCGAATATTCATTGCACTAATTTGGCTAATAATTGCTTGTGCGCTTGCTGGTTATTTTATTGAACCTATAATGGATAATGTGCTATTAGCTCCCGCTACTATTGCTAAACTGAAGTTACAGAATTTACGTCCATTTGGCGTTCCATTTCTTTATTTTAAACTTATCTTTATTGTTGGATTCATTATTGCTTCTCCTTTGATTTTGCATCAATTATGGAAATTTATAGAGCCAGCTCTTTATATTGAAGAAAAAAAGTGGGCTAGGAAAATCACAATACTAACTTCCCTGTGCTTTTTTACGGGTGTAGCTTTTGCATACTATTTGATGATACCATCTATGTTGAAATTTGCTGCTACCTTTGGTACTAATAAGATTGAAAATAATATAGATATTAATGAATATTTTGGTTTTGTGTCAATGATGCTCTTAGGAGCTGGAGCAATATTTGAAATGCCTATGCTAAGCTATGTCTTAACTAAGTTCCAGATAATTACTCCCAAGTTTTTAACTAAATATTGGAGACATGCAATAGTTATTATATTTATTTTAGCTGCAGTGCTTACACCTACTCCTGACCCTATCAATCAAATGATGTTTGCAGTTCCACTAATTATTCTATATATAATAAGTATTTGGGTTTCCAAGTTATCTTATAGCCCTAAGGTTGAATAAAATTAAATTTGGCACTAACGTCAATCTAAAATAAAAATTTACAAAGTAAGAATGGTTTTGAATGACACTAAGTGAACTAACTATACCAATTAAGGAAGATCTAAAGAAATTTAATTCTTTCTTTGATAAACAATTATCTACGAAGGTTTCGCTACTTAATTTAGTCTTGAAGTATATTACTGCCAAGAAAGGTAAGCAGATGCGTCCTATTATGGTGTTACTGTCAGCCAAGCTATGTGGTAGTATCTCCGAAAGGACATATATTGCCGCTTCTTTAGTTGAATTACTTCATACTGCTACCTTAGTCCACGATGATGTGGTTGATGGAGCAAGTGAAAGAAGAGGTATTGCTTCAATTAATGCTACTTGGAACAATAAAATTGCCGTTTTGATAGGGGATTTCTTATTATCTAAAGGACTATTAGTTTCGGTAGAAAATAAGGAGTTTGGCTTTTTAGAAGTAACTTCAACAGCTGTGAGAAGAATGAGTGAGGGGGAACTATTAGCTATCGATAAAACAAAACGTTGGGACTTAGATGAAGATAGATATTTCCAAGTTATTAAAGATAAAACAGCGTCGCTTATTTCTACATGTTGCGAAATAGGGGCAATGAGTGCAACTAATAAGCAAGAAGAGATGTTAGCCCTGCGAGATTATGGCGAAAATATTGGTATTGCCTTTCAATTGAGAGATGATATTTTTGATTATACAGCAAAATCCTCATTAATTGGTAAGCCTGTTGGTAATGATATCAAAGAGAAAAAAATTACCTTACCATTGCTATATACGTTAAAGCAAAATCCACATGAATCAGAGAAAATTATTAAAATGATTAAAAAAGGTAAGCTAAAGTCTGCTGATATTAATTATATAATAGAATTTGTGATTAATTCAGGTGGTATAAAGTATGCTGAAGACCAAGCCAAACACTTTGTAAACGAAGCAAAGAATAATTTAAGCATATTTCCAGATAGTATGGAAAAAAAATCTTTAATTGATTTCGCAGATTTTGTTTATGAAAGAAAATCTTAGTAAATTTGTATAAATTTTACAGACACTAATATGAATGAGATTTCTCCTTTATTTGCTTTAGAAGCCGAGCAACTTCTTCTATCTGGTTTTATAGAAGAAGCCATTGAGCTATGTAATAAAGGCTTAGAAGTCTACCCAAATTATCCTGTTGCTCAAGTTATATTAGCTAAATCATACCAAGTATTAGGCGATAAAATATCGTCCGATAAAATAATTAGTCAGGCGAAAAATGATAACTACGGAAAAGTCTTTGATACGTTTAAGTATGAAGATAATATAGAGATAATAAATAATAATAGCGATAACGCTATAATTAATTCAACTATACCAGAGGATATACCATCTGAAGAGTTATCAAACACAGAAGTACATCAAAACGCATTATTACAAAATAATGAAACGAATGAAGAGTATTTATTAGAAAATAGCTCGCAGAATAACTTGCTTGATACTAATATAAACATTAGCGATGGAACAACATTAAAAGATTCAGAAATTAGAGAAGAAATTGACGATTTGTTAAAAGATATTTTATTTGTTACTGAAGACAAAAATATTAATAAAGTTGAACAAGCACCATTAGTAACTCCTATAAGTATAACTAATGAAAATAAAGTAGTAGTAAAACAGGTAGAATATAGTAACGAAAACACTAAATTAACGCCCAACAATAGTTCTTTTAATGTACTAAGTAAAAATAAAGATTATTTCTTCCAACAATTTGATGCTTTAGATAGATTTGATGAAATTGAGCAGCAAATTAGTAACTCCATAAAAGACAACCCTAAGAAGAATGCTAAGAAATTACCAATTCAGGAAACACTCAATATATCTTCAAGCAGGTCTGTAGTAATGGGGTTAATATCAACAAGATATATAAATAATGTACGTAACGGCGGAAAACATGAGGAAATAAAATCCGATACTATTAACTTGCCAATCTATACAGAAACAATGGCTAAGATTTTTGTTGCCCAAGGCAATAAAGAACAAGCAAAAAATATCTATGCTGCAATTATCGAACGTGAACCAGAAAAAGCAGAATATTTTAGGGATGAGTTAAGAAAATTATCAGAATAAAATCTTAGTGAAATTGAATTGTAATCTAATATCTATCCTTAATTTTAAAAGATAATCTTTAATGTTATTCTATCGTTATCTTGTTCTAAATGATTGCCTATTAAAATATAATATTTATTTCTAATACCTCATTTGGGTATATAAGGTATATCTATATAAATATACCCTATATACCAGCTTAAGTAAGAGAATTATAATTTCAAAGAAATGCCAATTTTGCCACCAGAAAATGCGTTACCACCGCCAAACTCTAAGTTCAAGCCAAATTTATTACTAAAGTAATATCTTGCTCCAACTTGTGCTCCTAAACCTAAACCAGAAGTTCTGTCGCCATGATAATCATTATCTGATGTCCAAATATAAAAGCCAACATTTATTCCAGCATAAATATCCCATTTAGGGTTTAATTTCATAATTTCGTTAAAATGATAATTAAAATTACCAGATATACCTATAATACTATGCTTGTAACTTCTGTTTTTCCAATCATCATCGTAAGAACGAAATGATATTTCGCCACCTACTGTTATATTGTTTTCTACTCCATAATCTAAACCAACATAAATAGGAATACCCCAAGACGACATTCCAAGTCCTGCATTTAATTGGCTTTGCCCTACTCCTACTTGTGTTTTAGCAAAGAGGCTTATGCTTACTAAAAAAAATGTAATTATTACTGCATACTTCATATATTTGTTTCAATAGTTAATAAACTTTATTATTGACGACTAAATGATGAAAAAGTAATAATAATTTCTTATATTATTAGTATATTTGATGATTGGAGTATGGTATTGAGTGCAAATATAAATCATAATGATATAATAGAGGCTTATAAAAGAATAAGACCTTATACTAAAAACACACCAGTATTACAATCACGTTTATTAAATAAGCTAACAAATACAAATATATACTTTAAGTGTGAAAATTTCCAGAGTGTAGGTGCTTTCAAATTTAGAGGGGCTAATAACGCAATTCGTTTGTTAAATAATTCAATTTTGGGCAGGGGAGTGGCTACACACTCCTCTGGGAATCACGGGCAAGCAGTGGCTTTAGTTGCTAAACAAATTGGCATCCCAGCATATATAGTAATGCCTAACAATGCTCCAGATATAAAAGTAGAGGCTATTAGGTCTTATGGTGCAATGATTAAATTTTGTGAGCCAACTTTAGAGGCAAGAGAAAGTACACTAAACCAGTTAATTGCTACTACAAATGCCAACTTTATTCATCCCTATAACGACTTAAATGTGATTGCAGGACAAGGCACAGTTGCTTACGAATTTATCCAAAAAATACACCACTTAGATATTATTATTGCTCCAGTTGGGGGAGGGGGCTTGCTTAGTGGCACATCACTTATTGCAAAGCATTTAAAGCCAAGTATCACAGTCATTGGTGCAGAGCCATCAGGAGCAGATGATGCGTTTAGGAGCAAAGAGACTGGCAAAATCCAAAAGCATTCTCAACCAGATACAATATGCGATGGATTAAGGACTTCATTAGGAAGTAATACATTTAGTATCATTAGTCGATTCACGGATAAAATTCACTTAGTAGAGGATGCTTATACAATAGAAGCAATGAAATTAATATGGGAGAGAATGAAAATTATTGTAGAACCTTCTGCCTGTATTGGTTTGGGTGCAGTGCTAAAAAACAAAGAATACTATCACAATAAAAACATTGGCATAATATTAACAGGAGGTAACCTAGATTTATCTAAGTTACCTTTCTGATATATTAAATAAGATTGCGCATTTTATATTGGTTCCAATTTAATATACCACCTTCTAGGTTGTATACGGTCTCAAAACCATTATTTAGTAGTATTTCGCACAAGTATTGGCTTCTACCACCACCTTTACAGTAAGTAATATAGCTCTTAGTAGGATCTAAGTCTTGTATTAATTGCAAAGCTGAAGGGTCGTGCATATCAATATTAATATCATAGTCCAAGCATTGTAACTTTATCTCTTCCGATGTTCTGCAGTCAATCACTATACAATCCTTATTTGAACTTATAATATCATTAAATTCTTTTGGATTTATACAACATACATTCTTCATTTATTTACCTTAAATTTACATTTTCAATTATTGTGGCGTAACCTTGCCCTACACCTATGCACATAGTCGCAAGGGCATACCTTTTATTTTTTTCAATTAGCTCATAAGCTGCAGATAATATTATCCTTGCTCCCGACATTCCCAACGGATGCCCTAAAGCGATAGCTCCACCATTAGGATTAATTCTATCATCAAAATCTTCTAAACCTAATTCTCTGATACAAGCTAAACTTTGTGCTGCAAAAGCTTCATTTAGTTCAATAACATCAATATCATTTAATGTTAGTCCAGCTTTTTTTATAGCTTTTTTGCTTGCTTCAACTGGACCAATACCCATAATCCTCGGTTCAACTCCTACTACAGCTGAAGAAACTATCCGCACCATTGGTGCTAAATTAAATTCTTTCATTGCATTCTCGGAGCCTATTAATAATGCTGCTGCACCATCGTTAATACCAGAAGAATTACCTGCGGTAACGGTCCCACCTTGCTTAAAGGCAGGCTTAAGTTTACTTAAGGTGTCAATATTTGTATCTGCCCTAATAAATTCATCATTGTTGAAGATTATAGGGGCGCCTTTTCTTTGCTGAATTTGCACGTCTATAATTTCGCGTTTCATTTTATTTGATTTCGATGCTTCATTAGCTTTTAGCTGTGAACGATATGCGAACTCATCTTGAGATTGTCTGTCAATATTATACATTTCAGCTACATTTTCGGCAGTATTACCCATAGAATCAGTTCCATACATTTGGTCCATTTTAGGATTTACAAAACGCCAGCCAATAGAAGTATCAAATATATGAGCTTCTCGTCCAAATGCTTGGTCATTTTTACTCAAGACAAACGGAGAACGCGACATACTTTCTACACCACCAGCAATCACTAATTCAGCATCGTTAGCGATTATTGAGCGAGAGGCACTAATAATAGCACTCATTCCAGATGCACAAAGCCTATTTACAGTTTCGCCAGGAACAGTATGAGGCAAGCCAGCAAGTAACAAAGACATACGCGCTATATTTCGATTATCTTCACCTGCTTGATTAGCGCAGCCAAGTATTACTTCGTCGATACGACTTGGATCTATACTACTATTTCTTTGTATTATTTCTCTGATTGTTAATGCAGCCATATCATCTGGTCTTACTGATGATAAAGTGCCGCCGTATTTTCCTATTCCTGTTCTAATTCCATCTATTATATAAGTAGAATTCATATTTTATGGTATCCTTAATTTTAAACATTATGTCGAATATTAAACAAAAAAATTGAATAAATTTAACCACAATTCAAATAATACAAGACTGTCGAATTACTTGGATAAATTTTATAAGCTAATGAATATTGTGGAATTGTTGGTTTTATTTATACAATAGTATTTTTTTAGCCAAATAAGCATATCTTATAATTTCGAGATTTGTCTAATAATTTCAGAGTATAAATTTTTATAACTATAGATTAAATCAGGTATTGCGAGTATTTGTATCAAAGGAGGAACTCTCTTAAAATAAGTTTGGCAAAGGATTTAGTAGAAAATTAATCAATAAGTACAAAATTGTGGATTTAAAGTGAATAGATTCGTGAAAATAAAGTTGGCATATAACTTGAGAAAAGTTTAGAAGGATGTAATTTATTTTATAGAAATTGGAAGAAAAAGTATAATATTAAATTTTCACATGGAGGTGAATTATGCCATTTGCAATAGGTGGTAATTCAAGGATTAGAACTAATACTCCGGCAGAGAATGCTTACAATGCTCTTGATGTATCGAATAGAGATATATCTTTAAGGCAATTGCGTTTGTCTACTGGTAAAAGGATAAATAACGCGGCAGATGATGTTGCCGGTTATATAACATCGCGTGCCTTGCAAGCACGAAATGGTTCGCTTAAAGCAGCTTTAAATGCTGTGGGTGATGCAACAAACGTTACTTATATTATAATGGATTCATTAGAAAATATTAATGAGTTGTTGCAGAAAATCAAAGAAGCTGCTGGAAATGCGGCATCTGGTGCTACTGGAACTGATGAAAAAGTTGCTTTGGCAAAAGCTGCGTATCGTATGGCTCAACAAATTCAAACTGTTGTTGATTCTACTGTATTTAGTGGTCGTCAATTAATAGATGGTTCGTTTTCTGCTAACTTCGTAATAGGTAGTAATGCCGTAAATAGTTTGCTAACACTAAGTATAGATATGACTACTGGTAATATTCATGAATTTAATGTTGATGAGAATTTTAATTTAAATTCTATGACGCAAACATCTTTTGCTTCGGTTATTGGTTTAGATTTGAATGATTTAAATAACGTAACTAGCACCGATACAGGTGTATTTGATAATGTAAGAATCGAACATACATTGCAGAGTTTAGCTTATGCAATAGAGAATGTAAACAAAGTAGCATCGTATGTGGGTGGTATTACTAATCGTTTAGTATCACAAGAAGATTTGCTCAAAAACCAAATAGTAAACTATAATGCAGCTATATCAAGGATAGAAGATACTGATGTTGCAAAAGAACAATTGCAGTTGATTAAATCACAATTCTTGCAACAAGCATCATTGATTTCTTTGGCACAAGCGAATTCTAACCCACAAGCATTTTTACAATTAATTCAAGGATAATTTTTTAAAGGAGTAATATTATGCCATTTGCAATAGGCGGTAACGCAAGAATAAGAACAAATACACCGGCAGAGAATGCCTATAACTCATTAGAAGTGTCTAATAGAGATATATCTTTAAGGCAACTTAGATTGTCTACGGGAAAAAGAATTAATAATGCAGCTGACGACGTTGCGGGTTATATTACATCAAGAGCTTTGCAGGCTAGAAATGGTTCTCTAAAATCAGCTCTTTTGACAGTAGGCGACGCCCAAAACTCGGCTAATATCCTCATGGATTCATTAGATGGAATAAATGAATTACTTTCTAAAATTAAAGATGCTACATCTCAAGCAGCTTCTGGAGCTTTAGGAACTGATGAAAAAGTAGCTTTAGCGAAAGCAGCTTATAGATTAACGCAACAAATTCAAACCTTAGTAGATTCCACTGTATTTGGGGGCGCCCAATTATTAGGAGGTTCATTTACATCAAACTTTATTATTGGCTTAGATTCTAAAAATACTCTTCTAACTTTGGGTATAGATATGTCTACTAATAATATTGACTTCAATGTTGAAGGTAATAATTTTAATGTAAATGCTTTAAATACAGATAATTTTGGTAGCATTGCTGATTTTAATTTAGCAAGCTTAAATTTAGTAACATCAACTGATTTGGGGATATTTAGTACAACACAAATTGGTACAACCCTAACGTCATTATCTAAATCAATCGACAATGTCAATAAAGTAGCATCATATCTAGGTGGTATATCAAATAGATTATCATCACAAGAAGACTTACTCAAAAATCAAATAGTAAACTATAATGCAGCTATTTCAAGAATAGAAGATGCAGATGTTGCTAAAGAACAATTACAATTAATTAAATCACAGTTCTTGCAACAGGCATCATTAACATCATTAACTCAAGCTAATCAAAACCCAAGTACATTTTTACAGCTTATCAGAGGTTAATGAAAGTATAATTCTAATTAATATATGATTTAATGGGCTTCAAGCCAATTATTACCTATTCCATATTCAACTAATATTGGGACCTCTCCTAATGGAATGGCACTTTGCATTAGTTTAATGATTTCGTTAGGTAATATACCTAATTCGTTGTTGTGTACTTCGAATATAAGTTCATCATGAACTTGCATAATAAGCTTGGTTTGATAATTATTCTGATTTAAAAAATTAGAAATGTTTATCATTGCTATTTTTATCATATCCGAGGCACTCCCTTGGATAGGCATATTTATTGCGCCACGCTCGGCTGCTGTTCTTAGGTTATTGTTCTTACTATAAATGTCTGGAAAATATCTTCTTCGTTTTAAGATAGTTTCTGAGTACCCATTATCCTTAGTAAAATTAATAGCTTCTTCCATATAAGACTTAATACCAGGATACTTATCAAAATAATTATCAATAATAGATTTAGCGTCCTTTCTACTTATTTCTAATCTTTGAGCTAAACCAAAGCTACCTAATCCATACATAATTCCAAAGTTTACAGTTTTGGCTATTCTTCTCAAATCTTTATTGACTTCTTCAATAGGTAAACCATATAAATTTGAGGCTGTTGCAGAATGTATATCTAACCCTTGCTTGAAACTCTCTATCATATGGACGTCTTTACACATATATGCCATTATTCTTAATTCTATTTGAGAATAATCAGCGCTTAAAATTTTAAAATTATCATTCTTAGCTATAAATGCCTTTCTAATTTCTTTGCCAGCGTCGGTTCTAATTGGTATGTTCTGTAAATTAGGATCTGTGGAAGATAGTCTTCCAGTAGCAGCAACGGTTTGATTATAGGTAGTATGTATTCTATTGGTGTTTTTATTAATTAATTTGGGTAAAGCATCTACATAGGTGGATTTCAGTTTACCTAAATGCCTATATTCTAAAATCTTCTTAACAAATGGGTAATTTGATGAAAGTTCCGTTAAAACTTGTAAGTCAGTACTAAAGCCTGTTTTATTCTTTTTTAAAGGTACGATTTGTAATTTATCAAATAATATTTCTGCAAGTTGTTTTGGCGAGTCAATATTAAATTCTTCACCTGCTTCGCGGTAAATATCATGTGATAAGATGTTGAGTTGTTTACTTAAATTTATTGAAATATCAGATAAGGCTTTGCTATCAATAGATACCCCGTCGAATTCCATTTGAGTTAGAACAGATACGATTGGAAATTCAATTTCAGTAGCTAATCGTATGAGATTATTTTCTTCTAATATATTTGATAGTACATTAGAAAGTTTTAGAGCCAAATCAGCATCTTCGGCAGCATAATCGCAAATTAAAATTGGATCGATTTCTCGCATCGTTTTTTGCTCACTCTTTTTGTCTCCAATTAGTGAGCTTATTGGAATAGGGGAGTAGTTTAAGTACTTTCTACTTATTGCGTCTAAATTATGCTTATCGTCTGGGTTGATTAAGTACGAAGCAACCATTGTATCGAAGGCTATAGGGTTTACACTTATTCCAAAACGCTTTAATATATACATATCAAATTTTGAGTTTTGTCCGCATTTTTTAATGCTTATATCTTCTAAAGTAGCTTTGAGTAAACCCAAAACTTCCATTAATTCTAAAGATATCTCCCATACTTTAGTTGTATGTTGAGAAAATAAATCGAAACTATCTTGCGAATTATTTCCGCTCTCTACTGGAATATATACACCAGTATCTTCGTCATTTGATAATGCTATACCTACTATATTACAATTATTTCTGTCTAACGAGTCGGTTTCTAAGTCAAAAGCTAAATATTTGCTTTTATCTAAGTTATTCAAATATTGCTTAATAGATTCTATCGTACTAAGTAGTGTATATTCTTTATTACCTACCTTGTTATTCTTAATATTATCCTCAATATTAAGTGGAGTAGAATTATATCCTAAATTATCTTTAACTGCCTTTTCTTTCCATCTTAATCTAAGCGTATTAATGCCAACCTTCTGGAAAAATAAATCTAATTCGTCATATTTAGGTTTTTGTAGTTGAAGATCATCTAATGTAGTTTCTAAGTACATATCTGTTTTAATTGTAACTAATTCCTTTGATAAAAAGGCAATATCTTTATTACTACTTAGCTTATCAAATAATGATTTCTTATCAATTTCGTTGAGATTGCTATATAGGTATTCCATAGTCCCATATCGTTGTATCAATGGAATTGCGGTTTTTTCTCCTACACCTTTCACTCCAGGTATGTTGTCCACCGCATCGCCTATGAGTCCCATTACATCAATTACTTTATCAGGACTTACTCCGAATTTTTCTTCAACTTCTTTAAAATCTATTATTTGAAAGTCCTCACCTTTACTGCCAGGTTTGAAGACTTTTATGTTTGTATCTACTAACTGATAGTAGTCCTTGTCTGAAGTTACACAATAAACTAAGGTTTCATCATTAGCAATTTTCTTCGCAATTGAGCCTATTATATCATCTGCTTCAAAACCTGCCTCCTCGTATTGAAATATGGATAAATTATCAATTAATTCTTTTATCAAAGGCATCTGTAATGACAAATCTTCAGGGAATGCTTCTCTGTTCTGCTTATATGGTGGATAACTAATGTGGCGAAATGTCGGCTCAGACCTATCGAATATTATAGCCATATATTCGGGCTTTTCTTTTTCTAAAAGAGAAGTGATAATATTGGTAAATCCAAAAATAGCACCAGTAGGCATACCATCGTTATTTTTTAAGGAGGTGTTACCCATGGCGTGATAAGCACGAAATACTAGGGACATTGCATCAATTAAGTATACTTTTTTCATTTTTCATTATTTTATATCTTAGAAAAACTATAAGATATAATTTACATTTTATTATTGCATAATTTATATTGTGAAAATTATACGAAAAAAGAATTAAAAAGTATTAGGTAAAATTGAAGGATTGAATAGAGATTTTCTATTATTTTTGAATAAAAGATAAAGGTAGCTTATGGAAAAGTTAAAAATTTGTTTTTTTGCATCGCATTCTGGCTCAAATATGCAAGCAATAATCGATACAGTAGAGTCGGGGAAATTAGAAGCAGAATTAAAGTGTCTAATTACAAATAATTCTGATAGCATTGCACTTCAAAGAGCGCAAAGGCATAATATCCCTACCTATCATATTAGTTCAAAACACTATCCAGACAAAGATGGTTTTGATAAGAAGGTTAAAGCTATCATTAAAGAATTAGATATTAATATAATTGTATTAGCAGGCTATATGAAATTACTTTCTCAAGCAATTATTGATGCGGTTGGCGGGAGAGTGCTCAATATTCACCCAGCGCTTTTACCCAAATTCGGAGGAGAGGGTATGTGGGGGATGAACGTACATAGAGCAGTAATTGAAGCTGGGGAAAAGGAGAGTGGAGCAACGATACATTTAGTAAATTCTATGTATGATAAGGGACGAATTTTAGGAAGTAAGAGGGTTAGTATAGATAATAATGAAACTCCAGAAAGTTTATCAAAAAAAGTTTTGGAGGCAGAGCATTTGCTATATAGCGATATACTTATTAAAATATCAAAAGGTGAAATAATCATACCTTAGTCTTTTGAGAAGCTTACTTTTCTTTTAAAGTCTGAGTTGATAGCTCGTGAAATAGGGACTGAAATATAACCACCATTTAACCATAACTGATACTGATCTTTGTAGTTTACTGACTGTGGGTTTCCTGAAATACCTCCAGGCAATACCATGTATACTACTGTGTCTTGCAAATTACAGACAAATCTTACAGATGGATAAACGCTTGCCTCATACTTCTTATTATAGTTCCAACCACTATTGAGTATAGTAGTATTGTCCCCGCCAATAGAAAATTTATCGAATTTAAAGACCGAAGATAATTCTGGACTTCTATTTAGTATATGACTTGGAGTAATTTCGTGTAGCTTACCATAGTGCCAAGTTGAAATATTTTTACTTTCAAAAAAATTAATTCCTTCTTTTATAGCATCTCTAAAACTAACAAATATAATATAATCTCTATTTTCGATTTCTTTAGTGCTAACATTATCAAATATTTTTTCTTCATCTTTAGTGATAGCTTCTAATAATTTTCTTGTTGAAATACTATTAAGAAATGTATATTGACTCATTAGAGAATTACCTAACTCATCTGAAAATGTATTTTTTAATAAATTACTAAAAAATAAAGTATAAATTGAAGCCGCAACATCTCTGCTCGACAATGTATTATTCCATGTATTTAATTTATTAAGAGCTTTAATCTCCAAATTATTTAACAAACTTTGTTTTGTACTCAGCACCTTTAGCGCAACATCTAATAATTCTTTGGAATACACTGATTTTTGATCCATTTGAAGATATTTTGTCCTTGAAATATTATTTGGTTTTTCTATCGCCAAAACCTCATTAATTCTTTTGAACCGTGAGTCCGGTTCTTGATAATTTGTTATGTAATTCGTACTTTGAACATATAAGTTATTAGCAGATAATAAATACCCATCTTGCTTAGTATCAGATATTATGGAAGTATTATATAACTTTTCATAACCTAACCACTTGTATCTATGTTTATAAGAGGCTTGTGGTATTAGAGGATTATGGCTTTGCTCTCGAATTGGGACTTCTCCAGCAGGTACTATTTTAATTAACTTATCTGTGCCAACATAATGAAAGCTAAGACCAGGAGAAACCCAAGTATTAAATGCACTTTGAAATTCGTTAAAATTTTCAGATCTATTGATTTTATACATAGTTAATATTTCATCAGATATTTTGTTACCTATCCATTGAAAACTCAAAGCATTATTATTAAAATATGCTGTTTCAGGGTAGTACTTGCCACTAGAATATGATTTTAAGTTTCTTGAAAGGTGTGATTCTGATATAATAGCTGAAATATTAGTCTTTTTTATATAATATAAATAGGGTTCACTGTTTTTTATTTTAATCGTATCTGCAATATATACTAGCTTGTTTTTTGTAGTATCATTTGTATAATAAAATCGCTTATCTTTTGATAACTTTTCAATATGATAATCAAAGTCATCAATTAATAGACTCGTAATACCCCAAGATATATTATCATTCCGCCCAATGATAGGCAGCGGAATACCAGGAATCATTAACCCAACTGTATTAAAATTATCATTACTGATATGCACTTCCAACCATCTTGCAGGGACAGAAATTGCAGTATGTGGGTCATTTGCTAATATTAATTCATTCCCTTGCGAAGTCGTTCCACCTGTAGTCCAGCAATTTGAACCTATTCCACTCTGAAGAGTGCCAAACGTTTCGTTCATCTTAGTTAATGTCTTGATATAATTTGAATCCACGTTGATTTTATTCTTATCTAACGCTTCATTAAATTTAAAGTCAGAAAAGTTAGGTATAAAATACTTTAAATAATTCTCACCTAATTTACTTGCTATCTGACCATTGATAATATCTATCCATATCCCAAAAGAAAACTCAAATGTCATTGCCTTGCTTATGGCAATTGTTTGCCATGCTTCCCATGGCTTTGGCTCGTATTCTAATAATGCAAATTCAATAGGTAAATCGTTTTTATGCGTATCGATATAATAATTAATTCCGTTAGTAAAAGATTGAATTATTGATTGAGATTTGCCTGAAAGTGAATCCCAATTCCGTACCGAAATATTCTTAATTTCAAAACATCTTATAAATTTATCTATATCTAATGCTTCTTTACCAAATATTTCAGAAAGTTCTCCAGTAGAAAAACGCCTCAAAAAATCCATTTGCCAAAGCCTTTTTTCTGCTTGATAATATCCAACTGCAAAAAATAAATCCTCATCGTTTGTAGCTTGAATATGCCCTACACCATAGTTATTCTCATGGATTGTAGCTTCATTTAATATTTTGTTAGTATGCCAATTAAGCTCGGTTTCTGATTTATCATCTATTAAATATATTACAAAGGTTATCGAAATAGCAATAAAAATTATTATTGTAAGTAATATTGCTAAGGTTTTGTTTAAATCAAAAAACATTATAACCATCCATTTTCAATATACCAAGTAGCAGTTTTAATAAATAAATCTCTTATATTTTCATTTGTCTGTAGGCTGATTTGTTGCCGAGCTTTATCTGAATCACAAACCCAATACTTTCTTGTAAAATCTATTGCTTTATCATAATTAAATATTTGAGATTTTCGTGTAATTTGCGATATTTTTTCGTTTATATATCCAACACTAAGAACTATAGGATCTGGAATTTTAATTTTAATTGCATGCGGATTATTTACAGCAATTTTTATTTCATTCATTAGAAGGTCCCAATTGAATTGCTCTTTACCAGCTATGTAGTATATTTGCTTGTCGGATTTCTCATTATCTATACAATTAATGGTAGCATTAGCTAAATCCTTAGCATAAATTAAATTAAGATATTTTTTATCCATACCCATCATCGGAGCAAAGCCTTTCTTTACCATACTAAAAATTTGCACAATACCAGGGTCTCTTTCTCCAAACACTGCGGAAGGTCGTAATATTGTATAATTTATCCCAGCAGTATTATTAATTATAATACTTTCAGCTTCTAATTTAGATTTTGCATAACTTGTAAGTGGATTTGCTTTATCTAATTCATTGATTGGCGTTTCTAAGCTATGAGCAGGTCCACCTACCGTTTGACTACTCATATATATAAATTTTTTAAAATTATTTGAATATTTAGACACTGATTCTAATAATAGTTTAGTACCTAAAGTATTAACATTATAAAAGTGTTGGTAATTTAAAGCTGCAATAATACCAGCAACATGTATTACAATATCAATATCTTTAAGATTATCTTTTATTAATTCATAATTTTGGAAATCTGTTTTAATGATACTTATATTCTTATCTTTTAGCCATCTTGTATTGCTTTTTTCTCTTACTAAACATTTAACATTTACATTATTGGAAATAAGTGCATCTAAAATATGGCTACCTATAAATCCGCTACCACCAGTCAATAAAACATTCATATAAACCAAAAACTAATTAATTGCCTAAACTATATACTCAAAAATATAAAATGATTGGCTAATTTTAAATTCTATTTGATTAGCCGTTAATAAATTCATAAATTGCTTGTTTAAAAATTACAAAAACTAAAAAAGAGAACTTTGAAATGGGAATGAATAAAGCAGTAATAATGGCAGGTGGTTTTGGAACTCGTCTAAGACCACTTACGATGACTATACCAAAGCCAATGGTTTCAGTTCTAAACGTACCAATGGTAGAACATATCATTAATCTACTAAAAAAACATAATATTAACGATTTAATTACATTACTATATTTTCAACCAGAATCTATTTCAAGCTACTTTGAAGACGGCGCCAAGTGGGATGTATCAATGAATTACGTCTTAGCCCAAGCCGATTATGGAACTGCCGGAGCAGTTAAGAACGCATATAAATACTTAGATGAACGATTTATTATAATTTCTGGTGATGTACTCACAGACTTTGACTTAACAGCAGCTTTAAATTTTCATGTTGAGAAAAAATCTAAAGCAACACTACTACTAACCAGAGTTACTGCACCCTTGCAGTATGGTATAGTGATGACTGATAAAGACGGCAAAATTACAAGATTTTTAGAAAAACCATCTTGGGGACAAGTATTTTCTGATACAATTAATACAGGTATTTATATCTTAGAGCCTGAAGTTTTAGATTTAATACCATACCAACAAGAATTTGATTTTAGTAAAGACTTATTCCCTCTTATGTTGCAGAAGGATATGCCATTATATGGATATATTGCAGAAGGATATTGGAAAGATGTTGGCAATTTAGATGAATATCAATTAGCACAATTCGACGCACTTTATGGCAAAGTGCAGCTACATAATAATCAATTAGTCAATAATATCAGTATAGGGGAAAATCCTAACTTAGCTCAATCTACTGTATTTAAAGGTTATAATGTAATTGGTAATAATGTAACAATTGGTGAGAACTGTGAAATTAAAGATTGCTCTATTGGCAATAACGTAACCATAGGGAATGGATCAAAATTACAGGGTTGTATGCTTTGGGATGGCGTTTCAATCGGTGATTTCTCGGAGCTATATGATGATGTTATTTGTTTCGATGTCAAAATTGGCGATTTTGTTAATATTCAAGAAAATGTATTTATTGCGGATAGCTGTATTATTGGAAGTCATACTAGATTGTACTCAAATATTAAATTATGGCCCAAAAAATATGTAGAAGAAGGTTCGACTTTATCACGTTCATTAGTGCAGGAAGAAAAATGGCAAAGAGAATTGTTTACTGACGCTAGAATCTCTGGTATTTCGAATATAGAAATTAATCCAGAATTTGGAGCCAAATTAGGCTCGGCTCTTGGACTTACCTTGGGGAAAGGTACAAGTGTATTAGCAAGTAGAGACCCAGACCCAGTTTCAAGGTTAATGAAAAGAGCAATAACAGCTGGTCTGCTATCTGTTGGAGTAAATGTTAATGACTTACAAACCATTTCTATTCCTCAAACAAGGCAAGAATTGAGAATGGAAAGGCACGCTGGTGGCTTCCATATAAGAAAATCACTTAGAGACCCAGGATTAATTGATATTATTATATTTAGCAAAGATGGTAGAGACATTTCTATTAATGATACTAAAAAAATTGAAAGGTATTTCTTTGGAGAAGATATAAAGAGAGTATTACCTGGTGATGTTGGTATCTTAACTTTCCCAGAGAGAACTAATGAAATTTATAGAAATAGATTTTTAAGCTCTTTAGATGTGGAAATGATTTTTAAGAGAAATTTTAAATTATTAGTTGATTATTCATTTGGTTTAGCTTCGACAATTTTGCCGGGTTTATTAGGTAAGTTAAATACTGAAGTAATATCGCTTAATAATTTTGTAGATGGTACAAGGTTTCACCCCGATCCAGATATGGAAGATGGGTCCGATAATACTGGTAGAATTATGAAATCTTTAGGCTATGAACTTGGATTTAGGTTGCAACCCGGAGCAGAAAAGGTTTCTGTAATCGATGAAAGGGGTATTTGGTACTCAAATACTAGATTATCAACAATTGTTACTAAACTTTATTTAGAAACTCACAGACATTTAGAGCCTTATAAAATTGCTATTTCGGTTGTAGCACCTTCAGAAATTGATGAAGTAGCAAAAGATTATAACGTTGAAGTTGTACGAATTAAAAATTCACATTCAGCTATGATGGACGCAACTTTAGACACTGATGTAAAATATGTAACTGGGATATATGGTGGGTTTATTTTCTCTGATTTCCTATTCGCGTCCGACGGTATGTTTACAATAGGGCAAATGTTAGAGATGCTTGCTAAAACTGGATATACATTGTCGTATTTAGATGAGACATTACCTAAGAGATATCAATGCGTGCAAGAGATACCTGTTGCATGGGATTATAAAGGTACTGTCATGCGTAAAGCAATGGATTATTCGGAAAATTATGATAGGCAATTAGTGGAAGGCGTGAAAATTTTTGATAGGGGAGATTCTGTGTTATTATTGCCATCAAAAGAAAAAGGAGCTTTTCAAGTATTTGCTGAAAGTGATACGTTAGAAGACGCAACTAGAAATGCCGCAAAATTTATCGAATTAATTAAGAGTTGGAAGAGATAAAGATACTTTAATTAGTCTTTATGGGGCAAGTTTTAATATAAAATTTGCCCCATATATTAAAAAGAGCTTGTTGCTTTGCCGCAAATTTTCTAAAAAAGTACTAAAATATGAATATGAAAATTAGAAAATAAATAAATGATTAATTTTTAATTAATTTTAGACTTATAATTAAAATTAATTTTTTACTAAGCGTCTATATCTTAATGTATTGATACATTAGTATAAGATATGATAAACTTAAATTCTGCTTTTGAGGACGAACTGTATTTCAGTTATTTAAAAGATCCTGATTCTGTTAGCCCAGAGTGGCAACAATATTTTCAAAAAGTGCATGGTAAATCTGTCTTTGTTCAAGATAGCAAGCCAGTGCCAACATCAGATACAAAGATTAATGGCTTTGTAAGTGATAGAAAGTCTGCACCAAACAAGGTTCTAAACCCTCTTGATAAAAAAATAAATTTTTATCAAGAGGAACTGCGTCATATTGATCTTATGAACGATAGTTTAGATGTTCCTGCCGCTTCAGCTACTCGTACTATTCCAATAAAAGTATTAGATGAAAATAGACGAATCATAAACCGTCATTTTCAACAAATCCATAAGCCAAGAGTGTCATTTACACAAATATTAGCTTGGGCTTTTGTGAAAGCATTAGAAAAGTTCCCACGCCTAAATGATTCTTATGAAGACATTGATGGCAAACCTTACAGAATAAGAAAAGATAATATCAATGTAGGGTTAGCAATTGATATTGAAACATCTAACGGTTTTAGAATGATGGTAGTTCCGAGTCTCAAAGATGCTCAAACTTATACCTTCGATAGATTTATTGCTGAATTTGATAGATTGATTGACAAAGCAAGGAATAATCAATTAGAGTATAGCGAACTCCTTGATACTACTATTACCTTAACGAATCCAGGAATGATAGGAACAACGTTTTCTGCTCCGCGATTATTTAAAGGGCAAGGTTTGATTGTGTCTACTGGTTCTATTGATTACCCTATGGAACTTTCTGCTATGCGACCTGACTTATTATCAGAATTTGCTGTATCAAAAGTTGTAAATATTACAAGTACCTATGACCACAGAATAATACAAGGCGCAGAAAATGCTGAGTTCTTATCGTATGTTCACGATTTATTTATTGGAAAGCATCAATTCTATGAACAAATATTTTATAGCTTGAATATCCCTTTCCAACCTATTAAATGGGCTAAAGATGCGGTTGAAGTTGAATCTTATGGTAACGTAAGGCAATTGTCTGATTTAGAGAAAAGCTCCCATGTTATGCAGATGATTAATGCTTATAGAGTAAGAGGGCATCTTTTGGCATCTATCAATCCATTAGGCTTTGAAGTTTATAATTATCCAGAACTTGACCCAGCATATTATGGCTTTACAATGTGGGATTTAGATAGATACTTCCATGCTGATAGCTCATGGGAAAAGAGCTATTTGCCATTAAGGGATATTATTGAAATACTTAGAGAAACGTATTGTGGCGCTACTGGTTTTGAATTTATGCATATACAAGACCCAGAAAAGAAAGAATGGGTTAAAAAGAAATTAGAAACGACACGTAATAACCCTGTTTTTAGCGATGAAGAAAAGCGTAAAATGTTGTATAAGCTTATTGATGCCGAATCATTTGAAAACTATCTTCATACAAAATTTGTTGGTAGCAAACGATTCTCATTAGAAGGCGGTGAAGCTACTATTTTGATATTAGAAAAAATTTTCCAAGAAGCAGCTGATAAACATTTAGATACGATTGCAATAGGTATGCCTCACCGTGGGCGACTAAATGTACTAGTTAATAGTATAGGCAAGTCTTACTTAGCGATATTTAATGAATTTGAAGGCGTGTATGATGAAAAGTCAAATCAAGGTTCTGGCGACGTTAAATATCACCTTGGAAATAAAGGTATTTATACTTCACCTTCAGGAAACAATGTAAAACTATTGTTAGCACCAAACCCATCACATTTAGAGCTAGTTAATCCTGTTGTTGAAGGGATGGCCAGAGCTATCGAGAATCAAATTTCAGATAGAAGTTATACTAAAGTCTTACCTATTTTATTGCATGGTGATTCTGCTTTTATGGGGCAAGGAATTGTTGCTGAAACATTAAATATGTCTCAACTGGAAGGCTACAAAACTGGTGGAACAATTCACATTATTGTAAATAATCAAATTGGGTTTACTACAACTTCTGATAATTCTCGTTCTACAATCTATGCTACAGATATAGCTAAAATGCTCCAGACTCCTATACTACACGTTAATGGTAATGATCCTGAGCAAGTCGTAGCTGCCGCTAATTTTGCTTTTGAATATAGGCAGCAATTCCAAACAGATGTTATCATAGATTTGATTTGCTACAGAAAGTATGGGCATAATGAAGCTGATGAGCCAACTTATACACAGCCTTTATTATATAAGAAAATTAAGTCCTTACAAAGTGTTTCACACATCTATCAAGAGCAATTATTACATAGAGGTATTATTAGCCAAGAGTTAATAAATAATTATACTCATCATTTAAAAGAAAAATTAGATGCTGCTTTTGATAAGAGAAAAGAGCCTACTGGGCACAACAATATTATTCTGCAAGATAGAAAGGGTAAATTATTTAAGAATAATAATACTCAAATATCTAAAGAACTATTGCACAAAATAACTGATGCAATTACATCATACCCAAGTGATTTTAAAATTCACCCTAAGATAGTGCCGTTATTAAAACGAAGAAGAGAAATGGTATATGCAGAGCATACAGCGGTTGATTGGGCGATGGCTGAGCTATTAGCTTTAGGCTCTTTATTAGCAGAAGGGCATGAAGTAAGGTTTACTGGACAAGATAGCCAGCGCGGTACATTTAGTCAAAGACATGCCATTTTTACAGATCATGAACGTGAATATGATTATTCACCTCTTAATCATATAGAAAAGGGGCAAGAAAAAATAAGAATTTTTGATTCTCCTTTGTCAGAAATGGCTGTATTAGGTTACGAATATGGTTATAGCGTGGTATCGCCAAATTCATTAACTTTATGGGAAGCTCAATTCGGTGATTTTGCGAACAATGCTCAAACTATATTTGATCAATACATTTCCTGTTCAGAAGTAAAATGGGGTATTTATTCTAATTTAGTTATGCTATTGCCTCATGGCTATGATGGACAAGGACCAGAACACTCCAGCGCA
Organism: Kapaibacterium sp. (SeqCode); assembly: GCA_035445085.1. Lineage (GTDB taxonomy): Bacteria > Bacteroidota > Ignavibacteria > Kapaibacteriales > UBA2268 > JBDHXE01. The sequence continues at coordinate 113,490 of DAOMQA010000006.1, forward strand.
AGAATAGAAAGGTATTTGCAAGCTTGTGCTCAAGATAATATTATTGTTGCTAATTTAACCGATCCAGCTCAACATTTCCATATTCTAAGAAGGCAAATTTATCAACCTTATAGTGTTCCTCTAGTTATGCCTACACCTAAGGGGACATTGAGACACCACTTAGCTGTTTCGCCAATTGAGGATTTCATTAATGGTCATTTCAAACATATTATAGATGACTCTACATTTGTGAATAATCCAGAAAAAGCTCGTAAAGTGATAATATGTTCTGGAAAGATATATTTTGAATTAATGACAGAGATGCACAAGCATAATGTTGAGGACATTGCTGTTATTAGAGTTGAACAATATTATCCGTTCCATTCTGAATTGTTCAATGATATTATTAGTAACTATAAAGTTGATACTTTATATTGGATGCAAGAAGAACCTAAGAATATGGGGGCTTGGTCATTTATTAAAGATTATATAGATGAAGTTGCCCATAATCAAGGCAAAAAACTTGCTTATATTGGTAGACCAGCAGCAGCAGCTACCTCTACGGGCTTAGCATCTATTCATATTAGAGAGCAAAATCAAATTATAGCTGATGCTTTAGCATAGATTATCATATATTAATACTTTATCAGTACATAATGAGCATTTATTTTACTTTACAAAGAATAAATGCTCATTTCTTTTAAATCTACTACAAATAAGAAAGTATTATTAAAGTAAATTAACATTTGTGCCGATTATTGTAATATTAGTTACTTTCCTGCAATGACTGAATGGAAGTAGTATTTAAAGAAATATATAATTAAATTTATGGAGGCAAATAGGATGACCGCTTACCCAAATCAAATTGAGGATGTAATTGAAGTTGAAAACTTTACAATTAATGGTAGCTTTGCAATCTATGATATTTATGGGCACAAAATAGATAATGTGCAATTTAATTTAAAGAACAATGGAATCACACTGATGATTCAAAACTTAACAAGTGGTGTTTATTATTTAAGAACCGAAAATGATTACCTGTTATTTGTAAAAAATTAATATCTTTATAAGATTATTCATTATATTAGTAGCTTATACGTATAATTAAAAGTAATTTTAATTGATTTGAGAAAATTTATCCCTGCTTACCGTATTCAGATTGTGAAGCAGGGAATAAATCTGCCCTTGAGTGGAATGGTGGGCTGTGTGCTATCGTTAATTATTTTTGTTATTTTTAATGAAATTAAAACTTTTATAAAATTGTTCTAAATTCTTAATTAAATAACAAATCAAAACCTATTTTGTAACAAGTGCCTACAAAAAAATAATTAATATTTTACAAATATTAATTATTTACCTATCTTTGACGTATTTCAAAATAACATTTTAGGATAATCTAATGAAAAGATTAATACTTTTTCTAATATTTGCGAGTATTGCCTATTCTTGCAAAGAAAATAATAAAGAGGTAAAAGTGAATGAAGCAGATTTTATAAAATTAGCTGATAGTTTAGAAAATCAAATGAGAACTTTGACTATCCCCTTATATGAAGCATATTTCGATGCCTCAATTAATTCTAACGATAGTATGTGGAAACAGGTTTCCGACTTAGAATCGAAGTATAATAGCTTTGTATCTCAGCCTGAAGTATATAAAAAACTAAAAGTATTCAAAGATGCGAATATTGTTAGCGATCCTATACAGAAACGTAGATTAGACGTTATATATAACGAATTTTTATCGAAGCAGGCAGATATAAAATTATTAGATGAAATTTCAAAATTAACATCAGAAATTGAAGGTAAATATTCAAAATTTCGTGCTGAATATAATAATAAAAAGTATAGTGATAATGATGTAGAAGATATTCTTAAAAAATCGCATAACCAAGATGAATTAAAAGGGGTATGGGAAGCTCATAAGCAAATTGGTCCATTAGTTAAAGATGATATTATAAAAATTGTTAAAAAGAGAAATGAGTTAGCTAAGAAATTAGGATTTAGTAACTATCATGAAATGAGTCTTAAATTATCTTTTCAAGACCCTAAGGAAATTGAATCTATTTTTGATGAGTTAGACAAATTAACAAAAGATGAATTTGCGAAAATCAAAAATGAAATAGATTCAAAATTAGCTACAATGAATAAAATTAAAATTGAAGATTTAAAGCCTTGGCATTACCAAAATAGATATTTTCAAGAAGCACCACATATTTGGGATGTTGATTTTGACAAGTACTATAAAGGGAAGGATATTGTTAAGTTAGCAGAAAATTACTACAAGTCTTTAAATTTACCAATAGATAGAATGGTTGCTAATAGCGATTTGTTTGAAAAACCTAATAAAAATCAACATGCTTATTGTACTAATATAGATAGAACAACAAAAGATATTCGAGTTTTATGTAATATTAAGGATAATTCAAGTTGGATGGAAACAATGTTACATGAATTTGGGCATGCACTCTACGAGGATCATTATGAAGAAAATTTACCGTGGGCATTAAAAGTTCCAGCACATATTTTTACTACCGAAGCAATAGCTATGATGTTTGGTCGATTTGCTTTAAAACCAGAATGGATACAAGCGAATTTAGGTATTAGCGATGCAGAAAAAACAAAAATATCAGATGTTGCATTTAAGATGTTAAAAACACAACAATTAGTTTTTAGCCGTTGGGCACAAGTTATGTACCGCTTTGAAAAGAGTATGTATGCTGATCCCGACCAAGATTTAAATAAATTATGGTGGGATTTAGTTGAAAAGTATCAATTAGTTAAAAAGCCAGAAGGTAGAAATATGCCTGATTGGGCAACAAAAATACATATAGCTACGTCACCTTGTTACTATCATAATTACTTGTTGGGCGAACTGTTGGCTTCACAGCTTTATCATTATATTACGACTAATGTAATTGATGCTAATTCTGCAAATTTAAATAGTTTTTATAATGAGCCTAAAGTAGGGGAGTACTTAAAAAAGAATGTATTCGGACCAGGCGCTAAATATGAATGGAATGATATGATAGAAAAAGCTACTGGAGAAAAACTCACTCCTAAACATTATGCAAATCAATTTATTCATAATTAATATATAAATTGAATTTAATACAAAAGAAGCTGTATCATATAACAACGATACAGCTTCTAATGTTTTGTTTAAAAAGTTACACTATACGCAGTTTGTATCACAATCTATCTTTTCCGATTTACTTTCTAATTGTATTGTTAAATGATTGATAGCAAATTCTTTTTTGATAGAATTCTGTAAGTTACATAAAAAGGTTAGTGGTAAGTTATCCTCAACAATTAGATGTGTGGTTAGTGCATTTTGAGATGTACTCATTGCCCAAATATGTAAATCATGAACACTAATTACACCAACATATTGGCTCAAAAATAGTTTTACTTTGTCGATTTCAATGTTTTGAGGCACTGCGTCTAACACTAAATCTACAGAATCTGTTAATAGACTCCACGTAGAAAGGAGTATAAAGATGGCTATTATTAGACTAGTTGCAGGGTCTATCCATAAAATTCCAGTCTGGCTTATTAAAAAGCCAGATACTACTACTCCAAGAGATACTGTTGCATCAACTATCATATGCAAAAAAGCTCCCTTAATATTTAAATCATGTTTATGACCCTTACTAAAAAGTAAAGCAGTAAAACCATTGATTAGTATACCAATACCTGCCACTAACATTATTTCTGAACTTCCTACTGGTTCAGGTTTGTAAAATTTTTCGATTGCCTCGTATACAATAAACAATACAGCTATCAGTAGTAACAATGAATTTAACAAGGAAGCTAAAATTGTAGTTTTACGAAGTCCGTAAGTATATTTACCTTTGGGTTTCATGGTAGCAAGCCACGTTGCAAGCCAAGCTAACAGCAAACCTAAAACATCCCCTACGTTATGCCCTGCATCTGCTAACAAAGCAGATGAGTTAGCAATAAAACCATAAATAACCTCGATAATTATAAAGATTATATTTAATGAGATACCAATAATAAAAGCTTTATTGTATGAAATAGCTTCATTATGTTGATGGCTATGACTATGACTATGACTATGTTGATGGTCGTGCTTATCTTCCATAATAATATTTTATATTACTTATTCATAAAATATATTAGATAAAGTATGATATATCAAATTATTGGAAAGAGATATGTCCTTGTGATTTTTATTTCTTATGCTAATTTAGAATTGAACTTGGTATCAAATAAAAAAAGTTTGTTAATCTTTTCAAACTAACAAACTTACTATAAGAGGTACGAATAAATATTTATGTTATAATACTAATATAAAAAATAAAATAATTGTAGAAGCTACACCCGAGCCAACAAGCCATTTACCTCTACCCTTTAAACTATTTTTGCCTTTTAAAATAAACAAACCAGTAACTGAAATTAATATAAGACATAATGCAAATATATCTGAAACAATTGTCCATAAGCCTCCCGGATTTCTATGGAGCCAATTCATTTCAAAAAGTAAAGCCCTTTTATTAACTCGCTCCATTTCCGCATGCCCAGAAGTTAAATCAACAAACATAAAGCCATCTTTAAAATATATTTTAAGCTTCTCGGGAGTAGGCGAATCATACATTAAATACTTATAGTTTTCATCTAACCTATCCAATTCACTTAAAACCATTTTTTCATTAATTTGAGATGAAGTATTAGGTAAATTAATCTTAAACTCTTTTTTATTTACTACAAAATCTGGATTCCAATCATGATGATGATTAATGGCAATTCCTGAAATACAATATATGATAGTTAGGAAAAAGAAAAAATAGCCTAAATCCCTATGTAAGTTCTTGTTTAGTTTGTAAATATTTTTATTATTTAATTCCATTATAGAGCCTATTTAGATTTTGCTAAATCACTAACATACTGATTAACAATATCAATAACCCACTTATCTATATTTTTATCAGGTAAAATTGCATCAGGGCGGTAAATTACTCTTTGGTCATGCTGTTTAACTCTATCGATAGCATCATTGATGATTCTACCTTGGAACATTTCATCATAAGCTACTAACACTGGAACTACAATTGCTTTATCTTTTCCTTGCAAAGACTCGTTTATTGCGTTGGTAGTTAGTTGTGGGTCGTAATTAGCAATATGCCCACACCATGAATAAGCAAATTTGTTAATTCCTATTTTAGATTCTACCTCAGTCATTAAATTTTTCATTAAGTTTGTCCATTCTTTATTATACTCATGGTCGCCATAAGCAACTAGGACACAAGATTCATTAGATGGATTTTGTGATATTTCTTTTACTCTATTTACTATATTTTTCTTTAAGATTTCTGTAAAATCTAATAACGGTGTGATTTTTATATTCGCCTTAGCTTTATATACTTCTATTCGTTCCGCTTTTAGCTCCTCAATAGCTGATGAGGAAGTTTTAAGCCCTACAATTGTAGGTATATCATCGAAAGAGTGTCCTGAAACTGTTAAAAAAAGTGGTACTATAATTACGTCCGTAAACCCTTCTTTATCAAATTCTTTCATTCTTGTAGCAATTGAAGGCTCAGTATACTCCATAAATGCAGACTTAATTTGAGTAATAGACGGATTACTTAAAACCTCATCTCTAACAGAATCTTCAACTGCATTCAGCATTTTTCTCCATGCCTCAGAGCGAGAACCATGGCTTACTAATAAAATACCAACTTTTCTATTATTGACACGTGTATCGTTGCTCTTATCCGAATCCTTAGAACAAGAAATAAATAGCAAAGAAGTTAAGAAAAGTACTAATAACTTTTTCATTACGATGAACCTATATAATAAAGTAATAAATTTAATCTATCTCAAATTAGATAATACTAAAATATATTAATATATACTATTAAGAAATACCTAATGGTAGTGATTTTATAAGGCTATTGGGTAATTATATAAATGCTTTCTGTTTGCTAACTGCTTTATGTTCAGTTGCTTATGTGTTGTTGCTGTGCTTGCAGATAGATTATATATAGGTAAAACAGAGAAAAAAACAGGTTTATAAAATATGTATTTGAATTGTTGAGTTTTTAGAAGCTAAATTACTGAAATTCCCTTGATTTATTGCTAATTCTAAGTGGCCTGAAGAGCCTATAAAGGCTAAAGCCTGCCCAATTTCAACGTCTGCAAAATTATTATATAGCTTCGTAAATTCGTATGACATAAAATTAATTTTAAAGTTTTTATGTGATAAATAACTTGAATGAATATTGCTGATTAGATTGCCGTAAGAATCTGCAAATAGAATATTGCCGATAATATATTTTTCAAATATCTGCGGGTAGAAGCTTGTGTTTCTTACTAAATTGTTTGCCGAAGTTTCAATACCAAATTTATCTATATCGACTCCATTAGACAAATATGCTGCAGATGGCGCAAATATATCTCTTCCGTGGAAAGTATTGCTGATGGTGTTATGAAAATATTCTTGATTTTGCAAGATAATTACTTTGTCAATATTTAAATTATCTAATATAAGAGTAAAAATGCCATTATCTGGTCCTACAAAGTAATATGTTTCTGATTTAATAATAATCGGCTTGCGGTCTGTGCCCACACCTGGGGCAACTATACACACAAAAATTGAATTGTTAGGGAAATAAGTAATAGAATTATATAACACAAAAGCAGCTTCAATGATATTATATTTTTCTATATTATGCGTTAAATCTATGATATTAGAATTATGGCAAATTTTGGAAATTATGCCTTTAACTTGGCCAACATAGCTTGAATTTCCAAAATCTGTCATTAATATTATATTTTTTTCTAAAACCAATTCTTTTTCCGAAAATAGAATGCTACTAAACTAGAGGCAGATACTGATAGCAACAATATCACGATAAACCCGTATTGAAATTCTTCCCAACCAGACGGTACGTTCATTCCATAAAAACTAGCGATGAGGGTAGGAATCATTAATATTAATGAGAATGATGTTAAAATTTTCATTATTTGATTTAAATTATTTGATATTACTGAGGCATAAGCGTCCATCATTCCACTTAAAATGTCGCTAAAAATATTGGTTGTCTCTAATGCCTGCTTTAGCTCAATTTCTGCATCTTCAATTAGTTCTTCGTCATAATCTTCTTTGAACACTTTGAGATTTTTAAGCCTATAAATCAAAATATCATTACCTTTTAAAGAAGTAGTAAAATACACCAATGACTTTTCAATTTGTAGTAAGGTTTGTAAATCTTCGTTTTTGATTGATTTTTCTAATTGATATTCAGCTAATTTAATATTTTGATTAATTTGTTTTAAAAATTTTAAGAACCATACACTCGAAGATAAAAGTAGCCTGAAAACGAATTCGAAATTACTACTTATATTGATTTTCTTTCTTTGAGTAAAAGCAATAAAGTCTTGTAACATATCAGTCTTATAAAAGCAAATAGTAACAAGGTGATCCTCATTAAAGATAATTCCAATTGGAACAGTAGAATATGGGATATTATTCTTTTCATCATGCTTGATAGGCACTCTCATCAGAACTAAAAACCAACCGTCTTCATACTCGATACGGGGTCTTTCGTCAACGTCTTCAATATCATTAAAATAAGAGTCAGGAATAGAAATTTCTTCAAGTAAGTACTTTTTATCGTCCAACGTAGGTTCTTCTACATTTATCCAGCATTTAGCTTCCCACTTAGTACAAGTAACAAGCCCATTTTCAGTTTTTAGATAGCTAACCACTAACTGCCTCCCTATATTAGATTAAAGAGGCTAAGATGGCCTCTTAAATTATTTTGATTATATTCGTGTGATAATCATCCATTTTTTACAAAAAATTAATTTTAATCCTACAAATGTAATCATAATTGTGATAATAATTATTTTTTTTATATCTTTGTTATTCTTATTACTATAATTTTAGTGGGGATAATTATGAATGTTGGTTACAATTTAAAATTAATTTTAATACTTGGTATAGCTTACTTAGGTGCAACTGCAATCTATGCTCAACCAAAAATTATTGACTTTAAAGATAATGAAAATTTCTATGAAATTCAAAAGAAGTTCAATAAGCATTGGGGTAACAAAAAAATAACTTCAGAGACACCTAAACAGGATAGAATCGGCTGGAAACAATATAAACGATGGGAATGGTTCTGGGAACAAAGAGTATATCCAAGTGGAGATTTCCCTACGTCTCAACATAACCTTATTGAGCTAAAAAAATGGCAGAAGAAACATAAAAAGAATGCTAATAAGTTACAAGCCGTAAATTCATGGACTAATTTGGGACCATCTACTTCTGCTGGTGGGTACGCTGGATTAGGTAGAATAAATTGGATAGAGGAAGACCCAAACTATAACGGATCAACTAATAAAACAATTTGGATTGGTACGCCAAGCGGAGGTATGTGGAAAACAACGGACGATGGAGCTACTTGGCAGGCAAAATTTGAAGATCACAACTCAATTGGAGTATCTTGTATAGTGATTAATCCAAGCGATAGCGATGTCATGTGGATAGCTACCGGCGATGGAGAAGTAGGTAATTCTAAAAGCATAGGAATATTAAAAAGTACAAATGGTGGTGATACTTGGAATACCACAGATTTAAATTGGAATACAAGTAGTCTCGTAACAGTTAGAAAAATTATTTTACACCCAACAAATAGAAATATTCTTTATGTAGCCTCATCAATAGGTCTTTATAAATCAACAAATGGCGGTACAAATTGGTCCAAATTAAAAGACGGAAGTTATAAAGATATAGAATTTAGACCATCTACTCCCGATACGCTATACGCCTGTGGTACAAATATAATAAAATCAACAGACGCCGGTGCAAATTGGGCAAATCTATCTAATGGATTACCAAGTAGTGGTATATCAAGAATTGAATTGGCTGTAAGCGCTGATAACCCTAATTATTTATATGCTCTTTATGGACAATCAAGCGATCAGGGTTTTATGGGATTATATAGGAGTACAGATGGCGGTAATAATTTTACAGCGAGGGCTACATCTCCAAATTTACTTGGTTGGGAAAGCAGTGGTAGTGATACTGGTGGCCAGGCGTGGTATGACTTAGTTCTTTGTGCTTCACAAACAGATGCTGATTCGATTTGGGCTGGCGGAGTAAACTTATGGAAATCGAGCAATGGCGGTACAGATTGGTCTTGTGTAGCCCATTGGTATGGACAAAATGGTTTGCCTGCAGTGCATGCAGACCAACATTTTTTATCATTTGCAAATGGGTCTTATAGATTGTATGCTGGCAATGATGGAGGTATTTATAGAAGTACAAATAGTGGTACAAGCTGGTCTTGGTTGGGAAGTGGTCTGAAAATCACTCAATTTTATAAATTAGGTGTTTCAAAAACTAACCCTTCTATCGTAATAAGTGGTGCGCAAGATAATGGTACAAAACTGCTAAAAAGCGATGCTTCTTGGGTAGATGTGATAGGTGGAGATGGTATGGAGTGTGCTATCGACCCTACAAATTCTAACGTAATGTATGGAGAGCTATATTATGCAGATATGAAAAAATCAACAAATGGCGGACTAAATTGGTCTGATGTGCCAATACCAACAAGTGAAGGTGGAGCGTGGGTTTCTCCTTTTGTTATTGACCAAAATAATAATACTCATATATATCTTGGGCTTCAAAATATATGGAAGTCTACTGATGGTGGAGCAAACTGGACACAGATTTCTTCTTTTACTTCTGGTCAGCTTTCATTTATAGCTTTAGCACCTTCTAATTCAAATTATATATATGTAACAACAGGTGCTAATCTATTAAGGACAAGCGATGGAGGAACTAGTTGGAGTACAATGACAAAACCAGGTACGACATCTTTAACATCGATGGCTATAAATCCAGATGACCCAAATATCTTATGGGCAACGGTATCGGGGTATAACTCCGGTAGTCAAGTATATACATCTACAAATGGTGGATCAAGTTGGACAAATATTACAGGATCAAGCTTCCCTGCAGTACCTGCAAATACCATTGTTTATCAAAAAAACAAATCTAATAGAATTTATGTCGGCACTGATATAGGAGTGTATTATATTGATGATAAACTATCAACGTGGCAAGATTTTAGTAGTGGCTTGCCAACTGTTCAAATCACTGAATTAGAGCTTCATGATAGTTCTAATCAAATTTTTGCTTCTACTTATGGTCGAGGTGTGTGGAAATCTGAAATTGAGCCATCAGATATACCAAAGCTATTATACCCTTTTAATGCTTCTACAAACATATCCATTGATACAGCAATGATGTGGAGTAAAATTACAAATGCAACGTATGGCTTGCAAGTATCCACTAATTCGGATATGTCAAACCCTTTTATAAATAAGACTTTATTAAGCGATACCTCTTGGACAATGAATGACTCAATTTTTAATAAAGGGGCTACATATTATTGGAGAGTTAATTCAACAATAGCAGGAGAAACATCTGATTGGTCTTTAGTTTGGAGCTTTAAATTAGTTGGGATAGTACCAGATGTTGTTCTTAGTAAGCCAAATAATAACGATACCTTGATTGCTATCGGAGATAGTATTATATGGTTGAAGATAAATAATGCAAGTTATAATCTTCAAGTTTCAAAAAATAGTGATTTTTCTAATCTAATTATTAATGCGACCTCTCTAACGGATACTTCTTGGGTAATTAACGATACGTTATTTGATTATCATACTCAGTATTATTGGCGAGTTGCAGCAAAAGTAGACACAAATACTGGAGCTTGGGCAACAGCTTGGAATTTTACAACAGCTTTGGAGTACTGTGAAGCAAAGAATTCTATTTGTGACGAATATATCTCAAAAGTTAGCCTTGATAGTATAAGTAATTCTTCAACTTGTTCTTTAACTTCAAGTGATTATACAAATTTGAGAACAACGTTAAAAAGGAATGTAGATTATGAGATTCTTGTAAATAACTCTGTTCCATATATGGGCGATTCCGTTGCTATTTGGATAGATTGGAATAGGAATAAATCTTTTGATGCTTCTGAACGCTATTCTACAACAACTAGTAATTATAGTGTATTTAATGGGATTATTACAGTCCCTGTTGGAGTAGCAGAAGGAAAATACACTATGAGAGTACGTTTGGTTTATACACCAAGCAATGCCTTAGCTCCGTGCGGGCTAGTTACTTATGGTGAAACAGAAGATTATTCCATTTATTTTTATAAAACTCCTTTAGATACTCCAACTCTTACTAATCCAAGCAATAATGCTACAAATCGAGAGCTTGAAATAAGTTTAGGATGGAATGCTGTGCAGTATATTGACTACTATGAATTAATTGTATCTAAGAGTATAAATTTTAGCGATACGTTGTTGCATACTACGACTACTCAAGCTAATTATGATTTAACAAATTTAAACTTATTTACGGATTATTATTGGAAAGTTAGGGCAATTAATACTGATACAAGTTCTCTTTGGTCCAATACTTTTACGTTTAAAACCAAAAACTTAGTGCCTGAATTATCTTCTCCAATTAATAATTCTATAAATCAGATTGAAAATATTGCATTAAAATGGAAAAATATAAGTGCTGATTATTATCAGTTAGTGCTATCTAAATCATCTGATATGTCGAGTCCAATAATGTCGGCATCTACATCTGATACTTCTTTAGTTGTTAGCCTAAACAATAATGTAAAATATTATTGGCGTATTCGTGCCTTTGCTGCTTCAGACTCCTCTGATTGGTCCCCAGTATGGGCTTTTACTACTAAGGATAGCATAGTCGTTCCTACTTTATTAAGTGTTGCTAATAATAGTACGAACCAAGTTCTTAATATAGATTTATCTTGGCATTCCGTCGCCTCTTCTAGTGGCTATAGTTTCCAACTCTCCCTTGATGATAGCTTTGCTAGTATCGCTTACGAGTTTGCTCTCTCTGATACAACCATTAATACATTAGGTATGAACTTATTACATTCTCAA
>DAOMQA010000006.1:125532-128622 GCA_035445085.1 Kapaibacterium sp. (SeqCode)
GCCGATACCTCTTCTTATTCCTTGCCTTGGCACTTTATTACTAAGGATAGCATAGCACCACCAACCTTAAAATTGCCTTTAAATAATAGTCTTGGTATACAATTAAGTGCTAAATTGAAATGGAATCAGGCTCTCAATGCTGTAAAATACAATTTAATGCTCTCATCAGACCCAAGTTTTACTACAAATTATACTTATGCTCTAAGTGATACTTCTATCAATTTAGGAATATTTCCATTATCCTATAATACAAAGTACTATTGGAAAGTTCGTACAATTTCTTCTACAGATACAAGTGCTTACAGCAATACTTGGAACTTTACTACGAGTGGTACGAAAGTACAACCGACGTTATTAAATCCAGCAAACAATGCTACTCACCAAACTTTGGGCCTATCATTCAAATGGAATAAAGTTCTAAATACAAGTGCTTATATTTTTGAATTATCAAATACTTTGTCTTTTGATAATATTTTGTTTACTGCAACGATTTCAGATACTACTATTAATGCAAGTGGTATGGGATTGGATAATAGCAGTAATTATTATTGGAGAATCAGAGCTTATAAACTTGCAGATACAACTGATTATTCTAATATATGGAAATTTAAGACTACGTATACAGTGTCATTGACTTTAGACTCATTAGCATTAAGTAGCAATAAGATAAAATCTTATGGAACTTATACTATTTCTGATGAAGGTGAAATTCAATCCAAAGGTTTTGTTTATTCAAAAAATACAAATCCGACTATATTAGATTCATCTTTTGTAGTTAGCGGTAGCTCTTTAAATGGTATCAGTAATAGGGTAGACACTAAATCAACATATTATGTAAAAGCATTTATTTCAACGCCAATAGGCACACATTATAGTAGCCAACAAAGTATTAGTATAGGTAATTTACTAAGGATAGCATTAGAAAAGAAATGGAATTTAATTTCTTCTAATTTGGATGGTTTTGCTGATTCAGTACAAAATGTATTTAAAGATATAAAGAATAATATAACTATAATAAAAGATGATAAAGGCAAATCTTATATTCCAGCATATAATGTTAATCAAATAAATGTTTTAAATATTAAAAAATCATATTTAGTTTATTCCCAAATAGATCAAGATTTAGATATAATGGGTAACTTATTAGATAGTGCAAATGCTTACTTAGATTTAAAAGTAGGTTGGAATAATATAGCCTATTTGCTTGAAAATCCTAAGAACGTTGCATTAGTATTAAAAGATTTAGTAGACTCAAATCAACTATTAATTATTAAAGATTTTAGCGGTAGGGTGTATATTCCAAGCTTTAATATAAATTCAATTGGTAATATGATGCCTGGTAAAGGCTATTATTTGTATAATTTACAAAATTATAGATTTTACTACTATAAATAGGATAATAAAAATGATATTTAAACTTTACTTTAAATTTTTGGGGCAAGAATGAAATATATTCTATTTATAGCTTTGTTTATTTCAATATATTATTCCGCTGTTTCTTTGGAATTTAAAAGTTTAGAAGAGAAAGTGAATTATTATAAAGATAAATTTAAAGTAAATTGCTTAGATGAGAAGATAACAGATAACAAGGGCAATGGATTTGATGACCTATATGGCACTAGAAATATGAGAACAGTCTTATATGGCATAGCATATAGGGGAGGGGCTAACAACTTTTATCATATTAGTGATAAGAGAGAGAATCAAAATCCATTGCCTGCTGACGGATTACAGAATTTGTGTAATTTAGGTTTTTCTGAAGCTATTTATTTATATTCAAAAAACTATAAAGAGAGCCAGAAAGAGTTTGTAAGTAAAAAAAATAAATTAATCTACGAGCAAAATTCTTTAAATAATAAGGAAGAAGTAAAAAAATTCCTTTTACAAATAAAGTCTGTAATTGATAATCCAAATGAAGGACCTATCTATTTCCATTGCTGGAATGGCTGGCATCAAGCTGGTTTTGCTGGCGCTACTATTTTAATGCAGTTTTGTGATTACTCAAGTTCCGACGCATACCAATATTGGGTCAAAAATACTGACGGTGCCTTTAGAGGCTATGATAATGTTAAAAATGCTGTTAAGTTATTTGTACCTTTTGATGACATTAAAATTGATAAGAAGACCAAAGAGCTTATATGCCCTTGTATGAATAGTAAGTAAATTATTACTTCAACTATAGCTAAAAATCAGGAATATTAATACTATAATATTCCTGATTTTTTTTGTAGAGTGGATAAGATTCTATTTGGTATTTAAAATTTAAAAAGCAATATAATATTTTTTTTAGTGCCAACTTTAAAAAATATTAACTTCTTAAACTAAATTTTTTCTTATCAAATTCGACTATAAGAGGATGAAAAATTCTCATATTCAAATTAGGCAATTTACTTACATTTGTGTAATTTTTTTAGAGTGAATAAGATTTTATTTTATTATTTATAGGAATCGTAATATGAAAATAGGAGCTAAACTACAAATTGGCTTTGCTGTAGGAACAGTTCTGATATGTATTATTGCTGTAATGGGGCTAAATACGGCAAGTAATTTAAATAACAGTGTTAATGACTTAGCATTAGATAAGTTTAAAAAGGTTATGTGGGCTAATAATATTTATAACCAAATCAATTCAGATGCAAGAAGTATCCGTAATGCTATAATCACAGAGCACCCAGAGCTTATTAATCAAGAGTTAGCTAAACTGCCTGCTGGTGTAAAAAATGTAGCAGATAATTTAGATTCACTAACAAGAACAGTAGTTAGCGAGGAAGGGAAAAAGAATTTAGAAGACCTAAAATTGAAACGCAGCAAATTCTTAGAGTTACGTGACCATACCGTAAATCTAATCAAACAAAATGGCGTAAATGGAGTGAACACTGAAGATGAAGTAGAAAAAATTCTTTTTACTACTTTGAGAGATGCTCAAGAAGAATATTTTAGTGCTGCAAAATTATTTATAGTGCATCAATCTGATTACTTCAACAAAACTGCAGCTCAAACAGATATTGATTACAATACAGCCTTTACACTTATTCTAACCTTGGCAATTATCGCTGTACTTCTCTCTATTTCTATAGCATTCTTTACCAC
>DAOMQA010000007.1:0-113857 GCA_035445085.1 Kapaibacterium sp. (SeqCode)
CTTAATGGGTATCTTTGGTATCTGGACAATATGGCGAAAAGTGCTGTAATACAATCATTTATTTAGAAACAAAACGCCCCAATAAACTTTTAAAGATTTTGGGGCGTTTCTTTGCAGTGCTTTAATTAAATGCTAATTATCAAATTTCACAAATCGATTAATTATCTTCTTTGCTTGCACGATATTGTCTTCTTGATGCTTTAATCCTTGCCATACGCTTTTCGATAGAAGGTTTAGTAAAAGCAGTTCTTTTTTTAAACTCACGTAATACACCAGAACGTTCATATTTCTTTTTAAAACGTCTTAATGCACGGTCAATGTTTTCATTCATTTGTAATGTTACGCCGATCATCTCTTTTTCACCTCCTTTTTTTGTATTTTTTCTGTTATTAGTTAGATAAATTCTCAATTAAACGTTTTTCGGAATTCTTTTCGAATTGAACGATAATGGCATTTCCACCATTACTTAACACTTCTTTAGCACGAACAATACCTACATCATCCCATACAGCATGAAAAATAATATCACCAATTCTGTATTCTTCTCTTGGAGAGTATTTGCGGGCATCTTCTCTTGTAATATGCACAACTGCTTTTGATTTATCTGATTCCGATTCAATTGCATCTAAGTTTACAAGCTGCGAATGGCGGCTGCGAGTGCATCTCGCCCATTGCTGTCTGCCTTCGGGAGTTTCAATAGGTTCACCAATTAATTCATGTTTAGTTTCTTTCATTAGAAACTGATTGTAGAGTACAATATACTTTGCCCTACGTGTACGTTTTTTTATTGTTGCGACTGCCATAGTTACCTATCTTATTTAAAGAACCAATCCAAACTACAAAAATACGAAATATTCTTTAATTATCAAAGTATTGTTTTAATAAACTACTTATAACTATATTGCTTGCCTATACTTTCTTGTTATATATCGAGATATACAAAAAGCTCTTACAAAATTCTGTAAGAGCTTAAAAAAGATATTAATAGATTTCTTTACTGTGTATTGTTATGATACAGAAATTTCCACTTCTTTAGCTTGCACTGCTTCTATTTTGTTTAATGTAATTTGTAAAATTCCATTATCAAACTTGGCTTCTATACTACCCTTATTAATATTATCTGGCATCAAAAAGCTTCGTGAGAATTCGCCAAACTTTCGTTCCATCTTAGTATAAACTCTGCTTTGTTCTTGTGTATCTTCAATGTCGTTAGAGTTAGTATCATTTCTTTTCTTTATACCCTTTATGCTTATTGTATTCTCGTCATTAATTGTAATCTTTACATCTTCTTTCTTTACACCCGCTAACTCACAGTATAATCTTACTGATTTATCATCTTCATTTATATCAATTCTAGGGTTAAATGAGCTACCAAAGTCAACATTCACACCTTTTTCTACCTCATTTGCAACGCTTTGCATTTTCCTTGCAAACTGTTCTACAACCTTGAATGGATCAAAATTCACATATGCCATAACTCTTCCTCCTTAATTGATATTGATTTCAACTTCTTTAGGTTTTGTAGGAGCTATCTTATCAAATGATAATCTTAATACACCATCTTCAAATTTAGCCGCTATACTATCTTTATTCACATTGTCTGGTAGTACAAAGCTTCTACTAAATTCTCCATACGAGCGCTCAATTCTATGATATATTAATCCGTCCTCTGTCTCCTTTGTATTAGTATCCTTTTTCTTTGAACCTTTAATGCTCAAAATGCTATCTTCACTTACCGTAACTTTAATGTCATCTTTGCTCAATCCTGCAATTTCTGCATTAATATATATTTTCTTTTCATCTTCAGAAATATCTACTCTTGGAGAGAAACTTCCGTACTCGATGCCAAACGAAGGTTCAAAATTATTTATAAAGTGATTAAACTTTCGCGCTGCTTTTTCCATACCCAAATAAGGGTTATATCTTATTATAGACATTGTCATATCTCCTATTTTAATTATATTATTATATTATTTAACTTATTTTTACTTCTACAACTTTTGGAGTTGCTGGCTCTTTTTTATTAATAGTTAGAATTAATATTCCGTTATCAAATCTTGCATCTATCTTGTTAGTATCAATATCTTCTGCTAACTGTAAACTACGGCTAAATTCCCCGTACTTTCTTTCTTGTCTTAGTTTATTAGACTCTTTGTCGCTTGTCTTTACTTTTGAACCACTAATACTTAATATGCCGTCTTCGTTAATGTTAATTTTTACATTTGATTTGTCAATACCTGGCAATTCAACTTCAATTACATAAGTAGCACCTTGCTCGTAAATATCCATCACTGGACTAAAATCTGTTACTTTTACATTGTCATTTTTCTTATAAGAAAACTCATTGTCAAATTTATTTGCCCAATGATTAATTTGATTTAATACATCGTCTAAATCAAAATTTTGATTAAATCTATAATTTCCCATTTTAGTTTCTCCTTTTAAAATATATCTATTAAAATTATATATACTGGATTACGAAAAGTATGCCACTATTGTTACAATGAAATAATGGCATACAATAAGGGACAGTATGTCAGTACAAGATAGGTGTTTAATGTCAAGAAAGAAACTTATCGTATTAATAAGTCAATGCCGTGCCATATAGTCAGGCTATCTGGCAGGAACTGAATAAATTAGTGAATGAATAAGATTAAAGTAGTGTAAAGAATGTAGAATACTTACTTATAAATAAAAAAATGGACTAAATCAATGCTTGACTTAGTCCACCAAAAAAAACTTTAAATTCAAAGATTAGTTCTCTTCGCTAATAACCCAAACTTTAATAGTAGTAACAACTTCAGGGTGTAATTTAATTTTTGCATCAAATACACCTAAGCTCTTGATAGTATCATCAAATGAAATCATTCTTCTATCAATTTCAAAGTGTTTGTTAGCTAGTTCGGCAGAAATCATCGCAGATGTAACTGTACCAAATAATTTACCTTCTTCGCCTACCTTCATAGGAATGCTTACTTGTAATTCAGATAATTTGGCAGCTAAGTTTTCAGCATTTACTTTTTCTATTGCTAATTTTTTAGCTTTTTGCTTTTTTTCTGCTTCTAATTTTTTAATTGCTGTTTCTGAAGCATAATAAGCCAAATCTCTAGGAATAAGGAAATTACGTGCATATCCATCTTTTACAGTGACTAAATCACCCATAGCACCTAAATTATCTAAATCTCTTCTCAAAATAACTTTCATTGTTATATATCCTTATTTTAATTCTTATTTGCGACTTCGCTTACTTCAGTTTTACTCTCTTGTGTTTTCACGGGTTCATCTGTTCCACTAACAAGAGTAGTACCTGTTTCTTTACCTTCAGACAAGGCTCTTTCTTTCCTAAAAGCACGTAACTTATCACTTAACACTAACGTTAAATGCCTGATTACCGTATCTTCTAAAACTAAGAAACGTTCAAACATTGGTATATTTGCAGGCAATGCATTGAACACAATGTGAACATAAAATCCATTATATTTTTTATTTATTGGGTAAGCTAATCTCTTGCGGCCCCATTTATCAACTTCAAGAATTTGACCACCGTGGTTTTCGATATAAGAGCAAATTCTACTGATTACTGCTTCAACGTCATTATCTTCTAACGCTGCATTAATTATTATAGTTGATTCATAAACTCGGCGTAAACTCATTTATTTCTCCTAACTTATTTATTGCTACCCAAAAATCTGTAAGGGTATCACACAGAATTACAAAAATAATACTTTTTGATAATTTCACAAAAAAAAATATATTTATTTATAAATTTTTTATAAACAATGCTTTTTTTTATACAAACTATAAATTATTAATGTGTAATTTATTAAGTATTTATTATTTTTGTAATCTAGTTTATTTAAAATAGTAAACTCTACTTTTGATTTATAATTTATTAGGTGCTTAGAATGTCGAATATCGAAACTTTGGAAAATAACCAGAATACTGACAACAGTTCAAACCCAACAAACGTTACTATTAACCAAGCAACAGATTCAGAATTCAAAAATGCTGTTGAAAATTCAAATGATACGCCAACTGATAAAACTGAACAAGTTGCAGTTGAAAATAATGAGGCTAATTCTGCCCAGTTAGAGGAGTATTTTAGTGAATTAAAATCTTTAAAAGAAAGTAATACTACTACAATGGTTAAAATTACTTCAAAAATTAAAGGTGGTTTTAAAGCAATTTATAAAGAGCTTTCTGTCTTCTTGCCATTTTCTCAATTCTCTTTAATGAAGAATTTAAATGATGAAGTGATAAATGATGCTGTTGGAAAAGAATTTCAAGTAAATATTTATGATTTACAAGAAGATGATTCAAAACGTAAAACTGTTATTGTGTCTCGTAAACAAATTCTTGAAAATGAGTTCTGGGGAAAAGTTAAAGTAGGAGATATAGTAGAAGGTCCTGTATCATCTGTTGCAGCATTTGGTGTTTTCTTAGACTTAGGCGGTAATGAAGGTTTGATACATATATCTAGATTGTCTAACACGAGAGTTCAAGATACTAAAAGTTTCGCTAAAGTTGGCGATGTGCTAAAAGCTAAAGTTATAGATATAGATAAAGAAAAAAATAGAATCGCCTTATCAAGCAGAGAATTAGAAAATACTGCTTGGACTGGGGTATCCGAAAAGTTAAAAGTAGGCGATAAGGTTAAAGCTGTTGTAAAAAGAATTGTTGATTACGGTGCTTACCTTGAAGTATTGCCAGGTATTGATGGATTATTGCGTAACAATGAATTATCTTGGACTTTAAGAATTAAAAATGTGAAAACATTATTTAAAGTAAATGATGAGATTGAAGTAGTAATTATTAGCTTAAATGAAGAAAAACATTCTATGGCTTTAAGCTACAAACAAGTAAACGAAAATCCTTGGGCTTCATTAGCTGATAAATATACTAAAGATTCAAATCACAAAGGTGTTGTTCAAGAAAGTAACGACAAAGGCTGTGTAGTTAGAATTGATAATGAAATAGATGGCTTTATGCCAAAAAGCAAAATGAGAGGTTTAGCTCAAGATGCTAATAAATATGATATAAATAAAGAATTAGATGTTGTTGTTTTAGATATAGACTTAGAAAAACAAAATATTATCTTAAAGCCTTTGTTAGATGAATCTGAAGAGCAAGCTAATAATAACCCAAGAACATATAATGAAAATAAGGAACGTCAGCCTCGTGAAAATAAACCCGTACGTAAAGATAGACAAGAAAGAGGTATTAGGGAAAATAGAGGTGATAGAAGTTCTAGAACTAACTATGACAATAGAGATAATTCTAATGCAAGTATAACTACATCAATAAATACTGTAACTTTAGCCGATATGTTAGACGAGGCTATGAAAAAGTCTTTAATGAAAAATTAAGTAATTGTAAGATAAAATAGTTATAAATTATAAATTAATTCTTTAAAACTGTATTAAATTTAAGCTAAACTAAGATTTAATACAGTTTTTTTATACTAACTCTAAGTACCTATTTAACAGCCAATCACAATGTGGCGCTTCTCTTCTAATTGCATCTTCTGTATTTCTACCAAAGTGGTCTGCTTTAGCTAATAAACACAGATGTTTTATATTTATCCGCTCACTCAATTTTATAATTGTTTTATCACTGATATTCTCCCTGACTTTGTATAATTGCATTGGATGCAAATGCTCTATTATATAAGCTATAACTTTGCTTCTGATGCTGCTATTACAGCCCATTCTATCTACTAAGGTAGCACCAGGCAAGCAGCCAATAACGTCGTGTCGATGACTTATCCATCTGCCTTTGTCCCATTGTGTAGTATATGGCTTGCCTAAGTCGTGGCACAAAGCACCTAACATGAAAGCAAGGCAGTCCTCTTCATAATAAAAATTTTCTCTAAGTTCACTAGCCCTATCAAGAACTAATAAAGTATGAATCCAAACATCTCCTTCTGGGTGCCATTGCGGGTCTTGAGGAGTGCCTATTAATAAATGTAACTCGGGTATATGCGAAATAAGCCCCTTATTTTTAAGAAATGTTAAATATTCAGATGGGCGTTTTTCGTAAATTAGAAAATTATATAAATTTTTATAAAAATTCATTTTTTATTAATAAAAATTAATGTTAAATTTGTCATTATTGTATTTACAATAACTAATATAAAAAATATAAATTGTAAGTTTTAGATTAAATCTAAAAGAAAGTCATATAGATTTTTATAATATATATAGACAAGTGAATTTTTAAATGCTAAATTAGAGCTTATAAGTTGCATTTGAAAAGAAAAATGAAAAAAAATACATTTTTTATAGAAGATTATGAAAAAAATCAATAATTAAGTATAATTATTAAAGTTTTTTTCATAAATTAGGAATGTCTGGTTTACAGATTTTAAAAAAGATAATAATTTTGTGAATAATATATGATTAATTTCTACAAAGTGTTCTCACTTTAATTAGGAGGAAAGAAAATGTCAAAAGGCGGTGGAGCCGGTAAAGTATATTTCGTACTTTATCTTGCAGTAGTACTTGAATTATTGATTATCATCGTAGAGCGGGACGAAGCTGAAGAGCATTTACGTTCAAAAACTAAGCAAGCGATGAAAATTGTTGAAAGTATTCTGTCTCAATTACAATCAGGTGCTGGAACAGAAGGTATTAATACGCGTCCTCAAGACGAAATTACAATACCACCACCTGGTATAGATATTAAAGAAATTTTTGGAACGGATCTTAAATCTTTCCGTCAATATACTGTCGAAGTAGGTGTTACTGATGTTGCAAGTTCGCTCGGCAAAAAAGAAAATGAAACTGGCAAGGAATATGTTGAAAGGCTTAAAAAGTTAGTTAAACTAGCTAACGTTGAGCAACTACAATATCAGATATTCTATAGTCCTAACCAAGACCCAGCTAATGCTCCGTTATTTCCTAGCGATGATTATTTCAAAAAGAATAATATCGATCCTCTTAAGATGCAACCTGGGGAAATGCTGAAAACTGAGGACCCTACTGTTGAGTGGAAATTATTGAGTGTTCGGGAGCTTAATTTAGACGAAGAAGCTACATTTAATAAAATTAACTTATCTAATGTTGATTTAGCTCAAATATCTCCTTTATATCCTAACAATCTTTCTAAGGGTATTGGAGAGAAATATTCTCCTCCTAATATGCCAGAAGATAGCGTTTTCTTTTACTCCGATGTTGAAAGTATGAAATTGAGAACAAAAGCTGGGCTTGCTAAACGCTCATTTGTCGTGTATTTTCAACCCCCAAATAATGCAGGTTGGTACAAATTAAGATTTGCATCGCGCACTAATAGAATCTTAGGCGTTAAAGGTGGGCAACAAGCTAGCGATGTGAAAGATGATGCGACAGTAAATATTGGTACAGTTCAACTTACAGTAGCGGACTTACGTAAAGTAATGAAAGAATTACATCGTAAGTTAGAAAGTTTTGATTTGCCTACTGTAGAATCTTTATCTCAATCTGGTGATATTTCTGGATTTGATGAAAAACTTGTTGCTGCTAAAACTAAAGCATTCACTCAAGAAAAAGGCGAGGAAATAGCTGGTAATATAAATTTATATGGATATATTGTAAAGCTTTTGGCGCCGGGCCAATCAGTAAACTTTGACCAAAATAGAGGTAGCATCGAATTTAATGTTCGTGTAGTTACTCCTCAACCTAAAATGGCAAAGCCGACTATTACTTCTATTCCAGAGTATATACCATCGTTCGATAAATTGCCTGCTGTATTTGGGTTTGATATTTCTCCATATCAGGGAACATCTAACCAAGTAGATGGTAGAGTATTTGATGCTGCTAATAATGTAGTAGCTCGATTAAACTTACAACCTCTTGACCAAATCGCTGGCATGAATATATCTGCTCCAACGAATGGTAGCTCTAGGCAATATAGAGCAACGGTAGATAAAGAATTGCCAAAAGGTAAATATAAAGTTGAATTAAACCATACTATTGGAAGCCAAAAAGACCAAAAAACAGCTACATTAGAAATATTTGAATCTACTTTAAGTAAAGAGAGCGAAAACAAACTTACAAGTTACTTAAACACATTTGCATACTTTGGATATCCATTAAACTTTGCAGTTGAGCCATCTTCTGGCGGTAAAATTAAAGCAAATCAATTTAGAATTTATTTATTACCTAATGGTAATAACCAAGTTGAACCTTATGAAGGTCTTTCTGTGCCGCAAAATGCGTTTAAATTAACACCTGATATTAAAGATGTTACTGTAAAAGTTACTTGGGTACAAGATGCAACAGGCAAAGAAATAGATATATTCCCTGCTTCTAAATTCGTTGTAAAACAAGATGAACCTAAGATTTCATTTAATAGATCATCAACTGATTACTCGGGTACTTCTAATAAATTTAAGGTAACTATTTCTAATATCTCTGTAACGCGTCCAATTACAGGTAACGATGCTAAACCAGCACAAGTTAAAGTGGATATTAAAGGGGAAGCTCAGAAGAAAAATGGCTTAGGCGGATATTCAATAACAAGTTCTATAATAGAAGGTGACCCAGATGGCGGATATACAATAGAAATAGAATTGACTGGTAAATTAGAAAGAGGACAAACTAAAGTGTCTGGACAAATCGATGTACCAATCGTCGCCATAGCTACTAATACAGAAAATGGTGTTAAATCAGAAGCTAGAACTCAGACTTTACAAGTGAACGTGAACTATGAACCGAACAGAGGCGGCCCAGTCCGTAGAAGTCGTTAATTGAGATGAACATTATGAAGAATAAAATTAATATTAAAAGCAAGGAACTCAATATGATTAAAAGATTATTGATATTAGTAGTATGCATAGGAGTAATTGCGTCTTTAAGACCGACTATAACAAGGGCGCAATCTGAAGAATCTTTTCGTATGCAACTTGAATCAATACTATATAGTTTCAAAAACTATAGATTCTCTAATATTTCGGTATGGCAAGTAAAGGATATCAAAGATATTAGGAAGGTAATTAAACAAAGAGATGAAGCAGAATCTCTTGGAGCAAAGGGCGGTGGCACTGTATCTGAAGAATGCTTAAAGGGCGTTGATAATGCTATACTTCAGTTAATACAAAGTGAAGTAAACAATGGTAGCTCGGCAAGCGACATCTCTAGAGCTATTATTGGACGTTCATTAACTTTGCCGCCAATTGATCAGTTTCAATGTATAGTAAAATATTATGAAAGTAAAATTAGTTCTAGCACAAAATCTGTACAAAATGCTTATATCGTGTCTACACGTAAAGGTAGAAATGAAATGGTGCCTAATACCATTATAGCACTCATCATTTCTTTTGAAGATAAACCAGATATTAAAAGTAATGTAAACAATGCAGGACCTTCTAATACATTTACATATCCAGAATTAAAAGAATATTCTTTAGATCCTAAAGAGTTTAAATCAAGTAATCTTTATGGATTATTGGAAAATGCTTTTATGCAAGGTGCGGTTCGCGATGTAACTTTAGAAGCTCAAGGTGTAGGAACTCTTATTTATTGGTTCCCACCTAAAGCTGGTGTAACTAAAACATTATTAGAAAAAGAAGCTGAAATTAGTTCTCGCGACGTACAAACTTTTAAAAGAGTATCTGAAGGCTCTGCCTTAGATATTAAATATAAAACTGACGAATTAGTTATCAGTCCAGATTTATTATCTTGGAAAAGATATCCAAATCCGATTATAACTTATGAAGATGGATTTATTGATTCTGCCGATCCAATTGCTAATAAGAAACTACCATTATATGGTGTTGAGTTAAAATATGGACTTGATGGTATTAATTATCCTTCTTTTTGGAGCGAAAGATTAACATTATCTGCTGTTTGGCAAGGTGTTAAATTAGGGGTAGTATTACCAACTAATGGCTATTCTTCAATTTCTAAAGATGTATTTGGTACTATTAGAAAATTAACATATGCAGGTGTTGGATTAGCTGGTGAAGCTGATTTTCCATTAGCAGTTATTCCTAAGAGTGGTATATTTAATGCTAACTTCTCTTATGTTTTTGGCGATGCGCAAAGGTCGATAGTTAAAGACATTGACCCGATTCTTGCAGTAACTAATACAAGCGTTAATGATTTCTTAGTTAGATTCAATGGTCAATTACACTATACTTTCGGTGTTGCTATCGATGACAATTATATGATTCGCTTTGGTCTTGGTGGAACTATGTATGTTATGGAAAAATGGTATAATAATGTAGTTTATAACGAAGAATTAAGAGAAAACACTGTTAATTTTGAAATGTTAGAATCAGAAACAATTGGAGGAGTATCTGGTAAGGTAGAATTTATGTCGAAAAATGCCGCAACTCCTTACGGCGCATCTTTGCAATACTTCGACGAAGGACTATATACTAACTTATGGTTGCAAGTACCTTTAGTAGAAAATTCATTTTCTATTAGATTAGACGCTAAAGGATATTTTAAAGCATTTACAAATACTCCGAGAACGTGGGAAAACAAGAGTGTGTTTATGCCAATGGTTAGATTCATTGTATTTTTATAATTAGATTGTAGTAAGAAAATAATAAAGAATGAATATGAAAAAATATATAATTATAATAACTCTTGCTCTTGTAGCTGTATGTGGTTTCAATAATGAAGCAAAAGCACAATTTGTTGATAAAGAAGCTATCTTAGATTCACTAACAACTATTGACCCTAATATTGTTGGGTATTTCCCACGCTGGAAAATATGTGAACCAGACTTAATTGCTCAAATATACCAAGCATTCTTATATAAGGGCTATCCTGCTGATGAGTTGAATAGAGAAGATATTCAAGTTATGGGCGCTCCTAAAGAATCTGAGTTAGACCCTTATGATATTCTTTTACTAAGCTGTGGTAAAGCTAGTATGAATGTTGTTGAAATTGAAAGCGTGTTTGGTGATATTATGATTGGTTATTTATCGGGTCAGTTTATATACAAGGGCTTAAATAGAGGTTTATACAGCGATGATTTCGGTGGTGGTAATAAACGTGATTATTGCTATATCGATATACCGGGCGAAACTCCTGTTACTCCTTCTCAAGCTGAAATGATTACTAATTACCTTGATAAACCTGTTAATGTTGATCATGCTTTCTCATTATCACTGTTTGAGCAAGCTTTAAAAATTGGTAGTACTGGTTTTTGGTTGCGTTCAGTGATGGGAACTGATGAAGTTGGCTATCATTATTGGTCTGCTGGTGAAGCAAAAGTGCTATTACAAAGACCTCTATACATTAATAATGACCCTGCTACCAAAAAAGGTATACCTTACTTAATTAATGCTTACCTTGGTGGTGGCTATAGAGTTACGTCGGGGCTAAATAATGATGGCTCATTACTTAGCTGGGTTACTTCGCGTAATCTAAATGCCTCTCCTGATGGCAAAATTATCTTTGGTACAGACGTTCATGCGTGGTTCCATCCACAAGCAGGCTTGTCTTTAAATGTAGAACTTCCTATGAGTAGAATTGGAACTGAAAAAATTGAACCTTCTTCTTATGCGATGTATTCTATCGGCGAAAGAAGTGTTGATTTTAATCCAAATAACCCGCTTTCGTCTTCAGATAAAACTATAAGAAAAGGACAAGTGGTACCACTCCTAAGAGCTACTGGGCAAGTCTCTGTCTTTTATAATCTATGGTTAGATAAGAAAAATCCAGAAAATTACTTTAGATTTAATCTTGGCTTAAGTTATGCTGAAGTGCGAGAAGCATTATACTATCAAGTGCAAGAATTAGCAGTGCCAAATGCACCGTATAATTATTACTCTATCGAAGGTGTAGACGGATTAGATACTTATAAACCAAATGAATTTATGGATTGGTTATATTTCAAAGTAGAATACAGAAATCAAGCTGTATTCCCATTTGGTATATCTGCACAAATATCTAATCAAATATTCTTAGGTAGAGCATATTTACCATTATTAGGTAATTGGTTATATTTAGAAGCTAAATATTCTACTCCAATCAGAGATGCAAGACCGTTTGAAATCAAGAATTTCTTTATGATTTCTCCAGTTCTTAGATTGACCATATAAAAATAATGAATACAAAGTTCCCCCTTTTTGACTATTTTTGTAGCTCGAAGGGGGATTTTTTATTAATTTATTATAAGATATACAAAAAATTGCTAAGAAAAATAAAGATGAAGTATGAAATTTAATTTGAAATTACTAATTCCTTTTATTATCCTAACTACAAGCTCACTTTTTGCTAATGATAATCAAAAGGATTCTGTTGATAAGGCTTTTGAAATACTAAAAGATGCGAAAGTGGAAGCAGCAAGAAAGGAAATTGAAATTACTGTTAGAAGTGTTGATATTAGCCAATTCCCAAAAATCAAGTTGATGATAGAAGCATATAATAAGTTAGGTGAACCATTAGATACGCTAACAGCCGACCAAGTATCTGTATTTGAAAATAGTAAGAAGCAACAAGTAGTAGAAGTACAAAAAGTACCTGCAGCTACCGAAATTCCAGTGGATTTTGTGTTTTTAGTAGATATCACTGGTTCTATGCAACCAATGGTAAACTCAGTAATTAGTAATATATCGAGTTTTACACAGAATTTAGTTAAAAGAGGTATTGATTATAGAATTGGTTTAATACTATTTGGTGACGACGTAGAAAGAATTTATGACCCTACTCAAAATGTTTATACTTTCTTATCTTGGATAAGTGGAGTAAAGGCAAAGGGGGGAGGAGATGTTAAAGAAAACTCTTTAGAAGCTCTTGAAGCAACTACTAAAAGTATCAAATGGCGTGGCGAAGCTTCACGCGTAGCTGTATTAATAACGGATGCTCCGTATCATCAAAAAGGAGAAGATGGAAATGGTATTACAGACCAAACTACTGAATCTATAATAGAATTATTGCAAAAAAATCAAGTGAGGGTCTTCTCTATTGTACCCGAAGAGATAGAGCAATACAAGCTCATTTCTTTAAAATCAAGAGGCGCTGCTTATGATATTGAATATCCATTCTCAACTATATTAGATAATTTTTCGAATCAACTTACTAATTTATATAATGTAACTTACCAATCAGAAGAAGAAGCGATTCCAGATTCAATAGAAATTGCGTTATTTAATGCGGGTACCCAGAGATTAATTAAAAAGACTATACCAATAGTTGAATTAGGCAGGAAATTAATTATTGAAAACCTTCTTTTCCCCACTAATAGCTCAGATCTACCAAGTGTAGTAAGAGAATTAGATATTATGGCGGACTTTATGAACGCTAAACAAAATATTCAAATTATGATTGAAGGGCATACAGACAATGTTGGTGCTGAAGGTATTAACGATAAGTTATCATTAGAAAGAGCAAATAAGGTCAGAGATTATCTTGTAAGTAAAGGCATAAATGCTTCGCGTATTCAAACTATTGGGTATGGCAAAAAACGCCCCTTAGCAAGTAATAAAACTGAGATCGGCAGACGATTAAATCGCCGTACCGAAATCATAATTTTAAATAAATAATCAGGAGTTTTTTAATTCTGTCATCGTAAATAAAGGTAGTAGTTGTATGCTTTCAGCTGCCAAAGCTTCTTTACCACCAGATTCTCTATCTATTACGCATATGGCTGTCTCTATTATAGCACCTTCTTCACGCAATTGATTAGTACTAATAATAATCTGCCCGCCACTTGTAACTACATCCTCTACGATTAGTAATTTTTTACCTTTAATAGAAGGACCTTCGGCAAATTTTTGAGTGCCATATTCTTTTGCTTTCTTTCTTACCATTACCATAGGAATATTAAGTTTTAGAGATAAGGCGGTTGCAATAGGTATACCTCCCATCTCTAATGCAGCTAAATAATCAAAGTCTTGCTTGATAATTTCGCTAAAATGATCAGCTATTGAATTTAAAATATTAGGTATTGATTCAAACTGATATTTATCAAAATATTCATTACTTATTTTGCCGGATCTCAATAAAAACTCACCCGTAATGTAAGCAGTATTATATATACTTTTTGCTAATTCTGTTCTATTCATTTATTTCTTTATATTATTTGGAAAATCTATTTCTAAATCTGAATATAAATATATAGCTAATGCAATAGTGGCTATATTTTGATTTAATTCAAATGGGTCTACTTTGTCTACCATATCAGAATATGAATGATGATATTGGAAATACTTTCCGCGTCCGTTTGTGCTCAAGCTCATACCTGGCACACCAATGTCCATCATAGGCTCAATATCAACTCCACCGCCATGGTTGCTCACTGTCATCTCATCATGTATCATTTTAAAAAGTGGCTCAGCATATTTTAACTTAGTTAAAATACTATCTGCTCCGCTTAATCTAATTGCCGAAGGTGGGAAGACTCCACTGTCATGTTCAAAAACTAATATATGCTTCTCATTTTTATGAGCTTCTTTATAAGCAATACCGCCCTTAGCTCCATTCTCTTCATTTACCCATTGAACCATTCTAATGGTTCTCTTAGGCTTCAAACCAAGCTCTTTAATTAGTTTAGTAGCAAACCAAGTAGACATAACCCCACTTCCGTCATCTTGAGCTCCAGTCCCTAAGTCCCATGAATCAGTATGCCCGCCTAAGGCTATTATCTCATCAGGATATTTACTACCTTTAATTTCACACATAATATTTCTTGATTCCGAATCTGGGTGTTGCCCTACATCCAAATCAATTAATATTCTTGGTTTTATACCATAAGAAATTAATCTTTCTAATAACATAACATCTTCGGGGCTGATTGCAGCATGTGGAATTTTGGGTATGCTATCATTATAAGCCATTACACCAGTATGTAAATTACGCATTATTAAAGGACTAACGGAACGAATTAGGCTTGCTATGGCACCATACTTGGCTGCCCATTGAGCTCCATAAAATCTATATTGTACTGACTGACCATAATTGATGAAGGGTTGATTATAAACTACTATTTTACCTTCAATATTTGTTTTGCCTAAGCTATCAAGCTCTTTTTTGTCTTTGACTACGACTATCTCGCCAATAATACCACCTCTTGGAGTTGCAATGCTACCCCCTAATGCAGTAATAGGTATATTGGCTTCACGTGGATATAATAACTTTGCTGTTTCACTATTTCTATACCAATTAGTTACCATTACTTTTTCTGCTCTTACGTTATCAAAATTATCTTTTGACATTTGTTCGAGCATCCAATCTAAGGCTTTTTCTAAGTTCTTGCTGCCACTTAATCGAGGTCCATACACATCTGTCATATATGCTAAGCGTTGCCAAGCACTACTATCTTTGTAGGCATAACTAATTATCTTTTCCGCAATAGGGCGGTATTTATTGATAAAATCTATACTATCAGTATTTGAGTATACACAATAATTAATTAAAAAAATAAACAATATCGAACTTATTATTTTTTTCATAATTTTATCCTATTGGTGCTATTTTGCTATTATTATAAATTCGGTTCTTCGATTTTTTGCTTTACCTTGTTCAGTATCATTCTGTGCAATAGGTCGCGAGAAACCAAATCCTCTATATCTTAACCGCTTTTCGTCTATGCCCTTAGAAATTAATAAATCATATACTGCTTTAGCTCTCTTTTCAGATAGTATTTGATTATACTCTTGAGTGCCTACATTGTCAGTATGCCCGTGTATATCAAATCTCAACTTGGGCCAAGTATACATCAAATCAACTAATTCATCAATGATAGGGTAAGATTCCGGTTTGACACTTGTACTATCAAAGTCAAATTGAATTGGGCGTATAACTGTATCAGAAAGCGCTAACCAACCGCTAGTATCATATTCACCCTCAGCTATAAGGCTATCGGCTCTCTTAGGCAAATTTAGACCCGCAAATACCTTATGGTAGCCCCAATATGTTGGGGGCTTATAGGAAATTTTGTAATGAAAACGTAAACTTAAATATATATCTTTAAAGATTTTTATTAATTGTTCTTTTGTATGTGCTTTATAATACTTGCCTCCCGTATATTTAGCTAAATTCTTTAAGTTAATGTCTTCAGAATAGCCAAAGGCAACACAGAAAACGTTTACTTTTTCATTATTAGCTCTACGAATTAAGCTATCAAGATTGAATTTTGAATAATTATCATCGCCGTCAGTAAAAATAACTACGACTTTATATTCTTCATCTGGTGCTACATTTAAGACATCAAAACTTTTCCATACGGCATCGTATACTGCCGAAAATAAACCCTTATTTGTGTTTCTATTGCTTCTATAATACTTCAATATCTCATTTGTATCTTTTGATAAAGGTGCTTTTATATCATAATCTTTATTAAAACTTGTTAAGGCAATTTTATCGTAAGGAAACTTCATTTTTACAAATAATTCTGTCCCTACAAATATAGCGTCCATTATTGAATTCATTGAGCCACTATAATCGGTGGTAAGAACTAAGTTGTAAGCTATAGAATCTTCCGCTCCATACTCTCTCACTTTGAAATTATCTATGCTTGCCTTTCTAATGTTATAGTTTTTACCTAATTCTTCCTTCACTGAAGTGAAAAACTTGCTGTTTGGATTTTTTAAATATGGGTCTGCTAAATTCGTCACAAAATTACCTAATGAATCATATACTCTTGCAAATAGCCTTACTTCTTTGGGGTAATCATTTGGTTCTACTCGATATATATCAAATATGACTTTATCAACATCAATTGAATCGATAGGTTTTACGTCGGACATATAAATTGGTTCTGGTTCGTCGCTCAATTTATTTGTTTGTTCTTGCTCGTATATTTCCTTTTGCAAATCAAAACCAGTCTTTCTAGTGCTAGTACACGACAATAGTATTAAACTCAATGAGATAAATAGTATAACTAAACTTGATCGTCTGATATTTGATTTATGCAATTTTCACTCCTATTATCATACCATCTCCACTTGGTATTATGGATGTAAAGTATTGAGGATGGTTTTTAAAGTATTGATTAAATTGTTGCATGGATTTTATTTCTCTTGTTTCTTTAGGAGGAGCTTCGTTAGTTAAATAACCAAAAGCAAAGGCATTATCGGCTATAAACAAGCCTCCTTGTCGCAATAAAGGAGTTGCTAAATCAAGATAATTTTTATAGGAAGGTTTGTCAGCATCCACAAATATTAAGTCAAATTCATAGTTAGGCCTAAATTCCTTAAGAAATTCCTTGCCATCACTATTTTGAACTTGTATAATATTGTCTAAACCTGCTTCTTTTATTTTTTTTTGTGCAAAGAGAGCATGTTTGAACTCAAACTCTACGGTAGTTAAGCTACCATTTAGCTCTAAAGCTCTTGCCATAGAAATAGATGAATAACCCGCTAATGTACCTATCTCTAATATATTTTTTGCTTTTATTGATTTGATTAATAATTGCAAAAGCCTTGCTTGTGCAGGGGCTATATTAATTGCTGGAATACCTTCGGCGATTGCTTCTTGGCGCAATTGCATCAAAAAATCATCCTCATTAGAAAAATTGATATTTAAGTAATTATCTAAATCTTCTGTTACAGGTGTGTGGTGATTAGACATAATTATTTCTCCTAAGGTCTTGAACCTAACCTAACATTGACATTAACACCGTGCTCTTTTATCATATTAACTAAATCTATTAGAGAGTTAAAAGTAGAATCTAATGAGTTAGCAAATTTTTCGTCATATATAAGCTTTTTCACTAAGCCATCTTTTGTTTTAATGTCTACAATTAAGCCGTCAGCATTTGCTATTAAATTATCAGCTTTATTTACAGTAGCCTCTAATTTGGTCATTAGGGTTTTAACAGATACCAAAGCTGTATCGGCATTATTTACGATATTGTTCAGGTTCGTTTTATTTAGTTTAATAAATTCTTTTATATCTTTTGTAATTATTGCTAAGTCATTTAAAGAGCTTTGTATATTTCCTTTATTTTTTGCTACTAAATCATTTATTGAATTAGTAAGAACAACTGTGTTGCTCACTGTTTGCTTTAGGTCTGTTACTAATGTTCCATCTGCAAACAAATCCGTTGCTCCACCTACAATTGTATCTAAGTTCTTTACTAAACTAATTAATTCTCCAGATACACTACCCAATACAGCAACTAATTCGGCTAAGTCTGGGGGAGTAGTGCCAGGTAATTCATTATTTAATGCAAAAATATTTGAAGAAATACCGGGATTTATTTCTAATTTTTTGCCACCAGTAACTTCCAAGATAGTAATTTTTGCAC
Source organism: Kapaibacterium sp. (SeqCode) (assembly GCA_035445085.1). Taxonomy (GTDB): domain Bacteria; phylum Bacteroidota; class Ignavibacteria; order Kapaibacteriales; family UBA2268; genus JBDHXE01. The sequence continues at coordinate 18,184 of DAOMQA010000007.1, forward strand.
TTGCATCGCTCTTAATATCTTTGTACGAATCTAATTGTACAAGCACCAAAACAGAAGAATTATCGTTTTTAACGCTAACTACTGTACCTCTTTTAACGCCATTTACAACGACTGGTTCGCCAGGCTGCAATCCGCCAGAGTTTGGAAATCTAATTTTAAGTAAATCATCTTCGGATGAGAACTTAAAGCCTTTACCAATCATTATCCCACCAAAAAGTATTATAAACCCCAAAAAGAATACAATACCTACTTTAAATTCCTTATTATTATTCTGTTCTAACATAATTATATATTAAATATAAAAAAGTGGCTTCGAGTATCAATAATTTGATTGGCCACTTTATAAAAATTTTAAAAATCCAATACTACTAAAATGGTATGCCTTCACTACTAGTGGACCTATAATCGTCATCATAATAAAAACTATCAAATGTATCATTAATGTCTTCATTTAATTCGGAACTGTAATTATCGCTACTTGAATCATAAGCACCTCCATTATCTTTTAGTTTTTTATTGTCAAGATTGAGCATATTCTCGGCTAAAATTTCAACTACATGCCGTCTATTATTATTTTTATCATCAAAAGAACGTGTCTGAATGCGACCCTCGATATATACGCGTGAGCCTTTTTTGAGTAGTTTGAAAATAACCTCTGCTAATCCACGCCAAGCAATTATCGTATGCCAATCTGTATGTTCACGAATAGAGCCATCTTTATCCCGCCAAGATTCTGAAGTTGCTAACCTAAAAGATGCTACTGGTATACCACTTGGGGTATGTTTTAACTCTGGATCTTTACCTACGTTACCGATTAACATTACCTTGTTAAGTGTTCTTGACATATCTTAAATATCCTACCTAATTTGATTACTTAACATATTGTTTGTGAGGTAAGACGATTTATATTGTGTTTATTTAAAAAAAAATAATTTTCCAATATTAAATTGAAAAATTATTTGTACAACTATGTTAAGGTTTAGTTATATTTCTTGGTTAATTCGTTCAGTTACTTCATCTAACAATTCGTTGCTATTATAATAGCCACTGTGTAGTCTTGAAGAAATAAGGCTAAGTTTTTTTGATTCGTTTGAAATATCAAGAATATCACCATTGTTTTTCTTGGTTACTTCAGTGTCATCTTTATATTTAGTCTTCAAGTCACTCTTGACTTTGCGATCGTATTCAACCTTTCCGGTATTTGATAAACCTATTTTCATAACTTTATTTTGTATAAATTAATAAAGATTTATTCTTTAATGTACTTTTAATGTTGTCAGCTAATGTAACCGTTATCCCTTGAATCTTTGCAACATTAATCGTATCTACTCTTACTATATCGTCCAAAATTTCAGAATATTTAATTTTATTTTCTTTTATAAAATCAGGAAATCTTTCATCCTTTAGCATCTTTTCTAAGTTAGTTATTGATTCTTCTCTTCGAGAATAGCAATCAGCTACTTGCTCACTATTTGCTTCACTATGTTCATTTAATTCAAAATCATTTGTTAAATCAAATATTAGCATAGTGCATTGTTTTATTTCATCTAAGAGTATAAAAACATCCTTACTAAACTTTTGCATCTGCAATTTGTCCCATACCAAATGTTTGTGTAACAATCCTAGCAATTTTTAGAGCTATATCTGCAGGTATTTGACGAACAACTTCCTTAGTGCTTGTATCAATTATTTTAATAATCATTTTATTTAGCTCGCTGTCTTTACTAAATTCAATCATTAAATTACTATCCTTTAAGGTTTCTTGTAGCTTTTGTTGTAGCTTTTCGTAACTTACCTTTTTACCTTTTTCCTCTTTTTGGGTAGACTTCTGAACATTATCGCCAACATTAACTTCAATAGATTTACTCGTTAAAGCTTGCTCATTTGGTTTTGCTTTACCATTTTTATTTAAATCAAGTTCGGAATTATTCATCCCTTCGATAATAATTGCTGGGGAACCTGTAATTGAATTTATCATAATGTTACCTCACTTTTACTAAACTACGTCAATAAACTATTATAACCACTATTATCTACCTGAAAAGTTCCTAATAAATTAGATTGCGCTTGTGCACTATATAATGATTGCATATAACTCATATATTGCTTCCTTAAGGATTGTGCTTGCATTTCAATTCTATCGTTTACTTCTTCAGTTCTTTTCTTGGTTTGTTCTATTTGCGTGTTTAAGTTATTTGTTCTTGATTTTATTAAACCATTATCCCCCTTAAATGGACTAATCGCATTGTCAATTTTGCTTGCTAAACCGTCAGCACCAGTAAATAGTTCCGCGACCTTTGTAGCATTTGCAATTAAATTGTTTTTTAACTTGTCTATATCAGAGATAGTTAAGTTTCCATTACTATCTGTCTTGATTCCAATCTCACTCAAATAATTAGGCTCATCACCTACTGCACTTGGATTAAGATTTTGAGAATATATATTTCTCAATTGCCCTTGTAAATTACTAATAGCAGAATCATTCCTCTTAATTTTTGTATTAGATTGAACAAAGGACATTATATCATTTATGCTCTTAAGTATTGGTTCTATATAATTTTTAACACTATCACTATCTACTTCTGTTTTTAAAGATAATTCACTTGCGTCCGATTCTTGTGCTTTGAGTAGAGTAAATGTCATACCTTCAATAGCATCATCAATAGTATTAGAAGAACGAGTTATCGTAATATTATCCAAGGTTAGCTTAGAATTTAAGTCTTCATAGTTTGCTACTTTGTATCCAGCACTATTGCCCGAGGATAGCACACGACTATTTGTGTTGCTTTGCAAGGCTGTGCTATCTAAGCCAAACTTTGCTAATAAGGGTGAATCTGTAAATGTAATTTTATTATCGCTACCAGTGTCTAATGAAGAAAAAGACAATCTGCCAGTAGTGGAAGAATCTTTTACAAATGAAGCTCTGATTTTAGATTCACTAACGTCATTGATAGCGTCGGCTACTTTTTTCATAGCTACTTCATAACTTTCCGTGCCGTCTAAGTTTACAGATATTGATTTCGTATTACTACCGTTTGATAAATCGAAGGAGTATGTGCCAGCGCTTAAACCCAAACTATCATTTAATGTTTTTTGTTCAGCAATTAATACATCTTTAGTTGCTAATCTATCAACTTTAGCATACATTACGTCCAAATTGGCATCTAAAGTTGCAGTGGCAGTAAGAAATGAGCTATCAGAAGAGCTAACCTTTCTTTTTTCAAAATTCGAATTAGCGTCGTCTGCTTTGAGCTTGTCCAAACTTGAAACTAATGAATTTAAACGCGAATTGAGACTATTGAAAAAAGTTTTCCTAGTCTCTAAATCTGTTTGCTTAGTATTTAATTGAGTTACTCTAGTTTGTTGAGATTTTCTATACGCATCTACCAACAAATCTAATTGAGTTTGATTACTATCGCTGATTCCACTTAATATGTCTGCCATAATTTAAACTCCTTATTGCTCTAAGTTAAATGCACTAGCCCATGATGCCCTTAATTCTGAAATAATAGTATAAGCTTCTTCAAATTTCTTTTGAAAAATACATCTCTGACAATATTCATATAGTCTATATAGTCTAGTAGCAGTTTCTTCATACTCAAAGTTTAATGAACCCATTAATTCGATTAAAACCTTGCTCATTTTAGTAACGTCTTCACGTTTACAACTTACTAAAAATAAGTCGTACATCTTTAAAATTATTTTTTCCTTACTCCAAGATAATACTTCTTGCTCTAAGTAAGCTGGTACTTTCCCTTTTTCTTTGCCTCCGCCGTAAATCTTTGAAGCGGCAAGCTGTTGTGGATTATTAGCCATTATTTTACCCAAAAGTTTTTTTAAAACCATTGCACGGAAGATAGAATCCGTTCCTTCTTCCGTGCAAAAAGCGTGCCTAAGTAATCCAAAAAGTTAATTACTATCTGAATAACTGTAGGAATGACGAAGGCGTTTGATTTGCCTGTGTCAATGAAATTAAAGAAGCTTGTTGCAAGAACTGAGATTTAATCAAGCTCAATTGTTCTGAAGCTACGTCCGCATCTTCAATTCTAGAAATAGCTGCATTATAATTAGTGATTTGAGAAGTAAGCATACCTTCTTGCGAAGTTAATCTTACATCTATACCACCAAGATAAGAGGCAACTTTGTTAACATTATCTATTGCTGATGACAATGAAGTCAATGTAGCATCAATCTTGTCTTTAGAAAATATTCCTAAGTCTGTTGTTGATACCTCATTTAATGATTGCAATGATAAACCGCCTACACCTGCAAAATTACTTGTTACGCCACCTGCTGAAGCTAAAGCGTCGTCTGTTGCATTTAAATTAAAGTCATTTGAAGCAGAACCAGTAAGGTTAAAGTCTGCATTATTAGTAGACAAATTCACTTCGATGGTCAATAATTCATTATTAGCATAGAAACCTACCGTCCAATCACCAGTATAACCACCTTGCAATAATTGGCTACCACCAAATACTGTAGAATCAGTGATAAACTGTACTTGTTGAGCTAAACGATAAGAAGCTTTTGCTAAAGCGACCTTTTCATCTGTTCCTAAGGCACCTGATGATGCAGTAGAAGCGTTTGTCTTTATGTCGTTTAATAATGTTTGAACTTGGTCTAACGCATCTTGAGATATGGCTGTTACGTTCTTAGCTTCACCAACAGCATTTAAAGCTGACTTTAATGAAGAGTTACGTGCGGACAAAGCTCTTGATGTAATATAACCTGCAACGTCATCAGCTGCGGAGTTAATACGTTTACCAGTTGATAACCTTAACTGACGTAAAGCTATATTGTTATTTGATGAGAGTAACGCATTATAAGCATTCTCTGCGGGTGTATTGGTCCTTATTCTTGAACCACCTGATATTGCCGTTGGCATAATAAACCTCCATGTAATTTATTTATTTACGGGCATCCTGCCAACAATATGAAATCCTAACTAATACAAATATCGGCATATTTATGTATAACTTTAATATTTATTTAAAAATTCTTTAATAATTTATCTTTTTCCAAGATAAACCGCTAATATTAAAGGAACTGCCGTTCATATTCTCTATTATCATATATTCCGAACTATATAAATATTTATTTTCAATTATTATATCGTCGCAATTAATCTTTAACTTAAGATATTTGCCATCATCTTCTATTTTAAAATAATTCTCGTGCTTGTTTAATACGCCTTGTTTGATGAGTTGCCCTAATGAGTAAACAAAATATTCTGTATGATTAACTGCCAAATATATACCCTTATGTTTGTTATAATTATCAAAGATTGTTCTAAAAGTAATATAGTAGTGTGGGTTTGTGGTGTGCTCTGTATTAAATTCTATGACATGGTTGGTTGAGCCAATAAATTTCAGCGATACTAATAGACTATCTTTTAGGGCTAATGAATTGTCATTTAACTTGCTCAATCCGTCTAAATTGCCATTGTAATAGATAGAAACCATATTGCTTGGTGAACCTTCTAATATATTAAACAATCTAGGATTGCAAGCACTGGTAGCTAAAATCATTAATATAAATAAGGAAATTTTCATTTAAAATAACGAAGCTCACTTTTATCAAACATTCGCTCATATATATTAAAACTTACACCTATATAGAATCTTGAAAAGTCTTGAGATAGCCCCCAGTTTTCTATAATATCTTTACCTAAGTTTAATTCTTGACTACCGCTTATATAACCAGCATTAATACTTATATTAAAGATTTCATTTAATCGTAGAGATAACTTACCACCAAGGTTTACCGAATACATAGGAAAGTAACCTAACTCCAAAAAAGGCTCCAAATTCAACTCTTTGGGTATAATAGTATAGAAATAACCTATTCTTATTGGTAAAATAGATAAGGCGTATTCATGTTGCCCAGCAACAAACAAACTTATTAGAGAGGTGCCAGCAAAGACTTTGTAATTCATAATAGGAAGTGCAATATTTGCATTAGCAATTTTCAATTGAAAGCCTTTAATTAAGGCATTAGAAGTATCTGAAGTGCTAAATGCAGATTTATCAGAATTTGAACTTAAATATGCAAGTTGCAGTAAGCCAATATTCCATGAAGAATGCTTATAGTATTTCCATTCTATTGCCAAGTCTTCATCTCTATTAAGAAAGTCTAAATAAGAAGCACCTATACCAAAGTATGGGTGAACAACGGACTGCCCATTGGTAGCGAAATCATTGTTCTTAATTTGTGGTGCATAACTTGGGTTGTATCCTAAAGCAATACCTAAATAAGCCCTGATATTAAATCCACCTAAGGAGCCAATATCTAAACTTGTTGCTATATTAGTATAAATTGATGGGTAGAGAGAAAAACCTATTGATGGAGAAATAGATATATAAGGTATCTCTTCTCTTAAGAAAAAGCGCTTTTTAATATATAGCGGGGATAGTCCAACAAGCATCTGTTCACCACGCGCATCCGGCAGTATAAATTCTAAGGCATTTACGCCATAAGTCCAATTTGGCGATTCATTAAAAATATTTAATTTCCACTCAAATATACCTACTCTATATATACCACCTGTAAATAATTTACTTTTATCGCCACGGTATGCTTTAGATAAGTTTATCAAATCAGGCATAACACCAAATAAGCCCGTGCCAATACCAAAATCTGAATTCCCGCCAATAGTGCCAATACTTTCAAATAAGCCTGCTCTAATAAAATTAGGGTAACTGCGAACTATTGTAGAGTCCCTCTGAATTAATTCCCGCTCTTTTTTTATAACACGCGACGAGGGAAAAATAATTCCATTATCTATATTTGTTGGACTATTCTGCACTTGATATGTAATAGTTGTATCTATTTCGGAAATAGTGAGAATATCTTCTTCTTGCCTTGTCAAGGAGGAGCACGAAGAAAGTAGATAAATAAAGAACAAATATAATATAATAGTATAAGATTTCATCTTTAATTTAAATTATTCTATATTAATTAATAAGTCAATAGTGTCGTTTAATGTTGCTTGTAATTTATCACCAGGATTTAATTTGCCTACGCCATTAGGAGTGCCTGTAAATATTAAATCACCAGCACGCAACGTAAAAAGTTGCGACAAGTAAGATACTAATTGTTCTATACTTCTTTCCATTTCTTTGGTATTTGTAGATTGCCTTAATTCACCATTTAAAAATAATTTTAAATCGAAATATGTATTACCATTAAGCTCATTAGCAGGTATAAATTTAGATATCGGTGCCGATTGGTAAAATCCTTTCGCTACTGCCCAAGGATTACCTTCTTTCTTGGCATTTAACTGTATGTCCCGTGCAGTCATATCTATACCTACGCCATAAGCACTTATATAGTCTTTAGCGTTTTCTATACTAATATTTTGACATTCCTTCCCAATTAATAATACTAATTCTACTTCATAATGAACATTCTTACTAAAAGCAGGTAATTTCATTGTATCGCCACTCTGAAGAATAGATTGAGGTGGTTTAATAAAAACCAAAGGATCGCTTGTGGCTGTTACTCCCATTTCAGCAATATGCTTTGCGTAATTCTGTCCAATACAAAAAATCGTGCCGACCTTATAATTTTCGGTATTTGTTAAATGTACATTATAATCTTTCATTGAATCTATCCTATATATTTGTTTATCTTAAAGGTATTACAGGCAATGCTTGCTCTTCTGTTTGAGTCGCAGAAGGGTTATGATTTTTTTGTTTGTCTGTAAGTGGATAAATACTATTATCTACTGATAAAGTATCTTTTTTCATTTTATAACTGAATGTTTTTTGCTTATAAGGCAAACTTATATCTGAGTATATTTTATTCATAAGTTTTGCCCAAAGAGGCGCCGCTGCTCTACCACCATAGCCTTCAGCCCCCAATACATTAAAATTAATTTTTTTATTATCAAAGCCTACCCAAACTCCTGCCACAAGCTGCGGAGTATAACCAACAAACCAAGCATCCGCCGCATCATTTGTAGTTCCAGTCTTACCTGCTGCATCGACGCCTTTAAATACACTGCGAACTGCCCGTGAGGCTGTGCCTGCGTTTACTACTTGCTCTAACATATATGTAATTTGTGTAGCTATCTCCGGCGAGAGGGCTTCTGTAAAATTCATCGTTGGGGGTTTCTGGTAAATTATTACATCATTCTTATCTTTTACTAATGAATAGTAATAAGGTGCAACATGCCAACCATTAAAAGCAAATGTACAGTATGCTGAGGTCATTTCTAAAGGCGATACATCGCCACCAGCCCCTAACGAAATAGCAGGGACTGCTGTTAGGGGAGAGCTAATTCCCATTTTTCTTGCTAAGTTTAACACATCTATTGGCTGACATATTGTAGTAACCAATCTGGCAGCGACTGTATTAATCGATAGCCTAAGACCATCTATTAAAGTTACTTTTTCACCGGGAGCGCATCCTCCACTACCAGACGGTGACCATGTTTCGCCTGTACCTAAGGTTACAGTATAGGGACCGCATTCAATCATAGATGTAGGCACTAAGCCCATATTTAAAGCTGTTGCATAGACAAAGGGTTTAAATGAGGACCCCGGCTGTCTTAATATTTGAGTAGCATGATTTAATGAATATTTGCCCCCATAGGTCATTTCAATCGCTTTAGGGGAGCTGCCAACCATTGCTAAAATGGCCCCATTAATTGGGTTGATTACTACAACACCTACTTGTATCGTAGTTGCTACCCTTTTCACGCTGTCTATAAAGTGCTTATCGTTATTTTTTGAACTTGTAATCTTACTTCTTTCAGCCTCATCTCCAGAACGATATGCTGGCAAGTCCTTTATAGCTCGCGTAATTAGACTCTTTAATAAATCACCTCTATTTCTCCAATTCCATGCCTTATCAAAGCTTGCTTGTAATTCATTAATATGCTCTTCAACAGCCTCATTTAAGTATTTTTGTATCCTCGTATCAAGTGTGGTGTTTATACTAAGCCCATCTCGATATAAATCATATCCAGATAATGTTACACTTTTTCCTAAATCCTGCCTAATCATTTCTACGAAATGAGGAGCAATGCCCAGACCTAAATATATGTTTTTTCGCTCTTGCTTATTTTTAGATGAATATACTAATATTGGTTCTTGGATAGAACTACTATACTTGTCGGCATCTAATAAATCTTGATTGTTCATTAAAGTTAGAACTAAATTACGCCTACTTATTGCCCTATCATAATTAGTTGTTGGGTTGTAGTTCGAGGGCGCTTTTAATAATGCTACTAATAATGCACATTCGGCAGTAGTAAGCTCTTCCGGGTCTTTGTCGAAATATACTTGACTGGCAATGACCAACCCATAAGCACCTCTACCATAAGAAACTGTATTAATATACATCTCTAATATTTCTTGCTTAGTATAAGTCCTTTCTATTTGTAAAGCTAAAAATGCTTCCCTAATCTTTCTATCTAAATTATAGGCTTGATTTAAAAACAAATTTCTTGATAATTGTTGAGTTATCGTAGAAGCGCCCTCTCTATCACCCAAAAATATATTTTTAATAGCAGCTTTAAATATCCTTTCTAATTGTATGCCATAGTGACTATAAAAATCCTTATCTTCTGTGGCTATCAAGGCATTAATAAAATCCTTAGGAATTTCATTATATCTTAAATTTACTCTTCTTTCTTTAAAGAAATGGTCTATTACTATTCCGTCTGCGCTATATATTTTGGTTGCTAAATTTGTTTTTGGGTTCTCCAATTGCTCTAATGAAGGCATACCACTCGAGATAACTAAATTAACATAAATTGCTAAAGCTATCATCAAAATAATTACTAATGTGCTTAAAAATATTAAAAACTTAATTGTACCTTTCATAATCCCTATTTTAATAAAATTTTCTCTATTGTTACTCTTCGAAGTCGTTTTCGATAATTTTCTTCTTTCTCGTTACTTCGCTTAGGTAATAACTCCGTTTCACCTGCGCTTCTTCCAAATAACTTTTCCTTTGGTATTCCACGTTTTATAAGTTCATTAATTACAAATTCTACTCTTTTTTCACCTAAATATATATTATACTCATCGCTTGAAAGATAGTCTGTATGACCAACTAAAATTATTTTATCTACTTTGTGTAGAGTATATCTAATATTATCTGCTACCAGATTTAATTCATCTTGCCATTTTCTTGTTGTTTCAAATCCATTGCTATCCAAAGTAAATTGGTAAGGATTATTAAATTCGTTTAAAGGGAAATTTATCCTAATCTCCCCACGCAAAGGTAAATAAAAAACTAACTCGTTGCTTATCAAATTAGTATCAACTTTAATATCTTTACTATCATAAAAGTATTGCTCTTTATTTGCCGTTATTCTATATAGCTCGCCTTGGAGTAAATTTGCCACAAATTCGCCATTACTACCAGTATAAATTGTGGTATCCAAGCTAAGAGATGCTAATCGTTTTATATCTATCTTTGCAGAATCTAACATAAGGGTTTTGCTCTCATCTAAAACTTTACCTCTTAATTTTACTTGTACTTGTGCAGTATAATCGTGGATCTTTTCTTTTTTAGTTATATCTTTAATTTCTTTTATTCTACTATTCTTTGTATCATTTTGTGCAATACTGCTTGTATCTACCGTTACAATCTTGTCCTTATCTTTTTGCTGTACTCTTTTTAATAATACGTAAATATCGAAATTGTTCCCCTGTCTATTAGATGAGAAGTATAAAGCAGAATCAATATTTGAGTCTGAAAATGGGAAAAGTTCATCATTAATGGTATTTATTGAGCTACCTAAATTATATGCTTTTGTAAAAAAAATATTATTTTGCTTGTCTGCCTTAAGGCTTGACTTAGAAGATGGTGTAATTGAAGACGCAAAAATGTCATATCCACCAATTGTTGTATGCCCCGATGAAGCAAATAAAATTATTCCTTCATTATTATCAATAAATGGAGATAACTCATCGCACGCTGTATTAATATATTCACCGCAATTGATAGGTTTACTCCAAGTGCTATCGCTATTGCGGATAATGTACCAAATATCATTTGCTCCAAAGCCACCTTCCATATTTGACGAAAAGAATATGACATTGTCTTTATAGATAGCGGGTTGCCCTATCCAATCTCCTACTTCAGCCTGTATATTAATTAGTGTTTCGTTACTTATCTTCGAGCCGTTAATTTCGCCAAAATATAAGCGTGAATATCCAATACCGTCAGAAATAGTAGTTGATACCTTAGCCTTATTAGTAGTATTGGAAGAGGCAAAAATAATGCTATTGCTATTATCATAACCTATTAAAGAACCAAAATGCTGATTCTGGTAAAAACTTATCTGATTAGAATGTTCAAAGTCATTTATGGATTTTTTTGTTAGTTGGATAGCCTTTTGTATGCCGTTTGTATCAGATGTCAAGTAATATTCCCCATGAGCTTTACTTATCTGCCAATCGTTAAAATCAGTATTGATATTTTTTACTTTTACAACAGTATAAGCATCATCTGGAAATTGTGTGGCATCAATATAACTACTATCCCATATTTGAGGCACACATTGTGGCTCGGGTATAGGAGGGCAATAAACCTTATTTAATTCAGTTCCTTGCTTTATACAAGAAACTAAAATCAACATTAAAAAAATTAAAATAGTGAATTTAAATAATGTTAAGTTGCTCATATTATTTTACTTTTGTAATTTAAGTCTATATAAAGAATTAAAAAACGAAAATACGATAAATGAAGATTATTATTAGAGAAATTTTGGAAAAGTGGTAATGAGTGATATAAAAGATATAGAGTTAAGTGGTTTTGGTAATGGGCTAATAGATATATTATTAAATGTTGAAGATTCAGATTTAATTAAACTAAACCTTACTAAAGGTACTATGAGCTTAATAGACGATGACAAAAGTAAGGAGATTCTTAATTATTACAGAGATTATAAGCTAAAATATATGAGTGGTGGCTCTGCTGCTAATTCTATTATAGCATATGCTCAACTTGGAGGCAAAGCAGCATATAATACTTTCCTTGGTGATGACAAATTAGGTGGTTTCTATGCTGATGAATTTAATGTTTTGGGAATTCAATTGAATGCTGGTAGAACTAATTCGATGCAAACAGGTACATGTATTGTACTAATTACACCAGATTCCGAAAGAACTATGCTTACCAACCTTGCTGCCACCTCTTTATTTAATACTGAAAATATTAAGGAAGATTTAATCAAAAAATCTGAATGGATATACATAGAAGGCTATCACTTTTCTCAACAGCTAAGTAGCGATGCGGTCTTTAAAGCAACGGAGCTAAGCAAAAAGCATAATACCAAAATTTCAGTTACTTTTTCTGATACTTTTATTACAGATGTATTTAGAGACAATTTAATGAAAGTAGCTAAAAATGCTGATCTTATCTTTTGCAATAATGTAGAAGCTATGAATTTTGCTAAAACAGATTCCTTAGACAAAGCTATCAATTTTTTAGATAGTTTAGTACCAAATTATGCAATAACCTTAGGTGCAGAAGGTTCTATTATTAAATGGAACGGCAAGATATATAATATAAAACCTTATAAGGCAAATTTAGTCGATACAACTGGAGCAGGTGATATGTATGCTGGCACCTTTTTGTATTCAATGATTAAAGGAGATAACATAGAAAAAGCTGGTAGTTTAGCATCTTTAGCATCATCAAAAATTGTATCTCAAATAGGACCTCGCGCTCAATTTGATATTAAATCTATTTATAATGAATTATAAAAAGCAATAACAATGAACAAAATTATAATAGTATTATTAATTGTATTTTCGTCGCAACTCTTTGCCCAATCTGGCATTAAATTTCTTGAGTTTGCTAAAAGAATTGAACCGTATTTTAATGAAAGTATGATTGCTGATATTAAAAATCAACTCCCACAAAATGAGGATTATTTTATTTGGGGCTATGATGTGGGCGATTTTTCTGGTGATCCATATTATGATATCGCAGTTACATTGCGCATTGCTGGCGACCGTAGCAAAAATATGCAGGTATATTTATTTGCAGATATTGATGGTTTTCTGAAGCAAGTTCACCAAGAAAGTATAGAATTTATAGAATTGCCACTCGAAGTAGGTGTTGCAATCCGTCAAGGTGCATGCTATGTAACAAAAAAACAAAAGCAATATAATTGGGATATTTATGGTTACCGTTATCAGAATGGTAACCTAATTCAAAAAGATGAATTTTATACAAGGAAACTCAAAGACCTAACATACGAAAAATACAGGAATTATGACAACCTTAAAGCATCTGAAAAATATATTAATTTGAAATCTAATAAATCAAACTTTGAAAGGGATTTTTCTATAATTCCATCATATTCGCGTGGAAGAAGAATTTATAGTGGATACGCTGACGGAATTAAAGTTGATAATGTAGATTATATATATGATGGAGCATATTGGTGGAAAGGTGCGGAGGATTGCTCTTATTATTTAACTTCAGTCTATGATAATGAATATCTTTATTTTACAGCTGAAGTAAACGATGACTATATCGTTGTTCAAAATTGTGATACTTGTATTGCAGATCATATTACTTTAGCTATTGATATAAATCAATATGATACTAGCGATAGATTTGCCGATAAAAGTGAAGATAAGGTTAAATTCCGCAAAAGTATTACTAATGGTTTGTATATGTTCGACATATATCCGGGCGATTTTATAAAAACATTACCCTACTGTAAAGTATCTACTACAGACTCATTGAGCAATGAACAAAAGTATGAATCAAAAGATATAAAGGTTATTGCTGACTATAATGATAGCAAATACATAGTTAAATTTAAAATTCCATTTAATCTATTTGGTAATAAACTTACAATCACTAAAAATAATGGCTTAGAATTGGGAGCTACGATTATGGTAACCGATTATGATAATGAATTTAGACCAGAAGAGTATTCTATACTAAGTACAAGTAATTTTAAAATTGGCGATTCTTCTACTTTAGGTATCTTAAAGATAATACCCGAAAAACATTGGTACGGGCATTCTACTAATATCTTTATAGATGATGTAGTGAAGAACTTATTGATTAATGGATTTTAAATACTGTGTTAAATAATTTTAATAAGCAAACGCGGGCTATTACGAATTCATCAAAATATCTTTCCTTAGGTATTGAGGTATTTTTGCCCGCTGTTCTTGGTACATTAATTGGTCATTATTGGCTTGACGAACCCCAAAAAACTCCCATTTGGACTATCTCATTAGCTCTTTTGGGCTTTTTAATTGGTATGTATAAATTATTCAAGACAGTACTACAAATAAATAAGAAAAATAAGCATAATGATAACCATAAGTATAATAACAGCAATAATTCTTAATATAATTAATGCTCTATTTAGTTTATATTATATAAAGCGAATTATACAGTATAAATGGGTCGATTTTATACAGAAATTCTACTTAATGATGATAATTAGATTTATTTTATTCATAAGTTTAATGTTTTGTTTTTTTAAATACTTAAAATTTGATACTTTTGCGTTTGCTATTACGTTTATTTTAATTTATTTTATTATTTTAATTTTTGAAATAATATTTATTCATAAACGACATAGCAAAGATTTAAAGAAAATAAAAAACAATTAGGTAATATAATGAGTCAAAGCTATATTGTAGCACAAAATAACGAATCTCAAGGGCATGACCATCAAATGCAAGGGCATACAGTTGCGACAGAGCCCGACCACGCGCACGCTCATCAAGAAGACCACGTAACTGTAGAAGAGCAAAGCGTATTTATGAAGCTACTCAATGGTTTGTCCGACCACGACGCTATTACTATCGGAGCCTACAAAATCGTAGATTTACCTAAAATATATATTGATAATGGCTTTCATTTCTTCACTAATTATGATGATGTCGCTCAAAGTGGTCTTTATACTATTGCAGAGCATCATGGTCACAAAACAGTTATTAATAACACAACAGGACAAAAACCGCAAATAGACCTATCCATTACAAACTTTGTAGTGTTCCAATGGATAGCAATTGTTTTTTTAGTAATAATGTTCAATAGGGTATTTAGCAAGTATAAGAAAAATCCAGGCAAAGCGCCTTCAGGTTTTCAAAATGCTATTGAAGTGATGATTCTATACGTTCGCGACGAAATGATTAGACCAAATATTTCCGTCAGAAAAGCTGCCGATTATTTACTACCTTACTTTGTAAGTTTGTTCTTTTTCATATTAATACTTAATATGATGGGGCTAATACCGGGAGCTCACTCCGTGACTGGTTCTATTGCCGTTACTGCGTCATTATCGATTATAGCATTCTTTGTATACAATATTACAGCAATTAAAGAAGCTGGTATTGGAGCTTGGTTTTACCACTTGTTAGGGGGCGCACCAGTTTGGCTGGCGCCAATTATGATACCAATCGAAATAATAAGTATGTTGGTTAAGCCTTTTGCCCTAACTATACGTCTCTTTGCTAATATGACTGCTGGGCACGTAGTTATTTTATCGTTATTAGGGGTCTTGTTCTTCTTTAAAACGATTATTTTATCGGTAGCAATTACCCCATTCTCTGTATTTATGTATTTCCTTGAATTATTGGTAGCATTTATACAAGCTTATATTTTTACTTTATTAACAGCAATTTTTGTTGGGCTGGCTATTGGAGACCACGCTGAACATGGTGAAGAACATAATCACGCACATTAATATTTTTATTATTTATATTTCAATCAAAAATCGGAGATTTAAAAAATGGACGCAACAGCATTAGCATTCTTAGCAGCCGGTATAGGTGCCGGATTTACAGTAACAGGCGCAGGCCTTGGCATTGGTAAACTTGCCGCTGCAGCATTAGAAGCAAGCGGACGTCAACCAGAAGCAGCAGGCGATATTAGAACTACTATGATCATTGCAGCAGCTTTGATAGAAGGTATTGCGATGTTTGCAGCAGTTATCTGCTTACTTTTGGCTATCAAGTAATATATTGTACTTGTTCATTTAATTTTTAAGAGATTGTTTATCTCTTAAAAAGATAAACTTAGATTGTAAGCTGTCTCATTAAATTGAGTTTTATGAGGCAGCATACAAATATTAGGAATTATCAAAAGTATAATTGCTAAAAATATAAAAAAAATTATTTACTTAGGATAAATATGGATACATTATTAGATCTGCCTCATGGACTGATGTTTTGGACTATCG
Source organism: Kapaibacterium sp. (SeqCode) (assembly GCA_035445085.1). Taxonomy (GTDB): domain Bacteria; phylum Bacteroidota; class Ignavibacteria; order Kapaibacteriales; family UBA2268; genus JBDHXE01. Next base: position 34,364 of record DAOMQA010000007.1, read on the forward strand.
TCAACTTTGGAATTTTCCTATTCTTAGTAGTTAAACTAGGTGGGAAGGGAATCATCAAAGCTTTGAATGATAGAGAAGATGCAATTAACAAAGCAATTGCTGACGCCGAAGAAGCTAACCGTGAAGCCAAAAAATTATTAAGCGAAAGTAAAGAAAAAATCGATAATGCTCAACAAGAAGTTACCTTAATTTTAGCTAAAGGTAGAGAGCAATCAGAAGCATTACTTAGAAATACTACTGAAGCTGCCGATAAAGTAAAACAACAAAAAATTGATGAAGCTATTAAAGAAATCGAAAGAAATAAAGAATTAGCGATTAATCAATTACGTGCCGAAGTTGCCGACTTAGTAGTTAATGCTACTGAAAAAATTATCTCTGTAAAATTGAATAAAGATCAAGACTTAAAATTAGTTGAACAATATATAAATCAATTACCTAAAAACTAATTATGACTGAAAAGAAAGTTTCGATAAGATACGCAAAGGCAATATTTGAAGTAGCGAAAGAAAGAGAAATTTTAGAAAGATGCTACAACGATATGGTTTTTGTAAAAAACATAATCAATAGCCATAGAGAATTAAGAGTAATACTTAAAAGTCCCGTGATTAATAAAATTAAGAAAAAAGCAATTCTTGATAATTTATTTAAACAACAAATTCACGAAATGACTTTCAATTTCTTTGACTTATTAACTGATAAACAACGTGAAGCTCTTATCGTTGATGTTATTGACCAATATATTGAGTTATACTACAATGAAATGAAAATTCAAATTGTAGATATCACATCTGCTAACGAGCTTACTGATACTTTAAAACAAAAAATTACGGCTAAATTAACCGAAATTACCGGTAAAACAATTAAGCCAAATTATAGTATTAATACTGATATTAAAGGGGGCTTGCTTCTTAAAATGGATAATTGGGTTTATGATGCTACTATTGCTCGCCAATTACATTTATTAAAAGAACAGCTTATTATTAATGCTAAATTCTAATAGTGAAATTAAAATATAAAATTTAGGTAAATTATGGCAGAAGTCCGTCCGGAAGAAATTTCCGCAATATTAAGAAAACAACTTGCTGGCTTTGAAAATGAAGCCGATATGTACGAAGTTGGTACCGTCCTTCAAGTTGGTGATGGGGTAGCTCGTGTATATGGATTAACCAAAGTAATGTCTGCTGAACTTGTAGAGTTTCCTAATGATGTTATCGGAATGGTATTGAACCTTGAAGAGGACAGCGTTGGTGTGATGTTATTTGGTGATGATAGCTTAGTAAAAGAAGGAGATATAGTTAAAAGAACTAATAGAATTGCTTCTGTACCAGTGGGTAATAGCTTATTAGGTAGAGTAGTAAATCCGTTAGGGTTACCGATTGATGGTAAAGGTGCAATTAATACAGACACCTATTATCCTATTGAAAGAAAAGCACCTGGTGTTATGTTTAGACAGCCCGTTACTGAACCATTACAAACAGGTATTAAGGCTATCGACGCCCTAATTCCAATTGGTAGAGGACAGCGTGAATTAATCATCGGCGATAGGCAAACAGGTAAAACGTCTATTGCTTTAGATGCTATCGTTAATCAAAAGTTCACACATACAGAAGAAGCTAAAAAATTAGGTATAAATCCAGTATACTGTATATATGTAGCTATTGGACAAAAAGGTTCAACTGTTGCTAACGTTGTATCTTACTTAGAACAATATGGCGCTATGGATTATACTATAATTGTTGCTGCTAACGCTTCTGACCCTGCACCACTACAATTTATTGCTCCTTATTGCGGTGCATCAATGGGTGAGTTTTTTAGAGATAACGGCAAGCATGCCTTGATTGTTTATGATGATTTGTCTAAACAAGCTGCTGCGTACCGTCAAGTATCCTTATTATTAAGAAGACCACCTGGACGTGAAGCATATCCAGGAGATATTTTCTACTTACATAGTCGCTTACTCGAAAGAGCTGCAAAATATTCTAAAGAAATGGGTAGTGGTTCGTTAACGGCTCTTCCTGTGATAGAAACACAAGCAGGCGACGTTTCGGCATATATCCCAACTAACGTGATTTCTATTACCGATGGACAAATATATCTTGAACCAAACTTGTTCAACGCCGGTATTCGCCCTGCTCTTAACGTAGGTATTTCTGTGTCTCGTGTAGGTGGTAATGCACAAATTAAAGCAATGAAGAAAATATCAGGTCCATTGAAACTTGAACTTGCGATGTTTAGAGAATTAGAAGCATTTGCAAAATTTGGGTCTGACCTTGATAAATCTACTTTAGCAAAACTAAAGAGAGGTCAATTATTAACTGAAATATTAAAGCAAAAATTATTCCAGCCGATTACTGTTGAAAAACAAATAGCTTTAATTTATGCTGCTACTAATGGCTTTATGGAAGAAATTCAATTGACTGATATTGCTCGCTTCGAAAAAGAATTTTATGATTTTCTTGATAATAAATTTAGCGATGTATTATATCAAATCATTGAAACAAAAGACTTGGGTAACGACGTAAAAGAAAAGCTAAATGTAGCAATTAAAGAATTTGTTACTATGTTCTTAAAATCTGTAAAATAAGATGATAGTACTTACAGGTGGAGCTGGATTTATCGGTTCATGTTTTCTTAGAAGATTAAATGACGAGGGTATTAAAGATATCCTCGTTGTTGACCATTTAGGAAACTCCGATAAATGGAAAAACTTAGTAAGAAAAAATTTTACTGATTATCTTAATAAAGAAGAATTCTTGCTGAAATTAAATAGCAATCATTACAAAGGGCAAATTGAAGCCATAATACATTTAGGAGCTTGTTCTTCTACTACAGAAATAGATGTCGAATATTTAATGAGCAATAATGTAGCTTACTCAAAGAGTATTGCCCAATATTCTATTCAAAATGATATTCGCTTTATTTATGCAAGCAGTGCTGCTACTTATGGAGATGGTTCTAATGGCTACTCTGATTTATATAATGATATGCTTGAGCCTTTGAATGGGTATGGATTTTCTAAACAATTATTTGATCTATGGATTCTTAGGAATGAATTAGAGGATAAGATAGTAGGACTTAAATTCTTCAACGTTTTTGGACCAAATGAATATCATAAAGGTTCAATGTCAAGTATGGTTCTAAAGTCTTATAATCAATTTATAAACAATGGTAGTGTAAAGCTATTTAAATCTAATAGCCCATTATACAAAGATGGAGAGCAAAGGCGGGACTTTATTTACGTTAAAGATTGCTGCGAAGTTCTTTGGCAATTGCTAAACAATAAAAAAGTTAATGGTATATTTAACTTAGGCACTGGCAAATCAAGAAATTGGAATGAACTAGTAAGTGCTGTGAAAAATAAATTAGCTGTATTAGATGATAAATATACTGATTGTACAATAGAATATATTGATATGCCAATTAATTTAAGGGATCAATATCAAAACTATACCGAAGCAGATATGACAAAATTAAACAAAACTGACATACAATTTTCTCCCTTAGAATTAGAAGATTCTATATCAGATTATGTTGAAAATTATTTATACAAAAATTATTCTATATATTAATAAAAATACGGTTCTAAAAAATGGCAACTCTAAGAGATATTAGACAAAGAATTAAAGGTATTAAATCTACCTCGAAGATTACTTCAGCTATGAAAATGGTTGCAACAGCTAAGCTAAAGCGTTCTCAATCAGCAATTGAAAACGCAAGACCATATTTTGAAGGTTTAGAAAATATGCTCTCAAACTTAGTAGAATCGCTAGGAAATGAATATGATCATCCTCTTTTACGCAAAGTTGATGAAGTAAAGAACATTGCTATTATAGTGATTAGCGCTGATAGAGGACTATGCGGTAGCTTTAATTCAAATTTATTGAAATATGTAATGAATCACGTGAATACTGAAATTTTACAAAAATATAAAAATGCTAACGTGAAGGTAATACCTGTGGGTAGAAAATCAGTATCTTTCTTTGCAAAGCAACCATTTGAAATCATTCAAAACTTTAATAATGCTTTTGTAAATCTCGACTTTAGTTTAGCAAAACATATTGTTGATGGTGTACGTGAAAAATTCATTAATGGTGAGATTGATAAAGTTATAGTTTTCAGAAATGAATTTATTAATGTATTAAAGCAAGAACCTAGAGAAGTAGAACTATTGCCTGTAGAATCATCGAAATCTACAAAAACAGACATAAATACTAAGAAGGTGGATTTCATTTTTGAACCTTCTATAAAAGCTATTGTTGATGATTTGTTACCGAAAGTTGTAGATGTAAAAGTATGGCGATCATTACTTGAATCAAATGCGGCTGAACAAGCAGCGCGTAGAATAGCTATGGACAATGCTACTAGAAATGCTAATGATTTAATTAACTTTTTAGAATTACAATACAACAAAGCTCGCCAAGCTGCAATTACTACAGAAATGTTAGAAATTGTGGGCGGTGCTGAAGCTTTGCAAGGGTAAAAAATAAGACTAATCTTGGGTAAAGGCTAGATTATTATTCTTTGCCCGAGATTCTTCCGCCATGTTAATTTTATAAGCATTCACCTTGTCTAATAAGCCAGAATCATTGAGAGCAAGGATTTGGATAGCTAATAGCCCAGCATTTTTACCACCACCAATAGCCACAGTGGCAACTGGAACGCCTGACGGCATTTGCACTATAGACAGTAATGAGTCTAAGCCATTCAAAGCTTTACTTTGTATTGGAACACCAATAACGGGTAGTGGCGTAACAGAAGCAAGCATACCGGGTAGATGGGCTGCACCACCAGCACCAGCTATAATTACTTTAATGCCTCGTTGGTGAGCATATTTCCCATATTGAATCATATCTTCAGGCGTTCTATGAGCAGATACAACCTTGATTTCATATTTTATTCCAAATTCTTCACATACTTGCGATGCTTGTTGCATGGTAGCTAAATCAGAGTCGCTCCCCATAACAATACCTATCATATTATTTCCCATTTAATCTATATTAAAAATTCTTAAAAGATGACTTTCATTATTACTTTTTATTAAATATTGTTTACAAGTCCCACCTAACATTGGAAATATTAACATATTGCCAGTGTTTATTGATTCTGCTGTTCGTTCCATCAAATTCTTAGCTAATTCTTCATTAAATATTTGGTCGTCCATTTTGCTTAAGATTGATTTTCTATCGAAATTTACAAATTTCGTAAAAGCATTATTAACAAATTGATACTTAGCAGATGGTATTTCTAATATTGCTATTGGAAATGGGAAAAGCTCTAAATATGAATATATTTGCTTTAAAGATTCGTGTAATAACTTATTATTTGTTTGTGCCTGATCATTTTTTTTCATCAGCCAATTTTGGTTTAGCTCTAATTCTTTTACTCGCTCACTCGTATTATCTAATTCTCCTTTCAAGTGCTTAGCTAATTGTGTAATTTTTGTTAGTTTTAAATCACTATTATTCTCTCCAACCGCTTCTAAACTTGTAATTATCAAAAGCCCGTTCGGTAGTTTATTTTCATTAAGCAACGGATTTATTTCAAAATGAACTAATTTACCGTTTGTTTTCTGTGAAAATTTCACTTTGTTGTGTGAACTATATGCTCTATCCTGATGCCTTTGTCTTTCTGTTAGTTCTTCGTTAGTTTCATTAGTAAAAATATCTCTATATATTCGCCCTTCTAATTGAGCCGTTTTGAGCATTTTAGCTTCATCGGATATATGGTGATCTTTTGCCTTTTGATTCATTAAAATTATGCGATTGCGAGCATCTAATAAAGTTAAACCTAAACTAATGGAGTTAAAAATATTTACTAACAATAAATCCTTTGATTCTATATCAGATTTAATTTTTTGTTCATATTTTTGTAAGAAAAATGATGAAGGGTTAAACCTAATATACGCATTAACTGAAAATTCTAACTTCAGTAATTTTATATTTAAAACATATAGTTCATCGCTTGCTAACTTGCCAAATAAATCTAGGTCTAAATTCTTTTTAGAATCACTGATAAACGTCATTAATATATTTTTTACATCAGTTGTATAGAAATGCTCCGAAAAATCCTCACTTTCTAAGTCATTCTCGTCAATAAAATTTATACAATTATTTAGCATATCTATAAGGTTTTTATTTTTCCCGTATGCTTTGTTTAAATTCCTAAATATTGGATCAACAGCCCCGTAAGAAGATATTATCTTATATTCTTTATCGCACTCAAATACTGCTAACTCACCAAAATTCAATAAGTATACAAACTGCTCCTGTACCTTATCATATAAATTGTTTAGTTTGTTTAATTCAAACTTTAGGTTCTCATTTTCACTGGCTAAATCTTCACTAGACATATAATATTAAAATTAAATTTACTTAAGTATAATTACGCAAAATATTAAAATTATTGGAGAAAAAATAAATCAATTAATAAATTTTATAAAATTTATTGGTTGATTCAGGATGTTTGAAAATATTATGGCTTGGTTTCTATAGTCCTCTCAAATGCCTTTCCCAGTCTAAAGCAGTTTTTGTCATATCATCAAGTCCATATTTTGAATGCCACTTGAGTACACGGTTGGCTTTGGTTGGTGAAGACCAAATTTGTTCTACATCGCCCTCACGTCTATTAGTCAATTCATAATTTATTTTATGATCAACAAATTTTTGAGCACTATTTATTACATCTAATACACTAAAACCTTTACCAGTTCCTATATTGAATGTGTCATAATATGTTTTATCTATATCCTTTAGAAATTCAAGCGCTTTAATGTGAGCGTCTGCCAAATCGCAAACATGTATATAATCTCGTATAGCTGTTCCATCAGGAGTATTATAATCACTACCATAAACTAAAAGCTTTTCTCTGATTCCGAAAGCTGTTTGTGTAAGGTATGGAAGTAAATTATTAGGAATTCCATTAGGTAATTCGCCAATTTTGCCGCTTTGATGCGCTCCTACTGGATTAAAATACCTTAATGCAATGGATTTAATATTTTTACCGGAATTAATATAATCGCGAATAATTTCCTCCGAAATTTGCTTAGTATTTCCATAAGGCGACCAAGCAATCTGTATAGGCGAGTCCTCGCTTACAGGTAAATTATGTGGCTGACCATATACTGTGCAAGATGAAGAAAATACAAACAATTGTATATTATTTTCTTCCATAATATTTAACACATTCATTAACGAATTTAGATTATTATCATAGTAGGTAATAGGTTTTCTGACAGACTCACTAACTGATTTGAACGCTGCAAAATGTATTATGCCGTCAATCTTATCATAACTTTTAATAATCTCATTAAGAGAATGATAATCTCTCACATCTATATTATAAAAGTCTGGCTTGTAGCCAATAATACTTTTAATTCTTTCAATAATGCTAATATCGGAGTTAGATAAATTATCAATTATGATTGGTTGATACCCATTACTTACTAACTCTATTACCGTATGAGAGCCAATATACCCTAAACCGCCCGTTATAATTATATTCATTTATCTACTTGATTAATCTTATTCAATATGAAGTATATAATAAAATTAAATTATACAATATGATAAAAAATATGAACAAAAAGTCTATTTTAATGTGTAGCTATGTTTTTTATTAATCACTTTAGTATTGCAAAATATACTAAAATTGCGTTTATTTGTAAATTAGTTAATGATAAAATCGAAATTTAATGGAAGAAAAAACTCCAAAGCCTTATAGTAAATTTAGAAATAATGATAAAGAAAGTCAATTTAGCTTTAATTTAAGTGCTTTAAAGCCATATTTGATAGTTTTATCTATATTTACTCTATTGCTTATTATTGTTCTTTTAATATTCGATAAAATACTAATGCCAAACTTAGTTTTTGATAAAGCAATTGTTGATGTTCCTTCCTTAGTAGGCATGAAATTAGAAGACGGTATCAATAAACTGAATCAATCAGGTTTGGAATACAAAATAAGTGGACAACTATACTCAGAAAAGTACCCTGAAAATATTATTCTATCACAGACACCACAAAACGGCATTCAAGTAAAAGAGGGGCGTACAATATATTTAACCATTAGTAAAGGAAATCAGAAAGTAGAGGTGCCTAATTTGGTAGCTTATACTGTTAGAGTTGCTAAAATTGAATTAATGAAAAAAGGCTTACAGCTTGGAAATATCGCATATGATTTTAATGATACCTTTGGCAAAGATACTATAGTATACCAAAATAAATCTGTTGGAGAGCTTGTGCCTTACGGTACGGAAATAGACGTAGTGGTTAGTCAAGGCAAAAACCTGACTTATAACGTACCAGATTTAATAGGTTTACACCTCGAAGAAGCAGAAAAACTTATTATTGAAAATGGATTTACTTTAGGTACGGTTACTTATTTAGAAAATGGTACCTTTACAGTAGGTACTATTTTTGAGCAATACCCTCTACCGGGAGAAATATTAGCTCCAAATTCAACTATAAATATTAAAATTACAAGATAATTTTGTTTAATATAAAAATTATATTAAGTTTGCATTTTGTGTAAGATTAATATATTTATATGGCATATTATACTTGTTACATTGCAACTGATGATCCTATTACAACTGATATCATAGCTAAGATTGTTGATAAAGCATTTCCGCAATCTCAGATTAATAAATATGTACACGGATTAGATCTGATTGACGCAATAAGTCTGGAAACTGGTAACGCGCTGGTCATTTGTGAATTTAATATTGACGGGCTTAATGGCTTGCAGATATTAAAGAAAGTTAAATCTGAGTTTAAAATAAATGACAGTTACTTTATACTGTTAATCAATTCCAATGACAAAGAGAATCAAATAAAAGCTGTACAATATGGTGTTGATGATATTTTATTTACACCTTTGGCTTATGAGCAATTAGTTTTTAAATTAAAAACATGTTCTAAATTTGTTTCTAAAATTGTGCAGTTCAATAATGCAAAAGATACATACAACAATCTAAATGAAGAACTTAATGTTGCTACGGATAATTTAACGGAGATACTTCGCAAAATCTATCTATTGAGAACTAATTCCGATACCAGTGCTATAGCTAGAGTTAAGCAAATGGCCGAGTTCATTGCTAAAAATTTATTAGATAACGATAAGCAAATCAACGAAGTTGTTAAGGCAGCGGAATTATGCTTCCTACCTCAACTTTTACTGCCAGATAAATATTTAGGCTTGCCCGTTTATTCAGATGGTCTAGTTAAAATCAAGATTTTTGAAGAAATACCTGAATTACTAAATAACATATTTTCTGGGGTATCTGGGCTATCTACTTCTTTAAATATTATTAATCATATTAATGAAAATTATGACGGTACTGGGTTCCCAGATAAACTACAAGGACCAGAAATTCCTGTAGGCTCTCGTATTTTACGTGTCATTATGGATTTTGAATATCAAAGTAAAAAACACAATGGAAAAGTAAACAAAACCTTAAATTTACTTTGGGAATCAATGAATAAAACTTATGATTTTAGAATAATTGCATTTTTAGATCAATTTTTTGCTAATATTAATTGTAAATACTCTAATAGTATGCCACCTTTAGAAATAAAAGCAATTCCCAACGAGTTGAAAAACAATATGGTTTTATCTCGCGATGTTATAGTTATCTCTGGGCATAAATTAGTTACTGCTGGCACTATACTTAATCCAGATATAATTGAGAGCCTGTTGTTTGCATATAATACAGATAGTGTATTAGGTAATATTTATATAAAAAATATTACCTTACCACAAAGCGGCTAATACTATTATTTTAGGCTATATGTAAAAAATAAAATTAAGTATATATAAAAATAATTTTCAAGATTACATAATTATTTAAGTCTCTATTGCGTCTTGTTCCTTTTATCAATTTTGTGTATTTAGATATGGAGCTTACTAATCATGTGCCATTATGGTCGATTTTACCTTTTGCAATTATGTTGCTCTCGATAGCAGTATTACCACTCGTTGCAAATCACTTTTGGGAAAATAATCGTAATAAACTTATTATTTCAATTATTTTATCTATTCCGACAATCATATTCTTGCTTACTAACAATTTAACTAATGAACTAATACATTCTGTTGTTTATGATTATATACCTTTTCTAATTCTACTTGGCTCTCTTTTTATTATTACAGGTGGGATTTTTATTAAAGGAGATATAGAGGCAACGCCGAGGAATAATACTATTTTTCTTTTAATTGGTGCTGTATTGGCATCGTTTATTGGTACTACTGGCGCAGCTATGCTTTTAATACGCCCATTAATAAGCACAAATTCTCAAAGAAAGCATAAAGTACATACAATACTTTTCTTTATTGCCGCAGTAGCTAATTGCGGAGGCTTATTAACTCCATTAGGCGACCCACCTTTGTTCATGATGTACTTAAGGGGAGTAGATTTCTTATGGTTTCTTACTATGTGGAAAGAATGGATTGTTGCTAATGGATTGCTATTAATTATATACTTTGTAGTTGATACATACTACGTAAAAAAAGAGCCTGATGAAATAATTAGATATGAGCAAAATAGTAAAGAAAAAATTTCAATTAGCGGTAAACTAAACTTCCTATTTCTATTAGGAGTGCTATTAGCAGTAGCTCTAATAAATAGTAATAATATGCATATTATTAAAGAAATACCTAATTTAGCGTTTTTGCGTGAACTTGTTTTAATCGCAATGTCGGGCTTATCTTTATATTTTACTGCTAAAACTGTGAGAAAGGATAATAATTTTACTTGGGAGCCGATTGAAGAGATTGCTTTTATATTTTTAGGAATATTTGTAACGATGGTGCCAGCTCTTGAGTATTTAAAAATAAATGCTGTTAGTTTAGGTATCCAATCTCCTGAACAATTTTACTATTTTACGGGACTATTGAGTTCATTGTTAGATAATACACCTACTGCGGTTACTTTTTATAATTTAGAATTAGGTTTAATTCAGGCGTCGCCAGAATTTTTACAAACTGCGACTAAAATAGTTGCTGGTATTACCGAAACCACAATGATAGCTATTTGTAATGGGGCGGTATTCTTTGGCGCTATGACTTATATTGGAAATGGACCTAATTTTATGGTTAAAGCTATTGCTGAAAGTCAAGGCATAAAAATGCCAGACTTTTTTGCATATATATATAAGTTCTCTTTGCTTGTATTGTTGCCAATTTTTATTTTAATACAAATTTTATTCATTAGATAGGAAACTTAATTTAATTATCTTCGTTTATAGTGCTTTTATTAAAGATAGTATTTTTTAAAAATAAATTTGGAGCTAAAAATGAAAATTTCTATTATAGTGATACTAATAACTCTATCTACTATGGAGTTATTCGCCCAATTCAATATACCTAACATAATAAAACGCAAGGTTGAAGAAAAGGTTGAACAAAAAACAGAAGAAGCAATTGAAAAAGCACTCGAAGGTAACGAAGATGACGAGCAAAATGAACAACAAAATAAAAATATAAATAGAAAAGATAGCGATAATGAACAACAGTTTAAGCAAGCTACATTAAAATCTTATTCAAAGTTTGATTTTATACCGGGCGAAGATATCATATTTTTTGAGGATTTTTCTAAAGATGCTATTGGAGATTTCCCCGCTCGTTGGAACACCAATGGAACAGGGGAAGTAGTTACAATCAATGAATATCCTGGAAAATGGCTTAAGATGTATGGAGATGTATATTATGTTCCAGAAATGAAATATCCATTTCCAGATAATTACACATTTGAGTATGATTTAATTGTAATGATTTCAGATATAGACCAAGATGAATTATCGTATGGTAGGTATGGTTGGTTTAGAACTGAAATTGCTTCAATGCATGTACCTTCCCAGCCAGTTTCTGGTGAAATGTACTCTAGTGAAAATGCTTTTAATAATATTTTTGAATTTGAGTATGGCTTTGGTAGCAATTCTCTATTTTCTATTGGAAACAATTTTCGAAACGAAGGCGGAGGTATTCATAATACAAATGAATTTAAATATTTAGCTGGGTATTTAGCCAAACCTATTCATATTTCCTATACAGTAAACAAACAAAGATTCAGAGTATATGTAAATGAAAACAAAGTTTATGATATTCCACGATTTTTTCCAAAAGACGATTTAGCTAATATTATTAGATTCCATACCTCTTCTCTACATGATAATAGGCAATATCAGATTTTATTAAGCAATATTAGATTAGCTGCCGCAACAACTGATGATAGGTCTAAATTATTGACTGAAGGAAAAGTTGTAACTAATGCTATTAAATTTGATGTTGCTTCCGATGTAATAAAAGCTGAATCATATACAGCTATTAAATCAATTGCCGATGTATTGCATGCTAATCCTACGGTTAAAGTTAAGATTGTAGGTCATACAGATTCTGATGGTAACCACGAGAAAAATATTAGCCTATCCAAACAAAGAGCAGAATCTGTTAAAAAAGCTTTAATTAATGAATTTAAAATTGAGGCTTCGCGTTTAGAAACCGATGGCAAAGGTGCTACAATTCCAATCGGAGACAATAATAATACTGAAGGTAAAGCTCAAAATAGAAGGGTAGAATTTATAAAATTATAGCTATTTCAATTTTACTTAAATATCTTTTTATTTTTTTACTCCCGTGATTTTGTAAATTATGGGAGTTTGTACATTAATTAAGTAAGAATTTAAGAAAAAAGTAATATGATTTACAGGGTATTTGTGCTATAAGTTATTGTTGTATAATTGGTTAGCAAAATGAACAAAAAATAATTGTTTTTAGTTGTTATAAATAGTGTTTTCATTTGTTATTTAATTAAAGGAAAGAACAAAATTTAAAAATGTTTTTAAAAATTTGTTAAATACTTTGATAAATTGAAAAAAAATCAGTAACTTTATTAGTTGATAAGTTACTGAAATTAAAAAAGTCTATTATGAATATTTATTAATTAATTTTTGGAGCAATAAATGAAAACAATTTTGACTAGCTTTGCAGTTTTTCTGTTAGCTACATTTATCCTGCCTTTTAGTACTCTGGCTAAGGTAGATAAAGACATCAAATATGTGAAGGAGAATCTTCCTTATCTATTAGAGTCTAATAATGCAGGTACAAGTTTCTATTTAACTTTTTTACCTTGTTGGGAAGAAAACGGTCCTAATAATGCGAATAGGATTTATATTTCGTCTGCTGTAAGGACAAAAGTTACAATGAAGATTCCCTATCTTGGAAAAGAGATCCCTTATGAAACAGTGCCCAACGATATTATTGAGATAGCGCTTAGCCCTCAAGAGTCTATGCCATATTCTAAAGGCAACGGTGGCATGCCAATTCCACCACAGCCAGAACAAGTCTGGGATGGTAGAGCCGTTATCCTTGAATCAGACGCCCCAATTATTGTGTACGCTGTAACTCGTTATCAATATACGTCTGATGGCTACTTGGCATACCCACTTACTGCCTTAGGCAAAACTTATCAGGTTGCATCTTATGCTGACCCTACAAATAACCAAGCCCAATTCTTACCTTCATATACTGGTATTGTTAGTCCCTATGACAATACAAAGGTAAGATTTAGATTAGGTGGTTGCGAAAGTTGCCGTGTACCTAAATATGATGGTGATACTCTTAAGACAGGTGAAGTAATTACAAGAGTTATGAATAAGGGTGATGTTTGGTTAATTCCTGGTATCGGTCCTTTTAATGACCTTACTGGTTCTAAAATTACGTCAAATAAACCAATTGCGGTAGTCAGTGGTAACTTCTGTGCATATATTCCAACTGATATATCTGCGTGCGACTTTATTGTTGAACAGGAATTGCCTGAAAATGTTTGGGGTACTAAGTATCACGTTACTCCTATTGATTCGCGAAGAAAATATCCTTTAGTTAAAGTGTTTGCTAAAAAACCGTTAACAAAAGTATATTGCGATGGCGGTGTTTTAGGCACTGTTATGACCCCCGGTGGTATTTGGGGAACTGGATACTTAGAAGTTAGGACTGGTTCCGATATGAGCGTTAAACCGGGTCCAGCAGTTATCTCATCTGATGAAGGTTATCCTATCAATGTTGTTCAATTCAATCCTGGACAATCTGAAGATAATGTTCCTAGTGATCCATTCCAAATGCAATTGAGCCCTATCGAACAATACCAAAAAGAAATAGTATTTAATACACCAGGTATTAGAGGTGGCTTTGGTTTCTCATCTAACTTTATTAATGTGGTTTATAAAGCTACCGTCGATGGTGGTATTCCAGATGATTTTGAATTTGCAGAAGTATTAGATGGTAAATTCTCTTGGACACCCGTATCTGCTTTTTCGGCAAACCCAGGTACAAGAATAGCCTTTGATACACCAGATGAAAATGGCAGATCATACTACTCCAAGACTATTAAATTGCCTTATGATGGGGTATATAGATTAAGAGCTAAAGACGCTTTCGTAGCTTATGCTTATGGCTTCAGTTCTTATGATTCATATGGATTTCCTACATCAGTAGCTACTGCCGACTTAGAAACTCCAGATACTTTAGCTCCATTAGTTGAATATGCTAAAGATTGCGATGGATTCGTTGCTGGTAATGTAATAGACGAACCAAGGATAGATCCAGCAAATAGATCGAACTTAGGTTTAATTTATATGGACACCAAGAGTTTTAACTACAAGTTTAATATCGAGGAATTTATTATTGGAGAAAGTCCATCAACAACTTGGACTTTAGATATCGTAGATCCTACTGTTGACGCCAAAGCATATCTTACTTTTATTGATAGACGTGGTAATAGAACAGACACAACTATTGAACACTATGCTATAAGTCCAGAAATATCTGAATATGCAGCTGATTATGGCACTTTCAAGTTAGAAAAGCCAGAATTGACAATGAAAAAGACTTTCACTATTACCAATAATGGTACTCGTGATATAGATGGGGCACAATATAGCGTTTATGTTACATTGGATTCAAAAGAAACTGAAGACAAACCAAGTGACATAAGAACTTACCAAAATTTCGATCTCTTAGGTGTAGATAATGTAAATTTAGCTCCACTAAAGGTAGGACAAGAAATAAAATTCAGCGTTCAATTTACAGCACGTGCCGAAGGTGCATTTCGTGATTCTATCGGTATTATTGTCGTTGATAATACTACTAAAGATACTTGCTTCTTCCATTATTTCACACTACTTCAAGCATTTGTTGGTAATCAATATATTATAGCTGACGATTATGATTTCCCTGCTACTGTAGTAGGTACTCGTACTGCAGCAGTCCCAGTGTTAATAAAAAATCCTAACACTGACCCATATATATCAACTAACCCATTAAAAGTAACTGGATATACTGTTACTGGAGATAATGTAGGTAGTGGACAAATATTTGAAGTAAAAGGCTTAGAAACACTAAGTCCAACAAACCCTATATTAATTGATCCAGGAAAATCTTATCAATTTACAGTATCATTCCAACCGGACGCTGTAAGAGATTATGCAGCAGAAATAACTTTTATTGCTGACTCTAAAATTCCAGATAACGTAACTAAATTAACAGGTAAGGGCGTTCAACCGGGCTTGATAGTAAATGGAGAAGATTGGGGTAGAAAGAGAGTAGATCCAAATTCTTATAAAGTAGAACCAGGCGCTTATCAATTTGATCCTTATCCATCTGCTAATAAAGCTATTACTATTAAAAATGATGGCTCAAGCGAATTAACATTGAATGAACCAGAAATAGTAACTAACTTAGATAACAAAGGTAGTGCCTTCTTAGTAGAATATCAAGGTCAGAAAGTTCCTTTGATTGATAATTTATATAATGTGTTTAACAAAGTTAAATTAGGTCCAAATGAAGAACGTACATTTAATGTATTCTTCCACCCACAAACTGACGGACAACACGAATTAGAACTTAAATTTACAAGTGATGCTCCTGTAACAGCAAATAGCGTATTAAGAGGATATGGAATATATCCAAAAGACTCTACATTTGATTATAATTTTGGTAAGTTTGTAGTAGGTACAGCAATTAAAACAGCAAGCGTTCGCTTCTATAATAATAATTGGGTTAGCGAAGATACAATGAATGTAAGTGACTTTAAAATAGAGGCAGATGCTGGAACAACTTTTGGGTTATTTGGCTCTTCTAGTATTTTCCGTTGGGATAGAAATAATGTTCAAGATAAAAATGGTAATGTACTAAGCTTCCCATTCAAAATTGCTCCAGGTGATTTCGTAACAGTCTTTGGTGAATATCAACCAACAGCAGCTGGAACATTTACAGGTAGAATTTCTACTATTAGCGATGCACAAAAAGAAGCAGTATCAACTTGGACAGGAACAGCAATTGATATCGGTGTAGCTATGGATCCAGCTCAAGCAATTACTTGTCAAAGACAAGCAATTACTTTAACACCAGTTATTCGTAACACAGGTTCGGTAGATATGGAAATTACAAGCTTAGTTGTTCGCCCTAATGGTTCAGTGCCAGGATTTAACGCAGCAGATTTTGCTATTCAAGTAACTTCAGGTACAGTAGTAAATGCAGGTGCATCTTTAAATATACCGATAGTATTTACACCTACAAACATTTACTTGCCATCTTCAAGCCTAATCTTAGAAGTTAAAACAGCAGGTACTGGCTCTAATAATGTAATTACAAGAGCTGATTCAACTAACTTAACTGTAACAGCAACTTTCGACCAATATACTTCTAAATCAGGTATAAGTGTTATTTCTCAAAAGAACAATGGTAAAGTAGCTCCAGGAACAGCAGAAGGCGTAAAATATACTGTAACAATGAATAGAAATAAAGCTATTTCTACAAGCTATGGAAAAGACTTAGAAGTAAAAGTAATTTATAAATTAGACTTCTTAGGCTTAGCATTTAATGACCAAGCAAGAACAAATCCAAAGATAGCTTTATCTCCTGCTATACAAGCACTTGGCTACCAAGTAGGTACTTTTAACAGAAAAGTAAATAAAACAACAAACGAAGAAGTATTGACAGTTAATTTAGTAGGAAATTCATCTCTTGCTACACAAAACGGCGATATCGAATTATTCACAGTTACTTTTGATGTATTTTTGCCAATCTATAAGGATGACCAAGGTAATGCACAATTAAAATCTAAGACAACAGAAGTAAGCCATTTAATTGCAACAACAGATCCATGCTTTGTTGTAAGTGGTGATAAAGGTACGGTAGAATTAGACGAAACTTGTGTAGATGGCTTACGTCCAATACAAATTAGCGCTACTAAATATAACTTAGGTCAAGTAAATCCAAATCCAGTAAGTGCTAGCGGTGGTGAAATTAACTTCGCAGTTGGTGGTAGCAATATTCCAACAGAAATTAAGATTTACAACTCAGAAAGTAAATTAGTAGGAGTAGTATTTAACGGTACTTTAAATAGTGGAGAATATTCAGTAAGAATTCCAATCGAAACTATGAGCAGTGGCGTTTACTTCTACGAAATGGTTAGTGGACCATACCGTGATACTAAGAAAATGATAGTACAAAAATAATAGGTTCCTAATTTCATTAATAATAAGGACTTAGCTTTAGAAAAAGGTTAAGTCCTTTTTTGTTGTTTATAAGAACTGTTATCCTTTAAAAAATCAATTAATTTATTATTCTGAAGCTATTGAAGAATCTAAAAAAAGCTAAATCAAAAAATACTATTTTGATATTGTAAATAGCAACTATTGGACATTATAAATAAGTAAAATCTAATTCTATTTCATATTATACTAGTAGCTTAAATGATGCTTGGGGGCTGGCTATTTATTTGTAATTTCATTATCTGTAAAATCTACTTTTTTTCTACTAAAATGACTTAATACTCTATGTTTAAATCTATTCCAATATTCTTTCCCTAATAAAGAGATAGTTAAAACAAAAAGAATTTCGCCAGTTATAAGTATACTGGTAATTATTAGTGCTTTGTATGGGAAGTCGAAAAATGGTAGAATTGGAACTGCAATCCAGCATAATAAAACTACGGCAAAGAGTATGAAACCAATTTTCTTTTTTGCATTCAATCTTTTACCTGTCATAAATCATAATACTTCTTAGATAAGATCAGTTTATTTAATTCTACTATCAAATATACTGATTATTTATATATAAAAAAAATATAGCTTATAATATTAGTAAGCTATATTTTTTCATAGTAACAACGAAGTAAACTAAATTCTTTAGGCTTCTTTTTCGGTCCGTTTAAATACTAAAGACAATATGATTGATAAGCTCAGTACTACTAAAATTACGGTTAATGATATATAAGTAGGTATTGGAGATATATCGACCAAGCTCATCTTGACGCCAATATAAGCTAAAATTATAGCCACGCCATATTTTAATAAATAGAATTTGTCTGCTATGCCAGCTATTACAAAATATAAAGCTCGTAGCCCTAATATTGCAAAAATATTAGAAGTTATTGCTATAAATGGGTCGGTAGATATAGCCAAAACAGCTGGTATTGAATCAATGGCAAACATTAAATCTGATAATTCTATCAAAACTAAAGTTAGAAGTAGTGGAGTAATGTATAAAATATGTTCTTTTCTAAAATAAAACTCTCTACCGTGATAATCATGCAAATAATTAAATCTTTTAACCATAAACTTAACTATTGGATTAGAATCAGGGTCAATTTTTTCCTCACCTCCAAAAGCCATTTTCCATGCTGCATATATTAAAAATATAGCAAATACATATATGATTGGATGGAAGTAATGTAATAACGCAACACCAGCTAAAATAAATACAACTCTCATCACTACAGCCGATAAAATACCCCATTTCAATATATGTGGCTGATTAAACTCTGGAATGCCCATTACGTTAAATATCATCATAAATACAAATAAATTGTCTACCGATAATGACTTTTCTACTAAATATGCTGATAAAAATTGAACTCCTAAAGTATGACCATTTTCCATAAATAAAAATATTGATAGATTAAATAGTAAAGCTACTCCTATCCATACTCCAGTCCAAATTAAGCTCTGTTTTAAAGTAATAGTTTGGTTTCTGTGATCTGTAACCCATATATCAATATATAGCATTATTACAACTAATATAGAAAATATAATCCAAAATAACGATTCGGAACCTAACATTAAATTCCCATAAAAAATTAATAAAATGATTTTAATTAAAATCTCAAATTAAGATAACGAAATAAGATACAGTAGATTTAGAACTTTATTAAAATTAGATTAAAGTTATTGATTAGCTATTTGTTGTTACATGAATACTAAACAACAACTGATAACCTTCTGTTTGGTAGCGACGAATTTTTGTTCGTATTAAGATAGGAAATAAGCTCGTTTTGAATTGATATTTCAAATTTATTTAAATCTGCTTTTATCTGATTTAAAGCAACTATATAAGAAGTATTATTGGCGAAGTATTTATTAAATAATTTATACTTATCCGTATCAATTTCTGATGCCCAATCAGTTAAAAAGATAGAAGTCCATATATCACTAACAGCAAATCGACCCTTAGTAAATTCTTTGGAGTATAAAGATAATGTACGGTAGCTTACCAATAGCTCATCTCGTATAATTTGGGATTTTAAATTACTATATTCTGTACAAATATCAACAAAAATACTGTCTTGAGGTAAATCTAAGATTCTTAAGATTTCTTCTGGTACCAATTTGGACTTTTCTTTATATAGAGATACAGAGTATACTTTCAAAACTAAAGTAGGGATAGTTTCTTCGATTTTGAAAAATAGTTTATCACCTTTTATTAATTGATTATGCAATATTGCCTTGTAACTACCGACGGGTAGGCGAACTTCTGCTATACTATTAACTGGCTCTTCAATTACAAGCCCTTGCACAACTTCGCCAACCCTTAGCTTAGTAAATTGTGGGTTGTTATTCTTTTGTTTCATATAAATATTATGAGATGCCTTATTGCCACCACTATAAGCAAGTATCCCTTGTATTCCTGAACCTATATTTATATCATCGCTCATTTTACCATAACCAATTTAGATAAATATCGGCTAAGTATCAAAATTATTTAGTGATTAAATTTTATCTAATTTAGCAAACATTAAAAGCATACTTTTCTTACCTATCGATTCAAAGAATACGTCTGCTTTTTGATTTTTTCCGAATCCACTTAAACTAATTATTTTCCCTTGCCCAAATTGTTGATGCCGAACTAAATCTCCAGGTCTTAAGCCAGATTGTCCCAAAATTTGAGAATAATTTTCGGTGGTGGAGTTGAGTTGTGAATATTCATTTTGCCCGCGATTAAATTCACTCTTAGGAATTAGCTTTTTAACTGGAGCATTACTGTCGCTATAAGATTCGAACGTAGTAAATAACAAGTCCTTGGGTATTTCGCGTACAAATTGAGATAATGAAACATTCTGCTTAGTGCCAAACTTGGAACGGGTATGTGAATAGCTTAAGTAGAGGCGTTCCATTGCCCTTGTAACTGCAACGTAGAATAAACGACGCTCTTCTTCCTTTTCTTCGGGGTGCATATCTTGTCTTTCTAACGGAAACAACCCCTGTTCTAATCCTGTAACGAATACCGTTGGAAATTCTAAGCCTTTTGCGGAATGCACTGTCATTAAAGTTACTTTCTCTTCAGAGAGTTCTTTATCGTCGGCGTCAGTTGCCAACGATATTTGTTGTAAGTAACCTGATAAATTGCCATCTTCGTTATCTTCAAAATACCGTTGAATATCAGTGAATAGTTGTTCAATATTATCTATTCTATCTAATGCCTCTTCGCTCTGTAATTCTTCTAACATAGTAATATAGCCAGTTTTACGGATAAATTCAAAATATGATTGCCATGAATTTTGCTCTATTGCCAACTTATCGTATTCTTCAAAGAGTTTTACAAAGTCTTTTGCTGCTATCTGAGCTCTTTTTTGCAAATCGTGAATTTCTTCGGCTTTTTTAAAGGCTTCAAATAAACTAATATTAAATTGGGATGCATAGGCTTTGAAGTATTTCAATGATGTTAGCCCGATCCCACGCGGAGGCTCATTGATTATTCTTAAAAGTGCTTCATCATCATTGGTATTTAATAATAACCTAAAATAAGCCATTACATCTTTTATTTCCTTTCTTTTATAGAACGATAAAGAACCAACTAATACGTAGGGTATATTTTCTTTTCTAAAGCTGTTCTCAAATAATAGAGACTGCGAATTTGTTCTATAAAATACTGCTATGGAGCCAAAATTTACACCTGTTTTCTTTTCGTGGAGTATTAACTCTGCAATTTTTTCTGCCTCTTCTCTATCAGTATAATTGCTAATAAGGTGTATTTTGTTGCCTTCGGGGTTTGCTGTCCACACTTCTTTTTTTAATTGATTTCTATTCTTCTTGATTATTGCATCGGCAGCAGCTAAAATATTCTTAGTAGAACGATAGTTTTGCTCTAATTTAACTACTTTGCAATATGGGTAATCTTTCTGAAAATCAAGTATATTTTGAATATCAGCTCCGCGCCATCTGTATATACTTTGAGCGTCGTCGCCTACTACACAAATATTTTGATGAGATTTTGCTAACATATTTATAGATATATATTGAGCTTTATTCGTATCTTGGTATTCATCAACAAGTAAATAACGGAACTTATCTTGATAGTAAAATAAGGTTTCTTTGCTCTCTCTGAACAATTTGATAACATTGAGCAATAAATCATCAAAGTCCATTGCATTGCTTTTTTTTAAATATTCTTCATATTCTGTATAAATTTGGGCTGTAATTCTCTCATTTGAGTTGTCAGCTGCTCTTGCATATTCCGAATGACTTATCATTCTATTTTTAGCAGAGGATATACGTGAACGAACATTTTGTGGCGATAAATTTTGAATATTTATTCCTAAATTACTCATAACAGTTCTAATTGCTGCTAACGAATCATCTTGATCGTATATCGTAAAATCACGTGTATAGTTTAATTTAGGAGCTTCAACTCTTAATATTCTTGCAAATATTGAATGGAAGGTACCAGCCCACACCTGTGATACTTTACGAGGGTCAATTATTTTAGTGATTCTATCTTTCATTTCCTTTGCCGCTTTGTTGGTAAAGGTTAATGCCAAAATAGAATCTGGAGATTTACCTTGTTCTATCAAATATGCAATTCTATGAGTAATTACACGCGTCTTACCGCTGCCAGCGCCCGCTATAATCAATAAAGGTCCATTGATAGTGGTAACCGCTTCTAACTGTGATGTATTTAATTTTGCTTCTAAGACTTTACTTTTTTCTTGAGGAAATTCAATTTTCATTTTCTTAAAACTATAAACTAAAAGATTACAAATATAAAGAATGAATTTTTATAAATGTTTTGTAAATTTCCAAAAAAAATACTAATTTTGAAATAAGTTTATTGAGAGTACGTAAATAAATGAGTTGTAGCCAAGGCAAAAAAACACAGATTGAAACCTCATAGAAAAAATGTAATTTTGTAAAAAATTTTAGAATAATGAATAAATGGAGTGAATTAAGTATACAATATGCTAACCAAAGGTCTTATCTTGATGACCTTTTTCAAGTATATCCAACAATCCCAGAAGGAATTAGAGAAATAGATGATAAATTATGGACAAGTGTTGAAAAAGCATTTAAACACAAGAATAATGATTTATTAATTCGTGCACTTTTAAAGCTCGACTTATTTCCTATAAAAGACAGTTACATTGCATATTTAAAACGTGATAAATCTTCAATAGATAGAAATCCACGAACAATTAATCGAATTTGCGGTAGAATATATGAAATTGGGTTAGATAAATTATATGAACGTTGTAGCGAACCTAAAGAAACAAACCGTCAAATTGGACCTATGTTTCGTGAATGGTTACGTAAAAAATCTCTTGGAATAACTCCTGTTGAATTGAATAAATTCCTTGCTAACCAAAAAGACGCCATTCTTGATGGTAGTGATAAGTCAATGATGGACTTTGCTAAAGAAGAATTGGGCTACAATCACAATAAAGGACTAGATTTTGTTGGTCGTTTCAATGGCAAATACGTAATAGGTGAAGCAAAATTTTTAACTGATTTTGGAGGTCATCAAAATGCACAATTCAATGATGCAATAAGCACTGTTGAGGCAAAGAAGGTAAAAGCAGAAAAGATTGCAATTTTAGATGGTGTTTTATATATTAAAGGGAACAATAAAATGTACAAATCAGTTACTGAAACCTACAAGGATTACAATATTATGAGTGCTTTGATTTTACGTGAATTTTTATATCAACTGTAGATTATGAAAAAAAGTTTGCTAATTCACGGAGATAACATTGAAGGACTAAATTATTTATTAAAGGTTCAAGACTTAAAGGGCAAGATAGATTTAATATATATTGACCCTCCGTATGCGACTGGAGGTAATTTTACCATTACAGATGGTCGAGCTTCAACTATCAGTAATTCAAGAAATGGTAATGTTGCCTACTCAGATACTTTAAAAGGAACAGAATTTATTGAGTTTTTGCGCACTCGTTTAATTTTATTAAGAGAATTGCTTTCAGAACAAGGTTCGATATATTTACACATTGATTACAAAATAGGCCATTATGTTAAGGTAATGATGGACGAAGTTTTTGGAGTAGAAAATTTTAGAAATGATATAACCCGAATAAAGTGTAATCCAAAAAACTTTGACCGAATTGGATACGGGAATGTAAAGGATTTAATATTATTTTATACAAAATCAAGCAATCCAATTTGGAACGAGCCAAGAGAAAAATATACAGAAAAAGATTTTGAAAAATTATTCCCAAAGCAAGACAAACAGGGTCGCAGATACACAACAGTTCCAATTCACGCACCCGGAGAAACTGTTAATGGTAATTCAAATAAACCATTTAAAGGTATTTTACCTCCAACTGGAAGACATTGGAGGGCTGATATTGAAACGTTAGAGCAATGGGATAAAGACAGTTTAATAGAATGGTCGTCAAATGGAAATCCTCGTAAAATTATATTTGCAGATGAACGGGAAGGTAAACGAGTTCAAGATATTTGGGAGTATAAAGACCCTCAATATCCAACTTATCCAACAGAGAAAAATTCTGCTATATTAGATTTAATCATTAAAACATCATCAAACGAAAAGAGTATTGTTTTGGACTGTTTTTGTGGTTCAGGGACTACTTTAAAATCTGCACAACTACAAAATCGACTTTGGATAGGCATTGACCAATCTGATTATGCTATTCACGCAACAAAAGAAAAGCTATTAACCCTTGATGGAGATTTGTTTTCAGCAAAACCAGATTTTGAATATATAATAACGAAAGAAATAATGCCTAGTTGCCAACAAAGGCTAAATGCAAGCAGGCAAGACGTACTTAATTATAGTGACTAAAAACACCGTTGTAAAATGGTAGTTTTGTGCTCCAAATTCCGCCACCTTCGCCAATACCGCGCCCCGTTGTGCGTCATATTAGTGGCACCAGTGCAACTACCAAGTTTCTGCATTTTTTTTTGATGCTAACATGAATGAATTTTTGTAAATATTTTTTAAATTTCCAAAAAAAATACTAATTTTGAAATAAGTTTATTGAGAGTACGTAAATAAATGAGTTATGGTAAGGCTAAGACGACACAGTAACAAAAACATAATAACACGACCAAGAGTAAAAATTTGTTGTATAAGTAGCATTAACGAATCAAAAATGGCTATTCAACACGGTGCTTCTGCATTGGGCTTAGTTGGACATATGCCGAGTGGACCAGGTGTAATTGGAGATGAACTCATTTATCAAATTACTAAGACAGTGCCACCGCCTATTTCAACATTTTTATTAACAAGCGAAACAAAACCGCAAGACATTATCGCACATTACAAACGAGTTTACACCACGACAATTCAAATCGTGGACGAGTTAGAAAAACGAGGATATGAATTGCTTCGTAACGAGTTACCAAACGTGAAATTGGTGCAAGTAATACATGTTATTGACGACAATTCAGTAAATGAAGCAATTGAAATTTCAAACTATGTTGACGCCATCTTATTGGACAGTGGGAATCCAAACTTATCGGTTAAAGAATTAGGTGGAACAGGACGCACACACAATTGGGAGTTAAGCAGAGAAATAAGAAAATCAATATCAGTTCCGTTGTTTCTTGCCGGTGGACTAAACAAAGACAACGTAAGACAAGCCATTGAAACAGTTCAACCTTTTGGACTTGACCTTTGTAGCAGTGTACGAACTGATGGAAAACTTGATCCACAAAAACTGAAAGAATTTTTCAATGAAATCAACAACTAAGCTATTAGACGAAATAGAAGGACGAACGATGAAACAAAAGTTGAATTTAATAACACTTGGAACTGACGACAGTTACGAACAATTTATAACCAAATAAAAAAGCGCTTACCATAACAGCACCTACAAGAAATTGACGATTCAGTTGTTAAATCAAGCTTTGCGATTCTATCAAGTTTCTGCATTTTTTTTGACAAACAGTAACAGACCAAAAGGAAATAGCAAAAATTCATCTTCGGATATACTTTAAACTCCATCTTTTTTGATGCTAATATGAATGTTTTTTTTTAATGTCCCCAAAAAATACTAATTTTGAAATAAACTTATTGAGAGTACGTAAATAAAATGAGTCGTGGTAGATGCTAATGAAATTTTCGTCAAAAATCAAACAAAATATGTCTATAAAGGAACAAATAAGCATTGAAGAACTTGATGACAAAAGTTATCAAGTCAGACTTATAGAGCCTTTTGAAGAAGAAAAAGCAATTTTGACACATTATCTTCACAATATTCATAACGGAGTTTCAAAATATTACAAAGATGAGGCGATAACTGTTTTAAACAACTATGTCAAGTATAAAAACGGAACCAGTGAAATTTCAATTGTAGCAGAAGATGCATTACAATACTTTTTGCATGAAGTCGAAAACGTACCGTTTCCAACTCCCGAAAATTACTCATTTAAATTTATTGACCTTTTTGCAGGGATTGGTGGTTTCCGTTTGGCTTTACAAAATTTAGGTGGAAAGTGTGTTTTTACAAGCGAGTGGGACAAAGAAGCAAAGCGAACTTATAAAGCAAATTTTGGCGAAACACCATTTGGCGACATAACAAAAGAAAAAACTAAATCATATATTCCAGACGGTTTTGATGTGCTTTGTGCAGGTTTTCCTTGCCAAGCATTTTCCATAGCTGGAAAACGTGGAGGATTTGAAGACACAAGAGGAACATTGTTTTTTGATGTTGCTGAAATTATCAAAAGAAAACAGCCAAAGGCTGTTTTTCTTGAAAACGTTAAAGGTTTGAGAAACCACAATGGGGGTAAAACACTTGAAACAATTTTGAACGTTTTACGAAACGACTTGGGTTATTTTGTTCCAGAACCACAAATTATCAATGCAAAAGATTTTGACGTTCCACAAAACAGAGAAAGGGTTTTTATTGTTGGTTTTCATAAAAGCACAGGAGTTACAGAGTTTTCATACCCAAAACCAACAGGAAAAAAAGTGAAATTTGCTGACATAAAAGAAAAGAAAGTTCCTGCAACAAAATATTTTTTATCAACTCAATATTTACAGACCCTACACAATCACAAAGCACGACACGAAAGCAAAGGGAACGGTTTTGGTTTTGAAATTATTCCCGATACAGGAATTGCTAACGCAATCGTTGTTGGCGGAATGGGGCGAGAGAGAAATTTAGTTTATGACAATCGCCTAAAAGACTTTACACCTACAACACGCATTAAAGGCGAAGTAAATCGTGAAGGCATACGAAAAATGACGCCAAGAGAATGGGCAAGATTACAAGGATTTCCTGACAATTATTTAATTCCAGTTGCTGACGCTTCAGCTTATAAGCAGTTCGGCAACTCCGTTTCCGTGCCAGCAGTACAGGCGACAGCAACGAAAATATTAGAACTAATTTTAAGTAAATGAATAAACTAAATCAATTAGGTATAACCGTTGGAAAAGACAATAAAGCGGAAATAGTTTTTGATAGCCTATTCCCAAGTTTTATGACCGTAAAGTATAAAAAGCCATCGGATTATATAACGACTTACTGGGAAGCATTTCAAAAACATCCCGAAAGAAACAACAATTTGAACGGAAAAATATTTGAATACATTTTGGCGACATTGTTTGTTCGTGAAAACATATTGCCTCTTTATATGAGTGCAAAAGTTGCATTTGTTCCAAATGTAATTTACGACCTAATGTTTTACACCGTAGAACGTGGGCCAATTTGCATTTCAGCAAAGACAAGTTTGCGAGAACGTTACAAACAAGCGGACTTAGAAGCTATTGCATTAAAATACGTTCACAGAAAAGCATTGAGTTATTTGGTAACACTTGAAGCCAACGAAGCGAAAAGTGTAAAAGCAAAAATTAAAAGCGGCGATGTTATCGGGCTTGACAATGTTATCGTAGCGACAAGTAACGACTTCAATATCTTAATTAACGAATTGAAAACTTTTAAATTTTCCGAACCACCGATAGTAAAGGTTATAGAAAGTAATCAAATTATCACGTTGGACAAAGTGAAAGCCTTAAAATAAACTAACAAGACCCACGATGAAAAAAAAGCGATTACCATAACAGCACCTACAAGAAATTGACGATTCAGTTGTTAAATCAAGCTTTGTGCTTCTACCAAGTTTCTGCATCTTTTTTGATGCTAATATGAATGTTTTTTTTTAATGTCCCTAAAAAATACTAATTTTGAAATAAACTTATTGAGAGTACGTAAATAATAAATGAGTTGTAGTAGAAATTTTTGGGCGACCGTGCTGACTTGAAAGTTCATAGCTAAAACAGGCACTTTTTTTGCTATCTTTGGACAATAAAATATGGCATATCAATCAGTAGATAAATTACAGAAAGTATTAGCAGACGAGGTTTTCAGGCACACGAAAGACCCGAAGAAAGCCGCTGGACGGGCTTTAGGAACTTTGGTTGAAATTATTACTTATTACCTACTTAAAACTTGGGGACTTAATAACCAAATTTCTTATTATTGAAATTCAAATGGAGACTTGACTTCATTTCAACAAACGGGGCGTAACCGAAAAGCCAGACGAGTAGGACAACATAAAAATCAAAAAGGTAAAAAATGGATGCACAAAAAGTCGACATGTTTATAATGTCAAACGGAAAATTCTTTGAAGGTCATCAAATGAACATGATTAGAGAGAGACTACTCGCACTTGATGATTCAAAATGGGCAGTATTATCAACTGCTCAGTTCAAAGACCCAACAACAACTCTTATCGTTTCAATCTTGGCAGGTATCTTAGGCATAGACCGGTTTATGATTGGAGACACAGGACTTGGAGTTGGTAAACTTTTAACTTGTGGCGGTTTTGGTATTTGGGCAATTATTGATTTGTTCATGATTCAAAAAGCTACAAGAGAAAAGAACATGCAAAAAATCCAACAATTTTTGCATTAATGACACTCGATAGGAACAAGCTGTATTCAATATTGCTTATAGCATGTTTGGCAGGGTATATTTGGCTTTATTTTAATACCACAAAAAACTTTGCTCAAAGCAAATCAATAGAAGTTTGTCTAATAAAGCACACAACAAATATACCCTGCCCTTCCTGTGGTTCAACTCGTTCAATTCTTTCATTGACAAAGGGCGATTTCATTGGAGCACTTACTTTAAATCCATTTGGCTATTTAATTGCTTTAATCATGCTAATTAGTCCAATTTGGATTATTGCGGACTTTACAATGGGAAGCAACACATTATTTAATTTCTATCAGAAAGTAGAAACTTACCTGAAAAGACCAAAGTATGCAGTTCCTTTAATCTTACTTGTCGTTATCAATTGGGTTTGGAATATCTTAAAAGGATTATGATACACATAAAAAATTTCAGCTATGAACCTGGAGAACATGAAGCAGAGACTGCTTCAAGTAGTTATTTGATGTCTTTAATTGCAATTATAGTCGGACTTCCTTTACCAATCGTAAATCTGATAGCCACACTGATATTTTACTTAGGCAACCGAAAGTCGACATATTTTGTTCGTTGGCATTGCACACAGGCTTTATTATCGCAATTATCCATGCTTTTCATAAATAGCTTTGGATTTTGGTGGACTGTTTCAATAATCTTCACAGAAGAAACTATTACAAGTAAGTATATTGCTTACATAATTACAGTAATAATTTTCAATTTGACTGAATTTATTGCAACTATATACACAGCTATTCAAACAAGAAAAGGAATTCATGTAGAGTGGTGGTTTTATGGTTCATTGACAAACTTAATTTGCAAATCTAAATCATGAAAAAGACCATTATTCAAGGAATAATAACATTTCTTATTTTTTTCGGGACATGGTTTGCCTTAACACAAATTGATTGGGTAAAGGTTTTTAAAGTCCAGCAAGTAACAGACAAAACAGAACAAAAATTAGGCGAACTTTTTTGGGAGGTTTTTAAAAAGACCGAAAAGGAAAGCCAAAATCCTCTCGTAATAAATTCAGTTGACAGCATTGTAACAGTTATTTGTAAGACAAATAAAATTGACAGAGAAAAAATTAAAATTCATATTCTCAACAAAGACGACATCAACGCTTTTGCATTACCAAACGGGCACTTAGTAGTTTATAGTGGGCTTATACTAAATTCCGACAATCAAGAAGAATTGACTGGTGTTATTTGCCACGAAATTGCACACATTGAACTTAATCATATGATGAAAAAACTCGTCAAAGAAATCGGGCTTTCAGCTTTAATATCAATGACAACAGGCAATGGCGGAGGAGAAGTAATAAAAGAAACAGCTAAAACGCTTTCTTCATCAGCCTTTGACAGAAGTTTAGAGAAAGAAGCAGACATAAAAGCAGTTGATTATCTGGTAAAAGCAAAGGTAAATCCAGAATCATTTGCAAACTTTCTTTACAAACTATCCGACAAGGAGCATGAAGCAACAAAATATTTGACATGGATTAGCACACATCCTGACTCAAAAGAACGAGCTGAATACATTATTGAGTATAGCAAAGGAAAATTGACGGAATATAAACCAATTCTAACTAACAAGACATGGGACAATCTGAAAGAAGAATTGAAGGAATGAAAAGAAAACCTGCTGCCAACATGGTATTGCCGCAATGGGGGTTGACGTGCTTCTATGAAACTTTTGTGCTTAAACAAACGGTAGTGCTTCTATTGAACATTTGTGCTCCAAAATCCACCACTGCACCAATACGCGGCGCATTAACCCTATTTTAGAATCAATATTTTCAATTTTAAGATTTACACATTCGCTTATTCTTAATCCACAAGAATAAATTAATGAAATATTCATTCTACTTATAAACTTGAAAAAAATTACCCATAACTACGCCTACAATTTCCCAAGTATTAATATTATTAAAATCACCACTAATAACAAGCATATCCGCACTTGTACCTAAGGTGAAATTATCAACTTGATTACCACAAATTAATTCTGGATTTGTAATATAAGATTCTAAAGCCTGCTCCATGTTAATACTTGCTCTGCTATTCCATGGTTCATTTGAATTAAATGGAGTACGATGTATAAAGGCATCAATCCCTTTTATGACGCTCTCGCTTTCTATTGGGAAGTCAGAGCCTGCTACCATCATTACATTATTATCTAAAAACTGCTTCCAAGGGTAAGCTATCTCGGCAGCACGCTCTTTCCCTAATCGTTTGTCTGCCATTGAAGCATCAGAAATGCAATGTATAGGCTGAACAGAGGCTATAATATTATACTTATGAAATTCCGCTATATCCTTAGCTTGGACTAATTGTGAATGCTCTATTCTAAGTATATTCATAAAGCCGTTATTTCGTAATTTTTTATACACCTCTATTACATTACTTACTGCCTTATCGCCTATTGCGTGAATGGCTATATCATAATTATTTAATGATGCCTTATGCGCTATTCTATACATTTCGTCTATAGAATTTAGCTCTAAGCCCAAAGTGTCTTTATCATTGTATTTTGAATGCAATAATGCTCCATGGGAACCTAAGGCGCCATCAGCATACATTTTTATACCCTTAACTTTATAGTTATCCCCATTATAAAAAGCGTGTTCATAATTTAAATATTCTTCATGTTGAGCAGTTAAATACGAATACACTTTCTGATTTAATTTCCCCTCTTTATCTAAGTCTATTAAACATTTGTGAGACATTTCATTTACGTCCATATCATGAAATTTCATAATACCAGACTTCATACCTGCTGCTAAACCACTTCTTATAAATTTTTCTATTTGTTCTGTAGTGAATTGTGGCATTACTTTGTTGATTAAATCCATTGCATTATCTACAAGAATACCACTCGGTTCGCCTAAACTATCTAATTCTATACTGCCGCCTTCTACTCTAATATCTTTGGTAATTTGTGCTATTTCTAATGCCTTGCTATTTACCCACATACTATGACCGTCAACCCTAATAAAGCAAACAGGCATATCAGAGTAATACTTATCAAGAATCATTTTATCCGGTAATTCCCCGCTCCAAAGTTCTTCATTCCAGCCACGCCCAATTAGCCAATTACCTCGCTTAAATTGATTGTTTAACGATAATTTACAACATTCCTCGGCAGACTGGGCTTCGTTAAAATACAAGCCTAACTTTTTCATTCCCAATCCCCAAATATGGCAATGGGCATCAGTAAAGCTAGGAAGTACAAATGAATTAGGAAAATGATATTTATCTTCGTTAATATTTAAAAAAATACCATCCTTATATTTACTTATTGATTGGAGCTTACCGTTCTCTATTTTTATAATACAATTACTCTTTATCATTTTTTTCTCGTTTTATTATCACATCAACAGGACATACCATAACGCATAAAGGTCCTTCATCAATACCTTTACATTCATTACATTTTCGTGGATTAATTTCATATTGCATTGGGCTAAGAGAAATGGCACCTAATGGGCAAATATGCTCACACTTAGCGCACATAATACATTTATCTATAATTTTATATGCCATCTTGTAGCTTTGTAAATTCTATCTGCCAATCAACATCAGCTGGCAAGCATCTATTATCTAAGTGAGTTGCTAATGAGTGAACAGGAGCTACAAGCAACGCTTTCTTGCCAAATGGTGCTAAAGGTGAAAAATAGAAAGTCTTTAAAAAAATCTTTAAATATTCTTTGCTGGTGAAAGATAATTTTAAAATCTTAAATGGATTCCACAAATTGAATTTAGTAATTGAAAACCACATTGAAGCGTCAAAGTTGAGCTTAGTATACGATAGAAATTGCTTGTGATATTGCTTAAGTCTTTGCTTTGTAGTCATAAAAGACATAGTAGTACTGGCTACACTCAACCATTCTGTACTATTTGAAAAATAACTATTGTGGATGTAGCTATGCAAGTCCTTAGTATCAAACTCTGGATGATTATAGGGGGTAGCGAAATCCGATACTCCGTTTACTAAGACATCTAAGGTCCTATTAAAAGCACCCTCTAAATAGAAATAGTCATCTTCTGCAAAATATATATATTCACTAAAATCTTGGCTATTTAATATATCTATCTGCATACCAAAAGTTTTAGCATTGCCAGCACGATTTACATTGATTAGCTCATAGTCAAAACCAGATAGATATTTTTCAAACATCTTGCTATATTCGATGCCACAATTATCTAAGATTACCCAAATTTTAGCGTCTATTCCATCTAAAGCTCTTACAAACGATTTCAAGCATAATTCGCTCATCTTTAGTTTATTATCGGAGTATATTGCAGGGATCTTAGACACTCCAGGATATATCCTATAACATATTGCTAATTTAGTTTTCATGTATTATCTTTGACCAAATTTTATATAT
Source organism: Kapaibacterium sp. (SeqCode) (assembly GCA_035445085.1). Lineage (GTDB taxonomy): Bacteria > Bacteroidota > Ignavibacteria > Kapaibacteriales > UBA2268 > JBDHXE01. The sequence goes on from DAOMQA010000007.1 coordinate 67,210, forward strand.
ATCGTAATAATTATCGCCGTACTTGCTATCATTATGCTGATAAAACCGAGATAGTAAATGTAAACTTAAAAAATGATACTTTTCACAAACTAAGAATACTTTTGTTTCAAACTTTGATAGAAATTTATTACAGAACAATAATTTTGAATAAATAGACTTTTCTAAATAACTTAAAGGGATTTTTTCCATGCTATAACTTGCGCCACGATAATGTATTAGTACTGAACTTGGAATATGATAAATCCGAGCTCCTAATTTCATTGCTTTATAGCAAAATGCCGTCTCTTCGGAATAGAATGCAAAGTCAGTATCAAATCCACCGACTTGTTCAAAAATAGTTTTGTTTACTGCTAATATTGCACCATCTATATAGTCCACGCTTTTATATTTCTTTTGGCTATGCTTAGCTATTCTATAAAATTTCCTTGCCAAATTTCTTTTAATAGTATTAATAAAAAATAGATCGGTAAGACCTAAGATAAAGCCAGGAAATATATGATACGACGCTTGCCAACTCATATTGCTATATAATAGCTGTGCCCCTGTAATATCGGCTTCATCATTCATTATAGGAGCTATCAAATTTTTAATTGAATTATCTAAAAATACAATATCCGAGTTAGAGAGAATAAGTAAATTACTTTTACTGTATTTTGCTCCTTCATTTAATGCCCCTGCATAAGATAGACTTTTTTTTGTTTCAACTACTATAACATTCTTAAGCCTTTGTCTGAATATCTGAACGCTATTATCAGTAGAATTATTGTCTATTATAATAATATTAAATTCACTTTCTTTAAAAGTATCTAACGCTGAATTTACGCAGTCAATTGTTAATTGAGGCGTATTATAATTTATAATAATTAAATCGAATAACATAAAAAATACATTTTGAAAAAAGCAAAAGTAAGAATTTATAATAATAAAGGTATAAATATTAAATATTCCTTAAAAATCATTTGATTTTTGTAAAAAATAGCTATAAATTTGTAGTCTGTAAATTGTGTAAAATAGAAAAAAAGATATTTAAATTATAATTGGAGGCATTTAATTGAAAAATAATATTGGAAAAATTCTCTTGATATTTGTTCCGATAGTAGCCGTACTTGCCGTTATGTATCCTTCTTATAGAGCAAGTGATTTAGACTCTAAGTTGAAGGAATACCAAGAGCGTGCAAAAAAAGCCGGTAATACAGCTGATTCAATCAAAATAATGGATGAATTTAAGAATACTTACGGCGAGGATTTGGAGAGCGCCAAAAAGAATCAGCTAAAACTTGGGCTAGACCTACGTGGCGGTATGTATGTAACTATGGAAGTAGATGTAGTAAAGTTAATTGAAGAATCTGCTCAACGAGAATCTATAGATGATGTTTTTGAACAAGTATTGGACAAAACAAGAGAAGAAGCAAAATCTTCTGAAAAAGAAACTATCGACCTATTTATTGAAAATTTCAATGCTATTGCTAGACCTAAAGGCAAAACATTGATTTCATACTTCGATGTAGGTGATATTCGCGATGCTTCAGAAGAAAAAATTATTGAAAAATTAAAGAAAGATGCTAAAGATGCGGTTGATCAAGCTGTAGAAGTTCTTCGCCAAAGAATTGACCAATATGGTGTGTCTGAACCTAATATCCAAAAACAAGGTAATAATAGAATTATTTTGGAATTGCCAGGTGTAGAAGATGATCTTCAAATGAGAGCTTTAATTTCTACAACTGCTCGTCTTGAATTTAATCTTGTACGTAATAATGCAGAAATAGTTCGTGCCTTCGGTAAAATTGACAAATATTTAGCACAAAAAAGCGGTGCTATCAAAAGTGAACCTATTGCCGATACTACAATTGTTGATACAAATAAAACTGCCGATGTAGCTAAAGTTGATTCTACTAAAAAAGAATCTGCTGATACTACTCAATTGGCTGCTGCTGATTCAGGCAAGAAAGAAGCGAGCAAGCCGGATACTAATGACCCTTACAAAGGGCTTAGTGAAGACCAAGTAAGAGAAAAGCACTTGAAAGAACACCCGTTCACTTCATTGTTTGCTACATATTATATACCTGCTCAAGAAAATGCTAATATGACTCCATTCTACTATACTACTGATCAAATTCCAGATGTAGGAGAGTTTAACTTTAGAATTACTAAAGACTCAATGGATAAATTTTTAGCTATTCTAAATAGAGCTGATATCAAGACTTTTATACCATTAGATTTGAAAGTTGCTGTTGATGCAAAACCAGATAAAAGAGTTTTAAAAGCTAATAATATTGAAGTTTTTGATTTTTATGCACTCAAAAGAGATCCAGAATTAACGGGTGATGTAATTGTCGATGCCTCTCAATCCTTTGATCCTACTACAAATTCACCTGTAGTAAATATGTCTATGAACGACGAAGGTTCAGAAAAATGGGCTAGAATTACTGGCGCTAACTTAAAGAAAAGAATAGCTATTGTCCTTGATGATAGAATATATTCTGCTCCTGTTGTACAAGCTAAAATTACTGGTGGACGTTCTCAAATTTCTGGTAGCACAAATACAGAAGAAGCACGTTTGTTAGAAGTTATTCTTAAAGCAGGTGCCTTGAAAGCTCCTGTTTCTATCGTTGAAGAAAGAGTAATTGGTCCTTCTTTAGGACAAGATTCTATAGATACTGGTTTTAAAGCTTCGGCTATAGCTATGGTATTTGTGATTCTTTATATGATATTTTATTATAACAAAGGTGGTATGGTTGCTGATATAGCGATGATGATAAACGTTGCTTTAATCATTGCAATTCTTACTTCTTTAAAAGGAACACTAACGCTACCAGGTATTGCGGGTATCGCCCTAACAATGGGTATGTCGGTCGATGCAAACGTACTTATTTTTGAGAGAATCCGTGAAGAATTAGAAAAGGGACGTAACTTACGATCTTCTATAGATGAAGGATTTGGAAAGGCTATGAGTGCTATCATTGACGGTAACGTAACTACTGCTATCACTGCCTTTATCTTGATGACGTTAGCGTCAGGACCTATACAAGGTTTTGCTACCACGTTGCTTATAGGGTTAATTACTAACTTATTTACTGCTGTGATTGTCTCTAGAGCTATTATAGAGCTTATGATTAGCAAAGGTGCTACAGAATTTAACTTTGGTCAGCCCAAAGCTATATCTAACTAATTTGAAAATAAAATAGGATAAAAAAATGCAATTTTTTAAAACGCCTAATATAGATTTCGTAGGTAAAAGAAAATTATTTACAATATTATCTGTTTCTATAAATATATTAGCTTTGGTTGTTACTCTTATATTTCCTCCACCGTTAGGTATTGACTTTAAGGGTGGTGCAGAAATGGGTATCGAATTCAAAAATAATACTAATATCTCTCAATTAAGAGATGCCTTAGACAAATCAGATTTAAGTGGTATCGAAATTAAGTCTTATGGTGCGAGCAATCAATTTTTAGTTCGTATTCCTGAAGCTCAAAATAGTACTGATCAAATTACAGAGCTATTGAGCAAAGAATTTGGTGATAATTATAAAATTATCAAAGTAGATAAAATTGGGCCTAAAATTGGCTCTGAAATGTTTGCTAATGCTTTATGGGCTGTGTTGTTCTCTGTGATTGCAATGTTGCTTTATATAGCTTTTAGATTTGATTTTGCTTTTGGTGTTGGTGCTATCGTTGCTTTGGTGCATGACGTGTTATTTACTTTTGGTATGATAGTATTAGTTCATCATTTAGGTATCCTAAATATGGAGGTTGATCAAGGTTTTATCGCAGGTATTCTTACTGTGGTAGGTTATTCTGTTAATGATACAGTGGTAATTTTTGATAGAATTAGAGAAAATGCAGAGATTCACAAAGGTCTTAATTACTTTAAATTAGTTAATATGTCTATTAACGAAGTGTTAAGTAGAACCCTTAATACTGGTATGACTACACTTGGTGTATTACTGATATTCGTGTTTATGGGCGGGCCGGTTCTTCAAAGCTTCTCTTTTATAATGTTTATTGGTATCGTAATTGGTACTTATTCGTCTATCTTCGTAGCAAGTAATTTTGTGATATGGTATCATACTACAAGAAAAGAAAAAATTAATACTAATTTATCTACAGCAAAATAATTATGAATAATATTCATAACTTTGAATATACAATTATTAATAATGATGTGGCAGTGATTGAACTGCCACAATTCATTGTTTCCGGCGAAGAAGCTATGAATTTTACTCAGTTGCTTAATCTTCTGGTAGGCAATAAAGTAAAGGTCATTGTTGTTGATTTAACTAAGGTTGAATTGATGAATAGTACTGGCTTAGGTATGCTAGCTGGCTCACATAGTAACTTAACTAAAATTAATGTGCCGTTTTATATTATCAATTCTAATGATAAAATCAATCAGTTGTTAGAAATGACTCATCTTGATAAAGTTTTTAAACTGAACTCAAGTATCGGCGAAATACTTTCAAAATATTCAAATTAAAAAAATGAAAAATGTAACTGTTGTTGTCGGTGCCCAATGGGGCGATGAAGGTAAAGGTAAAATTGTTGATTTAATTAGTCAAGATGCCGATATTGTGGCCCGTTATCAAGGTGGTGCTAATGCTGGACATACTATTGTAATCGATGATAAACAATATATCTTACACCTAATTCCTTCGGGTATTCTTAGTCCAAATGTACAATGCGTAATAGGGAATGGGGTTGTGATTGATCCTGTAGCGCTGATGAATGAAATTGAAATGCTTCAAAAAAATGGTATCGATGTTAAAGATAGGTTATTCATTTCTCATAAAGCACATTTAATAATGCCTTACCATAAAATGATAGACAAAGTTAGAGAAGAGAAATCAACTAACGCTATTGGCACTACTGGCAGAGGGATAGGACCTTCATACATAGATAAATATAGAAGAGTTGGTATTAGAATTGTCGATTTATTAGACAAGGTTACTTTTGAAGAAAAACTTAGAGCTAATATTAGCGAACAAAATCAATTATTAGAAAAAATATACGACCACAAACAATTAAATGAAGAAGAAATTGTTGATTCATATTTAAAATTTGATAAGCTGGTTGATTCATATATTACAGATACTACTTCATTATTAAATAATGCAATAGATGAAGGTAAAAAAGTTATTGTAGAAGGAGCGCAGGGAGCTTTATTAGACGTTGATCACGGTACTTATCCTTATGTTACAAGCTCGAACCCTACTTCAGGGGGAGCATGCACTGGCTTAGGAATTCCACCTACATCAATTACGCGTATTATTGGTATTACTAAAGCATATAATACAAGAGTAGGAAATGGTCCGTTTCCTACTGAATTAAATGATGAGATGGGTGAATATCTTAGAAAGCATGGCGCTGAGTTTGGAGCTACCACTGGTCGCCCACGCCGTTGCGGTTGGCTTGATTTGGTTGCATTAAAATATTCAGTAATGATTAATGGAATTAGTGAAATTGCTTTAACTAAAATTGATGTCCTCGATGATTTAGAAACAATTAAAATTTGTGTAGAATACACTTCCGAAGGCAAGATACTTAAGCATTTCCCTATAGATATACCGACCCTCGATAAGATTGAATGTAATTATATTGAGATAGAAGGTTGGAAGCAATCATTAAGAGGTATTACTTCATTTGCTAATCTACCAAGCCAAGTTAAAAATTATATAAAAATTATTGAAGACTTTGTAGGTGCTAAAGTAACAATATTATCATTGAGCCCTGACAGAAAAGATACAATAGTAGCTGAATAATTTATAAATTAATATCAATACAAGAGATACCTAATCTAAAAAGTAATATGGATTAGGTATTTTTATTTTTAAGATAGTATAACCGCCATCTAAATCACTCCACTGGTCGCCTACAGAAGCAATAATATTATACTTTTGGGATAATATACGGCGAACATCTGATTTATAATCAATTGCCTTTTTGCCAGAATATAATTGAGATTTACATATTAAAGTATCAAATTTAGTATAGCCGGCACTTTTTAAATTGTGTAATGTAGCGCTATATTGGCTTTCACTACGCCCAGTCATAAACGCAATATTAATATTACGGCTAAGCAAAGTGTCGTATAGTCTTTTAACTTCTTTCAAAGCTGGTGCTTGCGAGGATAATATCCAATTATGCCATGATTGGCTTTCAAAGCCAAAATCGTATTTTAATTCATATTCTAAATTCGATAAAGCGGTCTCGTCAATATCGAATATAACTAAGGGCATGCCTGGAATCTTTAAATTGTCAAAAACTAAAATAGCATCGTCAATAGCCTTTTTTTGGTCTTTTTCGTACTGACCGCTATTTATATATTCCCTAATATGCTTTTTAGAAACGCCCAAATTACTAATAGTGTAATCTTGGGCGTTTACAAAGTATAAAAAAGATAATGCTAAAATTATTAAGCTAATTTGTTTCAAATTATTTATCTGCCTCGCCCATTACTGGGTCTACAGAGCCAATACAAGCAACAACGTCAGATATCATTGACCCTTCAACCATCGCTGGCAAGCCCTGCAAATTAGCAGACGACGGAGAGCGTATTTTGATTTTCCAAGGGTTACCTGTTCCATCTGCTACGATAAAGAATCCTAATTCGCCCTTAGGAGCTTCAATTGCTGTATATGTTTCTCCGGGTTCAGGGTCTGCCCCAAAGTTTATCAACATAAAGTCTTGTACTAATTCTTCAATTTTTGTATATACATCTTGCTTGCGTGGCAGAACCTTTCTTGGCTCATGCGCCATAGTTCTTCCTTGTGGCATTTGGTCCAAAACCTGATGAATGATCTTAATAGATTCTTTCATCTCTTGTATTCTAACCATATAACGAGACCAACAATCACCTTCTGGAAAAGAAATAACATCAAAGTCTAATTGATCATATACTAAATATGGGTTATCTCTTCGTAAATCTCTTGTAAATCCACTGCCACGTAACGTTGCGCCAGTTAATCCAAGTGAAATAGCTTGTTCTGGTGAAATTACGCCTACACCAGCCACTCTTTTTACAAATATTCTATTGCGATGAACTAATTTTTCAGACTTTTCTAACTCCTTAGGGAATTTATTTGCCCAATCTCTAATTTTATCAATAACTCTATCTGTAACATCGTAAGCTACACCGCCAATACGTGTATAACTTGTCGTAAATCTTACACCTGTTATTAATTCAAAAATATCGTATAATTTTTCACGTTCCATAAATGTCCATAAGAGGACTGTCATAGCTCCTACGTCCATACAAGTAGCACCCATAGACATTAAGTGAGAAGATACGCGTGCCATTTCTGCAACTAAAACTCTAATCCATTGTGCTCTTGGGGGAGCTTCTACTCCTAAAGCGTTTTCTATAGCTAAAGCAATTGCAACGTTATTAGATAATGGTGATAAATAGTCTAATCTATCTGTATGAGGTATAAATTCATGATAGGTCATGTTTTCACCTAATTTTTCATAACCTCTATGTAAATAACCCAATTCTGGGATACATTTCAAAATTGATTCACCATCTAAGCGTAATAATACACGTAAAACACCGTGAGTAGCAGGGTGCTGAGGACCCATATTTAATATCATATCATTTTGAAGTGCATCATCAAAAGTTACTGATGTATTACCGTCCATAAGTGCTTTGTATATCTTATGTTGTCTCAGTTCTACTATTTTATCTACTTCTGCTTTCGTTGTTACATTCATTTATTAACTCCAGAATCGCTTTTATTAAATATAATTATCATCAATCTTCAAAAATAGTATTATTTTTATACAACAAAAAATAATATAAGTATATATTATGAAAAAAATGATTATTATATGCCAATTACTTTTAATAACGTCTCTAACAGCAAGTAATTATAATTTAATTCCTGAGAGTAAGGATTATATATATACAGATTCTAACTTATTTATAGCTACTGATAATTATAAGTATAATATTAGCGATATCAATATTATTGATAAGACTTTTATGAATGGATATAATCCTAATTATGCTCTTCTTAGTGATGCTCTTTTGATGGCTAATATCGTTAGCCCAACTATTATAAATTATAGCCAATTTACTAATAGCTGGGAGCTACCGCTCGCCTATGGAGAAACTATAGCAACAAGTTTTGCCTTAACTTATATCGTTAAATATTTAGTTGAAAGACCACGGCCTTTTAACTATTATAAAAATACCCCCGAAAATTTATTAAATAATTATGATTCACAGCTATCCTTTTTTTCAGGGCATTCATCAATATCATTTAGTGCAGCAGTGTTCAATTCTTTAATTTATGAGAAATATAACCCTTATTCTCGGTATAAAGGATTAATATGGTCTGTATCCTTATTAAGTGCAACTACTACCGCTACTTTACGTGTATTAGCTGGAAAGCATTTTTTGTCTGATGTTATTATTGGAGCTATTGTAGGTTCATTGATTTCGTATGGAATAATTGAACTGAATAGTTTGGAAGTTAAAGATAATAAACCACACAATATTCAATTAATTCAATTCAAATATAGTATAAAATAATTCAAATTAATATAGCAAAATCATAAATGTTTATAAAAGTATATTATTGAGCATTAAGCCAATTTGTTGGTGAATAATATGCTATATGAAAAATAGATGGGTATTTGGGGTATTTTATAAATCCTAAAGAAATAGCATAAAATCATATACTTAGGGCTACAGTGTATAATTATATTGTCTATTGGCATATTGCTTGTTTAGATTGTTAAAAATCAATAAGGGCATTATGTTAAAGGAACTTTATATCGCTGGTTTAGGAATGCAAAACCAACAAACACGTTTAGAAGTAGTAGCTAATAATATAGCAAATGCCGCTTCGACGGGCTTTAAAAGAGCATCAGTGTTTGAACGCAATATGCAAGATGCACGTGCGAACTTTTACAATGTAAAAGGCGATGTAGAACAAAATGACCCTCCAATTGGTTCTTATTATGATTTTAGTAATGGTGCATTCGAAAAAACTGATAACCCCTTAGATATGTCTATTGACGGTAAAGGTTTCTTTTTCTTAAAGGATGATGAGGGAAAGGAATTTTTAAGTAGAGCTGGGAATTTTCAGTTGAATGAAGACGGGACAATAGTTGCCAAGGATGGCAAATATTTAATGGGTGTAGATGGAATAATAAATGTATCAAAAGAAATCCTATCTAACCACCAAACTACTAATGATAATAAGGAAAATGGTATAAGAATTAACGATCAGGGTGAGGTTTTTGTCAATGATTTTTCAGTAGGAAAAGTAAAAATTGTTGATATTCAGGATTACAAAACTCTTCAGAGAATTTCCAATCAAGAATTTATTGCTACTTGGGAATCTGAATTACAGGATGTAAACCCTGATAATGTTAATATAAAACAAGGGTGGTTAGAATCATCTAATGTAAATATAGTAAGCGAGATGGTTCAAATGATAGAATTACAAAGAATGTTCGAAGCAGGAAGCAAAGTCATTCAAACCAACGATGGAACACTCGACAAAGCAATAGGAATCGGCAAATATTATTAGTATTCAGGGATGAATAATGGACAAAACTCTTAGAACAGCGGCTACTGGATTAACAGCACAGCAAAGATATGTTGAAATTATTTCAAATAATCTTTCTAATATTAATACAACAGGATTCAAAAAAGTAAGACCTGAATTTCAAGATTTGTTGTACGAAACACTACGCCCTGCGGGTGGAGTTGCTCGTACTGGTGTTGAGCCATTAAATGAGGTACAAATAGGTTCAGGAACAGAACTTACGTCTACAAAAAAGATATTTAGCCAAGGTGATGTCCAAACTACTAACAATCAATTAGATTTAGCTATTAATGGTGAAGGCTTTTTTGTGATACGCAAGCCTGATAATACTTATGCCTATACTCGCGACGGTTCGTTTCAATTAAATAGAAATGGAGAAGTCGTCAATTCACAAGGATTTCCATTAGAACCGGGCTTCAATATTCCAGATGATGCTATTGAAGTTCAGGTAAGTGCCGACGGGGTCGTAAGTGTGTTAAATGATGGAGGAGTAGAGTTTCAAACGCTTGGTCAAATAGATTTAGCAAGGTTTGTAAACCCGGCTGGACTTAAATCTATAGGTAATAATTTATATGTAGAAACTCCTGCCTCAGGTGCAGCTATATTAGAACAGCCAGGCAATTTGAATACAGGTGAAATTATACAAAGCCATTTAGAAGCATCAAATGTAGATATTGTAGAAGAAATGGTTAATATGATTACAGCGCAACGGGCTTACGAACTTAATTCAAAATCTGTACGTACTGCTGATGATATTTTAGGGACGGCTGTTAATCTAAAACGATAATATGAAATACTATATTTATATATTGCTTTTTATTATAGCGAGTAATGTAAATACAATCGCTCAATCTACTTTCTCGGAAGAAAATATTAGGAGTGCTGTTGCAACATTTATACGTGAAAATATTTCTTCAAATTCTGATATTAAGATATTAAGCAATATAGAGACGATAAAATTCTCTCAATCTAATGTTAGCGCTACAATAATTAATAAAAGTAGTGATTTTGATAATTATATTCAATTGCAAATTATATTTAAATCAGATTATAAAAATTTAAAGTTTTTAGATATAAGCGCTAAAGTGATTAAATACATCGAAGTGCCGTTTGCTGTTAGAAATATCTCTAAGAGTGAGAAAATAAATTCTGAAGATTTTGAATATAAATTAGTTGATGAAACAAAATATAAGAGTATTGATAGCAATATATTTCAGTTAATAGGGAAGAAGGCAAATAAATTTATCCAAAAGGGGAGTTTAATTTTACCTGATATGTTAGAGGCTGAACTATTAATTAACAGGGGCGACAAAGTAATAATTTTGTCTAATGCGGGAGCGATTTCAGTCAGAACTCAAGGTACTGCACTTGAAGACGGAGCTGAAGGACAAACTATTAGAGTCTCAAGGGAAACTTTTAATAAGAAAATATTACAAGGTATTGTGCAATCCGATGCGAGTGTCTTGATAAATTTAGGAAATGGTAATTTAGGAATGGGCTATGAGAAAAATCCTTAATATTTCGCTAATATTATTTTTGGCAACACTATATGCTACTTTTGCCCAATTTAATCAAAATAGTTCCCGCTCATTATTTTCTGACGTGAAAGCATTTCAAGCGGGCGACGCTATTATGATTTTGATAACTGAAGATACTCAAGCTGATAATTCTGCTAATACAAGCTCCTCAAGGGAAACAAGCCTATCAGGTAATTTAGGATATTCTACAGGTAGCGGCAATAATACTATAGGTGGGTCATTAGGTACTGGTACAGGTCATCAGGGAAGCGGTAAAACGACAAGGAGCGAAAAAATTCGAGCAAAACTATCGGCACGTGTAGTAGAAATAGTGGATAATGGTAATTTAAAAATTGAAGGTAAACGCACTACAAAAGTAAATGGCGAAACTCAAACAATTATTATACAAGGCGTAATAAGACCCGTGGATGTGAGGTCAGATAATTCAGTATATTCTTATAGTATCTTAGATTTATCTTTGACCATTGATGGGGAAGGCTCTGTGTCCGAAATACAAGAGCCGGGCTTATTAACTAAGTTTTTTAGGATATTATTTTAATGAGAATATTAGCTTCCATATTACTTTGCTTATTCATCGCAAGCTCATTGTTTGCTGCGAGAATAAAAGACATAGCATATATAGAAGGCGTAAGCTCAAACCAAGTTATTGGTTATGGCTTAGTAAGTGGGCTAAATCAATCTGGCGATAACCAACAAGCAAGTTTTACGGTACAATCTGTTGCCAATATGTTAAAACGCTTTGGTTTGACTGTCCCCGAACGAAATCCAAGAATGAGGAATGTGGCAGCTGTAATGATTACCGCTAATATTCCAACATTTGCTAAAAAAGGAAATAAAATTGATGTAGTTGTTTCTTCAATTGGAGATGCAACATCATTGCAAGGGGGAGTATTACTTATGACACCGTTATCTACCGCCGACGGTAATATTATAGGAATGGCACAAGGACCATTAGCTGTTGGTGGGTATGATGTCCGTTCTCTTGGTTCACAATTAGGTAAAAATATATCTACTACTGGTAGAATACCTAATGGGCTTATCTTAGAAAAAGATATACCTGCACAAATAATTGATAATCAGCAGGTTAGAATTTCCCTAAAAGACCCTGACTTTACTACCGCAACTCGTATTGCTGATGCCATTAATGGTTCAGCGGGGTTAAATAATACAGCGACTATAATTGATGCAGGCACAGTTCAAGTGCAAATGCCAGCAGGGCAAAATAACTCTCAAATAATGAGGCTTATAGCACAAATCGAAGTATTAAATGTGATAAGTGACCCAATTGCAAGAGTAGTAATTAACGAAAGAACTGGAACAATTGTTGTCGGTGGCAATGTTCAATTATTACCGTCTGTGATCGCTCATAGTGGTTTAGAAATATCTATCCAAAAACAAGTTTTAGTGCCACAGCCCGCACCTTTTACAATTAGGCCACCACAGCCCGCAGAGACAGCAGAAATTACAGCTAAAGAAGATGTAAATAAAGCAAGTCCTTTAGTGGTGCAAGGTCCAACTGTACAAGATATGGCAAATGCTCTCAACGCACTTGGAGTTTCTCCGCGAGACTTAATTTCAATATTTCAAGCACTTAAAGAATCTGGTACTTTACAAGGTGAATTAATTATTCAATAATAATGACAGTAGATAATTTAAATATTAACCTTAATACTTCTAATTTGATTAATTCTAACAATGATACATTAATTAATCAAGCTAAGCATATAAAGATAGAGCAAAAATTAAGCGATAAGGATAAAAAAGATTTAGATAAGGTCGCACGTGGATTTGAAGCAATATTCTTAAATATGATGCTTAAAGAAATGAAATCAGCACAATTAAATGATGAAGGTGACGGTGGCTTTGGAAGTGATGTTTTAATGGACTACTCAAATTTATTATTAACAGAACAAGTATCAAATAATGGCTTGGGGATTGGTATTGCCGAAAAAATTTATGAACAATTATCTGGTGGACAAAAGCTACAAGCAAAGACTATCATAAATCCTGATGGTATTATTAATGAAACTATGAATAATACAATTAAACAATTGCCAAAATATGATAATATTTCAAAAGATAATTCTATGTTTATTGATAGGGTAAATGGTAGGCTAAATAATTATAAAGATATTATTGAGGAAGCAGCTCAAAAATATGATGTGCCAGTTAATCTAATTAAAGCCGTAATCACAACCGAATCCGCTGCTAAACACGACGCCAAATCGCCTGTTGGAGCAAAGGGACTAATGCAATTAATGGATGGAACAGCGAGAGATTTAGGAGTAAGCAACTCGTTTGACCCTTATCAAAATATTATGGGTGGAGCAAATTATCTAAATAGAATGCTGAAGAAGTTTGATGGAAACATTGATTTAGCTTTAGCCGCCTATAATGCAGGACCTGGAAATGTTGATAAGTATAATGGCATTCCTCCATTTAAAGAAACAATGAATTACGTAAAGAAAGTTAAAAGTTATATTTCACAATTTGAAAATTACAAAATTTGAGGTAAGGTATGTTTTACAAGTTTTTAACATTTCTAAAATTTGAAGAGCAATTACTTAATGAGCTTCTAAGATTATCTCAAAGGCAACAAACAGCTATTGTGAAAAATAATATCCAAGAAATTCAAGAAATTAACTCTTATCAAAGTGAATTAAATAAAAATTTACTAAAAACTGAAGAAGAAAGGATGCTAATATTAAGCAATTGGCTAAATATAAGCAGAGCCGATAGCAGAAAAGTCAAAATTAGTGATTTAAAAAAATATCTAAGCAAAGACGAAGTAAAAGAACTACAAAAAGTACAAAAAAACTTTGACTCATTAGTTAGCCAGTTACTTACTACTAATAATACTAATAGAATGCTAATTAATCGAGCTAGAATTAATATAAAAGAAATGATAGATTATCTAACAAATGGCACGCAAAATGTATGTAATATCAAAGTATAATAGTATGGAGAAAGAAATGACGGTCAATAATTCATTATATAAAAGTGTATTAGACAAAGCTGCTGCTATCGAACGTGATGTCATAGAGCTGGCGTATGCCATAAATATTGATGAATTATATCAAATCAAGACGCGATTGATATCGAATGTCAATAGTTTAGAGGAATCTGTAAATTTAGCTATTAGTAGTAAAAATAGGCTAGACAGAATAAGAAGTTTTGTTCTTATTACTGGGAAGCTACTCGAAACAAGAGATTATTTACAGTTGTTATTAAAATTAAGAGTAAATGATACTACTAATCTTCTATACAGAATTGATGAATTTACTGACTTCCTAATGGTCAATAGCGGTTCTTTGAGTTAGATTATGAGTTTCTCATCGCTCGAAATAGGGAAAAGAGCATTATTAGCTCAAAAGTTTGGTTTAGATATTACTGGGAATAATATTGCTAATGTCAATACTCCCGGATATTCGCGACGAACTGCTATTTTGGCTGAGACTGACCAAATTAAGCAACGAAATAATTATCTTGGTACAGGCGTTGTTGTCAATAAAATACAAAATTTTAGAGAAGAATACTACGATAAGGAAGTTAGGAATACACTTTCTAAGGTAAGCAATTTTGATAATGATGCTACTTATTTAAGAAGATTAGAAACTGTATTAGCAGAGCCGGGTGAAACAGGTATTAATGAAATTGTTAGCGAATTCTTTAATAAATTTGAAGAACTAACTGTGAAGCCAGAAAGTCTTCCTCTAAGACAGAATTTATTAAGTATAGCCACAACACTTAGTGATAGGCTGAACTATACGGCAAATTCTATATCTGATTTAAGAGATGAAGTAAAAAAGAAATCAAATTCTATTGCTACTAATATTAATTCGTTGCTTGCAGATATATCTTCATTAAATAGTCAGATTTTACGAAGTGGAAATAATGCTACAAGCGAATCACAATCTTTAATTGACGAAAGAGCGAATCGCTTAGAAGATTTGTCAAAATTAATTGATACCAAAATCGGAACAAATGATGACGGTAGTGTGAATGTGTTTGTAAATGGAATGAATATCCTTACTGCTAATGTAACTTCTACCGTTAAAATTTCTGAAAATATTAATCAAACTACTGGCGAAAGAACTTTAATGTTGATGAAAAATGATGGAGAAAATAGCGGTAATATTGAATTAGAACCACAATCTGGTGAATTATACTCTAATTTAAAGTTATATAATGTTACGTTTGATGACTTAGACTCATCAGCTAATTTCTCTGTTGCGAAAAATATTAATGATTTTGCGTCTACTTTAGCTAATAAAGTAAATTCATTTACCAAAATTGGATATGGGCTAAACGATACTCCAAATTCTAATCCTAATAGGAATTTCTTTGAAGGTAACGGAGCGATAATTAATGCTTTTAATATTAAAGTTAATCAAGGTTTAATTAATAATCCTGCTGACCTGCCTCTGTCTACAATAGCTGGTGAATCTGGTAATTCTACAATTTCATCCTTAATTGCAAAAATATCTATTGATAATAATTTCTTAAATAATCAAAATCCAATAGACTATTATACTAATTTATTGGGCAAAATAGGGAATATTACTAAAGAAACAGAAAATAGTCTAAACTCAACGAAATTAATCGAGCAACAACTTAATAGTCAAAGAGAATCTGTTATGGGAGTAAACATGGACGAAGAAGCGGTAAATCTAATAAAATTCCAAAAAGCCTTTGAAGCTGCTTCACGCATTGTAAATACTTCAAATGAAATTTTAGGTACACTTGTTAATTTAGGAAGGTAATACGATGAGAGTTACATTTAAATCGCCCGTAGCACCATATTTAAGTAATCTTGAAAGAATTCAAAACCGTAAACATAACGAAGAATTACGAATTTCTACTGGAGACCGTATCCAATCTTTAGCCGATGAGCCTGCGAATTTAGTGGATAGCAAACAATTAGCATCTAAAGTAGCTAAAAATAAAACCTATATTTCTAATATTGAAGAAAGTTTGAACGAAATGAGATTAGCTCACGAATCTGTTGATTTTCTATCTTCATCGCTGCAAAAAGTAAGAGAGTTAGCTGTTGATGCTACTCAGATTGGTGTGCAAGGCGACTCTGTAAGTTTGGCAGTATATGTAAAAGGTATATTAGAAGATATGGTAAAAGAAGCAAACAAAGACTTAGGCGGAAGATATATTTTTAGTGGCACTAAGACTTTACCTAATACTATTGATATTAACCCGCCCGCAACAAATAATCAACCTTATGAAATTATTAATGTAGCAAAAACTACTGAAAATCCATCTGGCTTGGATATTGTCTTCAAAGGTAACAACAACGAAAGAATAATGAATAAAGATAATTATTCTACCGAAGTAGTAAATACAACTTCTGATAAACTTTTCGGCTCAAACTTAGAAGGACTCAAATCAGTTATTGATTTATATAATGTTTTATATTATAAGCAAGATGGTAGCCCAAGAGAAAAGCACGACCAAATAAGCCAAGATGAATTTAATAAATTAAATTTATTTCAAAAAAATATTGCAGATAACGTAGAAAGATTAAATAAGGTTAATGCAGATTTTGGAGCAAAAATTAATAGATTAGAGCTTGTGCAATCTCAATTTGAAACTAATAATATTAGGTTAAATGAAATTAAATCACTTAAGAGTGATACCGATGTCGCCCAATCTGCCATTAACTTAAAAATGGAAGAAAACGCCCTTAATTATTCTTTGCAGATTGGCTCCAAGTTAGTACAAAATTCATTATTTGATTTTCTCACTTAGAATCGTTACCTTTGGCAATGAGGTCATCTACAATTATCGGAATTATTTTAGGCTTTTTAGCTATCTTAGGCAGCTTCCTTTGGGAAGGTGGCTCGATGTCTATATTGTTCTTGTTGCCAGCTATTACTATTGTAATAGGTGGTACTCTTGCAGCAGGAATAATTGGAAGTTCATTCTCTATGATGGCAAAAATTCCTCAACTTTTTATACTTACGGTTACTCATAAAGAATATGATTGGGAGACAATTCTTGATTCAATAATTAAGATAGCTACGCAAACACGTAAATTAGGGTTGCTGTCTATTGAGGAGAGTGTTAATAAAATAGAACATCCTTTCCTGAAGAAAATGCTGACAATTCTTATTGATGGCATAGATAAGGAAACATTAGTAAATGTTGCTGAATTTGAATTACAGAGCATCAGCCAAAGGCATAAAGAAAATATATCATTACTAACAAAGTTAGGTGGTTATTCGCCTACTATGGGTATTATTGGAACTGTAATGGGCTTAATTGGTACATTTACTTCAACTGGTGGCGACCCAAATCAATTAATTCATCATATTGCAAGCGCATTTATTGCCACACTTTGGGGTATTTTTATGGCTAATATCGTTTGGCTACCTTTAGCAGATAAGCTAAAGGTAATAGATGAACAAGAGATAAGATTGAATCATTTTATTGTTAATGGTATTCTTAGTATTCAAGCTGGCGACACACCGTCAATAACTATGATGAAATTAGCTGCTGCCTTTCCTGCTTCAAAACAAGAAAATATTTTAAAAAGACTCAAAAGAATTAGAGAGCAAGAAAATGAAGAAATTGCCTCACAACAACAATCTGAAGTATTAGCATACAATGGAAGTAAATAAAGAGAATTTATTAGAAGATATAGTTATTGTGGCTATTACTGGAGCTATTAGTTCTGGTAAATCATCAGTTTGCTCAATATTTAAAGAAGATAGTTTGCCTATTATTGATACTGATTATCTTGCTAAAACAATTATAAATTCAGATACAAAGATTAAAGAAGCTATTATTAAAGCATTTGGTGAGGCATCTTTTATCGATGGTAAATTTAATACTAAATATATAGCAAACTTAATATTTGGAAACGAGGATTACCATTCACAAAATCTTCAAAAGTTAAATTCAATAATTCATCCAAGAGTCATTGAACTGATGATTAAGAATATAGAAGAGTATGCACAACAAAATCATAAGCTGATTTTTGTTGAAAGTGCGCTTATATTTGAAGCAGGCCTTGAAGATGGCTTTGATTATATCATTATGGTTGATACTAACGAAGAAATCAGAAAGAATAGGTTTATTCTAAGAACTGGGCTAAATGAAAATGATTTTAATTTACGCAATAATTCGCAAATTAGCCCACAATTCAAAAAGGAAAATTCGGATTTTACTATCGAGAATAATAAGAATTTAGAACAACTCCGACTTACAAGCAAAACGCTATTGGAAATAATAAAAATTCTACCTAAGAAAGATTTTTCAAAAAATGATTTTGCTATATCGTAAGAATTAATTACTTTTGTAATTCGTTATTAAACGTGATTGGGATGTGGCCAAGCGGTAAGGCAGCGGTTTTTGGGTCCGCCATTCGTAGGTTCGATTCCTGCCATCCCAGCTTTTTTATTGGAGTATAGTAAGTGATGCACGATTTTAAGGTAGCTTCAGGCAGATCAAATAAAGTTCTTGCCGAAAAAGTTGCTAGCCAATTAGGTATAGAGCTTTCAGCAACTACTATACAGAATTTTAGTGATGGTGAAATTTGGGTAAAGTTTGAAGAAAACGTAAGAGGCGTTGATTTATTCTTAATTCAGCCTACTTATGCCCCTTCAGAAAATTTAATGGAGCTCTTAATTATGATTGATGCTGCAAAAAGAGCATCAGCAAAAAGAGTAACAGCTGTAATTCCTTACTATGGATATGCACGTCAAGATAGAAAAGACCAACCACGCGTTTCTGTAACTGCAAAACTTATTGCTAACTTAATTACAAGAGCAGGGGCAGACCGTATTATTACTGTGGATCTACATTCTTCACAAATTCAAGGCTTCTTCGATATTCCTCTTGACCATCTATATGCTTCACCAGTCCTATTAAGAGCAATTAAAAAACTTAAATTAGATAATATTGCTGTTGCTTCTCCAGATGTTGGAGGTATCAAAACAGCAAGATCTTATGCACAAAAGTTAGATGCAGACCTAATACTTGTTGATAAAAGAAGACCAAAACATAATCAAGCTAATATTGTTAATATTATTGGCGATCCAAAAGACAAAAATATTATTATTGTCGATGATATGATAGATACTGGTACTACCTTTGTAAAATGTGCCGAAGCAATAAAAGAAAAAGGAGCTTTAAATATTATCGGAATTACAGTTCATCCTGTATTTTCGGGAGCAGCTCTAGAAAAAATTGAAAATAGCAAAGCTATTGATAAGTTGTTTGTAACCGATACTATTCCATTAGCAAGGAATATTGATAAAATTGAAGTTGTTAGCGTTGCGGAACTACTATCGGAAGCTATAATTAGAACTCATGATAATCGTTCCATAAGTTCTTTATTTGAAATAGAAAGATAATTATTAAATGGTGATATAATGAATGAAGTAATGTTAGAAGTACAGAAAAGAGATACTGGAAAGAAAGCATCTAAAGCAATTAGAAACCAAGGATTTATTCCCGGTGTTTTTTACGTACAAGGTAAAGATAGCGTTTCTATATATGCGAAACCACTTGATTTGAGACCTATTGTTTATACTGCACAAACTAAAATTGTTGCTTTGAAAGTAGAAAACTCTAACTCAACTGAGCAATGTATATTAAAAGATATACAATTCGATCCAGTAACTGACCAAATTTTACATTTTGACTTACAAGGATTAGTAAAAGGTCAAAAGCTTACCGTTGAATTGCCTATTAAATTAGTAGGTCAGCCAGTTGGCGTTCGTCAAGGTGGTAAGTTAATGCAAAACATAATTAAGATAAAAGTTAAAGCATTACCAGAAGATCTTGTTGAACTTATTGAAGTTAATGCTTCTCATTTAAATATGGGCGATAACTTGTTACTTAAAGAAGTAAATTTGGGACCTCTTGAAACTGAATTGTCTCCTGAAACTGTTATTGCTATGGTTATGAAACCTCGTGGTGCTGGAAAATAATTTTTCCTACCCTATTTTTTGAGGTTATAATGTCTTATAATATTGGAATAATTGGCACCGGATATGTTGGTCTGGTGTCAGGTACCTGCTTTGCGGACGTTGGAAACAACGTCTTTTGCGTTGATATAGATAAAAATAAATTAGAAAAACTTAAAAATGGTATTCCGCCTATCTACGAACCTGGTTTAGAAACAATTCTAAAAAAAAATATTAAAGATGGTAGAATTCATTTCACTGATGATTTAGAAAATACTGTAATTAATTCTGAAATTATTTTTCTGTGCTTACCTACACCACCTAGCGAAGATGGCTCTGCTGATTTAAAACATGTACTTAATGTTGCTAACAACATTGCTGAAATTATTGAAAGAAATTCAATAACTGATTTCAAAATCATTGTCAATAAGTCTACAGTACCTGTTGGTACTAGCAAATTAGTAGATGATATTTTTAATAAAATATTATCTAATAAAAATATAGTAGTTGTAAGTAATCCAGAATTTTTAAGAGAGGGCTTCGCTGTAGAAGATGCTTTAAAGCCGGAAAGAATAGTTATAGGTACTTCCGACAGCAAAGCAGAAGTAATAATGAAAGATTTATACAAGCCATTTGTTAGAAGTGGTAACCCTATAATTATTATGGACGAAAAGTCTGCGGAAATAACTAAATATGCAGCTAATTCCTTTCTTGCCGTCAAAATATCTTTTATGAATGATTTAAGTGCATATTGTGAAAAAGTTGGCGCCGATATTGATAATATACGTATGGGTATTGGTTCTGATTCAAGAATTGGTAAAAGATTTTTGTTTGCGGGTATAGGTTACGGTGGCTCGTGCTTCCCAAAAGATGTACAAGCACTTATTCATTCAACTGACAATGAGCAAGTATCATTAGAAATCGTAAAAGCAGCACAAGTAGTAAATGCAAGGCAAATTGAACGATTCTTCTCTAAAATTCAAGACCATTTTACTAACTTATCTAATTTGAAATTTGCCATATGGGGATTAGCGTTTAAACCTAATACTGACGACACCCGTGAAGCTCCAGCCTTTAGATTAATTGAAATGCTCTTAGAAAAGAATGCTAAAATATGTGCTTACGACCCAGAAGCAATTGAAAATACAAAGCATAGATTTAAAGATAAAATATCTTACTCTGAAAATATGTATGATTGCTTAGATAACGCCGATGCTCTGATTATTGCAACAGAATGGAATTTATTTAGAAATCCAGATTTTCAAATTCTGAAACAGAAGCTAAAAAATAATATTATTTTTGACGGTCGAAATCTCTGGACTAATGACGAAATGAAAGAGCAAGGCTTCAAATACTTGAGTATTGGAAGGGTAACTCTAACATAAAATTGGTGTCCAATATTCAACACTTGAATATATGCATACAACTAAGTTTGAAGTAAAAGCCGGTTTAATATAATCGGCTTTTAATATTTATAGAATATTATTACATATATTCATAGACTTACATGGTGCTATCTAATTCTAAGCAACAAAATATGGATTATGGCATATAATTTATTGTTAAATTATAAATTCAATAAATATTGTTTATTACCGATATATATATTGATTGTAAAATTTTATTATAAAATGAAATGGCAGAAGAAGAAAAACAAGAACCAGCAGCTCCTAAAAAAGAGAAAAGTGGAATGCCTGTATCAATTATTGGTTTAGTTGGGTTTGTAGTTATATTGATTGCACTATTAGTTAATGTATTTTTAATTTTAGGTGTCAAATCTGATGTAACAGCTATTACCCAAGTTATTACTTCTGGTAAACTTCCTGAAGCAAAATCAGGTGATGAAAAAAAGAAACCTATTATTGAAGACGAAGACGATGATGATGACGCTAATACCGTTGGACAGTATGTTGCTGATAAAGATGCCCAATATTTTGAAACTGGTAGAATAACTACAAACCCAAAGTCTTCATCAAGATTTGTAGTATTAAATTTGGGTATGTTTTTTACAAAAAATCAAGCTGGAGAAGAGGAAGGTGGTGAAGAAAAGAAAAAAGATGAACCTGTTTCTTTCTCACCCTATGGTTTAAAATTTGATGGTATGGTAAAGAATATTATTAATAGTCAAATTGGTAGTATGTCACTTGAAGAACTACAGATTCCACGTGATTCACTTACTTTTTTGTTTAGAAAGAAATTAAAGCCATTATTTAGACAACAAGACGCTCAATTAAGAAAAGTTGCTGTTGTAGAATATATTGTGCAGTAAATTAGATAGGATTGTAACAAAATGGCTGATGTATTATCACAAAATGAGATTGATAGCCTACTTTCAGAAATGAATAGTGGTAGGGTTGATGTTGAAGATGTTATTGCGGGGAAGCTTGCACGTAATGATGTAAATAATTATGATTTTAGACGACCAAATCGTATATCTAAAAATCAAGTACGAACACTACAAACTATTCACGAAAATTTTGCGGAATCTTTCAGTTATTATTTAGTATCTAAGTTACAAAATATAGTTTCAGTGTCAGTTACCTCAGTAGATCAATTATTCTATTCTGAATTTATTCTATCAGTATCGAACCCAAGTTGCTTATATGTCTTTGATATTGAAGGGACTGATGGCAGTGGTATTATGGAAATTAGCCCTGAATTAGCTCTTACTTTAGTAGAACTACTTTTAGGTGGCAAAGGAGAAGTAATTCCAAAACCAAGAACAATCACACCGATAGAACAAGCTGTTACTAAGGGGATTATTGAAAATGGACTATCTAGCCTAAGAACTGCTTGGAAGTCAATAGCTGAACTAAATTTTAAATATTCAAGATTAGAACTTGAGGCTGACTTTGTTCAGGTAGCACCCTCTTCTGAAATAGTGATTGTAGTTTCATTTGAAGTAAAGATTGGTACTCTTATGAATAGTTTTATGATGAATTTGTGTTTTCCAACATTTGCGTTAGAAGAAGTATTGACTAAATTAAATAGACAGCAAATTACTACCAATCAATTAAAAATATCGCCAAGAAAGGCGAAAGAAAATATGAGTGCCTTAACCCAACAAATGTCTACTACATATCTAACTGTATTGGCTGAATTAGCTAAGACTTCTATATCAGTGAAAGATATTATGGGATTAGAAGTTGGCGATGTAATTAAGACCAATAAAAAGATTAATGAAGAAATTGAAGTGATTATTTCGGGCAAGAGAAAATTAGCGGCACGCCCTGGTACAGTTGAGGGCAAAAAAGCTATAAAAGTAACAAGACTACTTAAAGAGGAAGAGTTAGTAGATTTTAATGTATTTTATAAAAATAAGGATGAATTAATATGACAATGACCCAAGAAGAAATAGATGATCTCATCAAAGGCGGGGTTTCCGATGAGCCTGAAATAGCTAATCAATCAGCTTCTGAAAGTGGGACAAAAGGTTCTGATATATTTGGAAAGTCAGATTTTTCTGCTTCTGACTCTATGTTTTCACCACTTGACCCAAAATTAGAATTATTATATGACTTGCAATTACCTGTTTCTATTGAATTAGGAAGAACCAATATGTTAATTCGTGATATTTTAAGGTTAGGCAGAGGTTCCGTTATTGAATTTGATAAATTAGTATCCGAACCAGTTGATATTTTAATTAATGGAAAGAAAGTTGCCGAAGGTGAAGTTGTTGTAATTGATAAACACTTTGGTATAAGAGTAACAACCTTAGTCGATCCTGCTGATAGGCTAAAAAGTATGAAAAGGTAATTGGTATGCCAATTGATTCAAATATACTGAATGCGTTCCTAACTCTAATGGGCTCTGTTGCTATTTTGGGTATAATCTTATTTGTAATGAAGAAGTTTACACTTAAATTCCGGAATAATAAGCACGAAAATGGTATAGAAATTTTATCGCGATTAAATCTATCACCAAAAAATTCATTGTGGACAATAAAAGTGCAAGGGAAAACTTTACTATTGGGTGTAAGCGAAAAAAATATTAACTTGATAACAGAATTAGTAAATAATTCCAACGTTACGCCTACTAAACTTGAAACTAAACGTACAATAAAGGAAAGTAGTAATAATACTGCAAGCGAAGCCAATCAACTAATAAATGAAGATTTGTCGTTTAAAGAATTCTTAAAAAGCGCTGTATTTAAGAGTAATTAGCTTGTTTCGTTTAGCCAAGCTCGTACTTTTGCTGGGAAATTAGTACCAAAAGCACTTACATTATATTTTTTTGCATCTAAAAATTGGCTTTTGGTGTCTACCGAATATACTCCTAATATAATTTCTGATTGTAAGGCATCGTTATACATAGTTTCGTTTAATTCCTCAACCGAGCATATATAAGATTCACAACCAATAATATCTTTAATTTCGGAAGGTAATCTATTATCCATAGGTATTTTTATTGCTGCCGTATGAATTGATGGGTTGATATCTTTTAGCTGTTGAAGAGCTGCATAATTGAATGATGCGAAAATTGCTTTATCTAAATATCCAATTTTATCAACTAACTTAAGTAAATTATTTGCATTTTCTTTAAAGTGCTTCCCTGCTAATGTTTTAATTTCTAAAATTAGATAACATTTATCTTTGATTAATTCTAATGCTGTTTCTAAGGTTGGTATTGTTTCGCCTGCAAAATTACTATCAAAGCCAGCGCCTATGTCCAAATCAGCTATTTCTGAATAATTAATATCTGAAATGTCTTTATCTAAACCCATTGGAATTGAGTCATGGTAAGCAATGAATACCTTGTCTTTAGTCAATTGAACGTCCATTTCTATCATATCTGAACTATCATCAATAGCTAATCTATAAGCAGCAAGTGTATTCTCGGGTGCATTACCAGATGAGCCACGATGCGCAACTATAAAGCTATGATGTTTTTTGACAAATTCTCTTAATGGTAACATATTATATTTTTGATTTTCTATAAACTATAAATATAAGAATATTTACTAATTGATGAATTAGATAAATTTATATTTTAAATAATATCTTGCTTGCTAAAGTCCTAAAAATAGATTAATTTAGTATCGAATTATTTTTGGAGGTTTGTTATGATTTTAGTTAATAAAATTGTAGATTTGATGAATACAAATCTATTTACAATCGATATTGACGACACTCTACATAATGCGTATACTTTAATGAAGAGCGAAAATTTAAAGCACCTACCTGTAGTAAATGGTAGCAAAATTGTAGGTATGCTTTGCGAAAGTAAAGTTAAGGAGTACATCTTAAGGAAAATATATGAACCAGACCAAAATTATGGCGAAATAGCACAAAATCCATTAGTTGAGTTTGAGAATATTGTCGACGAAATTAATCATTTTGTATATCCAGAAGATAGCGTGCAGAAAGCAGTAAAAATATTTACCAAATATAAAGCGAGTGCTTTAGCTGTTGTAGATTGGGATATGAATTTAGTAGGTATTGTTACTAATACTGATTTGCTACTTAGCTATCATAGTCTTTTAGAGAAATTAGCACAAAATTGATAGACAGCTTATAATTAACTGCTAAAATAAAAGAAGTATCCATTTTAAGTGAATACTTCTTTTTTGTATTTAATATATTTATATTACTTTATATTAAGTTACATCTTAATAAATTTGCTAACGTAAGTTTTATTGTTTGATTCAATAATTAAGAAGTAATTACCTGCGCCAACACTATGTACATCAATATTGAAATTGCTACTACTAAATGTTGAATTGATTAAGGTGTTACCTAAATTATTGATGATTTTGTAATTACCATTACTAATATTGAGACTATTCAACTCAATATTTAAGTTATCGTAAGCTGGATTTGGATTAATAGTAAAGCTATTTACTTTACTATCAATTACATCTGTAGATTTTAATCCTGTTCCCTCTAAGATGATAGTATATTCCTTTGGTTCAGAATCACTGCTTATTAATAATCTAACAGTCTTTTTCCCTTCACTTGACGGCTTAAATGTTACATTTAATGAGGCAGTTTCAGCAGGCTTTAAAGTATTATTGCTTGGCTGCGAAGTGATTCTAAACTCTGTAGTATCTGCTCCATTTGGAAATATTAATTCGATCTTACTAATATTTAATGGCACATTCCCAGAATTTTTAAATTCAATTTTTCTAAAACGAGTTTTCTTAACGGCAATTTCTCCAAAGTCATAAGGGTTGTCTGTAACAGAGCTAATTTCTTTACGCTCTTTTGTTGCTGTAAGCATAAAATCCAAATATGCTACTCCAGTCATCGCAAAACTCCACATTCTCACTGAAATTCCGTCGTTTATACCTTTTGCTAAAGCAACGGCATCTAATCTATTTGTAAGAATAGGCTTCCATGAACCTCCATTATTGTCTGATTCATAAGTTGCATTAATATTATCTACTAAGATGAGTTTTTCAGCTTCTGGGACACAATGTATATCAGATGGGGTAATTTTTGCTGCACTAAAATCAAATACGTTTGTGGTCCATGTTGCGCCTCCATCTATTGTATTAGCTAAATATGTTTTTTGCGTATTTCCAGTACCCACATTATACATTGCATAGCCTATCTTGTTAGTCATAAATGCAATTTTGTACATACTATTGCCTAATACCGTTTTGCTAATATTCCAGGTAGAGCCTTTATCATTAGAGTATATTATCCTACCTTGTGAGGTTCCAAACCATATATTGTTACCTAAAAAAGCCATTGATTCAACAAAGCCAGTTTCACCGTTCATAGGAGGTGGAACAGTTTTCACTACACTCCAGTTTTTGCCCCCGTCTTGAGTTTTAGCTACACCCCAAACATTAGAAATTGGATCACCAAGCATTATACCTTCGTTGTTGTTATAAAAATAAATTGAATTAACAAAAGAGGTAATATTAGAAACACTTACTTGAGTAAAGCTAGCGCCACCGTTGTCTGTAATTTGTAATTTAGTAGCGCCAGAATTAGGGCTAACACCTATTAAAGCTCTTTGTCCATCAAAAGCATAAATTGCATAAGAGGGGTCGTTACTTAAAGATATTAGATTAGAGTTGCCATTATTGTAACGGTAAAGGACGTTACCAGTAATGGGGCTGTTTCCAATTGCCCAAGCTACACCCTTACTTGGAACAGAAGCGCCATGGGGTGTTATTTGATAAGATAAGGGCAGATTATACACCTGGTTAAATATATTATCAGAGTTTAATTTCAATGGTATATCCAATACTTGATAATCTAAATATTCACCACTTTCATAAGTAAGCAATACTTGCGCCGACCCAGCATACCAAGGGCAGTTACTTAATAATTCAAATTCGATATTAATGCTTTTGCTTGCAGATGAATTTATATTATCAATTGTCAATTCATTAGTCAAAACTTTAATATAATTATCTATTGCACTTACTTTTACTTTTAAATTATTGACATTACTTAGATAATTCTTTAAATCTGCTTTTAATAAATTTTGTCCATATTTATCTATATAAGATTGAATATTATTAATCGCTAAATTTTCTGCTAAAATACCGGGTAAAGTGTTTTCAGATGCTTTAGGGTTATTGATAGACACCGCCCTAAATGCATTTACTCTACCAGCAAAATAGTGTTCATTACCAACTACACCTTTTAATGATTTATCACTTGTAGCCCTTAAATGCCTGATAAATTGCATTACTGTCCAGTCTGGGTGTATGGACTTTAGTAGTGCAACAATACCAGAGACGATTGGTGCAGAGAATGATGTGCCGTCGTTTTTAGTGTATGTATTATTGGGTTTAGTTGATAGTACTTGCGAACCAGGTGCAAATACTGTAATAGAATTACCATAGTTTGTGAAGTTTGCAACGGCATCATTTGCAGCCGATGCACCTACCGTTAATACATTATCATAATTCACAGGGAATGTTGGGTATCTATCTATAAAGGTCCCGTCATTTCCTGCTGCTACAACAACTACCGACCCCATAGCAACGGCAGCATTAATAATATCTTGCTCTGCTGGACTAGATCCCGGTCCACCCCAACTACAATTGATTACATCAGCTCCCATCTTTGCCGCATATATTATACCTTCATAGGCATACAAAATACTTCCAACTTGTGCATTATCGGAAGCACATTTTATAGGTAATAATTTAGAATAAAAGCCCGGAGAGGCAATTCCTTTAGCATTATCTGTTACAGCTGAAGCGCAGCCTGCTACCGCAGTGCCGTGTGTGTTGCCAAAATTTGTAGGGTCATTATCTTCTCTTCTTATGCCGTTTTGGGCTTCAGATAAAGATATATTACCCACAAAATCCCAGCCGTGTACATCATCAATTTTGCCATTATTATCGTCATCGATTCCATTGTTAGGTATCTCTTTCCAGTTTGTGAAAATATTTGCCTGCAAATCCTCATGATTAAAATCTGTTCCTGAATCGACTATCGCAATAACAATGCTTGTATCACCTTTTGTAATGTCCCAAGCGTCTGTTATTTGAATTTGAGATAAAGCATATTGCTGCGAATAATAAGGGTCGTTTACTTGAGTGGAATAGAAATGTCTTCTAAAAACTGGTGTTGCGTACTCAACTAAATCATTATTCATTAACTGTATTGATAGTTCTACTGGGTCTATATCAGTATTGAAGGTTATTGTACTAATTCTATCTAATCCAAACTTAGCTTCACTCGATAGTAGTTGCTCCCCACTCTTAGGTTTAAAGGGAAAATTGTACTCATTGATATTTTTTATATCAATTACCTGCTTCAGAATATTATTAACAAGCATATTTGTATTTTTAGTTAATACTTCTTGCTTATACTTTACTTGAATCATCCTTGGTAATATATCTTCTTGTCTTATATCTTGAGCAATGCTGCTATTCTTAGCTAAGACTTTACCTGATATTTGGCTTTTAACTTTGTTTATAGGTAAAGCGATTAGGCAATAACTAGAAAAAACAAGGATAGACATATAAATAGATAGTATTTTTATATTATGTATCATAACAGCTCCATTATTAATTACTTTAAAATTCCTTTTATAATAGCAAAACTACTAATATTATCCTATATAGACCATTTTTATTCTAAAAAAGTAACAATATTTTTTAACTTTAATGCTCTAAACCAAATTAATAGTTAGTAAACTTATGAATGCAAATAAAGAAGAAAATTTTTTAGTTACAGCACGGAAATTTAGGCCTCAGAATTTTGCCGATGTAGTGGGACAAACCCATATTACTAATACTCTCATTAATGCTATCAGCACTGGGAGAATACACCACGCATATTTATTTTGCGGTCCAAGAGGAGTAGGAAAAACTACAACAGCACGCATATTAGCACGCGCTATAAATTGTTTAAATTCGAAGAACTCCGAACCTTGCAATAAATGCGATAATTGTATTGCAATTCTTGAAAATAAATCTTTAGATGTTATTGAAATTGACGGTGCTTCTAATAATAGTGTGGATGATATTCGCAAACTTCGTGAAAATGCACGTTATGCACCATCAAGCGGAAAATACAAAATGTATATTATCGATGAAGTCCATATGTTGTCGAATGCTGCGTTCAATGCACTACTTAAAATTTTGGAAGAACCGCCTCCACATCTAATTTTTACATTTGCAACGACGGAGCCACATAAAGTATTGGCAACAATTACAAGTCGATGTCAAAGGTATGATTTTAAGAGAATGGAGATAAGTGATATTATTGCTCAACTAAAATATATATCAGAGAAGGAAAATATTTATATTGATGACGAATCTCTTATTGTGATTGCTAAAAAAGGCGACGGCTCTATGCGTGATTCACAGTCAATATTTGATCAAGTAATTGCTTTTTGTGGTAAAAATGTTACGATTGACAATTTAAGTGAAGCGCTGCATTTAGTCGATTTTGATTTATTTTTTGATATTAATAATATTATTAAAACAAATAATCTTAAGCAATTATTTGAGATGACAGAAGCTATACAAATCAACGGCTATGATTACGGAGAAATTATAAGTGGCTTAATTGAATTTTATAGAAATATTGCTGCTTTAAAAACTACTAATAATCCAAAGGTTGTTGAATTATCATATGATCAAGTTGAAAAAATTAAAAATGAGATCGATTATTACTCAATTGAAGACATAATTAAAATTATTAATACTTTAATAACGTTGGAACATACTATTAAAAATGCTAATCAACCAAGGATTAAATTTGAGCTAACAATTATGCAGTTAGCGTCAATGGCAAAAATTCAAGATATTAGTAAGATAATTGATTTATTAAAAAATATTAGTGAAAATCCAGAACTAAAAAACTTTAAATTTGAGATTACATCAAATGCTAAGATTACGCCAGAAGCCTACCAACCTAAATCAATTGTTGCTAAGACAAGTATAACGACAAAACAAGCTAACACATCGGATGCTTTAAAGAGTGAGGTCAAAGTAGAAATAGAAAGCAAAGAAAGCAATTTACCAATCAACAATATAGAAAATAAACCGTCTAATAATGTATCAAGTAATATAGTGGCTGTTAATCAAGATTCTTCGATAGAGGATTTAATTATAGGCTTGTTTGGTGCAAAAGAAACTAAAGAATAGTTAAAATTGAAAATGATAGAAAAAGGAAATATTGCTCCAATATTTGAAGCAAAGACAAATGAAGGTGGCAGCTTTAATTTAAAGGATTATTTAGGACAGTGGATTATCCTATATTTTTATCCTAAAGACGATACTTCAGGCTGTACAAAAGAAGCATGTGATTTTAGAGATAATATGGAGAGGCTCACTGTAACCAGTACTAAGGTATTTGGTGTAAGCCCTGATAATATAGATTCGCATAACAAGTTCGTTGATAAATATGATTTAAATTTTACATTAATTGCAGACCCCAATAAAGAGATTTGTAATTTGTATGGCGTTATCGGTGAGAAGAAGATGTTTGGAAAGTCTTATTTGGGGTTAATTAGAACAACATATATTATTAGCCCAGATGGTAAGATAGCATACTCTTGGCAGAATGTAAAAGTCAATGGTCATGTAGAAGCTGTTATTTTAAAATTAAATGAATTAACAAAGAAATGATAGATACTCATGCACATTTAGATTCAGAACAATTTGCTGAAGATAGAGATAGGCTTATTGGTAACCTCAAAAGCAATAATGTTGAATCAGTTATAATTCCTGCTATTAACCCAAACAATATTAATGAAGTGTATAGTTTATCGCAGAAATATTCTTATATTTATTGTGGACTGGGTGTACATCCTCACGATGCCAATCTTTATGATGCGGACGTCCGAAATAAGATTTATGAGCTATCTTCTAACGGTAAAGTAAAAGCAATAGGAGAAATAGGTTTAGATTATTATTACAATTTTTCCACACCTTTGCAGCAAAAGAAAGTATTTGCAGAGCAATTAGAATTAGCTAAAGAGCTTAATTTACCAGTAATTGTTCATAATCGCGAAAGCGACGAGGATTTACTAAATATTATTAAAACAGCTCAAGATGGTAAGCTCAGAGGAGTTTTACATTGCTTCTCTGGCGATATAGATATGATGAACCGTAGCTTAGATTTAGGTTTTAATATATCATTTACTGGTAATATAACATTCAAAAAGTTTGACAGAGGCGACGTTGTAAAAAATGTACCTAATGATAGGTTTTTTATAGAAACGGATTCGCCATTTATGACGCCGACACCGTTCAGAGGCAAGCGCAACGAACCAAAATATTTAAATTATATAGTTGCAAAAATTGCAGAATTAAAAGAAATAGAAATTCAAGAGGTTATTAATATGACAAGTAAAAATGCAAGAGCGTTTTTTAATCTTTCGTTAATATTATTATTTTTAATAATAACTACGAATCTAAATGCACAAAATCGACATAATGATAGCGATTATGACGATACAGAAGCAATAGAAGAACATGAGCATCTCTATAAGAAACCTTTAGGTTTAGGGATTGTATTTGCTACTAACACTATAGTAGAATCATATACTCCAAAACCTACGAATGTAAGTTATGAGGGCTTGGTGTCATTTGGAGCTACATTCCAATACAGTCTGTTTGACTATCTCATCCTAACTGCCTCTTATGGATATTCCGAAAATAGAAAAAATATTGAAAAATATAATTATATTAAAAATTTATTACCAAATACGCACCAACAGATAGAATTAACTTCTAATTTTGTAATCAATCCTTATAGTAGATTAAATTTTTATGGTATGATAGGTTTTAGCTACTTAATGAATAAGTATGGAGATACCAGAAACCCTGGGCAAACTTATGATGAAAATAGTCCCGGTATTAATACAGGGCTTGGTTTTTATATTAATATTCCAATAAGTGGGGCGGGGCTATTTAATATAGCTGCAGAATGGAAACTCAATTTTATGCTTGAGAAAACAAAGTTAGGCTATGATCCTCGTGTAAATCCAGGACAACCTGGTAGTGATGTCCCAGTAGAAATAAGTACATTTTTCTCTATGCCAAGAATTTCTTTTATATGGTTCCCGCAGGATTTATTATTCTAAATTAAGTTTATGATAAAAGTCTTAGAGCATCCGTTAGTAAATAAAGATATATCAATATTAAGAAGTAAGGATACTAATCCTGAAGAGTTTAGAAACGCAATCAATCGAATTGCATATCACTTAGCTATCGAGGCTTATTATGATTTGCCTACGGTGAATATTGAAGTTACAACACCTTTAGAAGTTACTAAGGGTGTTACTTTACCTAACAAAGTCTTGTTAATTCCTATTCTAAGAGCTGGATTAACCTTACTAAATGCCTTTGAAAAAATATTGCCTGATGTTCAAATCGGATACTGTGCTTTAAAGAGGGACGAGAACTCGTTTAAAATAGAAGAGTATTATTACTCGTTGCCCAAAGTAGCAAATGACACTTTAGTTATTATATTAGATGTAATGTTAGCTACTGGTAATTCTCTGATAACTTTACTCACTAAATTGCAGTTGGAAGCCATTAATAATAT
Organism: Kapaibacterium sp. (SeqCode); assembly: GCA_035445085.1. Lineage (GTDB taxonomy): Bacteria > Bacteroidota > Ignavibacteria > Kapaibacteriales > UBA2268 > JBDHXE01. The sequence goes on from DAOMQA010000007.1 coordinate 100,200, forward strand.
CAAAGTTATATCAATAATTGCCGCCCCTGAAGGCTTGGAACAAATAGCTGTCCATTTTCCGAATATTGAAATTATTACCGCCACAATAGATAGGGAATTGAATCAGCAAAAATATATATTGCCGGGCTTGGGCGACGCTGGCGATAGAGCAAATAATACGTGATACTCTACAATATAAATATATGCCTCTAAATAATAATGCTATGATATGCTATGTGCTGTTATAACAATGATTGGTATATTTACTATTCAATATAAGCTAATATCTTACTTAGTTCGCCAATTCTAATTATTTCTCTTACTGAAATTCCTAATATATTCCCTATGTTGTGTAAAGCGTCTTCTTCACTATTGCTGAACTTATGGTAGAATAGTATTCCTGATATACTTGTAATATAATAAGCAAATGCTATTAAAGTCTTCTTCAAATCTATTACTAAATTCTTATCAATTTTGCTATCAATCAAATCTACTATACTTTTTAAATTAGCTTGAGCTGATTTGCCATTATGAGCATTATGTCTTACACTATCAGTATTGTAGTTCAGCAAAATTTCTTTTACTAATGGGTAGGGTAGCCGTTCCGATTTATTGATAAAATTCATGTATGCAATTTCTATCTTTTTATCACTCTTAGTGCTTATGCTCGCAATTTCTATAAATACCAGCTCAAAAATAGTTCTGATTAATGCTAATTGTTCTGCATTATATAACGTATCTAACATAAGTAATATCTCATTTTATATACTAATATTATACAAAATTAAGAATAAAAAAGTTAATCAATTGTTCTTTTTAATAAAAGAAGATAAAAAAAATATTGTTCAAAGTACTTATATATATAGTGTAAAATGTAAAAATAATTAGGTAGTTATTGTTTAATTATTATAAGTTCAAGATAGTTGCAAATGTGGCGTACGATTAATAGATTGTATATTTCATGTGTAGTAATATAACTTGTTTAAATATAATAAAATATAACGATTATATGTAAGTAATGTGATTTAGGCATTATGATTACTTGCTTATGTTTATAATAGATATAGATACATGTAATATTAATAATAAATAACAAAAGTATTGCAATTCAGTGATAGAGCTTATTTAACTAATACTTGTGCTTGTAAAATATAATACTAAGATTGTATTTTTGTAGTACGATTTCTTCTATTGTGCTTAGGCAGGGTAAAGTGTGTCGCTAAGTTCAACAATCGATACTTTTACTACCTTCCAAACAATTATTTTAATAAACTGCCTAAGCCAATTTTAATTGAAAAAATAAATAACAATTTCGTATCTTTAATAAATTTAATATTGAAAAATAATAAAGGTAATGGAAGTTATTATTTCTAATAAGAAAAAAAGTAACATTAACGATGAAGTTCAGACTCATTTAATGATTAGCCTGAAGTATGCAACTAATTCTTTTGAGATTGAAAAGATCTTTAATGAATTATATAATAATGTTACTAAAGTTCTTTGGATTAACTTAACCAGAAAGTATATACCACCCTTAAATTATGACGAAATGTTAGATGTGTTTCAAGATTCTTGGGTAAAAGTTTTAGATTCAAGACAATCTTTTGATGATTCTAAAAAAGTGTATACTTGGATTTATACAATTTTCAAGAATATGATTATTGATAGAATTAGATACTTCGATAGGAAAAAGACACAGAGCATAGATAGGAATACGTCCGACAATGATAATGATGATAGGAAATTAGAGTTTAAGGCTGATAGAAATTCTGATGCAGACTTCTATCTTATCAAAAATGAAAAGTTACATCATATTAAGGAAGCAATTAATGCTCTTGATGATGAATTAGATAAAATTATTATTATAAGAAGAATAGTTGAACAAAAGAAGTTTGAAGAAATAAGTAAAGAACTAAACATTCCCATTACAACTATTCATTATAAACTTAATAAATGCTTAGATAAACTTAGAATGAAACTTAAATTTTTAATAAATTAAATAAATTATTAAAATGGATAATAAATTTGATAATATAGATGAGCAAAACCAAGATATTTATAATTTAATTGAGAGTGAATTTCGGCAAGAAAATCTTCACGATGAAATTAGAATGATGGTAAGCAAAAAAATGCAAAGTACTGATTTCCAGACTATGCTAAATACTAACGCTTTTTCTAGTATTCTAAGTAGCGGTTCAATAAGTATTTTAGGTTTAATGATAGTAGCGGGAGCTTTTACTATTTATTATTTTATGAGTAAAGACAACGAAAGTGAAATAAGCAATAATCAAATAATAGCAGAGCAACCAATTAAAACGTATAATGCACTAAATGAAGCTAAAAGCGATGTAGTGCTTCCGTCTAATAATTCTAATAACGTTAGCTCTATTGAAAGCGAAAACACCTCGCCTCAAAAAAATATAAAAACTTCATCTCAAACCGAACAGCTTAGCGTTGAGGCTGAAGAATATGAGCATTTCCAAACTATTAATCTTAAGCAAGAAATTAGCGATGAGTATATAAGTAATGCGTTTAAAACTATTTTTAATAATATGGGGCTCAAGTATAACGAGAGTATCAATCAAAAAAATATAATTTTACAGACAAATCAATTAAGCGGCAATTTTGATAATATGCAAGTAAGTTATTCAATTTCTTTAATTTTTTCTAAAATTGATAGAAATAAAGTTATTGCCAAACTTAAATATAGAAAGACACATAATAAGAGTGTTGGATTAGATGTAGGCACATTATTTTACGAGTCACTAACTGCTGAATTGCGTAGTAATTTTTAGGAATTTTCTTTATGGCACTCTTTACAAATATGAATAAGATAATATATTTAATAATCATATTATTGAGTAGCTATAATATTTATGCTGAATCCCAAATAAAAATTACAAAGTATCCAATTTTTGAGAAATTAATTTGTAAAAATGAGGGTTATGCATTTATTGAATTGGAAAATATAAGCAATAGAGAAGTAATTATAGATTCAATTGAAATTATTGGGCAAAATTACAATGATTTTATAAGCCCTAAAAATTATGATAAAATAATTTCAGCGTATAAGAAAAGCCAATTAAAAATTACTTTTGCCCCACAAAGCGATGGCAAAAAGTATGCAGAACTAATCATTTACTCGCAATCAAATGTAAATTACGACACAGTGGCTATCGCCATACCTTTAATTGCAGAAAAAAATTCTTATAATATCAAGTTTGAAAAAGAGCTTGTTGATTTTGATAATGTAAAGGTTAATGATATTGTTGAAAAAGAAATTTATGTCAGAAATATTGGTTCCTTGCCGATAGAGTTTTTCAAGCCACCAATTTCTAAAGGTAATTTTGAAATTATCGATATTAATCCTAGATTACTGCAGCCATGGTCTGAATCTAAAGTAGATGGGGTTTTCAGAATAAGATTTAAGTCTGCCGAAGAAGGTGAATTTATTGAAAATTTTACTTTTTTTGATGTGTGTGGCAATTTATATTCATTTAAAGTAAGAGCTGTTGTTAAAAAAAATATACCCAGCAATATTAAGCCAAAATTATTTATTGAAAGCTATAGTGCGAGTGCTGGGGACGACATAACAATAACCCTTAAAGTTATAAATAGTAATTTTTTGAGGTTCATAAATTCTGATACAATAACCTGTAACTTACAAGTAAATAATTCGGTATTGTTCCCTACAAATAGTACACCGATTGGTGAAATCGAAGGAAATATTAGAATTATTCCATTAGTTTTGGATATAGCTAAGGATAGTGTTTTTAACTTTACTTTTAAAGTTGCATTAGGTAATGACTCAATTACTAAACTAAAATTAAGCTCCGTATTTGCAAATAATTACAATGAGAAAATAGGTACTATAACAGGTAACTTTAAATTAAATAACTTATGCTATGCCAATGGTGCTCGCCTAATTAATTTTGATAGAATAATCGACCTTAAGGTTGCTGTGCAAAATAATGATATTGCAACAATCGATTATAGCCTTATTGAATCTGCGCATACTCAAATATTAATTTATGATTATAATGGTAATTTAATACAAACAGTTATTGATAAATACCTTACAAAGGGAAACTACAATAATTATATAAGCTTAAGTAAACTTAGTTCGGGCTTATATTATATATTACTCAGAACGCCAAGCTACCAACAATCTTTTAATATTAATCTAATTAGATAAATACACATTTTTTAGTTATTTTACAGTATCTGAATAGGCAGATATTGTAAAGTATGTATAGATTAATATTTTTATTATGCGGAGTTTTAGTCATCTTTAATACTTCATTTTCTCAAGTGGAGAATGATGAATTGCTTGGTATTAATATAAGCTTTAATAATTACTTCAATTATGCAGATTTTAAGCAATTACAAGGTGTACCTAATTGCTGCCCTCGCTTCGATTTTGGGTATGATAGCAAGCTATCTTATGCTTTATTTTATCGTCAATACCTTGAACAAAGCTACTTTTTTCAATTTGATTTAAGATATACTCAATTATCAAGTAAATTTGAAGCTACTGAAACTGAAACATTTGGCGGTAGAGATGGCTTTTTTAATGGTGAGTTTACGCACTACCTTCAATCACAAATTAATATGATATCTATAATACCATCATTTGCTTATGAAACTAATAAGCTAATACTTGGCTTAGGGGTTGGCTTATCATATTTTATTAATAAGCATTATTCACAAAGAGAGCAAATTACAAAACCAAGCAATAGAGGAACGTTCTTAGACTCACTCGGCAACGATACTGGTAGTAGAATACGAAATGCTAACTCTGGAAAATTGCCATCGCAAAATGATTTCGCTCTTTCTGTTATTCCAAGGTTATCCTATAAATTACCTATTAATAACTCAAATTCTATATATTTAGAGCCTACAATTTCTGCCGAAATTAATGTACTTAAAATTTCTGAAAATATGAATTGGCGATCATTTAACCTATCTGCTGGTTTATCATTAATATTTGAATTAAATAAGGAGGAGAATAAATTAGAGTTAAGTGAAATTAAAAATATAGGATTAATATCTTTGGATACTTTAGAAATAATGACACACAAAGACTATAAGATAAAGTCTAAATTTGACAGTATATTTAAACCATCATATATTAATCCAATTGATACAATAGTAGGCAAAGTACAGGAAATAAAAAATAAAAGCTCATATATTAAAGGGCAAACTATAATTGAATATGATACTTTAGTTATTAAGAAAAAGCTAACTATAAGAAAAACTAAGTTTAGATATGATACTGTATTTGTAGATAGCAAGCAAGAATATATTAATTTTGCTATTAATGATACAAGCAATAATATTGTTGATAAAATAAACATTAGTGAAATTATTGCAAGCGATGAAATACCTATATTGAATAGAATATTTTATGATAAAAATCAAAACTTTATTTCAGACAGCTTTTTGGCTAATTCTGCTAATAAACTGCCTTATTATAATTTATTTAATGTATTGAAAGAGAGATACCAAGCAAGCAAGAATAAAATTATATTAAGGCTAATAGCTACAAATAACCAGTTAAGTAATGATTCTCTAAGATTAGAACTATTAAGAAAATTCCTTGTTGAAAAACTGAATATTAACGACGATGCTATTAAACTTAATATCGATTCCAATTTGTCATCAAATAATAAATATTCAATTATTGAATTATTAACAGATGATCTTATTGAGCCACTAACAAGTAAGGACACCATAAAATTAGTTAAGAATAATATACTAAATCTAAAAATTGATGCTAACTTAAAGAATAAATCAAATCCATTGGAATTAAATATATATATGGACTCCACTTTAATATATTCAGAAAAATTAGACCCACAAACTAAAGATATATCACTGGACATGAACACATTAATCAATAAAATCACCCCAACAGCAACATTTTTAAAAATTATATTGCAAAGCGATAATTTAGCTGACATAATAGCGAATGAGAAAATTATTAAAATAAATTACAAGAGTTTACAAAAGTTCGAAATTTTAGAACAAAATGCACCCGAACAATTAACGAGATTTCTAATTAACTTTGAGTATAATTCAAATGAATTAGACCCTAATAATATCGCCATTATTAAGAATATTAATAAAAATATAAAACAAAATTCTCTGGTTGAAGTAATTGGCTATACAGATGATATAGGTAATCCAGAATTTAATAAGGTGCTGTCCTTGCAAAGAGCAAAAGAAGTAGCTAAATATTTAAATAGTAAAAATATCAATATAATTGGTGCGGGGATTAACACAAAATACCAAAAATTAGATACTCCTGAAAGCAAAATATACTCACGTTGTGTAGAAATAGTGATAAAAAATAATTAATTATTTTTCATTTTTTAAGTATAGGCCTCAAATTAATAAGGAATTTATACGTCTGAAACTTTGCTTTGTAAAAGACAAATTTTAGAAATATATGAGAAGAAATATTAAGTTCATTGCTATTACTTTAATAATAGCTTCTGTAGTTACGTTCGTAGTTGTGCAAAAGTACCTCGGCGATGGCAGTAAGAAAAAAGGTAATGCTGCCAAAATTGTAAATCCAACTCTTAGTGTAAATGCTCAAAAAGTACAATTAAAAATACTTGATGATAAGATTATTACCACAGGTACTTTTTTAGCCGATGAAAGTATCCAACTAAAGTCTGAAATTGCTGGTAAAATTCAAAAAATTAATTTCACTGAAGGTAAAAATGTGGCTGCTAATCAGCTTTTGATTAAACTCAAATCTGATGATATTGAAGCTCAAATTACTCAAGCAAAAGAGAAATTATCTCTATTAGAAGTAACTGAAAAACGCCAAAAAAAATTATTAGCAAAAGATGGAATAAGCCAAGAAGAATATGACATTTCACTTAATGAAGTATTAGTTCAAAAAGCGCAGTTAGAGTATTTAAAAGCCATGTTAGATAAAACTTCAATTTATGCTCCTTTTAGTGGAGTGGCTGGGCTAAGATATTTTAGTGTTGGCTCATTTATTTCTACAAACGACATCATTTCTAATTTATATAAGACTGATAGATTAAAATTAGAATTTTCTGTCCCGCAAAAATATAATAGCTTGGTAGAAGTAGGCAAAGAAGTTGAATTTTATTTATCTACTAGCCCTACTCCGTATAAGGCTACTATATATGCTGTGGACCCAGGAATTAATACTAGTACAAGGACTTTGGTTATTCGTGCATACTATCAAAATAATTCTAATAAAATAAGGCCTGGTTCTTTTGCTGATGTTAATTTAAATATTACAAGTAATAGTGAAAAACTTATGGTGCCAACACAATCCATCATTCCTGATATTGAGTCCGAAAAAGTGTACGTATATCAAGATGGCAAAGCAATATTACAAAAAGTAAAGACTGGACTTAGAACGGCAACTGAAATTGAAATTATTGATGGTCTTAATGAAGGTGATATTGTTATTACCTCTGGCATTATACAACTTAGACCAAATACTCCTGTAAATATAACATTAGAAGAGGCAAAATGAGTTTATCATCTTTATCAATAAGGCGCCCCGTCTTATCTATTGTTATGTCTTTGGTAATTATAATATTTGGTATTATTGGATATACTTATTTAGGTGTAAGAGAGTTTCCGAATGTTGATACACCGATTATAACAGTTACTACTAATTATATTGGAGCTAACTCCGATGTAATTGAAACTCAAATTACAGAGCCGTTAGAAGAATCGATAAATGGTATTGCTGGGATAAGATCATTAAAATCAGTAAGTAGAGATGGACGAAGTACAATTACTGTTGAATTTGGTATAGAAATGGACTTAGATATTGCGGCTAATGATGTACGAGATAGAGTATCGCGAGCTCAAAGATTGCTACCATTAGATGCAGACCCGCCCATAGTTTCTAAATCTGATGCTGATGCGCAGCCTATTGTGATGCTTGCAATTAAAAGCAATAAAAGAAACCTTCTAGAAATGTCTGCTATGGCAGATAATGTATTTAAAGAAAGACTACAAACAATACCGGGCGTTAGTGAAGTGAGAATTTGGGGGGAAAAGAAATATTCTATGAGAATGTGGATGGACCCAAAGAAATTGGCTGCCTTTGGCTTAACGCCAGTAGATGTAAGAAATGTTTTAATTAATGAAAATGTAGAACTACCGTCGGGTAGGGTAGAGGGTAAAAATACAGAACTGACCGTTAGAACGATGGGTAGACTATATAATGAAGATGATTTTAATAATTTAATAATAAAAGAAATTGACGGTAATGTAATTAAGTTTAAAGATATTGGTTTTGCAGAATTATATCCAGAAAACGACAGAACACTATTGAAAGGTAACCAAATCCCAATGGTAGGAGTTGTATTAATTCCGCAGCCGGGAGCTAATTATATCAATATTGCAGATGAATTTTATCGTAGAATTGAACTGATAAAAAAAGATCTGCCGAACGACGTAGAATTAAGCATTGGCTTTGACCAAACTGATTTTATTAGAGCATCAATAAAAGAGGTAGGCGAAACAATTATTATTGCTTTCTTGTTAGTGATAATGGTTATTTATTTCTTCCTTCGCGATTTACGTTCTACAATTATTCCTATAATTGTAATACCAATTTCATTAGTCGGCGCCTTTTTTATAATGTACATTATGGATTTTAGTATTAATGTACTTACACTACTTGGTATTGTCTTAGCTATCGGTCTGGTAGTTGATGATGCCATTGTAGTTTTAGAGAATATATATAAGAAAATTGAAGAGGGATATACTCCTTTAGAAGCGGGGCTTAAAGGTTCGGCAGAGATATTCTTTGCGATTATTGCTACTACTATTACATTAGCAGCTGTTTTTATGCCGATTATGTTTTTACAAGGAATTACGGGTAGACTGTTTAGAGAATTTGGTATTGTTATAGCTGGTTCTGTTTTAATTTCTGCTTTTGTTGCTCTTACTCTTACTCCTATGATGTCGTCGAGGATACTCAAGAAAACTAACCATTCTAAGTTTTATCAATTAACGGAACCGTTTTTTGAAAAATTAAATTCATTTTATGCGAATACTTTAGAGGCATTCATTAGTAAAAAATGGTTAGCTCTACCAGTGATGCTACTCTCATTACTAATAATTTATTTCTTTGGTTCAATGCTACCAACAGAATTAGCGCCTATCGAGGATAGAAGCTCTCTAAGAATTATGTCCGTTGCACCAGAAGGAAGTACTTATGACTATATGGAAAATTATGTTACTAAATTAGTAGATTCTATCGATGCTAATGTAGAGGGCGATAGATTTATATTGTCTGTTACTTCTCCTGGTTTTGGTGCTTCTAGTTCTGTTAATAGTAGTTTTATTATGATGAACCTTTATAAACCTAATGAGAGAACTAAAACTCAAGAAGAAATAGCTCAAGATGTAACGAAAGTTGTAAATGCTGCTAATGATACCAGAAGTTTTGTTATCCAAGAACAATCTATTGGTTCATCCCGCTCTGGTTTGCCTGTTCAGTATGTATTGCAAGCTCCAGACCTAAATACATTAAAAACTCTCATTCCGAAGTTTCTACAAGAAGCCAGAAATAATACAACTTTTGCTATGGTTGATGTGGACCTAAAATTTAACAAACCAGAAATTTATATCGAAATCGATAGAGGAAAAGCTAAAAATTTAGGGATTTCTGTAAATGATATTGCTCTAACGTTACAGTTAGCTTTGGCTGGGCAACGCTTTGATTATTTTATTATGAATGGAAAGCAATACCAAGTCATAGGTCAAGTGTTAAGAGAAGATAGAACAGCTCCAATTGACGTCAAATCTTTATTTGTAAGAAATTCAAAAGGCGATATGGTTCAATTAGATAATGTTGTTAGAGTTATTGAAAAAAGTTCACCACCTCAATTGTATCGATATAATAGATTTGTGTCAGCTACAATTTCTGCAAGTTTGGCGCCAGGCAAAACTATTGGCGACGGTATCAAAGCAATGGACGAAATTGCAAAAAAACAACTATCTGGTTCAGTCTATACTGCGTTAGATGGACCATCAAAGGACTTCGTTGAGTCTTCGTCTTCTTTATTGTTTACATTTATTTTAGCACTATTGTTAATTTACTTAGTGTTGGCAGCACAATTTGAAAGTTTTAGAGACCCATTTGTAATAATGCTAACCGTTCCTTTAGCCATATCTGGTGCAGTAATCACATTGTGGTATTTTAATCAAACTCTGAATATTTTTAGTGAAATTGGTCTAATTATGCTGATTGGATTGGTTACTAAGAACGGTATCTTAATTGTAGAATTTGCTAACCAACAACGCGAAGCGGGTTTATCGATTGTTGAAGCTGTAAAAGTAGCAGCAGCCCTTAGGTTTAGGCCTATTGTGATGACTTCATTAACCACAATATTAGGCACCTTGCCTATTGCTTTGGCTCTCGGTGAAGGTGCAGGAAGTAGACAGTCAATGGGGATCGGTGTTGTAGGTGGGTTGATTATTTCGACTGCATTGACATTGTATGTTATACCAGCTATCTACATTTTTGTATCCGAAAAAAACTTAACCAATCGAAATATTGTAGGTGAAGAATAATGAAATTAAATAAATATTTTAAAAAGATAATTAAGTATAATATCTATTCTTGTGTTGTCATTATCATTGTATTAATGTCTCAAAGTATAGAAGCTCAAGAAAATTTATCTTTAGAAGATGCAATTAAAATTGCTCTAAAAAATAATTATTCTATAAGAGCTACTACTTTGCAAAGTAAAATTGCTGAAAATAGTCTAAATGTTGGTACAGGGGCTTTTCTGCCAACCTTGGATTTGAAAATTACACAAGACAATACTATAAATGATGTTAATCAAAATTTCTATGATGGTAGAGAGGTCGAAAAAAATGGGGCTACTGGGAATAGCTTACTTGGTTCTATTACTGCCAATTGGAAAATATTTGATGGTATGGGAATGTTTATTGATTATGATTTATTAAAATTAAACAATGAAGTTAGCAGATTACAATTAAGAAAAAAATCTGAAGACTTAATAAGTCAAATTACTGCCTCGTATAATACTTTATATTTTTTAAATGAAAATCTGTTGCTAATTAGTCAAAATTTAGAAGTATCAAGATTTAGATATAATATAGTATTTAATAGAAAAGAAATTGGAAAAGCATCTGGCATGGAGCTTTTGCAAGCCGAAATAGACTTAAACAAAGATATTTCAGATTCGATATACGCCCTAAATAATTATGAAATTCAAAGAAATGAGTTTAATATTTTATTAGGAGAACCTGTAGATAGGCAATTCAAAATATCAGACTCACTGACATTTAATTCTCAATCTTATAGTTATGCATCTCTACAAAACGAGCTTGCCCAGAATACAGATTTAAAATTAGCAGACCTAGGCATTCAGATTTCACAGAATGATATAGATAGGCTTAAATCTAATTATTTGCCTACTATCAATCTATATGGCGGCTATACTTACAACTCCGTTGAATCACAAGCAGGGTTATTAAAAAGTAATGTAGCTAATGGTTTTAATTATGGGGTATCTTTAAATTTAAATTTGTTTGAAGGTTTTAAGAATAATACTATAATTGAAAATCAAGAACTAAACGCACAAATAAGTAAGCTAAACAAAGAAGAATTAGAAAAATTGATTCAAAAAGAATTAAAATCTACAATAGATTCCTATAATTCCACAATCCAAGTAAAGAATATTCAAGAAAAAAATCTACTTTTATCCCAAAGTAACTTAGAAATTGCAAAAGAAAAGCTTCGAATAGGCACAATTACACAAATAGAATTTAGAGAAATTCAGCTAAATCAATTAAATGTATTTAATCAACTTTTATTAACAAAAATTAATTTGAAAATATTTGAAACAAGTATTCAACGAATACTTGGTATGCTTGTTATATAAGTATGTTTAATAAGGTTTGGTATGCTAATTATCCCTGAATAATTAACTATAATCGATATTGAGAAAAATGAATTAATAGTGTAGAAATAGAAATTATTTTTACACTATTTTTTGTATAAGCACAGAAAAGTTAAATAAATTTAATTTTTCTGTAACTTTTTTGCCTTTATTGTGTTATTACTATAGAACTATAATTAAATTCTATTCATTATTCAATAGAGGTTGAAATGTTTAAAAAGAACAAAATTGCTAAAAGTATGGTATTTACTGTATTAGCTCTTTTTGTAATGCTTGGCTTAACTACTAATAGTAGCAACGCACAGGAAGGTCCGCAAAATTATTGCACACCTAGCCCTGATATGGTGCCAGCCAATCAGCAAATGGGTAACCCACCAGAATTATGGTGTTTCCCATTATATTACACTCAATACGGGTATAGGTACTTTACTGTTCCTATATTGCAAGTTCAAATTGTAGATGCCAAGACTGGCGAAATAAAATTAAATCGTGAAAGTAGAACAAATATCAACTTAGGCGAACTTACAGGTCCTTGGGAAGGATGTTATAAATATACTGGCGTAAAAGGTGAGTTAGAACCGGGAGCTACGTATAGAGTTAAGATTTGGGGTGATTATAATTATTATGCTTATACTGGCTATGATTATTGTGATCCTATGTACAACTATGGTAGCTATTACACAACTCGTCTATTTATCGACTGGAACTCCGACGGCGACTTCCACGATGCTGACGAGTGGTTAAATAGCCCTCAAAGTATAGCTTCTAACAAAGTTAGAAAAATTGGCTCTACTTATGATTGGTGGGCATACTATCCAACTTGTATGCGTGATTATATGCAAGAGTGGGAATTTACTGTACCTGAAACTATCGAAACAGGTGTAAGCCGTATGCGTTTTGCTACTGCGTACTATTATCCTTATAATGCAACTCCTAATAACTATACTTTAGGCGAAGGCTATAATGCTTGCTGGAATGGCTACGCTTTTGATTATACTCCTTATGGCTACGATGGTTATTATGGCTATAATTTTGGCGAAATGGAAGACTACTTAGTAGAATATGTAATTCCTATTAAAGAAACTTTCCCTTCTAACTTAGAACCAGATGACATATTATTAGCAGATGAAGCATACAATGGTACTACAAGAGATGGTGAATACTTTAAACGCCCATCTGTACGTTTTGGTAGCGCCCAAGCAGCCGGCTCGATGATGACTTATAAAATTATTGGACCTTTGCCAAGCTCTAATATTGTATACCAAGCCCTATACAATGGTAGCAATGAAATCCCTATTGGTACTCCCGGCTTACTTGATAAAAATTTTACATATTATGTTCAAACAGCTACTGGTTCTGCCGTTGTTGGTAACTATGGCTTTAAAAATGCTAATGGCGGTGAGTATCAAGTTATTGTTGGTTTTAAAAAACCTGGTACCCCAGACTACAAAATAGTTAAGAAAAACTTTACAGTTTCTTGGGAATGGGATATTTCAGCAAGAAACATCACGATGCCCCTAGGCAACAAAGAGCCACGATACTATAAATATCCTCGTGGTTTAAATATGGACTTAAGAGGCGAAATACAAAACACTGGTCTTCGTGGCATAGCTAAATTTGATGCTAAATACACTATATATAATTCTAAGGGTAGTGTTGTAACTGAAAGAGTGATTGCTTGGGATACAACCAACTTTGGTCAATATGTAGTAAAAGCTAAACAAGTAGTACAAT